>JAHHGV010000043.1 GCA_019359695.1 Brasilonema angustatum HA4187-MV1
AAATTTTTCTAGCCCGTTCCTGACACCGCCCATTAGAGCGAAGCGTCATCCGGTTCGCCACTTGGGACGAGTAGTCGAGGTTTTGGGATTGAGATATTTATCCTCTTTTTTTGGCGAAGGTATTGTTCAACAATTGGCTTTCTTTGGCTGTTCCACCAACACAGTTGACTCAGGCGAAAGCAGAATTGACAACACAAATTCAGCAGGGGCGAGTCTGGTTGTTGTTGGATGGAGTGGATGAGGTGGCTGTATCGGGTGTGCAGACGTTGCAGGCGATCGCGCAACAACTCACAGGATGGATCGCCCAGTCGCGAGTGGTGCTTACTTGTCGGCTGAATGTCTGGCAAGCGGATTACAATGCGCTAGAAACCTTTGAAACTTATCGCCTACTGGATTTTGATTATCCTAAGCAGGTGCATGAGTTTATCGATAATTGGTTTCGGAACCTTACCCCTCAATCTCTCAGTGAGGAGAGGGGGAGTAAGGCGGAACGGTTGAAGGCAGAGTTGGATAACCCGGAACGGGGACGCTTGCGAGACTTGGTACAAAATCCTCTGCGGTTGACGCTATTGTGTAGCACTTGGCTCAGTGAGGAGGGGAATTTACCACAGACAAAGGCGGGACTTTACCAGCAGTTTGTCCAGCAAATCTACACATGGAAACAAAACCGTTTTTCTATTAGCACTACAGAACAACAGAAATTAAACAATGCATTGGGACGTTTGGCGCTACGTGATGTTAAAGAAGGCGGTTCCCGGTTCCGGTTGCTGGAAAGTTTTATTAGAAAGGAGCTAGGTGCTCCAGATGATGAGAATTCCCCATTTTACAAAGCACTGCGGCTTAATTGGTTGAATCATGTCGGAATTGCAGCTGAATCCCAATCAAAAGAAAAAGTTTATGCGTTCTTTCATGCCACCTTTGAAGAATATTTCGCCGCGCTAGCAATTGATGATTGGGACTTTTTCTTGCCTCGCGAACACAAAAATAAACTTGTAAAAGATAAAAAGACAGGTAAATCTAAGCCTTATCGAATTTTTGAGCCGCAGTGGAAAGAGGTGATTTTGCTGTGGTTGGGGCGAGAAGATGTGGAAAAAGTACACAAGGAAGAGTTTATAGAGGCATTAGTAAAGTTTCAGGACGGATGCAGAGGATTTTACAAGTATCGAGCCTATTTTTTAGCCGCAGCAGGGATTGCCGAATTTGGAGAATGTTCTAGAGCCGATGAAGTTGTGGCGCAAATTGTTCAGTGGGGTTTTGGTTATTTCAATACGAGAGAAAAGCAGTGGAAGACGTTTGTAGATCCAATTAAAAAACGAGCAAAGACAGCACTGCAGCAGACGCATCGCGCAAAAGCCATTACAGCTTTGGCGAAGTTAATCCCCGACTTACAGTATGAATATACCCGTTGGCAAGCGGCAGAGAGCTTAGGGCAAATTGGTGCTGGTAACCAAACTGCGATTGATATTTTGGTAAACTTAATCACTACATCACAGTCTCCAGACAGCCGGACGCGAGTGGCAGAAAGCTTAGGGAGAATAGATCCTGGTAACCAAACTGCGATTGATACTTTGGTAAACTTAATCGCCACCTCACAGCATGAATCCACCAGTTGGCCAGCGGCAAAGAGCTTAGGGGAAATAGCTGTTGGCAACAAAAGTGCGATCGCTGCTTTGGTAAACTTAATCGCTACCTTACAGGATCAATTCACCCGTTGGCCAGCGGCATATAGCTTAGGGGAAATAGCTGTTGGCAACGAGCGTGCGATCGCTGCTTTGGAAAACTTAATCGCTACCTCACAGGATGAATCCACCCGTTGGCAAGCGGCATATAGCTTAGGAAAAATAGATCCTGGCAACGAGCGTGCGATCGCTGCTTTGGAAAACTTAATCGCTACCTCACAGGATGAATCCACCCGTTGCCAAGTGGCAGAGATTTTAGGGAACATAGCTGTTGGCAACAAGAGTGCAATAGACGCTTTGGAAAACTTAATCGCTACCTCACAGGATGAAGACACCCATTGGCAAGCGGCAGAGAGCTTAGATGTAATAGATCCTGGCAACGAGCGTGCGATCGCTGCTTTGGAAAACTTAATCGCCACCTCACAGGATGAAGACACCCATTGGCAAGCGGCAGAGAGCTTAGGAAAAATAGCTGTTGGCAACAAAAGTGCGATCGCTGCTTTGGAAAACTTAATCGCTACCTCACAGGATGAATATACCCGTAGGCAAGCGGCAGAGAGCTTAGGGAAAATAGCTGTTGGCAACAAAAGTGCGATCGCTGCTTTGGAAAACTTAATCGCTACCTCACAGGATGAATATACCCGTAGGCAAGCGGCAGAGAGCTTAGGGAAAATAGCTGTTGGCAACAAAAGTGCGATCGCTGCTTTGGAAAACTTAATCGCTACCTCACAGTCTCAAGACACCCGTAGGCGAGCCGCAGAGAGCTTAGGGAAAATAGCTGTTGGCAACAAAAGTGCGATCGCTGCTTTGGTAAAGTTAATCGCCACCTCACAGTCTCAAGACACCCGTAGGCGAGCGGCAGATAGCTTAGAAAAGATTTTGCCAACAGATCAGATGGCGAAAGTTGTCACCGTCTTGAGGTATGACTCCAAACCAAACAATGAGCGTTACAAAGTCATCTGGGATTGCGCCCAAAATATGTCTTACCCAGATTTTTATCAAGTTTGACATCATTCCTTTGACATAAAATCAAAAATTCGATTTGCTCGATATCGTTATCGTTGGTGGCAAATTCCTTTGTACTTGTTCTTGGAGCTATCCATCTTTGCTATAGTTCGCTTCATTGTTTCACACAACGTGAATAATCCTGCTAATATCCAGCGACAGCAGCAAATTCGTTAACTTTGATAAACCAGCGCTCAACATTTACAATTCTATTTCATCCATTCAACCTAATTTGCTAGAACATATTGTAGGGTGACTCAGAAAGAAAATTATGAAAGAATAAAGAGAGTCAGGAGTAAAAAATGACTAGCCAGACAACCTACACCGAAGCTTGCAACAACTTTGACAAAATTTATGACGAGGCAATCACAGGTCGTGAACCTGTAGTTGTGACTCGTGATGGTTCTGAAAGCGTATCCGTCATTCCGACTGCGGAACTAAATAGCATCATAGAAACAGCATACTTGTTTCAGTCACCAGAGAATGCAGCACGTCTTTTAGATGCTTTGGAACGTGTTAAAGCAAGAACTAATCAACCTAGAACAATAGAAGAGCTGCGTCAGGAGTTTGGGCTTGACGAAGAATAAAAAGTCAATGTCAGAGAATTTAGAACCAGAAGAACTTCCGCAGTCTGAAACTTCTCAAAAGGATATTTTAGAACGTGACCTTGTTTTTGACCGAAGGTTTCTGGAAGACCTCACCTATTGGGTAGAGACAAATAAAAAGACTGCACTCCGGGTTTTATCTCTAGTTGAGGAGATAAGACGCAATCCATTTGAAGGAACAGGCAAACCGGAAAGATTGAGATACCAAGATGCAAACGCATGGTCTCGTCGTCTGACTCAAGCAGATCGTATTGTTTATGTAGTTAGTGATGACCGAATTGAGTTTATTCAAGCTCGATATCATTATAGCGATCGCTAAACAGGTACTCTCCGTAATTTGAGCAGATAAACTCGTTTTGCCAATCGCGCTCAATGAAGATATTGGTAAAAGAGAGTTGAAAGCGAGGCTGTTGCCGCCGCTTGTGCGATCGCCTAAAACCAAGATCCCCAACTTCTGACAGAAGTCGAGGATCTCGTTTGGTGCATGACTATTGAGGCGATAGCTTCGCGGCAGCATAGCAGCAGATCGCCATCTTCCACGACAATTTAAGTTAGTTTTTTTCCACAACTGTCAGCCGCCCTTCTTTATAGGCTTGTCGTAGCGCTACAGCTTCAGCCACAATATGCTGTGCACTCAACCCCTCGTCATCTATCATCTTTTGTAAAGTCGTCCCAGTCCGATCATCAGTTTCGTGAATTGGTGGAATTTGGCAGTACCTCCCGCCATTCTTTGTGCGCCGCCAAATACTTGGTTTTTCAGGTTTGTCTTCTTTAGGAGTGCGCGGTTCTCTCATCAAAGAGCGTACAGCATCTTGGGTAATTGCAGTTAAGTCTAAAAGCCTATCTATAATTTGTTTGTACTTATTGCTATTCTGTGCTAGCTGATATACAGTACTTGGTTCAATTTGTGCTAACTCTTGAGGCGAGAACTTTTGAAATGCTGCTGCAATCTTGAGATATTTTTTTTCTTCACCCTTCCAACCAGAGTCAAAAAGTAATCTTTTATACTCTCTTACAGAGCGCTTCTGTTTTTGCTTGGCTAACCAAAAGGCATGACGCAAAATTGTTTCAGTCGCATCAGCAAGCATTTGGAAGGAAATACTATCATCCACAATGCTTTTGAGCACAGTAGCTCTTTCTTCTAAATATTGTTGGTCGAAGTCTGATTTTGCAATTGCTTGTTTGTCATCTGGGATAGCAATTGCATTCTTCAGTGGTGTCATCATGGTACTCAATAATACTGGATTTTTAGAAGTTCATTGTGTCCTACGGACATAGAGACAAGAGCACAGTGCCTTCACAGGAGATTGTCCATATGAAAGCACGGCGCAACTGGCGATTTTCTCATAGGTGCCGTCCTTTTGGAAGCAGCGCCAAGACCAAAATTTCTTACTATAGAACAATTGTACTACTAAAAAGCAAAGAGTAATCGCCAAAGATACTCATCTTTTGAAAGATATTATGAAAATTAGATACATCCAAAACTCTGTTGACAGACGGATCTGATGCATATCTAGCAATACTCCGCAATCTGCTAGTAGTTAAGTCAAATAACTGAAGTTGGTCGATCCTAGCAAAAAAATATTGCTCAACACTACTGGTATCAAAAAACAAGATTCTTTCTTTTGACGTAGTTATGTTAGGGAACTTTAACGATTCTGTTATAAGTCCTTAATATATGCTTACATATTTAAAGTGACATTATGGTTCTGTCTATAACACTTCAACTCCCTACAAAGAAACCAACCTTACAATTTGGTGCTTGTGGTCAAATTGTTAGAGAAATGCAGAAAGCCTTAAATCGGCGACTTGCTCAACTAGATACTGTCTCAGTATCTCCTTTGTCAGTTTCTACCGTAGGTTACTTTGACCACCAAACCAGAGATGCTGTGAAATACTTGCAGTGTCTTGCTTTCTTAAGTATAGATGGGATTGTGGGACAACAGACCTGGGCATATTTGTGCAACGGATTTGCTGGCTTGCCAATACTAAGTTTTGGCAGTAGTGGAAGTGTAGTCAAGGCTGTTCAAGAACCCCTGCAAGTTGGTGGCTACTACTTTGGTGCCATTGATGGTATTTTTGGAGCCAAAACTGAGGCTGCAGTTTTGGCTTTTCAAGCAGAACACTGTTTAGAAAGCGAAGGTATCATTGAAGCTTTGACTTGGAATACGTTAAGCAAGTTAGATAGTCATGGCTCTCGTTGCAGGGTTAATGCATTTCGTGGGTAGTCAAGTTAACCACCTTGTGTTTTTGGAATTTTGAATTCCCCGAAAAATATTTTTTAATTTTTAATTGATATTTTTGGACGAGGGCGCAGCAAGAGTCATGTTATCTGGTGCGCTCTTGTTACTAAGGAACAGGGAACGCTTAACTCTTAACGCTTAACTCTTAATAACAAAGAATTCAGTCTTAAGTGTCTTCTAACTTCCAACTTCCGATTTCCAACTTCTTTATAGTAGAAATGTCAGCATTGTATCTGAAAAAGGATGTTGATTCATATATGAATTAACAAGTCCTTTTTTACAAAAGCTGATGCGAGTTAAAAATTTAGCTTACGGTATAGTACTATCATCTTGCTGGCTAACATCATGGGTTGTATCTTCTTTTGCTGTCAATGGCGTTGTATCTTCCAATGAAATCAATACTAAAACCATTACTATTGAAAAAGCCGAGTTTGGGGTTTTAAGAGACGATCGCAACGGTAAAATATCCTTTCTGCCTACAACGAAAGTGCCACATCAAGAAGGAAAACAGTACGGATGGCGTATTCAGCTTAAAGACAAGCAAAATGAAGTGACGTGGAAAGAAGTCCTTCGATTACCGAAACTTCCAGAAACTTGGAGTACAAGTAGTGGTGAAAATTTATTAATATCAGCCGATGGGATGGAAGCAGTGACAAAGCGCACACAGTCGGCAAAAAAAGGAGTCATTGAGAACTTTTGGACTGTTGCTTCTGGCGATCCTACTGGTAAACATACGATCGCAGTCTACATTGATAACCGTCGCATTGGTTTTTTCGAGTTTGAGGTTATTTCCCCGAAGCAGAAGTAACAGTTATCAGTTATCAGTTAGATTCAGACTCACCTAATTTATCAACCAGTGTATTAGGTATGATATGCCTGAAACTTAATGAGTCTCAAAGAAAACTTCTGTTGAAATCAATCGGTCTCAAAAGAAACTTTTGTTGATTGCGAGCAAGCATCTATATTATATGTAGGAATTCAGAAATTTTGACTGTTGACCTAGGTACAAAGCAAGGCGTAAAGTAGTAGCGAGTTACGACCTTCTACTAGGTCGCATCTATAACTGAAGTACCTTGTATGTCACCACATCTTACTCCTCCAACAACAAAGCCACGAGTTCCTAATTTCTCCTCTGGTCCTTGTGCTAAACGTCCTGGCTGGTCTGTTTCCAAGCTGGAAAATGCTTTTGTAGGTCGCTCTCACCGTTCTGAGGATGGCAAAGCTCGCATCAAAGAAGTCATTGAGCGCTCCAAAACAATTCTTGGTGTTCCTGCAGATTATCGCTTGGGCATTGTTCCAGCTTCCGACACAGGCGCAGTGGAAATGGCACTATGGTCCCTGTTAGGAAAGTACCCCCTTGATATCTTGGCGTGGGAAAGCTTTGGTTTGGAATGGGTCAAAGATGTTGTAGACGAACTGAAGTTGCCTAATCTCAACGTTCTCAAGGCAACTTATGGTGGTTTGCCAGACCTCAACCAAGTTGACTTTAGTCATGATGTGGTGTTTTTGTGGAATGGCACGACATCAGGTGTTAGGGTTTCTAATGGCGATTGGATCAAAGATGACCGTCAAGGTTTGACCATCTGCGATGCAACTTCTGCCGTTTTCGCAATGGAAATACCCTGGCACAAGTTGGATGTTGTGACCTACTCTTGGCAAAAGGTGCTGGGAGGAGAAGCGCAGCATGGAGTCATTGTCCTTTCACCTCGTGCTGTTGAACGTCTGGAAAGCTACCAACCTGCTTGGCCGATACCGAAGCTGTTTCGCTTAGCACAAAAAGGTAAGCTTATTGAAGGAATTTTCAAAGGGGATACAATTAACACCCCATCAATGCTGTGTGTGGAAGATGCGCTTGATGGATTACTCTGGGCAGACAGCATTGGTGGACTTCCCGGCTTGATTCGTCGTAGTGAGGCAAATCTGGCGACAATTGCCCGTTGGGTTGAGCAAAGTGATTGGGCAGCTTTCTTAGCAGAGAAGCCAGAAACCCGTTCTTGTACTTCAATTTGCCTCAAGATTGTTGATGATTGGTTTACAAACTTAAGTCCAGAGAAGCAAGCAGAATCCGCTAAAAAAATCGCGAAACTTCTCCAAAAGCAAGAAGTTGCTTATGATATCGCATCCTACCGTTCTGCACCTCCAGGAATCAGGATTTGGGGTGGGGCGACAGTAGAAACGACAGATATTGAGGCGTTGCTACCATGGTTGGATTGGGCATACGCGACTGTTAAACAGGAGTAGGAACAGTTTTTCTATGGTTTCATGAATGCTGTTGAGCCCATTTTTCCCAAAAAGGACGCAGATCCGGTGGCTGTCCCTCATAATTGAGCATCTGATCTGAAATTATCACCCACGGCTGAGCGCTACTTGTCCAAATGTTACCCACAGGACGTAACCAACTTGTGTCATCTAGCGTTCCAGCTTTAACGTTGATGGTTTCTCGATTATAAGCCCGCTCATGGAACAATCGCGTTCCGCAGTCACCGCAAAACAGGCAACTCACCTCACGTCCACTATCGGCTTTACGTGTCCAAGCTTTCGGTTGTCCTTGGGTAACGACAACAGCATCCCGTGGTACAGTGAGGGACATTCCAAAAGCGCTGGAAGATTGTTTCTGACATTCCTTACAGTGGCACAAATAGAGAGTTAATGGTTCAGCACGGATTTCATAGCGAATTTGTCCACATTGACAGCTGCCGGTATAAGTCGCATTCACAGCTTTTCTCCTCCTTGCTATTCACTGCTGCCTGATTGTACCCAAAGCTGCTCCAATCTTGAAGTTAAAAAATCTATGGTTACTTTTCCGGAATTGGTATTCATGTGGTGGTAGATATTATTAACCTAACCACTTATATCTGAACTTCTTATATTGAGCCAAAGTGGAGATAACTCCACTGTCTATTATTAAGGCCCAGTCGTTATGACTGGGCTTTTGGCTATGGGCTGATGCAATTGGCTTTTCTTTTCTCACATTCGCTTAACATTCCGCCTTATCTTGGTTTGGCTGGCTGTATAAGGTGTGCCTGACAAGCACCGAGATGTTGAGGAGCGCAATGAAGGGAAACTGGCTTCACGTTCCGTTTTCAAGACCAGCTTTCTTTGGTGACAACGTTGGTGAGTTTAATCAAATTAATTTCCCTAGCGAGTAGGGAGACGAAAATTTCATCTCACAGGACGGACGCCGGTCTAGCTCCTAAAAGCGCGAGATCAGCGTGACGCCAACGATCAGCAGAAACGTACCCACGCCGCGCATCAAGTTGAAGGAGTGCGGCTCAACGTGCAACAGGCCGAAGTGGTCAATGGCGATGGACATAATGATCGCAGCGCTGACGTTGAGCGCGGTGTAAGTGCCCGTGCCGACCTCGCCGACTAGCTTCAGCCCGGCATACACGGCCACCGCGCCGACTAACCCAGCCAACGGTGCCCACCAAGGCATTAGCTGGATGTCTCGCAAGGATGGTAGCGGCTTCGGAACAACGGCGACGGCGCAAACAAAAAAGGCGACGATGAGACTGAAAGAAACCAGTGAGGCGAGCCACGGATTTTTCAACGAGCGATAAAGCTGCGCGTTCATAGCTGCGCCGCAGGACTGGAGGAGACCCCCGACGATGATGAACAGGTAAATGCCGATTTTCATGTGGATGTAATGGTAACACTATTGACTGCTACGAAAATAGCCGCTTTCTTGAGCAAATTTCTATGGTTTAGTACGTTCATTGACTTCTGCATCAAAATTCACTTTCTCTATCTAGCGTGTGCAAAAATCATGCCAATCATTCTGGACAAGCGCCAGGTAGCCAAAGGCAACAACGCTGTAGACACGTTCGACGAGATCGCACTCAGGAGTCGCTTCAGAAAAAGGCTGTTTATTCTGGAATAAAAAACACATCACTATTTGCCCACGCTTATTACTGCTGAAGCAGTGAAGGATTGCGAGGATGTCTTCAAGCATTTCTCGCTCTGGACTAAGGTTTGTTTCGTTGAGTACCACGAGTTCACACCTCTTTCTTTTTACGTAGTATTATGCTAAAAATAAGTTATATAAAATACTTCAATATACTGAGGAGTGTTCTGGTTTCTAATGTCACTTTCTTACATACATTTATTTATCTATCTATGAATGATTTATCTTGTTAGCTGCAAGATATGAGCCTCCCATAGCTGTTCACGCCCTTGTTCTCACTTCTTGAGGCTTGGTGCAAGATGTGAACTTTGCAACCTGGAGGATGAGGCGACTGAATAAAACCAAAATTGATTCAGTGGCGATTGAGTGTATGCCTACAGGACACTTTGCGCTAAGCCCAAAGCGTGCCAAGCGCAACTCCTAACACTGAATAAAGAGGTAAAAATGTCCCAATAGCTTGTACAGCAGTCTTTTGGAAAAAGATACAATCAATTAACAAAGGAAAGCTTAAAGCTTTCAAGGAATTTGAAAAAGAGAAGCAACACCAGACACCAATCCGAAGGTTGCTTCTCAAGTTTCCGTAAAACCCATTAGAAATGGATTTCCACAACTATGGTAAACCAAATTGTAGACATTGTAGATACTCTGAGTTACCCAGAGTTAGCCGGACTTCTCACGGCTTGTGGGTATGCTATTCGAGAGCAAACGGAACTTTCTAGGGCTTTGCTTGAACTTAGTTTTGAAATTTCCAAACTGCATGATAAAAAAGGCTTTTTTAATCCCCAATATCAGGATGTGGTGAACGATATAGATCTGGCACTTTTAGCTGGTTTGTGTGCTGTTAAATTGACTCAGATGGCTACAGTAATTGAGGAAATCAATCGAAGATCTCAGGAAATTTTTGTAAATTAATGAGGATGAGAATTCGTATCAAATTCAGTAAAAAAACCGAGGTACTGAAAAGCTAACGTTTTCTCACTAAAACAAATCTACTGATTGATGGCAAGTTTCTAGAAACTTATCAAACCAAAATAATTAAATCAGTGAATAGCTACCATAGCTATTCACTGATTTCAAATACCGTCCAAGATTGTCTAACTTATTAATAGACTTCGTGGCAGAAGTCGGGGAAAAGGTTAAGAAAGAAGGGGTAAGGGAAAATAAAAACCCTTTAACCTTTAACATGCACCCCTTTACCCAACTCGTGGCAATTGTCACGATTGCCACGAGTTCTAATGAACGGCATAGTAAAGCATATTTTAAATTTTGAATTGCTTAGCACTGCCCTACGGAGCTTAAAGATGCAGAAGAAGCTCACCCGTAGCAACTTGTAAAAATGAGAGCTTGATCACACCTACACAATAAAAAAGATAACAAAAAGCACTCAGGAGTGTTACCGTGTTTCCATCCTAAATGCTTTTTGTTTACACTTGCTCCTCACACACACTCCTAGAAAATAACATTGACTTTGTCAAAGAGCAAGTAACCTAGGTGACACTTTGAAAACTGAACCTTCTGTGTTGAATTTAGCAAAGCAAAAAGCGCCTGAACGTCTGGCCGTGTTTCGACTTCAAGCGCTTTTTGTTTTCAACTTACTCCTCACACCATATAAACAATATCACAGGTTAAATGAGATCACAATTCTAAAGGGTGACACTTGTGCAACTGCTCTACTGTCTTAAGACATAGAGTCGGGATTTTTTTCTATGTCTTATGAGTTACTTACAATTTGACATCCCTCTTAGGACATAAATGTGTAAAAAGAAAGACATAGAGGCATCAAGGAAGAAGCTAAGGAGCGGGGAGAAGGGAGTAGGGAGATAAAGAAAAAGTAGGGAGTAATCCTCTCCCATGCACCCCGCCCCCTGTGCTCCTGGTGCTCCTTCGCTGTAGAGCTTCTTCAATAGACAAGATTGCAAAAGTGGATTTTACGAGGTTCTGTTAAGCGTTCCCAACAACTGCCACGAAGTCTAATGTAGAAAGTGACGGATACCCGTGAACACCATGACTAAACCCAGTTCATTAGCCGCGAGTATGGAATCTTGATCCCGCATACTTCCCCCTGGTTGGACAATCGCCTTAATTCCGGCTGCGGCTGCTGTTTTGACTGAATCATCAAAAGGGAAGAATCCATCGCTGGCGAGAATTGCTCCTTTGGCTTTTTCCCCAGCTTGTTCTAAGGCAATTTTAACTGAGCCAACACGGTTCATTTGACCTGCACCCACACCCAAAGTCGTGCGATCGCCACTCACAAGAATCGCATTAGACTTAACGTGTTTGCAAATTTTCCAAGCAAACAGCAATTCTTCTAACTCATCATCAGTCGGTTTCTTTTCGGTGACGATTTGCCATGTACTAGTATTTGCAACCGCATCATCTGAGGCTTGCAGCAGAAAACCGCCTGCAATGACTTTTACGCTTTCTTTGGGTCCACTCTTCAAGTCTGGTAAAATTAAGACTCGCACTTTTGATTTAGCAGCCAGAATCTCTTGTGCTTCGGCATCACAACTTGGTGCAACCACGCATTCTAAAAACGTTTTTGTTAACTCAGTAGCAGTTCCAGCATCAATCGGACGGTTTAGTGCAACAATTCCACCAAAAGCAGAAACAGAGTCAGCGTTAAATGCTTTTTGGTAAGCTTCTTGAATGGTATGTCCCAAGGCGACACCACAGGGATTCGTATGTTTGATAATTGTTGCTGCTGGCGTATCGGTGAATTCAGAAATAATCCGCCGTGCGGCTTCTAAATCAACCAAGTTATTGTAACTGAGTTCTTTGCCTTGAAGTTTAGTAGCAGCTGCCCATCCAGTTGAAGTTGTACCAGTTTCATACCAAGCTGCACTTTGATGAGGATTTTCGCCGTAACGGAGAGATTGTAATTGTTTGCCCGCAAGGGTGTACTGTTGAGGTGATTCCGCCTCTTTGCTAAGATTCTGACTCAGGTATGTGGCGATCGCCTGATCATAGCTAGACGTATGCAAAAATCCCTTTAAGGCACACTTTTGACGAAACTCTGGGGATGGTTCGCCATTTGAGGTGCGCATTTCCTGTAAATATTCTTCATACTGCGCCGGGTCGCATAAAATTGTCAGATGAGCAAAGTTTTTTGATGCTGCCCTGAGCATAGCAGGACCACCGATATCAATTTGCTCGATCGCCTCAGGTAAAGTTACACCTTGTTTGGCAATAGTTTCTTCAAAAGGATAAAGATTCACCACAACCAAATCAATCGGGCGAATTTGGTTATGTTCCAAATCTGCTATGTCTTCGGGTACATCTCGCCGTGCTAAAATCCCGCCATGTATCCGAGGATGTAGAGTTTTAACTCGACCACCTAGAATTTCTGGAGAACTTGTGTAATCAGCAACTTTTGTGACTGGTAGCCCTGCATCTTTCAGTGCTTTGGCTGTTCCTCCACTGCTGATGAATTCAAAGTCAAATTCTTCTACTAAGCTACGAGCAAGGTCAATTAATCCTGTTTTGTTAGATACACTCAGCAGTGCTAGACGCGCCATATTTCCTGGGTTTCCTTTGGTGTTAATACAGTTAGTGCAGATACATATTGTATAAACAGCCAAGGCAGGTAGACACAAAGCGGCATGCCGTAGCTCCTGCGGAGTAGCTGCGAATTGCGCGTAAGGTTAGGACGCGAAGAAGAATTTATTGTTGGATTTAGCTATATGTAGTGACGCAAACAAGTTTTAGCGGTGTACGATGTTCGTGATTGGGAAACAAAACTTCTCAATATGATGGATGTAAGCGAATATTTTTACCAACTGTCACGTTATGGATTACCAAGACATCATTACAATTGAGCCTGGAAAGCGTAGTGGCAAGCCGTGTATTCGGCGAATGCGAATCACCGTGTACGACATCTTGGAATATCTGGCAGGTGGGATGACCGAAGCAGAAATTTTGGAAGATTTTTCTGAACTCACCTTAGAAGATATCAAAGCTTGTCTTGCTTTTGCAGCTGATCGTGAGAGAAAGTTGTTTGTGGCATCCCTGTGAAACTGCTATTGGATGAAAACCTATCAGACCGAATCATTGACAGGATTGTCGATTTGTATCCTAATTCTGAGCATGTCAAAACTTTAGGACTGACAAATACTGATGATACAGTTATCTGGGAACATGCAAAGGCGAATGATTTTGTGATTGTTTCCAAAGATTCCGACTTCCATCAGCGCAGTTTGCTTTATGGTCATCCACCCAAGTTTATTTATCTTCGTATTGGTAACAGTCCAACATCGAAGATTATTCAAATATTGAGAGATAATTTTGATACGATCACTCAATTCAAAAGTAGCGAAACGGAAAGTATTTTGGTGTTGATGTAGTGTGGAACCGCCGCATAACAACCCGCTTGCACCCGACCCTCGAAGGTTATTTGTGAGTGTCTGAGGTTACTTGCGGCGGGTGAAGCAGAACATTAGGTCGCTTAGTTTCTGGGTTGGGGCAGCATTTCAAATTAGTCTGTCAGAGTTCAAGAGGAAGGTATTAATTCGATATGACATTAGCTATTTTAGTTGAACCTACGCCCCTAGAAGTTGATGGCAATGGTGTTGTAACAGCTTTTCTTGAAGGGGCTACAGCAGAAGAAATTAGTGAGCAATATACTTCGCTGCAACTCTCAGATATTTACTCAGTCCTTGGTTACTACCTCAGACATAAAGCTGAAGTTGATGCATATCTCTTAGAACGTCAACGTCAAGCAGCAATGATCCGACAAGAAGCTGAACAACGTTTTAACCCAGTTGGAATACGTGAGCGCTTACTAGCTAGACGAAATCAGCATAGGTAATTCAAAATGGTACGATTCCTAGCTGATGAAAATTTCAATAATCAGATTGTTCGTGGTGTTCTTTGGCAGAGTCCTAGTAAAGTAGCAGCAAAACGCCACCTAATAACCGTGTTGCAGCGGACAGAAGAGATATATTGGTAGAGATGCAAAGGTTGTCTACCGCCGCTCAATTGTGCCCTTATGCCACTGGAGTGCTTAGTATTGCTGCTGATGCAAAATTTTTCTCTTGTCATTACATACTTTTTATGCTTGACTGTCCTTTGTCCGTCGTCATCTGTAATGACTAAGGATCAATGACCAATGACCAATGACTCATAACTAATGACTAACACTCTAGAGTTTATCAGTGTACCTCCAACAACAGGGCAACCACCAAAGGGTTTAATTGTCACTTTACATGGTTGGGGTGCCAATGCTGAAGATGTGGCGTCTTTATCGCGGTTTTTTAATTTGCCAGATTATCAGTTTCTGTTTCCGAATGCACCTTTTCCTCATCCTAATTCCTCTGTTGGGAGAGCGTGGTATGACCTTCAGATGGAAAATATGTATCAAGGGTTAGTAGAAAGTAGGCAGCTACTAACAGGTTGGTTGCAATCTTTAGAAAATAGCACTGGTGTACCTTTGTCGCGGACAATTTTGAGCGGGTTTTCTCAAGGCGGGGCTATGACTTTAGATGTAGGATTAAAGTTACCCCTGGCAGGTTTAGTTTCTTTAAGTGGTTATTTACATCAAGACATAGAAAGTGTGAAAACGCAAAATATGGCGTCTCTACCACCTGTTCTTATTATGCATGGAAGACAAGATACAGTTGTGCCATTACAAGCTGCTGTTTCAGCACGAAAAACTCTTGAATCTCTGGGAGCCGCTGTAGAATACTATGAGTTTGACATGGGTCATGAAATCCGACCAGAAATGCTAGAGTTGTTACGAAATTTTGTTGTTGTCAATGCATAAATACTGGAAATTTGTCTTTACTTAATTTGGGTTAGCAAATTTTTACGAATTCTGTGAGAAATCCTCAAAATTTTTACGAAATTATCGCTCGTAAGTGAGTAATATATATTGGGTGGCTGCGTCAAGCGCAACTCAACCCATGCTGGATGCAAATGCTGCTAATGGGAGGGGCAAGCACTATGAAAACTCTAAGCATTTCTAAAAGAGAAATTGCTACCATCACTCCACAAGAGGTGGAAGTGTTAGCGACACGTCTGGAGCAGGATAATTACAGTAATGCTTTTGAGGGTTTGAATGATTGGCATTTACTACGAGCGATCGCTTTTGCCCGTCCAGAGTTAGTTGAATCATATATTCACCTCTTAGATTTAGAACCCTACGATGAGGCGTAGATGTTTCAGAAGAAACGGGCTCTGATTGCAATAGGCGGCGGTATCGCCGCCTATAAAATCTGTGAGGTTGTTTCCACTTTGTTTAAAATTGGAGTGGAGATAAAAGTTATTCTCACTAATTCTGCACAAAAATTTATTACGCCTCTGACTCTCGCAACACTTTCCCGTCATCCAGCTTATACAGATGAAAACTTTTGGCAATCAACTCACTTTCGTCCATTACATATTGATTTAGGTGAGTGGGCAGATTTAATTGTAATTGCACCTCTAACAGCAAACACATTAGCAAAGTTAGCATATGGTATGGCTGACAATTTGCTCACAAATACTGTTTTGGCTTCCACTTGTCCCGTATTGCTAGCGCCAGCAATGAATACTGATATGTGGGAACAGCAGGCGGTGCAACGTAATTGGCAACAGGTATTAACAGATAATCGATTTCATGGAATGTGTACAGGATCGGGGTTATTGGCGTGCGATCGCGTTGGTGCTGGTAGAATGGCAGAACCCCCAGAGATTATTACTTATGTTCAATCCTTGTTACACACCGCTGGGAAGCGAGATTTGGTAGGTAAGCGTGTGTTGATTAGTGCAGGGGGAACACGAGAGTATCTTGATCCAGTACGGTTTATTGGCAATCCTTCCACAGGAAAAATGGGGTTAGCTTTAGCACAAGCAGCACTGCACCGAGGAGCAAGCGTAACATTAATACATGCTCCGGCGAGTTGGGATGTACCATTAGGAGTGCAAGCAGTCTCTGTAGTGAGTGCTGACCAAATGCGAATAAGTATGCTGGAGTACTTACCGAATGCAGATATGATTATCATGTCGGCAGCGGTGGCGGATGTCAAGCCACGGAAATACAGTCAACAGAAGTTGCCAAAAAAATCGCTTCCGCAAGCTTTACCTTTGGAACCAGTACCGGATATTGTTGGAGAATTGGCACGTCTCAAACAACCACATCAACAATTAATTGGGTTTGCAGCCCAGACAGGGGATATTGTCACACCAGCACTAGAGAAATTGCACAGTAAAAATCTGGATGCGATTATTGCTAACCCTATCGATGAAGTGGATAGCGGTTTTGGAAGTGATAATAATCGAGCCATATTTTTGGATAAACAAGGACAAAGAATAGAAATTTCTCCTTGTTCCAAATTAGAAATGGCTCATCATATTTTTGATGTGTTGAGAAAGAAATAAAGTCGTAGAGGTGACTTCGTATTGATAAACTTCGCCAGCAATATCTACCTGGCAACGGTTATAAAAGCGCTACAAAACATCCGACATCGTTATGTTTACTAGTAATTATGTAACTAAGTTTACTCATTTCAAGAATAAATTCTATAGACTTTTTGAAAATAATTTTCTATTAGTTATTCACGTTAGTAATTAGTTTAACAAAACAGCACTGAAAGTTTATCTGAACTTCAAGAAGAAAAAATCTAACTTTCGTTATGAAAGAGCTAAAGTTTTGTTAAGATGCAAATGCTAGTGTTCTATGGGCGGAAAATGCCAATCACGGTGTGGAGAAATAAATAGGTACTAGCACTCTATAAGTTCGGGAGACAAAACAATGACTAGTTATATTTTTTTCGATGAAGCCCTTCAAATGCTCGTAAACGCCTTCTTGGGTTCGGTAGTGCTACTTATGGTCTTTTCTGGCTTAGGTTTGGCAGTTATTGAAACTATGGAAAAAACAGGTATTCGCCTAGACACAAGACGACTTCACTAAGAGTCGTTTTTCTGTAAAGGCTATCAGTACAGGGGCTTTGGTAAGGTAAGGTTGGGTTGATAAGAAGTCAAAAATTTATTCTTTGTCGAAAACCATTAAGTTTAAGTGTTCGCTAGCAAGGAATCTTGGGAACACTGAAACATATAGAAGTCTCACAGCGTCGCACAATGACTTCCCAAGTACGAGTAAGTGTATCGCGATCGAGACGCTAGCAATGGAGTAAACTGTAATGGGTCTATTCGACAAAATGTTTGGTGGAGAAAGCCAAGTTCAAGAAGCACTGAGTCAACCAGAAGCAATTGCAGCAATTGCTTTGGCTGCAACAGCCTCAGATGGAAACCTCTCTGATGAGCAGGCACGTGGTATTTTGTCACTGCTGTCGGGTATGAAGCTTTTCAGATATTATTCCAACGATGAAATAAACAGGATGTTTGAGAAACTCCTGAATATCCTCAAGTGGGAAGGCATAAATGCTTTGTTTCATTCAGCCAAAGAATCTTTACCCTACGACTTGCGAGAAACAGCTTTTGCGATCGCCACCGATTTGGTTTTAGCCGATGGAGTTTCTCCTCAAGAAGAGCTTGAGTTTTTAAACGATTTGTCTCAAGATTTGGGAATCTCTGGTTATATCGCTATACAAATTGTGCAGGTGATGTTAGTTAAAAATCGGGGATAGCCCACCCTACGTGAAAGCCCAACGCAAAAGCCCTTACGGGTTCGGCACTTCCTACCCTACGGTTCGCCTTCTGGTGGGCGTCTACAAGTCGGTTAACCCGTAAGGGCGGAGTGCCGAACCCGTTGCCTGTTTTGGGAAATCCTCAAAGCAGCACGCTTACCATATAAGAATCCGGTTTGGTTTATGAACGAACTCGTTGAGGTAGGAAAAAGGGAAAGCTTAACACCCGAACCCCTAACATAAACTGTACCTAGCTGAGCAAAAATCTGCGGAGGAATCCTATATACCTTTTCACTGTATTTAAAGTTGTTTTGAATCTAAATTTAATAAAAATATATAAAAATATTAAATCTCTTAACTTTATATTGTCAGCAAATAATAATATTGCAGTCCTACTTGAGTTGTGAAATCAAGGCATTGGATTGAGGAGGGAAGGATATTTACCGACACTCCCACACCCTCACACTCCCACACTCGACTGACTGGGCTGTCTTATTGAATTTAAACGAGAAATTTTGGAATCCAAAAGCTCTAAGTGTTATGCTGTAAGGCATTTCATTTGCATACAATAAGGGGCTAGACAACCTGCAAGCAGGTTGTTTTCTTCGCGACTTCACTCTGAATTTTGGATTTTGAATTGCTTATGCCTTTCTCAGCCACTTTAAGCCAACTGATTGAAGTTCTTTGTGCCAAAGCAGCAAACTTATCTGAAGCTGCTTTGGCAAATTTCAGCAGTGGAATCGAAACAGATTCCCGTATACTCAGCAGGGGTGAAGTATTCGTGGCTTTACGCGGTGAAAAGTTTGATGGACACGATTTTGTGCCAATGGCAATAGAAAAAGGTGCAATGGCTGCGATCGTTGATTTTGAATACGAGAATTCTAAATTTCCCGTCTTACAAGTCAAAGACACGCTCGAAGCATATCAAAAAATTGGTAGGTGGTGGCGTGAGCAGTTTTCTATTCCAGTGATTGGGGTTACGGGTTCTGTGGGTAAAACCACAACCAAGGAACTCATTGCCGCAACTTTAGCCACAAAAGGAACAGTCCTCAAGACTTATGGAAATTACAATAACGAAATTGGCGTGCCAAAAACACTGTTGCAATTGAGTACAGAACATGATTTCGCCGTTATTGAAATGGCGATGCGGGGAAAGGGGCAAATTGCTGAACTGACACAAATCGCGCGTCCGACTATTGGTGTAATTACTAATGTGGGAACCGCGCACATTGAGTTACTCGGTTCAGAGGAGGCTATTGCTGAGGCAAAATGTGAGTTACTGGCTCAAATGCCCAAAGATGGTGTGGCAATTCTTAATTATGATAATCCGCTATTGATGGAAACAGCAGCGAGAGTCTGGCAAGGAGAAGTTTTGACTTATGGCTTTTCTGGTGGCGATATTCATGGGAATTTGATTGATAGTGAGACGTTGGAAGTGACAGGAATGCAATTGCCTTTACCATTACCTGGACGACACAATGCAACTAACTTTTTGGCAGCTTTAGCGGTGGCAAAGGTGCTGGGTATTGATTGGTCGTGTTTGAAATCGGGTGTGAGGGTTGATATGCCGGGGGGGCGATCGCAACGTTTTACTTTGCTCAATGATGTAGTAATCTTAGATGAGACTTATAATGCTGCACCAGAAGCTATGCAAGCGGCGTTACACTTATTGGCAGAGACACCAGGAAAACGACGAATTGCTGTGTTAGGTGCAATGAAGGAATTGGGAGAGCGATCGCACCAGTTACATCAGCAAGTAGGAGAAGCGGTGCGAAAATTAAATTTAGATGCTTTATTAGTATTGGTGGATGGAGAAGATGCTTTAGCCATGGCCAAAAGTGCCGAAGGAATTTCTCAGATGTGTTTTACAACTCATGCAGATTTAGTTGCCTCTTTAAAGACTTTTGTACAAGAAGGTGATAGGATTCTTTTTAAGGCAGCGCATTCAGTGGGACTAGATAAAGTGGTAAATCAGTTCCGTACAGAATTTGCCAAATGAATTTTGCAGTTCTTAGCTCATGACTAATCGCGAATCGTGAATCCTGCGATTAGCAAATAGCGATTAACAAATAATAATTACTTAAGTGATGAACATTAATCTACCGCTAGAAACACAACGTCTTATTCTCAGGGATTTGACAAAATCAGATTGGCAAGGAATTCATAACTACGCCTGTGATCCAGAAGTTGTTCACTATCTGCCGTTTGGTCCTAACAGTGAAGAAGATACCAAGTTATTTTTGCAAACACAAATTAAATTACAACGCCAACAACCCCGTCGGCATTTTACTTTAGCAATCACTTTAAAAGATGACAAACAATTCATTGGTACCTGTCGCCTTTCCATAACAAATCCAGACAAGCTAGAAGGTTCAATTGGATATAGCTTAGATAAGCAATATTGGGGGCAAGGATATGCAACCGAAGCTGCAGGAAAAGTCTTACACTTTGGTTTCCAGCAACTCAATATGCATCGGATTTTTGCAACGTCTAACCCGAGAAATACTCTCTCAATGCGAATTTTGGTAAAAATCGGGATGCGACAGGAGGGGTATTTGCGAGAGTATGAATGGGTTAAGGGTGAGTGGCAAGATTCGTTGCTGTATGCCATCGTTGATCGTGAATGGATACAGATGCAGATTCGCAATTTCAACTGAAGTTTTAAGAGGGAAAAGGGAGCAGGGAGTAGGGAGCAGGGAGCAGGGAGTAGGGAGCACCCCTGCTGCCTTAATGATAAGTCTTTATCCGGACACAATATTAGACAAGGACGCTGCTGTGCCTGGTGCTTTGCATCTCAACACAAATCTTTCTTTGTTTTTCATAAAAGAGCAGCACAAAACATGATGTCTTCTACCAAGATTTCGTTATTGCTATGGACTTTTTTGCTGAGTTAAAGCAATAAGGTCTTCAAACTGGAAGTTATCGATTAAGTGAGTCAGGGCATTGGCAATAGGAGCATGCGATCCAGGAATTTGATCAATCAACTGATGAAGCAACTTTGCATTAACACAAGTTGCGGCTTGATGCATTTGTTTGATCCACACAGAAGGCATCACTTCTAAGGATGAAGGACTAAGGATAAGAGAAGAAGGTGAATTTTCATTCTCCTGTGGTGTGCGTTCCTGTTCTGCGTAAACATAGCTAACACCGAGGTATTGTGTCATTTTTTCAAAGATGACTTCTGCTCGATAGGGCTTGCGGACAAAGTCATCACATCCAGCCTCAAGAGCTACTTGCTGCTCCTGTTCAAAGGCATTGCCAGTTAATGCAATGATAATCGGGGCTGACTCGGATGACTTAATTTGCTTGGTGGCTTCGTAGCCATCCATTACGGGCATCTGCAAATCCATCCAGATCAGGTGTGGGAACCAGCGCTGAGTGAGTGCGATCGCCTCAATTCCATTTTCTGCCTCTCGCACTTCAAATCCAACAGGTTTAAGTAATTCGACTAAAAGCTGCCGGTTGCTTGGTTTATCTTCAACAACCATAATCCGGTAGGTGGGTTGTCCAGCAGCGACTCTAATAACTTGTTGAGAAGTTGCACTCAGGGGTATCACATCAGCTTCGATACTTTGGGCTTGGATATTGAATCGAAAGCAACTACCTTTGCCCAACTCACTTTCAACAGTAATGTTTCCACCCATCAACTGCACAAATTTGCGACTAATTGACAAACCTAATCCCGTTCCCTGTTGAGATTTGCGACCAGTTTCTGTTTGCACAAACGGCTCAAAGAGCTGATCAAGTTCTTCAGAAGCAATCCCAGATCCGGTGTCTTCGACTTCAAAAATTAGAGATTGCGTATTGGGTATTGGAGATTGAGAAATTTCTTTCCTAATCCCTAGTCCGCAGTCTCTAGTTTCTAGTTTTACTCGTAGCGTTACGCTTCCAGCTTGTGTAAATTTGACTGCATTTCCAACTAGATTAAACAAAACCTGACGCAATTTGCTTTCATCGGCACGGATATATTGAGGAAGATCGGGCGAACGCTCAACAATAAATTGCAGCCCTTTGGATGTAGCTTTAAATTGGAACATTTGTTGCAGCCCATCCAATAGATCATACAAGTTAAAATCCTGGTCGTTGAGGGTAATTTTGTTCGCTTCAATCTTTGACATTTCCAGAACATCATTGATCAAGTTGAGCAAGTGTTCCCCGCTACGGCTAATTGTATCGAGATATTCCTGCTGTTTGGGATCGAGGGAAGAACTGCGGCTTAGTAGTTGAGTAAATCCCAGAATCACACTAAGTGGAGTGCGTAACTCGTGGCTCATGTGAGAAAGAAACTGGCTTTTGGCACGGTTTGCCACAACTGCTGCTTCTTTTGCTTGCTCAAGGGCGGCTTCTGTTCGTTTGCGATCGCTAATATCAGTGATCACTCCTTCCACACAATGTTCTGTAACATTCAATCGAGCAGAAAATAGTCCCCAGAAAAATGTTCCATCGCGTCTTTCAAGCTGGAGTTCAAAATTATGAACTTCGCCGTGAGTTTGCAGAATTTTGACGATTTCCTGCTGTTGATTGGGATGTGCATACAAGTCAGAGATGCATTTGTATCCAATTATCTCTCTAGCAGAGTCGTATCCCAACATGCTTACCAGCCGCTGATTCGTATCTATAACTAAACTATCCTTTTGGCGAACTCGAAAAATGCCTACCTGCGAGTTCTCGAAAATCGTCCGCAATTTAGATTCACTTTGCTGTAATGCGATCGCACTCTGGCGGAGCTTGTAAATAATCGAGACAGCAATCCAGATTATTATTACCGTGGATAGTAAATACAGTCCCAGTCGATACAGGCTCGCTGTATCAAGTGCTTGTTGATATGCGCTGTAGTAAGCTTGGGCAATGTCTTCGGCACGATCAGGCGTTGGCAAATGCGATATGTTATCGACTAAACGATTAATCTGTGGGTGACGCTCCAGGAGAATCTGGGCGTGAGCGATCACCCTTTGGGTGGCTCCCTGCTGGAGCATCGCCTGTTCTACATTTTTGCGCTGATTTGTTGAGCCCACATCAGTGCGAATTTGTTGGATTTCTTGCTGAATTTTTCGTTGTAACTCTTGGTTATTGGAGAGGTTAAATAGCAGAATATCTCTTAACAATGTGTTGAGATGATCTGCCAAGACAGGATTCATTGTCTGATTTTTTTTCAATTCAGCAATGGCGATTGGAAAATATGTCAGCGAATTATCAACAACTGCCTTCTGAGACTTAAACAGATCAATTTCTTTTTCTTTGTCCCGATAAACTTGGAGATAAGTTTTAATTGCCTGATTAATTTTTTGCTGTCCATCTGAGTTAATAAATGAGGGAATTTGCTGTAAGTCTGCCTGAATTCGTCTTAGTTCTGTTAATTTGTTTACAATTGAGTCATAGTTGAGCAGCAGTTTTAACCTCGTCTCTAAGACGTTTTGATTTATGCGGGCATCGAGTTCTTGAATTTTACCCAAATCGTTAATATAACGCAGATGTTGTTCCAACTTAACAGATCGCGACTCGATCCAGAAAAATAAAAACAGCAGTACTACCCCTGTTGGTAGTAGATAAGCACTTACAGCCCCAATGAATTTACCAAGACGCAGACGTAGCGATTCCATCATTCACTCATTGATTGTCGATTCTGGAGTGTTTGCAATAATTGTAGCGAGCTACAACTATAAAATGCTTTCAACGGCGTATGAAGTGGATTTTCAGTCAAGATTGTTTGCAACAGTCTGCAAACAACAATTTTAACCAGGATTAGCTGATGAGGTTTCCCTCTGTTCGATAATCTTAATTTATCGGCAAGGAATGGTTGCCCGCATCTAATAAATGTCATGTCCAAACCATGACATTTGTCATGACTTAAGCAGTCGCGCAGAAATAAGTTACCTGTACTTTTTTGTGTCCAGTTTCATTTCACCATACACAATACCCCCATCCGGTTCGTTCTCATTGGAGGTATTACTCAACTGAAAATTCCACCTAGTCTGAGCCTTAATACAGTTTAAATTACACCCACTCTGACTGAAAGTGAAGTATCTCATTTGTATTGTCAATACCATGCACAAAAGCCAGCAACTTTGCCTATAGTCGGTCTTTAGTAGTGTGCCATCTGCTTTGGTCAGATAGCTTTTATACTCTCAATCACACCAAGAAATTTCACTCGTTTTTGTCCCGGCAACTAAGTGTGAGTTTTTACCGTTTACATTTTTTGAGTTAATTTTACTGTACAACGGCGTTGGTTAGCGAGCAGTCTTTGATAATGTTTATGTTTTAGTTTCCAAGTTTATTTTTCTTGTACAGCACAGGACTGACACAATCCACGCAAAGTTACTTCGTAACTTTCTACCTTAAACCTATCATTTAACTGCTGCAACTGCGGAGCGTTGAACATTTCCCAGGCCAAATCATTTATTAGTCCACAAGCACGACAGCGAAAATGATGGTGCAGATCTACATTAGCATCATACCGAGTCACCCCTTCTTCAAGCAGCACCTCGCGCACTAACCCTACTTCTCTAAGCGCAGTTAAAGCAGTGTAAACCGTTGCTTTAGAGGAAACAGGGAGATCGGAGTTTAAATCACTCAAAATTTCTTCGACGGTTGGGTGATCGGTTCGACCCAGCAAATTGGCGTAAACAGCAGCACGTTGAGGCGTTACCTTCAGTCCTTTAGAGTGGAGGCGTTGAATCACATTAGTTGCAGTCAGTATTTTGACCATAGGTTCAGCTTACCATTTTCAAGCGGTTAATTGAAAGCTATAACATACAAAAATTTTAACAATTTTGATGCTTGACTTATTCCTAACTCAGAATTATTCTGAGTTCATATCAAAAAAACACAACTGAATTCGCAAACATGCTCCTTATGTAACACCGATACTCAAACTCAGCCGAAATACATAGTCATTTTGATTAGCGATGCTCCCTCTGGGAGCCGAATCCTTGCGGGCGATTGCGCAAAGCAAGAGACACCTGAAGGTGTATCGCATCAAAAACTGATTTCAGTCTATTAACTGCCTTGCATTGCGTAGTTAATAGTTTTGGGTTGAATTTGTGATCGAAAAATTAGCGCTTGCAGCTAATGTGTGTAATTACTTTAAGGATATTTGCAGCATTTTCGTTCATCCATATTGCAGTGGTCACAACTATAGACTGCTCAATTAACTTAAACTCGAAAATCCTTCGAGTTTGAGTCAAATTCAGCTGGTCTATAACTCAAAAAAGTTAGGTTTCAAAGAATGAAAATTCCGCGCTTTAATCTTCTCAA
Organism: Brasilonema angustatum HA4187-MV1; assembly: GCA_019359695.1. Classification (GTDB taxonomy): domain Bacteria; phylum Cyanobacteriota; class Cyanobacteriia; order Cyanobacteriales; family Nostocaceae; genus Brasilonema; species Brasilonema angustatum. Next base: position 25,252 of record JAHHGV010000043.1, read on the forward strand.
AAAAAATCTTTACCTTCCAGTAGTAATGGCTTTAGCATTAGTATTGGTACTTGTAATTACTAATAATCATGCTAGTGCCAAAACTCCTTTAACTTTGGATAACGGCGCTGCAGTCGGAGATAATCAAAATTCCCTGACTGCTGGACCAAATGGTCCAGTATTACTCCAAGATGTTCATTTAATTGAAAAGCTAGCTCGTTTTGATCGCGAACGTATTCCTGAAAGAGTTGTTCACGCTCGTGGTACTGGAGCCCATGGTGAATTTATCAGCGATGCCGATCTCTCAAACATAACAATGGCTGCCCCTTTCCAAAAAGCTGGTAAAAAAACACCTGTATTTGTACGCTTTTCTTCAGTAATTCACCCTCAAGGTTCACCAGAAACCCTTCGCGATCCACGTGGATTTTCGACTAAGTTTTACACAGACAAAGGAAACTGGGATTTAGTCGGCAACAACTTACCGGTGTTCTTCATCAGAGATGCCATGAAGTTTCCTGATATGGTGCACTCCCTAAAGCCTTCCCCTATTACGAATAAGCAAGATCCCAATCGTTTTTTTGATTTCTTCTCTCACGTACCAGAAAGTACCAATATGCTGACTTACCTGTTCTCAGATATGGGTACACCTGCCAGCTACCGAGAAATGGATGGTTCCAGCGTCCATGCTTACAAGTTTATTAATAGCAAAGGTGAGTACAAGTACGTCAAGTTTACTTGGAAAACTAAGCAAGGAATGCATAACTATACAGCTATGCAAGCGCAGGAAATGCAAGGGAAAGATTTTAACGTCCACACTAGTGATCTTTATGAAAACATTCAGCGTGGTAACTATCCTGCTTGGGATTTGTACATACAGACTCTCAATCCTCAAGATTTGGACAAGTTTGAATTCAACCCTTTAGATGCAACTAAAATTTGGCCTACTAATCTAGTTTCCCTGCGTAAAGTAGGTACAATGACGTTGAACCGGATGCCAGAGAACTTCTTCCAAGAAACTGAGCAATCGGCTTTCGCACCCAGTAACCTTGTTCCTGGTATTGAAGCTTCTGAAGATCGGCTTTTACAAGGAAGAATCTTTTCCTACGCTGATACCCAAAGGCATCGTCTTGGTGTCAACAACATGGAACTACCTATCAATAAACCCCGCGTTCAGATCAATAATGAAAACCAAGATGGTTCTGCCAACTACGGTAATACCAAATCTGACGTGAACTACGAGCCAAGCCAGCAACCGACAGCTTTACAACAAGACAGTAACTATCGTTATTCTCAGCTACCGATTGCTGGTAAAACTCAACAGCAAAAAATTCAGAAAACTCTCAATTTTCAGCAAGCAGGAGAACTCTATCGCTCCTTCGATAAGCAAATGCAGGATAATTTGATTGCTAATCTGAAGAACGATTTGGGAGCGGTGAAAGATGCAAACATCCGTACTCAAATTACTGCTTTCTTCTACAATGCCAATCCAGAATACGGAACCCGTGTGGCTCAAGCAGTTAATGTTAGTTTAGATACAGTTAAAAAACGTGCTGCTGAACTGAAGTAATAAAGAAGTACACGAGGGCGGCAATAAAGCACCCATTCAAACCTCACAATAATTTAAGGCAGAAGCCCACCATTGACACTCCCACATCTTCTAGGTGTGGGAGTGTCAACAAAATCTATGTCCAGAAGACACGCGGCGCGAAGGATTTTGGTGAGGATAATGCGTAAGTCCTATTAAGATGAGACAAGTTGAAAAATTTTTCTATTTTTGATTTAATGCTGGGTGTTCTCCCGTCAGCGTACCAAGGAACAGAGCAATTGACTCAATGTCTTTTTGAGAGAGCGATCGCCCCAATTGATATTTCGTCATCACCTTAATCGCCTCCTCTAATGTTTTAACAGAACCATCGTGAAAGTAGGGATAAGTGAGTGCAACATTACGGAGGCTGGGCACTCGAAAGACAAACTTATCTGCCTCATTCTGGGTGACATTGTAGCGTCCTAAATCAGCGTATTTGACATTGCCGCGCTCGCGAAAGTAATCGCCCATCAGACCAAATTTTTCGTACAAATTACCTCCCAGATTCATCCCTTGATGACAGCTGACGCAGCCGTAAGCTTTGAATAATCGATAACCTTCTTTTTCTTCCTCAGTAATTGCTTTTTGATTACCGCGTAAGTACTGGTCAAAGCGCGAATTTGGAGTATAAAGTGAGCGCAAGTAGGTGGCGATCGCATCGTTAACGTTTGCCTTTGTCACTCCGTCGGCGTAGTTTTGAGTAAATGCCTGCATATACTCTGGAGTCTGTTGCAGTTTTGGTATCAAAACTTGCCAGTCGATTCCCATATCCGTTGGATTTTGTATCGCTACTTCTGTAAGGGCTTCTAGCGTTTTAAATTTACCATTCCAGTTCAAGCTGGGATTAAATGCTGCATTGTAAACAGTCGGTGTATTAACGTTACCGACTGTACGATTCACCCCAATGGAGAAAGCCACCTCATCTGCTCCCCCTGTGTTGAGATGATGGCAACTGAGACAGGAAACGCGATTATCCGCAGAGAGGCGCGGCTCGCGAAACAGTTTTTCACCCAATCCAACTTTGCTTTGATTCAGAGCAATTTTCAGTGGAATGGGTTGAATTGGCTCATCCACTAGAACTTTTTCTGGCTGAGTTAGGCTCGTTACGGTGACCGATTTGGGAGTTTGGACTTGCTCGCACCAAATTGCAATTAATGTTGCCAGAATAACTAATGCAACCAGATATAACCTTCGCAAGATTTGTCGGTTAATAAATGAGAATTTCATGCTAGGTTTCTGATACATTTGCTTTCTCTCATTAAGTACTATAGGAATCCGGTTTGATTTGGTGAATTACTCGTAAAGACAGGGAACAGGGAACAGGGAACGCTTAAGAAGCAATAAAAGTGTACCTAGCTTCGTCAAAAATCAAATACGAGTCCTATATGGGTTGATTTTTGATAAGAATCAAAACATATGATACGCATTTATCGATGGATGAAACAGAAGTTTAGTTTAAAACCTTTCTCCATTTTTAATAGAAGCAAACAAAATTGAATTATGCACTTGTGGGACAAAAAAGTTTAGCTTATACCAATCCCCGGCTGAACCTGTACTCTGGTCAGTGGTGGGAGGATGTTAAAATGATGTAGGATTGCAATAAGCAACACTTTATACTCCAGCATGAATTCCGGTCAATCTAAAGGAGACATCCTCATTGTTGATGACAAGCCGGACAACCTGCGGTTGTTGTCCGTGATGTTGACCGAGCGCGGCTATGACGTGCGGGCAGTGATGAGTGGTTCAGTTGCCCTGATGGGAGCGCAAGCACAGCCACCAGATCTGATTTTATTGGATATTAGTATGCCTGGTATGAATGGCTACGTCGTGTGTCAACATCTAAAAGCCAATCCACTGACCCAGGACATTCCCGTGATCTTCATCAGTGCGCTGAATGAGGTTTTGGATAAAGTCAAAGCCTTTTCAGTTGGAGGTATCGATTACATCACCAAACCGTTTCAAGAAGAGGAAGTCTTCGCTCGCATAGAGACACAACTCTCGTTACGGCAGATGCAAAGAATGTTACAAACGCAAAATGAACGCTTGCAGCAGGCAGAAGCAGATCTGCGTCAGGCACTGGATCAGGAGCGACAACTCAATCAACGTATTGAAGAAATGACCGCATTAGAAGAACGCAGTCGCATCGCTCGTGACATTCATGATTCCTTGGGACACTCCCTAGTGGCGCTGAACATTCAAATGGAAACGGCGCTTAACCTTTGGAAAGATGCTCCCCAGAAGGCTTATGAGTTTTTAGTTGAAGCCAAACAATTAGGATCACAGGCATTGAATAATGTTCGCGAATCAGTTGCGGATATGCGAGCCGATCCCTTACAAGGTCAGTTGTTGGAGAAGGCGATCGCCTCCCTCGCCCAAGAATTTCACAACACTACAGGAATTGCACCCAAATGTCATACTGATTTCTCGCTGCCCTTCTCTAACTCTGTGAATACAGTTGTGTATCGTATCGTACAGGAAGGTTTGACCAATATCTCTAAACATGCGAAAGCAACGGCGGTGCAGTTGCAGATTCAAACTACACCTACTGAATTGTCCCTCACACTGCAAGATAACGGCAAGGGCTTCTCTATGAATGGACACCAGACAGGTTTTGGACTACAGGGAATGCGCGAACGAGTGCTGGCAGTGGGCGGACAACTGGAAGTTACCAGCGAGCTTGGAAATGGTTGTAGAATTACAGCTAAATTCCCCAGGGTGACAGCATGATTCAGGTTCTGCTAGTCGAAGATCAAGAAGTTGTACGACGGGGTTTGAAAACTTTACTAGAAATAAAACCCGACTTGCAAGTGGTTGGAGAGGCAAGTAACGGTCAACAAGCTATTGACCTGGTTAAATCACTGCATTTGAGATCTCAGCCGCCGGATATTATTCTGATGGATATTCGCATGCCAGTGATGGATGGTGTCACCGCTACTCAACAACTGTGCCAACAGTTTCCGGGCATCAAAATTTTAGTACTCACCACCTTTGATGATACCAAGTATGTGTCGCAAGCTCTACACTTTGGAGCAAAGGGCTATTTGTTGAAAGATACGCCTTTGGAGGAACTGGCAGAAGCTGTCCGCAGCATCCATAAAGGTCACACTCAGTTTGGTCCCGGCATTATAGAAAAAATCATTGCTAATACCCCCTTAACAGACCCACCAGCAGACTCTCAAGAACTCCCACCAGGATTAGCAGAACTCACACCTAGGGAAAAGCAAGTCTTACAAATGATTGCAGCAGGTTCTAGTAATCGAGAAATTGCTCAGGAACTCTTCCTCTCAGAAGGGACAGTCAGAAACCATATCTCGCATATTTTGACTCGCTTGAATTTGCGCGATCGCACTCAAGCTGCGATTCTAGCCAATACCTTTCCCTCTTATTTAGAGAATCCATAGCCAACTCCTGACTTATGACTCTCCAACCAAGAGCGATCACAAACAATTGAGAACCGTAAGAAAACATAAAAACCCGCCGAAGCGGGCTGCACACAACAAAACTATGAACTAGAACAATAAAATCTTGACTTAGCTAAAGTACCTCATTTCAGCTTCCAATTGGCGAACCAAACTGTCGTCGCCTTTGGCTCTAGCGACTTCTAAGCGATGTTGTAAGCTTCTGATGATATTCAGTTGATGTGCTTTCCGTGCCTTTTTTACGACTTCCACTCTGTTCTTAATCATTTAATCATTTACCTACTGTGTTTCTATAAATATCACTTTTTCCTAACATAACACGATTTTCGTAGCTTATGTTACAGACAAAAGAAATTTAATATATATTAATCAACCAGAAATATATTGCATCCAGATGCATCCTCATCTCATGATCACTATGCTCAGCGATTTTGGCGATCGCGATATTTATGTTGGCGTCATGAAGGGAGTTATTTCCCAAATCAACCCAGAACTGAGAGTGATAGACTTGACGCACCAAATACCGCCGCAAAATATTGCAGCGGCTAGGTTTTGCCTGATGAATGCTTACCCTTACTTTCCGGATGGCACAGTGCATTTAGCAGTCGTCGATCCGGGTGTAGGAGGAAGGCGACGAGCGATCGCAGTAGAATTTGCCAATGGGTATCTAGTCGGACCAGATAATGGTATCTTTAGCGGATTATTGAGTCAAAGTCCGGCGATGCTCCAGCAGGGAGACTCACTCAGGGCAATCGCAGTTGTAGAATTAACAAACCCTGATTACTGGAGAACTGCTCAACCCTCCAGGACTTTTCACGGGAGGGATATCTTTGCACCAGTTGCTGCACACCTTGCCTGCGGAGTCCCCTTGACAGAACTGGGGAATCTCATTGATTCCGCAGCTTTGGTACAACTGGACATAGCAGAATGTATTTTAACAGAAACTGGTATTGTAGGTTCGATTCAATATATTGACCACTTCGGTAACTTAGTCACCAACATTCCAGAGAGTTACATCCAAGCCAAAACCTGGTATGTCAAAGCAGCTGGGTTAACGATCAGAGGATGTGAAACTTATAGTGATGTCAAAGTTGGGGATGCGATTGCACTGGTTGAAAGTCACGGCTGGGTAGAAATTGCCATCAATAGCGATAACGCACAATCACAGTTGCACCTCAAGTTTGGAGATACAGTAGAAGTAGCTTTTGAAAGCTAGCGGTTTTTTGTCAGCCCAGGAGCGAGCGTCAGATGAAAATTTCTCAAACCTCAGCCAAGATAACACACCAGAAAAGATTCTTATCATAGAAATTGTAGGTAAAAAATTTTTGGTTATCACGACCAACTCATTCAAATCCTAAATCTAAAACTGCTATGATTCAACAAACAGTATCTGCACCAGAAATTTATCAAGGTCAGTTTGGCGAATTTACGATAACTGAGGGCGATCGCACAGGCGTAATCATCTACCGCGCTGGGTTAATGGTAGCTGCGGTGAGTTTTGCCATAGGCAGCGCTTTGGTTTTGCTAAACAATAACCCAGATTTTAAACTACTAACCCTTTTGTATGCCTGTTTCAGTGTTGGTCTTGGTATTAGTTTACTAACGATTCACATATACATGGCATTTCTGCACCGAGTTTTACAAGTTTTTTGGGTTATTGGCAGTGTCACTGCAGTCATACTGGCATTATCTAGCAGTGAACCTTTAGCTATAACCATTTACACTCAACCACTCACCTTGCTAGGAGTAGGCTTTATCTTTGCAGCCTTAACAGGGATTTACTTCAAAGAAGCATTTTGCTTTAATCGTTTTGAAACCAAGATACTGACACCCATGATTCCATTGCTGTTGCTGGGACATATGTTTGGTATTTTGCCAATACAGGCAGAAAAGGTCATACTCGGACTGTGGGCAATTTTGTTTTTGGTGTTTGCCATACGCAAGGCAATACAAGCAATTCCTCCGGATATTGGAGATAAATCTGTGTTTGAATATCTGAAAGCAAATCGTTCAGATAAGGTGTAATGCCTGCAAAAGTTCCTTACAAAAAACAAAAATTCCCTCAAATTCGTTTACTAAAACGGCGACAAACGTGGACGCTTACCCTTCAAGGATGGGTGAGTGTGTTTGCAACTGCCGTTCTTTTTTTTATTTTCACGATCACTCACATACATTCATTTCTGGCAGTCACTTCTCCCATCAAAGCAGATGCACTAGTAGTGGAAGGATGGGTAACAGATGAAGCACTTCAACAAGCGTTTCGCGAATTTTCCAACAATTCCTATCGGCAAATTTTTACAACAGGAATTCAGGTGGAAAGAGGGTTTTATCTAGCTGAATACAACAATTATGCAGAAATTGCCGCAGCCACTCTCAAAAAACTGGGCGTCCCAAAAGAAAAACTAGTCGTTGTTCCTACACCTCACGTTATTAAGGATCGTACTCATGCATCTGCTGTGGCATTTCGTCAATGGCTGTTAAATTCAAATGACCAGTTAGAATCAGTTAATCTGTTTACGAATGACGCCCATGCTCGTAGAAGCTGGTTGATATACAAACAAGTCCTTGCTCCCATCAAAGTAGGTGTGATTGCTGCGAATCCATCAGATTACGATCCAAAGAAATGGTGGGTTTCTAGCGAAGGTGTGCGAACAGTCATTTCTGAAGTTATCGCTTTTATTTATGCGCTATTTGTAAATTGGAAAGTTTGAAGAAAACGTAGTTTTACAATCACTTTCTTTTAATACCAATTCTCCATGATAGCTTGCGTGGCGTAGCCATAGATGCACTTAATATTTATTAAACGAACCGCCAAGACGCCAAGGACGCCAAGAATGAAAGAGTAAGTATTAAGTGCAAGTTTACAGAGAAATGGTATCAGACATCCTCTTAGGAACTAGCCTGCCCGATTTTTTCGGGGACAATGCGTCATCAAAATTATCAAAGAAGGAATTACCAAAGGAGGTAAATATATGAGTTCCTATGTGCTTGGTTTTCCGGACATTGACAAAACAAAAATCATGGTTGTTGGGGGTAAAGGCGCGAACCTGGGGGAACTTTCCAGGATTGAAGGAATATGCGTACCAGATGGCTTTTGTATTTCTACTGAAGCCTTTAAAAGAATCATTGGGGAAACGTCGTCGATTAATGAATTACTTGATCAGTTATCGCATCTATTGGTGGAAGACCGGGATAAAATCGGTGAACTTAGCGGTGAGATTCGCAGGGTCATCGAAGGGATAGCCATCCCTGAAGACATTAATGAAGAGATCACCCGCCTTCTCTCCAGACATGGAGAAAAAAATGCCTATGCAGTACGATCCAGCGCAACTGCGGAGGATTTACCGACAGCCTCCTTTGCAGGCCAGCAAGATACGTATCTGAACATTATCGGAAAGAAGGCAATCTATCAGCATATCAGCAAGTGTTGGGCATCGCTATTTACCGAGAGGGCAGTAACTTACCGCCTTCAAAACGGCTTCGACCACCGTAAAGTCTACCTGTCTGTGGTTGTTCAGAAGATGGTCTTCCCGCAGGTGGCAGGAATTTTGTTTACTGCCGATCCCGTCACTTCTAATAGGAAGGTGTTATCCATTGATGCCAGTTTCGGACTTGGTGAGGCCCTGGTCTCCGGACTGGTGAATGCTGATATCTATAAAGTGTGCAACGGCAAGGTTATCGATAAGAAGATATCCACCAAGAAGCTGGCTATTTATGCTTTAAAAGATGGTGGTACGAAAAAACAGGAGATTGAGCCTGAGCGGCAGAATAGCCAAGCGCTGACGGATGAGCAGATCTTGCAGCTGGAGGGCATGGGCAGAAAGATCGAAGCACATTTCGGCCACCCCCAGGACATCGAATGGTGTTTAGTTGACGATATATTCTATATCGTTCAGAGCCGACCCATCACCACTTTATACCCTATCCCTGAAGCGAATGATCAGGAGAATCACGTCTATGTTTCTGTCGGTCATAACCAAATGATGACCGATGCCATGAAGCCATTAGGACTGTCTTTTTTCCTGTTAACAACGTATGCGCCCATGCGTATAGCCGGAGGAAGGTTGTTTGTTGATATTACAGCGACGTTGGCTTCACCAGTCAGCAGAGAAACTGTATTAAACGTCACATTGGGAAAATCTGATCCGCTCATGAAAGATGCACTTACAACCATCATAGAGCGGGGAGATTTTATAAAATCGTTGCCTGATGATCAGAGTCCCGGCAAAAGCAGTCAAGGTCGATCACCTGCGGATTTTCAAACCCTAAACGACTACGATCCGGCGGTTGTTGCTGATTTGATTCAACAGAGTCAAACCTCGATCGAAGCGTTAAAACAAACCATCCAAACGAAATCAGGATTGGAGTTGTTTGCTTTTATCCTGGAAGACATACAGCAATTAAAAAAGAGTTCATCTGATTCGCAAAGTTTTGGTGTGTTTATGACGGCGATGAATGCTTCATTCTGGCTCAATGAAAAAATGATGGAATGGTTAGGTGAAAAAAACGTAGCAGACACGCTTTCTCAATCTGCACCCAACAATATCACTTCAGAAATGGGTCTGGCGCTATTGGATGTCGCGGATGTGATTCGTCCTTACCCAGATGTGATTGAGTATTTACAACAGGTAAAAGATGATAACTTTCTGGATGAACTGATTAAGTTTGAGGGTGGACAGGAAGCCAGGAATGCTATCTATGCTTATCTAAACAAATACGGAATGCGATGTGCCGGGGAAATCGATATTACAAGACCTCGTTGGAGCGAAGAACCAACTACGCTTGTCTCCCTCATTCTCAGTAATATCAAAAACTTTGAGCAGGGTGAAAGCAATCGCAAATTTGAGCAAGGACGACAGGAAGCTTTGAAAAAAGAACAAGAGTTATTAGAGCGATTGAAGCAATTACCAGATGGTGAACAAAAAGCCAAAGAAACAAAACGAATGATCGACCTAATCCGGAATTTAATCGGTTATCGTGAATATCCAAAATACGGCATAGTCAATCGCTACTTCGTTTATAAGCAGGCTTTACTGAAAGAAGCCGAACAACTCGTACAAGCCAACGTTATTCATGAAAAAGAAGATATATACTATCTCACTTTTGAAGAACTTCGCGAGGTTGTACGCACCAATAAATTGGATTATCCGATCATTAGCAATCGAAAAAACGAGTACAAAATCTATGAAAAACTAACTCCGCCACGTATTATCACCTCTGACGGTGAAATCATTGCAGGTAAGTACAAACGAGAGAATCTCCCAGCCGAAGCTATTGTAGGTCTACCTGTTTCTTCTGGAGTTATTGAGGGACGAGCACGTGTCATCTTAAACATGGAAGATGCTGATCTAGAAGATGGAGATATATTAGTCACCTCCTTTACTGACCCTAGCTGGACACCATTATTTGTATCTATAAAAGGTCTAGTCACCGAAGTTGGTGGACTGATGACCCATGGAGCAGTTATCGCACGTGAATATGGCTTACCAGCAGTTGTCGGAGTGGATAATGCTACCAAACTGATAAAAGATGGGCAACGAATTCGCGTGCATGGAACAGAAGGGTATGTAGAAATCCTATACAGGACTTAGGCAACTGGCACAGGCGTTAAGCGTTTGCGTAAGCGCAAGCGCACGCCAAGGGCTAACGCGTAGCGTGTCCCCTTGGGACTCAGCGCGCCCTATGCCTAACGGCACGCTTCCGCTATCGGCGCTAGCTCTCCGTTTGCGTAGCGCCCCTCTTAGGGGCTAGGAATCGCTCCATGTTAGTACATGTGTATTGGCAAGACTGACGCAACTGGTACAGGGCGTTAAGCGTTTGCGCCAGTTGCGTCAGTCCTGATCAATAACAGAGACTACCCAGCTTTCCTTAGATTGGCAGACTAGTAGCGCGTCCACACCAAAATGTTGGGTTGAGGCTGCAGGGGCGCAAGGGAGAAGGAAAACAGACAAAGTGCGCCGATTAACTTCTACCCAACAAAATAGACTAGACGCGCTACTAGTAGGAGACGAGAACAGTTTAGAGGTTATAAGTTTTTCCTATTCCCTGTCTCCAATTTTCTATCCTTTACTGATAGCGACTGCTTATTCGGTTCCAAGCGTTGACTATGAGCCGTAAATCTTTGGATAGGCTATTTTGAGAAATGTCGTTGTATTTAACCGTACCATCGCGGCTAGTCAGAGTGTATGTGATGTAATCAGCAGCGCCGTTGGGTGCTGGATAATTTAGGTTTTGGAATTCATCGCTTTGCCGTTCAAGCAATTGCTGAAACCTTTTTACTTGTTCTAGAGGAATGCGGCGAATGCTACGCTCAGAATCATTTGTATCACCCATCCGAACACGAATCAGACGTCCGTCGTCGAGCAAAACAGTTTCGTATGTTCTGCCAGCAAAGCCACCACTGGAGATTTGTCGAAAAATGACACTGCTATCTAAAGGTTGTGGTAACTCACTTCTGGGGATAGAAATTGGCTTGAGCGATCTATTATCATCAGCAACTGAGCTAGCCTTTTCATCCAGAAAAACACCACCTGATTCGCCAACACGATAAACCAAGCGTTGTTGTCCATCACTGACAGTGACCTGCCAACCTGGTACTATAACTGCAGCGCATGGAGTTGACGGATCTGCTAGACCCAAACAACTATCGGGCCATTGTCTTTGTTTCACTTCAACTATCCGTACTTGCGAAATGGGTGCTCCTAAACGCTTAGAGGCTCGTACCAAAACTCTCTCAGCAATGTCTTTGGGTAAGTTAACATTAGGTGTTTCACCATACTGCTGTGAAAGTTGAATTCGAGAACCGCGCTCATCAGTGAAAAACACCCAACGATTTAGCCCAGCAGCGACTGTAACTTGCCAACCAGAAATGGCGTTGTCACAAGGATAAGCATTATTCTGAAGCTCGCACCCATTCCATCGAGTTGGTTGAGATGCAACAATCGAGAGCGAACTTGCAGGTAAACCCGACTCTTCAGTTGCCCGACGCAACACAGCATCTCTGACTATTGCGGGTAACTTGCCTTCACTGAAGTTGCTTTCCTTTTTATTAAACCTGATTTTGGAACCTGTTGCATTGGTATGATAAACCAAGGTTTGATTAGTTGCTTTGACAACGACCCGCCAACCCTTTTCTAAAGCCTGAGTACAAGCTTCATCTGACCTTGGTAAGTTCAAACAGCCATTGTTCCAAGTCCGCTGTTGAGCTTGAATGATAGTAAACTCAGACGTTGGTAAATTCAAGCGTTGAGATGCGGCTTGCAAAACAGCATCCTCTATATAATTTGGAAAGTTTTGTGGCAGACTTGTCAGAATATACGGATTTGCTAAGCGAATAGAACGCCCATTGCTATCGGTATGATAAATCCATGTTTGATTACCATTCGAGAGGACAACTCGCCAACCAGGAACTAATGCTTGAGTGCAAAGTTCGTCTGGATTCGGTAAATCCATGCATCCGTTACGCCAAGTCCGTTGAGTGTAGTCAATAATTTCTAGTTTTTTAGTCGCAGTTGGTTCTCGGTTAGATAAATCTTGTAATATCGCAGAAGCAACTGTACGCGGTAAGTTATTTGTTTTAATATTTTCTTTTACGACTTGGTTTGCTGTATCTGCAAAATAGTTTGCCGGGGCAGCAGTCGCACTTTTTATAGGTGAGAAACTGCAACCAACAGACAAAATCCCAGATAAAACTAACGCTGTGAAAAATTGTGCTTGTTTCGTAGTACTATAATTTTTGAGAGTGTTTTTCATAGAAGTGAGATAAAGTTCGGTATAGTGAAGATAATAAATTTAACGTTTGTATATTAGTCAATAGATATTAGTATGTGTCAACATACAGAAACTAATAACTAGAAACTCTATCCAGAACAAATGAGTTTATTATCCCTCATAATAAGAAGGATTTGGGATAATTAAAGCGCCTCTGTTTCGAGGCAGATGTGAAGACAGACGCTACTATTATTGTCTATTGTTCCTTTGTTTTTATACTAGATTTAGGTCAGGTGAAAATACCTCACCCTACTGAGTGACCTGATTGGGTGATTTAGAGAGAGATAAACTCAGAAGGATTACTGATTGACATCCTCCCCAAGAAAGCAACTCGGCTCTTGATGGGAATTCGGGCAGGCTCACGCGCAAGAGTTCAGTGCTTATTCGGTTGTGAGCTTCGATGTCGAGTATATGTTAGCACATATAATCGACCAGACGGCAGAAACTATAAATCTTGAAAAAAGAAAAACAATATATGTTACTAGTATCCCTAAGCGGGCATGCTATGTACAAGCAACTATAGCAACTTCTGCCCATTGCTCTAAGTCACTGTTGATAGTTTTCTCATACAAAATCTAATTTTTTTTACAAGTAGATGATGAAAAAATTGGTGAAGTGGTGCAACAAGCTTCTATCGCAGGAATCTCTGGCAATTAAGAAACAGTCATTTTTCGCACTTTTGGTAGGTTTAAGTATGGTAGGTGCAATTCTGCTTTCGTTTCCTTTATATGCTCAAAATACTCCTTTGCGTCCGCAGACATCTGAGTTACGGGGGGTGTGGTTAACGAATATAGATAGTAATGTGCTCTTTGCGCGCGATCGCCTGCAAAACTCTTTACAAAGTCTGAAAAACCTAAACTTTAACACTGTATATCCTACTGTTTGGAACTGGGGTTGGACACTGTACCCGAGCAAAGTGGCACAAAAAGTTACTGGGCGATCGCTTGATCCAGCCCCAGGACTGCAAGGTCGAGATATACTCAAGGAAATTGTCACAGTCGGGCATCAAAAAAACCTAACAGTCATTCCCTGGTTCGAGTTTGGCTTTATGGCACCTGCTGACTCACAACTCGCCAAAAATCGTCCGCAATGGCTGACCAGCCGCCGTGACGGTAGTAAAATTTGGAAAGAAGGTGCTGAGAACCGGGTTTGGCTTAATCCCTTTCACCCTGAAGTTCAACAATTTATACAAGATTTAGTTGTCGAAATCGTTAAAAACTACGACATTGATGGTATTCAATTTGATGACCATTTCGGCTTGCCTTCTGAATTGGGATACGACGCCTACACAGTCGCATTGTACAAAAAAGAACATCGTGGTCAAGCTCCTTCAACAAATTTTCAAGACGCTGAATGGGTACGGTGGAGAGCTAATAAAATAACTGACTACATGAAACGGGTCTTCCAGGCAATAAAAGCGACTAAGAAAAATTGTCTTGTTTCGGTAGCGCCTAATCCTCAGGACTTTTCCTACAAATCCTTTTTAGCAGATTGGCAAACGTGGGAACGGAACGGACTTATTGAAGAACTGGTTATACAAATATACCGCGATGACTTAAATGCCTTTGTCAAAGAACTTGAGTGCCCAGAAGTGAAAGCGGCACAAAGTCATATACCAGTAAGCATAGGTATTATGACTGGGTTAAAAGCTAAACCCATATCCATCCAACAAATACAAACACAAATACAAAAAGTACGAGAACGCAACTTTGCTGGAGTCTCATTCTTTTTCTACGAAAGCCTATGGAATATGACTGGTGAAACACCACAACAACGTCAAGCTGGTTTCCAGAAAATTTTCCCAACATCAGTTGCTTATCCAAATCTGCTGGCTGGTTGGAAACCTTAACAAGTAGAAAACTGGGCAGAAAAAGTAGGGGCGGGTTTGAAAACCCACCCCTACTTCAAAATTCAAAAAAGAGCTAATTGTTCGTCAGAGCAGAGATTTTTGCCTTAATTTACTGGCTTTGGCGCTTTTGTTGACGCATTTGCTTCCATTGTTGCTGCTGTTCTGGAGTCAGCACGGCTTGCATCTGAGTTTTGGCAGTCTGCCTAATTTCTTTCATTTTCGCTTTTTGGTCAGCAGTCAGATTCAAGTTCGCCCTTTTATGTTGTTGCCTAGCCTGCTCCTTTTGAGTCCGTTGCTCTGGAGTGAGCAGCGCATCAATTTGTTGTTCACTAGATTTGTGAATTTCTTCCATTTTTGCCTTTTGCTCAGGAGTCAGGTTCAACTTCGCTTGCCATGCCTCTGCACGGCTGCCTGGAGCTGCAACAGCAGCATGGCTAAAAATTACCGGGGAGGTAGCGAACATGACCATGATAGCTGCGGGCAAAAGCAAAGCTTTCATCTTCATAACAAAAGTCGAAATTTATTGTAGGTTTAGGTGGGCAACAAGGGATCCGCTTGTTGTATTATCTTAGACTGGGCAAAAATGAAAATAGTTCAATGAAACTGAAGAAAAACTTTTGGGAGTGTATTTTATCGTCGCTTCGCTCCTGGGTGTGGGGTGTGGGGTGTGGGGAAAACTTTCATGCTTCGTAAGTTCCACACCCAGGAGCCGAGGTTAAGACCCCACCGTCTTTTACGGTGTACACAATTGGTTAGGCGCTAGATCGATCCAATTGACCCTACACCCTACACCCTACCCCCTACACCCTATTAAAAGTTTTGTATTAACCACTACAGTTTTCCCAGAATGAAAGTTTAACCGCCAATTCCCAGACGCCCAGCTAAACCCGGAGTGAGTGGAAGCAGAGTAGCAACCATCAAAAACAAAGCCAAAAGACCCAAAGCAGCGCGTGCATCATCGGGTTCGCTAATTTCATTCAAGCTGGGACGTTCTAAATCTCGTTGTAAAAACACAATCACAATTGCCCAGTACAAAGCTAAAGGAGTACCCAGAGACACTAACACCAGCACAATTAGAGTTGCTACTGTTGCTCGTCCTGCAATTTTTCGTCCATAAATCGCTTGGACAATACGACCACCATCTAGTTGACCTGCTGGCATTAAATTTAAAGCAGTAACGACCAACCCTAACCAACCAATGACGACAAGTGGATGTATATCGACCATTGGTGATTGTAATGCCGAACCAAGAATAACTCGCGCCAAAGTTCCCACCAGAATTGAACCAGAGAAAAACTCATTTTGCAATTGAAATAGACTACCTTTGTGAGAAAGTAGCAATCCAGCCACCAACATTAATAAGGATACAATTCCTCCAGCCGCCGGTCCTGCTAAGGAAATATCGAATAGTACCTTGCGGTTAGGTAGTAAAGATTCAAAACGGGTAATAGCACCGAAAGAACCAATTTGTATAGCGGGAAGAAAGTAAGGCAAACTGAGGCGAACCTGATGACGACGGGCGAGTAACCAATGACCGATTTCGTGAGCTATCAAAACTGTTAAAATTCCAGCACCGATGGGTATAACCTCTCGGAAGCGTTCTGGGTTGGAAAAGAAATCAAAATTCAGGAGTAGCCCTGCAGTTTCCAAACTTGTAGCAATTGTTGCTACCAGCAAGACAACAGCAAAAACTTTCTGCGGTAATGTCATCGGACGTGGGTCATTGCGACTGGGAAGCACAATGAATACAGGTTTGCCATCTGTATTTTCCACTAAAAATAGACGATATTTATCACCTAAACGTTCTTGCAAACTCGCAGTTAGAGTGTTATGAACCGCTTCTGGCTCTCCTCGCAGGTTTCCTTTAAAGATAGCCCCTTCCTGGTAAGCAATGGTTTCTGTGGTAAAAAAGGTATCAAGGCCGAAAATACCTTTAATCATGTTCAAGTCTTCTTCAGGAATTGATAAGACTTCGGGTTTTAACTGTGCAGTTCCTTCCGGAAGATTGGAATTATTTGTAGGACTACCTTGCTGCTGGGCATCAGCTTCAAGCCTTTGCGTTGCCCGTTGCTTGAGTATTGCATCTTGTCCGGCTGCTCGCAACTGTCTTCCTAAAAAGACGTACACTCCGGCGGATACGATTAACAAGAACAATATGCCTACTATATTGACGTAAATTCCAGCTGCAAACAAACCAAAAAACAGCAACCAAGGAATCATCAATACCACCGACTGTAACCAGGCTAAGATTCCCAGCTTGCCATAAGGTCTGGCGCGATAAAAGCCCCAACCTAAAATTCCGAAAGCGACCAGCACAACAGTGGCGACAATAGGTGTTTCTGAAGAAGTCAACATCTTTTAACCTTTTTAAACTTTTGCTTTTGAAACCAAGCCTGAGTAAGTCAGTTGTTCGCCGATATTAAACGGATATTAATAATTTATAACGAGGCTGTCGCTGATTAAAGATTGATGTGGCGAATTAGCGTGATATTGAGTCAGGCTTAATTATAGCGGTTCTGATTTGAATCACATACATCACCACAAATAATGTGAAAGTGCATGCACTTTCACAACAGAAATTTTCTCCCTTACACTCTACACTCCTACACCCAAGCGTCTTGGTCATATAAGTGAATTGCGTGCCTCCCAACAGAGGAGGCACGCATTACCACTCTGTTCAAGTGGACTTGACATTCAAAAAGTATTATGCAGTCTGGGACAAACTTGCTTGATTCGTGAAACTGAGTTTTTCGGTGTTAAATTTATTTCCGTATTAGTTCCCAATAGGTGGAGCAAGAGCTACACGCGGAGTTCCACCACCACCGACGCTATTTGAGCTATTGTTATCAACAATGTAAAGTGCCTGAAATAGCTTCATAAAGTCTTCATAAAATGAACCATTAGATCCCTCGAAATCGTAACCAAAGGTGTTGCGAAACTCTTGTGTGACTCCATTTTCTACTGCAAAGTAGTGAGCATCCCAGCCTGCGTCGTCAACAACGTAAGCACCATAATCTTGCAAGGCATGAAATAACTTTTTAGCAGCAGGTGTTTCCAAGTTGAGATTTTGTTCGGTTACGTATGCAGGAATTGCCAATAGTGTCCCCTGTACCAGGGAAGGGTTTTTACCGTAGTATTGGTTGGCTGCATTGGCATCAGCTCTATCTGCAGGCCAGCGATACCCAGGATTAGACTTAGAGTAGTAGAGATATTTGTTACCCCAAATGACAACTTTTAAGGCATGACGAATTGATTGATCGCTGGTTAGTTCACCTTTGCGAATAGAACCACCAATCGACGAAAGACCAGAACCAAAATGTGCTCCGCCAATTCCATCACCGTAAATATCAAGATTTGGATAACGCCAACCGTAGATGTCGCCTCCTGTTTTACAGCGAGCAAGAGGTTCAAGCTGTATTAGAGTTTTTCCATCAGGCATCAAAAAGGCTGATGGATTGTTGGGGGTGCTATATGGGTTGCTCGTGGCGTCTGGAACGATAAGGTCGTCTGGAATCGCCAGCCAGGTGTTCATAGATGTGGTGCCTTTACAGCGTCCTTCACCCCAAGCACCAGGAGCATAAACTTGACGCCACGGATCACTATCCTTGAGTTTGAACAAATATTCTTTGTCTGCTGCAGCATAGCCCGCTTTTCCAATATTTGCGGGAATGTAATTTGCACTCGAACCAATTGGCATATTCCAAGGTGATGTGGATGCAAATGGCCAAAGAAATTTGTCACGTGTAGAGGTTTGGCCAGGACTCGGGGTTGCAAAACAGCCAATAACTAGAGCGGCAATCACACTAGCGATAAATGCAACTGCGTAAGACATCCGCTTACGCCTTGTCAAAGGTTGAGTAATGCTCATGAAAAAGCCACCCCTCAATTATTTTTCGTAATCATGCTAATTTTTGGCATAGCTCACTAGATAATGTGCTAGCCAATTACGTTTTTCAAATCATACACAAAATCTTTAATTATATTGCATACTTCATCTAATTACCAAAAATAATTCATAAATATATAAAGTTTTGATTTTGAAGTCGTTTACAACTCACACTAATTACACAAAGAAATCCCACCTGTACAAGCTTATATAGATGTGTACCTCTTCTTTCTGTTTGGCACAGACGATACTAAGCAATTCACGCATTCACGTATTCAATCCGGAAGAAAACCAGGGAAGCGCAACTCGTCTAGCCTCTAGGTGTGTGCATTCTGATATGCGTGACAGCTTCACTTCAGTTAAGGATTTTATAGTCTCAAATGATACTTTTGGATAAAAAGAATATTTTTCAGAAGAAAGACAAGAATCTTTGTAAATCACCTTTAAGTTAGGTTTTTTTATAAGCTTTGATATTCAAAAAAAGATAAAAAGAACACTTTTCTCTAAATAGACTACTGAAAATTACTATTTTTACGCTCAGATCATATAAGTATATATACTTTTATGTACTAATATAAAATAAAAGATAATAAAAAGTAACGTTAAGTAAAGATTAGCGATCAGGACAAGGGACAACAAAGAAAATGCCTACAAAGCATTTGTATGGCTAAAAGGGTGTCCTTGTTTGGCTTTAGAAAGTAAAACCTTTTTCAGTTTAAGAGTAAGAGGAAGATAAGGGAGTGAACTGGCAAACCCTTACACAACAAAATCATCGACGCTACGATCCAATGGCGATCGCCCGCTACTACCGCTACCGTCCTTGGCTAGCTTGGATGCGGGCGATAAAGATTGTTTGGTTTTTTGCAGTATTTATTCTTAGTCTCAAGTGGGATCAATGGCAAAATCAAGAGGAGCAAAACAAGTTCAAACGAGCGACTCAATTGCGGCTGTTACTAACCCGCCTTGGTCCGACGTTCATTAAAGTTGGTCAAGCCCTGTCAACACGACCAGACTTGATACGTAAAGATTATCTAGAAGAACTCATCAAGCTGCAAGACCAATTGCCAGCTTTCGATAATGGACTCGCCTATAAAATTATTGAAACCGAACTAGAACGTCCAATAAGCGAAATTTTTAGTTCGCTATCCTCATCTCCCGTCGCTGCAGCTAGTTTGGGTCAAGTTTATCGTGGTCGTTTGATGAGCGGCGAAGAAGTGGCGGTGAAAGTACAGCGCCCCAACTTGCGCCCAATTCTCACACTTGACCTTTATCTGATGCGATGGGCGGCTAGTTGGTTAGCTCCTTGGTTACCCCTAAACCTCGGTCATGATTTGGCAATGATTGTGGACGAGTTTGGTACCAAGTTATTTGAGGAGATAGATTACATCAACGAAGCCCGCAACGCGGAGAAATTTGCTAATAACTTTCACAACGACCCCCAGGTTAAAATACCGGCGATATATTGGCGTTACACCAATGTCCATGTTTTAACCTTAGAGTGGATTAACGGTTTCAAACTCACCGAAACAAACAAAATCCGCGAAGCAGGTTTAGATCCAGAGTTAGTCATCCAAGTTGGCGTGACCTCTGGTTTGCAACAACTCCTAGAGCATGGCTTCTTCCATGCTGATCCACATCCAGGTAATTTATTTGCCATGGCTGATGGTCGTATGGCTTATATAGACTTCGGCATGATGGATCAGTTGAATGAAACCACAAAAGAAACTCTGGTAGATGCATTAGTACATCTAGTTAATAAAGAGTACAACGAATTAGCCGAAGACTTTGTCAAGCTAGGTTTTCTCAGTCCAGACACGGATATTCACCCGATAGTACCAGCACTAGAAGCAGTTCTGGGAGATGCTATTGGTAAAAACGTTGGGGATTTTAACTTCAAAACCATCACTGATGAGTTTTCGGAACTGATGTATGAATATCCTTTCCGAGTCCCTGCAAAGTTTGCTTTGATTATTCGTTCTTTGGTAACACAGGAAGGAGTAGCCCTCAGCCTCAACCCAAATTTCAAAATTGTTGAAGTGGCATACCCCTACGTTGCAAGGCGCTTGTTGACAGGCGAATCTCCACAACTGCGGCGACGTTTGCTGAATGTGCTTTTTAAAGATGGTAAATTCCAGTGGTCTCGGTTAGAGAATTTGATTGCGATCGCCCGCAGTGATACTAACTTTGACGTATTACCTACGGCTCAATTGGGATTGCAATATTTACTTTCTGATGAAAGCAAGTTTCTGAGGCGACAGTTAGCGCTTGCTCTTACTGAAGATGATCGTCTTCATACAGAAGAAGTCCAACGCTTATGGAATTTGGTAAAAGATGACTTAAAACCAACTCGCTTATTCAACGTAGCGATTGGAGTTTTGACAGAATTTTCCCGAGAGGGAGTAGCTGCTATTCTACCGAAAGCCTTAAAAGAATGATGAATTATGAGTTAACAATTATGAAAAAATATTATTCATAATTCAAAACTCATAATTCCGTACTCAATCTCCACAGGAGTTTTCATGTACTATATTCCTCAAAATCCACCCTATTTTCTATTAGTTGTTGGATTATTTGCAGCATTAGTTTCAGACCTCGCCTTATGGGGAACGCTGAAAGTCATTGTCCATAAATGGCAAGACGATGGTGCAGAAACTTCTGGCTCTCGTCTACCGATTAGACATTTATCTATACCATTTATAGGAATTACTGTTGGTCTTTGTGTATTTCTCTGTTGTGGTTTTGAAATATTTGGCTTTCCGCCTTTAATTGCCTATGGAATTGGTATACCAGTTGCTCTTATAACTGCCTTGCTGATTTGGTTACAGTTGGGAAGTATGCTAACTTTTGTAGAACGCCAAGGGATACAAGCTCTAGATTTAGATTCTTAGCAGGAAAATCACTCGTGAACAAAGTAGGGTAGATATTACTTCTACCCTATTTATGTTGTTTTAAAATATAGGAATCTGGTTTTGTTTATGAACGAACTCGTCAGCGCAGGGAACGCTTAACAGGGAACGCTTAACAGGGAAGAAGCAATGATGTACCTAGCTTCGTCAAAAATAAAATATGAGTCCTATATTAAAAATTTGATATATTTATTATTTTAACATATCTACTTAACCAAAATTTATAATTTCTGTCTTGTATCCTTGATCACAAAAAAAAATAATGTAAGATTATGCCTTTGATAAGAAGTCAAGGAAAATCATAAAAAGGTTTTTTCTTAAGAAGAACATTGATATCGAAGGAATCAGAATTCCATGAGCCAAAAAGACAGCAAAGTACTTCAGCAATCAGGGGTCATTCCATATCGAGTCAGAGACGGAAAAATAGAAGTTTTGCTAATTACAACCCGAAATCGTCAGGAATGGGTTGTGCCGAAAGGAGGCATTTGTAATGGAATGAGTCCACCAGAATCAGCAGCAAAAGAGGCGTGGGAAGAAGCTGGAGTTATCGGTCAAATAGAAACTTATGAAATTGGCTGTTATAAGTATCGGAAACAGGGCAACATTTACCAAGTTAGAATGTTTTTGTTACCAGTCCAAAGAATTTTAGAAGAATATCCAGAAGTCAATCAAAGAAAGCGGCAATGGCTAGATGTTAGCAAAGCTATTAGGTGTGTCAAGATAAAGTCGTTGAAAAGAATGTTTAAGACTTTAAAAAATCAGGAGAAGAATTCATAATCCAGAACCCATAATCCATAATGAATCAAGCTAAGTAGAACGGCGCAAAAAAACCAAAGTATGTAACGGAAAGTAAAGTTGCCCAAAAAGCTCTTCTCTTCTGCCTTCTGCCCTCTGCCTCCTGCCTTGTCATAACGACAATTTTCAACACCGACCTACTTATGGTAGCTATTGTGGTAATAATTGACACAAAAGATTTGTTTTCAAATATTGAATTCACAAGCATTATGACGACTGACGAGTGACACTTATATTCTTACAAATCAAGTGATTTAGTAGTTAGTAAAGCTGCTTTATGAAGATTATTGACTTAAGATTTTAACTTACGTCAAAGCAATATATTAGGTAGATTCCTTAACTTTTACAAATTAGATTTTATTTTTCTCAGTTGATTCTTCAAATTCTCCAATGTTTGCTCCCACTGACTTTTCTTTGGTTTTTCTGGGAAAACTGCGGGTGGAAGTGCAGGATTAAGATTGCGATAATATTCCCAAATCTCCCAATAAGGGCAACCAGGTTCAATCCGAATACCAGCCCAGTGGAGATATTGTAGAGGTTGATTCACTAAAGGATCAATCAGTATATTTCCCTGAGTCTGAAAATGGTGACTTCCTCCCCAATTTCCTGGTGCTTTACCTTCTCTGCGGACAATGTTAAAGCGAGAAGGGATTCGCTTCAGGAGCATATAATTGATAATAGGTTGGTCGGAAGTTTTTTGGGAAAAATCGAAATATTCTGGATGTGCGGCGCACTCGGCGAAAGTTTCATATAAATCCTGTTCCGAGATAAGATTTTTCTTGGAACCCCAAAAACCACCATTGAAAATATCTTTGACTTCATCTTTGGTAAAGACTTTTTCTTCTAAAACTTTTGGTGTAAAGACATTCGTAATACCACCGGCGTGTTGATAATCACAACAAAGAAAATTGTATTGATTCAGATAATTCAGATTATCAATAATTTTTTCAAAGACAACTATATCTGTATCTATGTACAAAAACTCATCAAAAGGTCCAAACCAACAAGCTTGCTTGCGAAATTGATTAGGACGAGCAAAAAACTTGTTTCCAAAAACTTCATGTAATTTTATTGATAATCTATCAATAAAGTCTAAGTCTTCATAGATTTGTACTCCATAATATTTTCCGAGTGTATCTGCAATATTGTGATAATTCTCATCATAAGGAATCATGACAATTGGTGTTTCTTTATCATGCAAACGGATGCTGTTGAGTAGTGCGATCGCATGATCAGTCACCTTATCATTAGCAATAATATAAATTCCACGGTTCATTGAATAATCCTCAACCTGCTAATCCTAACTTTCGGAAAATACGTGTAGCTAAACTTGGCGGTGCATTGTAAGCTTTCGGCTTACTGTTGAATTTTGGTCGCTTGTCTGGTTCATGTAGATAGCGATAATGCAAGAAAATTTCCCGGTAAGGAAAATCAATATTTTCTCCAGAACAAACGCGGCTAAACAACTGAGACGATAAACCGATATAGTGAATATAAGTTAACGGATGACCTTTGTCATACAAGATATTATCTCTGGCTTCAAAATGGGGAGAAGTTACGCAACAGCCGGTTTTTTCATTTTCAGGGAGATGATGGGCAAAATTATAGCTAGATATGCCTGACTTCATGACCATGTAGTTGAGAATAGTTTGGTCGGGAGCATTCATATATAAAATTTCGGCTTCATCTTGTTTCAGTTGTGATATAATTTCATTACGTTGTTCTTGATTAAAAAAATCCTTTTTACTTCCATACATACCCGCGCAAAAAATTTCATAATTTATGCGATCAAGCGGGAAAACATTTAACAAGTTATTCGACTTAACATTGTAGACATGAGTAGGATCTTTATATTGGAAATCATAAACAACGAAGTCATTCTGATTTAACTGCTGAAAAATATAATCTAAAGAATTTAGGACTAGAATATCAGCATCGAAATAAATAAATTTATCAAACGGACCATCGAAGCCACAAAAACGACGATGCATTCCTAGGCGATAAACTCCCGAAATACCGTTTTGTTCCCAAGTTTGGAAAGCACTAGGATGAGTTTGCCAAATTTGGGTGGCGAAATCTTCCCAACGTGCAATAGCTGCTGTATCTGCAAAGATTTCTACATTGTTTCTGTTTTTGATTTCGTGTTTTACTTTTTCTAAGTTATTATCATAAGGAATGATACAAACTGGATAAGGTTTGCCGGCATTTGCTTCAATACTATTTAAGAAAGCTACTAACTGGTCAAAGACGATATCGTTAGCGAGTACGTAAATACCTTCAGTCATCCAAGTCTCCACATATTTCCATATTTGCCGTCATCATGAACAATTTTTAACGTAATCCGAGAGCCAATTTAACAAGTTTAACTTATGTAAAATAATTTGTCTGGCTTCGGCGATCGCACTCTTGGCTGCATACCAAGCATCAGTTGTTGCTGTAACTTCTTGAATGTAAAGAAGTCCTTTTTCATCCAAACTTGGTAATTTCAAAAAACTACCAGGAGGTAATAATTTCTCTGCGGCAGTTCCCCCATAATAAATTGGCAAACACCAAGCTAGCAAAGCATCCCATAACTTCTCACTTACATACCAGTTATTTTCAGCATAGTTTTCAATTGACAAGTTATAATAGTATGGAGCCATACCATACCATTTGTTGCTCAATTCTCCGCCTCCTTGTGCCCATTCTGGCAAGCCACGACCATATAAATCAAACTTCAATTCGCTGTTTCGTAGCAGTTTTAAAAATTCCAAGCGCTGGCGATGGTTAACTGTACGACTAATACCAGATGTCACCCAACTACATGGTCTAACTTTTTCTGGTGGTGGCATATCATTCAACTCACGAAATGAGTTAGAATAATACCAAATAGCAGGCATATAATTCGGCGTGGGGGCAAAATCATCTGGTCCAGAAATATAACCGCAGTGCGCTTGAGCCTGTTGATAAAATTTTTGATTCAATTCAACCACTTCATCTAAAGGTGGTTCTCGCAACAGATAAATGACTCGCTCTTTAGGAATTTTTATAAGTTTATTTTGTAGCGTTTGCTGTGCCTTTTCGTATTCAAGTTGTGCCTTTTTATTTTTCCAAAACCACAACTGCTTTTGCGGTGGTTCCGGAAAAGACGTGTAGTTATACATTAATAAAAAATCTGGTTTGGGGGCTGTAGAATGGATTTGAATATCACCCCAGACACCAAAGGGATGAGGAGTTTGTTGCCATAGCCAATCTGGTTTTTGATCTAAACCAGGATAGCTGCTGATCATGCCGACTGTTTTGATGCTCATTTTTCATTAATTTGTGGATGATGAAGAGAGAGAATAGGGAGATGCACAGGGCAAACGTATCAATTTTATTTAGCCACTCGTAGCAGAATGGAAAAAAGATGCCAATACTTACTAAGTGTACTCCACAGTCTTTGATTCAGCATTCAAACAGTCGCACACGTACGGCTATACAGAGGAAACCCACCTGCGTGGGTTAAACGCGATCGCCAAACTCACTTTCCAGCAACTGTTGTATTTGTTCTTGCAAAGGCTGAACTTTATTCTGCACAATATCCCAAATAATTTCGTTTTCAACCTGGAAATAAGTGTGAGCTAGAATATCTCTTAAACCCGCAATTTTTCGCCACTCAACTTCAGGCGCAGACTCCCGCATTTCCACAGGAATATTTTTCACTGCTTCTCCAATGATTTGAAGGTTACGCGCAACCGCATCAAATGTCTTCTCATCCACGATAAATTGCTCGAAAGTTATGCCTTGGGTGTAACGTAATACCCTCCGGGTTCGCCAGTCGCCTGCGGAGGGAAACCCTCCCGCAGCGCTGGTCTCACCTTTGCACAGCAACCAACAATGTCCTCTAAATAAAAACGAATATTACGCGACACGAATTGCCTCTTTTTCAACAACATCACGGATTGAAGGCTTCAGCGTTAAGCGTAGCTCTGCCGTAGGCAATCGCCAACTGACTAAATCAACCTGAGTTCCAAGTTGATCTTCGAGATAAAATTTGATTTCCATATAGCGATCAAAGGTGAGTGGCGGTTCAAGTTCAACCAGGATATCAACGTCACTGTCAGATCGAGCTTCATCTCGTGCGACAGAACCAAAAATCGATAGCGATCGAACACCAAAGTTCTTCAAAACAGTCCAATGCTGTTGCAAAATTGTTAATACTTCGTCACGTCGCATATCCTTGCCTTTGAGGAAATTTAACTGTTTGTGATTCTATTTTAGGGAACTCTTAACGCTTAACATAAACTATACCTAGCCGTTAAAAAATATGCGGAGGAATTCTATAGCTAAGCAATAAGTGGAGGACGAAGAGATTCATCAACATAACTCAAAATTTTTGCGGCTCGATTTTCCCAAGAAAACTGCTTCACAAAGTTGATAATATCTTGATAGCCTTCGGCTTTCCTTGGATGAGTTTTTAAAACCTGCGCGATCGCTTCAGCAAATTTGTTAGGACTATCTGGTTCGCACCAAGCAGCGACAGCGTTAGTATTCTTAAACTCTACTAAAGAGGGAATTTCTGTTGCGACTATGGGATTTCCAGAAGTTAAGTAATCAAACAGCTTTAGGGGAGATGTGAATGTTGCAGCTTGTCCGGAACAATGGGGATGAGCTAAGATATCAGCGGCTTGTAGCAAAGATGGTAAATCCTGGTGCAAGAGATACCCTAAGAATGTAATATTGTTAACTTGCTTTTCTTTAGCTAATTGCTGATAAAGTGCAACTTCTTTTTCATCACCACCTGCACAGACAATTTGAATATTTGGCATGAGTGCAGCAACATCAACGAGGATATCGATACCTTTAAATTTTCTTAATGCTCCTGCATAAACGACTAAATATGAACGTTCATCTTTGAGAAATTTTTTGCGCCATTCTGCTACTTTTTCTGGCTGTCTAATCAGAAACGAGGAATTGTAACCATTGTGCTGCGTTATTACTTTTTCTGCTGGCATTCCATGTTGTATCATGTTTTCTCGGACTGTATCAGTAACTGTGACAGCTACTTGAAACAGTGGATGATTAACAATTTCTGGTTCAAATTCCTTATCTTCGTAATGGTGATGTTCGTAAATTGCTGGTACACCATTTTTAACTGCTGCTTTGATGAAATTCCAGTTCCAAGCGTGGACAAGTTTGGTAGTCGAAAGGATATGGAACGGAAAATAATATTTTGTGGCAATGGTGTTAGAGTCGGTGAATTTGCTTTTGATATAATCAATAGGCCAAGGCATGGGTAGAGGAGCAACTTTGAGCTTTTGCTGGATGTTGTAGTATTTGATGAGTGCTTCTGGTGTTTTCCTTGGTTGAAATGGACGAGCTAAATGAATTGGGTTGAAAGCTGCTAATCCTTTGCGAGGATATGCCAAAACTGATGAGTACCCTAAGTTTGCTGCTGCGTTTGCCGCGTTAGCAGATACTATAATATGAGCTTCTGGTTTGGGTATCTCTTCTGTTACAAAGAAGACGTAGTTTTTCAGAAGAGTCGTATTTTTCATGATTTTAAACTTTAAGGTTATCGTCGAAATGATCTAATTTTTCTAGCAGATGCGTGAGCGCTTGATAAGCTTCCTGGATAAATTTCTGTTGGCTTAGAGGCGTATTTCTCGAATCATTGGCTAGGGAGTTTAGAGAGCTAAGTATAGGATCAAGAGTCATCCGAAACTGATTGCAGATAACTATCAAATTTTGATTGAGGGTGGCGAAGCTGTGATTTGGCTGTGTGCCTGATAAAGCCCAGTTCGTTTGTAGGTGAACAATATCTTCAAAAACATCAATGCTGTTGAGAACTTTTAAGCCTGATTTGTAGGATTCTTCTATAAATTTATTTGGCTGTTGAGGATTGTTTTGTCTATTATCAAGTAGTACGCGCAAAGAACCAATCATAGACTGAAGCCGCGTGCGAATTTCATCAGAGATACGGATTAAGTTTTGCTGGCGTTTGGTAGCTGTTTCCACTTTATCGGCAAATTGCATTGCGTACAAACGCGAGTAGTAACCACCCTTTTGTAAGAGTTCTTCATGGGTTCCCACCTCCACCACACTTCCTTGATCCAAAACAGCAATTTGATCCGCTTTTTGCACTGTGGAAAGGCGGTGAGCAATGACTAATGTTGTGCGATCGCGACTGAGGTTATCTATAGCTTCTTGCACCAAACGTTCGGAAACAGTATCTAAAGCGCTCGTGGCTTCATCTAAAATCAAAATTTCTGGATTTTGTAGTAAAGCACGTGCGATCGCAAGGCGTTGTCTTTGTCCTCCAGACAACATCACACCGCGATCACCAATGATAGTTTTAAATCCCTGAGGCAATTTGCTGATAAACTCATAAGCATTTGCCTGCTTTGCTGCGGTGATAATTTCCTCTTTGGTTGCTGATTGACGTCCGTATGCAATGTTATTCCACACTGAGTCATTAAAAAGGAAAGTATCTTGACTGACAATTCCCATCACCTGTCGTAGTGAGAGCAAGTCGAAATCACGCAAATCGATGTCATCGATGGTAATACAACCAGATGTCGGATCATAAAATCTGGGTAACAGATCTGCCAATGTTGATTTTCCTGCACCAGAACCGCCTACCAATGCCAGTGTCGTACCTTGCGCTAAGTATAAATCTACATCTTTGAGTACCTGTTTTTCATGATCAGGATAGGAAAAGCAAACCGATTGAAAACCCACTCCCTTATTTAATTTTGTGTAAACAATTGAACCGTTACTCATTAACGGCTTATTCTCCCAGCTTAAAAAATCATTAACTATGTCTACACTGGTAGCAGTACTTGCAAAACTACTGCGAAGAGTATTTAACTGAGAAATAAACGGTAGCAGTCGTAGTAATACCAATAAATATGTTAGTAGTACTGTTGAAAGCGAGACAATTTGGTTTACAAAGAAGGTGCGACTCAAAAAGACAATCAGTATGATAGCTGTCACGCCCATGACTTCACTCAGTGGTGCGATCGCCTCCGAATAAACCTGAGACTGAAAATCAGCTTTTTCGCGAGCGTGAATGAGTTTCCGAATACGTTGATATTCTCTTTGTTCACTACCTGTTGCTTTAACTAGACGAATTCCATTGAGAGTTTCTAGTATCGCGATCGAATAGGCTCTCGACATATCACTGAGCTGCTTGCCAAACTGTTTGGCACGGCTTATAGCATACTGATTTATTAACGTGACTAAAGACAGCAAAACCGTAGCAGCGATCGTTAATTGCCAGGAAATTGACAGTAGTATCCCAACAAAAACTAGAATTGTAATCCCTAAGATCATTAACTTAATCGTATTACCTACAGCACTGGCTGCACGGCTAATTTCTCCGCCAAGACTGTTGATTATGTCACCAACTTTCATCTTGGTGTAATAAGATAAATCAATTTGTAGCAATAAAATTAAGCCAGTCTCGCGCATATCCGAAGTGACTTTGCGCGTTAAGGTACTAGATGCTAAAGTACTAGCGTACGTCGCTAGATTTTTTAACAGAATCGTAAAGATAATTGTCCCCGCCATCACTCCTAATAGGTAATTTTCGGGAATATTATCAAACGGAGACATCAGTTTTTTGAGAATAGGAGGAGCACCACTGAAATCTACTGATTGTCCCACTATTCTTAAAATTACTGGAACAATCAGAGCAGTACTAACACCATTAAATAAAGCTCCAGAAAATCCTAACAATATTGTCAGGAAAGTCAATATTGGATATGGTTTAGCAAATCTTACTAGTAGTTTGCTGGTAGACATTGGGG
This sequence comes from Brasilonema angustatum HA4187-MV1, assembly GCA_019359695.1. Taxonomy (GTDB): domain Bacteria; phylum Cyanobacteriota; class Cyanobacteriia; order Cyanobacteriales; family Nostocaceae; genus Brasilonema; species Brasilonema angustatum. Next base: position 55,213 of record JAHHGV010000043.1, read on the forward strand.
ATTTGTCTCACAATTTACTTTTGATTAACAGAATTCATAAAGAAATCACAATAAATAATTTTTGTCTTTCTGTTTTAGACAAATACAGATACTCCTTTCAAGAAACACAGGGGTGTAGGGGAGCCACTGCCGTGCGCGGGTTAAGCGCGTTGAGGCATGTGGCGTGAGCCAGTACTTGATGAGGGTTTCCCGACAGAGGTATCTGGCGTGTGTAAGGGAAAAAGGTGTTTCTTTCTTTCATATTTTGCTGGCTGCGAAGCCGCTAGTTGGAGGCTCATATCTTATTTTGAGCGTCAGTGAAATTTGATAAATTCACCCTGGCAAAATCACACATTATAAATACTCATAACTGAGCAATTACGGACTCTAAGGTAGACGCCATAGTCTCAAGGCTATATTTGTTTATACACCTTTCTCTTGCCTTGAAACCTCGCTCATTTGCTGACTCTAAATTCTCAAATATAAAATCAATTTGCTCTGCAATTTGTTCTGGAGAACTAGGAGCAACCAAATAACCAGTTTCGCTTAAAATTTCTGGAATATCTCCAACTCTAGTTGATAATACGGGTTTAGCCATTGCCATTCCATCTGTTAATTTTAGGGGGAATTGGGCACGAGCGATGATTGTATCTCGCTGAGGAACAACCACAATATGAGCCGCTGCTACAACCTCAGGCATAACCTCCACAGGGCATTTGGGCAACTTGATAATCCAACGCCCCCATCTTTGAATGAGTTTATCATCATAATCATCATAAGGACTGCCACCGACAATCACTAGTCTTAAATCCGACTGGTTTAACCGATCCAACGCCATCAAGACATCTTCAACACCTTTATGTGGTCGTGGTGCACCTGGAAACATTAAAATACGATAGTCATCAAGATCATAACGAATTCGGCTAGCCTTTGAATCATAGATACTAGGGTCGAACATAGCAGTATCTTTACCATTAGGCAGATAAATACCGCCAAAACGTTCTTGGAGAAACTGAGTATCTATTGTTACGGCATCAGCCTTTCGTACTAAACTTTCCATCCATTGTATATAAAGTGGATGATCGGGAAATCTTAATGCACCATCTTTCTTTAAAATATCCCTGGCAAATTGCTTCAGACTGGGACGATACTTCCACTCCATACCTCCATACCAGCTTAATTCCCAGTCATCCATATCCAAAAGCAAAGGACGACGGCTGCTGATTTTTTTCAGTAAAGACAAACCAAAACTCGTAACCTTTGGTTTGACTGCATAAATAATATCTCCATCTATTTTTTCTAAAACTTGCCGACTGTAGCTCAAAAACTCAGGATAGTTTTTTCCAGGAACAGAAACAATCTTGATCCCATTGGGAGGAATTGCATAAAGTTCTTTTCCAAAAAGAAAACCGATAATTTCTACCTCATGATTAAGCTTTTTGAGTACTTGTGCTAGCAAAAAGGCACGAACACTCCCACCACCGCTTAAATCACTAACAATTAATGAAAATTTCATAATTATTATTTTTTATCACTTCCCTTTTGGAAACAGCATGGATATCACTTTATTTGTACGGTAACCGCGATACTTTTCGTAGAGGAGAAAACTTGGGAGGATTTTTCTGATAGTATTGAAAGTCTGTAGTTGCTTTTGATTTTTGAGCGTAATTTTTTGGTTGAGTACGCGAACCGGCATAGGAACTATTTTTAGTAATCTTTCAAAATCGTCTTCCTTTTTCTCCATAATTGCTTCCTCTAAGAAGAATTCCAGACCAGTTTGACAAATTTTGTTCAGTTCTGGATAATTCTTGAGAATATTTTCGTAAAACAGAATATAGTAGTTTTTCATATAATTCCAACTATTAGTTCGATTTGACTGATGCTTCGTGTAGTAAGTACCAATCATCGGGGTGTAAACGAAATTCGCACCTGCCATTAAAATAGCGACAGCAAAATATCTATCCCCCAGTGCTTTGAGGTATTCCGGAAATTTTGTCTTAGTCAAGACACTTTTTTTCATCAGCATAGCTTGCTGAAGCGCGGGATGAGGTGTATTTGCAAGGAAGTCAGGAATGAGTAAACGTTGAATGAATTCATCTTTAGTCAATGAACCAATCACATTTTCCTGAGTGTTGATAAGATTTTGGTTTGCATCGAAAAACACCCGTTCATAATCGCAGTAAAAGACTGTGTCGTCATTGACATTAACTTGTTCTAAATAGCTGAGTTGAAATCTCGTTTTGTCTTCATGAATCCAATCATCTGCATCTAGACATTGAATCCATTCACCCTGTGCTTTCTCAACGCCAAAATTGCGAGATGAAGGCAGACCACCGTTTTCTTTATAGTAGTACTTTACTCGCTCATCTAAATTCATCAACTGCTCAGCGACCTGACGAGTATTATCAGTAGAACCATCATCGACAATCAAACATTCAATATCAGAAAAAGTTTGTGATAAGACACTTTTGACTGATCGTTCAAGGTAACAACCTTGGTTAAAGCAGTTGACAATGATTGAGACTTTAGGTGGCATTTATAAATAATTCCTTATTGGTGAAAATATATTGATAAATTTACAATCAAGATTTTCATTCATGAATGTCTTTTCAAAATAAATCCTAGCATTAGATTTTTCGCTGCATGACAACATGTTTTTAGTCAAATGACGCCTGTACATCATATTTATTGTTAATATCGCATGAGTTACCCTGAATGTCTCGTTCGCCAAGTATTTACATCAACCAAGCGCGATACTACATGCGATCAGCCTCCGGTATCTGGTCGAAAATTTCCCTTGTCCATTACAACATATAGCTCGTGCAGGTAGTCCACTCGCTCTGTTTTAGATAGCATTGTTGAGAAATGCCAAACACCAATTGTCAGGGAGATACACTAAATGCAAGTCATTCGTCTTGAGGCACTTTCAGATAACTACATTTTTCTGCTGCACGATCCAAAGCAAAATATTGCTGCTGTTGTCGATCCAGCCGAGGCGGAACCAGTTTTGCAGAAACTCAACGAGTTAAAAGCTGAGTTGGTGGCGATTTTTAACACGCACCATCATCAGGATCACATCGGAGGAAACCGCCAACTTATGCAACAATTCCCTAATGTGATAGTTTATGGTGGGGCTGAGGATAGAGGGAGAATACTGGGACAGCAGGTGTTTTTACAGCAAGGCGATCGCGTTGAATTTGCACACAGAAGCGCTGAGGTTATCTTCGTTCCCGGACATACCCGCGCTCATATCGCCTATTATTTTCCACCAGACAACCCAAGTCAAACGGGTGAGTTATTCTGCGGCGATACCCTGTTTGCTGGTGGTTGTGGTCGTTTATTTGAAGGAACACCAACGCAAATGATTCATTCCCTAAGCAAATTCCGCTCGTTACCTGATTCTACTCGCGTCTGGTGTGCCCACGAATATACTTTGAAAAATCTGCAATTTGCCCTCACCGTAGATGCAGATAACACTGACTTACAAACACGTTATGATCAAGCGAAAACGTCCCGCAGTCATGGAGAAGCAACTGTTCCCTCGCTTTTAGGAACCGAAAAGCTCACAAATCCCTTTTTACGTTGGGATCAGCCAGCATTACAATCAGCTGCTAATAGTCACGACTCGGTACAAACCTTTACGCGATTGCGAGGAATGAAAGATAAATTTTAAGATAGTCATTAGAAAGCACTACTCGACTAGGAATAAATGACTCGGTGCAAAGAAGATTCATTTTTCTTGGCAAGAGAGTTGCGATCGCACCTTGCATTTCGCTATTATTTGTAGGTTTAGGGCTATATCCAAAGCAGCTTGGGATACAGCAACACCCATGTGAACTAACATGGCTATTGCTCAAGCAATTAAAATTTTAGAGAAAGCAAAGAAAAAGAACAACGATGGCCAAACGCATACAATTAGTTTTAACTCAAGATATCATCAAGCTAGGAAAATCTGGCGACTTAGTGGAAGTTGCCCCTGGCTATGCTCGTAACTACTTAATTCCCAAAAGTTTGGCAACTCGTGCCACTCCTGCTATTCTCAAGCAAGTCGAACGTCGCCGCGAAGTAGAACGCCAGCGGCAATTAGAATTGAAGCAACAAGCCCAAGAGCAAAAAGCAGCTTTGGAAAAAGTTGATAACTTAAGAATTGCCAAGCAAGTTGGTGAAGCCGAAGCTATTTTCGGTACTGTCACCACCCAAGAAGTGGCAGAGGTTATTCAACAAACCACAGGACTTGAAGTGGATCGGCGTGGTATCAGCATACCCGATATTAGCAAGTTAGGAACTTATGAGGCTGAAATTAAGCTGTATACTGACGTGACAGCAAAAGTCAGCATTCAAGTTGTAGCTAGCTAAAACTTCTAAACCACCCACACTGCTATGTGAGATCAGTGTGGGCTTCTATGGTTAGCAAAAATATGGTTAGCAAAAACGTTGAATCTATTAATTCTTTCGCAAACTATAGTTCAAAATTTTTCCAGTCGTAAATACTTGACATCCACCGACTAACAAAGCAGAGGATACGAGAATAGCCAAAACAGATACTGGTACAAAGGCATTGGCATTAAAAAACATAACTGTAATTCCTAATGCCATCAAGAACCATGCTATGTGACGGAATGTATGACGACAGACAAGGACTACAACCCCTACAGTACATGACAGTACACCTGGGATGCGTACAGAAACAGGAATCTGAATATTCACAGCTAAAATTAAAATTCCTACTATCATCAATACCAAGCCAATGAGCTTAGTAAAAAGCTCCATTCGAGATTGCTTTGTGTTTGCAACCAATTCAATCTGAATCACTGTTGGTGAATGATTCAGCATAGTATTATCAGACTGAGTTGCTATTTCTTGCTCTCGTTTCTGTAGAAAGATAAATGTGAGCTTACCCCCATGACCTAGGTCTATCTTATCTCCAAACTTAAGTGGATGGCGCTTTGTTGGCTCTAGCTTGATATTATTGAGATATGTACCATTGACACTGCCGAGATCAACGAGATAGTAAGTATTTTTTTCTACATGAATTTCCGCATGAAGTCGAGAAGCAAAATTGGCATTTGGTAAGCCTGCAACATTGATATCAGGCATGGTCTGATCTTTGGGCTTGCCAATGCGAATAACAGAAAAATTTTGGGGCAACTCAAGAGGAGTGTCGGTTTGAACATGAAAAAGTTCTAAACTCAGCCCTGTTGTCTGTGATCTGCCTGGGTTTTGCATGCCTTGTCTTTAGAAAGCAATTTTTCAATGAATTACAGTTACCTTGTTTGGTCGCGAAGATGCGTCAGGTGATAACTCTCGATTTCTTGTCTTAATTTTAATACTTATATGATTACTTATATGAACTGTACAATATTATATTCGCTCTGGAACACTCTGCCGTCTTGTAGACGGTAGATTCATAACAATTTATAAAGTAACCACTACAGAAAACGGGAATAATTTATACTTAGAGCTACCACATTAAATAAATTTAATATGGCAAAAGTCCCAGCCTTAGGCTGCTCCAGTGTCAATTCTACACTAGCAATCTAAAATACGTGAGAACCAACTCTTTCGCCAAGTCATTCAGGGGATCTCAAGTCGTCGGATATTTCCACAATACCTTTATACCCATCAATCCGCACTTTCTGACCATCTTTCAATAATGACATAGCATCTGTCACATCCATAATGGCAGGAATACCATACTCGCGAGCGATGATTGCCCCGTGAGAAAGTCGTCCACCCGCTTCAGCAATCAATCCTCCAGCCCTAACGAGTAGAGGTGCCCAACCGGAATCTGTATAAGGTACGACTAGGATGACGTCTCGGTCAATATCCCCAACACTCTGTAAATTCCGCAACACCTTTACCCGTCCTTCAGCTTGTCCAGGGCTGGCAGGAATACCTTGTAAAACATGATTTTGGGAAGGAATTGCTGTTTGCAAAGGGAATGCGGGAGGATTATTGCCGTAAACTAAAACAGGTACTGCATTTCGCTGATTATCTTGTGCTAGTTGTGTGCGCCTCAATTGTACTAAATCCTGCAACTGTTGGACAAAAGCAGGTTCAAAACTTTCAACAAGACGCCGTACTTCCTCAAGTTCTAAGAAAAAGATATCTCCTGGTTGTTTGAGTAAGCCCGACTTTAACCAAACTTGTTCCAACGCTACAAAACACCAGCGCAACTGGGCTAAAAGTCGAGAATAAACCTCTGTGACTCGCCCTTTCAGATGTACACGCTTTTGGACAAACCCTCTGTTCTTCTTCCTTTGACGCTTTTGCTGTTTTAGCGGTTCATTTGTCTGGATGAATTGTACAAACAACTGCTTAACCGCCTCTGATTCTTCTTTCCAGGTGGGAACCGCAATATCAGTTCCCACTTCGCTCAAATAACCGTAACGCTCAAGCAATTTGTCGAACCTGTTTACAATTTCTTGCCCTTCGGGAGTTCGTCTTAACTGCTCAAACACTTTATCTGGGTGAAACTCAGGTAATATCTGCCTAGCTTCCGTGGCTAAATCTTGAATTGCTCGCAACGCCGCTACTTCTGGCGTCCGACTGTTATCAATATCCCCATCCTTTACCCGAAATATCGCTTGTCGCAACGCCGCACTCAACGGAGCTAATATACTGTAGTATGTTGCACGACGAAGTAACTCCAGAATCAAGTTAATTCTTGTCCACAGCCTTGCTGGATCTAGGTTTTCTACAGGTTCTTTGGCTAACTCAGACAAAGCCGGAACAAACCGCTTGCGATTATCCCTGTTGAAATCCAGTGTCAGAGAAAACTCCCGCAACAGCAAACGCACTAAACCAGGAAAATTCCGCAATGTGGTTTCTATAGGAGGCTGACTCATTTTTGCTCCCCTAGTTAAAAACTCCAAGCTTTCAGGGGGTAAACCCATGCGGCGGAAAATTTCTCCTAGTAGGGTGGCATTAAAGTAGGATCTTGAATAATGTAATGTCGCTGTTTGGTTAAAATCCAAGCCCACAGAGCCTTTACCCAACACCAAAGCAAAAATTTCTCCCCAAACACCACAAGTTAAAGGACGATTGATTGACCAAGTTAATGGGCGAATCAGTCCAGGAATCACCTCTGCAGCAATTTTGCGTGTCCATATCGGCAGTAGGGTGGTTATGGGTCGAGTTTGCAATGTCCAAAGAGTTTGACCATCGTATGTCCACTCAATATCTTGAGGAATACCGTGGTAATGTTCTTCCAGATGTCGAGATAGATATGCGACTTGCTTGATTAATGTTGGTGGTATATTCCCCTCACCTTCTAATTGAATAGAAGTGAAATTATCTGTCTCAACCACATAAGCGCGATACTGTTCAGGCGTTACTCGTCCGGAAACTACACCAGTAGCGTTTCCTGGCAAAGCTTCAATGATGATCGCATCTCCTTGTTTGGTAATGGGATCACGAGTAAAAGCGACACCAGAATAGACACCTTGGACTTGTTGTTGAATCAGCACCGCCATTGCTGCATCAGTAATGGTGCTTTCGCCCGTATGTTGCCCAAAGTCTTTCTGAGATTTTGCTGCGTTTGTCTGGAATGGAGAATCCTGTTTTGAAACAACAGGCTTGGTAACAGTGCGATCGCGTCGATACTGTATTGCCCGTTCACTATTGTATGACGCTCGACACTGGGCGATCGCATCTCGCAATTCCTGTTTACTCGTCACATTCAAAACCGTTTCATACTGTCCTGCGCCGGAAGCAAGTTCTGTATCTTCTCCAATGGCTGAGGAACGTACCACAAACGGTAAAACTGGTGAAGGTTGAAGCGTTTCTATCAACTGTTCAGGATTCTGGTACGGACCAATGATCCATCCTTTTGGGACTGGATAACCCCATCGTTTGACTTCGGCTAATCGAGCTGCCTTTTGTCCCACATAAACAGCATCCAACTCGTCATCTAAAGTGAGAATGCTTTGATTCCCGCGAAAAAATTTAAACGCTGCTTGTGAGTCGCTTTGTGCTTCTTCAACAGGAAGATTCAAGTCGTCAGGAATTTGTTTGTAAATCCAGCCAAGTAAGGTAGCAAGACCAGCAGCAGCCAAGATTCTTGATGGAGCTTCCGGATGCAGCAGGGCTACAATTGCAGGCAACAGAACTAAAACCCCAAATTTTGCCAATTTCCTAGAGCGCACAATGGTAAAGCTGACGCTAGCAAGCAATAACACAAAGACTGCTGCAAGTGGATCATGTACGCTAAATCCCCACACAGCGTTAGTCGTACCAGCTCCTTTACCCCCCAAGAATCTACCCAATACTAAGCCCATCAGAGCAATCAATTCCCAAGCTGATCCCTCTCCAAAGAAAATACGAGCCAGCAAGACTGCGGCAATACCCTTGATCGCTTCTGAAAAAACAGCCAGAATTCCAACTAGTGTACCGCCGTGGTAAAAAGCAGATGAAACACTAATATTGCCTGTACCCATTTGTGCTAACTGCCGCCCTGTTGTAGCTTGAGTGAGCCAAGCTATGAGTGGTAGCGCACCTAACAAAGGGCAGATAATGAAAACGGTTACAAAACCCCAAAGTTCTAACATTTTTGCTTTTGGATTTTAGATGTGTTTTTAATCTAAAATCTCAAACCTTAAATTGAATAATTATTTTTCATCGTCATTACACCATAATTGTAGACACGGGAGTTGTGACGCAAATCGTCTTTGCCAATGTCTGATCTGGTTTGCTCAATTAAGCTTTCTCTACTTTTGACTATTTAATATGATTTATAGTTTCAGTCATACCTGAGCAGAGCACTCACGCCCATAAAGAAGCGCAAAATGATACTCAGAATGACTTCTATGATACATCTAGCTCCCTGAAGTTGGGAGTCCCATCATCCAATTTAGTGAACTGCGTAGGCTGCTTGCAGTGCCCAAATGATCAGCGCCATAATTGACCCTAAAAGCACCACGGAAGAGATGGTGACTACTTTTGGGGTATCAGCGCCTTCAAACTTCATAATTCCTCGGTTTAAGTCGGACATAGCTTTGTAATCCTCCTCATGTTACAGTGCTAACTTGCCCGTTTCGATTCTAGTCCTTCTGTTTGTATTTGATGCAAAGTTTATATTACGATTTTGTTTAAGCTTCGCAACATTTCCATCGTTATAAATACTCATATTAATAGATACATTATTTATTTTTATACAATAGTCTCTACGGCTTTTCTAATTAAAAAGTCTAATTTTTTACTCTCTTTTTACCAGTAAAATAAAAAGTTTAGTGATAGTAATTTGTATTTGAATGCAATCACCCTCCAATTCAATAAATGGGCATAGCTTATGTTCACCCTACAGCAGTACCAAGTCAGCGTTGTGTAAGAAGATTTCCATTGACTGACGTAACAAGTGTAAAATATACGGAACTTAGAACAAACGGACTCAACAAGTGAAAGTGGCGCTGGTCATCAGTTTAGTCGTCGTGCTCGGATTGTTTGTGATCATAGAGGTGGGATTAAGATTGCTGTTCGGGTTTGGCAATCCTCTAACATACGTTCAGGATGAGCAGATTGGTTATCTGTTGAGTCCTAACCAACGCACCCGTCGTTTTGGTCATCGTATTACAATTAATCAGTATTCAATGCGAAGTGAAGCCATATCCCAGACGCGTTCACCATCTACTCTGCGGGTGCTACTTTTGGGAGATTCTATTGCTAATGGTGGCTGGTGGACAGACCAGAGTAATACGATTTCTAGCTTAATGATCCGCTTGCTAACTTCAACAGTTGCTAGTAATTTCCAACAAGTAGAAGTGCTGAATGCTTCAGCCAACTCTTGGGGACCAAGAAATGAATTAGCCTATTTGGAAAAGTTTGGCAGTTTTGAGGCTCAAGCACTTGTGCTACTCATTAACACCGATGATTTGTTTGCTACCGCTCCTACATCTTTACCCGTAGGATGCGATCGCAATTACCCCGACAAAAAGCCAGCTTTAGCATTAACAGAAGTCTTTCAACGTTATATATTAAAGCCAACGCCAATACCAGGAATAGAAGCAGTACAAAATGAACCAGGCGATAGAGTTGGTTTTAACCTAGAAGCAATTGGCAAAATCCAAGCACTTACCTCTCAAACCAATACTCAATTTCTTCTCGTCATGACTCCCTTACTCCGAGAAATTGGTTCGCCTGGATCCCGCGATTACGAAGTTATAGCCCGAAAGCGCTTGAGTGAATTTTGTCAAGCCCAAAAAATCACTTATTTAGATTTTTTACCAATATTTAACTCAACTCAAGACCCCAAAGCCTTGTATCAAGACCACATCCATCTTAACTTGCAGGGAAATCAGTTGGTGAGTGAGGTGATTTCGCGATCTGCGCAGAGCGCAGCAGCGTTTGCGCAGCGCCCCCTTAGGGGCTAGCTATCGCTGCTTGAACTATTGGCACAAAAGTAAACAATACTTTACAATACCATTTTTTCGTATAAAAATAAAAATAACGAAAGAGAGATATGACGCCAGGAAAATATCTTGTAAAGTCAGAGAGGAGTGTATCTACATCGGTCAAAGTTGCCCAATGGTTAAAGAATCTTTCCAAGAACTTCTAAACTTGAACCAGCGCGACGAAGCACAAACTCATAACTTGTCTGCAGAAAACTTTGCAGGAGAAGACCTTCAAGAGGCAAACCTTAGCGGTGCCAGTCTGTTCAATGCTAACCTTAGTGGGGCAAATCTCAATAATGCCAAGCTTGACATTACCAATCTCAGTACTGCCAACCTTGCTAGTTCTGACCTGAGTGGTGCAGATCTGTGTGGTGCAAATCTCGGCCTTGCCAATCTCAGTGGTGCCGATCTCAGCGGTGCAAACCTCAGTAATGCAAACCTGTGTGGTGCCAACCTCAGTCATGCCAATCTCACTGATGCAAACCTCACTGATGCCGATCTCAGTGCTGCCAACCTCAGTGGTACGAACCTCAGTGGTAGTAATCTCAAAAACGTGAACTTGAGCCTAGCCATTCTCGATAGTGCGAACCTCAAAGGTGCTAATATCAATGATGCCTATCTTGGCGGTATTCGGCTCAGTGGTGCGGATCTCAGCGGTGCCAACCTCAGTGGTGCGAACCTCAACGTTTCTGACCTCAATGGTGCAAACCTCAGTAATGCTGACCTCCGCAGTGCCAATCTCACTAACGCTTATTTGAATAGTACTAACCTCTATGGTGCCAAAATTAACGATTCAACGAAATTTGATGATCACAGTTGAGATTGATACTCTTCGTTAAACTACGGAGAACCTTAAGATATCAATTGTTCACTAAGGATGAACTGCTCACCACGTTGTTGGGCGTGGTGATGTATCATTACGTTCTTTTGGGCGTTTAAACTCATTGTCAAGAAAATTCTACTGAAATAAAATCATACAATAAATTGCGACAGTTTGGACAAAACACAAGTCGCAATTCTGACTCTACTTTGACACTTGTTAGCTGTAGTGTTGGCGTCCAGTCATTCAAAAAGTACTCATGAGGGTACTAATTCATTTCTGGAATGACAAGAGGAAATATTGTTGACTTTATTTAGAGAATCAAATCTGACAAAATTGAGGGTTAAACAGAAAACCTATGCCTGAAGTCAAGGTTGCTACCATAACTGGTACATATGACGTTATTTGCTTCGGAGACGAAATTCCTGGTATTCTCGCTCTAGTTTCTGCCGCACGCGAATACAACCGTCAAAAAAATCAATATCCACGGACTTTGCTACTGTTGAAAGGAAATTCTAAATTAGGAATTGGGGGTCATTTAGTACGTGGTGGATTGTCTTATCTTGACCGTTCTGTAGTTCCTGCTGCGATTCGTCAATCACGTAATTTGGACACCTTTGGAGATCCACCCGCTATCTACAAAGAATTTTTGAAACGAGCTGGTGTAGCGTTTATTGCTCTCGATCCGGTTAAAGCTGATAACGCTTTGCGAGCGATGTTGCAAGAGGTGCGTGCAGATATTATTAGCGATATTGAAATCAAGTCCGTAATTAAAGAAGGACAGAAAATAACTGCTATTGAACTAACTAAAGGTGAAACCTATGCAGGCAAACAGTTTATTGACTGCACTATAAATGCAGAATTAGCGCAAGCAGCTGGAGTTAAAAAACTTAAGGGATTTGAAACTTTTGGCTTACCTGACTCCGAACTAGCAGTGACTTTAGTCTTTGAGACTAGTGGGCTAAGTATTGATAGACTCAAAAATGTGGAGTCTCTATATCTCAAACGCTTCACCAATAAAGCAGATACTGAAGCTCAAAAATGGTTAAATGTTGCCGCAGGAGGAGATCCAGCAAGAGCAGACGAGCTGAGAAAAGACCTGGTTGATTCCGCAGGCAAGCTGAAAACGATGTATGCAGGTCAAGATTACATCGACGTTCGCTCTAAAGCTCTCTCCATAGCCTACCATGCTTTCCGAGGTACTGCTTTGTCCCTACAGTCTAGTGGTACCATGCTTGACAACGGAAACATAGCAATTCTGTCTCAGGGAAGGTTATCTTGGAATGCACTGTTATATAAAGTTAATGCTGACCAAGCAGAAGCTTTAACACGCGCCAAATCCAAGCCAACATCAGACATGCTGCGTGAGATGGTATTTGTGAGAAAGTGGTTTCAAAGCATTGGCGCGACTCAGGTCAAGTCCGCAGAAGAACTTTATATTCGTCATGCTGGTAATATTACAGGGGCAGTTGATCCCCTGAGTGGATCTGAAATGCTTGCAGGGGGTGTGCCACAAAGTGAAGCTTTGGGAACCTTTGGTTACCATTTTGATATTCGTGGCGGTATCAATGGCTTAGATGAAAGGGCTGCTGGTAAAGGTTTTAACGATTTTGCATTTCTGAATCCGCCCTTGTTCAACATTGGTATTCGGCACGCCCTGGTTAAAAATGTACCCAACTTGGCTGTTATTAGTCCCGGTTCTGGATTTGTTGGCTATGCTTCTTCTGCTGGGAGAATTGTGGAATTCAACTGTGGTGTTGGGCAGGGAGTTGGGATTGCAGCAGCAATAGCGAACGCTCAAGCAGGTACCCTTGCGGACATTTCTAACACACAGGTGCGAACCATCTTGGCTCAAACTGGACAGCTATCTCAAGTTTATGGTACGGACAACCCACTACTAGCAAGTAAGCTAGGCAGTTTTGAAAATCAAATGATTGCTTGAACTTACTTGGCAATACCATATAGTAATCATTTGAAAAGCACTGTAACTCAAAGAGTATTTTGACAATGAGTCATACACAAGAAACTGGAATTCCAGGTGTATTAGCGGCAAACACCAAAATCACTAAACTTGCCGATGGAATGTCCTTCTGCGAAGGTCCAGTTTGGGATAAAAAACATCATCGGCTCATTTTTAGTGACACTGATGCAGATGAACATAGATGCTGGAGTGATACTCAAGGGTTACAGACTTTTCGCAAGCCTAGCTATCAGCCAAACGGAAATGTTTTTGATTTGCAAGGCAGGCTTTGGACTTGCGAACACGAATCGAGGGGAATTAGCATGACCAACATAGATGGTCAGCGAACAATAGTGGTGGATAATTATGCAGGCAAGCACTTCAATTCACCAAATGACTTGGAGGTAAAATCTGACGAGACAATTTGGTTTAGCGATCCAACCTACGGTATTGGTAACAGAACCAAGGAAATGGATTTTCAAGGGGTTTTCCGCTTCGATCCCAAAGCAAATAAGCTGACATTAATTGCTGATGATTTGAGTATGCCAAATGGCATCGCTTTTTCTCCGGATGAAAAGAAGCTTTATGTTGGAGATTCGGCAGAGGATAAGCGACAAATACGCGCATTCACGGTGAACCCAGACGGAACGGTTTCCGGTGGCGAAGTGCTATGCACGACTGAGAACCCAATTTGGGGTCCAGACGGAGTTGACGTGGATGCAAATGGAAATATCTACACAGGTTGTGGTGATGGCGTAAATATTTTTTCTCCAACCGGTTTGCTGCTAGGCAAGATATTAACTGAAACTCCAATCTCAAACTTTGCCTTTGGCGGAAATGATGGCAAAATGCTGTTTATGACTAGTGAACACGCTCTATATCGGGTCAATTTGCTAGTAGCAGGTGCGGTTAAACGATGGTGATTTCGTAGAAAGTGAGGAAATTTACCTTAATTTAGTGCGATTACTTATTTTTTGCTTTTCTTAGAGTTGATCGCCTTTTTTTGTGCCTTTTTTAACTCGTCGAGATCACGTTAACTATAAATTTTTAGAGAAATTGCGGAATTTAGAGCAGAAACCATGTGGTAATAACTAAAATAAGATGCCGCTAGATGAGGTAGCACATGGAGCCATTGACTGTTGGTGCGATCGCACTTGTAAGTCTACTGTTAAACAAAACGTTTGAAAAAACAGGCGAACTCATTGTTGCTAAAGCCTTTGAGCAAGCCAATAAGGTCATTCAACAACTCAAGCACAAGTCCAGGGATACAGCAGAAGCCTTAGAAGCGACAGCGAAAAATGCAGCATTACCTTCAAAACAGCGAGAATATATTGGTGAAGCTGTTTTGGTTGAAAAAATAGAGTCAGTGGCAAAGGCAGATCCGGAGATTAAAGCAGCAGTGGAAGCTTTGGCAAACGAAGCACAGACAGCAGCAGAACAAAATCCACAACTGGCAGTAACAATTAAAGCATTGACAGAAGCGGTAATAGCTCAACGCCCAAACATTATTAATGAGAACTGGCAAGGGATAAATTTCAAGAATGCAAATCCCACCATCAGCAATAATACTTTCAATTTTAGTGGCAAATGACTAGAGAAGATTGGCAAGGGGTAAATTCTAAGGACTCGAATGTTACCATCAGAGACAATATTTTCAATTTTGGATCTTCTGAACAAATTTCTGAGTCAATTCCACTACAGAATCTTAGTACTAGCGGTGGTGAAGTAGTTCCTTTTGACAAATTGCTACTAGATCATAAATATGCTAATTTAGTTGTACTAAAAATACATTTCTTAAACTGGTATTATCAAGTCCAAACACAACAACTTAGTACTATCTTACATATTTCATTTGGCGAGGTAGAAGAGAATTTCATTGAGAAAGAATCAAATGATTTTGTCAAAAAAGAAGGAAGTATTAGATTTGGTATTAAGTTTGGTAGATTGTGTTTAAAATTGACAAATGGATGTATGCCATTGGAGAAACGTAAAGTTCCCAAAGTTCAAGATTTTAACGGAGATGTCACATTTATGGGAACTGACGAAAATCCTGAATGGCAGTTTAAGGTGAAACATAAAGCAGAAATTCCAGAAAAAGCATCAGTATTATTCGGTTCGCTGAGCAATCAAGAGCTTGGAATCATGGAATTGCAAAATACATCTTGTCAAGTGGAAGCGACTTTTCAAGTCAAGATTAACATCAATGATTTAGGAATCACTTCCCAGGATGGCGTCTGGGATGAGAAAACTAATAAAAAGAAAAAACATGCGAAAATTTGTACTTTTTTTAAAAATGTTGTAGAGCCGAAACTAAAAGACTATGTAAGCAAATTAGTATTGCAGTATGACTCAACCACTATCTCCTGAAGAACTAGGCGATATTTTTCAAGCGATTGATAATGAGCCAACAGGAAAACTCTCAGAATTAGCAAAAATTGCTGGGCTGAGTTTAGCTGATGATTATATTGGTGCAGATCTAAGTGGAGAAGATCTTAGTAGAGATAATCTGACTGGTGCAAATCTAAGTAATGCAAACCTTAGTAACAGTAATTTGAGTGAAACTAACCTGTGCGGTGCAAATTTAAACAGCGCTTCCCTAGAAAATGCTGACTTAAGCGGTGCTGACTTAAGGGATGCTGATTTAAGAAGTGCCATCTTGAGCAACACCAACTTTATTAATTTACTGGAAGCACTCGCCGCCGCTAGAGAAATTCAGTCTCAGCAGTATCGCGCCAATGCCCTGAGTGCCTTAGCAGAGAAAATGACACGTGAGTTATTAGGCGAAGCACTCGCCGCCGCTAGAGAAATTCAGTCTGAGAGATATCACGCTGATGTCCTCAGAGCCTTAGCACAGAAATTGCCTCCTGAGTTATTAGGCGAAGCACTCGCCGCCGCTAGAGAAATTCAGTCTGAGAGATATCGCGCCTCTGCCCTGAGTGCCTTAGCAGAGAAAATGACACGTGAGTTATTAGGCGAAGCACTCGCCGCCGCCAGAGAAATTCAGTCTCAGAGATATCGCGCCGATGTCCTCAGAGCCTTAGCACAGAAACTGCCTCCTGAGTTATTAGCCGAAGCATTCGCCGCCGCCAGGGAAATTCAGGATGAGTCATATCGCGCCCTTGCCCTGAGTGCTTTAGTACAGAAACTGCCTCCTGAGTTATTAGCCGAAGCACTCGCCGCCGCTAGGGAAATTCAGTCTCAGAGATATCGCGCCGATGCCCTGAGTGCTTTAGCACAGAAACTGCCTCCTGAGTTATTAGCCGAAGCACTCGCCGCTGCAAGGGAAATTCAGGATGAGTATTTTCGCGCCAATGCCCTGAGTGCTTTAGCACAGAAACTGCCTGAGTTATTAGCCGAAGTACTCGCCGCCGCAAGGGAAATTCAGGATGAGTATTTTCGCGCCAATGCCCTGAGTGCTTTAGCACAGAAACTGCCTCCTGAGTTATTAGCCGAAGTACTCGCCGCCGCAAGGGAAATTCAGAATGAGTCATATCGCGCCCTTGCCCTGAGTGCTTTAGCACAGAAACTGCCTGAGTTATTAGCCGAAGCACTCGCCGCCGCAAGGGAAATTCAGGATGAGTCATATCGCGCCCTTGCCCTGAGAGCTTTAGCACAGAAACTGCCTCCTGAGTTATTAGGCGAAGCACTCGCCGCCGCTAGAGAAATTCAGTCTGAGAGATATCACGCTGATGTCCTCAGAGCCTTAGCACAGAAATTGCCTCCTGAGTTATTAGGCGAAGCACTCGCCGCCGCTAGAGAAATTCAGTCTGAGAGATATCGCGCCTCTGCCCTGAGTGCCTTAGCAGAGAAAATGACACGTGAGTTATTAGGCGAAGCACTCGCCGCCGCAAGGGAAATTCAGAATGAGTCATATCGCGCCCTTGCCCTGAGTGCTTTAGCACAGAAACTGCCTGAGTTATTAGCCGAAGCACTCGCCGCCGCAAGGGAAATTCAGGATGAGTCA
>JAHHGV010000024.1 GCA_019359695.1 Brasilonema angustatum HA4187-MV1
TTCAGAATGAGTCATATCGCGCCCTTGCCCTGAGTGCTTTAGCACAGAAACTGCCTGAGTTATTAGCCGAAGCACTCGCCGCCGCAAGGGAAATTCAGGATGAGTCATATCGCGCCCTTGCCCTGAGTGCTTTAGCACAGAAACTGCCTGAGTTATTAGCCGAAGCACTCGCCGCCGCAAGGGAAATTCAGGATGAGTCATATCGCGCCCTTGCCCTGAGAGCTTTAGCACAGAAACTGCCTCCTGAGTTATTAGCCGAAGCACTCGCCGCCGCAAGGGAAATTCAGGATGAGTCATATCGCGCCCTTGCCCTGAGAGCCTTAGCACAGAAACTGCCATCACACAATGTCAGCTTGAGCAATGCAAGTGTCAGTTGTGCTAACTTCAACTATGCAACCTTGATTAATGCCAATCTAAGTCAAGCCGACTTGAGGTATGGCAATTTGAGAGGAGCCAACCTGAACCGAGCTGACTTGAGCCGTGCCTTTCTAAACCGTACTGATTTGAGTGATGCAAAGCTGATTAACACTAACCTGAGTGGTGCAAACTTCAGAGATGCTAATCTAATTAATGCCAATCTGATTGGTAGCAACCTGAAAAATGCTAATCTAATTCGTGCCAATCTAATTGATGCTGATCTGAGTGGTGCAAATGTAGAAAAAGCCCGATTTGGATATAATCAAGGAATTTCAGAATCTATAAAACTCGACCTAATTCGACGAGGTGCAATCTTTGTTGGAGAACCTCCCACCCAGGATTCAAGAGTTTTGGTTACTAGATAGTGAGTAAAAAGCTTATAGCTTTTGTCCCAAAAACCCGGTTTATGTTACCGGGAAGACCGAAATTTCGTTGACTCAACAAGAAGAAACCGGGTTTTTTAGTCACAATAATGAATACTGAATCGGTGTTATAGTAAGTCTTTCACAATCCAAAATCTAAAATCTAAAATCCAAAATGGTATAAGGCAGGTTGCATAACTTGTCAAAAGCCACTGTATTTATATTCAGATGGTTTTTGGAGCAAGTTTATGCGAATCTACTGGAAGCCGATTATTTGTGAGGTGATATTAGAAATTCTGCTAGAACTAGCCCCAGGAAGCTTCGACATTATGGCGACTATTAGCGAGTATTTGGTGGAATCGACTTGGGAAGCTAGCAGAACTTCAATTCAACTAGTTTTGGGAATGAATTCCCAAGTAGCTTTCCACTAATCTCTCTAAAAGGAGTAAGTGCCATCTGCTCCTCAAAACACTTACTTTACAAGACTTGCAATACAGTTCGGATAAGATCCCCCCGCCTGCGGCGACCCCCTTAAAAAGGGGGTAAAAGAGGGTTAGAAGCCCCCCTTTTTAAGGGGGGTTTGGGGGGATCTCTGTTGAGAGAAACAAGCTAACCGAACCGTATTGACAAGACTTGCAGACAAATTTTGTTTTCCCCCAAAATCAGCTAGTGGCTACAAAACTTTTTACAATCTTGGATCAACAGGTTCGCTCTCCATCGCCAAAATACCAAAAACACACTCATGCACACGACGCAGTGGAACATGAGCAACAAATCGCTCCAAAGCCTCGACACCCAAAGCAAACTCCCGCATCGCCAAAGACCGCTTGACAGATAGTCCTCGTTGGCGCAAACGTTGCAAATTCTCAGGCGTTGAGTATTCCGGACCATAAATAATTCGCAGATATTCCCGTCCCCGACACTTAACCGCAGGCTGGACAATTCCGCGACTACCTCTAACAAGAAATTCCCTTGGCTTAACCACCATACCTTCACCCCCCACATTTGTGAGTTCTTCCCACCAACGAACTCCTTCTGCTTGACTGCTAGGGTCAGTCAAATCTATCATTTTATATGTCGTTGCTAGCAGTAACTCTGGATCGCACTGAGCAAATTTTGCAACCTGCTCCATGTGCCAGCGATGGTCTTTATCTGTGTGGACACTTCCCTCTGTTGCCAGAATATGGAAAGGAGCAAGTTTGAGGTCAGATATATCACTTACTGACCAACAATAGCGTCGATAAGCACTGACATACTGCTGTGCCATATCTACACGTTGCTGATATTGACTGAGTTGGGTGCTAACCTCAATACCACGCTCATATGCTTGTTGCAGCACACTCACAGCATCGCCAAGGGCAAGACGTGACGCTATCCCAACAGCTGCATATTGTTCCCGCAGTAACCCCTGTGCCTTTACTGACCAAGGCATGAGTTCGCAGTCCAGACAAACCCAGTCGGTATCAAATGTTTCCCAAAAACCACTTTGTGAAAGGGCAGCATTAACCCGCCCTAAGAATTCTACCTCTAGTTTTGAATCGTCAAAAAAGCGCCTTCCCGTGCGGGTATAGCAGATACCAATACCCTCATCTACCACACCAAACCGTTGCTTGGCAACCATTTCATCTCGGCACACAACAACCACAGCCCGTGAACCCATGTGCTTTTCTTCGCAGACAACTTCAGTGATTCCTTGGTTCTGGTAGTAGGCAAACGCTTGGGTTGGATGTTCCAGATATCCTGTTGCTTGAGATGTTTCCACCGGAGACATGGTGGGTGGTAGGTAAATCAGCCATTTAGGGTTGGCAGCAAAACGGCTCATCACCTCTAAGGCGGCGATCGCATTCTCTTCCCGTATTTTGATATTGGGCAAAAGACGGGTATTGATCATGCGCTGACCAAGTACATCTTCAATATTCAGCACATCGTCGTGTTGCTGCTGTGCAGTTTTTTCGATGCCCGATTCTTGATTTTCCACTTGCGAAATCGGTCTGACAGGTTCGCAGTAAGTGCGGGCTGCGGGAACACTTACTAATTCCTTCTCTGGATAACGCAGAGCAGTTAGTTTACCGCCAAATACACAACCTGTATCAATGTCAATTGTATTATTTAACCATTCTGCTTCTAAAACGGGTGTGTGTCCGTAAATGACCATTGCTTCACCCCGGTACTCTGCTGCCCAGTTGTAACGAACGGGTAAGCCAAACTCATCAATTTCTCCGGTGCTTTCACCATACAAAGCAAACTCCCGGACAGCAGCAGAACCGCGTCCCTGCATTTCCTGCCTCAAGCCCGCATGGGCAACAACAAGCCGCCCTGCATCAAGAACGTAGTGACTCACAAGAGAATCGAGAAACTCACACAGTTCTTTAGTGAAGGGTTTGCGGACTTCTTCTGGTAACGCCTCAATTTCTGCTAAGGTTTGCTCTAAGCCATGATTGACCTTGACATTTTTACCTCGTAATTTCCGCAAAAGTTTGTTTTCATGATTACCAGGAATGCAAATAGCTGTACCTGCTGCAACCATGTTTTGCACAAGTTTAACTGTATCTAGGATACGTGGTCCCCTGTCTACTAAATCACCAAGAAAAACAGCTTTGCGTCCTTCAGGATGGTAGTAGGTGGGGAAGGAAGGGAGGGAAGGAGAGAGGGAGGGAAGGAGGGAAGGATATTTTCCTAGACTCTCACTCTGTGTTTCTCTTACTTCACTTGTTTGGTAGCCTAACTTCTGTAATAATGCTTCGAGTTCGTCGCAACAGCCGTGAATGTCGCCAATGATGTCAAAAGGACCGTGTTCATATTTACGGTTGTTCCAAAGAGGTTGACGCTCAATTTCTACAGCTTCAATTTCTTCTACTGAATTGAGAACGTAGACGTAGCGAAAGCCCTCTCTTTCCAATCCGCGCAGGGAACGCCGCAAAAATTGAGTGTGACGACGCACGACATGAGAACCAAATTGGCGCTCTGGTCGTTGTTGGTTGCGTTGGTGACACACTTGTTCTGGTAAATTGAGGGCGATCGCCACTGAAAAACAATGATACTGCCGTGCTAATGCCACCAATGCTTTACGATCTTCTGGCTGGACGTTAGTAGCATCGATTACCGTGAGTTTACCTGCTGCCAGTCGCTTGGCGGTAATATAGTGCAGTACATCAAAAGCATCACCAGAAGCAGATTGGTTATTTTCATCATCGGATACCAATCCGCGACAAAAGTCTGAGGATAAAATTTCAAACGGTGCAAAGTGATTGTGGGCAAATGTTGATTTCCCGGAACCGGAAGCACCGATGAGGACAACTAAAGAAAGTTCAGGAAAAGTTATTTTCATTTCACTTATAAAAACTTTTGTGATTATGTTTCTTAAATTTGATAGCTAAACACCCCCATCTGCGTCGGAGAACCAACTTCTGGATCTTCCTCTCCTATTGCTTGAAATTTCACACTGTAGCCAAAGCGTTCTGCAACTTGGTTTGCCCAAGTTTGGAATTGTTGGCGCGTCCATTCAAAGCGGTGATCTCTATGTCGTAGTTTTCCAGCAGGTAAGTTCTCAAATCTGACGTTATATTCAATATTGGGTGTTGTCACAACCACAGTTTTGGGTTGGGCAAATTCAAACAACACCCGCTCAAAAGCAGCAAAGCGCGGTAAGTCGAGATGCTCAATCACCTCAATTACTGTAGCTGCATCGTAGCCTGTAAAACGTTTATCTTGGTAAGTGAGTGCGCCTTGAATCAGTTGTAGACGTTCCGATTGGGTACGAGGTAAGTGCAGGCGATCTAATCTCTCTTGTGCGACTTCCAATGAACGGTAGGAAACATCAACACCAGTCATTTGCTCAAAAAAGCTATCTTTAACCAGAGTTCGTAATAAATTCCCTTGGGCGCAACCTAAATCAATGACTCGTTTTGCGCCGCTTTCTTTTAAAGTAGTAATAACAGCATTTAACCGCTGCTGATTTAGGCTAATGGGCTTTTCTACAGCTGCTTCTTCTTCAGCATGGCTTTCTTGGGTACTGTCTGGATCGAGTTCGTCTTCCTCTGCAAGTTGTGCCAAAGCCGCGCGAGTCAAACGACCTAGTTTTTTCAGGTAACGATGAGTAATTGTTTCCCGTGCTGGATGTCCAGTTAACCAACCCTCTCCATGACGCA
Organism: Brasilonema angustatum HA4187-MV1; assembly: GCA_019359695.1. Classification (GTDB taxonomy): domain Bacteria; phylum Cyanobacteriota; class Cyanobacteriia; order Cyanobacteriales; family Nostocaceae; genus Brasilonema; species Brasilonema angustatum. The sequence continues at coordinate 4,928 of JAHHGV010000024.1, forward strand.
GGAGTTTTTCGATTTCCTCATCACCTACCCAATAGTGTTTATCGTCATCCAAGACTGGTATTAGTACGTACAGATGACTCAGCAAGTCAGCAAGGGGTAAGGTATGCTGCAATTCTACAGTGTAGTACTGGCTCTGTCCCCAATCAGGAAATGTCTCATCTAAAGGATGACTTTGAGCAGTGACAGTGTAACCTAATGGTTCAAAAAGCTGTCGTAGAAATCCTTCGCCACCTCGACAAGGTAAAACAGATAATTTCGCAACCAGAGGGACAGGAGTTTGTACTAATTCAGGTTTATCTTTACAACGCCCTGCAAGCGCAGTACTAAAGACTTGAGCGATCGCCACACTTAAAAATGAAGAAGCAACATAAGGGCGATCGTTCACGTATTGTTCTAAATTTACACTACGTCCGCGCACTAACTTCACTGGATCAATATCCAAAAGCAGTGTTGCAGTGCATCGTTGCTCATTTGCTTCTGGATAGAAGATGTGCGCTTGTCCAAAGGAAAGAGAAAAAGATTGGCAACGATCTGGGTGTTTATGCAGTAAGTACCCTAAATCTGTAGCTGGATAATATGTGGTTGTAATTGACAGCAGCATTCACAATAAACAGAGGTTCACTCTCGGTAGAATAATCATAACTACTGCTCAATAGCTTGTGATTTCGGAAAAGATTTATTTAATGCTGTCATAGCACTTCTTACTTGATATTTCTTAACAGATTCTTTTGAAAATAAGAATATTTTGTTGGGCTGAATATTTGTGGTAAGCTAGCTGATTTTCCTGTTTGTCTTTCTATAAGTTGTATATAGAATTAAACACTCTAGATCATTAGGGAGCATCTTGTGAATATCGAAACTGATCGCGGTAGCGGCAGGTTTTTCCTGGAATATTTCTGTTAAGATTGAACCTACACACCAAATTTTTTGTTAAGACTGGCAGTGAGGAGTGAAGTGTGTAGTTGTAACGGAGATTATGGTACTTTCTCTACACCCCTATGGGCGCAATCCATTGTACCTCTAACCTTACACTTTACATTCTTTGAAGACGTTAATTTTTGTTTGATTGTGTAAATCCCGTTCATCAATACCCCACCTACACAGCAACTAGGTGGGATTATTGTTTATAGCACTGTTTTTTTTATTAGGACTTATATCATGTCCTGCTAAATACTTACATGGTTGATGATTATCTAACCCTAGAATTTTTGCTATTACTGCAACGAGTTTTACGTTTTATTTCAGATATCATACCCATGTGCAGGTACTTAAAAGCTTCAAAACTTCTAACCTCCTAATTGCTTTTTGATAAATTTGACAGTACTCGTCAATAAATTTGACTGTGGGTATTGGTTGACGAGGCTCTACCATAACACAGGTACTAGTTCTAGCGTTTGTCTTTAATTATACGAAGAGCGAGAGTGACAAAAGAGGGTTAGGTATTGTTTCCAAAAATGGAAATCAAGTATGGTGCATCTAAAAGAATTCTCATTAATGTCTTCCAAGATACAAAGTACTGAGAAATTCAAAGTAATAAAGATAGCAATTCCAGCAACTTCAATCGAACAGGCGATTGCGCAGAGCGCAGACGCCCTTGGCGTATCGCTAAAACTAAAGTCGAAGAGGAACGTCATCGCTCCTTACCCTTCGGGTTCGCCAGTTCGACGGGACGGAAACCGACACCGCCGACTGGACTCACCAGCACAACTGGTAGTTTGCCTGATCATAGCAATGAGCCTGTGGTCGAGAGATTCAATGCGGGATGTATTAAAAAATCTCATTTATGGTCTTTCAAAAGCATAGGTCAAAATTGGTAAATATTGGCGTATCCCGTGTAAATCGACTAGAACTCAAGCCAGACAGCGATTAGGAGCAGGGGTGATGTGCAAACCATAATTTATTTACTGTATAAGCTGGTTAGACTGCCCACTATTAAATATAAATGGTCTGTGATGGTCTTTCAGAAGCATGGGTCAAAATTGGTAAATATTGGCGTATCCCGTGTAAATCGACTAGAACTCAAGCCAGACAGCGATTAGGAGCAGGCGTGATGTGCAAACCATAATTTATTTACTGTATAAGCTGGTTAGACTGCCCACTATTAAATATAAATGGTCTGTGATGGTCTTTCAAAAGCATAGGTCAAAATTGGTAAATATTGGCGTATCCCGTGTAAATCGACTAGAACTCAAGCCAGACAGCGATTAGGAGCAGGGGTGATGTGCAAACCATAATTTATTTACTGTATAAGCTGGTTTGACTGGCCACTATTAAATATTGGTTGACAACGCTCTAGCTTCATCCGTTTGTAAAAGTTAGAAAAGCACATTCAGAGGCTATTTATAAAGTAAATATAAAGATGGCTAGCCAAGCGTAATTACAAAGGTAAGATACTTACAAGACAGTGTATATACTTACAGAAATGACTCGAAAAGCTTATTATAGCGACCTTAGTGACTTAGAATGGAAAATTTTGGCACCTTTGATTCCACCAGCCAAATCTGGTGGGCATCCTCTCCCAAGGGGAGACGCTCCGCTAACGCACAACTGATATGAGGGAAGTATGTAATGTCATCTATTGTAAATCGACTAGAACCCAAGCCAGACAGCGATTAGGAGCAGGCGTGATGTGCAAACTATAATTTATTTACTGCATAAGCTGGTTTGACTGTTCACTATTAAATATTGGTAGACAACACTTTAGCTTTATCCGTTTGTAAAGGTAAGATATGCATATTCAATACACTGATTCTTGAAATCTTAATAGAGTGGTTCTTTTAACGAATGATTTTTATATATAGATATTGAGAGTGAAAATATGAAATACTTAAATTATACTCTAAATTATTTAAAAAGAAATTATCGAGCTTTATCGAAATTAATATTTATAACATTACCGATATTAATATTTATAAAATTACCTATATTAACAATTGAATATTTCGGTTATTTTATAATAATACTGATTAAACCTTTTGTCGATTACTTAATTTGTTTAAGAGTTCAATTGATTATCGCTTTAGCTATTTACCTAATTTTTACAAATTTGGATCAAACAATAGAGGTTTATCAATCACTTATTTTAGATGACAAGGGACAAAAAGCGTCTCACTACGCATATATAACCACAATTTTTGTGTCTATATTGACATTTTTTATGTGGTATACTTCCTACCTGATAAAAATAAATGTATATGATGTAAATACTAAAAATAAGAATACATCATATTCAAAAGAAACTGAAAAGAAGGAGAATAGTGAAACAAAGTTTATTCAATGGTTCAAAAAGAACATATTCTATTCAAACAAATTTGAAACGGACAAGAAAAATAAAAATATTGTTCTATGGATAAAAGAGAAGATAGCTTTTATTCAAAATCAAATTAAAAAAGCAATAAATTTTTTGGAAAAACCATTTGTACATGTCTTTAATTTATTAGTTCTAACACTGTTAGGAATGATTCCAATTGCTAGTCTTGCTACGGGTCTTTATAACGGATATAAGGAGCTTTATAAAGCATCTACGGATTCTTCTAACGTTTCTAATCAAGACAACTATGAAAAAGCATCTGTTTTTTTAAAAAGTTGGTCAGATGGAATTAATGTCGTTTTATTCCTTGTTCTCGTTTCTTTTGTTGTTGCTAATATCATATATCTACTTAAGTTCAAAAATAAAGATTGGTTTAGTTTAAAAAATCCTATCTTCTTACAACTTGAAGTACTATTTTTTAACTTGTCTCACTTGACTTTGAATCTATTTTCATTGCCTTTAATAGCTGATACGAGTTCAAAGTACTCTAAGGGAGTAAAAACTCTTATTCTTGTTTCAGTATTACTTACAATCTTTTCTTTTTATTATGAATACGAGCAAAAACGAAAGATTGAAATATCGACAGTCGAGCAAAATACATACTCGAAAAAGTACTTTATTTATTTTAAAAATTTAATATACTTAGTACTGACAGTTTCTTTACCTTTTATCTTTTTGAACTTAAATATCCCTTTCTCATCCAGTTGGATTGGGATGATTAGTGTATTGTCTATTGGATTTACTGCACTTTTGATTCTCTTTACAACTATTTATATTTGGGGTCATAATACTAATATACCTCTTCTGACTATTTTATTTGGATTGGTTATTATTTTCAGCTTATTTAACATTAATGATAATCATCATTTAAAAAATTTACCGTGGATGTCGAAGTACTCACTTCACCCTTTAGAAGATAATTTTAATACATGGCTTAAAAAGAAACCAGGTATTTATAAATATAATAAAGATAATCCTTATACTGTTTATATTGTTTCTGCTCAAGGTGGTGGGATCTATGCAGCCTACTATACAGCAAGAGCTTTAGCAATCTTGAGTGAAAAAGTTCCTAATTTTCCCCAGCATCTTTTTGCTATAAGTAGTGTTTCTGGCGGTAGCTTGGGAGCATCAGTCTATTCGAGTTTGATAAAGGAAACTCATGGTGAATATAAGGGATTAAGTAATAAAGTTAATAAATATTTTAATCATGATTTCCTCTCTCCCTTATACACATTTGGTATGTTTCCTGATATGATTCAGGGGTTTTTACCCACGGGTATCAATGATTGGGATCGGGCAAAGGGGCTAGAATATGCCTTTGAAAAAGCCTGGTCTTATAAAAATAGTAAAAATAATAATCCCTTTAAGAACTCTTTTTACGAACATTGGGATCCTACTAAAATAGCTCCTGCCCTAGTGTTCAATACAACAGTAGTTGAAACAGGTAAAAGGTTGGTAATAAGTCCTTTTAAACAAAAAGATCTCGACGTCCTTGAAAATGTAAACTTAAGCTTGAGTACAGCTATTGGACTTAGCGCTAGATTTCCCTTTATCACCCCGGTAGCTTGGTATCATGAAAGTAAGGGTAAAAACAAATACACTAAACATTTAGTTGATGGTGGTTATTTTGATAATTCAGGGATTTTCACAGCCTTAGATATTGGTCAAACTTTGGATAAAAGTGAAAAGATTAAAGAGAATAATATTAATTTTCAAATTATTTACTTAGCGATTGGTAGTCAATCGGAAAACAATACGATTGATAATCAACAAGGGTTGACATCGTTTAATGAAATTTCTTCACCGCTTCAAGCTTTTATTAATGCTAGGCTAGAAAGTGATTTTACTGCTATTGATATGTCTAAATTCATTATCTCTAGTGATAGTAAAATTCGATCAAAGGATAAATCAAAGCCAAAAGTCAAAACTTTGATACTTGAAGCCGAAAATAATAGTATCAAGCTTCCGCTTACCTGGAATATTTCTGAGAAATCAAAAAATGACATTAATAAATATATTCCAGATCCAAGCAATTGTGAAGATAAAAATACGAAAGATTTTATACGTAATAATTGTAGTACTTTTAAATCAATTAAGGACGATTTGATTAAGAACGATGATATTTAATTAAAAAACCTTATTTAAACCTATGCCAGCAGATTACTCGAAGCAAAATCTTAAAGGACGAGATTTTAAAAGTCAAAATCTCAGAGGAGCTAATTTCAAGGGTGCTATTCTAAAAGGGGCTAATTTCAAAGCACAAGACTTAACGGACGCTGACTTTAGTTATGCAAAAATTTATAGTGCTGATTTTACTGATGCTAATTTAACAAAAGCTAATTTTAGCCATGCAAAAGCTGGATTGCGAAGGCGATGGGCTATTTTCTTAGTGTTTATTTCGTGGACGCTTATAAGTCTATCAGGATTTTTTTCAGCAGGATCTGGTACTTTGGTCGCAATGCTAGTATTTAGCAAAGATACAAACTCTCAGCTAATGTATCAAGTTGGAGGGTTGAGTATTATATTTATGATAGGTATATTCTTTTTGTTTACAATTTACCAAGGAATATTAGTGGGTATGGGAGCTTTCGTTGGATCTGGAGCCTTAACTGTACCCTTAGCTGTACCCTTTGTTCTTCAAAACGGAGACGTCGATGCTTTAGCCTTGACCTTAGCTGGAGCCTTAGGCTTAGTTTTAGCCCTAGTTGAAGTCTTAAGTGGAGTCGGAGTTTTAGTTGCAACAAGAGGAAAAGTTTTAGTTGTAACCGCAGTCGTAATTGGAACTGTAATCGGAGCTAAAGTCGGATTTTTCCTTGGAAACAAAGTTGCACACAACGGGGTCAAAGCGGAATTTTACGTTTTACCCATAGCCGTAGTTTTAGCCACAGCAGCAATAATATTATTAAGCACATATATAATTAGACGTGGATTTAAGGGAGACCCCAAGCACGTCTTGATTTGCGACATTGCAGTTGCTTTTGCAACTTTAAAAGGAACAAGTTTCTGTAGTGCCAATTTAACGGATGCTAATTTTACATCTGCTACTCTCGGAAATACGGATTTTAGCAAAGCGAATTTGACTCGTACAAGCTTTTATAAAGCCAATAAATTACACAGAGTTCATTCTAGTTCTAGCTATCTACAAATTACACAGGTACGTGATTGTTTAGTAACTGGACATGGTTATTGTAAAAAATTTGATCGCTTAGACCTACGTGGAGTTAACTTTAAAGGTACTAATTTAACAGACGCTAGTTTCATCAGCGCCGACTTAAGCTTTGCAAATTTACAAGATGCGGATTTATCCAGAGCCAAGCTAGTACAAGCGCAGTTAGATGGTACTGATTTTACAGGTGCTACTCTTACAGGAGCTTACATTCAAGACTGGGGCATTACTAGAGATACCAAATTTGATGGGGCGCGGTGTGAGTACGTTTATATGCGGTTTCCCACAAAAGAGAATCCTGACCCTTGTCGTAAACCGGATAATCGAGAAGAAGTTTTTGCCGATGGGGAGTTTGGCGATTTTATCAAGCCGATTTTTGATACTCTAGACCTTTACCATAGCCAAAGTATTGACCCCCGTGCTATTGCCATTTCATTTAACCAGTTAGCTGAAAATCATCCTGATGCTGAGTTGAGAATTGTCGGCATGGAGATGCGGGGTGAAGATAAGTTTTTACTTCGTGCTAAGACTGCTCTAGATGCTGATAAGTCTGAACTTAGTGCGGAATATTTTGACATTTACAATCAACTTAAGGGGTTGTCAGAGCAAGAAATCAGATTGCTGTTACAAGAGCAAGGTAGCGAAATACATGATTTGAAAAAATCAGTACAATCGATACTTCAAAGCTCGAATTCTTACACAAGAAAAACGATTTTGATTCTAACGGCTAATCCCAAAAGCACTACGTCTTTACGATTGGATGAAGAGGTACGAGAAATTGATGCTGGATTAAAAAGAGCAAAAAGAAGAGAGGAGTTTAACTTAGAACAACGTTGGGCTGTGCGTGTGCGAGATGTATCTCAAGCATTATTAGACTTCGAGCCCCAAATTGTTCATTTCAGTGGACATGGTTCTAAAGATGATGGTTTGGCGTTTGAAAATCAAACTGGAGATGCACAGTTAGTAAATACAGAAGCTCTAGCAGAATTGTTCAAGTTGTTTACTGCTCACACTGAATGCGTTTTGCTCAATGCGTGTTATTCATCGGTACAAGCAGATGCAATTGTCCAACATATTCCCTACGTTATTGGAATGAACAAAGAGATTGGTGATCAAGCTAGTATTGAATTTGCCATCGGTTTTTACACTGCATTAGGGGCGGGAAAATCAATTGAGTTCTCATACCAATTTGGGTGTAATGCTATTCGGCTTGCAGGAATTCCAGAACACTTAACACCTGTATTAAAGAAAAAACAGTAAACTCAAAGCACGTTTGAATTTTGAATTCCCTAACATGGAGGCCTGTTTGGGTTTGAATAAATCATCTGCAAAATCTTGGGCGGTTGTTCACCAATGTGAAAAGCACGGACTCGTTCCTCAATCACTCTATCTGCATTCGTCACCCGCGCAAATTGCCTTTTGTGTTCTGCCCAAGATTCTACAAGCGTTGTTTCTACAAAGCGACTAGGATCAGACAAATCTTGATACAAGCCCCACTGCAGTGCACCATCACGCCGGCGAATTTGGCTAAATGCTTGCATCACCTTGGAAAATTCTTCAGCGTTTGCTAGGTCAATGCGATACTCTAAAGTAATCAAAACAGGACCATCATTTGGGCAAGGTTCAAAAGCAATGCGTGGTTGATCCCAATGCAGGGACGCTTGTAAGTCCAATTTTTCAGCACAGCGAAGACGATAACGCTTTGTCAGCAGGACACACACAATTAATCCTACAGCAGCACTGGTAAGGGCAGTTGAGATACTTGTATGTTGAGCCAAAGTACCCCACAAAAGACTGCCCAACACCATTCCTCCTTGGAACACAAGCAATTGTACAGATAAAGCTCTAGCACGCACCCAGCTTGGAACTGATGTTTGGGCTGTGACAGTCAGACTAACCATAACGCACAGGGACGAAATGCCCACCAGCAGCATTACTACCCACACCAGTGGTACAATCCGGAAATATGCTAGCGCTAGCATCATCGCAGCCATCACTAAGGATGCGATCGCCACCAGGCTGTCGATTGAAAATTTCTCTCGTGCTTTGGGTAAAAGAAACGCTCCTCCTAAGCCGCCAATGCCCCAAAAGCCAAGAACGACACCATATCCAAACGCATCCAGCCCCAACTCTTTGCGCCCCAGCAGTGGTAGTAGGGCAAACAAGGCGCTGGCAAAGAAAATGTAGGCTATTGTTCTAATCAGTACAGATTGGAAGACTGGGGCGTAGCGGATGTAACGTACCCCTGCTTGCATAGCTCCCACAAACCGTTCTGTGGGTAAGGCACTCTTTTCATGCGTACGTTCCCAACGAGCAATCACGAAGATCACGCTCACAAATGAGGCAGCATTTAGCAGGAAAACAACACCTGTTCCTGCTGTGGCGATGACAATCCCTGCTACGGCTGGACCAATTGAGCGAGATAAATTAACAACAATACCACTGAGAGTGACAGCTTGCGGCAGTTCTTCTTTCGATACGAGTTGGGGTGTGACAGCTTGCCAAACAGGCATATTCATCGAACTGCCTATACTCAGGGCAAACGTCAGCCCTAAGAGTATCCACGGAGTTGTAATGTGAGCTACTGTCAGCACACCCAACAAAGCAGCTACGATTAACATCCAACCCTGTGTCCACAGCAGCATCTTGCGACGATCAACAACGTCGGCGATCGCTCCTGCTGGTAAAGCCAGCAAGAAAAACGGCAAGCTAGACGCCGCCTGCATCAGCGCCACTAATAGCGGTGAATTGGGTGCAAGAGTTGTCATTAACCATGATGCGCCGACATCGTGCATCCAAGTCCCAATGCTTGACACCGCTGATGCTACCCACAAGGCACGAAACACCGGCTGACGCAAAGGAGTCCACATGGAAAGAGCAACTGCTGATGGTGATGTCATGGGGAGATCCTGGAGTAGGGTGGAGTGAAGTAGCTACGGGGTTTTTCCAAAACCCCTCTGGGCATATACGGGCGATCGCTCGTGTGGCATGACTTGATAGAACTATCTACCACAAATCGACGATCTGTAATTGGACTGTACCAGATTTCATGGTCTGGTTTACCTTGCCGTTTAAAGTAAGCTATTCGAGAGTCAACAAACTAGGGGTGTAAGGGTGTAAGGGGAGCCAGTGCGTTGGGCGGGTTTCCCTTACACCCTCATACCCCTACACCCCTTTCTTGGTCAGTACTTAAGGCAGACTGTGACGTTCAAAAAAGTTCCAAATCATCTGACTGGCGTTAAAGCCAAGCTTATTGTTGAACTTATTGAGGCTAGCATCATCAGAAGTGCCACCAGGCCAAGCATGTCCACCACCTACAACAGTTGCAAGAAAAACTTCTGAGCCATCTTTACAACCTGAGTAGCGAGAGATTTTGACTTTATAGGGGGCGCGTGGATTAGCACCGGGAAGCAGTCGCACTGGAGCCGATCCACCGCAGCGATCGCGCGATCGCCAAAAGTTAATTGTTGCGGGGACGGAAATCAGCGCTCCTCGCTCTTGGGAGTCGTGATCGCCTTGATATTGTACGGAGCGATCATTTGTACCGTTGATCATTAGTATTGATACGGCTGCCCGTGGCTGACAAAGAGGTTTAAGTCGCACTGGCATCGCACCTGCTACTGATGCAAAAGCAGCAATTTTATTAGGGAATTTACAAGCCAAGGCTTGGGCTAGAATTGCTCCTTTGGAAAAGCCAGTCACATAAATTTTCTCGCTGTCAATATTTCTTGTTTGTTGTATGCGCTTAATCAATGCTGAAACAAATGAAAGATCATCCACACCCGTTTGAGAATTAGCTCGCAAGCTCCATTCTTGGTTAATTCCATCTGGATAAGCAACAATAAACCCTTTTTGCTCAGCTAAAGTATTGAAGCGAGAAACATGAGCAATTGAATGACCACTACCACCATGTCCGTGAAACACTAAAACTAATGGCATCGGACGACGAGAATTATAAGATTTTGGGGTGTAAAGATAGTAGGTACGCGATCGCCCTTGATTGCTTATTTGCTGGTCGTTGCCACCGTAAGCGATTTTTTTGCTAGATATGGTTTTTTCTTGTGCTTGAATGATTCGGCAATCTGTTACCAAGAACGTTGAGAGCAGGCAAACAAGAATGTGAAAAAATCGGGAATTCAAATTACTCTTCACTGTCAATATCATTAAATCTGTTGATTTTTTTATAAGCGTTCAGCCGTCACCACTTAGTGTTCAGCTTGCCTTGCCGAAAGACCGACAAATCATGCTTGCTGATGAGTCAAAGCTAGTAGCTGAATACTTACAAATAAACACTTTTTGAATTAGGCAGTTCACAGATCTACCTATTAAACAAAAAAGTGGTTAAATATTCTAAAATACGCAATCCTCTAAGAGAACCAGAAACGAGGCGAGTTGCAGCAATTGGTTGTCTGAGGAGTCCCATTGCTAAAGGAAATGCCTGCAAAGAACCATCAGAGTGAAATGCATTGCTGAGGTTAGGAATATTGTGATGTGCATCGTCGCTGATAACTCGCAGCATTGATACAGCAATTCCTAACTCACTCAAAAATTCTAATACTAAAAATCCCTCCATGTCTACAACGTCAGCACCATATGTTTGACCTAATTGAAATTTTTCACTTGCAGAATAAATCAGGCGATCGCTTGTCAAACCAATACCTGTAAAAACTCTATCTTGTAATTTATTTTGGACTATCTCCGTTAACGAGCGATCGCACAAAAGTTCAGCAGCATTTTTCTTTTCTTCTGCACCAGGATAAATGCAACTTCGATACACTACAGCCTTGCCAACACTATATTTAGTTGACAAACTTCCACATAACCCAATCAACAAAACTCTCGGTTGCGGATGATGAGAAAGGTGTCCAGCTTGTAACCATTGTTCTAAATGTTTGGTTAGTCCTGAAGAACCCATAGGAATGGGAAAAACAGGCGGTGTCGCAACTGCAAGGCGATTTAATCCTTTGCAAACAGCTTTGTACTCTGATCCAGTAACAACTAAAATGGCATCCACAAGCATTGTCATAATCTTTTGGCGCTATTGCGTATACTGCTATTACAGTCTTGCTTTTCGCCTCTGGGATACTAACTGGGCTGCTAACAGAATTGCTGCTTTCATACTCGTAGCATCAGCAATTCCCTTACCCGCAATATCAAACGCCGTCCCGTGATCCGGTGAGGTACGAACAAAAGGAAGACCTATAGAAGTATTAACTGCTCTGTCAAATGCCATCAACTTTACCGGTATTAAACCTTGGTCATGATACAGTGCAATGTAAGCATCTGCAGCTTGTGACGGCTCAATGTTACCATACCAAGCTTGACCTGGTTTAACCCACATTGTATCTGGTGGAACCGGACCGTCTAATTGTAAATTCGGGCGGTTTTTGCGTTCTTGCTCAATCCAGGGAATTAACCAATCTTGTTCTTCGTGTCCAAGTTGTCCCTGTTCGCCGCTGTGGGGATTTAAACCAGCGATCGCAATTCTCGCTTTTTGTAAACCAAAATCTTTCTCCAAACACTCCACCAACAAGTCAAGTTTTTCTGTCATCAACTCTGGTGTTAGTACTTTTGGTACTTGACTTAATGGCACATGTGTGCAGGCAAGCAGAGTGCAAAGTGTCCAGTTAGTGTGGGGCGATCGCGCGACAAACAACATTCCCACACGTTTTGCGCCTGACTTTTGGGCCAAAAGTTCTGTTTGACCTGGATAATTATACCCTGCCGCCTTCCAGGCTGATTTGGCAATTGGACCTGTTACGATACCATCAAATTGATTGGCCAGTGTTTGGGCTATGGCTGTTTCCATATAAGCAAAGCTAGCCGCACCACTTGCTGCATTACCCGTCCCGATGATAATTTCGTCCTGTGTGTGCTTGTCTAAGGGCACATCAAGAATTGATAACTCTGCTGGATCTGCTAAAGGCTGAGAATTTTCGGCTAATTTTAGTTTCGTATAAATCTCTACTAAGAAATCTCGGCTACCCACGACCGTCAGATCACAACTTTTGCTAACTTCTGGATCGGCTAAAGCTTTTAAAATAACTTCTGGTCCAATTCCTGCTGGATCTCCCAGTGTTAATGCTAAGCGTGGGCGGCTTGGCACTGATGTTATATCTTTTTGATCTAATTTGTACATTGTTGGCATATTATTCCTTCTCAAGATACACTTCAACTTCGTAGAGAGCAGGAATTTGCTCAAAACAGACTTGTTTGGTCAGTAAACTAGGGGTGTAAGGGGGTAAGGGGGTAAGGGTGTAGGGGATCCCCATCAATGAATTGAGGTGCTACAGGCACCTGTAGGATCTCCCGACTTGAGACATCTGGCGTGGGCTTGAGTCCTTCTGGGTTCGGCGGCGTGGCAACAAAGAAGATCCCCTCTTCCCCCTACACCCCTACACCCCCACACCCCTACACCCAGGAGCGAAGCGATAAAAAAATATTCAATCGGAGGGAGACAAGGAGGACGACTTGAGATATCGGCAACTTTACAATGTTTCACACAAGTCTAATACTATGGCAGCTCTTTCAGGCTCTGGTAAACTTAACTTAATTAAACAATTTGCAAAGGAGAATTAGAACAATGAGCGGCGAAATGTTAAATGCAGCTTTGTTGTCCTTCGGTTTAATCTTTGTGGGCTGGGCTTTAGGCGCTTTGTTGCTGAAAATTCAAGGTGGCGAAGAGGAATCGCTGTAAAAAAGCATCGCGCTAGAGACAAGAGACAACTTTAAAGTCTCTTTGTCTCGTATACGCGCTTTCAAAGCGTGTAAACTTTTGTTTGCATAGTCAAGTCTGATAAGATTTTATTCATAAAAGTTTAAATTTTGTAAAAAGCTCTCATGACATTATTAATAATTGGTGCCACTGGTACTTTAGGGAGACAAGTGGCTCGTCGTGCGATCGATGAGGGGTATAAAGTTCGGTGTCTTGTTCGGAATGCAAAAAAAGCCGCGTTTTTAAAAGAGTGGGGAGCCCAAGTCGTACCAGGAGATTTATGCTACCGTCAGACATTGAAAGCAGCACTTGAAGGTGTGACAGCAGTTATTGATGCGTCAACATCTCGTCCTGCCGATTCTGTTAGTATCAGACAAGTAGATTGGGAAGGCAAAGTCTCTTTGATTCAAGAGTCTGTTGCTGCAGGTGTGGAACGTTTTATCTTTTTCTCCTTACTGGATGCGGAAAAATATCCAGACGTACCCTTAATGGAGATTAAACGATGTACAGAACTTTTTTTGGCTGAATCCGGTTTAAATTACACCATATTGCGACTGTCTGGCTTCATGCAAGGCTTAATCGGTCAATATGGAATTCCGATATTAGAGGGACAGCCTGTTTGGGTAACAGGAGATTCGTCTCCGATCGCCTACATGGACACTCAGGATGTTGCTAAATTTGCCATTCGCGCGCTGAAGATACCAGAAGCCGAAAAGCAAACTTTTCCAGTGGTGGGAACTCGTGCTTGGAGTGCCGAGGAAATTATAGCCTTGTGCGAACGCTTATCTGGAAAGGAAGCGCGGATTACACGGTTGCCAATTAATTTACTACGTACCGTGCGCCGAGTCATACGCTTCTTTCAGTGGGGATGGAACGTATCAGATAGACTTGCTTTTACAGAAGTCATCGCTAGTGGCAAGCCACTAAATGCTCCAATGGAGGAAGTTTATCAGGTTTTTGGGTTAGAGCCCAGCGAAACAGCAACCGTAGAAAGTTACCTGGAAGAGTACTTCAGTCGAATTATGAAGAAGCTCAAGGAGTTAGACTACCAGAAGATTCAGCCCAAAAAACAAAAACCAAAAAGATCCCCGTTTAAGAAAACCGACACTCAGTAGCTATCAGTCATAAGTTATGAGTCAGTAGTTATGACACAAAAACAAAATACTAATGACTAAATAGCCCAAAATGTGCAACGATTAACATAATAAAGTGCGTCACTAATAATTTGGATATTTCAGTGTGCCCAAAGCAGGCATTATCTACAATGACGTTAAGCCGGTAGCAAGCCGAATCGCTATCGAACTGAAACAGACATTAACCGCAGCAGGTTGGGATATCTGTGTCACATCAGCTGTAGGCGGAATATTGGGCTATTCTACACCTGAAAGTCCCGTATGCCACACCCCAATAGAGGGACTAACACCCCCTGGATTTGATTCAGATATGAAATTTGCGGTGGTGTTAGGCGGAGACGGTACAGTTCTGGCTGCTTCTCGTTTAGTTGCTCCTTGTGGTATCCCGATTTTAACGGTCAACACCGGTCACATGGGATTTTTGACCGAAACTTATCTCAATCAATTACCCCAAGCAATAGAAAAGTTGCTTCTGGGTGATTATGAGATTGAGGAAAGAGCGATGCTCACAATCAGAGTTTTTCGGGAAGATTATGTCATGTGGGAAGCTCTGTGCTTAAATGAGATGGTGCTGCATCGAGAACCATTGACCTCTATGTGTCATTTTGAGATAGCGGTTGGTCGGCACGCAGCAGTAGACATTGCAGCAGATGGTGTGATAGTATCTACGCCGACAGGTTCTACAGCATATTCATTGAGTGCTGGCGGTCCAGTCGTGACTCCGGGTGTACCCGTACTGCAGCTTGTACCCATATGTCCTCATTCTCTGGCTTCTAGAGCTTTGGTATTTCCAGATAGTGAACCACTGAATATCTACCCAGTGAACACTCCTCGGCTGGTGATGACTGTGGATGGTAATGGGGGGTGCTATGTTCTGCCAGACGATAGAGTTTCTGTAGAGAAGTCACCCTATTGCGCCCCGTTTGTCCGTCTCCAACCCGCAGAATTTTTCAGGATTTTACGAGAAAAACTGGGTTGGGGTTTACCACATATAGCTAAGCCTAGCTCTGTAGAATTACCCTAGGGTTATTTGGGATTTTGGATGAGTGAGGGGTTGTCTAAAAGTTGAATTTATCATTCTGCTGATAAACAATGCCAGCTAGATTTGAAATTAGTGATTAAAATGACTGTATCTGTCGATTTGTATGGCAGATACTTATATGTGCTAATACATGGTCGGTAGAACACGTGTCAAGTCAAGATTGATTGATCACCAAAAAATCCGTAAACTGCACTTCTACCAACTTCAGTAAAAATCCTAAATCTAAAATCGAACATCCAAAATCAATATGACGGTAGCTCATAACCCTTGTGTATTGCTAATTGAAAGCGATGAAAATCTCGCAAATCAGCTTGCTTTTGATTTAAAAGAAGCTGGTTATGATCCCATCGTGGCTCATGATGGGACAAATGGTATACAATATAGTCGCGATCGCGAACCTGCTTTAGTTGTCATCGACCGAATGCTGGCAGGAGAATCCGGACTGTCGTTATGTAAAAATTTTAGAACGACTGGAATGCGATCGCCCGTCCTAGTTCTAATGGCACGCGATACAGTAGATGATCGTGTAGCTTGCTTAGATGCTGGAGCTGATGATTACTTTCTCAAGCCTTACCGGGGTGAGGATTTTTTGAACCTGGTTCGCTTATACTTAAAACCTGAAGTCGATACTTCCGAGCACTTACGTTTTGGTGATCTCATTTTAGATATAGCAACCCGCCGCGCCATACTTAATGAACGGGCGATTGACTTAACAATGAAGGAATTTGACCTGCTTAAGTATATGATGGAACATCCCCGTGAGGTATTAACCCGCGAACAAATACTGGAAAATGTTTGGGGTTACGACTTTATGGGCGAGTCGAATGTGATTGAAGTGTACATTCGCTACTTGCGACTCAAAATTGAAGATGAAGGTCAAAAGCGACTCATTCAAACGGTGCGAGGTGTAGGCTATGTATTGAGAGATACTTGAACACAAGTGGGAAGAGTCGAGGAAGTGAGGTGAATAACAAAATAGATAGCTAATGACTAAAATTTTTATGATTAATTGGCTAAGTTTGCTATCAGTAGTTTTGAGCATTTTGCTAGCCGGCTGTTCTGTTCCTACACAAGCAGTTCTTCCCACGGCTACGCCTAGTTCTCAATCCCAAGCACCAATGTCTTCAAAGCTAACTAAGAATGCAGGTCAACAACTACCAATTTCAGCTGTGGCGGTTGTTCCCGATGTTCCCGATGGTACAAAAATTGAGTTAGAAGTCGCACAGACACCCCAACAGCAAGAGATGGGGTTGATGTATCGTCCAGCTTTACCCGATAACCGTGGAATGCTGTTTGAGTTTCGATCACCGTTTACAGCCAGTTTCTGGATGAAGAATGTACCAGTAGCACTGGATATGGTTTTTATGCTAAATGGGAAAGTGCAGTACATTGCTGCTTCCGCACCTCCTTGCAACACCACTCCTTGTCCTACTTATGGTCCCCAGACACCAATTAATCAAGTCATAGAACTACGTTCCGGGCGGGCTGCACAATTGGGCTTGAAAGTTGGCGATTCTGTAAAAATTGAGCATTTAAAATCAGGCAATATACGGCAATAAAGATTTAGATCTTGCCCACCGGGTCTTAACACTTAGTACCGCGCGTCTCCCCTTGGGACACGCGCAAGGGACGCTGAATTCGCTCATTCACTGAATTTTGGATGGGTGTTTTACTTCCGCCGTTGTCTACTAGTATTTTATAGCAGTCCTAAATGAGATTGTAAATTGTCCCATGAGGGCTCTTAACGCTTAACGCTTAACGCTTAACAGGAATTGTTTATAAATGATTTAGGATTGCTATATTTGTCACATTTATGTAAATATTTATTAAAATTTTGGCAAATAAAAGAAATTTAAGAGATTCTTTGACAAGTGAAAGAATAAAAGCGTTGTTAGCCAAGAATGGACTGCTTCTTGCTCCGCTAACAGTATAAATTCTGTACGACTAGTGGATGAATAAGTGGATGAACAAATGGATTTAAGTCTCCCGCCAAATTGTCAAATTGGTGGTCTACAATGAGTCGCGCCTTTGAATCCGCCACTAATTCCATTCCGACTTCCAACTTTTACCTCTGACTTTCGACCTGCGACCTCCAACTTCTAACTTCTGTGTTAACTCAGTACACATTCTTAAAAGCTTTATTGTTCCAAGACTAGATAACTAATTTTATCCTAGATAACAAAAAATATTCCTTTGGACATACGTGTAAAGAGTAGTCAATAAGAGAATATTAGGCTAAGGAATCTTTCTTACTACAGTTGTAGCTAACTAAAGCACTGAAGTAAAAAGGATAAAGTTATAAATTCATCTAAATATTGTGCTGCTTAAGACTTATAAGATAAGTTGTATTACTGTCTCTTTTTGAGAAGAAAACATTCTTTGAGCAACACCAGACAAACTTTCCTGAGTTATCTATTAAGCAAAGGCACAGTGATAGGAGAATTGTTGGCTACTTACAACTACACCAGAAGTGGTGAATTGAAATATAAACATACACACCATGTGAGGAGATCCAATACAAAATGTCACCATTAACCTATTCTAGATTTATTAGCTTTTTACAGGAAGATTTGGCAATTTCCACAGCTTCGATCGCAGTCGCTTTGCGTCGCAGTGAGCAAAATCCAGGTCCTTTGCCAATGATTCTTTGGCAATATGGGTTAGTTACCATAGAACAGTTAGAAAAAATATATGATTGGCTGGAGACAATATAGGAAATAATCAGCTTGTTTAGGAGTGTCGAACTGTGCTTATATATGGAGTAAGCCTGTTACAAAGGCTTGTGTCTGAAATAAAAAAGATAAAATTTAATTTATTTGTTAAAAGAGCGAGTTCATAATTCAACTCGCTTTTTAGATTGTAGATTTGTAAGACTCACGTCTGTTTAAGATTGGGGAGTCGCTGTAGCTACCATCAGCCCCCACACGATATCGAAACGAACTCTAGTTGCACGGCGAATCGTAAAATTTGTAGCTGCAAGAAAGTGATGAAACTCGTCTTGGGTATAACACTGTTTATAAGCCGGGTCAAATAACTTTAATACAATGTCGCTAATTTTCCAAAAAAAATAATCTTTGCACCAATCCAAAATGACAACTTTGCCCTCAGGTTTGAGGACACGTTTCATCTCGCTTAACGCAGCTAATGGATCGTCAAAATAATGGAACGAACTGGCAGATATAACAACATCAAAAGTGTTACTAGCAAATGGTAACGCTAACGCACTTGCGGTTTGGAACGAGACTTGAGAATAAATGCTACATTTGTGTTTGGCAATCTCCAGCATTTTCTCTGAAATGTCTACTCCAACAATCTCTTGCGTTGGATATTCACTCAGTAACAGCCGTTCAAACTCACCTGTGCCACAAGCAACATCAAGTACAGTATCTAGTGGTGAGATTTGCGCCCAGTCCTTGAGAAAGGATAGTGTCTTGAAGATGTAGCTTTTCCAACGTTGATCATACACAGATGACATCTGATCATATTGCTGACGAACTATTGTTTCACTCATCCTGTACTTCCTGTGATCATGGATGATTTTTGCTACCTCCAATAACTATAGCGATTCTCGTTTGAATCAAATACACAACGTCTCGGCTGTATTACAGGCAATTGAGAACTGCTATTTTCCAATACGGTTTTGTTAAGAATAATTCCAGGTTGAGAATTTTTAGCCTTTAATAAGCGTCGGAAAGCTAAATGTTTGGTGGCAAAAACATCTAGCAAAATAGCTAGAGTTCGAGAAGACTTTCTACACAAGCTATCTCGCAAAATAGCATACGAAAACCAAGTGATTTGTGTAGAAGATTTGGCAGTTAAGAACATGGTTAAGAATTCTAACCTTGCTAAAGCCATTAGTGATCAAGGTTAGGGAATGTTTCAAACCATGCTCAAATACAAAGTTGAAAAGTTTGGGCATACATACCTTGAAATAGGTCGCTTCTTCCCATCTTCTCAGCTTTGTAGTCAGACTCTACTACCAATCCCAATGCTGCAAAATGGTTATGATTCTTTGGGTGTCAGGTTTGTAGATTGTTCACACTGCCTTTGTCAGCACGATAGAGATATCAACGCCGCAATAAATATTAGAAATGAAGGATTGCGACTTTGGGCGTTAGGAACTAGCGCTTCTGCCCTTGGAGGGGATGTAAGACCACAAAGTCATCAGGACGTAAAAAATCCACGAAGGCTGAGGCAATCCCCAATGAATTGGGAAGCCTACACTCGCCTGTTAAGGGAGTGTAGGTAGTTCACTCAGCAGCAATATGCTTAGTGTTGAGATGATTGAGGGACCAACGGTGGTCAATATTAAAAGACGATTGACAAACTTCTTCCAGATGCTTTTGTTGTACAGCCGCTTTACGCAAGGTAATAATGAGCTGATTTACCTGATGCCGCAAATTCGGATCATTGCTAACCGCTACCATAGTTTGTCTCTCTAACAGTTGCAGTATAAGTTCGTAGTGAACAGGTGAAGGCAGAGGAATTTGCTCCATGAAATTAATAGTTGATTTCAGATTTTGGATAATTTAGAAGTTGCTTGTCATTAAATGAATTGTTACACAAGCATCAACCAATTGCCTAAAGCTAAAATTCTTCATGGGGTCAAGATTTGCCAAAAAGGTTGGCGATCGCTTCCTCTGGATCTGGCTGTTTAATTAGAGACTCTCCAATCAGGACAGCTGATGCGCCTGCTTGTTCTACTAAAGTCAGATCATCTGAGTTATGTAATCCTGACTCGCTGACAACCACAATATTCCTTTGCTGTAATTCTTTACCCCTTGCTGCTAAGAGTTGGCAAGTCGTTTGTACATCAACAGAGAAATCTTCCAAGTTGCGGTTATTTATACCTACCAGTGAAACACCATCTATAGTTAACACGCGGTCAAGTTCTGCTAAACTATGGACTTCAATCAATGCCGCCATTTTTAAAGCTTTGGCAATTTTGACAAAGTATTGTAAATCTTGATCGCTGAGTATAGCCGCAATCAACAATACTGCATCTGCGCCTCGAACACGCGCCATATACATTTGGTAAGGATATATGACAAAATCCTTGCATAGTAACGGTAAATCTACTTGAGCGCGGATTTTAGCTAAGTTTTCAAAGCTACCAGAGAAAAACTTTTCATCCGTAAGTACCGAAATACAGCTAGCACCTGCTTTTTGATACTTTAAGGCAATCTCCACCGGATGAAAATCTTCTCGTAAAATTCCTTTACTGGGAGACGCTTTTTTAACTTCAGCGATCAATCCTGGCTTTGTTTTGCCTTGCTGCAATGCTGCTACAAAATCACGGACGGGAGGCGCTTCAACCACCTGACGCTGCAATTCCTGCAAAGAAAGCTTTTCCCGCATTCGGTTAACTTCTTCTTCTTTATGCCAAACAATTTCTTCTAAAATGTTATTTGGCTGGGCATCAGGTGTAGCGACTTGATAGCGTATTGTGGATACAGCAATAGGTGGACTAGGTCTAGAGCGACGGATTTGCATAATTAGTTATTAGTCATTGGTCATTAGTCATTAGTTATTAGTCTTTTCTCTTCCTCTGCGTCCTCTGCGCCTCTGCGGTTTTTTCATTATTCCAATTCCATTTGTCAAGTACAAAAGACACAGAAAATCGCAAATCTGCCAAATCATGATTGTACAGTGCGAGTATCTTACTCGTATACTGTAGCGAGCAAGATGCTCGCACTACTCCTGTAAAATTGGGATGCTCCCCAAAGGACAAATGACTAACTAGCAATAGCTCGTTTGTAAGCTTCGTCCAGCACTTCCGAAAGTGTTGGATGGGCGTGAACCAAATGAGCAAGGGTGTGGACAGATTGGCGGTTGGCGATCGCCGCTGACGCTTCATGAATTAAATCAGAAGCGTGTATCCCAAAGATATGAACGCCTAAAACTTCGCCTGTGTCTTTGCGATAAATGACTTTTGCCATTCCGTCTGCTTCACCTTCTGCCAAAGCTTTGGAGTTTCCTTTGAAGTAACTTTTTGCCGTCCCAACTTCAAATCCTTCAGCGCTACCTTTTTCTTTGGCTGCGCCTTCAGTCATACCCACATAACTGATTTCTGGATGAGTAAAAGCTGCTGCGGGGATACTGTGATAGTCTACTTCCTTGTGCCGCCCACAGATATTTTCTACTGCGATGATACCTTGAGCAGAAGCTGCGTGTGCCAGCATCATCTTGCCGTTAGCGTCACCAATCGCCCAGAGATGCGGGAAGACTTCACCTGCTGATAGCACTGCCATGCTGTCGTTAACTGGGATAAAGTTTCGACGATCAAGTTCTACACCAATAGACTCTAAACCCAGGTTTTGCGTTGCTGGAATACGTCCTGTTGCAACCAGACATGCATCGACTTCCAGCACCTCCACGTCTTCTTTGGTTTTGAAGTTGGCTAGTTCAATCACGACGGGTGAACCAGGAGTGACTTTTTTGGCGTATATGCCCACATGAGTTTCAACATCACGCGCAGTGATGAGAACTCGTTCAGCTAGTTTAGCAATATCGCGGTCAAATCCTGGCATCAACTGGTCTAGGGCTTCTATCATCGTGATTTCACTGCCCAAAGCTGAGTAAACATCGGAAAATTCTAAGCCGATGTAACCACTGCCAACAATTGCTACCCAATCTGGTAATGATTCTAGCTTTACGCCTTGATCACTAGTAAATACGGTTTTGCCATCAACTTCAATACCCGGAGGAACGAAGGGTACAGAACCGGGTGAAAGAATAATATCTTTTGCCGTAATGGTTTTTTCGCCGCTGTCTGTTGTCACAGAAACTTTTTGTGTTCCTGCGATTTTACCCCAACCTCGAATGATATCGACTCCCAAGCGTTTGAGGCTATTGGTTAAGTCGCCTTGTATTTTGGATACGAGATTGTTTGCATGGTTGGCGATCGCTTGTCGATCAAATTCCACACTTCCCAGTTGAATTCCCAGTGACTTGAGATGATGGGCGTCTCTTAACTCTCGCACACGTCCAGATGCCGCCAGCAGTGCTTTAGATGGAATGCAGCCTCGGTTAACACAAGTTCCTCCCATATCAGCTGCTTCGATTATGGCTGTTTTCAAACCACAGCTAACGGCGTGTAAGGCAGCCCCGTGTCCGCCTACTCCAGCGCCTACAATTACTAAATCGTAATCAAATTCATGACTCACCTTAGTTTCCCCGTCTGCTTCCGCCTATTTATTCTGAGATTGACCAAGCAATCAGTGCAAGTTTCTTAATTTTAGGCTGTTGTCACTCGCTTCGCTCAAATTCAAAATTCAAAATTCAAAGGAGGGCTACGCCCTGCGCTAACAAAATTAAGAACCACCAAAATAAATGGAGTGTAAGCCGCGTGGCGGTCATGTTATTCAGTAGCGTTAAGATGGACTTTGTACTTTCATTTACAAGATGTAGAATTCGACCAAGAACCATGAGGTGTCGTAGTAGGTGCTTGTGCGACCAAAATCACATCGCCATTGCTATCTACTACCCACCCCTGCGCTTCTACAATCTCATCCTGTGGAGATTTGACATCTTTCTTCTTTTGTATTTCATCTCTACTTCTCTGTCTTTGTGTCTCTCTACTTGAAGTACCAGAAACAGAATTTGCATCTTCTCCCAAAGACACCCAATCTACCTGCACATTGTTGCTTCTAAGAACTTCCCTAGGGTTAGGTGGTATGCCACCGCGTCCGGTGATGATGAATTCGCTTTGATTTCGCGCGACACTTGCATTACATCCTTGTGCCAGTCTCGGTTCCTCTGGTTCCACTGGCAAGTTGATTAATCCACGGTTGACATCAACCTCGGGTGTATTGATATTTACTACGCCGTTTAAAGTCGGACTAGTTTGAGAAATTGCCGTGATATCGTTTGTGATTAGGTTTTGTGGGTTTAGTTTAGTTGGGTCGTTGGTTCCCAATTGTCTTGCCAAGTCTTCTCGACTACGCGGTGCTAAACCAAAAATACTAGTAGCATTGATTTGAATTTTGCCACCAGAACCTGTGAAAGCATTAGCAGTGATGTCACTGTTTTCTTGTGGTTTGGCGACGATGAAGCCATTGGGAGCGTTGATGGTGATATTACCGCCATCGCCAATAGCCTGCGCCTTGCCTGCATTCGTGGATATTTGACTGTTACGGCGTAGTACTAATAAGTCCCGTACTTGTAGGTTAATATTTCCGCCTTGACCTGAGTTCGTTTCAGATATGAGTTTTCCTTGGTTGTTCAGAAGTATAGAACGAGCAGAGATATTGAGTTCGCCTGCTTTACCGAAATTGCGTGGATTCACTAAGTAAATAGCATTTTCCCGAACTTCACTACTTACAGTTACTGCAGCCCTGTCCTGAACAATCAATTGTCCTGTGGTGATTGTCACTTTTCCAGCATCTCCAGAACCATTAGTCGAAGCAAGTAACCTGCTGGGATACCCTGTTACTGAAGTTCCAATCAGTTCTACAGACTTGGAGGCGTTCACCGTCAAATTTCCTGCTTGTCCTGTAGCTGGTGTAAATCCCCTAGAAGCGTTTTGCTGTCCACTAGATTGTACTGATGCCAGTGCTCCATCTTGGATACGTAGCCTTCCAGTGTTGATCGTTAAGTTACCCGCCTTTCCAGCAGAGGCGGTTATAGTCGATAATGCACTAGGGAAAAGATTAACCTTACCAATTAGTTCTACAGACTCGGAGGCGTTTACGGTTAAATCTCCCCCTGCACCGTTGTTGTAAGTAGAAAGAAATACTTGTGCACCATCCCGAATACTTAATTTCTTTGAGGTAATTGTTAAGTCTCCGCTTTGTCCGGCACCTCCAGTTGCACTCTGTATTAATGTGTTAGAACCAACTAGTTCCACAGACTCTGAAGCATTCACTCTTAAATCACCTCCTGAGTTTGAACCCAAAGTTCTAGCCAAAATATTTGAATTAGTCAGCATGAGATGACTGGCTTGTACCTGGATGTTGCCGCCTCCCTCACCACTGACATCTACAGTAGAGTAAATCTCAGAGTTATTAACAATTCGCGGGATGAGTTGAATATTTTGGAAATTCTGAACACTATCATACCCTAAGGTCCAACCTTGGTTTGTTGGGCTTAAATTGACCAGACTATTGCCAGCGACACTTCCTAGCTCAATTCGTCCCCCATCTACCGTTAAATTTCCACCTTCCAACGTTAGATCACCACCCACAAGTGCTAAGGTTTTACCTGGCTGTACCTGTAGACCAACAGGGTCTCCAAAGTAAGTGGTTGCTCCATTTGGACTAGCTTGGGATTGATTGCGGATAGGTGCCGCAGTTGCCCCAAATTGTAAGCCTATGGGAACATTGATAGTCAGCAGGGGTGTGGTTTGGGGATTTGTGGCACTAAACTTAGTACCATCGGCAAAGTTCAAACTACTTGCAGTACTTGCTACAAATGAACCCCCAATATTTAACGAGGCATTGGGACCAAAAATAATACCGTTGGGATTAATGAGAAATAGGTTCGCTGTGCCGTTAGCTCGAAGTATGCCATTAATATCAGAGACAGACTTGCCCGTCACCCGGCTAATAATGTTTTGTATATCAACAGCATTATTAAAGTAAGCTGTAGTTCCATTAGGTACAGAAAACTGCTCAAAACTGTGGAACAGATTACTTCCTGCTTGAGTTCCACCTGAAATAATTTTGATATTGTCTTGTGTTATGACGCGAGAATTGTTAGGTAAAGTAGCATCCGGGGTGATTTGCGCAATAGCACAGTTGGTAGAAAAAGTTATTGCAACAAGTGGTGCAATTCCTAGCCCTTTAACCCAGTTCAAAAGAGTACTCATCTCGAATAGTGTACTTCTCCAAGCAAAGTAATTGTTGCAAAACAACGCTAATTCTGCAACTATATTACTTCCTTCTAGGTATTGAATTACCTAAATTCACTAGAGTAGGTTAGGTTTTGTTTTCCAACCCAAGCCTACTCTGGGTTTAGACCCCCAAGTCAGGAGCCAGTTGCACGCCTCGCATTCTGCCTCCTAGCTCCTAGCTTCTGACTACTTTCAAAGGTCAACAACACTTCCAGCCGCACATGGCGCAACCCGCTATCACAATTTCGCGCCCTGGTATTGCTCCTAAAGAATCCTTTATTTCCGGGTCTTTTATAGCATCGCTAGAGCGAATTTTATCTAGGTCGAGTTTAACATGAATGTGGATGAATCTGTCTTCTAAACCGTATTTTTCAAGCACATCGCCTAACTTGGAGCTTTCCACTCCATCATATACTGCCTTCTGAATCTCTTGTTGTAACTGATCTAGCTTGACCAAATTCATAACTTTTTGTTCTTCTGTTACTGTAGTATCCATGAGTTTTTTCTCCTTAAAATTCACGAAATTGATAACGGATCTTGCATCCATTAAGATGTGTAATATAGCAATCCTATTTAACTTGTGAAAAAGAACTTTTTTCAGTTATCAAACTGCACGTTTTTTTGAAACAACTTGTTTTTCACACGTTGTTGATGACTGCAATACTATGTATTAATGGATAATTTTCAGAGGAAAATAGTTAACACTAAAAGCTTTTGCCCTTTAGCTTTACCGCCTTCCTTCTACCCCTTAATAAGTGCTAGTGAAATTAACTTATGCACTTGGAAAAGAAAAATCTGAAACGACTTTTTCCTTTTCCGTCTCAACAGTAGTCGTCATGAAACAGAAAATGCTTATTTTTTAGGATAGAACTGGCAGCATACCCATTCGAGTCATACGTTTATCTCATATCTTGCACCTAACCGTAGAAATCCGTAGAAGCTAAAAGGATGCATCATAAAGCTACATAATTTTTCTTGGTTTTTCTCGCTCAATAAGACTTTCTGCTCTAATACTGAGTGACAAAATACCATCAATTTTTCTTGGTGCAAGATGTGAGCGCCCAACGGGCGCGATTAACGCTCCCGCAAAATATGAAACAAGCACATTTTTATAAGATTTCTCAAAGCCTTACTGTATAACGGTTCTAAAATGTGCAAGTTAGGAGTTTATCTTTCCTTATGGTGCGATAAGCCGGAGGCTTGACGCTACGCGTATCGCGCAAAGCAACAGACGCAATCATGCGTATCGCCATATTCCTCTTCCTTAAGAAGCCACAGTCGGCTGTAAATGATGACTTGGAAGGTACAAAACTGCTATATCTTGTGAAGTACTGAACTTCTATCTGGCTATGCCTTGCTTTGGATACAGCATTGACAATACCGAAAAAAGCGATCTGCCTCACGCTCATGCTGAGCGCTTTGTGCGTGAGGCAAGCGTTTGCGCAGCGCCCCCTTAGGGGCTAGCGATCGCCATCCCCAAAAGACTCAACCCTTCTAGTTTGTGAGTCGTAAGCACATATGTACTGGGAACTTTCAGCTATTACTATCGTCAATTGACACCAATGCAGGTCAATAGCATTTTGCGATATCGCACACAGAGGAGAGGAGCTTGCACAAGATTAACCGTATAGTTTTAGTCTTTATTTACGCGGTAATTCATAAACTCAGGAGTGAGAGCCAAGAACCATATATGAACCATAACTAACAAGTCCGGCAGGTGGAAACTGATGTCATTCTTGGCCAACATTTCTTATTTTTCTTTGAAAAAAATAGATATTCAGAATGTATATTTTGAGTCAGAAGTTGGTAACTGTTGGATTGGATTGAGTTTGGCAGCCGACTGTGGATTCATGGATTCTTCCGTATACACCCAAAGATGTTCTGTATCGCTCGGCTTACCGCTTGCTACGCCGAAGCGATTCCGAATTATACCCTTTCACAAAAATCCTGATACATTTGACTCCCCCTACTTCCCCTACTTCCCCTACTTCCCCTACTTCCCCTACTCCCCCACTTGCCCATATGTATCAACTTTAAAGTGAAACGGTATTAGGGGGTAGGACTTGCTGAACGATGCGCCCAAAGGCAGCCGCCCTTTGGCGATGTCTGACGACAAGCCCAACTTGAAAGCAGTCGCCTGTCTGTCTTCGGGTTACCCTCCCTTTGAGCGTTGTCCCTGTGCAATCTTATCTACGCAGTTGGGTGGACAGGGACAACTATTTGCGCAATTCCAAACTTTTTCACTTGAGTGGTGACTTTTTCGCCAACAATATTAGGCAAAATGAGTAATACCCAATGGAGCTGCAATCTTATGGACTTGTATGGAGATGCCTTAAACATCCTCAAGGAAACGAGTCGGACTTTCTACATTCCAATCATCAAGTTACCACTGGGCTTGCAAGAAGCAGTCGCATCAGCGTACTTGTGTTTGCGAGCCATTGATGAAATTGAGGATCATCCAGAACTAGATAACTTTACTAAAGCAAAGCTGTTACGAACAATTAGCTTGACATTACAAGCAGGCGGTGATGGCTTTGCCATCGATGCTTTCTACAAAGGATTTCACTCACATGAACATCTCCTACCCGAGGTTTCTGTGCGGATTCGAGAATGGGCAATTCTTGCACCTGCAACCATTGCTCCTCGGATTTGGGATGCAACTGCGGCAATGGCAGATAGAATGGCTTACTGGGCCCAAAACGATTGGAAAATCCGTACCGAGTCCGATTTAGATCGTTACACGTTTGGAGTTGCTGGTGCCGTTGGCTTGATGCTCTCAGATTTATGGGCTTGGTACGATGGGACACAGACAAACCGTATTCATGCAATTGGCTTTGGTCGTGGTTTACAGGCTGTGAATATCATCCGGAACCACACTGAGGACTTGGTGCGTGGAGTGGACTTCTTTCCACAAGGGTGGAGTGCCGAAGATTTGCATCATTATGCCCGTCGCAATTTGACGCTGGCAGATGCATACATTAGCGCTCTTGCTCCGGGTCCGGCTTTGGACTTTTGTCAAATTCCCTTAACTTTAGCTTATGGCACCCTCGATGCTCTTGCCAACGGTAAAAGTAAACTCAGTCGCAGTGATGTTCTTGCACTACTGGAGCAATTTACTAACACCAGTAAATAATAAAACACCTGTTGTCAAGCTTTTCGCTTATGGAAAGTTCTGCGGGTGTTTACATCCACCCATACCTCAATAAACTATCAACTATGTTTATTTAGGTCTGACTAAGCGTTCACAGGTTCTACTTAACACTACTCCTCACACTTACTCACACACCTCAACCCGCATCGCGCATCTGTATGTTTACAGTCAGCTGTGCAGCGTTTATACCAACTAAACAACTGTTCTTAATAGGACTAGAAATCCCAACGTTGCAAAATTATTTTTTCTTATAAGACGGTAGGTTGAAAACCCTGTGTCTTTAGACCAGGGATGAAAACCACTAGGCACTTTTTAAAGTGCTGTCATCTTTTCAGGAATTAATATTGTGAACATTGTATACTAATCATATAAAAGGAGGTGATTTTATTGCTAAAAGATTATGGTTGTCAACAAGTATTGTTGAATCGCTCATTGCTTGTTCACCCAGTTATTGAATATCTTTGTTCTCAGGCTCACAAACTAACGAATTGTGGAATCTATTACGGGAGACAAATTTGGTTTAAGCAACGTCGATATTTAAAAAAGTTTGATCTAATAAACGAGCTAAAAAATAACCGCAACTACCAGTCCCTTCATTCACAGTGTGCTCAACAAGTTCTCCTAACAGTAGCTGAAAGTTTTAAGTCTTTCTACGAGTTAGAGAAAAAAGCACGCAAAGGAGAATTAGATCAAAAACCTCGCATTCCTAGCTATCGTAAAAACGGGTTAGCATCATGCACTTATCCGAAACAAGCTTTAAAGTTAATAGGAAACGAAATACGAATTCCTCTAGGACAAACCGTTAAAGCCTGGTTTGGGATAGATTCTTTCAGTATCCCTGTCCCATCTAATATTAACTTTGCCACAATCAAGGAACTACGAATTCTTCCACGCAACCGTGAATTTTATGCCGAGTTTGTGTACGAACAACCAAAAGCATGGCAACCACGTTTAAATGAAAAATGGGCATTAGGAATTGATCCAGGAGTGACGAATTGGTTAACGTGCGTTGATAATGTATTCGATGGAAATAGTTTCATTGTTGATGGTCGTCACGTCAAATCAATTAATCAGTGGTACAACAAACAAGTTGCTTCTTTCAAGGAGGAGAAGCCACAAGGCTTTTGGTCAAACAAGCTTGCAGCCATCACTGAAAAACGTAATCGACAAATGCGTGACGCAGTAAACAAAGCAGCACGAATTGTCATTGACTATTGTTTGCGGATGAAAATTGGCAACGTCGTGTTTGGTTGGAATCAAGGTCAACGACAAGAAAGCAATATCGGGCGTAAAAACAATCAAACATTTGTCCAAATCCCGACATACAGAGTAAAGGAACGGATTAAGCAACTGTGCGCAAGACACAGCATTAATTTTGTAGAGACAGAAGAATCGTACACGTCTAAAGCTTCATTCCTCAATAATGATGAACTACCAAAATACGGTGAGAAACCCGAACGGTGGAAGCCAAGAGGACGACGCACAAAGCGCGGTTTGTACAAATCAATGTTCTATGGCACGATTAACG
This sequence comes from Brasilonema angustatum HA4187-MV1, assembly GCA_019359695.1. Classification (GTDB taxonomy): domain Bacteria; phylum Cyanobacteriota; class Cyanobacteriia; order Cyanobacteriales; family Nostocaceae; genus Brasilonema; species Brasilonema angustatum. The sequence continues at coordinate 34,805 of JAHHGV010000024.1, forward strand.
CGGATTGTAACGGAGCTGCGAATATATTACGTAAAGTAGCCGCAACACTAAGTTTAGAACTTGGTCGAGTGGGTAGGGGCGCTTTGACACGTCCCACTCGGATGAAAATCTGGGTGACAGCTAAAAAGCGAAGTGGTGAGTCCACCTCCCGTCTTGGCGGTTTCCGTCACGATGGGAGTGTGGCGAACCCGAAGGGCACGGGTTCACCCTACCACGTAGCATCAATTTAGAATCTCCTAGCCTTTAGGCAGGAGAGATGTCAAAGACCTCTGGATGATATTCAAAGATATACTCAGCCACAGTAATGTTTTTGCATTCATTGCATGATTGAGTACTCAGTTTTTCTGATAATTTCGATTGCTACAGACTATATAAAACCTTGCAATTGACTGTATTGTCTTACTTAAAAAAAGGAGAAATATTTCGTGAAAAAAACCCTTTTTCTTAGTCCTCCTTCCTTTGATGGATTTGACGGTGGTGCAGGTTCCCGATACCAAGCCAAGCGCGAAATTACGTCATTCTGGTATCCTACATGGCTGGCACAGCCCGCCGCACTCGTCCCTGGAAGTAAGCTTGTAGATGCTCCTCCACATAATCAGACTGTGGAAGATGTGCTGAAAATCGCCAAAGATTACGAACTGATTATCATGCACACCAGCACACCCTCTCTGGCAAATGATGTGGCATGTGCTCTTGCAATCAAAGAACAAAACCCTAATGTACAAATTGGTTTTGTTGGGGCGCACGTCGCTGTCTTACCAGAGGAAACGCTGCGTGACAACCCTGTGATAGACTTTGTGTGTCGCAACGAATTTGACTACACCTGTCAGGAGTTGGCACTAGACTTACCTTGGGATCAGATTAAGGGACTCAGCTACCGAGATAAAGACGGTAACTTACACCACAATGCTGAGCGTGACTTGATCCACTATTGGGATGTGATGCCCAGCGTACTTCCAGTCTACGGGCGTGACTTAGATATTACGAAATATTTCATAGGATATCTACTACATCCTTATGTTTCATTTTACACTGGTCGTGGATGCCCAGCCAAATGTAGCTTCTGCCTCTGGCCTCAAACAATTGGCGGTCACCAGTACCGTACCAAAAGCCCAGAAGCAGTTGGGCGAGACATGGAAGAAGCCAAAGCCATCTTTGGTGACAAGGTGCAGGAATATATGTTTGATGATGACACCTTCACAATTGACAAGCAGCGGGCGATCAAAATCAGCCAACACATGAAACGGCTCAAGCTCACTTGGAGCTGTAACGCCCGCGCCAACTTAGACTACGATACTCTCAAGCAACTGCGTGACAACGGCTTGCGCCTGTTGCTGGTAGGATTTGAATCAGGTAACCAACAAGTTCTCGACGGGATCAACAAAGGCATTAAGTTAGAGGTGGCGCGGAAGTTTATGGAAAATTGCCATAAACTCGGCATTACCGTACACGGTACATTCATCATCGGCTTGCCAAACGAAAGTCAACAGACAATTGAAGAAACAATTCGTTTTGCTTGCGATGTTAGTCCGCATACCATCCAAGTTTCTATCGCCGCCCCTTATCCTGGAACTGAACTTTATCGACAAGCTCAGACTAACGGTTGGTTTAGCGATAATTCGCTAGTCGCCTCATCGGGGATTCAAATGTCTACACTACAGTATCCGAACCTCTCCAGCGGCCAAATTGAGGATGCAGTCGAGCAAATGTATCGTCGCTTCTACTTTCGACCGAAAGCCATTATCCCGATTGTTGGCGAAATGTTGACTAATCCCCAAATGCTCGTGCGTCGCCTGCGTGAAGGACGCGAATTTTTCTCTTACCTAAAAGAGCGTCATACACAAGCTGCTGCTAAAGAGCAATCAGTTGTAAGTGGTTAGTTAGGTTATAGAATAGTTAGCGTACTGTCTTTTTATCCCCAAGAGTGGACTGCCTCACCACGGCATTGTCCTCTCTAACGTACTGGCTTAGGTACACGAGCCTGGACGAACTATGACAACTAACAAATAAATTGTTGCCATATGATGAAACTTGGAAGCGAAGAACACAAAGAACTTTTCTGCCGTAGCTTTATTGACAGCCACCTGGAGTTTGAGCCAGAAAAACTCTCTTGGCCCGTTCTCGATAGCGTAGCTTTAGAACGTCTACACGGTATTCCCTTTTGGAGAGAAGCCCTCAGTACAGAGCGAGAAGCTGGGGCGATGGTCAGCGCCTTTGCAGCGACAATTAGTGATCCCCTGTTGCGAGAGGCGATCGCCCTTCAAGCGATGGAGGAAACTCGCCACTCCCGACTGATTGAGTTTTTGATCAATCATTACGATATTCAAATTTCTCAACCTCCAGAGCCAGCGCTCCCTAGTAATATCAAAACTGCTTTCATTGATTTTGGGTTTGGGGAATGCCTCGATTCTTTCTTAGCCTTTGGATTGTTTGGAATTGCCCGCCAATCTGGCTATATGCCTGAAGGAATATTCGACATTTTCGACCCAATTCTTAACGAAGAAGCGCGACATATTATGTTCTTTGTGAATTGGGTAACTTACCAACAAATTCATGAGGGTCGTAGGGCGAATTGGTTACGAGGGGTTGATGCTCTTTGGCATTACTACAGAGCGCTGCAATATAAAATCAAAGCCTTTGGTGGTTCAGATGAAGAAAAACAGGAAGGTTTCACTGCCACTGGAGCTATGAACTTCATGGACAATTTGACTCCGGAACTGTTTTTATCTACTTGCCTTAAAGAAAACGCCAAACGGATCAGCGTTTTTGACCAACGGCTTCTCCAGCCGCAACTGTTGCCTACACTTGCCAAAATAGCCCAACGCATTATCAGACTGACGCCTCAGCGACAGTCCAACTCAACCCCTCAGTTGTTGGAACAATAAATCATACCATTTTGGATTTTGCGAAAAGTTTGAGCGGAGGTTTCCTCCGTAGACGCTTTGCGGTGAGGGGGTCGCAGTCTTGGACGCCACTTCCTTCAAGTCGGCAAAGCCGCCCAACGGAGTGGCTCCGCTTCCCGTCGATTGCGAACCCCCGTTAGCGCAGCGAGACCGAAGGTCTTCCCCGAAGGGCTTGCCGCAGGCATCAAAGCTTTTCAAGACGGATTTTAGATTTTGGAGCCACTCGTGTGGGCGGTGAGACCAGTGCTCTTGGTAGGGGAGCCAGTGCGTTGCGGTGAATCCAGCGCTGCAGGAGGGTTTCCCTCCGTAGGCGACGGGCGTTCCCGAAGGGGGGTTCCCCCCGTTGTAGCACAAGCGCGTTTTCCCGACAGCCAGGCATCTGGCGGAGCGCGTTAGCTCCGGCCCCCTTAGGGGCTAGCGGAACCGGAGGTTCTCCCCGATAGCCGTAAGGCGTGGCCGTTCCCACTAGGGGTCTTCCGACTTGAGCGAACTGGCGTGATTGTAAAAGACTTACTGGTAATTGCTTTTAGCATTCCATCTGTCGTATTCTTTTTTCAAATTGGTATCAGAACTTATGCAGGCTCAGAAATTCGCCATTATCAATGGTGATGACTTCGGCTTTTCACATGGCGTTAACCAAGCAATTATCAAAGCGCACAAAGAAGGAATACTGACGAGTACCAGCTTAATGGTTACAGGTGAGGCATTTGATGAAGCGGTTGATTTTGCACATGCTCACCCCAGCCTAGGAGTTGGTTTGCACTTGGTTTTGGTGTGTGGTCGAGCTGCGCTGCCACCCTCGCAAATTCCTCACTTGGTTGATAATGCAGGTAATTTTCCATACGGTGCGGAAAGAAGCGGGTTGCGCTATCAGTTCAATCGGTCAACTCACGAGGAATTGCAGCGAGAAATCCGTGCTCAATTAGAAAAATTTCGCTCTTCTGGGTTGCGCCTTTCCCATGTAGATGGGCATTTGCATATGCACATGCATCCGTTGGTACTGCGTATCCTAGTTGATTTAGCCGATGAATTTGACATTCGAGTTATCCGTCTTCCTCATGAAGAACTGGGGATGAGCCTGCGGCTTGATCGTCAGAACTTACTAACTAAACTGGTTTGGGCGGGGGTATTTGGTGGACTGCGCCGCTACGGTGAGAACTTGCTCAAATCAAAGAGTATTGGTTTTGCTGAGCGCGTTTACGGGTTGCTGCAAACTGGTTCTGTGACTGAGGAATACTTGCTTGGTCTCATACCCCAAATTGAGGCAACGAGAGTGGAAATTTATTGTCATCCAGCGATCGCCATACCTGGCGAACCGCTGAATGGCCCATCAGGGGCAGGTGAAGTTGAACTCGCGGCTTTATTGAGTGGGCAGGTGCGTGAGGTGCTGGCTGCTAAGGGATTTGAATTGACGAATTTTGATCAACAAAGAACTCATAGCAAGTAGCGACTCAATGAGCTTACACCTATTCCTCTGTACAAGTTCAAAGAAATATCACTTTGTCCTATTGGCAAATTAAGTGAGTGTGGGAACCGAATTAGCGATCATGAACTCGGTTCACCCTAGTGGGAACGGTCTGCCAGAAGGCTATCGGGAAGTCTTCTGGTGGGCGTCTAAGCCTGTGAAACTCTAGCTGAACACTACCTCACCAGAACGTCTGAAACTCTTTCTCCCCTACACAAGATGCACAAGATACTGTTTTCAAGTCAGCCATTCATGGGCGATCGCCCACAAACCTTGCCATGAAAATAGATTTTCATGCTTGCCATTCATGAGAAAATCTCACAAACCTTGCCATGAAAATGTCTTTCCTTATACCCTTATACTCCTACACCCTTACACGCCTACACCCATACAAGCGAAATCTTCTTAAAATCCCGCGTCCTTGAGGCGGGGAAGCGCTAGGTTGTTCGTATCCTTTGCAAGACAATGAAGCTTAAAAAGAGGATGATCCCAATGGTCGTAACAAGTATTTGTACCAAGGTCATATTTTGTAGTCTCATTGCCAACACGTTGCAAATCAAAGCAATTGACCAAAGAGTAAGCGCAGCATGGCGTTGAGACAAGCCCCAAGCTAACAAGCGGTGGTGCAGGTGGTCTTTGCCAGGGGTACTAAGAGGATTTTTTCCCGCCATCAGGCGTCGGATAAACACTTGAGTGGTATCGAGTACTGGTAATAGCAAAAACAGAACCGGTGCGACCAGAGAGACAGCCGTCGGTCCTTGGAGATTACCTAAAATACTAGTAGCAGCTAGTACATAACCAAAAAAGTAGGCCCCAGCATCACCCATAATAATGCGCGAAGGATGGAAGTTATGGCTCAAGAAGCCCAACGCCGCCCCTCCCAATGCCGCCAGAACTAACGTCGCTGCCGCACGGTTGGGAACCTGAGCAGAAACTGCCAATAAACTTATAGCGGTGATAAAGCTTACTCCCCCCGCCAAACCGTCCATGCCATCCATTAAGTTGATGGCATTCGTGATCCCAACTACCCACAGTACTGTTAGTATTACTGATAGTGTAGAGTCGATGGGAGTCCCAAAAGAGAATTCTATGGTAATACGATTAGCAACCAGCAACAGAGCTGTGAGTATCTGAATTAACAATCGAACCAGAGGGGGTAAGCCAAATTGGTCATCAATAAAGCCCACAAGAACCAGTATCGATCCCCCTAGAAGAATCGTCTGTACCTCAGCCAGTACTCTTTCGAGTTCAATAGGTCGTAAGAGACTGGCTAATACCACGGCAGCAATCACTCCTGCATAAATAGCTAGACCTCCTGCATTAGGCAAAGGTTCTCGGTTCAGCCGTCGCGCATTCGGTTGGTCAGCCCAACCTACTCGCAGGGCAAACTTGCGAACTGCTGGAATCAAGCGCCAAGTGACAGTACCAGCTAAAAGAAATGTAAATACTACCGCCAACCAGCCGGAACCGCTAGGGTCAGCAATACCGAGGGAACGAAGGGAGCTGTATATGTTCATCTCCCGGTTTAACCATTAGTGTCAGTATCAATAAGCATCAACTGTATGTTAGTGAATTTTTTCCTAACTATCTGTAACTTCATAAGAAGTTGCTTCTAATATAGAGTCATTCTGTGAGAATAAAGTGTCTGAGTAAGGCCATAACACCTTAAGTCTGTGCTGGAGTGGGGTGTAGAGTAGAAAGATTATTTTTTATTTTGTCTTTTGAAATTTAAATTGTCACTGGTCTTTAGTCCCCAACTTCAACTAATTCCGCAAGGACTTATCCAGCGCTAAATTGTTCCAAGGCAACTAACTGCAAAGTTGCTGCATTTTATTCCAGTCAGAATGCTTAGGACGTAGCCGTGCTGTAGGCATAGCGCTTAGGATATATCCGAAGGATGACTAAAAGTGATTAGCACTCTTGGCCAGTGAGTGCTAAATTGTCTATTGGAAGCGCACGAGAGAACACAAAACATGGCAAAAATTGTTGCATTTAATGAAGATTCGCGGCGGGCCTTAGAACGAGGCATCAACGCTCTTGCCGATGCGGTGAAAATTACCCTAGGACCAAAAGGTCGCAATGTTCTTTTGGAGAAAAAATTTGGGGCACCCCAAATTGTTAACGATGGTATCACCGTTGCCAAAGAAATTGAACTAGAAGACCCCTTAGAAAACACTGGCGCAAAACTGGTTCAGGAAGTGGCGTCAAAAACTAAAGATGTGGCTGGAGATGGTACCACCACTGCTACTGTGTTGGCGCAAGCGTTGATCAAAGAAGGTTTGAAGAATGTTGCCGCAGGTACCAACCCTATTGCCCTGAAGCGGGGAATTGACAAAACCGTCGAGGCGTTGGTGCAGGAAATTGCAGCAGTGGCGAAGCCAGTAGAAGGTGCGGCGATCGCTCAAGTTGCGACAGTCTCGGCTGGGAACGACGAAGAAGTCGGTCAAATGCTGGCTGAAGCAATGGAGAAAGTTACCAAAGATGGTGTGATCACTGTTGAAGAATCTAAGTCCCTGACAACGGATTTAGAAGTTGTAGAAGGGATGCAAATAGACAGGGGTTACATCTCCCCCTACTTCATCACCAACAACGAACGGTTGACGGTAGAATTTGAAAATGCCCGCATCCTGATTACTGATAAGAAAATCAGCAACATCCAAGAGTTGATTCCAGTTTTGGAAAAGGTAGCCCGTAATGGTCAACCTTTGCTGGTTATCAGTGAAGATGTAGAAGGAGAAGCTTTGGCAACTTTGGTGGTGAACAAAGCGCGGGGAGTGCTAGCTGTTGCCGCGATCAAAGCCCCTGGATTTGGCGATCGCCGCAAAGCATTGTTGCAAGATATTGCGATTCTCACCAATGGACAGCTGATTTCTGAAGAAATTGGCTTAACCTTGGATACCGCTTCTTTGGAAACCCTGGGAACTGCCCGGAAAATCACGATTGACAAAGAAAACACCACCATCGTTGCTGCTGGTGACAACACAAAAGCAGACGTGCAAAAGCGAATTGCTCAAATTCGTAAACAACTAGAAGAAACCGATTCAGACTACGATAAAGAAAAACTGCAAGAGCGCATTGCTAAACTAGCTGGTGGAGTTGCGGTGATAAAAGTGGGTGCGGCAACAGAAACCGAACTCAAAGATCGCAAACTGCGGATTGAAGATGCTCTTAATGCTACTAAAGCTGCTGTGGAAGAAGGTATTGTTCCTGGTGGTGGAACAACACTGATTCATTTGGCGAAAAAAGTACAAGAGTTTAAAAACACTCTTTCCCTAGAAGAACAGATTGGCGCTGATATTGTGGCGCGAGCGCTCGAAGCCCCATTGCGTCAAATTGCAGATAATGCTGGCGTTGAAGGGTCGGTTATTGTCGCCAGAGTGCGGGACACTGATTTCAACATCGGTTACAACGCCGCTACTGGGGAATTTGAGGACTTAATTGCTGCTGGTATTATTGATCCTGCAAAAGTAGTGCGTTCAGCTATCCAAAACGCTGCTTCCATCGCTGGAATGGTTTTAACCACTGAAGCAGTCGTGGTCGAAAAACCTGAGAAGAAACCCGCAGGTGGTGCGCCTGACATGGGCGGCATGGGCGGCATGGGCGGCATGGGCGGCATGGGCGGCATGGGCGGCATGGGCATGATGTAGTTCTGTTGACCATATAAATTTCACCCTTGGTGGGCACTGCCCACCTTTTTTGTTAACCACTGAGCGCTCATGGTCGAAAAACTTGCTATGCCAAAATTGGACTCTATCATTAAGACTAATTAATTTCCCCTATACCCCTATTCCCTTACCCCCCTTTTTCTTGACATACTATTTATTTAGTAAACTAAATGACAAAATTAGCACTTGCACACGCAGCTATGTTGATGATTTAATAGCCATGTCCAAAGCTAACTCATCGCTAATTTCATGTCATTTTTTTCCAGAGCCTTGCCTTGAACCACAACTTGTGATAAGTACATTACACATTCTGGATATTAAACTGAAGATAGGACATAGTGTTAGTGCTATGTTCTTAGGGCTAATTCCGCCAAATGTTAAATAGGAGAATATATGGAACCAATTATTGCCATAGTCTTAGTGCTTATAGGGTATGCATTAGGATCGGCAAAGCTTATTAATCAGGGAAATGAAGCTTTGGTTGAACGTTTGGGGCAGAAGCATCGCATACTTAAACCAGGACTCAACTTTATTGTTCCCTTGCTCGATCAAATTGTCATGGAGGATACGACCCGAGAGCAAGTTTTAGACATCAAGCCTCAGAACGTGATCACCAGAGATAATATCTACTTGGAAGTGGATGGAGTTGTTTACTGGCGCGTCAGAGATATAGAGAAAAGCTTTTATGAAATTGACGACTTGCAGCAAGCACTAACAAACTTGACTACAACTACGCTTAGGGAAGTCATTGCCCAGAATACCTTGGAAGATGCCAACGCCGCCAGAGCAGGCATGAACACTGCCTTTCTGGCTCAGTTGAATCACACAACGGCGCAGTGGGGAGTTGAAATTCTGCGGGTAGATATTCAGAGTATTACACCACCTGAGAGTGTTCGCAAATCAATGGAAGAGCAGCGAGCTGCTGAAATTACTAGCCGTGCTGCGATTTTAGAAGCAGAAGGGCAGCAACAAGCTGCAATTAAGAAAGCACAAGGAACAAAAGCCTCAATGCAGCTCATTTCTGAAGCTTTACGTTCTAATCCTGAAAGTAAGGAAATTCTGCGCTATCTCGTGGCTCAAGATTACATCAATGCCAGCTACAGACTGGGTGAAAGCGAGAATGCCAAAGTTGTCTTTGTAGACCCAGGCAAAGGTGCTGAGATGATGGATTTGATTTCTTCGATGACACACGAAGAACATGCCAACAATGGCGACAATGGTTCTACTTAGTCTGATGGCTGGACTTGCGAAGATTGTCGCAAAATTGCATCAGCAACCAATGATACATCGCGCATTTCTTTAACATCGTGAACTCGCAGGATATCAGCACCATTAAAGATAGCAGCACAACACGCAGCTGCTGTTCCCCAGACTCGTGCTTTCGGATCTGGCTGATTTAAAATACGACCAATGAAACTTTTACGAGATGCTCCTACTAAAATAGGACACTTAAGTTGACGCAATTGGGGTAAGCGGCGCAAAATTTCTAAATTTTGCTCATAGTTCTTGGCAAAGCCAATCCCTGGATCGATGATAATTTTTCTTTCGTCAATACCTACAGCAGTAGCTACAGCGATTTGCTTTGCCAAAAAACTATAAATCTCTCCCATCAAATCTTGATAATTAGTGAATTGTTGCATTGTTTGCGGGTTTCCCCTGATGTGCATTAATATAATAGGCACATTCATCCTTGCCACTGTCAGCAACATTTCTGGGTCTAAGGTAGCCCCGGAAATGTCATTAACTATATCCGCACCTGCTTCTACAGCAGCCTGGGCAACAGCTGCCCTTGTTGTGTCTACAGAAATTGGCACTGGTATCTCTTTTCGCAGTATTTGCAATACTGGCAGAACTCGGTTAAGTTCTTCTGCAAGAGTGATTTGCTCTGCCCCTGGTCGAGTTGATTGACCACCAACATCGATAATATCTACACCGCCTGCTACCATTGCTTGTGCTTGTGCTAAAGCAGCAGTGACTGTATTGAATTCGCCACCATCACTGAAACTGTCAGGTGTGACATTTAGAATCCCCATGAGGTACGTCCGCTGTCCCCACTCAAAACAGCGTTCTCGAATGATTAAATTGGGTGTCATAAATTTACGTGTTAAACACGCTTTACACTCGTTCCTAGGGCAAAGCCCTAGGAACGCTTGACTAAAGGCTCCGCCTCTAGATTTCAAGATTAATTTCGCCATTTCTACGTGAGGCTCAGCCTCACTGTATACATTCCCTGGCTGAGCCAGGGAACGAGAGGACTTTGGTTACTGAACATTCACTTATAATTCACAAGTCTGGCGAAACTTGCGGGTTCCAAACTTGCTCCTCCCACCAGAACGCCGTCAATTTCCCTTTGAGCCATGATTTCGTCTATATTATTCGGCTTTACCGAACCACCGTATTGAATTGGTACATTAGGATTGGTCAATTGGTTGCGAATCAAACCGATGACACGATTGGCTTCCTTGGTTTCACAAGTGTCACCAGTGCCGATGGCCCAAATGGGTTCATAAGCAATAACCAAATTCTCCTGATCAATATCCACAAGGGCTTTTTCGAGTTGGCTGATAATCAGTGATTCTGTTTCCAGCGCATCTCGTTGTTGTTTGGTTTCACCTACACATAGAATAGGCGTAAGACCAAACTTCTGAGCAGCTTTCAGGCGCAGGTTGACGGTGTGATCAGTTTCACCAAAGTATTGCCGGCGTTCGCTATGACCGACAATAACATAGCGCACACCAATCTCAGTGAGCATAGGTCCAGAAATTTCACCCGTGTAGGCTCCATTCCCTTCCCAGTGAATATTTTGCGCCCCCAATTGTATACGACTTCCATGCAAACTCTTGGAAAAAACGCTTAAATCAGTGAAGGGGACGCACAATACCACTTCTCGGTCTTGAGGAGTTTCGCCCAAGCTGGGCAGAAATCCTTTTAAAAACTCCAGGGATTCTGCCTGGGTTTTGAACATTTTCCAATTACCGGCAATAACTATTTTTCGCACAGGTGATTTCGTCAAGAACTATAACGCTACTACATGCATTTTTCAGTTTATGACTTTAAGGGGTCATCACGAAAGATAAACATCGCTACTATCTATTTAGCATTGTAGATTCTGCCATTTTTCACGATGTGGTCGTCGTCGCTTCATGGAGGTAATGATAGTAAACAAGAGATATATAAAATTTGAAAATCGAAAACTGATATGACTCCAACATTACCCTTACCCGAGCCACATCGTAATGATTCGCCCAGCAGTAGCGAAAACTCTCTCAATTGGGACGAACAGCTAGATAGTGCGATTTTTACTTTTGAAGATATTCAAGCAGAACTCAACTATAAACAAGCGCGAACCGCACTGCGAAATTTGGTAGATAAACTTGATCTCACTCAAGAGGAAAAAGACGGACTGGAGATAGAGATTGGCGATTTGGAAACAATGCTGTTGAAATTAGAACGCATGGTAGTTCAGATAGCCGCCTTTGGGATGGTGGGACGAGGCAAATCATCTCTACTCAATGCTTTGGTAGGGCAACCAGTATTTGAAACAGGTCCCTTGCATGGTGTCACGCGCAATTCTCAAACTGCAAATTGGACTATCACAGAAGAAGAGATTGGGGAAACACAACGTGCTTTGCGAGTGACTCTACCGGGAAGTGGTCAATCTCAAGTGGAATTGATTGATACCCCAGGGTTAGACGAAGTTAATGGTGAAACCCGCGCCACACTAGCACAACAGATCGCAAAACAAGCAGATTTGATTTTGTTTGTCGTTGCTGGCGACATGACGAAAGTTGAACATGATGCCCTTTCCCAATTACGGGAAGCGGGTAAACCTATTTTGCTGGTGTTTAACAAAACAGACCAGTATCCTGAAGCAGATCGCATGGCAATTTACGAAAAAATTCGGGATGAAAGGGTACGAGAATTACTTTCACCTGATGAAATTGTGATGGCTGCAGCATCGCCATTGGTGAGGAGAATGGTTCATCGTCCCGATGGTACCAGGGGTGTGCAGTTGAGTGCAGGAGTTGCCCAAGTTGAAGAACTGAAGTTGAAGATTTTGGAAATTCTACATCGTGAAGGCAAAGCTTTGGTCGCCCTCAACACTATGCTTTATGCTGACAACGTTAATGAGCAGTTGGTGCAGCGAAAACTTAAGATTCGAGATACCAGTGCCAATCAGTTGATATGGAAAGCAACGATGACTAAAGCAATGGCGATCGCCTTCAATCCTGTCATGCTACTAGATGTTCTCGCTGGTGCGGTGATAGATATCGTCCTGATTCTGGGCTTATCAAAACTTTATGGCATTCCCATGACCGAAACCGGAGCCGTAAAATTATTACAAAGAATTGCCTTGAGTATGGGTGGTATCAGTGCCAGTGAACTCTTGGCAAATTTGGGCTTGAGTTCGCTGAAAACATTACTTGGTCTGTCTGCACCTGCGACTGGGGGCGCTTCCTTGGGTGCCTATGTGTCAGTAGCACTAACTCAAGCGGGTGTAGCAGGTGTTTCTTGCTATGGTCTTGGGTATGTGACAAAAGCATACTTAGCCAATGGGGCAAATTGGGGACCAGAAGGTCCTAAAGTTGTGATTAGTAAAATTTTGGCAACCCTTGATGAAGGTTCAATTCTCAACCGGATTAAAGATGAATTGCGATTAAAGATAAAAGCTAAAACATAAGTAAATTGGGAACAGGGAACAGCCAGCAATTTTTGTAGGGTGGGCACTGCTTACCCTTCGGGTTCACCAGTCGCCTCTGTCGGGAAACCCTCCTGCAGCGCTGGATTCACCGTTTGCTCAAACCCTTCTTTTTACTATTGTGGGCAGTGCCCACCTACGGTTATTGAGAATGGTGCAAGATTTCAGCTTAAATAAATACACAGTTATGCAAGTAGATGGCAATATTCATGACACTCAACAAGTTGAAGATACTATTCGAGAAAACTGGTTAAAAGCCAATGGTTTCCAAGTAATTCGCTTTAGGAATGAACAAATATTAAATCATATAGAAGCAGTGCTAAACGAGATTGCTAATGTCATTGATTCAATCAGAACAACGAAGTAGTTAAGTTCTCCACAAGTTACTTCCCCCCTCTCCCAGTGGGAGAGGGGGCTAGGGGGTGAGGGCTATTTTCCAAGCAAATAAAAGGGTTTACGCAAAAATCAATATTTTCGGCTTTGTGTGAGAAATAAAAGTCCAAATGCCTAGCAGTATCTTGGTTTGGTGATTTTGCCTTTAATTTTTATCCCACTAAAGTGATCAAAGAGCGATACACTGTTACCTAAAATGAGGATACAACAAATACGCCACTCGCTCTTTGATAGGAGTATCCATCTGTGCAGCCGGACTTATTAAGCCTGGAAATAACTAAGGGAGAACTGAGACGTTTAATTGGATTAAATCCAGACAATGTCTTACGACCTTCTATTATGAAGGATCGCGAGAAGCGATTTCGTTTTTTGATTAACGAAATTGTTATAGCGCTGGTGGTGAGTTTGATAATTGTCGGGTTTGTTTATGCGTTTGTGATTCTGCCGACAATTGGTTCCTCAATAATACTAGGAATTGTTTTGCTGACAACTGTGCCAATTGCTATTATAGTTGGGCGTTGGTTTTGGCGGCGTTTTACCCATCCCAGAACACTCAGAGTACTTTTGGATCAAGTCGATAAATATCATAAGTTGGTGATCGCGATCGCTATCCATGATCCACAGATAACATCTGGGAACACAGACAGTGGTATAGCTGATAGAGAAAAAGTCGTTGCTGCTCTGCAACTTATTAGAGAAGATTTCGTTCGCGCTTTGAAAACAGAACGAATTTTACGAGATAATAAAGAATTATTTACCAATAATCAAGAATTACTTGTCAATAATTTAACAAAGTTGCAAGCCTTACAAGTGAGCAGTCAGGCAAGCGAGTATGCTCAACTTCTAAATCAATCATTGCAGATTGCAATGAGTGTGCAAACAGAGATCACAAAATTGCGGAAAATTTGAATCCCGGTTATCAAAGCAGTCTCCATTCAAAGAACCAATACTTGCCAGAACTTTCCAACAAACATTTGTCCGTTGACTTAAACATGACTAACAAACCAAAAATAATTGTCTTAGATGATGATCCAACAGGTTCTCAAACAGTCCACAGTTGCTTGCTACTCATGCATTGGGATGTGGAAACATTATGCTTGGGGTTGCAAGATGATTCACCAATTTTCTTTGTATTAACAAACACAAGAGCGCTTCCCCCAGAGGAAGCCGCATCTATTACCAGAAAAGTTTGCCATAACCTGAAACAGGCAATATCTAGAGTCGGGGGAGATACAGGAGCAAAATCCACCATCACCTTAGAAACAGATACAACAAAAGGGTTTATCGTTGTCAGTCGTTCTGATTCGACTTTACGAGGACATTACCCAATTGAAACTGATGTCATCGCCGAGGAACTTGGTCCATTTGATGCTCATTTTCTCGTACCAGCGTTTTTTGAAGGCGGACGGATTACCCGTGACAGTGTACATTATTTGATAGTTGATGGTGTTCCCACCCCTGTCCATGAAACTGAATTTGCTCGTGATTCAGTCTTTGAGTATCATCATAGCTACTTACCCAAGTATGTGGAAGAAAAAACTCAAGGAAGTATCAGTGCTGAGTCGGTAGAAAGGTTTTCATTGGCGGATATTCGCGCTGGTAGCTTAGAACGACTTATGCAACTCACTAATAACCAATGTGCTGTTGTGGATGGTGAAACTCAAGCAGATTTCAACCAGTTTGCACAAGATGTTCTAACCGCAGTCAGTCAGGGGAAACGCTTTCTGTTTCGTAGTGCTGCTAGTATCTTAACGGCAATAGCCGGATTACCGCCCCAACCGATTGCTCCAGAAAATATGTCACAGTACGTGCAACGAGGTAAACCGGGTATAGTAATTGTTGGTTCCCATGTTAAAAAGACAACTCAGCAGTTAGAGGTGCTCTTGCAACAAGAGAAAACGATGGGAATTGAAGTGGATGTGGCGCGGTTGGTTGATGATGGAGCAAATGAATCTGCTACACTGCTAAGCGAGGTTCTAGATCATGTCCATGCAGCATATGATGCTGGAAAAACAGCAGTGGTTTATACCAGCCGTCAGGAACTGGCTTTTAAGGATGCTAAGACAAGGTTAGAGTTTGGTACAAAGGTGTCAAGCTTATTGATGGATATCGTGCGGGGTTTACCACCGGATATGGGATTTTTAATCAGTAAAGGTGGCATTACTTCAAACGATGTCTTAAGTACAGGTTTAGCTTTGACTTCGGCGCGGTTACTTGGTCAAATTTTACCTGGTTGTTCAATGGTGATAACTCCATCAGACCATCCTCAGTTTCCTAATTTACCAGTTGTGCTGTTTCCAGGAAATGTCGGCGATGCTGATGCATTGGCAATAGTCGCTAAAAGACTAAATAAAAATACAGGGTGAGGAGTGTGAATTTTTAATAACGCTGTTGCAAATTGTCACTAATCTAGTATGGATGATCGCTCTATTCCTTATTCTGGCAACCGTTATATGACTTCTGACTCTACTATCCCTGATCAGAAGTCAGAAAAAGCCTTTGGTGAAGTAGAGAAAATTTCTGCTCTTTCTGATTTAGAGTCGATTTCGCAACCAGAGGAAAATCCAGTCCTCCCCGAAGCAGAAGTAAATTCTGTCCTACTTTACTTAAAATCACATATTCCCGATTATAATGTGCAGTCAAATTCCAATCATTCCAACGTGGAGTCAAATTCTTTCGAGCCTAATATAGAACAGACAAATTCTTCCGATTCCAACGTGAAGTCAAACTCTTTCGAGCCTAATATAGAACAGACAAATTTTTCCGATTCCAATGTGGAGGCAAATTCTTTAGAACCTAATATAGAACAGACAAATTCTTCCGATGCCAATGTGAAAGCAAATTCTCTCGTCCCTGATAGTGAGCCACATCCTATTTCGGATACAGAGTCAAATTCTTCCGATTCCAATGTTGGGTCAAATTCCGTCGTTCCTGATGTAGAATTTAATCCAGCCAATATCAACGTAGAGTTGAGTGAAGAATTCCCGTATTCGACAGCAACGGTGAATCCTAATATTCAAGTCCAAATAAAAAGTCAGGAGGGAAAACTTTTATTAATACTACCAACCGAATCACAATTGCCAGCCTCAGAACACAGTTGGACTGAGATTTGGCAACAAATGAAGCTGCGACTTTTAGCTTGCGAGCGCTCTTTTTCACCTAATACAGCCGTGAATCTGATCGCCCAAGATCGCTTATTGGATAACAGACAACTCCAAGAACTGGCGGAAAGTTTGAATCAATTTCAAATTCAGCTAAAATCAGTTTCTACTAGTCGTCGGCAAACTGCGATCGCTGCAGTTACAATGGGCTACTCTGTAGAACAACTAGAGCGACAAACAACACTTGGCAGTGAGTTAAAGTCTGAGACACCTCCTTTTGCAGAACCTCTCTATTTAGACAAGACGGTGCGTTCTGGGGAAGAAATCCGTCATCCGGGTCATGTTATCCTCCTAGGGGACTTGAATCCTGGTGGTATCGTAGTTGCAAATGGAGATATTCTTGTTTGGGGTCGTCTACGTGGAATTGCTCATGCGGGTGCCCTTGGAAACCGTGATTGTCTGATTATGAGTTTGCAGATGGAACCAACCCAGCTGCGAATTGCAGATGCTGTTGCTAGGGCACCAGAAAAATCGCCATTGCAGTTTTATCCGGAAGTGGCGTATATTACGTCCCAAGGAATCCGTATTGCAAGGGTGAGCGATTTTTCTAAAATCCTATTAAGTAGGATGATAAAAGACACATAAATCTTTTTTATTGTTGTATATTTTCTAATCACTAATCGAGCTCGTTTCTATCATGACTCGCATTATTGTTACAACCTCCGGCAAAGGAGGGGTGGGAAAAACCACGATTACGGCAAATCTGGGGATGGCTTTAGCCAAAATGGGGCGTCAAGTAGCTTTGGTTGATGCGGATTTTGGTTTGAGAAATTTGGATTTGTTGCTAGGGCTAGAAAACCGGATAGTTTATACTGCTGTTGAAGTTCTGGCTAGAGAGTGTCGCTTAGAACAAGCTTTGGTGAAGGATAAGCGACAACCTAACCTCGTTTTGTTACCTGCTGCGCAAAATCGCACCAAAGATGCGGTCACTCCTGACCAGATGAAATTATTGGTGAATGCACTAGCGCAGAAGTATCAATATGTTTTGGTTGATAGCCCAGCGGGAATTGAAATGGGGTTCAAAAACGCGATCGCCCCAGCAAAAGAAGCCCTGATTATCACCACTCCAGAAATTGCTTCTGTGCGTGATGCTGATCGTGTCGTTGGGTTACTAGAAGCACAAGGCATTAAACGTATTCACTTGATTATTAACCGTATCAGACCTGCAATGGTACGGGCAAATGATATGATGTCTGTTCAAGATGTTCAGGAACTTCTGGCAATTCCCTTGATTGGAGTTGTTCCTGATGATGAGCGGGTTATTGTATCTACCAATCGCGGTGAACCTTTAGTATTAGCGGAAAACCCTTCTTTAGCTGCTACAGCTTTCGACAACATTGTTCGGAGATTAGAAGGGGAAACGGTTGAATTTCTTGAACTGGACTCAACTCAAGACAACATATTCTCTCGTTTGAGAAAGTTGTTTTGGACAAAAAGTCTTTAATCTGTTCCGTCTGTTGCTGACTTAGCTCCAATGATTCTTGAAATTTTAGAAAAAATTTTTGTTCGTAGTGTTGACAACAGTCGCACTCAAGTTAAACGCCGCCTGCAATTAGTGATAGCTCATGACCGTGCTGACATCAGCCCTGATGTACTAGAAAAGATGCGGCAAGAAATCTTAGAAATCGTTTGTCGTTACGTAGAAATTGAAACGGACGGCTTAGAGTTTTCCCTGGAAAGCAATCAACGGACAACAGCTTTAATTGCTAACATGCCAATTCGTCGAGTCAAAGAAGATCAAGAAGAAATGTCTGAATTAGACAGCAGCAATTAGGTCTAAGTGATTTGACGCTTTTTGTGTGATCATTAGCAACAACAACAAATAATTCTGTCCTAACTGCGCCAGAATGAATTTCGCGCGGCTGAAGTAGCGCAGTTAGGCAGTGTGCTCTGTCTTGGAGAAAACAGTGGCTCACCCCGGCTGTAGCACCTCAATTTATTGATGTGAACCACTACACCCAGCCTACGGCACGAAGCGCCCCGATAGCCCAAGCGTGCCGTTAGGGGCGTTGCTGATTTGAAGTATCAATTCAGTTTTGTCATGCTGAATGTAGCGAGCGCGAAATGTAGAGACGTTTGCGCAGCGCCCCCTTAGGGGCTAGTGGCTTCCCGCAGGGTAGCATCTGCGAGATTCTATGTCCTCCGGACACGCTTCGCTAACGCTTCTGTTCCTGAGCTTCGCTCAGGACTACGCTCAGAATGACAATTCATACCTTAATTCAGCAACGCCCCGTTAGGCTATCGGGGCGCTGAGTCCCAAGGGGACACGCTCTTGCAATGCAAACGCGCTTCATAACCTTATACCCTTACACCCTTGCACCCTTACACCCTGCCCTATGGCACAAAGTGCCACGCTGAGTCCCAAGGGGACACACTTTTGCAATGCTATCGGGCATTGACGTCTCCCGCGTCCCCTTAACCTGCTTTTCCTTAAGTGAATTTTGGAGATATTATGAAACGGAGAGAGAGGGATTCGAACCCTCGTTGAGGTTGCCCCCAAACAGCATTTCCAGTGCTGCGCCTTCAACCACTCGGCCATCTCTCCAGGCGTCACGAATTCCAAGTATACAATAAGATAAATTAAACTGCAACTAAATTTCGTCTAAAGTCCCAAATTGAAATCAAAAGTTCAAATGTCCGAGACATACACTGTTAAAGTTCGCGATCGCGCCAAAGGCACAGTATACACCTTGCAAGTCCCTGATGACCGCTACATCCTGCATACGGGTGAAAAACAAGGGGTAGAACTGCCGTTTTCATGTCGGAATGGGGCTTGCACCACTTGTGCTGTCCGGGTACTCTCAGGAGAAATTTACCAACCGGAAGCTATTGGACTCTCACCAGAGTTGCAGAAAAAAGGTTATGCCCTATTGTGCGTCAGTTATGCTCGCTCTGATTTGGAGGTGGAGACACAAGACGAAGATGAAGTCTATGAACTCCAGTTTGGACGCTTTTTCGCTAGGGGGAAAGTTCGCAAAGGTCTTCCCTTAGATGAAGATTAAATTTTGTTTCAAGGGCATTGGTGCAAACCTGGAAAAAATCGTCATTCTGCTTTGTCTACTACTACTTGTAGCTTGTCAACCTCAAAAAAAACCTGAAGAAAGCACACAGGTGCAAGTCAAAGTCACACAAGTTGTCAGTGGACAAACTTTGAAGGTGGTAGGTTTGGGTGATCAACCAAGTCTCATTTCTCAAGTACGCTTGCTGGGAATCGATGCACCAGATTTGCAGCAACGTCCTTGGGGAGATGCAGCCAAAGAACGCCTAGAAGGGGAGGTTGTGGAACAGCCTGTCATCCTGGAGTTTGATGTGCAAATCAAAGATCAATTTGGGCGGAGTTTGGCTTATGCGTGGAAAAATGGGGTTTTGTTGAATGAAGAGTTGGTGAAACAAGGGTACGCTTTGTTTGTGGGGCGATCGCCTAACCACAAATATGACCTACGCTTAGAACGTGCCCAGCAATGGGCTAGACTCATGGGGTTAGGAATTTGGGATCCAGAAAAACCTATGCGTTTGACACCCGCTGAATTTCGCCGTCAGTATCGTTAGTAATTCGTAATGCGCTCAGCATTACGAATTTTCAACATTCATAAGTCATTTATGCCAGCAAAAGATGCATTTCATACTATTGTCAAAACAGCCCTCCAGAAGGATAAATGGCAAATAACCCACGATCCATATCCACTTGTTGCAGGTAGTTTTAATTTGGCAATTGACTTAGGTGCCCAGAAGGTAATAGCAGCCCAACGAGGAGAACATAAGATTGCTGTTGAAATTAAGAGTTTTCTTGGTCCATCTAAGATTTCAGAGTTTTATGGTGCATTAGGACAGTTTTTGGCGTATCGAACAGCACTGCAAGTACAAGAGAGCGAGGGTGCAGAGCACCCGCCAAGGGCGAACGCCTATTGTATTTAGCAGTGCCTAATAACGTGTATGAGGAGTTTTTCACCACATCATTTATTCAATCACTAGTTGAGCAACATCAACTGTATTTGCTGATCTACGATATTGATCAGGAGGTAATTAAGCGATGGCAACCGTAGATGAATATCGTCAGCACATTCAAAGATTGTTGAGTGAACACGCTACGTTAGTTTGGGATAGCCGCATTAGAGCAGAGCTAATTTTTGATCAAGAGCGCGATCGCTATCAATTGGTATATGTCGGCTGGCGTGAATCACAGCGTGTTTATGGAATTGTGCTTCATCTTGACATTATAGATGGAAAAATCTGGGTACAGCAGGACGGAACAGAAGTCGGCATTGCCAATAAGCTAGTTGAAGTAGGAGTGCCAAAACACGATATTGTCTTGGGTATTGATCCACCAAAGATGCGTCAATACACAGAATTTGCTGTTGGTTGAGTCAACTATCAGTTATCAGTTTCACTGTTCGCTGTTCACTGATTTGTTGAGACTGTTTAGAACGCTAAATTTTATGACTTGAGATACAGGCAAGTGTTTTTACAAATTTGGAATAATTAGTATATAGGAATCTGATTTGGTTTATGTTCGCTTGTCTGGCGTTATGCGCTAGCTGTGGCGTCAGCCATAACCATGCTTAGTAGTTGAGCTAGGGAATGGGGAACTCTTAACTGTTAATAGGAGACATAAACTGTACAGAGTTCTGTTCAAAAATCAAATAGGACTCCCATAGTTTGTTTGTTATTCTTAGAAAGATCTAACATTTAATATGAGCATTCGTTTACCAATAATAGCTGCCACCTTGATGGCTACCACCGTTAGTTTAGGTACGGTTTTTAACGCTTCACCAGCTTCTGCGCGAGACACAATAACTTGTGAAAGCACCGGTAATAACAGGAACACTTGTTCGGTAGATAGAGGAAGCAGAGTAAGGTTTGTCAGGCAATTGTCTGATGCTAGTTGTAGAGGAAATTGGGGCTATGATAGAGACCGTATTTGGGTAAAGAATGGCTGTCGAGCAGAGTTCGCAGTGAGCGATCGCTCAGATGGCAGATACGACAGAAATGACAGATATAATGACGGATACCGCAGAAATGACAGATATGACGGATATGGCGGATACGGCGGATACGGCGGAAATGACAGATATAATGACGGATACCGTAGATAAATGAATCTACTGAGATTTTTGAGAGTCAATTAAGACTTGATCTTATATCATGTCCGGATAAACATTTATCAAAAACGAAGAACCTCACCCCCATCCCCTCTCCTGAATAAGGAGAGGGGTGCCCGATAGCGTAGCGTGCCGTTAGGCATAGGGCGGGGTGAGGTCTTTTTATTGTGAGTAATTAGTGCGATATGCCCCCACACTGACAACAAGCTGTACAGTTCCACCCGAAGCGTGAGAACGAGAAGACTGCCATAATAATGATTAATAACTAATCTTTCTACAACCTAACGATATAATTCCTATTACAGCTTTCCGGAACGCTCTATATCGAAAGCGTTAAGTTCTTAAAGCTGAGGTTTAAATGATAAACATCTTGGATTTGGGGGAAACTGCAAAAGCCCAAGAACTCCAGCGACGCGGTACAGATTTGTTGCGACGCTTGCTGGATGACTGCAAAAGTCCTGGCAAGAAAAAGCAGTTGGCTTTGAAGTTTGCTCCTTTTCAGCAGTTAACTGTTGACTTGGCTGTGCAGTCGGGTGAGATGGTGCAAGCGTTGGAATTAGCAGAACAAGGGAAAAATGCTTGCTTGGCTTGGCTGCTGGATGCTTGGAATGGTGAGTCTCCTGCATGGGAAGAGATGAAACAACTGCTCAATCCCACTACTGCTATAGTTTACTGGCATCTTAGCCCAGCCGCTCTACACACTTTCATCCTGAAACACGACGCTTCATCACCCATCCTCATTTCTCCTCCTTCCTTTGCAAGCGGGGTTGGGGGAGATTTCCAGTCGGATGAGTTAGAAGTACCCGCAGCAGCGCGACGCTTGCACGAGTTTGAAAACTGGGTGAAAGAATGGAATGAACAATACGCCAGTTATTGTGAGGGTAGAGATACTCTGACTCTAGAAGATATTTGCCAGTTCAATCTGAGTCACTACGAGTTGGTAAGCCTTTCTGCTTGTGAAACGGCTGTTACAGGGAATCAAACTATCAGCACTGAATATGTGGGTTTAGTCAGTGGCTTTGTGCGTCAGGGTGTTGCTCATGTCGTCAGCACGCTGTGGCGGGTGGAATCTGTTTCCAGTGCTTTGTTCATGATGGAATTTTACCGCCAGTTAAATAGAGATATTGAACCCACCACCGCCCTCAGACAAACTCAAATTTGGCTGGCGACTGTTAAATATAGTGAACTCGTTCAATGGTACAAAGATATCGCCGCCGAAATCGCCCAAAGTGATTCTCTTTGCGCCGAAGATTTGAAAGACAAAGCCAAAATCATCGAATACGATGTTGAGAAAATAAATTCGTTTGTTCCTCCTTACGCTCATCCCTATTTCTGGGCTAGTTTCATTATCACTGGGACTGTTTCAGGACTTACACACTGAAGATCCCCCCTAGCCCCCCTTAAAAAGCTACGGTGTACACACATCTCGCTCAAAACCTCACCCTCGCTTTTAGCTGCGCTAAAATCTTTCCCTCTCCGGAGTTCGGAGAGGGATGCCCGACAGGGCAGGGTGAGGTTTTACGGGGATGAGCGGGTAATTCGAGGACTTGTGTGTACACCGTAGCTTAAAAAGGGGGGAAAAATTAAAAGCCCCCTTTTTAAGGGGGTTGGGGGATCTCTTCTGCTTAAGTCCTATCTTTAATTCTCAACTTTTTTCTTATGCTAGAAAGATACACAATCCGCCACCAAGCTTTTTTGCAAGCATTCAATAAACTTGATTTATCAACCCTTTCACCAGAACTGCAAGAAGAACTTCACCAAGTCCGTCAAGCGTTGGGGAATAATGTGAATGAAGCTACAATTAGGCGGCTTGATGCTTTAGTAAAAAAGAGCGATCGCCTCAATCAACTTTATGAAAGCGAACGCCTTAGCTTGATAGGGAAAGATAGTCAACAAGAACGTGACAAAGGCTTTCCGGTAAAAGATGACAACCCAAAACCAGAGGATTTAGGCGTTAATAATGTCAATCCTTCCTCAACAACAGCAAACACCCACAATTCGACTCATTCCAGTCATGCACAAACACAACGAAAATCAAAAAAAAACTAACCTATAGAGCAATACAATTGCTGTTAAGGATTGATCCTCCCTAGCCCTCCTAAAAAAGGAGGGACTAAGCCCCCTTTTTTAGGAGGTTGGGGGGATTTTACAAAACTAAACACCACTAACAGCAAGCGTATTGATCTACACAGATGCAGAATGGGAGCATCTCAAATGTGTAAATTGATTTGATTTTGTAGTACGGGCTGGACAGCCCGCTTTGGTAGGAAAATAGGAAGCAAGATGCTTCCACTACTATAGGACTCATATTTGATTTTTGACGAAGCTAGGTACACTTTCTGTTGCCTGTTCCCTACCTCTACTTTGTCAATTCACCAAATCAAACCGGATTCCTATATCTTTTATGCAATATTTGAGATCCTCCCAAATCGACTGTCAATTAATAAAACTAGAATTTGATTAGATACTTACTCGATGAATGACTTAATTTACTACCCGACTCTCGATGTATTTGTCTACCAATTAAGAGATGGATTGGGAGACAGTGAAGCTCAAATTGCTGACAATCACGAAAAATTCTGGAACAATCTACCTCCTAAATTACATGTCTATTTAGAAGAAGAGTTAGCAGCCGAAAACCCAGAATATATCAAATTACTAGACTTACTTGATCCAAAATTCAAACAGCCATTTAATATCAAAGATAATCATTTGATTTTTCAAGATAAGGTTGCAGATTATCAAATTGGAGGTTATTACTATCCGGTTCGCTTAAGTGATACTTACGGACTGCTGTTTGACTGTTCTGTTGATGACTTTGATCATCCTCACTCTGTTACTTTTTTTAAAAAGCTCAAAGAAAAAGCCTCTGCTAAAAATGGTAACTTAGGGAAAACTTGGATGCTTTCCGGTTGCCTACCTGCAAATTCTCAAGCTAATTTAGAAGATTTAGCCAAAGCATCTGCCAACGCTTTAATCCCTGGTGATTGGCAAGAACTAAAAACCGGATTTTTTTTAGGCGCTACAGTTTTTGAACTCTGGAAATCGCCCCAGAAGTGGGAGAACGTTGCAGAAGAAAATACTCACATTTTAATATTTTTCTATCCCGCCCTAAATATTATGGAGGAAGCTGCAGGCTTTTATGGAGATTGGCTGCGGTTATTATCTGCGCGTAACAAAATTTTGTGGGAATATGCTTATGCTGAGAAAACAACGAGAAGTTTACAAGCTGAATATAAGTCTATCACAGAAAACGTTGCAAAAGTGAAAAATTTATATACAGAAAATGGAGAAGAAAAATTATCTGGTAACAAGTTACAGTACTTACAAAAAATCTTGAGTGAGAGTATTGCAACTTTATCAGAATATCTCAGAAAAATCAGCGATTTAGAAATTATTAGCTTGGCAATAGAGACTAATTTAAGCAACTACCAAAAATACCATCAACAGATTGTCCAAAAAGCAGAACAAAAGCAACAAGAATATGGTAATTTGGGTGATACAGACTTGGGGTTTTTGCAAAACTTCAGTGATATTGTCCAGGAAAAATACAAAGCGCAGGTAGCGCAAGACCGTGCTAGCCTGAGTGTAGGCTTGAGAATTTTAGAAGACTTGATCAACACTGTTAGGGGTATTATTGAGATTGAGCAAACCAAGAGCGATCGCACTCTAGACAACACCATCGCACTTGCAGGAATTGGACTCGCCATCAGCGGCATAACAGCCACCGCCATCTCCACCCAACAACCTCCTGTGGCATCTTATAAAGACTTTTCTTTCCTAGGTTCACCAACTTTTGTCTGGAGTATTGTCTTTAGTTCACCATTTTTAATCGTTCTCATTCTTCGCCTACTTAGGCGGTAATATAGCGGTTTTCAATTGGTTGGAATACATCAAACAGTTTCGGCTATTAGCGGCAGGACTTATAGTCATAGGCGGACTACCAATACAAGATTATGATATAATTTTCTATATAGTTAATCTTTAAAAAAGAAACATTATTCATAATCTTGTGAAAAACTAAAATAAATATGAATCTAGCTGTAGAACTACCTAGTGGAAAAATATTAAACCTTTCTCGCTTCATTGCTCTTATTCCGCTTACAACTACAAGTAAAAATTACAACTTAATTTTAGAAGGTTATTCTGCTCCTATTACTCTAGAATCAGATGATGTTGAAGCTCTCAAGAAACTATTGCAATTAGATAAGGATTTAGTTACTGCTAATCAACTAGAATTGCACAAGCAGAAGCAATTAAACCAAAATCAGCGAGCAATAGCCTTATTAAAACAGCGTATTCAACGCCATGAAAATATGTCTGAAGCAGAATCACTACACAGAGAAGAAATATTTGAGAAATTTAAACAAATAATAGATGCAGAACGTCTTCCCGAACAAAAGTTATATTCGCAATCATGATAGTTTTTATTGACTCTGGGGTACTGGGAATTCTTACCAATCCCAATAAGTTAGGAGAAGCTTACGATTGCGAACAATGGCTTTATACTTTATTATCGCATGGTGTTCATGTTTGTTCTTCTGATATATGCGATTTTGAAGTCAGGAGAAGTTTAGTTTTAGCATCACAAAAGAAAACTGAACTCAATAGTATTCAGAATTTAGATGAACTTCGAGAAATAATTGACTTTTTACCCATTACTTCAGCTTTATTGAGACAAGCTGCTTCTTTATGGGCTGCTGCTCGAAGTCAAGGCATTCCTACTGCAGATGATAAAAGTCTTGATGTGGATATTATCATTTCTGGTCATTGGCAAATTCTCAAGGAAGATTTTCCCGGTCGTTATATTGTTATTGCCACTACAAACGTAAAGCATTTGAGTCGCTTTACTGAAGCTAAAGTGTGGAGAGATATTAAATTTTAATTGAATGTTTTCCCTCCGTGCCAGGTATTGAAATCCGCAAATGTTGATTCTAGCGTAGGAAAGGAAGCTGCAATAAATATTTACAATATTCTGAAACGCTTAGATATTACAGTTTACAAGTCTCAATAGGAGAGAACAGACCCCCTTGCGACGACCCTCCCACGAAAAAACCCCACCCAACAACAGCCAACAACAACGCAACGGGAGATGTCCTTTGGGAGCCGTTGTATCAAAAGTGAGTTGCTCGTAAGAAATCCAGTTTTCTTCTCTACTCCATCCCACGCGATCGCCAAATTTATTCCAGGCTTCTTCGTCGTATTCACTGTTCAGCTTGCCGCCAACACTGAAGTAAATTTCCTTCTGAACACTGAAGCCAAAATGCCCATTACTATATTTTACCCAAAGTTGGTCAATTATACGGAGGTCAGTACAGGGAAAGTTTAAGAGTTCTTCCTCTCTAATCCAGTCATGTTCCTTGCGCCCGACAGCTTGGAGCATCACTAGATAGGTTTCATAGTCAGCTTCCTTCCACTTTTGTGCTGCCAGTAAGTCCCGCAGTTTCGTGTAGTCTACGCCTTTTTCTGAACTGAGGTTATCTTCATCAGTTGTAGAGGGTGGAGGTTCAGGGGCAATATCTTTTGCTAGCGGTTCATGTGAACCCGTCGTCTCATCCGCCTCTCCTTCCTGCTGACGTGCTGGGATTAACCGCGCCTCAATTGGCGTGATGTCTTGATCTCTGAGTTGCAAAACTTGCTGCAAGCGCTTCAAATCCTCTCGCGTGTGTTGGCTGAGACTACCTTCATCCTCTAACGCCTCAGTCAGTGCTTCTTCATATTCTTCTAGATTTTGCTGGCGCTTGCGATAAGGTTCTAGAACTTCATTCTCTATTTTCGCTACTTCCTCCGTTGACAAACCCAATTCACTTTGACGTCGGTTGAGAATTCGGCGACCAATACGCGAAACCTGACCATTTCGGATGCACTGTTCTACTTCCTTACGATACTGCAGTTTCGGATCGCCTATCGGAGCTTTCGCCAGTTGAATTTTATAGCCCTCTTTGATAGCATAAATCTCTGGCTTCATTGCGGGTGCTGCTTCCTGCACTTTCTTGCGAGCATACGAATGCAGTTCATCCACGGAAATTACACCGTCATTGTCAGTATCAGCCGCGCCTTTCTCAATTCCTTCCACAAGGTAGCGGGTATAAACTGATAACTCTGAACCCTCTTGTTCAAAAGAATACTCAATGGCAGAAGAAGAAGTCAGAACTGCCCGTCCTTGGACTTCCTCTGGTTGTTTTGTCTCTACCAGTTGGTTTTTAATATCCAAACTGCCATCATCTTTAGCCTTCATGCCTTGGGCAAATGCACCACTGAAGCAACAGTCAAGAATAATCACCTGTCGCCGCGAACGACTATTTTCCATGACGTCGTGTATCAAGCTAGCAGCAACAGCGGTAGTTCTGATTAATTCTCCCTTGGAGTTTTTACGAGTTTGACGAGTTGCCAAGTAAAGCCTGCCGATATCATCTTTAATACCATGACCAGAAAAATACACTAACACCAAATCATCCTTTTGCCGATTGAAGAATAGCGCTTCAATCGCTTCTTCCATCGCTTGTCGTTGGGGGTTTTTCAGCACTGTTATATCTGCTTTGTTAAACCCGCCCATATCTGGATGCTGCAAAACTCGCTGTATGGCATCGACATCTTTAACAGCGCCAGCCAGGGGGTTTAAGCCCGGTTCATATTCACTAACTCCTATCAACAGTGCAACTTTCGCCATGTTTGCTAGTCTACTCTGGGTTCAGTAATTCCTGTATTGCCTTGACTGCTGCTTCTAACTCTTGCTGACTGCTAGCTTTTATTTTAACTTTCTTGCCGTTTGCTTCTGCTTCTAATTCAATGGTTTTGTTGGCTAGGCGATCGCTCAAAAATCCCCACACTTGTTTCACATTTTCCGGCTTCACAAAAGCAATCACCTGAGCTGCTACCCAGCCTGTGACTGACTTGGTTCTCAGTAGCGTGTTGGGGTTCACAACTCGATCAACCGCTTCCACTTCATCCAAGTCTTTCATCTGTGCTAAAAGCTTCTGGACTTCCTCATTCTTCTCTTCCTCATCCAAGGCGGGATCAGTAAATATAATGCTTAGTTTAACGTTTGAGGTATCTGCCATCATACTGCTTTTGTTATGAATAATATATACACTTGCGAAAATTCTACTGTATGTAGATATCAATTAAACAGTAGACTATTCCGGAAATTCTCCTCCCTTTCCTCTTTATGACGACTTACGCACTCAAAACCCGAAACCTCGATCCCCCCTGGTGCTCTGTCAACCCAAAATTGCCGGGTTAAGGCAAGCAGGGGAGGCAGTGCGTTGCTCTCCGCAACGCACTGCCTCCCCTAAAAAAGGGGGGAATCTTAAAAGCCCCCTTTTTAACTCTGTTGGGGGATCTCTTTTGCGTAAGTTCTATTTATAAGCACAAAGGTGCCGCAGGCGGATAGGGGTAAACTCCACGTCTGTGCTTAATTTTTGCCTAACAGCTTTGTTCCTCACTCGTTCCCAGCCTGAGGCTGAGAATGCATTTGGTGTGAGGATCTGCCTCTGGGAACGACTCTCTATGCCTCTCCTTTCAAATCATCAATTTCTAACAAACTGACAAGCAAACCAGCAATTGGAACAGCAAGGAAAATCCCTAGCAGCCCAGCAATTCTTGCACCGACTAATAAAGCAAAAAATGTAACGACAGGGTTAACATCGACTGAATTTTGCATGATTCGCGGCGAAACTAAGTTGTCTTGGATTTGCTGAAGTATAATTGAGGCTACTAAGACTTTGAAAGCAAGGAAAATATCTTGAGTTAACAAAATAAAAAAAACAATACCAATTCCTAAAGTTGCTCCAATGCCTGGAACCGCATCAATAACTCCAATTATTAAAGACAAAACTAAGGGAAAAGGAACCTGGAGTAATATAAAAACTAAAAAAGTAACACTTGACAGAAATAACATTAAAATTAATTGCGCTCTAAAAAATCCTAAAAGCTTCTCTTCAACTGTATCTGCAAAGTGCTTACGCGATCTTTCTGGTACAATTTTCAAAACAAATTGCCAAACCTTTTTCCCATTCAGCAACATAAAAAGGGTAACAACTGCAATCAAAATAACATTAACAAAATTGGTGAGGGAAGCTCCTAAAAGACTAATAATATAATTAATAGCTGAGAAAGCAAAGCTTCGGATTCGCTCCGCAATAGCATCAAGATCTAATTGGATATTGCGAGTTTGAAGAAAAGCTTCTATTTGTGCTACAAAAGAGCCAATAGAATTAGCCATCTCAAAAAATCTATCAATGAGTTGTTGTCCTTGAGACAAAATTGCTAAACCGAGGGTGATTGCTAAAGCGATAATAATTAAAAGGCTTACCAAGAAAACCAAGATAACTGCAACTGTCCGGGGTAAAAAACGCTGCAACCAGCGAACAGGATAGTTCAATAAAGCAGCTAAAATCGCGGCGAATGTGAAAATTACAATAACTGTTTCAAAATAAGTGAAAAGCTGTAACATTGCCCAACCAAGGGCGAATAATAGTAAAAAGTGAATGATAAAGGAATTATTTAGTCGCTGTCGGAGATTGTTCATCATTTGCTTTCCTGATTTCTTCAATTTAGCGGACTTGAAAAATTAAAGTGAAGCATTGACTTGTTTGTTTGGCAACAAATTGTTTTAAAAACCGTACTTGGTTTGGCGCTAAAGTTCGTGTGATGAAAACATTCAAGTAGGTAACGTAAAGTTTAGTTTCCCAGTTGACATAACTGCTAATCAATGAGTTGCATTTTTGCTGATACGCATGATTGCGTCTCTTGCTTTGCGCAATAGGCACATGCGATAAGTCGGAGGCTGATCGCACCTTGAGGACAATGCTCAGTTTACCTGGTTTTTGGTCTTAACCGAACCGTATTACTTTATAACGGGAAAGGTGCCGCAGGCGGATAGGGGTAAACTCCACGTCTGTCCTTAATTTTTGCGTCACAGCTTTGTTCCTCGCTCGTCGCTTGTTCCCAGCCTCAGACTGTAGAACTCCCTAGTGGAAAAATATTAAACCTTCCTCGCTTTAGAGTCGAATAATATGTTTAGACTATTGACATTTGTTTTACCAGGTGCAAGACGTAAGTTACGATCAATCCAAACATATTCTTAAACTCACCTATGAGTGAGCAGTGCCCACCCTACCCTTAATTCACTGTTCGCGCAAACTTCTAGTTGTATGTTGTCGGCAGTGCCCACCACCAAGGATTTTGAGAAGGGACTCAGGGCATACGTAGCGCAATTGCTTCACTGTGCGATACGCGTAGCGTCAAGCCTCCGGCTTATCGCCAAATCTTGAAATTGCTGTGACGGTAATTTGTAAGGTGGGCACTGCCTATCTTCTGATCTCATGAGTCTGCTATGAGTGAGCAGTGCCCACCCTACCCTTAATTCACAATTCGTAATAGGCTAATATTACGAATTATTAACTAGTCATGACTAATCTGCAAATCTTTTTGGATATTGCTACAGAAGCAGCCCTCGCTGCTGGCGCGGTGTTGCAAGGTTATTTGGGTAAGGTGGAAGACGCGATTATTGAAAAAGGACGCCCCGGTGATTTGGTAACTGCTGCTGATAAAGCTTCGGAAGCGGTGGTTTTAGATGTTTTGCGTCGTCACTTTCCTGACCATTCTATCCTGGCTGAGGAATCTGGGAAACTAGGAAATCAAGATAGTGAGTATCTCTGGGCGATTGATCCTCTGGATGGAACAACGAACTTTGCTCACCAATATCCCTTTTTTGCTGTCTCCATTGGGCTGTTGATTCAGGGTGTCCCGCAAGTCGGTGTTATTTATGACCCTTTTCATAACGAGCTATTCCGGGCGGCTCAAGGTTTGGGAGCAACGCGGAACCGTTGCCCAATAAAGGTTTCAAAAACTTCTCAACTTGGTAAAAGTTTGTTGGTTTCCGGATTTGCCTATGACCGTCGTGAAACATCTGACAACAACTATGCCGAATTCTGTCACTTGACTCATCTGACTCAAGGAGTTCGGCGTAGTGGTTCCGCATCCCTAGATTTGGCTCATATCGCCTGCGGTCGTGTTGATGGTTACTGGGAAAGAGGTCTTTCTCCTTGGGATATTACTGCTGGTATCATTTTAATACGAGAAGCTGGGGGAAAGGTGACTGCATACGATGGGAGTTCCTTAGATATCTCGTCTGGTAGAATTCTAGCTACGAATGGTTCTATTCACAACAGCCTGAGTCATGAACTACAACAAGTTCCACCGCTGTCTTCATGGGCTAATCCCCATTAGCATGCTGAAAAACTAACAGTGAGGGAGTTTAATTTACAGCTGCTGTTGCTGATTTATCAGCCTGAGCAATTCAGCAATATTTTCTCAGTTGTGAGCCTTTAACTAGCGATAGAAAACCGCTAGCAACAGCCTTAAGAAACTAAATCCCCCTTCTTGTTTGTTCCCTGTTCCCTGTTAAGCGTTCCCTGTCTTTCTTGAAAGCAATCCACAGGCTGCGCAGCACCCGCTATGAATGAAACAAACACCTTTTTCCCCTTACACCCCGTACACCCCTACACCCCTTATACCGTTTCACTTTAAGGTTGATACAAATAGGCAGCAGAGGAGCAGAGGAGCAGAGGAGCAGGGGAGAAAGAATTAGAGACTAATCATTTGTATCAAGGATTTCGTGAAATGGTATTACACCCCTGTGTTTCTTCAGAGAGCGCTGAGAGTGCACAAAGAATAAATGATAAGTCTAATTTACTATTTCCTCTGTTGGTACAAGAAGGCTAAAAAGAGGGGTAAACTCATTAGACGTCTTGCAAAAGTGAGATTTTTGATGGTTCTGTTCCCTGTTCCCTGTTAAGCGTTCCCAACTTCTGCAAGAAGTCTATTATTGCAACTGTGCCCAAATTCCTTGACAAGGTTCTATAACTAGCCCCTGAAAAATTGATTGAGTTGATGGATGAATGTCTATTCTATACAGAGAAAAAAGACCTGTAGGACTTTTAAGGTTTAACTCTCTTCGGGTAAGACATAATGCTTGTGCTCGATGAAGTTCCACAGCTTGGAGTAAACCTGGATAACTCAAATTACGTAAAGCTAATTGACCATTTTTAGTGATATATATGGCATCATTTTGAAAAAGATGTTCTAAGCTTAGAAGGCTAGCATATACATCTACATCTTTTTCTATGCCTCCTAAACGGTGAGCATCTAAGCCAAAGCGAATGCAGAAATTGACAGCTACCAACTTCCCAGCTTCTTGGGCAGGTAAAGTGCAAGCTGCAAATTCAAACCCTAGACTATCAGATCGCCATTCCTCCACACCTGCATAGGCATAATTTTGGAAAAGTTTCTGCTTTAATTTGAAGTCAAATCCCAAACCACTCGCATGCCCTGCTTCATGAACTTGAGTGTCTGCATGGCGATAGCGTTCACCATTGATTTTGTCTTCTAAGGGGTCTAATAGTAAATTAGCCGTTTCATACTCAAATATTTTTTGGATGCATTCGCGGCTGGAACCTAAAAAACGTCGTCGCTGCTCGCTTGTATTGTTTAATACTGCGCCAGAAACACTGTTAGGAAAACACCATCTATGCGGGACGATGAAGGCTTCACCAGTTTCACCACTCACATTACCGCAACTAGCAATCTCGGTAAAAGAATGGTTTCTTGGAACTGGTTGACCGAGTTTTCCAAATTTTTCGCGAGTCAGATGTTCTAATTGTTCAATAGATGGCTGAAAGTTCTCGTGCATTTTCCCGTAAATTGCGCTTAAAGTCACCAGGGGTTGGGATTGTCGATTTATTTTGTAAGGTGCAATAATCAGGAAATAGCCATTTTTACCGATAAAATCCTTATTGATAAAGCCTTCAGATAAGATACTCCAGTCGTCATTTTCTAAAGCATCTGCTGTGTTGAGTAGCCAAGTAGGAGGAAGTTCACAAAAGTTTGCCGCCTGTTGACGCAGTTTTTTAACAGCAATAGTAATTTCATTTTTGTCAATATATTCGACTATTTTTTTGACTAATTCTTGTTCGTTGACAACAGTGATGTTCATTTTTGATACCTCTTTGGTAGATGCGAAATTTGGTGTTGTGATTGGTTGAAAGTACGAAATTGCATAATCTATAGCTCTATTTATGGGTTCGACATTTTGCTTATTTTGGAAAAAAGCACAGAACAAGAATTAATTGTTGCGCAAAAGCAGCAGAAGTTTTACCTAAAAAGCATAAGTAACCGCTAAACTCTCACCCATTTCAACACCTTGGGGTCTTTGTTGTAGCGGTAGGTAAAGCCGTCTTTACCAGTAATGGATTTACCAAGGCTTCCTCTGCTTCTAATGCTGGCAATTGAATAGTCTGTTAATGTCTGCATTTCTTTATGAGAAAGACCTTCGATTGTGCCTGTAACTACCTCTACTTCTGATTGAGTTTGGGATTCATTATTAGGAGAATCATCTATTTCTAATTGAGTTTGGGATTCATTATTAGGAGAATCATCTATTTCTAATTGAGTTTGGGATTCATTATTAGGAAATTCATCTATTGTGATTTGAGCATTTTCATGGGGAATCGTGACAATTTCTTTTGCTTTTTGAGTCCGGTAATCCTGCACGGTCAAAAGTTGCCAACTAGAATCTTCTTGTGAAAGTTCCAGAACCCATTGATGATAATGAAATAGACTTTCCCGATGTCCGACACTGATAAATGTTGTTTTTGTCTCTTGTAACTGTTGATATAAGTGCCCTTCGTTGTTCAAATCTAAAGCACTCGTTGCTTCATCTAATATGGTAAAGCTAGGATGGGTAACTAATAGTCGTGCAAATGCAAGGCGTTGTTGTTCTCCTAACGATAATATGTTCTCCCAAGGAACTTCTGTATCAAAGCCTTCGACTCGACTTAGCAAGTTTTGCAGATTGACTTGTTGCAAAACTTCTTTGAGTTCCGCATCGGTCATTTGACGATTGGTATTAGGATAAAGTAACTGTTCGCGCAAAGTTCCTAAGATTATATAAGGACGTTGAGGCAGAAATAAAACTTCTTCTAATGGAGGTCGCACCAGACGACCAGTTCCTGCATTCCACAAACCAGCGATCGCTCTCAATAAAGAACTTTTACCTCGACCACTTGGCCCAACAATTAATAAACCTTCTCCTGCTTTGACAGAAAGGGACAAATCTTCAACGATCACTTGTTCATAGTTGGGCGTTTTTAGAGTGACATGTTCAAAAGCAATATGATTCTCTTCTATTGTTTTAATAGTACTCACCTTTTCAGGTTGTTTGGTCACTTCTTGTAGTGCATCTGAAAACTCAGATAAACGCTCAACGTAAGTCGAAAATCGTCCAGAAGTCCCAAATTCAGTTATTAATTGTCCCAAAGCACTAGCAAACAGATTACAAGCTAAAGCGGCTTGTCCAAGTTGTCCAAAATCAATTTCATCTCTAATATATAAAGGTGCGAGTACTAAAAAGGGGAAAAGTTGGATAACGGCTTGATATCCTCTGCTAAAAATATCCCGACTTCTCTCCCAATTATTCTTGCTTTCAGTATTTTTGAGAATCTTACTAAATCGGCGCTGAATTATATTTGACTCTTGTTTTTCTCCTTGAAAAAAAGCTATTGATTCAGCGTGATTCCTAACATGAGTCAATGCATAATTGTAGTCTGCCTTAAATTCGAGTTCCTCTTGATTAATTTTATTCAATTCTTGATTTAAGTAAAGAGCAATAAAATTTCCTAGAAAGGTATAAGCAAGCAGAATAAGAGCAATCTGTTGGGAAATGAACCAGACAATTATAAAAAAAGTTGTCATTTCTAGTACTTTTTCTAGAAAAGTACCTGAAAAATTCAGAGCATTACTAATAATCGGTTCAATTTCTTGGGATAGACGTTGATCTGGATTATCAATATCGGATATAAAGTTAATTTTATAATAAGCACGATTGCTCAAATATTTATCTAAAGTTTGATTATTTAGCCATTTGTACCAATCAAGAGCGATTTGTTTTCTGACAAATTTAGAAAATCCTACTAAAAGCGTTACAAAGACAAGCACAACAATATTGACTGATAAGGTTTTAATGAACTTGGAATAATCTTTTTCTTGAATAAGAGTATCGACCAAATAGCGACCAACGAAACTATCAAAAGCAGTCATTCCTACAAGCGCGATTATTAGTAAGATCAGGAAAATAAGCATTCCCCATGCACGAATCACGTCTGAGAATGCTCTTTCTCCCGGGTTTGTTGGATACCAGTAAGGACCAGCGATCGCTTTTACATCTTGCCAAAATTGAATAAAACCTGAAAAAGCATTTTTTGTGGGTTGAGTTTGAACAACTTGGGTTGGCATATTTTAGAAATAAACTGAAATCTTTTCTCAAATTTAGTACTTTTTAGTGCTGAAGAATCAATAATAAGTACCGAATCCCAATCAATATAATCAATAAGTATTTACTTTTATTTATATGTTGGATCAGAAGTATCAATCGTGACAACTAGAGCAACCGAAAGTGCTTCTCCACCAATTAGTATTGTGATTACAACAAGGTTACACCGCCATCCACAGGCAAAGTAACCCCTGTTATATAGGGATTGGAGATCAAACTTAATACTGCTTGCGCCACTTCTTCTGGTTGTCCAAGATGCTGGACAGGTAAGGCTGTTTCAGCCCACTTTGTTAAATCTGAGCGTTCAGACTCGCTTTGACTGCTCCAGATAGTTGTATCTTCAATCAGTCCAGGGGCAATTACATTGACCCGAATCGGTGCAATTTCTAACGCTAGCGATCGCCCGAACACAGCAACAGCACCATTTGCGGCTGCGATCGCGGAAATCCCCCCCATTTTTGAAGGTTTGAACATAGAGACACTTGATGTCAGCGTAATGGAGCCGTCAGTCGCTATATTTTTCAGCGATGCACGCACAGCAAAGAACGTACCCCAGAATTTCTCCATTGCACCTTGAGCCGTTTGTGTGCTCATCTCTGCTAAAAGCGATCGCGGCATATTTCTGTCTCCCATAGCCGTTACCACCAAATGATCGAAGTTCCCAATCTGCTCAAAAAAAGCATTGACTGAATCTTCATTGGACACATCAACAGTTTTGGCCTCAATTTCTCCAGAAATCAACGCGATCGCCTCATTTAATTTCTCTTGAGATGAGTGGGAAAGTACAACTTTTGCCCCCACTTCTACCATTTTATTGGCGATCGCCAAATCGACCCCTGAACTGAGGCCAGTAATCACCACTTTCTTACCTGATAGCGACTGAAACATTATTATTTTGCCTCATGAAGTAAAAACAAAAAAACATCACACTCACTTTACTGCTTCTTTGCTGAAACGAACAAATAAGTTATAGCTGAAGAACTTAGTAAACCATCTATGGCATCCACATTTACCTGATAGGTTTGTTCATCTACATCTCCCGCTTCAAATTCTTTTACAAACCAAGATTTTAGAACGCGGAAGTGGTTTTTCCAACATTCATCTGTTAAATCTACAAATTCTAAGAGTTGAAATCCTGCCTGTTGGTAAAGATGTTTATACTCCTCAATATCTTTGACAATATTTTTTTGAGGAACAATCCAATCACCGAAATGCTGTGTATTTTCA
Source organism: Brasilonema angustatum HA4187-MV1 (assembly GCA_019359695.1). GTDB lineage: Bacteria > Cyanobacteriota > Cyanobacteriia > Cyanobacteriales > Nostocaceae > Brasilonema > Brasilonema angustatum. Next base: position 71,749 of record JAHHGV010000024.1, read on the forward strand.
AAGATGATATCACAGAGGATCAGGTTGCCTCCTGGCTTCAATACACGTGCCGCCTCTCGAAGAAACTTCTCCCTGGTATCAAAGTAGAATGCTGCCTCAACACATATGATGTTATCAAACAAATCATCCTCAAATTCCATTTGCACGGCATCCATGCAAATGATTTTGCACTTATTTGCGTTAACTGTACTTCTTTCAATTTGTTGAGGGGAAATATTAATGCCCACAACGTCAGCAGACGAGTAATACTTGAGCAGATAATTGGTAGTTGCTCCCAAACCACAGCCAACATCAAGGATAGTTCCCTGTTTTTTTGGAATAAATGCTAAAAGCTTTTCCATCAGGTTAAAACAAGCTTCCTCCTGATTCTGAGTATCCGAGAGCCAATAGCCTACATTGAAAAATTCTTGTTGACCGTATATCTTTCTAGTCCCCGGATTTAAAATTAAACTGTCAAATTTGCTAATCCATTCGTTTTTATCCATTTTTTCCTCACTTAGATGTTTGCTTGTCCTTCTTTGATACAAGCCCTCAACTGTTCCGCTAAAACCTGGACATGGGGTTCCGCCATAATTGTGACATGATTGCCCAACACAAAATGGATGTCCACTGGTTCGGTACAAAACTCGCTCCAGCCCAAGGAAAAATCTTGAGAAATTTCAGATGCTAACTCACGATTGGGATCGTCTGGCAAATCCTCGTTGGCGCGTAGAATAGTTATTTTACCGGGATAAATCTGTTTTGGTACATAATCAACCAGACATAAACAGCTAGTTTTATAAGCTTCTACGATATTTGTCAACTGCGTAGTTTCAGCATTCGGAGGCAGCATATTAGCCATTTTGAAATAGTGTAAAACGTATTTTAGTTGCTCCTCTACCGATAAGGGTTGGAGAGTTTCGTAGGAAATATCTATGTCCTTTTCTAAATAAACTTCTATGCCTTTGCTCACTTCAGCTAGCCATCTCGCGTGATCCCAATTAATATAATCAACAAGCATTTGCTTATCCTTATAGGTTGGTGCTGAAGAATCAATAATTGCAAGCATTGCAACTTTGTGTCCTTGTTCATGCAACTGTTGAGCCATTTCAAAAGCGACGTTTCCCCCATAAGAGTGACCTCCCAAAAAGTATGGTCCCTGTGGCTGAACTGTTTGCATTGCTGTAACATAAATACTAGCGATCTCCTCAATACCAGAGATCGAACCTACTTTCTCGTACAGATCGTTTTCAAAGCTATATAATGGTTGCTCCTCTCCTAAATAACGTCCTAAATGATAAAAATAGAAAGGTCTACCTCCTGCACCTGGAACGCAGAAGAAAGCTAAGTTTGCACCATTGGGTTGAATGGCTACCAAATAAGAAGAATTTGAGTAATCCGAATCTTTTTGGATAATTACCGCTAACTGTTCAATAGTTGGGTTTTGGAAAAGAGTTGTTAAGGGAATATCTTTACCATACTGCTGCTTAATTTGAGTCATTAAGTAGGAAGCTAAAAGGGAATGACCACCCAGATCGAAAAAGTTATCCTGTACCCCAATTTTGTCAATTTTCAGAATCTTTGACCATATTTGTACGAGTTTTAACTCTAATTGGTTACGTGCTTCAAGAAATCTGTCAGAGTCACTGGTGCAATCAGGAGCTTTCAAGGCGCGGCGATCTACTTTACCGTTTTGTGTTAATGGTAGGGACTCCAACATCACAAAAGCATTTGGCACCATGTATCCAGGTAATTTATTGGAAAGGAACTGACGCAGTTCTCCCGTTGTGAGTGTCACCTCTTTTTGCGGCACTACGTAGGCGACTAAACGCTTACTTCGACTTTGCTCAGTACAAGTCTCACCTGGGGTATCTTCGCGGACAATGACGCAACAGACCTGCACGCGATCGTGTTGATTGAGTACGGCTTCAATCTCTCCCAACTCAATGCGGAAGCCCCGAATTTTTACTTGGTTATCAATGCGCCCTAAGTATTCGATATTGCCATCTGGTAAATAACGGGCTAAATCCCCGGTTTTATATAATCTACTTTCTCCTGCCTCCTCAAACGGATTAGGGATGAATTTCTCTTGTGTTAACTCGCTTCGGTTGAGGTAGCCGCGTGCCAATCCCGCACCACCAATGTGCAATTCTCCTGGAACACCAATGGGAACTAGTTGCAAATATTCGTCTAAAATGTAGACTTGTGTATTGGCGATCGCTCGTCCAATGGGAATTGATTCTATAGTTGGCTCAAATTGTCTTGGGATAGGATGACAACAAGTAAAAGTTGTGCCTTCTGTTGGACCATATCCATTAATGATTTGCGTCCAGGGCAGAACTGCCAAAGCTTTGTGAACGTGAGTAACCGAAAGTGCTTCCCCACCAATGAGTAACTGTTTAATTCCTGACAACGCTTTTTCGTCATCATCAATTATGGAGTTAAACAAAGCAGCCGTCAGCCATAAAACAGTAATGTCATGTTTGCGGATTTCATCGCCCAGATTTTGAGATGTGGGAATACGAACTGGGAACAGAACGCATCTAGCACCATGCAACAAAGCTCCCCAAATCTCGAAAGTGGAAGCATCAAAACAAATTGGGGCTAGTTGAAGAAATTTTTGTGTTGCATCGAGATGAACGTAATTTACGCCAAACAAAAGACGATTAACGCCACGGTGGACAACTTCAACCCCTTTAGGCTGACCTGTAGAACCTGATGTATACATCACATAAGCCAAGTTACTAGCTTGGACATCTGCGCTTGGATTATCCTGACTTGATTGAGAAATTAAGTGAGCTTCAATATCTAAACACACAAGCTGTCCAGTATGCTCAGGCAGTTTGTCGAGGAGTGACTGCTGAGTCAGCAACACGGAAATTTGAGCATCTTCGAGCAGAAATTGTAAGCGCTCTTGGGGATACTCAGGATCAAGAGGCACGTAAGCCCCGCCCGCTTTGAGAATACCCAGTAGTCCCACAATCATTTCTAAAGAACGCTCTACACACAACCCCACCAGCACATCGGCTCCCACACCCAAAGACTTTAGGTAATGCGCCAACTGGTTAGCACGACAATTCAACTCATAGTAAGTGAGTTTTTCCTCTTCATACACCACCGCCACCGGATCTGGGGTACGCGCTACCTGCTCCTCAAACAATTGATGGATACACTTATCATGAGGGTAGTCTGCTTGAGTATCGTTCCACTCCACCAACAATTGATGACGTTCTGCTTGACTCAACAGTGGTAATTCTGCAATTCGCGCTTTGGGATTTGCGACAATTGCTTGGAGTAAAGTTTGAAAATGTTGACCTATGCGAGTGATTGTGGTCGCATCAAATAAATCGGCATTATAGCACCAAACGCCCTCCAGACCTCCTGCAACTTCCCAGAAGTTTACTTCCAGGTCAAACCTAGCTTTAACATCAAGTGGCAAGGGCATATTCTCAATAGTTAAACCTGACAAATTGCCAGTCCCTTGTGGCGCATTTTGGAGGGAAAACATCACCTGTACCAAGGGATTACGACTCAAATCTCGGTCTGGCTGTAACTTTTCCACCAACATCTCAAAGGGTAAGTCCTGGTGAGCGTAGGCGGACAAGGTTGTTTGCCGGACTTGCGCTAAAAAGTTAGCAAAGCTGGGGTTTCCAGAGAGATTGCCCCTTAATGCTAGGGTGTTAGCAAAAAACCCCATGATCTGCTCGATTTGGGGGCTGTTGCGGTTGGCGATCGGCGAGCCAACAACAATATCTGACTGACCACTATAACGAGAAAGTAAGACCAAAAAAGCTGCCAGTAGGGTCATAAACAAGGTTGCGTCTGACTCCTGGCTCAGCTGCTTGAGGCGTTGCGTGAGGTCGCGATCCAGTTGAAAACACTCAACTTCACCTATGTAGGTCTGAATTGGGGGACGTGGTCGATCAGCAGGCAGTTCTAGTACCAGAGGCGCACCTGCTAACTGTTTTTGCCAGTAGTTGAGTTGGCGATCAAGGACAACGCCTGTCAGCCACTGGCGTTGCCACACGGCAAAATCGGCGTACTGAATGGGCAGTTGGGCTAGTGGGTTGGGCAATCCTTGAGTGAAAGCTGCATAAGCTATTGATAACTCCCGGTAGAAAATGCTTAGAGACCAGCCATCGTAGATAATGTGGTGCATCTTCAACAGCAGTACATACTCCTGGTCACTCAGTTGGAGTAGCCTGAATTCTATTAATGGCCCAACAGCCAAATCGAAGGGCTTGGACGCAAGGGACTTCGCCATTTGTCGAATTTGGGCAGTTTGCTCTTCGGCTGACAACCCCTGCAAGTCATGGATTGGCAAAGTTAAGGCAGTCGGAGGGGCAATTACTTGCAGGGGTTTTCCGTCTACCATTGGAAAAGTGGTTCTTAAGATCTCGTGACGGCGAACGAGTTCACTGAGACTTTGCGAGAGTGCAAGTATATTCAGCGACCCATCTAGCCGCAGAGCCTCCAGCATATTGTAAGAATGACTCTCGGGTGAGATCTGGTGCAAAAACCAGAGCCGTTGTTGGGCAAAAGACAGTGGTAGCTGAGTGTCCCGTGGCACGGGTTGAATGTCCAAGCGCTCAGAGGCTTTAACCTGCTTTGCCTCTTGTAAAAAGGAAATAATTTCTGTTTTGCGCTTAGCAATTTCCTGGCGTAGGGTTGGAGTTAACGCCCCTTCAGGCGCATGACAGCGCAAGCGAAGCTCCTCCGGAGCCGCTCCGCTAACGCCATCAGTTTCTAGGTTAATACTCAATTTCTTGAGTTGACAAATAAATTCAAATGTGCTGCTCGTCATGACTCAAAACTCCACTACTTCGCCACTGATATCAGGTACTGCTAAATCTTCTGCTGCCCAATCTATTACTTCCATGTAGGATGCTATCCCTGCTACTGTGGGAAACTCAAACATCTTCTGTACAGATAGCTCAAGTCCAAAAGCTGAGTTGATCCGTGAAATGACTTGAGTCGCTAATAGGGAATGTCCCCCTAGTTCAAAGAAATTATCCTTCACTCCAATGCGTTCGGTTCCCAGAACTTCACTCCAGATTTGCACCAGTTGAGCTTCAATCGGTGTTCGAGGTGAAACAAAGCTAGTGGCAAGATTTCTAGTAGCTGTATCAGGTGCTGGCAGGGCGCGACGATCTACTTTACCATTAGGTGTCACTGGCAGAGCTTTGAGGAGGACAAAAGCTTGCGGCACCATGTAATTGGGTAACTTTTGTTGGATAAATTCCCGCACCTGTGGCACTAGCTTCTGGACTAACTTGCCCTGCAAGGGATTGTTAGTGTAATCAGTCCAGGGTTTGGCAGTGACTGTCGAACTATCCCAAAAAGCGATCGCCCTTTGTGCGTTAGATGTTTGCGTCGAATTGGTGCGGCAGAACACCACATCATAGGAACCATCCTGACTACTCTCCCACCAACTCAGGTGGACAGTATAACCGAAATGCTGCCCCAGTTCCCAAAACTGCTCTGGATTTATGTTGGTTACTGGCTGTTGTGCTAGTAGTTCCCGCAGTTGCCCGACTGTTTCGACACCAGGGGGATTTTCCAACCATTCCCAAATCTGTAGTGCTTGCTGCACCCGTTGATTAGGCACACCCCTGATTCCCAACAGTTCTGGCTGCTGTTGTTGGAGTTGATTTTGAATTTGTATGAACTCAAGCCCGTTGAGTTGCCAGTTTAACCAAGGAACTATCGTCACTTCGGCTACTTCGACTTCGCCCCTTCGGCTACGCTCAGGGCGAGTCAGTACTAGTTCGCTCAGTGCAAGTGCTTGGACATCAGTACCCACATGCAGGGTGACATCATAGCGGAATTGGGTTAACTCATTTTCAGCATGACCGCGTTTGGGCTGAATTTCCACCCAAGTAATCTGGGGAAAACGTTGTTTGAGGGCGATGAAGAAACTGGGATCAATGAGCAATTCTTCTTCAATTGCCACAGTCTGATGTACCTGCTGTTGCCATTGCTCAACTGTTGTGTCTGACTCAGCGCGGGCTAACTGCACAGCTGCATGGTATGGCTCTAGCAAGGGTAAGCTGCGCACATCCCCTACAAAAATTTTACCCGTAGTGGCGATCGCTGCCATTCCTCCTTCAAGAACCTGCAACAAATACTCCACGCTGGGGAAGTATTGCACTACTGAGTTGATAACTACAGTATCGAATTCTCCTTTGGGGATAGCTGTAAAATTATCTGCCATTTGGTGTAGTAGCCGCACATTATCTAGACCTGACACCGTTTTACATACCTGCTCAACGTGCTTTATGGCGGCACTGGAATAATCACATCCCCAATACTCTTGGCAGTTCGGAGCAACGCGAGATAGCAGCAACCCTGTGCCACAACCAATTTCTAATACTCGCTGCGGTGACAGAGACAGAATTCGGTTGACTGTATTCTCAACCCACTCCTGCATTTCCTTTGCTGGGATGGGTTGCTTGGTGTACGAACTGTTCCAACCACTAATATTGAATGTCAAGTCATCTGTGGATGTTTGAGGTTGCCCGTATGCTTGTTCATAGAGCATTTGCCAGTCACTCACGTACTCACTCTGCCATTGAGCAAGCTGCTGGGGTAATACTTTATTTTGGAGTGCAGGCACTAAGTAAGCCACCAGACTTGTACTGAGCGGAGCCGAAGTGCGTTTATCACCAGGGATATCATCAACTCTAGCTACTACCACACTTTCTTGCACCAAGGGATGTTGGCTCAAAACTGCTTCAATTTCGCCAGTTTCGATCCGGAAGCCGCGAATCTTAACTTGATTATCGATGCGTCCTAAGTACTCAATCTTGCCATCTGGTAAATAACGTGCTTTATCCCCAGTTTTGTAAAGCCGGGAATGCAGCTGATCACTAAAGGGGTTGGGAATGAATTTTTCAGTTGTCAATTCCAGACGGTTGAGATAGCCTCTTGCTAACCCTACACCACCGATGTGCAACTCTCCTGGTACACCAATCGGCACTGGCTGTAAGTGCGAGTCTAAAATGTAGATTTGTTTGTTGGAAATTGGACGACCAATGGTAACTTTCTCGTCTGAAGAAGTGCATTTTGCTATTGTGGCACAAACGCTAGCTTCTGTCGGTCCGTAGGCATTGAAGAGGTTTCTACCAGCAGACCATTGTTTTATGAGTTCAACTGAACTTGCTTCTCCGGCGACAATCATTGTTTGCAGGGATGGGAGTTCTTCAGTTGGCAGGACTGCTAGTGCCGATGGTGGTAGAGTGACATGGGTAATGCCGTGATCGCGTAATCGCTCAATTAACGGCGTACCTGGCATGAGGTCCGCTTTTGTTCCGAGGTGAAGTGTCGCCCCCGATCCCAAAGTCATCAAGATTTCTGATATACAAGCATCAAAACTAAAGGAGGCAAACTGGAGAACGCGACTATCACAATGCACGCCAAATGTCTGAATCTGAGCTTGAGCTAAGTTGCACAATCCGGTATGCTCAATCATTACACCTTTAGGCTTACCTGTGGAACCGCTCGTGTAAATCACATTCGCTAGATGAACAGCTTTAACTTCACTAATGGGGTTATCCTGGTTGTTTTCGTCAATTTGTGACCAAATATCATTTAAGAAGACTAAATTTGCTTGAAGCTGGGGTAGTTTATTAACTAAGTGCTGTTGGGTGAGCAGTATCGCAACTTGAGTGTCCTCTAGCATAAAGCTCAAACGGTCAGTAGGATACTCAGGGTCAAGCGGTACGTAAGCACCACCCGCTTTGAGAATTCCCAAAAGCGCGATCGCCATCTCCAAGGATCGCTCAACACACAATCCCACTAATATATCTGCTCCCACACCCAAAGACCGCAAGTAATGCGCCAACTGGTTAGCACGACAATTTAACTGCTCATAGGTTAGTTGTTGATTCCCAAAGACAACTGCCACTGCATCTGGGGTACGCGCTACCTGTTCCTCAAACAACTGATGAATACACTGATTGTGCGGATAATCTGCTTGAGTATCGTTCCACTCTACCAAAAGTTGATGACGTTCCTGCTGGGTGAGCAAGGGAAGTAATGCTACTGGTTGCTGTGGATTTGCAGCGATCACTTCTAGCAAAATTACAAAATGCTGCATCATGCGGGCAATCGTCGCCCCATCAAATAAATCCCTGTTGTAAGAGCAAAAGCCCCCAAGCCCAACTGGAGCATCCCACAAGTAAACTTCTAGGTCAAGCCGAACTGAGTCAAGTCCGGAAGGCATTCCTTCAACCGTTAAACCAGGCAAATCCCAGGGGGAGGTGGGAGCATTTTGCAAGGCAAACACCACCTGCGTCAGAGGGTTGCGATCCAGGTTTCGCTCCACTTGCAACTCTTCGACTAACATCTCGAAAGGCAAATCCTGATGGTCGTAGGCGTTTTGGGTAACTTTTCGCACCTGTGCCAGTAATTCTGCAAAGGTCGGTTCTTGGGACAGATCGAATCTCAGTGCCAAAGTATTGACAAAAAAGCCAATTAATGGTTCTATTTCTGTGCGGTTGCGATTCGCGATCGGTGAGCCAACCACAATATCTGTTTGTCCACTATAGCGAGACAGTAACACCACAAAACCCGCTAGCAGCGTCATAAACAGAGTGCTTCCAGATTCTTGAGATAGCTTTTTGATCTGCTGCGTTAGCTTGGCATCTAGTTGAAGTCGCTCTGTACCGCCTCGAAAACTCTGTATCGCTGGGCGGGGGCGGTCTGTGGGTAATTCTAATAGAGGTGGCGCTCCTGTTAACTGTTGCTTCCAATAGCTTAACTGACGTTCTAGTACCTGATTTGTCAACCACTGACGCTGCCAGACAGCAAAGTCGGCATACTGTATAGATAACTCTGGTAACTCAACAGAACTACCCGTTGAAATAGCTCGATAATAGGCTGACAGTTCGCCAATCAAAACGCCCATCGACCAACCATCAGCTGCAATATGGTGAATTGCGAATAGCAGTACATACTCCTGGGTTGCAACTTGCCAAAGCTTGACTCGCAGCACAGGACCATTAGCCAGATCGAATGGTTTGCAAGCTTCTGCTGTCGCCAGTGCTTCCACTTGTTTCCAGGGGTCTGGCAGATTTTGTAGATCGACCACTGGTAACGTTATGGTCATACTGGGTGCGTTCTGCGCTCCGCGCAGCAGCGAAGCTATCGCTTGTATCGGCTTGTTATCCTTAATTTCAAAGCGAGTCCGCAGAACTTCATGGCGCTGCACTATCTCACCAAAGGCTTGTTCCAAAGCTTTTATATTGAGATTTCCCACCAGACGCACGGTGAAATCTATTGTATAGGCACCGCTTTCGCCTTCCAACTGATTCACAAACCACAGACGTTCCTGCGCCCAAGATAGCGGTATATCTGTGTCTCTTGAAACGGGTGCGATCGCTGGAACCACGAGACCGGAATTAGTTTGAAGCTGGGCTAAGATCGCTTCACTTAACTGGGCAATTGTTGGTGACTCAAAGATATACCGTAACGGCAACGAAGTCCCAAAAGCTTCCTGCGAGCGAGAAATTACCTGAGTAGCTAGCAGGGAATGTCCCCCAAGTTCAAAGAAATTATCATGAATGCCGACTTGTTCTACTTTTAGCACTTGTGCCCAAATTTGTGCCAGCATTTCTTCAGTGGGGGTGCGGGGTGCAACAAATGTTTCTTGCAGTGTGCTGTCGAACTCTGGTGCGGGTAAAGCGCGGCGGTCTACTTTACCATTAGGAGTCAACGGTAGGGACTCCAGAATCACAAAAGTGTTTGGCACCATGTACTCTGGTAGCTTGCCTTTGAGGAATTGCCGCAGTTCGGTGATTGTCGGTGTCACCTGTGGATGCGGCACCACGACGTAGGCGACTAAGCGCTTCTCTCCTGGGGTCTCTTCGCGAGCAATAACACAAGATGCCTGCACGTCAGGATATTGGCTCAGTACTGCTTCGATTTCTCCCAACTCAATTCGCAAGCCACGAATTTTTACTTGATTGTCGATGCGTCCTAAGTATTCGATGTTGCCATCAGGTAAATAGCGTGCTAAATCCCCAGTTTTGTAGAGGCGGGAATCGGGATCAGCACTAAAAGGGTTGGGGATGAATTTCTCTTGTGTTAACTCGCTTCGGTTGAGGTAGCCAAGTGCTAATCCCGCACCACCAATGTGCAATTCTCCTAGCACACCAACCGGAACTGGTTGTAAATACTTATCTAAAATGTAGATTTGTGTGTTGGCTATGGGACGACCGATAGGTGGTGAGATATTATTCTTCTGTCCAGAAGAAACTACTATCCCTGAAGTTGTGACAACAGTATTTTCAGTTGGACCATAATTATTCACTATCTGGAAAGGGAGTAAACTTGACGGATATCGATGAAGCTTATCTCCCCCAATTAGTATAGTTCGCAAGGTTGTAGTTTCTGTCCATTCCAGAGAAAATAATTGTTCTGCAAGGGGTGTTGGTAGAAAACTGATGGTAATCTTTTTTGATTTCAACCAATCTTGCAAATCCAATGGAGATACAAGGATGGAAGGTTTGACTAAATAAATACTTGCTCCTGCGCTTAGGTAAGGCCACAATTCCCATACAGCAGCATCAAAAGCTGTTCCAGCTAACTGAGTGGCTTTGTCACTTGAGGTGATTTCAAAAGCATCTTGGTGCCAGAACACTAGATTTAGCAGTCCATGATGAGCAACTAATACTCCCTTCGGCTGCCCTGTAGAACCAGAGGTATAAATCACATAAGCTAAGTTACTAGCTTTGGTAGCAGTGATTAGATTCTCTTGGCTTGACTGAAATATTATTTGAGCGTCAGTATCCAAACAAACAAGCTGTCCTTGATGCTTAGGTAGTTTGTCGAGGAGTGACTGTTGGGTCAATAGCACTCTAATTTGAGCATCTTGAAGCATGAAACTAAGACGCTCAGTCGGATACTGTGGGTCAAGTGGTACATAGGCACCACCCGCCTTGAGAATTCCCAACAGTCCCACGACCATTTCTAAAGAACGCTCCACACAAATACCCACCAGCGTATCTGGTTTTACACCCAAAGACTTGAGGTAGTGCCCCAACTGGTTGGCACGGCAATTTAATTGCTCATAAGTCAGTTGTTGATTTTCAAATACAACTGCCACAGCATTTGGAGTACGCTGAACCTGTTCTTCAAACAACTGATGGATACATCTATCCTGGGGATAATCTGCTTGAGTATCATTCCAGTCAATTAATAACTGCTGCTGCTCAACTGTTGTTAATATTGGCAATTGGGAAATGGGCAGTTGGGGATTGGCCACAATTGCTTCCAGCAGTGTCACAAAATGACCCGCCATCCGCTCAATAGTGCTTGCATCAAACAAGTCAGTACTGTACTCCCACACTCCCACCAGTCCAGAAGCAGTGTTGCCCATTGCTAGCGTCAAATCAAACTTGGCAGTTGCATTTTCTATTGGCAAATCACTTATAGTTAACCCAGTCAGTTCTACTTCAGACATGGGCGCATTCTGGAGGACAAACGCCACCTGGAAAAGCGGTGTATGGCTGAGATCTCGTTCTGGCTGCAATGCTTCCACCAGCATTTCAAAGGGCAAGTCTTGATGAGCATAGGCTCCCAACGCCATTTCCCGAACACGACTTAGTAAATCTTGGAAGCTAGGATTTTCAGATAAATCAGTCCGCATCACTAAAGTGTTGACAAAAAAGCCAATCAACCCTTCTATTTCACTGCGATTACGGTTAGCAATTGGTGTCCCCACCAAAATATCTGATTGTCCTGTGTAGCGATAAAGTAATGTATCAAACGCTGCCAACAGCGTCATGAATAAGGTAGCCCCTTGTTGCTGACTCAGTTGTGTCAACTTACTAGTTAACTCTCCGGAGAGTGCAAACTCTTGATATGCACCAGCGAAGGTTTGCACAGGTGGTCTGGGTCGGTCGGTGGGAAGCGATAATAAAGCTGGTGCATCTGCCAATTGTTTTTGCCAGTAATTCAATTGGCTTTGCAGTACCTCCCCGACTAACCACTGTCTTTGCCACAGCGCAAAGTCGGCGTACTGAATCGGTAGTGGGCTTAAAGGTGAAAGCTGACCTTGAGAATAAGCATTGTACAATGCTGCCAGTTCCCGAACAAACACACCCATTGACCAGTCATCACTAACAATGTGATGCATACACACTAACAATATGTGTTCTGTCTCGGACAGCACTACTAATCTCGCCCTAACTAATGCTTGTGTTGCCAACTCAAAAGGTTGAATCACTTGTTGTTGCGCTAATTGCTGTGTGGTTATTTCTTGTTCGCTTGTGGGCAGATGTTGCAACTCAACAACTGATACTTGCCAATTTGTTTGTGTTTGAATGACTTGTGTTGCTTGTCCATCAACTGCGATGAAGTTGGTGCGTAACGCTTCGTGGCGATGAATAATTTCTTTTAAGCTTTGCTCTAAGGCTGTACTATGAAGAGTTCCAACAATACGCAAAGCTACGGGTATGTTGTATAGTGCACCGTTCGGCTGTAACTGTTCTAAAAACCACAAACGCTGTTGAGCAAATGACAGTGATAATTCTGCATTCTTCGCCCTTGGCAAGATGGGTGGTACTGTCAGTTCTAAGTTTTGTGGCTGCGATCGCCCAATCTGATCCCCCAATGCGGCAACTGTCGCTGCGGCAAAAATGCTACGTAATGGTAGTTCTACTTTGAAAATGTTGCGGATGCGTGAAACCAGTTGCGTTGCTAGTAGCGAGTGTCCCCCAAGTTCAAAGAAGTTATCATGAATGCCGACAAACTCTATTTTCAGCACTTGCGCCCAAATTTGTGCCAGCATTTCTTCAGTGGGGGTACGCGGTGCAACATAGTTGTCTATTTGTTCGCTGTGTAAATCTGGTGCAGGTAGTGCGCGGCGGTCTACTTTGCGGTTTGGTGTTAGCGGTAGGGACGAAAGCATCACAAAGACCTGAGGCACCATGTAAAGCGGCAGTTTATTTGTAAGGAACTGACGCAGTTCGTGGGTAGCAGGTATCTCCTCAGAATACGGTACTACGTAGCCGACTAGGCGCTTATCCCCGGTTGTATCTTCGCGGATGATCACACAAGATGTTTGCACCAGAGGATGTTGGTTCAGTACAGCTTCGATTTCTCCTAATTCAATGCGGAAGCCCCGGATTTTTACTTGATTGTCGATGCGTCCGAAGCACTCAATGTTGCCATCGGGCAGATAACGTGCTAAATCCCCGGTTTTATATATGCGATCCAATTTGGGATCTTTAAATGGGTTGGGAAGAAATTTTTGGTCTGTCAATTCTGGGCGGTTGAGGTAACCTCGTGCTAAACGAACGCCACCTATGTGCAATTCCCCTGTAACTCCAATCGGTACTGGTTGGAGATGACGGTCGAGGATGTAGACTTGCGTATTGGCAATGGGACGACCGATGAGTACTGAATTGGTTTTTGATGATTTGGGGTGAAGCAGATCATGGACTATAGCTGTCACCGACGCTTCGGTGGGACCGTAGACATTCAGACAATTGACGCGATCGCCCACCACTTGCTGCCATATTGTCACTGTTTCTGGTAGAACTGCATCCCCACCCACAGCCACTAAGCGTAGACAGCTTGGCACAGTTGCATACTCTTGAGATACCGCCACCGCCCATTCATGCCAATAGGCTGGGGTTATGTTCAACACACTCAGCCCTTGTTTTTCAATAAATTCGGCAAAACTGGCGAAGTCCGCGAACATTTGCACAGATCTAACGACTACGGTTCCACCTTTAAACCAAGTGGGGAAGATTTCTTCAGCCGCCACATCAAAGCCCAAGGAAGCAAACTGTAAAACGCGATCCGCACTAGTTAAACCAAATACTTGACTAATTGCACTGCTATGGTTAACTAAAGCTGCATGAGTTAACATCACACCTTTAGGTTTACCAGTAGATCCAGAAGTGTACAATATACAAGTCAAGTTTTCTGGTTTTACTTCACTTACTGGATTTTCTTGACTTTGAAGAGTCAGCACCCCAGATTCTGTGTCTAAGACGATAACTTCTACCCCTTCCACTGGTAAAGAACCCAGCAATTTCTGCTGTGTGATTAGCACGGAAATTGCTGAATCTTGGGATATGTCGGCTAATCGCTGCTGGGGATAATCAGGATCTAGGGGGACATAAGCACCACCAGCTTTGAGGACAGCTAACAATGCCACGATCATGGATAGCGATCGCTCTAAATAAATCCCCACCTTCACCTCTGGTTCCACACCCAAAGATTGTAGGTAATGTGCTAATTGATTTGCTTGGGTGTTCAACTGACTATAGGTGAGTGGTTGATTCTCAAACACCACTGCCACTGCATTTGGGGTACTCAAAGACTGCTGCTCAAATAATTGATGGATACACTTATCCCAAGGGTAATCAGCCTGAGTATCATTCCACTCTACCAATAATTGCTGCTGCTCAACTTCTGTTAGCATCGGCAATTGGGAAATTTGCTCTTGGGGATTTGCCACAATTGCTTCAAGCATTGTCACAAAATGACCCGTCATCCGCTCAATAGTGGTAGGGTCAAACAAGTCAGTGTTGTACTCCCACACACCCACCAGTCCAGTAGCAGTGTTCTGCATTGCTAAAGTCAAATCAAATTTTGCCGTTGCGCTTTCTATTGGCAACGGAGTGACAGTTAACCCAGTCAGTTCTACTTGAGATAGGGGATCATTTTGGAGGAGAAAATCTACCTGAAACAGTGGTGCATGGCTGAGGTCTCGTTCTGGCTGTAATGCTTCCACCAACATTTCAAACGGCAAATCTTGATGAGCATATGCTTTTAGAGCCATTTCCCGAACACGAGTGAGTAATTCGTTAAAGCTGGGATCGCCTGATAAATCACTCCGCAAAACTAAAGTATTGACAAAAAAGCCAATTAACCCTTCTATCTCACTGCGATTCCGGTTAGCAATAGGTGTCCCCACCAAAATATCTGATTGTCCGGTGTAGCGATAAAGCAGGGTATCAAATACTGCCAACAGCGTCATGAACAACGTTACACCTTGCTCTTGGCTGAGTTTTATCAGTTTTTGAGTTAACTCAACAGAGAGTACAAACTCTTGATGTGTGCCAGCGAAGGTTTGGACAGCAGGTCTCGGTCGGTCACTGGGAAGCGGTAATAAAGCTGGTGCGTCTTTTAGTTGTTGTTGCCAGTAAGACAGTTGGCTTTGGAGTACATCCCCGACTAACCATTGTCTTTGCCAGATTGCAAAATCTGCGTACTGAATCGGTAGTGGGGTTAACGGTGACGGTTGACCTTGAGAATAAGCATTGTACAATGCTGCTAGTTCTTGGACAAACACACTAATTGACCAGCCATCAGAGACAACATGATGCATACACATTAATAACACGTGTTCTGTCTCGGACAGCACTACTAATGTTGCTCTGAATAATGACTCACTTGCCAAGTCAAATGGTTGAATAGCTTGTTGTTGCACTAATTGCTTAGAAGCAATTTGTTGTTCGATTGTAGATAAATGCTTCAAGTCAACAACTGAAACTTTCCAATTTGTCTGTGTTTGAATAATTTGAGTTGGTTGTTCATCAATTGTAATGAAGTTGGTGCGTAAGGCTTCGTGGCGAGCAATTATTTCAATTAAGCTTTCTTTTAAAACCGCAACTTCAAGAGTTCCTGCTAAACGCAAAGCTATAGGTATGTTGTATAAAGCACTGTTCGGCTCAAACTGGTCTAAAAACCACAGACGCTGTTGAGCAAATGATAGAGGTAATTCTGCACTTTCTGCCCTAGCTAAGATGGGTGGGGCGGTGAGTTTTAAGTCCTGTTGCTGCAATTGCCCAATCAAATGCGCCAATTCGGCTACTGTTGCTGTGGCAAAGAACTCACGCAGTGGTAGTTCCACTTGGAAAATGCTGCGGATGCGTGAAATCAGTTGCATTGCTAGTAGCGAATGTCCTCCCAAGGTAAAGAAGTTATCGTAAATCCCCACTTGCTCTACTTTCAGCACTTGTGCCCAAATTTGTGCCAATATTTCTTCGGTGGGGGTGCGTGGGGCTACATATGTGTCTTTGAGTTCGCTGTGTAAATCTGGTCTGGGTAAAGCGTGGCGGTCTACTTTCCCGTTTGGTGTTAGCGGTAAGCCTTCGAGGATGACGAAAGCACTCGGTACCATGTACTCTGGTAGCTTAGCTTTCAGGTATTGCCGCAATTCGCTGATTGTCAGTACTGCCTCTGTTTGGGGTACGATGTAAGCGACTAAGCGTTTATCACTAGGAGGATCTTCGCGGGCGATAACGACAGATGCCTGCACATCACCATGTTGGCTCAGGACTGTTTCGATTTCTCCCAATTCGATACGGAATCCGCGTATTTTTACTTGATTGTCGATGCGTCCCAAGTATTCGATGTTGCCATCTGGTAAATAACGTGCCAAATCCCCAGTTTTATACAATCTACTGCCCTTCGGGTATGACCTTCGGTCACGCTGCGCTAACGCAGTCGCCTGCGGAGGAGCCAGTACTGAAGGAGGGTTTCCCGACAGAGGTATCTGGCGTTGGAAACCCTCCCGCAGCGCTGACTCACCTCCTGTCTGCTCAAAGGGATTGGGAATGAATTTTTCTTGTGTTAACTCGCTTCGGTTGAGGTAGCCGTGTGCTAATCCCACACCACCAATATGCAATTCTCCTGGTACACCCACAGGTACTGGTTGACCAGATTGGTCGAGTATGTAGATTTGGGTATTAGCAATGGGGCGACCGATGGGAGGTGATGAGGTATTGTCTTGCCCATTCGAGACTAGCAACCTAGAAGTTGTGACAACAGTATTTTCAGTTGGACCATAATTATTCACTATCTGGAAAGGGACTAAACTTGATGGATATCGATGAAGCTTATCTCCCCCAGTTAGTATAGTTCGCAAGGTTGTAGTTTCTGTCCATTCCAGAGACAATAATTGCTCTGCAAGGGGTGTTGGCAGAAAACTGATTGTGATCTTTTTCGATTTCAACCAATCTTGCAAATCCAATGGAGATACAAGGATGGAAGGTTTGACTAAATAAATACTTGCTCCTGCGCTTAGGTAAGGCCACAATTCCCATACAGCAGCATCAAAAGCTGTTCCAGCTAACTGAGTGGCTTTGTCACTTGAGGTGATTTCAAAAGCATCTTGGTGCCAGAACACTAGATTTAGCAGTCCATGATGGGCAACCAATACTCCCTTCGGCTGACCTGTAGAACCAGAGGTATAAATCACATAAGCTAAGTTACTAGCTTCAATAGTGGTGCTTAGATTCTCTTGGCTTGACTGAGAAATTACTTGAGCGTCAGTATCTAAACAGATAAGATTTGCTTGATGCTCAGGCAGCCTTTCAACTAATTGCTGCTGAGTGACCAACACTGAAACTTGAGCATCTTGAAGCATAAAGCGCAAACGTTCAGTTGGATACTCTGGATCAAGCGGCACATAAGCACCACCCGCCTTGAGAATGCCCAACAGTCCCACAACCAATTCTAAAGAACGCTCGACGCAAATACCTACCAGCACATCAGCTCCCACACCCAAAGACCTTAAGTAGTGTGCCAATTGATTTGCTTGGGTGTTCAACTGCTCATAGGTTAGTTGTTGATTTTCATATACAACTGCCACTGCATCTGGGGTACGCGCTACCTGCTCTTCAAATAACTCATGGATACACAAATTTTGGGCATAATCAACTTGAGTATTGTTCCACTCAATTAATAACTGTCGTTGCTCAACTTTAGTCAACAAAGGCAATTGCAAAATTCGCTGCTGTGGATTAGCAATAATCCCCTCAAGCATTGTCACAAAATGACCAGTCATCCGCTCAATAGTGCTTGCATCAAACAAGTCAGTACTATATTCCCACACCCCCACTAGTCCAGTCGCAGTATTCTCCATTGCTAAAGTAAGATCAAACTTGGCAGTTGCGCTGGTTATTGGCAATGAACTGACAGTTAATCTTCTCAACTCTACTTGCTCGGTGGGCGCATTCTGGAGCGCAAACATCACCTGAAATAAGGGTGCATGACTGAGATTCCGTTCTGGATGCAATGCTTCCACTAGCATTTCAAATGGCAAATTCTGATGAGCATCGGCATCCATTGCCATTTCGCTCACGCGAGTCAGTAATTCACTAAAGCTGGGGTTGCCTGATAAATCAGTTCGCATCACTAAAGTGTTGACAAAAAAGCCAATTAACCCTTCTATCTCACTGCGATCGCGATTAGCAATTGGTGTCCCCACTAAAATGTCTTCTGTACCTGTGTAGCGATAAAGCAGGGTATCAAATGCTGCCAACAGCATCATGAACAAAGTTACCCCTTGTTTCTGGCTCAGTTTTGTCAGCTTACTAGTTAGTTCCCCGGAAAGTGCAAACTTCTGATGTGCCCCTGCGAAAGTCTGCACAGCTGGTCTGGGTCGGTCTGTGGGTAGTACTAACAGGGCTGGTGCATCTTTTAGTTGTTGTTGCCAATAAGACAATTGGCTTTGTAGTACTTCCCCGACTAACCACTGTCTCTGCCAAATTGCAAAGTCGGCGTATTGAATTGGTAGTGGTGCTAATGGTGTTTGCGTAGCGTCTCGTAGAGAAGGCTGACATCTTGAATAAGCGTTGTATAGGGCTGTTAGTTCTTGGACAAACACACCCATTGACCAGCCATCGCTGACAATATGATGCATACACACTAACAATATGTGTTCTGTTTGAGACAGCACCACTAAAGTGGCTCTGATCAATGATTCACTTGCTAGGTCAAACGGCCCAAATGCTTGTTGTTGAACTAATTGTTGTGCAGCAATTTCTTGTTCACTTGTTGACAAATGTTTCAAGTCAACAACCGATACTGTCCAAGTAGTTTCTGCGTGAATGATTTGTGAAGCTTTTCCATCAACTGTAATAAAGTTGGTGCGTAAAGCTTCGTGGCGTGCAATTATTTCTTGTAAGCTTTGTTCCAACGCGACTTGATGAAGAGTTCCTTCTAGACGCAAAGCAATCGGGATATTGTATAAGGCACTGTTCGGTTGGAATTGGGCTAAAAACCATAAACGCTGTTGAGCATAAGATAGAGGTAATTCTTCAGTGTTCATCTCTTGCTCCTTGGTAAAATGGGTGATGTAGTAAATTCCAAGTTTTGTTGCTGTAACTTCCCGATTGATTGCGCTAATTCAGCTATCGTCGCGGCATTGAACAATTCGCGTAAACGGAGTTGGACTTTGAAGCGATCGCGGATGCGTGAAACTAGTTGTGTTGCTAGTAGTGAATGTCCCCCAAGTTCAAAGAAGTTATCATAAACTCCTACTTGCTCTACTTTCAGCACTTGTGCCCAAATTTGTGCTAGCGTTTCTTCGACCGGTGTGCGCGGGGCGACATATTGATCTGATGCTTGGCTGTTTAAATCTGGCGTCGGTAAAGCGCGGCGATCTACTTTCCCATTAGCTGTCAGGGGTAAAGACTCCAGCAGTACAAAGGTGTTTGGCACCATGTAAGCTGGCAATTGGTCGGTGAGGAACTGACGCAGTTGTGCTGCTGTGAGAGATTGTTCTTTTTTTGGCACTACGTAAGCCACTAGACGTTTGTCCCCTGGTTCATCCTCTCGTACTACCACCACGCCTTCCCAAACCGCTGGGTGAGAAGCCAGTAATACCTCAATTTCTCCCAACTCAATGCGGAAGCCTCGTATTTTTACCTGATTGTCAATTCGCCCTAAATATTCTAACTCGCCATTGGGCAAATAACGTGCTAAATCCCCTGTTTTATATAGTTGGGCTTGTGGGTTCTTAGCAAAGGGGTTAGAGATAAACCGTTGTTGTGACAGTTCCGGACGATTGAGATAACCACAACTGACCCCAGCGCCACCAACATACATCTCGCCTGGAACCCCAATCGGCATTGGCTGTAAATATTGATCTAGCACATACACTTGTAAGTCGGGAATCGGACGACCAATGACACTTGCCGTACCATTCAAATCAGCTTTGCTCAACGGACGATAAGTTACATGTACAGTGGTTTCCGTAATTCCATACATATTCACTAACAAAGGCGACTGGTCGCCATGTCGCTCAAACCAAGGCTGCAAACTCAACAGTTCTAAAGCTTCTCCACCAAAAATAACTAAGCGTAACTTCAAATCGCTCTTCTTTGCTACTGACTGTTCTGCTTGAATCAACTGGCGGAACGCTGGAGGTGTTTGATTGAGAATTGTAACTTTTTCTTGACACAGTAACTCATAGAAGGATTCTGGCGATCGTGTCACCAGGTAGGGCACAACTACCAGTCGTCCACCATACAGCAAAGCACCCCAAATTTCCCAAACAGAAAAGTCGAATGCATAAGAGTGGAACAGTGTCCAGACATCTTCGACGTTGAAGTGATACCAAGAGTTTGTTGCTGCAAATAGACGAACTACATTTGAGTGGTTGACTAAAACGCCCTTGGGCTTACCTGTAGAACCAGAAGTGTAGATGACGTATGCTTGGTTATCGGGTGTTGCGCTGTTTAGAGGGTTTGATGAGCTGTTTTGAGCAATTTTTTCCCAGTCACTGTCTAAGCAGACGAAACGCGCCTGATGTTTAGGTAGCTTTTCAACCAGATGCTGTTGAGTCAGCAGCACTCTTACTTGAGCATCTTTTAGTATAAAGCTCAAACGCTCAGTCGGATACTCAGGGTCAAGCGGCACATAAGCCCCACCCGCCTTGAGTATCCCTAACAGTCCCACGACCATTTCCAGTGAGCGTTCCACACACAATCCGACCAGCACCTCAGAACCAATACCCAAAGAGCGTAAGTAATGCGCCAACTGGTTAGCACGACAGTTCAATTGGTGGTAAGTCAGTTGTTGATTCTCAAACACCACAGCCACAGCATCTGGTGTACGTTCTACCTGCTGCTCAAACAAGGAATGAATACATCTATCCTGGGGATAATCCGCCCCAGTTTTGTTCCACTCAATCAATAACTGCCGTTCCTCAACTTTTGTTAGGATTGGTAATTGTGAAATTCGCTCAGTAGAATTAGCAACAATTGCCTCAAGTAAAGTCACAAAATGACCAGTCATCCGCTCGATTGTACTCGGGTCAAACAAGTCAGTACTGTACTCCCACACACCCACCAGTCCAGTATTCGTGTTCTCCATTGCTAAGGTCAGATCAAACTTTGCAGTTGTGCCTTCTAATGGCAATGAACTGACAGTTAACCCAATCAGTTCTACTTGAGACATAGACGCATTCTGGAGAGCAAACATCACCTGGAACAGTGGTGTATGGCTGAGGTCTCGTTCTGGTTGCAATGCCTCCACTAGCATTTCAAATGGCAAATTCTGATGAGAGTATGCCTCCATTGCCATTTCTCGAACGCGAACGAGTAATTCCTCAAAGCTGGGATCGCCTGATAAATCTGTTCGCATCACTAAAGTATTGACAAAAAAGCCAATTAACCCTTCTATTTCTGTGCGATCGCGGTTAGCAATTGGCGAACCCACTAAAATGTCTTCTGTACCCGTGTAGCGATATAGTAGGGTATCAAATGCTGCCAATAGGGTCATGAAGAGAGTACAACCTTGCTGCTGACTCAGTTGTGCCAACCTTTGAGTCAGGTCCAAAGAGAGTGCAAAATTTTGATATGCCCCAGCGAAAGTCTGCACAGCAGGTCTGGGTCGGTCTGTGGGTAGCACTAAGAGGGTTGATGCCGAAGCTAGTTGTTTTTGCCAGTAACTCAGTTGGCTTTGTAGTACATCCCCGACTAACCAGTTTCTTTGCCAGATTGTAAAATCTGCATACTGAATCGGTAGTGGCGCTAACGGGGAAGGCTGACGTCTTGAATAAGCATTGTACAATGCTGCTAGTTCTTGGACAAACACACCCATTGACCAGCCATCAGAGACAACATGATGCATACACACGAGCAAAATATGTTCTGTCTCGGACAGCACTAGTAAGGTCGCTCTAACTAATGCTTGTGTTGCCAACTCAAAAGGTTGAATCGCTTGTTGTTGCGCTAATTGTTGTCTTGCTATTTCTTGTTCGGTTGTAGATAAATGCTTCAAATCAACAACACAGACTGTCCAAGTGGTTTCTGTTTGAATGATTTGAGAAGGTTTTCCATCAACTGTGATGAAGTTGGTACGTAACGCCTCGTGGCGAGCAATTATTTCAATTAAGCTTTGTTCTAAGGATGCAATATGAAGAGTTCCTGTTAGACGCAAAGCTATAGGTATGTTATATAATGCAGTGTTCGACTCGAACTGGTCTAAAAACCACAGACGCTGTTGAGCAAATGACAGTGGTAATTCTGCATCACTTGCCCGCCTTAAGATGGGTGGGGAAATTAGTTCTAAGTTTTGTTGCTGTAACTGCCCAATCAAATCTGCTAATTCGGCTACTGTTGAGGCGGCAAATAACTCACGCAGTGGTAGTTCCACTTTCAAGATGTTGCGGATGCGTGAAACTAGTTGTGTTGCTAATAGGGAATGTCCACCCAGTTCAAAGAAGTTATTATGAATGCCAACTTGTTCTAGTTTGAGCACTTGCGCCCAAATTTGTGCCAGTATTTCTTCAATTGGAGTGCGCGGGGCAACAAATTTTTCTTGCAGTGTGCTATCTAACTCCGGTGTTGGCAGTGCGCGACGGTCTACTTTGCCGTTGGGGGTGAGGGGTAGGGACTGCAACATCACAAAAGTGTTTGGCACCATGTACTCTGGTAGCTTGCCTTTGAGGAATTGCCGCAGTTCGCTGATTTTCAGCGTCACCTGTGGGTGCGGTACCACGTAGGCTACTAGTCGTTTATCCCCTGAGTTATCTTCGCGGGCGATCGCACAAGATGCCTGCACATCACCTAGTTGGCTTAGGACTGTTTCGATTTCTCCCAATTCGATGCGGAAGCCACGAATTTTGACTTGATTGTCGATGCGTCCCAGGTATTCTATGTTGCCATCACTTAAATAGCGTGCTAAGTCCCCTGTTTTATAGAGGCGGGAATCGGGATCCGTGCTAAACGGGTTGGCGATGAATTTCTCGTTGGTCAATTCTGGTTGGTTGAGGTAGCCGCGTGCCAATCCTGCACCACCAATGTGCAATTCTCCTGGTACTCCTATGGGTACTGGTTGAAGATGGGAGTCGAGAATGTATATTTGTGTATTAGCAATAGGGCGACCAATGGGGACAACTTGTCCATACTTCTGCTGCTTGCAATCCCAGAAAGTTGCATCGATACAAGCTTCCGTTGGTCCGTAGAGATTGTACAAATTCACATCTAGCTTGCTCAACAAGCCCTCTTGCAGAGCAACTGGCAAGGCTTCACCTCCACAGAAGACTTGTTTAAGGGAGTGACAAGTTTCGATTCCTCCCTGTTCTAAAAGCATTTGCAGCAAAGATGGGACAAATTGAACAGTAGTTACTTGCTGTTGGGCAATTAATCTTAAGAGGTAAGCACTGTCGGTATGCCCTCTTGGTTGAGCCATTAGCAACTGCCCACCCACTAACAAAGGAGCGTAGAATTCCCAAACTGAGGCATCAAAGCCAAAGGGAGTTTTTTGCAGTACTTTGTCTTTTTCAGTCAGGGGGAATGTTGCTTGCATCCAGAACATATGGTTACAAAGGTTACTGTGAGACAGCATTACCCCCTTTGGTTGACCAGTAGAGCCAGAGGTATAAATGACATAAGCCAAGTTACTAGCTTGTACCTCAGTGATTGGATTGTCCTGACTCAAGTGAGCAATTTTTTCCCACTCAGTATCCAAATAGACGACACGCGCCTGATGTTTGGGAACAGAATTTACTAATTGCTGTTGGGTCAACAGCACTCTTACTTGAGCATCTTTTAGTATAAAGCTCAAACGCTCAGTCGGATACTCAGGGTCAAGCGGCACATAAGCCCCACCTGCCTTGAGTATCCCTAACAGTCCCACGACCATTTCCAGTGAGCGTTCCACACACAATCCGACCAGCACCTCAGAACCAATACCCAAAGAGCGTAAGTAATGCGCCAACTGGTTAGCACGACAGTTCAATTGGTGGTAAGTCAGTTGTTGATTCTCAAACACCACAGCCACAGCATCTGGTGTACGTTCTACCTGCTGCTCAAACAAGGAATGAATACATCTATCCTGGGGATAATCCGCCCCAGTTTTGTTCCACTCAATCAATAACTGCCGTTCCTCAACTTTTGTTAGGATTGGTAATTGTGAAATTCGCTCAGTAGAATTAGCAACAATTGCCTCAAGTAAAGTCACAAAATGACCAGTCATCCGCTCGATTGTACTCGGGTCAAACAAGTCAGTACTGTACTCCCACACACCCACCAGTCCAGTATTCGTGTTCTCCATTGCTAAGGTCAGATCAAACTTTGCAGTTGTGCCTTCTAATGGCAATGAACTGACAGTTAACCCAATCAGTTCTACTTGAGACATAGACGCATTCTGGAGAGCAAACATCACCTGGAACAGTGGTGTATGGCTGAGGTCTCGTTCTGGTTGCAATGCCTCCACTAGCATTTCAAATGGCAAATTCTGATGAGAGTATGCCTCCATTGCCATTTCTCGAACGCGAACGAGTAATTCCTCAAAGCTGGGATCGCCTGATAAATCTGTTCGCATCACTAAAGTATTGACAAAAAAGCCAATTAACCCTTCTATTTCTGTGCGATCGCGGTTAGCAATTGGCGAACCCACTAAAATGTCTTCTGTACCCGTGTAGCGATATAGTAGGGTATCAAATGCTGCCAATAGGGTCATGAAGAGAGTACAACCTTGCTGCTGACTCAGTTGTGCCAACCTTTGAGTCAGGTCCAAAGAGAGTGCAAAATTTTGATATGCCCCAGCGAAAGTCTGCACAGCAGGTCTGGGTCGGTCTGTGGGTAGCACTAAGAGGGTTGATGCCGAAGCTAGTTGTTTTTGCCAGTAACTCAGTTGGCTTTGTAGTACATCCCCGACTAACCAGTTTCTTTGCCAGATTGTAAAATCTGCATACTGAATCGGTAGTGGCGCTAACGGGGAAGGCTGACGTCTTGAATAAGCATTGTACAATGCTGCTAGTTCTTGGACAAACACACCCATTGACCAGCCATCAGAGACAACATGATGCATACACACGAGCAAAATATGTTCTGTCTCGGACAGCACTAGTAAGGTCGCTCTAACTAATGCTTGTGTTGCCAACTCAAAAGGTTGAATCGCTTGTTGTTGCGCTAATTGTTGTCTTGCTATTTCTTGTTCGGTTGTAGATAAATGCTTCAAATCAACAACACAGACTGTCCAAGTGGTTTCTGTTTGAATGATTTGAGAAGGTTTTCCATCAACTGTGATGAAGTTGGTACGTAACGCCTCGTGGCGAGCAATTATTTCAATTAAGCTTTGTTCTAAGGATGCAATATGAAGAGTTCCTGTTAGACGCAAAGCTATAGGTATGTTATATAATGCAGTGTTCGACTCGAACTGGTCTAAAAACCACAGACGCTGTTGAGCAAATGACAGTGGTAATTCTGCATCACTTGCCCGCCTTAAGATGGGTGGGGAAATTAGTTCTAAGTTTTGTTGCTGTAACTGCCCAATCAAATCTGCTAATTCGGCTACTGTTGAGGCGGCAAATAACTCACGCAGTGGTAGTTCCACTTTCAAGATGTTGCGGATGCGTGAAACTAGTTGTGTTGCTAATAGGGAATGTCCACCCAGTTCAAAGAAGTTATTATGAATGCCAACTTGTTCTAGTTTGAGCACTTGCGCCCAAATTTGTGCCAGTATTTCTTCAATTGGAGTGCGCGGGGCAACAAATTTTTCTTGCAGTGTGCTATCTAACTCCGGTGTTGGCAGTGCGCGACGGTCTACTTTGCCGTTGGGGGTGAGGGGTAGGGACTGCAACATCACAAAAGTGTTTGGCACCATGTACTCTGGTAGCTTGCCTTTGAGGAATTGCCGCAGTTCGCTGATTTTCAGCGTCACCTGTGGGTGCGGTACCACGTAGGCTACTAGTCGTTTATCCCCTGAGTTATCTTCGCGGGCGATCGCACAAGATGCCTGCACATCACCTAGTTGGCTTAGGACTGTTTCGATTTCTCCCAATTCGATGCGGAAGCCACGAATTTTGACTTGATTGTCGATGCGTCCCAGGTATTCTATGTTGCCATCACTTAAATAGCGTGCTAAGTCCCCTGTTTTATAGAGGCGGGAATCGGGATCCGTGCTAAACGGGTTGGCGATAAATTTCTCGTTGGTCAATTCTGGTCGGTTGAGGTAGCCGCGTGCCAATCCTGCACCACCAATGTGCAATTCTCCTGGTATACCTACAGGAACTGGCTGTAGATATTGATCAAGAATGTAAATTTGTGTGTTAGAAATCGGGCGCCCGATGGTCGGTGAGTTACTCGTCCCTTTTTGTATCAGGGTAAATGTAGAGTAGGTGGTATCTTCTGAAGGCCCATAAAGATTGAATACACGCTTGACTTGACTGTGCTGATAAATTTGCTGCACAAGTTGATTTTGCAGAGCTTCACCAGCCAAATTAATTGTGCATACCTGCTGTGGTAAACTCTTCTCTCGAATTAACTCAGCAATCGCACTTGGAACTGTATTAATCAGAGTGACTTGGTTGGCAGTAGTAATCGTGGATAAATGTAAAGCATTTTGAGCTATAACGACCTTTCCTCCTACGCTCAGAGGAACAAAGAACTCAAAAACTGAGAGGTCAAAACATATAGAGGTAGAAGCTAAGACACCAGCAAGTTGCTCTGGTGTAAAAACCTTTTGCGCCCAGCTTACTAAAGCAACTGGACTGTGATGCTCTATAGCTACTGCCTTTGGTCTACCTGTAGAACCGGAGGTATAAAGTACGTAGGCTAGATTTGATGGTTTTACTTTACCGCAAATTTCGCTGATTTGGGCAAACTCCTGGTTAGCAGTATCCAAATATACAAGGTTAGCTCTATGTTCAGGTATCCTCTCGATTAGATGCTTTTGTGTGAGCAACACTGGAACTTGAGCATCTTTTAGTATAAAGCTTAAACGCTCAGTAGGATACTCAGGATCAAGTGGCACATAAGCACCACCCGCTTTGAGAATCCCCAACAGTCCCACGACCATCTCTAAAGAACGCTCCACACACAATCCCACCAGCACATCCGCTCCTACGCCCAAAGATTGCAAGTAATGGGCTAATTGGTTAGCACGACAGTTCAATTGCTCATAGGTGAGTTGTTGATTTTCATACACAACTGCCACTGCATCGGGTGTACGCTCTACCTGCTCCTCAAACAACTGATGAATACACTTATCAGAGGGGTAATCAGCTTGAGTATTGTTCCACTCAAATAACTGCTCTTGCTCAACTTCTGTTAGCAGAGGTAATTGGCAAATCTGCTCTTGAGGATTAGCTACAATACCTTCAAGCAAGGTCACAAAAGGCCCTGCTATGCGCGCGATTGTAGTAGCCTCAAATAAATCAGTATTATATTGCCAACACAGCTGCAAAGCTCCCTGAGCTTCCATCACTATTAAATTTAGCTCAAAGTCGGCACCGCGTTGTCCGAGCAAGTATGGCGCCATTTGAAGCACTTGTTCTCCACTGTGGAATGAATTCTCTGTTGGTTCACACCAACGTTGTCGTTGCCAAGTGAAACTAACTTGACACAAAGGACGACGACTTGGATCTCGCTGTGGCTGAAGTTGTTCTGCTAAGAGAGAAAAAGGGTAATCTTGATGCTTTTGGGCTTGTTTTACCTTGTTGCTGACTTGAGCGAGAAATTCTTTGAATGTCACGGTTTCCTCTATGGAAGCCCGCAAGACATTCAGATTAACGAAGTAGCCAACAGTGTCTTTAAACTTTCCACCCCCTCGACCTCTCATTGGGCTTCCTATGAGGATGTCTTTTTGATTCGTGTAGCGGTAAAGTAGCACGTAAAATGCTGTTAGCAGAATCTTATAAAGACTTGTTCCAGAAGTTAAAGCTAGATTCTTTAATTTTTGAACTAACTGTTCATCTAGCTTTAAAATATGTCCTGCCCCTTGATAAGTCTGTATTGGGGGGCGGGGTTTGTCTGCTAGCAAATTCAAAATTGGCAATTCGCTAGCTAGTTGTTCTTGCCAGTATTGCCAAAGTTTTTCTCCTCTCGAACTAGATAGCATTTCTGTTTGCCAGCGGACAAACTCTAGATAAGATTTCTTTTGAGTTAAAGAATCTGCGGCTGCTTGTGTCTGCTCTTGACTAACTTGCTCGATTTCATTAGCATACAAAGCTTGAAATTCACTCAGCAGTAAATCCATAGACCACATATCACCTGCAATGTGGTGCTTTGTTAGCAACAGAACGTGTTCTTTTACTGATTGAGTAAATAAATTAACCCTTACAACTGAATCTTTTTCTAGGTTAAAAGGGCGGTCAGCTTCAGCAAATATTTGCTCTTTTAAGTAATTTTCACTCCAATTGCTGGCATCTATAACCTCAATACTAAATTTCGGATCTTCATTAATTTGCTGAATGGGTTTACCGTCAAAGGTGGTATACGTGGTTCTAAGAATAGGATGCTTTTCAATAATTTTTTCCCATACACGGGTAACAGCGGCAATATTTAAATATGAATTAATTTTTACTGTAATAAATATATTGTAAGCAACACTCTCTGGAGCCATTTGGTAGATAAACCACATTGCTTCTTGACCAGAGGAGAGGGGGTAAGTTGTGTTTACAATTCTGTTCATTGGAGTTCCTTAAAATCATTACAATCTTGATGACTACACCAGAGAGAGTATGTGAATAGAGTTTTTGTAAACAAATAAATAATAAGATATTTCAAACTTTAAAGAGAAGTTACCCACCCTGACTAAATTACATTATCGCAAATTTAACAAGCAGTCAATCATAAACAGCATAGAAAAGGACAATGTGCTTAATCCCGTAATTCTTTACTCGCTTAATGTACTGCTTTCCCTTCAACATAGAAGTAGTGATCAGACCATCTAATCCTTTTGATTGGAGAGATTGCATCAGTTTTGCTTTCTGCATAATAAATAGTCTTGAGAATAGCTTCAATTCCATATCCTACTACAGCATCCTCTGCAACTGTTATTGGTTCAAGGAGGGAATACCTCTTACGATGCCAAACAGTCTTCCCAAGGTTGTGAGAGTTGCTGCAATACCAGCTGAACTACCTTCTGATGCGACAGTTATAATCACAAGAATTACCTCAGGAAAACCTATACTAGCAACTTTTTTAACAATTTCGTCCATTGTAGTTACTTATAATCTTACGTTTTGGTTCAAACATTTCTCAGATTTTTGTGATTATTTCGCAGAATTTAGATTAAAGATGCTCAAAAACCTCTCAATCTTATCAAAAAAATGTAATACGTAATTAAGACAGTTAAGACAGTTAAGACAGTTAAGGAGATATTTAAAAGAATAAAAACAGGGAATAAAAAACTAGACTAGTGCCGCTGGCGTTCGTCAAAAGTCAAAAGTCAAAAAGCTTATGATCTAGGCTTCTCGTTGATTTTGTAGACGCGGAGCTGCTTCGGTGCAGAATATGGGTGTTTTATTTCCGCTGACCTTGTACTAGTACACGGAGCGCGTAAGTTCTGTACGCAGGCCAAACGCGCCCCGTGTCAACAATAACTTCTCAATGTCAATAAACTCCAGAATAATCGCATTAATGCATACTTCTTGACAAGATTCTAAGCGTAGACACTCTGGGGTTTGCCGGAGGCATCGTCTTAACCCCTGAAAAACCCATCAAACAATAAATTCTTGTTCTCCTGTTTCTGCACTTATTCAGGTTTTTGTCAAGACTAATGTAAGATGCGTTTGCCCTGTTTTTAGTAAACCGCTGATCTAAGCCTTTTTTGTAAAAAAACTAACTTTAATATAAGTATAGTAAACTAGATAAATCCAACTGCTAGTCAACAGATGATCGTGCAACTCTATGTCTTTCAAGTTCAATCGTGGATTTTTTAAATATGACTTTATAGATTATCACGCAGTTATGTGTGTGCCTATTGATGCAGATATAAAAGAAATTCGTAAACGCTATCTCAAAATTGCCCGCCGTTTGCATCCTGATACCTGTAGGGATGAAAACGATACGGAAAAAGAACTTGCTAATGAATTGTTATCTAAGCTGGTGAATCCAGCTTATGAAACACTCTCTGGTGAGAAACAGAGAATGGAACATCTTTTAATTTTGTCGCAAATGGGTAAGCGTTTGGTGCAAGAATCAGCTTCGGTGGAACTCAATAGCGATGTGGCTCAGCAGTTAGCTACTGCACCTCATTTCGAGCATATCTATCAGAGTGGACTTGCCAAAATCGCAGAAACTCAATATGACTCTTTAGACAAGATACAAGACACCATAGCCTTAGTCAGCGAGTTGAATTTGGTATACACTATGCGGAGTGCTGGCAAAATATTTGCAGCAGCCCCGCCGCTGATTGCTCAACCAGATATTCCAACGAATGCACCAGCAGTCAACAAAGCCCCTGTAATTTCTCCACCACAAAAGAAAGACTCGGTGGTCTTACAATACATCCGTCGTGCTCAAGATTTAATATCACAAAATCAATTGGCACAAGCAAGGGTAGAATTACAAGATGCTCTGAAGCTAGAGCCAAATAATAGTCGTTGCCATAGCTTGATCGGAGTGGTCTATTTGAAGCAAAATCTAACCACGAGTGCAAAAGTGTACTTTAACCGCGCCCTGCAATTAGACCCCAAAGACGAAACAGCGTTGGCGGGGAGACTTAAAGTTGAACAGATTACAGGGCAAAAACCCAATGGTGCGAAGCGTACAGCATCGCCCAATATTGGGGGTGGCGGTTTGTTTGGTGGTTTGTTTGGTGGGAAGAAAAAATAATGGTGTATCAATCTCCAGTGGGAGCGAGGGATTTATTGCCCTTAGATGTGGCTCAAAAACGCTGGATAGAAAACAGGTTACAGCAAGTGTTTCATCGTTGGGGATATCACAGAATTATCACTTCAACCTTAGAGCGTATGGATACGCTGATGGCGGGGGGAGCAATTGATCGCTCTGCGGTGATTCAACTGCAAAATGGTAATGATGAGGATTTGGGGCTACGTCCAGAACTGACAGCCTCTATTGCTCGCACGGCTGTAACGCGCATGGCGGGCGTGAATTATCCACAACGCCTGTATTACAATGCCAATGTTTTCCAACGTACAGGCGAGTTGAAGCACAACCGTCAGCAAGAATTTTATCAGGCTGGGGTAGAGTTGTTGGGCAGTGGCAGTGGCTTAGCCGATGCAGAAATTCTGTTGTTGGTAGCAGATTCTTTACAGGCTTTGGGTTTGAACCATTGGCATTTGATTTTAGGTGAAGCCCAAATCACGCGATCGCTCCTCAAAGCTTTTCCCCCTCATCTACAAGAAAAAGTCCGGAGTGCGATCGCCCATCTTGACCGCGTAACCATAGACACTTTACCGTTGAGCGATGAACTACGGGAACGCGCCATAATCATGCTAGATTTGCGCGGAAAGCCTGCGGATGTTCTGCAAAAAGTCAGCAGTCTAGGTTTAGACCAGAGTCTACAAGCAGTCGTAGATAATCTGAAAAACCTAGTAGAGTTACTTGAGCACTCAGTAAAATCGAGTACATATTCACCGTCAGCAAGAGGGATAGAAATCATCCTCGACCTGAGTTTATTACAAACCTTTGACTATTACACAGGTATTGTATTTGAGGTCATCAGTCAGACTGATGGACAAACGCGGGTTCTTGGGCGGGGTGGTCGTTATGACCAGCTTTTAAAGCTTTATCATCCAAAAGGAGAAAGCATACCAGGAATAGGTTTTGCACTGTTCTTGGAAGGTTTACAACAAATTCTCTTGTCTACTGGGCGGTTACCACAAACGACGCCAGGAAGTAATTGGTTGATTGTACCAGAAACGCCGGATGCTTACACAGCTGCCTTTGCTTACGCTACAAAACTTCGAGACTCGACTCACTTGGTACGGGTAGAAATGGATTTGGGGGGACGAGATGCGGATGAGATTCGACAATATGCACGCGATCGCACTATCAACCAAATTGCTTGGATTAAAGCTGATGGTTCAAAGACGATTGAGTCAACAATTAGGGGTGTAAGGGGGTAAGGGTATAAGGGTGTAAGGGATAAATATGTGGTTCACGGTTTCTGTTTTTATATCTCCTACTCACCTACACTCCTACACACGCCAGATACCTCTGTCGGGAAACCCTCCTATGGCACTTTGTGCCACGCTACGCTATCAGTACTGGCTCCCCTATACCCCTACACACGCCAGATACCTCTGTCGGGAAACCCTCCTATGGCACTTTGTGCCACGCTACGCTATCAGTACTGGCTCCCCTACACCCCTTTGTTGGTCATTAGTCTTAATAAAAAACCAAAGACAAATGACTGCTGGACTAGTGATTCAGTATTATTGCTAGGCTATATAGAGCTGGCTAAACACAGCAATTTTGATCCAAGTAGAGGGGAACTATGCCGCACACAATTGTGACTAATGTCTGTGAAGGTGTCGCTGATTGCGTAGACGCTTGTCCAGTAGCTTGCATTCATGATGGTCCTGGCAAAAACGTCAAGGGAACTGATTGGTACTGGATTGACTTTGCCACCTGCATTGATTGTGGTATCTGTATCCAAGTTTGTCCAGTAGAAGGGGCAATTGTTCCAGAAGAACGACCAGAATTACAAAAAACACCGTAGTCTCAACGATCACGTTGTCCTGGAACAGGCGGTATCATCTATTACATATAAATATGATACCGCCTGTTTTTACACTGATAGTACTAGATAAAGATTTCAAAAAGTAACAGTAAATATTTATTGTTCGGAAATTGCTAGTGCACTTGTGTATAGGTGAGTATAGTAATCTTACGTAGAACCATTCATGAGTGTAGCTCTGATTAGCAATTTCTTGAGATTAAGTTTGGCTACTGGGGTAATCACCCTAGTATCAGTTTCCAGTGCTATAGCAGGAACACTGAATGTTGATTTTACAAAGTTAGAAGGCTTAACAGGTGGTAACCCCGGTTTGACTGGTGTTTACCGTGCGGATCTCTCTAATCTTGGCTTCGATATCAATTCCATTGCTATTGCTGATAGCAACAGCGCCCAAGGTGGTCAACCTGGGAAATTTAGCGGCTTTGATTTAGATGCAATCAAGATTAGCAACGTGTTAGTTAACAATGCAACAGACATCAAAAACTTACCAGGGCTAGATGTCTTCGATTTTACTCCCTCGGGAACTTTATTCACCCCAGGAACCCAGCGCTCTCCTGCTGACTCAACAGATTTATTTGGCACAACGGGTGGTAAAATTAATAATTCAGTTGCAACACTTGCATACTTTGATGCCAACGCCAGTGCTGATGCCAATGCTTTCGGCATGGTAAGCTTAGGTGATGGTGGAAAGGTTGTGTTTAACCTCAAAAATCCCATTTCAAATACGACTCCACTTTACTTATACATTGGAGAAGCTGGTGATAATGGTGAGGTAGCAAGTGGTCAAATTACTGTTTCTGACAAACCTCTTCAGGTTCCAGAACCAACTACTTTAGCTGCTGTATCTTTACTCGGAATTTACTTGACCGCTACCCGTAAAAAGAAAACAAAAGTTGCTTAACTTTAAAATTTAGTAATCTTTTAGACTCATCTTAGGACATAGGTTTTTGACCTATGTCATTTTAATATTGGCCTCCTCCGCAGATTTTTGCTGAGCTAGGTACATTTTTATTCCTTCTTCCCTTTTCCCTTTTCCCTGTTCCCTGTTAAGCGTTCCCTGTTCCCTGTTAAACGTCTCTACTTTGTGATTCACCGAATCAGATAGGATTGCTATATATTTTGTATGAATAATATAGAACATTATGTCTGATTCGCTAACTGATTCGTCTGCCCTGCTAGAAGTGAAAAATGTCCACGCTGGATACATCAAAGATGTGGACATCCTACAAGGTGTGAATTTTCGAGTGGAACGGGGGGAATTGGTAACAGTAATTGGTCCCAATGGTGCTGGAAAATCAACCTTAGCAAAAGCTATTTTTGGGCTTTTGACTCCCCACACAGGCTCAATTACCTTCAATGGCGAGAATATCGGTGGACTCAAGTCGAATCAAATCGTTGAGAAGGGAATGTGCTACGTACCGCAAATTGCCAATGTCTTCCCTTCGCTGAATGTAGAAGAAAATTTAGAAATGGGCGCTTTTGTTCGCAATGTTCCCCTCAAACCGCTCAAGGATAAGATATTTGATATGTTTCCAAGACTTGGCGATCGCCGTCAACAACGTGCTGGTACTCTCTCAGGTGGCGAACGTCAAATGCTAGCAATGGGCAAAGCCTTGATGTTAGAACCCAGCTTACTGCTTTTAGATGAACCTTCAGCAGCTTTGTCTCCCATCCTGGTAACACAGGTGTTTGAGCAAATTAAACAAATTAACCAGACTGGTACAGCGATCGTACTTGTAGAGCAAAACGCCCGTAAAGCTTTGGAAATGGCTTCACGGGGTTACGTCTTAGAATCTGGACGTGATGCTATCTCCGGTCCTGGTTTGCAATTATTGAATGATCCCAAGGTAGGTGAACTGTATCTGGGAGCAGGTAAGGCGCACTAAGAAAATGAGCAAGTCAACAACTAAGGGTGTAAGGGGGTAAGGGTGTAGGGGGTGCACCACAAAGAAAATTTGTTCTTTCCCTTACACTCCTACACCCCCATACCCCCGAATTGGTCAAACAGCAAGCTTAAGGCAAAGCTACTTCTGATGTAATGGGTGTTCTTTCTCAGGGTACAAGACTCGTAACCGAAACTGATGCAATTTAAGAGTAGTGCAAATCTTGGAAATTATGGATGCTGCCAAACGCCTTGCTACTCTCAATCGCATTCGCAAACTCAGCGTATTAATGGATACGTCTATACGGGTTCCTTTTTTCGGTTTTCGCGTCGGACTAGACCCAATTATTGGTCTAGTTCCAGGTGCTGGTGATTTAATCAGTACTACATTTTCAGCTTACATCATCTTTTTAGCTACTCGCTTTGGCATACCACCTAAAGACTTAGCCCAAATGATTTTCAACATTAGTTTGGAAGCAGTCGTTGGCACAGTACCATTGGTGGGTGATTTGTTTGATGCTTTCTATAAGTCCAATATCCGTAATTTGGCCATTTTAGAGCAACATCTCACAGCAGTTGAACCAGAACTCGAACAAGTCAGGAGTGAAATTTACGACACTAAAGTTAGCCAAGTTTAAGAATCAGAGTTTCGGTGTGAGGAGTTATATTATCCTGACTGCTTGGAGGGAACGTTAAATTGACGAACCACTCATTTTTTTTCTATTGGTTTGTCTTGTTCGCTGTTATTCTTGCTCGATACTTTCTCATAGCTGGGGGAGCATACTTGCTCTTCTATTCAGTTGTAGGAAAGTTCCTTGCAAAACGGAATTTGCGTCTGAAGCCGCCGATGGCTGGTTCCATTCAAAGGGATATCAAATTATCGGTTCTCTCTGCAGTCGTTTTTGCTCTTTGTGCAGCGCTCATATCAAAGTACGGTATAGGAGTAACACTCTTCTACACTGACTTGCATAAGTATGGACTGTGGTATTTAGGAGTTAGCTTTGTTGCGGTGCTCATCCTTCAGGATACGTACTTTTACTTTATCCATCGGATGTTTCATCACCCTCTGATTTTCAAATGGATGCATCATGGGCATCACCGTTCGGGAGAACCAACACCTTGGAGTTCTTTCGCTTTCGACCTACCGGAGGCAATCATACAGGTACTCTTTTTTGTAGGTGTCATCTTCACCGTCCCGCTGCATTTAATCACCTTGGTTGCCGTGCTCATGACCATGACAGTATCGGCAGTGTTGACCCATCTTGGATTTGAAGTATTTCCCTCGTCATCCCACCACCACTGGCTTGGAAGGTGGTTCATCGGTTCAAAGCATCACTTGATACATCATCGCAAGTACACAGTACACTACGGATTGTACTTCACGTTTTGGGACAAGCTACTTGGTACTGAATACCCTAATTATGAGGATGAGTTCCACATGTAAATTTCCCGTTGAATCTAATTCAAATAGTTTTAGTATCCTACACTAGTCCTAAATAATTCGTAAGATTTTCTCCTCTGTTTCTTGGTGTCCTTGGCATGCCAGGTGCTAAGAAAGCGGGAAGCCTTCTGGTGGGCGTCTACAAGTCGGCGGAGCCGACGGCAGATGCTCCACTTGGGGAAACACGCCCTTCGGGGAAGACCTTCGGTCTCGCTGCGCTTTAGACCTCTGGGCGTGCGCAAAGCGCATACGCAGTCGCCTAGGTCGGGAAACCCTCCTGCAGCGCTGGTCTCACCAGATGCTACAAGTCGGCAGAGCCGCCCACCGCACTGGCTCGTCTTGTTGCTAATCGATAAATTCTCACAACTCATATAGGATTGCTATAGTTATTGTGATTCTCAAACTCCTGCCACAGCACATACAAACCATCTACACCCACGCCGAAACCACTTACCCCGAAGAATGTTGCGGTATCATGCTAGGTCATCTGACAAGTGAAGGCAAAACTGTGGTAGAAGTGATGCCAACAGAAAATGCCTGGAATGCAGAAACAGCCGCAGATTTCCCTAAAGATGACACATTAGATTACAGTAAGAAGCAAAGGTACGCTATCGCACCCCAAGTCATGTTGCAAGCACAAAGGGAAGCACGTGAGCGTAACCTAAATATCGTAGGTATCTATCACTCCCATATCCACCATCCAGCAATTCCCTCAGAATTTGACCGTCGGTGTGCTTGGCAGGAATACTCTTACATCATTGTTTCTGTACAAAATGGCAAAGCGAGTGACATCAAAAATTGGTGTTTAGACGATAACCACCAGTTTCAGCAAGAAGCAATTGAAAACAAAATTTAACAGTATTTAACAATTTCTCAAGACACCTCGTTTTTGGATAGGATCAATAAACTGTCTTGCGTATAGAAAGGCGTAGCGTGCCCATAGGGCATATTTTCAATTTTGAATTGTTCAGTTCGCTCTTGCTCATTAAAGTGCTATGCTCAATCCT
The DNA here is from genome assembly GCA_019359695.1 of Brasilonema angustatum HA4187-MV1. GTDB lineage: Bacteria > Cyanobacteriota > Cyanobacteriia > Cyanobacteriales > Nostocaceae > Brasilonema > Brasilonema angustatum. The sequence goes on from JAHHGV010000024.1 coordinate 108,746, forward strand.
AATCTGGATGAAATCCAGCTGACGAAAGATGATTACGAACGTTACTCCCGCCACCTGATTTTGCCAGAAGTGGGGTTGGAGGGACAAAAACGCCTGAAAGCTGCCAGTGTACTATGTATTGGTACAGGTGGACTGGGTTCACCTCTGCTTTTGTATTTGGCTGCTGCAGGTATTGGACGTATTGGTATTGTTGATTTTGATGTTGTCGATACTTCCAATTTGCAACGTCAAGTTATTCATGGTACGTCTTGGATCAATAAACCTAAGATTGAATCTGCAAAGAATCGAATTTTAGAGATCAATCCGTATTGTCAGATTGATTTATACGAAACTCGTCTGACTTCGGAAAACGCTCTCGACATTGTTAGACCTTATGATGTTGTGGTGGATGGTACCGATAACTTCCCCACTCGTTATCTAGTTAATGATGCTTGCGTGTTGCTGAACAAGCCCAATGTCTACGGTTCCATTTTCCGTTTTGAAGGACAAGCTACAGTATTTAACTACGAAGGTGGACCGAATTATCGTGATCTTTATCCTGAACCACCACCACCAGGAATGGTTCCTTCTTGTGCAGAAGGTGGTGTCTTGGGAATTTTGCCAGGAATTATTGGTGTCATCCAAGCAACGGAAACGGTTAAAATCATAATTGGTAAGGGAACAACTTTAAGTGGACGCTTGCTGCTTTATGATGCGTTGAACATGAAGTTTCGAGAGTTAAAGCTGCGTCCTAACCCAGTTCGTCCAGTCATTGAAAAGTTGATAGACTACGAACAATTCTGCGGTATCCCACAAGCCAAAGCACAAGAGGACAAACAGCAGATGGAAATGTCAGAAATAACAGTCCAAGAGTTGAAGCAATTGCTGGATAGTGGTACAAATGATTTTGTGCTGCTGGATGTCCGCAACCCGCACGAGTACGAAATTGCCCAAATTTCTGGTTCTGTTTTGATACCTTTGTCAGAAATTGAAAATGGTCCAGGCGTTGTGAAGGTAAAGGAATTACTCAACGGTCATCGCCTGATTGCTCATTGTAAATCAGGTATGCGTTCTGCCAAAGCCCTTGGCATTCTCAAGGAAGCGGGAGTTAATGGCACGAATGTAAAGGGTGGTATTCATGCCTGGAGTAAGGAAATCGACCCGTCAGTCCCGACGTATTAGAAGAAATCGTAGGCATAGGGTGATTAAAGCAACACAGGTAGCAAAGCTATCATCCGGCGTTTGCTGCGATACGCCTTCAAGCGTCTCTTGCTTTACGCGATACGCATGATTGCGTCTGCCCTTTGGGCAATCGCCCTACTTGTGCCTACGAATGTTTACGCTGGAAATCGTACGAATTGAAACCTAGATGTAGCATTCCAAGTTGCAACGCACTTTAGGCCCGAGGGGAAACAGTAATGTTATCCTTCGGGCCTAACTGTTCGTGTTAAGACAACCTGAAAAGTTAACGGTAGGAATAATGCCAATTGTGTGTTCTATTGTCGTACCAACGATAGCCATCACGCCAGACACGAGCCTGTTTGTCATACCAACGATAAGGCTGCCTCTGCCCATCGAATTTCTGATCATGTTCACGTCGCCATTGTTCTTCGCGACGTTCCTCACGACGTTCTTCACGACGTTCTTCACGGTAATCATTGTTGCAGCTATGATGCTGACAATACTCATAACGAGATTCAGCATTAGCATTTGACGAAAAAGCTACAACTGACCCAGTGCTAACAATAAGTGTTAAGAGAGCAACACTAAAGCGTTTCATACTCTTATCCTCTGAAAAACTGAAACAATTAATACAAAAGTAGAGAATTTATTCTAAAAAGTTCCCGTTACATGATAGAAATTTAACCAAGTCCTTTTGGGGCAAATGTAAGGGTGTAAGGGTGTAGGGATTATATATTTGATTCAAACAAGAATTACTATATTGATCGCAATAATCGGGTAGAACGTAGTTTGTGCATACGTCTAATCTAGTATTACTTCAAGCCCTTAATCATGAGCGATATATCTTAACGAGATATCAATGAAATTACAACAAACCAGCACTACAGAAGAAACTTTTTGGCAAGCAGTTCTCAATAGAGACTCCAGTTTTGATGGAAAACTATTCTACGGTGTTCGCTCTACAAGCATATACTGCCGACCGACTTGTCCTAGTCGAAGACCGAATAAAAACCAAGTTTGTTTCTTTCAATCACCACAAGAAGCTGAAACAGAAGGTTTTCGACCTTGTAAGCGGTGTCAGCCACAATATGAAATAGTTCCGAATTTGACGAAGGCTAAAATTTTGGCAGTTTGTCGATACATTGAACAACAAGTTGATCGTATCCCAACTTTATCAGAACTAAGTTCTCATTTTGGAATAAGTCCAGGTTACTTGCAAAGAGTCTTCAAAGAGATAATGGGCGTATCCCCTTTTGAATATGCTGATGCACTTCGGAGCGATCGCCTCAAGCACCGTCTTCAACAAGGAGAGGAAATTACTCATGCACTTTACGACACAGGATATGGCTCAAGTAGCCGACTGTATGAAAAAGCATCCAAGCAACTTGGTATGACACCAAAGACTTATCAGTGTAGTGGTAAGGGAATACACATTGCCTATACCATCGTGCCATGTTCTTTAGGATATCTGCTTGTCGCAACAACAGAAAAAGGAATCTGTGCTATGAAATTGGGTGATGAAGCAGATCAACTAGAACGTCTTCTTGTTAATGAATTCAATCAAGCGCAAATTGTGCGTGATGACGATATACACAGAGACTGGGTACAGACAATCCTTGATTTTGTCAAAGGAGACATAGCCCACATCGATTTACCCCTTGATGTACGTGGGACAGCATTTCAAAAACAAGTCTGGCAGGCTTTGCAGAAAATTCCTTATGGCGAAACGCGTACCTATACTGATATCGCTCGTGAAATTAGTAAGCCTCAGGCAGTCCGCGCTGTAGGTAATGCTTGTGGTGCGAATCCAGTAGCGATCATTATACCATGTCACCGTGTCTTGCGAACGGATGGTAATCTTGGCGGCTATCACTGGGGGATTGAGCGTAAACAAAAATTGCTTGCACAAGAAGCCTAACAATCGGTGATGAGATTGAGTAAGGCGATCGCCCTTTTGAAAGAGCACAATTGTAAGTTGCGAGTACTGGATCAGCCCATCGACACATCATCAGCTATTGGGTGGCGATCGCTAACTGGGGTAAAACAGGGTTAGAAGCCCCTCTTTTTAAGCAGGGCTGTTTCATGCGATAAGTAGCGAGCATTTGTCAATCAATTTTGTTCTTTTTGATAAGTTTGGAGAACCTGCCATATTTTTCTATCACCAGAGTCATACTGGAGTTTAGACTAGTTCGCGGTGCAAAACTAAATTTCCAAAAAATAAGGGTACGAATTTAAGATGTTTCCAGGAACCAAAACCTTGGTTTTTATGCTTGATAGAATCAGCCTTCTGAGTTTCGCACCGGGAACTAGACTAGTTCGCGGTGCAAAACTAAATTTCCAAAAAATAAGGGTACGAATTTAAGATGTTTCCAGGAACCAAAACCTTGGTTTTTATGCTTGATAGAATCAGCCTTCTGAGTTTCGCACCGGGAACTAGACTAAAAGTCGTTACTCACTCCTATAATAGTTCAACCGGACTAAGCAACCTGTTGACACCTTGTGGACACGGATCTGTCAGGAAATCAATGTTTGCGCAAAAAAAAACCCAATCATGTGAAGATTAAAGAAGTCATCAATTAACTAAACGCAACATAAAACCTGTTCTATGGAGTTACCCATGTCCAACGAAGCCGATTTAGTCAAACCTGCCGTTCTCCTGACCATCATTGGTGAAACAGTGCTGAAAGACGCTATTCTCAAGCTATTGAAAAGCTACAATGTAAACGACTACACCATTACTCAAGTGCAGGGTGAGGGTAGCCACGGGAGACGGATGGGAGACATGGTGGGCTACAACACCAACATCGAAATTAAAACAATTTTGTCACTAGAAGTATCTAATGATATTCTTCAATCTATCAAAGACTATCAGGGTACGCAGGCAGTGATCGCCTTTCGCTCTTACGTAGAAACGTTGTAGCAATTGACACTCTGACTGAAGTTTAGACTAGTTGACGGTGCGAAACTAAATTTTCAAAAAATAAGGGTACGAATTTAAAATGTTTCCAGGAACCAAAACCTTAGTTTTTATATTTGATAGAATCAGCCTTCTGAATTTCGCACCGCGAACTAGACTAAATGGGCAATGTCAAAAAAAAGGGGGTCTGATTGAATACAGTCCCCTTTTGGCAGAAGCTGAGAAAAGAACTACCATTACTCAGCTGCCAATATGAAACTTGCCAAACTCCAAGAATTACGCCCGTGCAGCTTACAGGCATTTAGGCAAAGCCCATGATGCCACATTTGAATTGACTGATGCCATACTGCTGACCTGTAACGCCTACAGCTTGGCGGATTTATCTCTGTCTCCAGTTTTCCGACGCAAGTGGCTCAGCATTTATGTTCGCGTTCGCGCAGCGTGTCCCCTTGGGACTCAGCGTTACAAGATAGCAGACCACAGCATCTGTTTGATGCAATTATACATCAAACAGATGCTGACTGTTGGGCGTCCCTCCACGTGCAGCCTGATAGCAGTACTCTAAACTCCAGTCATAAAAGAGCGGTAGAAAACTCCAACTGACGTGCAGCCCCATCATCGACAAAACTCTGTTCGCCAACACCAACTAGTTCCACAATGATTTCACGCGTTGCGGGTGAAAAGTTACCTTCTCGTCCTCCAATCTCAACAATCGTTCGTTGCCCTTGTGAACAAACGTGGTAAGTTGTTGTGCAAAAGGCTCCCGTTTTGTACTCAAAGGTATGACCATCATCCTCATAAAGTGTAAACTCACCTATGCCCATCCAGATCCGAAGCCTCATCTGGTCTAAGGGACGTTCATCTACGTATTGCATGACTGGTGCCATCGGAATAATCGAACCAGCACAAACATATAATGGCATTCGCTCAAGCGGTGCGTGTGCCAGAATGTGAATTGGTCCTTGAAAAGTCTCGCCACTCCACCAGTCGTACCAGCAACCTTCAGGCAAGTACACGGCACGGTGTTCAACACCTGGACGATAAATTGGTGCTGCTAATAATGAGGACCCGAGCATAACTTGGTCACAGAGGGTGAAAGTTTTCGGGTCATTGGGAAAATCATACAGTAGGGGGCGCAGAATTGGTGAGCCAGTGGTTGCGGCTTTCCAGAACAGAGTGTAAATGTAGGGCAGCAGTTGGTAACGCAGTTCGATGTACTCGCGGCAAATTTTTTCAACGCGATCGCCAAACACCCAAGGTTCATGCTGTGCTGTCGTTAATGCTGAGTGTCCCCGCATCAAGGGGTAAAGCATTCCTACCTGCATCCAACGAGCAAATAGTTCAGCCGTCGCGTTACCCGCAAACCCCCCAATATCACTACCCACAAACGCAACGCCCGATAGACCCAAGTTACACATCATCGGTAAGGACATTTCCAGGTGTTCCCACAGGGATTGATTATCTCCCGTCCATACTGCAGACCAGCGCTGAATCCCAGCGTATCCAGATCGTGTCAGAAAAAACGAGCGTTCTGTCGGACGAGATTTTTCAAGTCCTTGATAAGATGCCTGTGCCATCATTTGTCCATACAGGTTATGGGTTTCGGTGTGGGTAGTTCTCTCGTCAGTTGGTCCTTGGGCAGCATCAAAGGGAAACGCAATCTTCTTACCAGGATCACCGAATGGACGGTCATCAAGCGTCGGTTCATTCATGTCATTCCAGATTCCAGCAACACCCACGTCGGTGAGACTGTTTAGCAAACTTCCCCACCAATCTCTAACTTCAGGGCGCAGGAAATCAGCAAAGACGGCTTTATCGGGCCAGACATAGCCGTGAAATAGCTGACCATTCGTTTTCCGAATAAAATAGTCGTTGTTTAATCCCTCATCAAAGACTTTGTAATCTGCTTCTGGCTCGTACTTGACACCTGGATCAACAATTGTCGTTACCTTGAAACCATCTTGCTTGAGATTGTCTATTAATTCTTTGGGGTTAGCAAATCGCTTCTGACTCCAGGTAAAAACCCGGTAGCCGTTCATATAGTCAATATCGAGATGGATAACATCACAGGGAATGCGGCGCTGACGAAATTCATTCGCCAGTTTGCTTACTATATCTTGTGACTCGTAACTCCAGCGACACTGGTGGTAACCTAGTGACCATTTGGGCGGCAAGGGCATCCGTCCGGTTAACTGAGTGTAAGTCTCAATAATTTTTGCCGGTTCTGGTCCATAAATAATGTAGTAATCCAGTTCACCCCCTTGAGTTTCCATCCGCCAAACTCCAGGTTGTTCTGCCCCCAAATCAAAGCGACTCCAAAAAGTCGTATTGAAGAAAAGCCCGTACCCCAATCCAGGACGCAACGCGATGAAAAAGGGAATCGCCTGATACATACTGTCTGTCAGGATACCATAATCAATCGCATCAGATGTCCAGTTGGTTTTGACTTTTGAACGCTGATCGAGCAAGCCAGTGGGTTCACCGAAACCATAAAAATGTTCATCAGCTTCAATCCGTTTCCACCCAGCAATGGCACCAGTCCGCCACCCCATCCCTGAGTCGGCATCGTGAGCAAAGGGCTGTCCGGATTTGTCAAAGCACTGGATACGACAAGGATTGCGAGACACAACGAGGCGCACCTGCTCAGTTTCAATTTCTATAGCCTCTGCTTTTTCTCGTACCTCAAACGGCACAGTCGGCCATTCTTCATCCGCCTGTGCGACTGCCCACGATCGCCGAGGTAGGAATTCGCTCGTTGGTGTCATTCGTACGCGAATTAAGTTCGGGGCTAGTACGCTAACCCTTAAACAGGGATCGCCACACTTGAAGAGAATATGGCGATCGCTCTGTTGTATTGTTTGCACTCCCTCAAGAATTGACCAAGACGGTTCGGTTGTGTGCAGTTGTCCAAAGTATTGCGGCATAATCCCTGATTAAAACATAAGTACTTTCCCCAATTGAGATTTACATAAACTACTGCTAAAAAACGTGTATCTTTAGGCATAGCGTATATCAATGCAGACTTGAATGGAGCGAAAATGATTGCATTATTGGGGCTGTCTGTAAACCAGCCTGGAGGCTCGAACGGTCTGTGCTGTAATCTCAGCACAGACTCTTCAGGGCTACTGAAAGCCTACACTGTACCGCAAGGTCAGTGTAAGTAGTTTACAATGATGTAAACAGACAATCACCGAATCATGCCGAGATGCTTGAGTAATAGTGGATGCTGTATTTATGTTGATCTCAGAATCACTCACACAAGAAACCCTTGCCCATGCTTTGATGGAACTTGCCAATCGTGACAGCGATTTTGCTCACGTTCTCGAAACTCTGGGTTCTCCACCAATATGGGAAAGAAAAGCTGGTTTCCCAACACTTGTGCGTATCATTTTAGAACAACAAGTTTCTTTAGCTTCTGCAAGGGCTGTCTATGAACGCTTGTGTGCAATGGTAGTAACGCTGACGCCAGAAAATTTTCTCACACTTGATGATGTGCAATTAAAAGCAATTGGCTTGAGTCGGCAAAAGACTGTGTACACTCGTGCATTGGCGAATGCTATTGTAAACGGTGAGCTTGACCTTGCTAAGCTAGAGACAATGGACGAAACAATTATCCGGACTGAGTTAAAGCGGATCAAAGGTATTGGAGATTGGACAGTAGATATTTACTTGCTGATGGCGCTGCAACGCCCTGATGTTTTTCCCAAAGGTGATTTAGCATTGGCGATCGCCTTACAAAAACTCAAGAAATTGTCAGTACGTCCAACACCTGAACAACTCGAAACCATTGCAGACAATTGGCGTCCTTGGCGTGCCATCGCTGCAAGAATTTTATGGCACTATTATCTAAACAATCCTAATCGTAAAGGTTTTGAAAAAAGTTCTCCATCCGAGACGTAATTCTGCCAATAAACTTCAACGTGAAGACTAGGCTTATTAAGAATAAAAATTGGAATATCTTCATCAAGTGCACTCTCTTAAATTGGTGTTGTGAATTCATTGAGAGCTTTTAATTCATTAATAATATCTGGTGGGAAAACCCTAGAGTTCAAAACAGGAGGAAAAACCAAATATTCTGCTCCATACAGGAGTCCTTTACGGTGAAGCGAGATAGCTTCTACCAGGCGTAGAAACATGATTGGAATCCATAAGCACAATCTGTTGCTGTAAAAGTAGACAACAACTCGGCTCGTTGTGTACTCATACTGTGGGAGTGGATTTTGTAAAGGCGAAATCATACTCAATCAGGCTCATCTGTCAAAAGTTAGAAAAGACTATATCTATCATTTGACTTATTTTAGGAATAATAACAACTAACCTAAGCTAGTTGTTTTCTCCAGTTTTTTACACAAATTATAACTGCGTCCAAAATGATTTGTCAGAGATTACTTAAAGTGTTTTTTTTAATAAGAAAAATTGGTTTCATAGAAATCGCTTTTGGATGTCAAATAACAACATATTCGTTTTGGAAAGTATGTACGAAGCGCTGACGTAGATTTCGCCGATTTATATTTCCAACTGTGGGAGAAAAGTACTGGCGAGGAGGGCTGCTTGAGTGCGATCGCGCAAATGCAACTGACTCAAAATACTTGTCACGTGATTTCTGACTGTCCGTTCTGAGATGTAAAGTGTATGGGCAATCTCGCGGTTACTCAATCCCATTGCAATTAACCGTAAAACTTCTTTCTCCCTGGGGGACAGTTCTGCTAGTTCTGATGGAATGGCTGAGTGTACTGGTTCAGATATCTCAGGCGCATTTAGGGCTTTTTCAAACAGTCCTGGTCCCATATGGGTGTAGCCTTGATGTACAGCTCGAATGGCGATCGCCAAATCCTCAAGCGGTGTATGCTTCAACAGATAACCTTTTGCTCCATAGCGCATGGCTTGTGAAACATATTCATCATCATCAAATGTCGTCAGTACCAGAATGTTTATTTCTGGAAATCCCTGATAAATCAACCGAGTTGCAGCAACGCCATCCATAACGGGCATTCTAACATCCATCAGGACGACATCTGGTTGCGATGGTGTTCCATAAAGTCTCTGCAATGCTTGAATGGCAAGTTGACCATTTTCAGCGTCACCAACCACTTGTAAATCTGGTTTTGATTCCAGTAAATTCTTAAGTCCTTGACGAATAATAACTTGGTCGTCTACCAGCAACAGTCGAATCATAAGATTTTCGATTTTAGATTTTTTGTTGCAGGTTCAGAATCCATCATACTAGAGTTTAGTATGGGTATGCTTACTTGAATTCGGCATCCCGCTCCTTGTTTGCTAATAATATTAAAATTACCTCCTAATGCAGTTGCTCGTTCTCGCATTCCTTGAAGTCCAAAACCTGTGGTGTTTTGTTCTGGATAAAAGCCTTTGCCGTTGTCTTCCACAAGCAGGCTTATCCTTCCAACTTGCGTCTGCAACTGCACAGTTACCTGAGTAGCTCCGCTATGTTTGGATATGTTGGTCAGTGCTTCTTGTAAAATGCGATAGATAACAGTACTCACCTCAGAAGTCAGAGAATATCTCAGGCTAATTTTACACTCTGGTGTGAGGGTTGTTGCGCTGCTAAAGTCTCGGATAAGGTTGCCAATTGCATTTTCTAGAGATTTTCCGCGCAATGGATCAGCTCGCAGTGTTGCGACAGAACGAGAGACTTCCTGCAATGCTTGGTAAGCGAGCTGTTTTACTTGTTGGAGAAACTCTATGGCTTTATCAACATTAGAAGGCAATAATAGCAAAGCATTCTCTAGCTGAATTGTCTGAGCAGTCAGAGCATGTCCTAGGGAGTCATGAATTTCACGGGCAATGCGATTGCGCTCTTGTAAAGTTGCCTGGTTTTCAATTCGCAAAGCATACTGGCGTAGCTGCTCATGAGCAATTGCTAGTTCTTGCCGACTTCTGCGTTCTGCCAGCACAGCATTAACTAGTAGCAATACAAAAGTCAACGTCAAAGCAAAAGTAATCGCATTATTCAGTATAAAATAGACTGTATTAGGCGGCGGCATTGGTGGCCCCATATAACCCCTTCCATGTCCCAATGGCATTTTGAAGAAAACAGGGGTTCGACTAATTCGTAAAAACTCTGTGTAGACGTATGATATGTATACTAGAGCGGCAACAATTAAGCGACCTTGTAAATTGAACATTTGGCAACTGCGAATCACCGCAATTAACCCAAGCAGGGGAGCACAGCGAAGATGACTGTTTGTCAAAGCTGGTAGCACTGGTAGCAAAAGAATCCCCAATTCTACTACCGTATAGATAACTTTGTAACTGAAGTTGTGCTTTGGCAACCTTAAACCCATGACTCCAAACACAACAATCCTCAAGACAGTGAACCAAGGAGAAGTGTGGAATGGGTAGATAGGGGGAATGAGGAATTCTGCTAACAGACTCATGCCCAATAACAGCCATTCCAGATAGAGTAACAACCGCAGGGAAGGGAAAGAAGGTGACATTTCACTGACAGCAAACAAAAATGGTGCAACGTTTGGGCTACTTTTTACCGTATTTTATGTGAGAGTTTGGGACTAGCGCTTGCTATCCTATTTTAATTTGGTAAAGACTATGACAAAAGTCACAAATTTATGGTTACTTTATTCCCAGGATGTTTGGGACTTTTGCTTCATGTGCTCTATGCGGGGAATCATTTACGATAGCGATGTGATGATCAAAGGACAACGAGAGTTGAGAAATAAGTGGAGTGGCTATAAAACTTGGCAACCGATGCAGACTGTTCTAACACCAGAAAAATTGGAAAAGATTCGCTCGTTTGAGCGCAATTGATACTCGTGATGGAGTTCTTGGTAAGAATTACGAGTGATCAATTGCTAAATATCCATGCTCCAGTTCCCCCCAGTTCTTTGAAAATAGAGGATTGGGGGTTTTTTTTATTTTTAGCTTAGATGCAGAACCTGAAGAATTTTCCGTGGACTGGCAACCGTCATTTCAAGTTTGAGCTAACTCAATATAGGACTCCTATTTGATTTTTGAACAAGGTTCAGTATCGTCCTAACAGGCTGTTCCCCTAGTGGGAACGGCCACGCCAGAAGGCTATCGGGGAGAACCTATGCCCTGCGGGCACGCTGCGATAGCCTTCTGGCGTGGCGTTAGCCATAGAGCGGTTCCGCTAGCCCCTAAGGGAGCCGGAGCTAACGCGCTCCGCCAGTCCCCCAATCTCCTGCACCAGACGCTAGCCCCTAAGGGAGCCGGAGCTAACGCGCTCCGTCACGGAGACAGCCCTAGTGGGAACGGCCACGCCTTACGGTGAGACCAGCGCTGCGGGAGAATTTCCCTCCGCAGTGCTGGTTCACCAAGACGGGGGCTGGTCTCACCTGTTAAGCGTTCCCTGCTCCCTGCTATAAAAGATATGCGAGCCAGAAGACATACTTACGAGTTACGAGAACTTCTTTCCAAGGGATGAAGTTACTTTTGAGTAGGCTGTCATACACTACTTTTTAGTAAGCAGTTATTTTTTACATAAATTTATTAAGACATTATGCAAACTCCAGACGCTGAAACACTACAAAAACTGTTTGAAGAAGAACTGACTGACGATGAGTTGCTCGCTATTATTGCAGGGGTTTTAGAAGATGATGTTGTAAAGAACACTTCCTATCAGCACTGATGTTCCAGCAACTATATAGATATAAATATAGAAAACCCCAGTCCTGACCTTAGGCTGGGGTTCTCGGTTAGGGGTTGCATAAAGTGACCTACCAGCCAGTTATTCTTCCGGTTGCTCCTGTTCTTTCAATAACTTTTCTAACCATAACCCTCCTGTTTCCAGGTTAGTTATCGCTACCTCTCTAGAGCGGTTAGGCGTTGCATTATCTAGTCGCTTCAGCCCAAGGATAACTTCCGATAGCATTTCAAGTAGCTCTTCATCGATTTTATAGTGTGCCATTTAACGCTCCTCCACTTACGACCAAAAGCAGTATTGTACCACTTGTACGCGTCAGCCCAAAAACAAGCCCTCGTTAGTTTTATCTAATAAGGGAATAAAATAGCTGTGGTGACGGTTATCACCTGGTAGTATTTTAACCTTTCTTCAACGGTTAGATGGTATCGATATCAATAACCCAACAAAAGCTAAACCAGCCAGCAAACCATGTTGAAGAAGTTGGCTACTGGCTGGTTATAAAGTTAAAAAGACTACTCCCTTCCCGCTAGAAGAATACCTAATTTAATGAACCGCCAAGACGAGCCAGCGCTGCAGGAGGGTTTCCAACGCCAGATACCTCTGTCGGGAAACCCTCCTATGGCACTTTGTGCCACGCTACGCGCTTCAGTACTGGCTCCTCCGATTGTGGTTCAAATAGATGAAAAACGCTGTAAGTTGAACTTTAACTTAAGACTTATCTTTGGAAAGTTGACTGGTCTGAATTAGGCGATCGCATCTCGAAATTGAATGTAGGGATTTTAGTAAGCTTAGGTTTTACTACTGCTGCGCTGATCGCACTTGCAAAACCAACAGAAGCATTCACACCAAAACAAGGAAACTAAAATGGCTACTAACAATATCGTGCTGGTGCATAGAGCCTTTGCGGACGGCTCAAGTTGGAGCAAGGTGATCTTGCTACTGCAAGACGAAGGCTTTCGCGTCATAGCAGTGCAGATTCCGCTCACCTTCCTAGCAGATGATACTGCTGTGGGTTAGTGATAGCGTAACCCGTGCAAGCGTTGGGTTATTGTATTGTGCGCTGTGTCGGGCGACAACCGTGGATTGTCTATGGGCAAATTCGCACGGCTGACCCAGCTTCAGCTTCTCACCTACCCGCTGGAGAGGTTCTAGCCTTTATCACCAGCTTTGCGGTAGTCTAGTAGGATTGTCCATAAATACCTGCTTGTTACCAATTGAGAACACTTTTCAAGTATTAGACGCACAGCGAATTATCCAATTTCTCATCACACGGTATTAAATATGAACCACACACTCAAGAATAAACGCGCACTGATTACCGGAGGCAGTCGCGGCATCGGGGCCGCCATCGTCAAGCGTTTAGCCAGTGAAGGTGCTGATATTGCCCTCACCTATACCAGTTCTCCCGATCAGGCCAACGAGATTGTGCAGGCGGCACAGGCGCTAGGCGTTCAGGCTTTGGCCATCCAAGCCGACAGCACCGAAGCCAGTGCGGTAGTCGCCGCTGTTGAGCACACAGTGGACAAATTGGGCGGTATTGATATTCTCGTCAATAATGCAGGCGTGGCGGTGATGGCCCCTATCGATGATTTCACGCTCGCAGACTTTGATCGAATCCTCGCCATTAACGTGCGTGCCGTGTTTGTTGCGACGCAAGCCGCACTCAAGCACATGAAAGAGGGCGGACGCATCATCAACATCGGCAGCACCAACGCCGAACGCGTGCCATTTGCTGGCGCCGGTATTTATGCCATGAGCAAATCTGCTCTGCAAGGGCTGGTGCAAGGCCTGGCGCGTGATCTCGGTCCGCGCGGGATTACGATCAACAACGTGCAGCCAGGACCTATCGCTACGGATATGAATCCCCCGGAGGGTGAGTTTGCTGAGATGCTCAAAAAGCAGTTGGCGGTGCCCCGCTACGGGACTGTCGAGGAGGTTGCGGGGATGGTCGCTTATCTGGTTGGTCCTGAGGCTGGTTACATCACCGGCGCAAACCTGATGATTGACGGAGGGTTCAGCGCCTAACAGCCGTAGATGGATGCCTAAGCCAGGAAGTCGCCCTCCTGACTCGGCTACAAAACCGTGCATGAATCTTTGGATTCACACGGCTCCTCAGTAACTTGGTGCTTGTCAAACACACCTAGAAATTCCGAGTTAAAAGGGATTAAGGTAGAGATAATCCTCGTCTATCTCTGGAACTCTAACGGCAACATTATCAGCAGCCGTTTTGGCATCGTGGCAATGTCCGTGAAGTAATTGAAGGTTGTCGTAACAATCCGAACCGCCTTTTGAACGGGGGATTTTGTGGTCGATTTCCATCAAATCACTATCTAGGAAAAACAGTCCACAGTGGTGGGCACATTTTCCTTTCTGCCTTTTCAAGAGTGTTGCCACTCTCGTTGGTGCTTCGAGATGTTTACCCATTCGAGAACTCCAGTAGACCCAATCACCATCAAAAGGGCTTCTGCTTCCTTGCACCTTTGTGTGTCTCACAATAGGAGTTTCACGATGTTTTAGGAGGCGGACTCCTCGATTAATTGATGTGAATACCCAATTATCGAACCCAATAGTTTGCCAATATTTTTGACAACACCATTGAGAGGATTTATTGGGGTGGCGATGTTCTACCCATGCCTTCAATTGGCTGAATAGTATTGAATCAGCTTTGTTGAATATGCGTTTGCTGACGACACTTGCATAGTAGTTTGTCCATCCACGAATGATGGGATTTAGGTGAGTAATTAAATCAGATTGTGGTACTGATTTATGCCTCTCAATCAATTGACCTACCTTCTGCGTGTGTGCATTCAGTTTTGCTTTGCTTGGGGTAATTATGGTTTTGAAACCAAGTAGTGTTCCACCTCGGTTTTTACCACTGTGACATTTCCCTACAGGAAGTTGTCGAATGGTGAAACCCAAAAAATCAAAACCTACGCTATCTTCATGCTTATTAAGAGTATGAGATATTCGCGTTTTACTTGGTTTAAATTCTAGCCCAATTCCGCTTAACCACTCTGCAATAATCTGCTGACATCTTTGGACAACGGCAAGATTTTCGTGTAGAATGACAAAGTCATCCGCAAATCTAATTAAGCTTATTGCCTGTCGGTTAGCCGTTTTTTTTCCGGGTAACGTGAGAGCAAATTGTTTAATTTGATTCTCCATACCGTGGAGGGCAATATTCGCCAATAATGGCGAAATACATCCGCCCTGTGGCGCACCCTCGGATGTTCTGCTGTAGGTTTTCTGCCTATTGGAATAGGCAGCAAAATCAATTACTCCCGCTTTTAACCATTCGCGAATTTGTCGGCGAATGGTGGGAAATGTATTTAATTTTGACAGCAAAGCATTATGGTTAATTCGGTCAAAGCATTTTGCAATGTCAGCATCCAACACATATTTAGGTTTAAACCTAATTGAGAGGAATATTGCCTCAATTGCATCATGGGCGCTTCTTCCTGGTCGAAACCCAAACGAGTTCTCCTCAAATCGGGCTTCCCATTCTGGTTCTAGCGTTAGTTTGACTAACGTCTGCAAGGCACGGTCGTAAATTGTAGGTATCGAGAGCGGTCTTTTTTCTCCCTCTGAGTCAGGTTTGGGTATCCACACCCTTCGAGTGGGTGCAGCTTTACTCCCCAACTTCAGGGATTCTACCAAGATGAGACGTGTTTTTGGGGACAAGCTTTTCAGTCCATCCACTCCTGCCGTCTTCTTACCTCGGTTCTCTTGTGTTACCTTACGCACCGCTAAGCACTTAGCTGACCAGGAGTGTACCAGAGTTTTCTGGAGCTTTCGGACTGCTTTGACATCACCACGCTGCGAGGCTTTGTAGATGCGTTTTTGCAACTTGAATATTCTCCTTTCTAGCTTTCGCCAGGGGATGGTATTCCATTCCACCGTAGTCTTGAAACTCGTTTTAGACGTATACATTGCTACTTGTACCTCTACAATCCAAGTCACCGTGTCTCCGTCTGCATATCCCTTGTATTACCAAGGGCATTGGCTTCTGAGACAATCCTTCTCCCACATGGCTTCCGGTTGGCTACCTGCTCAAGAATTCGACCAATTCTTGAGAGCATATGAGGGATTTACTTCGTTCCCAATTTTCCGTTTGACGCTGGTTTTAGGATTCTCTCTCTTCACCGGGTTTATTGTGAATGCATATTGGTCTGCCACTAATCAGCCAACCACTAATCCTTTCCCGTTTTGGGACAAGCCTAACAGCCTTTTGGCTTGTTTTGCATTACGATGATTCAGTCGAGAGATTTGTATTCCTATCCATGACCAGCTATGTTAGGCGGGATTCCACTTTAGGCTAGCAGTTACCGCCATGATTCCCCGCTTTACCCCAACAAAGAACCACCTTGTTGAAATAGGGGACTTACTGTCACTCCTGCACCTGGAGGGATGGAATTACACCATCACGAAAAACTGAGTTGTCAAGGTTCAGTTGAGATTTCTCCCTTCTATATTCCTTGCCTGTCATCCCTGAGTATTACTACTCATTTTGACAGAACGAATCACACTAGCGAACTGCAAACATAAATCCTCAAAACAGCTTTCCATAGCAATGAGCGAAACCACGTTAACTGCAAATAAAAGAGGTTTCAAAACCACAGGAGCTTGCAAATAGTCTAAAACCGGCTGCAGCACGGCTACGCCTATCGGGGCTAGCGCTGCTGCTTTGCTGTAGATCGCACTTTCAACCAATCAATTCCCATTTATTCTTGACTACATTAATCTACCACAGATATAGCAGACTTGACTTTTCCTCCTATTTAACCCCGAGCTTCGCTCGGGGTTAAACTTTTTCTCTTCTAATATGAGCTAAGGGACTTCCAAAGAATAAATTAATCAATAAAAACAAAGAAGCCAGGTTTTTACAATAATGATAATCATTTTGAGGTGAGGAGAAAGCGGTTGCCATCGGCAACCGCTTTCTCCTCCTTAAATAT
>JAHHGV010000062.1 GCA_019359695.1 Brasilonema angustatum HA4187-MV1
CTCTTTTTTGCAAGTTCTTGAGCATTTCTTGCAACTGAGCGCTTGAGGGATCTGGACATTTTCTGGGTCTTTTGGAATTTTTTTCAAGTCTGTCACGACGATAGACCCCATGAAAAACTTCTACCAAATGGCGATCGCGTTTTGATAAACTTTCAAATTGTTTTACTCTAACTCTATTAAGGAGCGCCCAACCACTGAGGTGCTGAAATCCAAACTCTGCTAAAAAACCTTTTAATTCAGGGTTTTGTGTAGTTTGCAAGTATGCCCAATTATCTAAGCTCATCTTAGACTCTAAGTCGGCATTAAATGTTTGCAAAATTCTCACAGAAAAGAATTTGTAACTTATTGCCCTAGTTTCCCCATTATTATCTACAATAAGTTGAGTTTTTCCATCTCCATCTACAATAACTAAAGTTTTTCCATCGTCATCCAGGACAAACCTTAGCAATTGCTGGTAGGTGAAAGACTTGTCATCGCTGATATCACCACTGAATAGATTGTCAATTTTTTGACACGCTCTTAAGATGGGTTGAGAAACATAAGACCGCAAACAAAGTCCCGCTTTGGCGCGACTTGTGACATCAATAGCAGAATTTTGACCGACAAAATAGGATAACAGAACAGCTTGGGTATTATTTGTAGCGAGATTGTGAATTTGTTTGATAAACTCCTCTGCTCGAGGAAGTGGATAATGTTCGTATCCAACTTTTTGACTGGTATTGATTCTGTAAATTTCCCAGTATCTAGATAATACATCCATAGCGAGTGCATACTCCAGGATAACCAATCTCACATAGTTGCACTCTATATATAAGCGCCCGCGTTTTTAACTTATGCAGTTCTTTTAAGAAACAAAGGGAACGCTTAACGCTTAACGCTTAACAGAAAAGAACGGCGATGGTTTACAATCCTAAATCCACAGCAATGCGATGAGCGCACGCAAACCCAGAAAACGCCACTGCATTTAAACCCTGACCGGGAAACGTACTATCCCCCACACAATAAAGTCCTGGGATAGCCGTTCTGTTAAACGGCATCCCCAGCAACCCGCGTAACTTCCTGCGGGGAATTGGCCCGTAAGTTCCATCCTGACGACCTAAAAAGCGGCGATGGGTTAGAGGCGTCCCCACCTCCAGATAATCCAACCCCGCATTCAAACCAGGAAAAATCTTCTCCAGACGGTCAATAATTCGCCAAGCTGCTTCTTCCTTCTTCACCTCGTATTCCTTTGCACACAGTCCTTGCCATTCATCAATCCAGTGAGGTGTAAAGGCGTGAATAATGTGATGTCCTGCTGGCGCTAAATCTGGGTCAAGCAAAGTCGGGATAGACACAAATAAAGTCCCTTCCGGTTCTGTCATCTTTTCCCAATCTTCTAACACGATATGATGACACTCCGTCCCCTTTGGCAAAACTTCTGCCTTCAATCCCATGTGTAAACTGAGAAAACTGGGTGATTTTTGATAGCGTTCCTGCCAGTTTCTTTCACCAAAAGAAAATTCTTGTTGAGTTAGTAATTTTTGAAATGTATCCCAACGTGTTGCATTGGACACGATGCGTTTTGCATGGTGGATTTGACCGTTAGCCAGTTGTACTCCCACAGCGCGTCTGTTTTCTATAATAATTTTTGTTACCCTAGCTTGGTACTGGATCTGACTACCTGCTTTAACAAGTCCCTCTACTAATTTTTGGGCAATTTGTCCCACGCCCCCTTTAGGATAGTTAACTCCTCCATAGTGCCTGTCAGAAAATACCATCCCAGCATTTATCATTGGTGTCATATTAGCTGGTACCACCGACCAGCAATAACACTCCATATCTATAAATTTCAACAACTCAGGATCTTGAATATAGCGTCGGGCTATATCTCCAGCATTCTGGGGCAGATACTTTACCAAACCAAGACATGCTAAAGGATGCTGAAAAAATACACGCATTAAATAGCGGGGTTCTTCTAGGGACAGCAAGTCCATGCTGTTGAGACAACCAAAGACTTTCCAGCATTCGTCATAAAATCGACGAATCCCTTGGCTTTCATTAGGAAAATACGCAGTCAAATTTTGTAAAAATTTTTCATACACTCTATCTACCTTTAGGTTTAACCCGTTAGGCAGATGATAGTGAATTTGTACTGGATCGGAAATCACTTCTAAGCTAACGTTAACAGCTTGCAAAGCACGAGTGAGTAAGTTGGTGGTACCGTTCTGCCCAAACCCAAAAATCATCGACGCCCCAACATCAAAGCAATAGCCTTGCCGTTCAAAGTAACCCGCACTACCTCCTGGAATGAGATAACGTTCTAGTACGAGTACCTTAGCACCTTTTGCCGCCAGCTGAGTTGCTGTGACTAAGCCACCAATACCAGATCCAATGACGATAACATCACTCTGCATGCATTTTTATTTTTTGTTATTTGTCGCTTGTCCTTTGTTTTAGTAAATCATCATAAGACTTGTATTTGATTTTTGCGAAGCTTCGTACAGTTTTATCAGTTATCAAGTACCCGCAGTACCAGTGATCAATTGTTCACCCTTCGGGTTCGCCAGTCGCCTGCGGAGGGAAACCCTCCCGCAGCGCTGGACTCACTGTTTACTGTTCACTGTTCACTGTTAAGCGTTCCCTATTACAAAAAAGAGGGAAAAGCCTGCTACCGCTGGCCAATCCCGTCTGCCGATCCTTAAAGAGAGGAGAACACTGAAAATACAATATAACCTTGATTGAGAATATATGTCAACTACTAATGAAAAAATATTTCAATAACATTTTGGCGTGATAATTATAGCAGTGAGTTGCACACAAAAAAAGTATTATGATGTTTCAGTTGTTATACCATATAGAAAAAGCCCATTTCTGGCTATGACGCTACAATTGCGTGTTTATGTCCCGCCCCATCCCCTAATCAAGCACTGGTTAGCAGTTGCCCGTGATGCTGCCACACCCTCCGTATTATTTCGCAGTGCGATGACTGAGTTAGGACGTTGGTTGACTTACGAAGCTGCTAGAGAGTGGTTGCCAACTCAAGAAGCAACAGTGCAAACCCCTTTGGATGTCAGCCCAGCAACTTTAATAGATCCAACGGTTCCAATGGCAGTGGTACCGATTCTGCGAGCTGGGTTAGGATTACTAGAGGGAGCACAAACAGTGTTACCTTTGGCGTCGATTTATCATCTTGGTTTAGTGCGAGATGAAAAAACACTCCAACCCTCTACTTACTTAAACAAATTGCCAGAAAAATTCCAACCGCAAACGCGAGTGTTAGTCACCGACCCAATGTTAGCCACTGGAGGGTCGATGATGCATGCAATGGCAGAATTAACACAACGGGGTATTGATCCAGCCCTAACGCGGATTGTATCTGTGGTAGCAGCTCCGCCAGCTTTACAAAAACTGAATGATGCTTATCCAGGTTTAATTGTTTACACAGCGACTATCGACGCAACAGTTAACAATCAAGGATTTATCATACCAGGATTAGGAGATGCAGGCGATCGCATCTTTGGAACATAAGCTAGTATGCAGCTAAGACAGCATGAGGAGCAAAAACAACCCAACAGATGCAGCGTTTCTTCAAGGCAGTAAAATTATGAGTCAGCAAGATAGTTTCGCAAGTGGTTTTTTTGCCGGAGCAATTTTCGGTAGTGTCGTTGGTGGTATTATCGGTACGCTTGTTGCCACAAGACGTGATCCAGAACAAATCCTAGAGGAAGAACCTCAAACAACCACCAACTTAACAGAAGCTAGAAAAGCAGCCAAAAGGCGTCAGATGAGAGCTTCGGAAAATGAGAATATGGAAATGGAAGTGGCACGGCGATCGCTTGAAGATAAAATCGCCCAGCTCAATGCCACAATAGATGAAGTCCGACAGCAGCTAGGGAATGTGAATGGCAATTCAGAGCAGCTGATTCACGAACGTTCTTCGTCGCGTAGCGAGTAGTTACGCTAACCTAGAGCATTGGACTTAGCGCAAATCTCACCAACTACAAAGGGCAGAGTCTTCATTATGGAGACATGCACAATCTCAACCGCCATTTGACTTAGCCTCATTTAAAATCGAAGATAAGACCGCATTTGACACTTCGTAGGAAATCAACCAATCCATGAATTTACTGGTTACCACACTGAGCACATTCATACAAATTTATAGTACTCTACTGATTATTAGAGTCCTCTTAACATGGTTTCCCAGCATCAACTGGTATAATCAACCGTTTGCAGCGTTAAGCCAGATAACCGATCCCTATCTGAATCTGTTCCGTTCAATCATTCCCCCATTGGGCGGTATTGATTTTTCACCGATATTGGCTTTTCTATTACTCAACGTATTAAGCGGTTTGCTCTCTTATCTCACCATTTCATTTGTTGGTTAAGTCTAAAGTCGAGATATATGAATTTCTGTAGAGACGCAGGTAGACAACGTCTCTACATCTTCATGCTGTGCAACTACTTACGCACTTGAGCGCTAAATCCAGCCGCCTTGAACTTCTTCAACTTCAAAGGTTCAGGCTGGTTTGCTGCTACAGAAATCCTCAATTCAAAATCACTAATACCTGGTGGAATTTCCTGGATAGAACCAAGACGGTTACGGTTTTCCATGACAGAATTATTGTTAGCATCATAAATGCGCCCAAAAATATCTGCATCGTAGACAGTTTTGTCCGTGCCATTTTGGGCTTTGCCTGTGACTATAAAGCAATTTGCTGCCATAGTTGTACCACTTGTCACAGATCCTTTTCCTATTTCTGATGGACATTTGTGATAGGAAAGCTCAGAGAGTTTTATCTGTGTCAGCGCTAGAGCACTTGGCGTAAACACCCACGATACAATTCCTATGATACAGGAAATCAAAATCACCCTAAATAATCTTGAGTACTGAATCCTCAATCTTGAGTAATTGTTTGTAAATAAGGGCACAGAATTTAAGAACGATAGTAGGCTATTTTTCTTTTGCATATCTCCAACAACAAGAATAACAAAACAATGCACCGATAAAAAGGCTGCGACTAACTTAGCAGAGGCAAAAGCACCATTGCGGTATATTTCAACCTCAGCTTACCTGAAATTAGCTCTCAAGCGATTGGATAGTTGTTTTAAAGTTTTGTAATAATTATGATAGATAAAACTCTTAATTGCTATATAGCGTATGAGTCCAGATGAGATAAAAGCAGTCTTGCAAGCAGCGTTTGATCGTTGTGATGTCGCAAGCTGTCCCCTCTCAGATGAGCAGAAACAGATATTACTGCAAATCTTAGAGCAAATCAAGGGGTCTCAAACTGGTGTGTCTGATAGCGCTAATCCCCTAGACGAACTAACAAAAGAGGAATTGCAAGCATTTTTAGAGTTCTTCAAAGCACAAGAACAACAAAACGGCTCATGGAAAGCGCAATTGCTCAACGACTGGCTAAATGAAAATGACTCAGGTGCAGTACAATTTATTCGCGATCGCTATGGGTTACCCTGGCTAAATCGTATTGAGCCATATCACTTTGACAAGTATTTTACTGAGGATGTTCTCAAGCTGAAAGTGGGCGATCGCATTGAAATTTGCAACGCTCTTTGGGAATGGGTACAAGATAATGGTCCTTGCACCCCAGAATGGTATTCTTGTATTGTCATTAATGTTAATGAAATAAGCGATCGCGATTCTTCCTCAACCAACTGCATCGTCCGCTTCTACAACGGTGCTGAATTTGAAATTCAAGGTATGTACGAATGGAATCGCGTTCATTGGCGAACAGGGAGTTAACAATTCAAAATGGACTGCGTCCCGCTGCGCTAACAAAATTTGGAATCTCCCCCACATCACCTCATTACCCCGTTAATCTTCATAAACCCAAATGCTGTCTCAAAGCTTGGCGCATCACCTCTACGGGAACTGTATCCTGTTGTAACCAGATTTTTAATGCTGCTGCACCTTGTTGAACGAGCATTTCCAGTCCATCAATTGCAATAGCGCCCACCTGCTGCGCTTGTTTGAGAAATTTTGTTGGGTTGGGGGTGTATATCAAATCGTAGGCGATCGCCCCCGCTGGTAAATTTGCCATTTCCTCTGCACTCAAAGGTGATTCCTCAACCTTGGGATACATCCCGATGGGAGTTGTGTTTACCAGCAGGTTTGCTTGTGGAATGAGTTTTGGTAAAGAATCCCAAGTGTGGACGTGTAAATTATGCGACTCCCGAAAATCACCCCAACTCTTCTGGAATTCTTCTAACTTTTGGGCGTTGCGCCCAACAACAAAAATCTTCTCACAACCTAATTCCGCACAACCTGCAACAACTGCTCTTGCTGCGCCACCGTTACCTAAAATCACAGCTACTGTCTGACTCCAATCCTGATTATACCTTGTTCGCAAAGGAGCGAGAAATCCTTCTCCGTCAGTGTTTGTACCAATCCATTTGTTATCTTTCCGACTTACTGTATTGACTGCTCCTATAGCTTTGGCGATCAATGAAATTTCTGAAAGCAAAGGCAATATTGTCTGTTTATGGGGAATTGTAATGTTAAAACCGACAACACCAACAGCGGCAAATCCTTGAATAGCGATTTCTAAATTTTGTGGTTCTATGGGAAAAGGAACATAGACGTAATTGAGTCCCAAGTGGGTAAGTGCAGCATTGTGCATCACTGGTGATAGTGAATGTTCCACCGGATACCCAATCACTCCGAGTAATTTAGTTTTGCCTGTAATCATGAGTTTGTCAGAAGTTATTTGTTATTAGTCATTATTAACTTTCATGACTTCGTTAGAATCATTTACAGGTACTTAACATTTCTTTATATCATGCAGGCAACAACAGCCCCCTCTACAACCCCAATTCCCGGTAAATATTGGCAGTGGCGAGGGCACAGCATTTATTACGTCAAAGCGGGAGAACCAAAAATTCAACGTCCTCCCTTATTATTGGTACACGGTTTTGGTGCATCTACAGATCACTGGCGCAAAAACATCAGCGGATTGTGTAACGATTTTGAAGTTTTTGCCATTGACCTTTTGGGATTTGGGCGTTCTGCGAAACCTAAACTAGAATACAGCGGTGACTTGTGGCGTGACCAGCTCAATGAGTTTATCACAGAAGTGATTGGTCAAAAAGCAGTGTTAGCAGGTAATTCCCTGGGAGGGTATGCAAGCTTGTGTGTTGCAGCACAACGCCCTGATGCAGCAGCAGGTTTGGTTTTGCTCAACAGTGCTGGTCCTTTTAGCGAAAACCAGCCTTCACCAGAACCAGAAGCTTTGCAATCTGAAATTCAGCCTCCCAAGCCAAACGAAAAGCTACAAAAACTACTGGGTGAAATTGTTAAGTGGATTTTGCAACAGCCTTTAGCCCAGTTTCTCTTATTTCAATACATCAAACAACCTTGGGTGATTCGCCAAACTCTAGAGAAAGTTTATCTTGACAAAAGCGCCATCACAGACCAATTAGTAGAAGAAATTTATCGTCCTGCTTGCGACTCTGGGGCTATGGATGTATTTTTGTCTGTGTTTAGCACTCCTCAAGGGGAAAAAGTTGATACCCTGCTCAAGCAATTAACTTGTCCTCTGTTACAGTTGTGGGGAGAAGCTGATCCTTGGGTTAATGCCAGAGAACGTTCAAAGAAGTTTCGGCAATACTATCCTGAATTAACAGAATACTTCTTGCGGGCGGGTCATTGTCCTCATGATGAGATACCAGATCAGGTGAACCGGTTGTTGAGTGAGTGGGTTTTGTCTACAGTGGTGAGTTCGTCGTGATAGTCTGCCTTTGAAACCTTAGTACTGTACTTCATTTATTTGCAATGTGTTGTATTAAGTTGTGAATAGAAAATTACAGTAAGTGATCGCTTCGCTGATCACTTGCTTTTATTTATACATTTTTTTACAAAAGATATTTTGTAACATTCAAGTCAGGAGGACTACGACCAGCAATAGATAAAATATCAAATTATGAATCTGGGTGCAAAAACTTCGTATTTCGCGTCTGGTACAAGTTAATATCAAAAAAAAGAGTAGCCAGCAAATAGTTTTATGACAACATCACCGACTGTAGCAAAACGATATATTGAGCAGCGGGATAAAGGCTTCTGGATTGAAGGGACTCGTGTTTCTCTTGATTCAGTTGTTTACGCTTTCTTGAATGGTGAGTCTGCTGAAAGTATTGCCCAAAACTTTCCATTACTCTCCCTAGAACAGATTTATGGTGCTATTGCCTTTTATCTTGCCAACCGAAAGCTAATTGATGTCTATTTGAAAGAAGGTGAAAAAGAGTTTGAGAAATTGCAACAGTCTCTGAGAGAGAAAAATCCGTCTTTGTATGAGAAGTTGAAAGCGGCTCTTATGCAAAAGCAGAGCAAGACATGACGACAGTTCGATTTCAAGCGGACGCCGATCTCAAGCAGGCAATTGTAACTGGTACGATACGTAGGGAACCAAATATTGATTTTCAATCAGCTAATACAGCAGGGCTTGAGGGTAAGACAGACAAAGAGGTCTTAGCCATAGCAGCACTCCAAGAGAAAATTCTTGTAACTCACGACCGCAAAACTATGCCTGTTGAGTTTGCTAAATTTATAATGTCACAAACCAGTTCAGGAGTTTTAATTATTTCCCAGAATATGCCAATTAGTGACGCAATTGAAGCACTTATCCTGATTTGGGAAGCTTCTACCGCCGAGGAATGGATTAATCAGATAATGTCTCTTCCTTTATAATCGTTGTTTCCGCAATGAATCATTTTGAATTTTGACAATATGACTTTTATCTTTATAATTTGACTTTGTGACTTTCTTTTAAATATAATGCGTGTCGTGTGGCAGTAATATAGCGATCACAAAGGAGCACAGTACCCTTTAAGCGCTCTCATTCAGATTTCTATTCTACAACGTCAAAAATCGCAAGCATTTGACGGACAGTTACGATTTTTATACCTTCTACTACAACCAGATGCAACAAATCACGCTTATCCCCTGTAACCAGATAGGTGGATTTCCCTGCTATGGCAGTAGCAATGATTCGATTGTCGGCAGGATCATTGGAATATTCCACGTCAGGCAATTCATTTACAACTTCAGCATGATTCCGTAACCCTGTAACCATTATCGTAGCTTGAGAATCATTAATATACTTTTTCAGTTTAGGATAACAGAGAACACGCTCAAGCTCCTCCAACTGTTCTGGTGAGGTGACAAGGGTATATTTTCCTTCGTCCCACGCACGATAAAGTAAATAGGGCAAAGACTGCTTATTCAGCAGTGAACTAACCAGTACATTGGTATCAAGAACGATGCGCTGCACGTGTGGCACTCACCGCTTCATCAATAACCGACTCAATTTCTTCAGAAGGAAAAGCCGTATTACGATCATGCACTTCCTGAATGGTAGATCGGAAAATTTTCTCCTGAACTGCTTTTTCTATGAAATCAGATATATCGCTGTCACCATGCTCCGCCAGAAACCTGTGTAGAGCTTCATTTGTCTCTTCTGAAACAGTGACAGACCAATTTATCATAATTGCATTTTTATATAGGGCATCTATTAGTTTTGATAAGGCAATTATAACATTGTTTTTGTGTTTCAATAGAAGGCGATCGCCTTTTGCGTAGTTCCTCCGAAGCATCGCTTTTTGTTATGTCATAGCGTTAAGCTAAAATAGCCTTAGAATCTTGCCAAGTTTAGACCGATGCAATTAGAAGATTATTTTGACTTTTTGTCACCCGATGATATTCGCCTCAAAGGACATCGCATTGGGATTGACAATGTGCTTGATTATTACTTGGAAGGATACACAGCGGAAGAAATTACAGCCAATTTGCCTACTCTGGGGTTAGAGCAGATTCACGCTACAATTACTTACTATTTGCACAATCGTGTTCAGATGGATGCTTATTTGTCACGTTTGACAAACAGTCGTGAACAGCATTACCAAGAATGGGCTGCTAATCCTTCACCTTTGGTACAACGCTTAAGAGTATTAAAAGCTGAAAGAATTCAACCGCAGGTAAATGCTTGGTGAAAGTGCGTTTTTTACTCGATGAAAATTTGTCGCCTCGTTTTAAGGTAGCTGTTCTTCGTCTAAATCCTGCAATAGATATTTTGCGAGTCGGTGAGAGTAATGCACCAGAACTGGGAACACAAGACCCAGATGTGTTGCGTTATCTGGAATTATCACAACGTTTGTTAGTGACGGACAATCGCGCTAGTATGCCACAACATGTAGAGTTCTGCCAGGTCGTTGAGGCTTTGTGTGATGTCGGGACGTTCATCTAAGAGCAGACGTCGCCTGATACCGTTTCACTTTAAGGTTGATACAAATGGGGAGCAGGGAGCAGGGAGCAGGGGGAAACAATTAGAAACCAATCATTTGTATCAGGGATTTCGTGAAATGGTATGAGTTGCAAAGTAGGCATCGCGCTCTTAAAATTTTTGAGCCAGATTAATTGCTGTAGCTAACAATACCTTCGCCAAAATAAGAGCCTACAAAAATTTTGACAAAAGTGGCAAAATGACCCATATACAAGCGTTTAGCTGACCTTGTAGCATGGATTCTCAAACCCTTTATACTGCAGGCAATACCTTAAAAAAACCTTGCAGGAAACCTTGAAGGAATTTTTAAGACTTATTGTTTTTGCCAAGCCTCAGAGAAAAGGGAGTTAATACATCAACTCACCCTCGTAAATTGGCGAAGGTATTGACTAAGTTTTAGGTTTTTAAAACTCCAATGATAAGTTTGAAGTATATTTTGACCACTTGGGTCGTGAACTATATCCTATTCTCTTTGTCCAAGTTTTGGGTAAAAGCACACACATCGCGTGAATTAGGGAATGAGGTAAAGAAATGTATATTTCTTTGACAAACTGCATAAATCCCCAACTAACCTCAGATAAATCAACAAATAGTCTGTGATTAAGTCTAATAAGTTCACTACTAGGAGTACTTAATGAATAATATCTACACCACCAGAAAAGCTTGGATGAAAAAAATCACTCGTCTAGTACCACTTTTTTTGGGGGTAAGTGTAATAAATGTAGCAGGTATTTGTTTATCAACCACTCAAAAAGCGGAAGCACTAACAGCATCAGATTGGGTAGGAACATGGATCTGTAATAACGACGGTCAATCTCCAATACAAGTAAAGTTCTGGTTGCATTATGGTTTGGTCATAGGGCAAATAGGTGATGATTCTTGGGCTGTTAAACAAAGACCTTACGATCCTTCAATCGACCCTCTTACTGAGCGCAAAGATCACGTACTGCCTCTATCTGTTCAGAGCAATCAAACGCAGTGGTTTTTAGCAATGCATACATGGGATCAGCACTATGCTAGTGGCTTTTCAAAATGGAATGGTAGTGTTTATGGGATGTTCTGCACTCGTCAATAGAAATTTAGTCAACTGCTCTATTTAGTTAAACATTGTCCTCTTATGTAGAGTACAAAGTTGAGGATCATACCAAGTTGCAATCAAAGGTAGCACCTGTCATTGTGAGCGAAACGAAGTGGAGCGTTCGCGGCAGCGTGTCCCCTTGGGACTCAGCGTGTCCGTTCGGCTTCGCGGTGCCGCACGCTCAGGACTCAGCAATCTCCCCTAATCACAAACTACTACAACAGAACGCAACTTGGTATCACACCTTGCGTCTGGGTTACCCCTCTGGACAACCTCATTTAACCTTGTCCACTCAGCTAGAATACAAAGTTAAAATTGTCCCCTATACGTGAAAAGTGGATAAAGTACAGATAAGAAATCCTAATTGATAACGGACAAAGTTCTATACAGATGTGGACATAGTTGAGGTCGGGCGATGTCATCGCCCTCTGGGCGACCGCAGGGCGACCGAATTTTTATTTATTTAATACGCTAGCCGTCAGAGTTTCTGCGGTTTTTTCGATAGCTTTGCTAAATGCTAGGGTGGCGATCGCCGCTGCTGTGAGTGTTGCAGGTTCCATAAACTAGCCCCGAAACCCTCTGGGGAGAACCTATGCCCTGCAGGGCACGCTGCGCTAACGGTTCCGCTAGCCCCTAAGGGGGCGCTGCGCAAACGCTAACGCCAGTCGCCTGCGGAGGGAAAACGCCACATGCTACCCTACGGGAAGCCGCCTCCGGCGTCTACAAGCCGGGAAACCCGTCCAACGCACTGGCTCCCCTCCCGCAGCGCTGGTCTCACCTGTCGGGCATCCCTCTCCTTAAGGAGAGGGAAAGATTTTAGCTACGCTAAAAGCGAGGGTGAGGTTCATAATTCTGAATAATTTTTATAAAAATCTGCTTTTTGTGGTCTAATAAACCGTGCAAAAAGCAGATTTTGTTTCATAGGAAGGTTTAGTGCAAGTTTTCCAAACCATAAGTAACTACACCGTCGCTCACTGGAGTTTCTGATAAAGTTACAACAAAATCTTACGGTACAAGCGGTGTAGCAAAGTTTGCTTTCGAGACATCCTCTATCTAATCTTTGCTTTCCTGCATACTTCTGACTAACTTTGTCACCAGCTTTCTTGGTGTAAATCTTACGGATTCAGCTAGTATCTTATTTTTAACACCAGGAATGACAACACTTCTGCCTTCTAATAAGGCGCGATAGCCAATCTTGGCTACGGTTTCTGCATCCATAATCTTTTGACCACTGACGAGCTTTGAGTCTTCCATAGCGGCTCTTTGTTGAAAATTAGATTCAGTTGGTCCTGGACAAAGAGCAGTTACGGTGACACCTGTACCGTCTAATTCATTGGCGATCGCTTCCGAAAATGATAAGACATAAGCTTTAGTAGCATAATAAACTGCCATCAAAGGTCCTGGTTGAAAGGCAGCAGTCGAGGCAATGTTTAATACTCTGCCAAAGCCTTGCTTAACCATATCTTTGAGGAAAAGTTTAGTCAAATGGGTGAGACACACCATATTCACCTGCATCATTTGCAATTCAGGTGCTAACTCAAGTTTGTGAAACAATCCATAGGTAGCAAAGCCAGCATTGTTCACTAGTACATCAACTTTGATAGCTTCTTGTTGTAGCTGTTGGAAAATTTCCTCTGCAGCTGTTGGTATGGATAAATCCTTGGCTATCACCTTGACTGCAATACGAAATTTTTGTTTAAAGTCATTTGCAATTTCAGCGAGCTTGCGTTCGTTTCTGGCGACTAACACCAAATTGTAACCATCATCGGCAAATAATTTAGCCAATTCGTAGCCAATTCCACCAGATGCGCCAGTAATAAGAGCGGTTTGTTGTCGATTACCCTGGTTTGTTCCGTTCATAAATTTTCTCCTAAAATAAGTCGTGAGTTGTTTGTAACTCAGAAAAACCAACCATAAGAATGCAACCCTTTACCCAACATATTCACTCCTAGATAACAAATCCACACCACGACAAAGCCTGTAGCAGCTAAAATTGCCGGACGACGCCCTTGCCAACTACGAGTTATGCGTGCGTGGAGATAGGCGGCAAAGATTAGCCAAGTGATTAAAGCCCAAGTTTCTTTGGGGTCCCAACTCCAGTAAGAACCCCAAGCTTCGTTTGCCCATACTGCACCAGCAATAATTCCAATCGTCAGCAGGGGAAAACCCAACCCAATGACGCGGTAGCTGATATTGTCGAGAGTTTCGGCGAGAGTTAGGCGCTGTGGTGACAGGGGTTGAGAATTTGTGATTAAGGCTTGTTTGCTGGCTTCCACCACAGAATCGAGTTTTTGGATTGGGGTTGTGAGTACTGCCAAGCCAGCTGCGGTATTATCGTTGCGATGCGCCTTGGACGTCACGATCTGCGTATCAGGGAATGCTTTATTAATACTTTCAGTGTCAATAGTATTACTCACAGCAGCTACTTTTGGTTGAGAAACTGGCTGACCGGCTTTGTGCAAGCGGTAACCACCAATACCAATAGAGCTACCTTGTAGTTGTATATTCTGACCGCCACTGACGATTAAAAAAGCGATCGCCAGCAGCGAACCCACCATTAAAGCTGCATAACTGAGCATCATAACGCTCACGTGCATCATCAGCCAATTGGATTTGAGAGCTGGCACTAAGGGTTCTGCACTCTGCATTGATTCTGGTAAAGTTAACGCTGCAAATCCAGTAATCCCCATTGCCACAGGTGCTGTCACTACCCCCACAAGATGGCTACGACTCCTATTTTCAGCAATCAGATGGATAGTGGTTATGCCCCAAGCTAAGAAAAACAGTGATTCATAAAGATTACTCAAGGGAAAGTAACCTGCTTCTAGCCATCGTGCTCCTAGTAAAGTTGCAGTACACAGGTTTGCGATCGCCATCCCTGCTGTTCCCAAAGTTGATAGATAAGGTATGCTCTTAAATGCTGTCCCCACCCAGTAAACTAGCATAGTCATAAATAGGGTGGCAAACGCTGTATTATCCAAAAAGTTTTGTAATACAAGCAGATTCATTTTATCTTTTCCTCAAACGAACACGATTGGGTGTTAGCGCAGCGTTGCCGTTAGGCAATAAGAAGTCCTGTTTTTTCCAGAATACAAACTGCTGGATGAATGAACCCAGGCTTGTTGTTGTTCACAAGCCAAGCCTAGGAACGAATTTTTGGATGTAAAGCATCCAAACGAGTAGTCTTAGAAAGTCTTCACAAATTCACTCAGCGCTTTCTTATCTTCATCGGACAGTTCTGAGCCAAAAGTATGACCCTTGTCCTCAATGAAGTCGGGAGACTTGTTTGCTCTTAAAAGCACCCGTCCAAGCTTACCCTTAAGTCCACCTTCAGGTTTTAAGTCCTTGAAGAGGTTTACGAGATTAAGATCTGTGACTGCTTCTCTGGGATTAATGTTTGCCAGCAAATCAACAGGCATTCCTTCAGGAACGGGAATCTTAATGATTCCCTGCTGAGAAAGCGCCAACTTGCTTTTCTGAGTTGTCCTACTGATAATTCCCTCACGTTTTTCAGGCGACAGCAGTTTTTCCATCGCATCGTTGTAGGCATCTATACGTCCTTCAACTGACGGATCTTCGTTATATTTGCCTAAAGAGTTGTTGTGGAGATATGGTGCTGTTGCCCAGACGCTTATAAGCGAAGGTGTCCGATAATATCCCACACCACCAGAAGGCACCTCAAATTCGATGGGTTTGTTTTTGTCCAAGGGGTTATCCAGTGTCAATGTACCTGGTGACGGCTGTTCCTTGTACGTCTTAGACGAGAACTGTTCCCAGATATGTCCTTTGGTTGCATTTGTCCCCAAAGCACGACCAGCATTGGTGCCAATGAGTGTAACTGGGTAACGTTTATCATCAGACAAGAAGTTGTGATCTAAGAAATCACTACTGAGGACAGATTCTATGTACCACTGCTTTGCCTTTTCTGGGTCAACAGCAATTTCAGCAGAAGGCTGTTTGCTGGAATGACAGGTTGCACAGCTCTGGGCAAAAACAATCTTACCGCGTTTGAGAAGTTGTTCATCCTTGGTCAGGAAGGCTTCACCTCCAGGCGCTTGGGCGAGATGCATCGGCTTGATAGTTTTCAGGAATGCTTCCATATCTGGCATGCGTGCTTCTGTGTTGTTCCAGTCTTGGCACTCCTTTCTCGCCTTTTCGATGTCAAAAGGTCGTTGTGGTTTTCTGCCCAACACAGCATCATGAAGACTCAGCCAATAATCGCCGCACATACCGATGTTGACGTAGACGCGCAGTGATGCTTTTGCCACACCTATAGAGTCTGCGCCATCTTTGAGGATGTGATTGACGTCCTGGGTGGAACCATCGTTCATGACTTCTGGGTGTTTGGGGCGATCGCCCAAATTAAAAATACTATTAACCACATTTGGGTTATTGATATGATCCGTGGCAATGCGAGAAGTGTCAGAGGTTCCCGGTTTTTGTGTGTTAAGCACTTGCCATCTAAAATCATCTGGCTTGAGTTTGGCATCAAATAAGGCGTTTTCCTTGATGTACTGGTTACCCAAAGCTGGCACCAAGTTTTCCCATTTCGGGTGTACTGGATCTTTGGGTGGTTTGAGGGGGTTAAACGCTACGTGACAGATAGCACAAGACTGCCCAATTCGGTAAGGAGGCTCGATTTGTGAGTCTTGTTTATACTGTTTCGGGTCCCATTTGACAGGGTCGAAGTTCGGGTTCTTGAACTTACGCAACCCGATGATGCCACTTGACTCTGGATCTTTGCACTTATCCAACAACAAACCGTACTCATCTGGTTCTGTTGCTTTTTCACATCCTGGATCGTTGACTGTGCCAAACTCCTCAAACCGCTTGTCGCGATCTACAATACTGTTGTCAAGCAAGCCTAGTAAATCCACTTCTCCACGAGTTCTTTTAGCTACATCTCGGTAATATTTGTCGTTACCACCTGTCCATAAGTACCAGGTGCAACGACCCCGATTTTCTGCCTCCGTCAAATTTGGATTGGGTGGCAGATATCCAATATTGTCACAGTTCTCAGCATATTCTGAATATTCAGATGCTGACGTTTCATTGTATTTGCTAGCAACCGGTACAGATGTTTCACTATACTCGCTAGCCAGAACTGTAGGTGTTCCATAAAAGCCGCAAACAATGCATATAATCACGGCAAGGAGCATCAGACAGCCTGTAAAAATTAGACGTGTCTTGTTCATAAAGTTCTATTTTTGCAACACCAATACCTTGCTATGTTTCTCTCACTTTTGCAGTGAGCTACCAATTCTTCAACATTAACTCACTATTTTTCGGAATTGCCTGAGGGTATTTTTGTTAATTGGAAATTTACATCCATTCTAATATAAAAATTTACTGTATTAAGTTGTGCAGTAGATTTTTATATTTGTCAATCTCATTAGTCAAGTTTTGTAAATATCATGTGACGATAATAGAGATAAATTGCTATCTTTGCTGAAAGTGCGATCGCTATTGATGAATTTGGCGTTATTAGAAATTTTGTTAGCTAGAATTGACATTTTGTTTGGAAACAGAAACAGAGAAAATGTACCTAATTGACACAAATTGACAATTAAATGAAAATGATTGTTTTTGAACACTTTAGATAAAGCGTCAAAAAAATCGTTTTTTTTAGAATTCCTCTGTCGAGGTTGCTCGTTTGCCATAGGAGGTTCACCGATTAACAGATCGATTTGTGAAAGGCAGATGACATGTAGCCTTAACAGGTAATAGGTGTACTCTCAATGAACTTATGCAGTTGTTGGTTATAGCCTCAAAGAAAATAGTAGCTATAGGCTGGAGTTGAAAAAATTTTATTTTTAAGGCTACAACCTTTGTGTGGCTGCCTTTTCAGGCTTCGGAAGTCTAGAAAGGCTATAAATTAGGAAAGCCTGTTTGGATAAGGGTTTGGCGCTTTGATAAGCAAAATTCGTCTCAACTCCAATACTAGGAACACTGTCGGACAACTGCATAAGTTCAAAACCCTGACATCTACTTATTTAGTGAACACTTCACAGGAGGCGATAACTCTAACTACTGACTGAACGCAAAGAAATAATTTAAGATTTTTCTAATGATCCTCTTTTCTATTGAAAAGGGTCAAAACTAATGATGTCAAACATCTTGGTTGATTTTGGTGCGCCAAGTTAATTCACAATAGCGAAAGTCAAAAGAGTGCATCTAAGAAATATTGCATATTTCTATTATGGCTCTGATAAATTTTACACAAATCAGTTCTGTGAGCCATAAGTTGATCCATAAATTAATCTGCTATTTCGATGTCTGATTCTCTAAAATAGTCCAGAAAAGAAAAGAGAATGAACAATGGAAAACGACATTATCTTTAAACCACTGGAATTTCGTAATCTCACCGTCAAAAATCGGATTTTTCGCTCTAGTATCTCCGGACGTTGGGATAACTATGATGGTTCAGGTACTCAAGCACGTATCAACTGGGAAGAAAAATTTGCCCGTGGTGGTGTAGGGGCGATCATTACTTCCTTTGTACCAGTGGCTATTCGGGGGCGAATTATGCCTAATTACGCCACGATTCACTGCGATGAGCGTATTCCTTTTTGGCGTAAAGTTGGCGAAAAAGTCCATGAATATGACTGTAAATTCATTTTGCAACTGAGTCATTCTGGGCGTCAACAAGATATTGGTGGTGTGGAAAACCAGAACTTGAAAGCTTTAAGTTCCACAAGCAAGACTGAGCCATTTCACGGATTTCTATGTCAAGCAATGACGCTTGAGGAAATTAAAAACACGATTCAAGACTTTGCTGATGGTGCAAGACGTGCTCGTGAAGCAGGACTAGATGGTGTTGAATTACACAGTGGTAATGGGTATTTATTTACACAATTCATGAGTTCAGGTATTAACGATCGCCAAGACGAATATGGCGGCTCGTTAGAGAATAGAGCGCGATTTTTGCTAGATGTCATCAGAGCAATTCGCAAGGAAGTGGGAAATGATTTTCACTTGCAATTCAAAATCAGTGCGATCGACTATAATAACGCAGTAACTTTTTGGGAGAAACCAGGAAATACCCTTGCAGACTCTATCCAGATTTCTCAGTGGGCACAAGAGGCTGGTGTCGATGCAGTGCATGTGTCAACTGGAAGTTTGTTTCCTCATCCACTCAATCCAATCGGTGATTTTCCGTTTGAGATTATCAGAAAGACTTATGACACGATGCTGTCCAGTGGCGTCTACACAATCCGTAACTATCTGTTGTTTCGATACTGGCTATTAAGACCAATTTTCGCCTTGTTGTGGAATAGGGTGAAAAAGAGTTTGCCGCCTCAGGCGATTCAGGCAGATGAAGTCAAAAACAAAGAAATGAGAAAGCTTTTGGAAGCTAATCAAGGAAGAAATCTGAACCCGGCTGCTGAAATCAAAAAGCACGTCAATATCCCCGTTTTGTGCACTGGTGGTTTTCAGCAAGCTTCTTACATTCGTAAGGCAATTGATGAGAAATATTGCGATGCAGTGACAATTGCTCGTCCTTTGATTGCTAACAACGACTTGGTTCACGATTTTGCTGCAGGAAAAGACTTGCCAGATGATCCCTGTACTTATTGCAATAAGTGTCTGCTCAATGTCATTGAAAATCCGCTAGGTTGCTACGAACTGTCGCGCTTCAACAACTACGAAGAGATGATGGAAGAAGTCATGTCGGTGTTTCACATCACTCAATTCAATCAAGAAGAATTATCTAAGGTTTCCGTGCCACTTGGATAATAAAGACACATAGTAGAGACTTAGCATTTTCCATGTCTACATGAATTTGTAATACCATTTCACGAAATCCTTGATACAAATGATTAGTCTCTAATTCTTTCTCCCCTGCTCCTCTGCTCCTCTGCTCCTCTGCTGCCTATTTGTATCAACCTTAAAGTGAAACGGTATTAGACATCGCTCGCAAATAATCCCGACAACATAACAAGTCACAGTCGCATGACCGAACAAACAAACCAGACTCTATTACCAACGCCGCCCAAAGCAGTTTTCAAGCGTATTTGGGTTGTGATTGTGGGAGTTGTTGCAGTAGCCATCTTTTTTCTTTGGCCTATTCTATCCAACTCTCCAGTTGATTATGCCAACATTGAAGACCACTTTAAGTATGGTTCAATTGGTAGCGAACCGGTAAATGGCGTTCCCTACTGGATTTGGAAAGTTCTGCCAGACATCTTTCCGGATAAATTACCTGGTAAAGGTTATACCTCGCTGGGATTTCTTGAAGAGCAGGGGAAAGATTTGCCAATTGGTTTTTCTAAGCGCCGAGTATTTATTGATCGCGTTGGTTTGAATTGTGCTGTTTGTCATACAGGTATAGTGCGTGAGACACCAAACAGCAAACGTGAAGTGATCACAGCAATGCCTGCTAACGTACTTAACCTAGAGGGATACATCAATTTCATATCAGCAG
This sequence comes from Brasilonema angustatum HA4187-MV1, assembly GCA_019359695.1. Taxonomy (GTDB): domain Bacteria; phylum Cyanobacteriota; class Cyanobacteriia; order Cyanobacteriales; family Nostocaceae; genus Brasilonema; species Brasilonema angustatum. The sequence continues at coordinate 19,778 of JAHHGV010000062.1, forward strand.
TAGCTACGGATGAGCGATTTACTGCTAACCGGATGCTACCAGAAATTGAAAAGATAAGTGGTGGTCTTAACCCGCTCCAAAAATTAATTTATCGCTTCTTGGCAATACCCCAAACCAGAGACGCGCTGATTAATCAAGGGAGCCGACTTTCGTTCCTTAAAAAGAATCCTGAATGGGGCCCAGGAAGGGTGGATACTTTTAATCCTTATAAAGCGCTTCAATTCCATTTCCCGATGGATAAGTTGCGGGAGGATGAACTGATTGGCACTGCTGATTTGCCCTCAGTCTGGAATCAAAAAGCCCGCGAGGGATTGCAGTTGCATTGGGATGGCGATAACACCTCAGTTGATGAACGTAATAAAAGTGCGGCATTAGGTGCTGGCGTCACACAAACAAGCATCGATTTGCCGAGAATTCAGCGAGTTGCAGATTGGCTTTGGGAACTACCACCACCAGTCTATCCCTACGAGGTTAACGAAACCAAAGCTGTGAAGGGAGAGCAGCTTTTTCAAAATAATTGTGCTAGCTGCCATGTTTTTGGTGGCTCACAAACAGGAAAAGTCGTGCCAATACAAGAAATTGGTACAGATCCTCATCGCCTCAACTCATACACCTATGAAATGCTGTCTAACCAAAATACCCTTTTTGCGAGTTATCCGTGGCGTTTCTCACATTTTCGCAAGACGAATGGCTATGCCAACGTGCCACTAGATGGTATTTGGTTACGCGCACCTTATCTGCACAATGGATCAGTACCAACTCTACGAGATTTACTCGAAGTTCCAGAGAAAAGACCAAAGGAATTTTATCGGGGTTACGACGTTTTCGACAAGGAAAAAGTGGGTTTTGTCTCCAATGTTTCTGAAGAAAACGACAAGAAATACTTTAAGTTCGACACGACAGTTCCTGGAAACAGTAACAGCGGTCACTTCTACGGAACTAAACTTTCAAATGAAGAAAAAGATGCTGTGGTCGAGTACATGAAAAAACTTTGAAATTTATCAAGGAAAGTAAAAAGCATGAACACTTACGCTCAATGGTTTAGTCGGGTGACTTGGCTCGGCATTATCGCTAATATGTTTTTTGTCATTCCATCTTGCTTCTTTCCAGAGCAATTCCTCTCATTGCTTGGGATGCATATACCTTTCCCCATTATCTGGGTTCGCGCTGCTGGGATGCTGTTGTTTATCATCAGTGCTTTTTACATCCCAAGTGCTATTGATCCGTATCGCTATCAAGCAAGCGCCTGGATTTCAATATTTCCTTCGCGAACTTTTGGTGCAACATTTTTCCTGGTTGCGGTGTTTTTCTTTGGTCAAGATAAGGGATTCCTTTCTATTGCCTTTGTAGACTTTTTCTTCGGATTAATTGAGGCAATTCTTCTGACTCTTGCCATACGAAATCAAAACTCAATTGCTGGGGAACCTGTAAAGCAATTGACCTAAGTTATACCATTGCTAAGGAATCAGAGAATATCATGAACATATTCAAAGATAAATTAGGCAGAATTATCACAAGTGTTGTTCTCATTATTCTGCTTTTAGTTGGAGGGGTTGTCTATGTTGGATGGTACAACCTTTTCCGAGAAGTTCCTACATCGTACGAGTCAGCCGAAGAACACTTTAAATACGGTTCTATCGGCACAGAACAGGCGCAAGGTATACCTTATTGGATTTGGTTAGTGTTGCCACGAATTTTTCCTGACAAACTGCCAGGACCAGGTGGTTATACTTCTTTGGGAATGACATGGGAGGAGGGTAAAGAAACGCCAGTTGGCTTTACCAAAAAAACTATTGGCTTTCCTCGTGTTGGTATCACTTGTGCTGTTTGCCATAGTGCCACTTATAGAACAAGCCAGAAAGATAAACCGACAATCATTCCTGCAGGTCCCTCCAATAAATTTGACCCTCAAAGCTATACTCGCTTTTTAGGTGAAGCTGCTAGTGACTCTAGATTTTCAGCAGATTATATCCTTGACGAAATCAAATATAATCATGAGTTTTCTTGGCTGGAGAAACTGCTTTATCGCTATTTCATCATTCCTCAAACTAAAAAAGCGCTGCTGCAACAAAAAGAAGACTTTGCTTGGATGGATTCTCGTCCCAACTGGGGTCCTGGTCGCATCGATCCATTTAACCCCGTCAAATTCAACACCTTAAAATTGCCCAAAGATGACACAATTGGCAACTCTGATATGATGCCAATATGGAATCAAAAAATGCACAAAAACTTTGCGCTGCATTGGGATGGTTTAGAAACTTCATTGACGGAAACTGTTAACACTGGCGCAATTGGTGATGGTGCGACTAAAAAGTCAATTCCTATAGCTGATTTGCAGCGGGTAGAAGATTTTATTACGCAACTACCGCCTCCCAAATATCCCTTTGCCGTTGATAAGAAATTGACAGAAAAAGGAAGTAAAATTTTTGCTAACACCTGTGCATCTTGTCACGCTTTTGGTGGCGAAAGGACAGGAACAGTTATTCCTGTAGAAGAAGTGGGAACTGACCGTCACCGCTTAGATATGTGGACACAACAAGCTGCAGAAACTTACAACAACTTTGCTGAAGGCTACTCTTGGGACTTCGACAACTTGCGTAAGACAAATGGCTATCTATCTGTGTCCCTTGATGGACTTTGGTTAAGAGCGCCATATCTACATAACGGTTCAGTCCCATCCCTACAAGAGTTGTTAGAAAAACCAGAGAACCGTCCCAAAGTTTTCTACCGGGGATACGATGTCTACAATCCAGAAAAAGTGGGCTTTGTTTCTGAAGGTTCCGAAGCTGAACGTGTAGGTTTTAAATACGATATGACCGTTACAGCCAATTCAAATCAGGGACATATTTATGGAACTGATTTGTCTGGTGACGACAAAAAAGCATTAATCGAATACCTGAAAACATTATAAGAGGATACTGCAATGGCTACTGATTATATTTTGTTCATACATGGCGTTAATACTCGCGATCGCCGTGAACAACCTCAATATGCCGATAAACTTTTTCAACGCCTCCAAGAAAGCGCCTCCAATGACGGACGAGAACTAAAAAAAATAGCTCTCTACTGGGGTGATGTTAATAAAGAAGCAGAGGAAAATCTCCTCAAGCAATTCAAAGCATCACCAATCTGGGAACATATTGGGTTTAGAACTTTTCGCGAACAGCAACTTCTCCAGTTTGCTGGAGATGCTGCACTCTACATTAGCCGTCAAGTAGGCTTTAAGGTTGTTAAAGAACTCAAGAAACAGACTTTAGATGGGTTAAAGAATGCTCAGTCAGATGACCGCCTGCACTTAGTGACACACAGTTGGGGAACTGTGATCCTATTTGACATATTGTTTGCTGCTCGCTGGGACGATCCACAAGTACCTGGTCATGACGATGTTATGGAGATTCGCGATTGTATCTACGGCTTGTCTGGGAAAGATCCTAATCCGCATCAGGGCGTCCTAATTAGCAGTATTCACACTATGGGTTCACCTGTTGCAATCTTCACCCTGACTAATGTCATACCAGGTAGGGATGGTCCCGATTCGCCCAGCACTCATGACATTACACCCCAATTACAGAGGCTACTGGAGTCCCTGGACTCAAAGCGAAATGGAAACAAACTACCTTGGAGGAATTACATTCATGCTGGCGATCCGATCGCATACCCGCTGAAAGAAGTGATGACTAATCTAGTAGATCGTCAGACAAAATACTTAGATATTCAAGATCTAATGACCCAGGAATCAGGATTGCTTGAATCTTTGACTGCACAATCAGTTTTCGCCCTAATGCATGGCGGTGAGGCACATGGCAGCTACTGGGGTAGTGACAAAGTGGTTCAAGAAATCTCCAATGTTGTGAACGCAGAAACACCTGCATTTCATCAACGCTAGAGCGTGTTTTCAAACTACAATCTAGAGGTGTATTTTGTCAGGGTGACAAGTTTGGCGGTAAAATTATCATCCATCCGGCATTTACCAACCTGTTGACCCTCATGCTTTGCGACTACCTTGTACAAATCCTGACTGCCCGCGTGTACGATGTTGCTCAGGAAACACCCCTGGATTATGCTCCTAATCTATCTGCACGATTGAATAATAAACTCCTACTCAAGCGGGAAGATATGCAGTCAGTCTTTTCGTTCAAGCTGCGGGGTGCTTATAACAAGATGGCGCAACTACCACCGGATTTGCTGGTACAGGGTGTGATTGCTGCATCTGCTGGAAACCATGCCCAGGGTGTTGCTCTTGCTGCGCGTCATATCGGCACACGAGCAATTATTGTTATGCCCGTAACCACACCTCAGGTGAAGATAGATGCAGTCAGAGCCAGAGGGGGAGAGGTAGTTTTGCATGGGGATACTTACGATGATGCTTATGCCTTAGCCCGTCAACTAGAGGTAGAAAAAGGTTTGACTTTTATTCATCCCTTTGATGATCCCTATGTGATTGCCGGACAGGGAACAATCGGGATGGAAATTCTGCGACAATATCAGCAACCGATCCACGCTATTTTTGTGGCAATTGGCGGCGGTGGATTGATTTCTGGGATTGCAGCATATGTGAAACGGTTGCGTCCTGAAATTAAAATAATTGGTGTTGAGCCAGTGGATGCTGATGCCATGCATCAATCGCTGAAAGCAGGGAAGCGGGTACGCTTACCTCAAGTAGGCTTATTTGCTGATGGGGTAGCGGTGCGGGAAGTGGGAGAAGAAACTTTCCATCTGTGTCAGGAGTATGTGGATGACATCATTTTAGTTGATACAGATCATACTTGTGCTGCAATAAAAGACGTGTTTGAGGATACGCGCTCGATTTTGGAACCAGCGGGTGCATTGGCGATCGCCGCTGCAAAAGCCTATGTCGAACGAGAACAAATCCAGGGACAAACGTTAATCGCCGTTGCCTGCGGTGCTAACATGAATTTTGATCGCCTGCGCTTTGTTGCTGAACGAGCAGAATTGGGTGAACGCCGCGAAGCCATTTTTGCAGTGGCGATTCCGGAAGAACGGGGCAGTCTTCGCAAGTTTTGCGAATGTATTGGCAGACGCAATCTAACTGAGTTTAGCTATCGCATTGCTGGTGAAAAAGAAGCACATATTTTTGTGGGACTGCAAATTCAAAACCGTGCTGATGCGGTAAAAATGGCTGATAGTTTTGAAGCTCACGGCTTCAAAACTATTGACTTAACCGATGACGAACTGACAAAATTACATTTGCGGCACATGGTTGGTGGACACTCTCACCTTGCTAAGAATGAGTTGCTCTACCGTTTTGAGTTTCCTGAACGTCCCGGTGCATTGATGAAATTCGTCAGTTCCATGAGTCCCGACTGGAACATCAGCCTTTTTCACTACCGCAACAATGGGGCAGACTATGGGAAAATAGTCGTGGGCATGCAGGTACCTCCCCACGAGATGGAGCAATGGCAAGCATTTGTTGATACGCTGGGTTACCGCTATTGGGATGAAAGGCAGAATCCAGCATACAAGTTGTTTTTAGGATGAAGCGATGCTCACCTATTGCCGCAAGGAGGCTCACACCGTAATCTTTAATTGGCTGTTGAGAGGAATTGCGGGTCAGAAACGAAACGTCTCCTGACCAATAACAACCACAGGTTGTTGAGCTCGACTTTATCCAAAATTAAGAACTCGGTTTTCTTTATCGGGCAAAAACCCTGGGTTTTTGGCAAATACTTTTTCCACGTCATAGATGTTAACTGAAGTTCAAAAAGTAAAACTACCGTCCCACAAAGGTTTCAGCGATAATGATACGCGGAGCGTCAAGCCGGAGGCTTATCGCGTGCCGAAAAAAATGGATAAAGTTGAGCTAATACGTTTCCCTCCTAACTTGCACATTTTATAAGCCTTATATAGCAAAGCTTTTAGCCCTCCTTTGAAAAATGTACAAGTTTTATTTGTTGCTAGCGGCGAAAAAACGCGGCTAGTCGGGCGCTCATATCTTGCACCTATTCGTATGACCCAGGGCTTAGTCAAAAGCAGCGCAATAAAGTTACATGATTTTTATTGGCTTTTTCCGGTAAAACAAGGGTTTCCGGCTTAGTATTGAGTGTAGTAATAACATCAATTTTTCTTGGTGCAAGATGTCAGTTTCCATTACTGGCTTAGGTCGCGCGATGGCGCGGAGCGCCCGGAGGAGGCGATCGCACCCTACTAAAATTAGCCAGCTAAAACGGTACAATAAGACTTTGAGATGCTTGCTATTACAACGGTTTTCAGTAGAGTAGACTACAAATTTTTCGTAAGCTAGAGGAACAGTACAAATACTCGGGCGTTGCATAATGAGAATATGAATTAGGGTGAATCTTCATGCAGTGTCTGCGTTGTGATTCAAACCATATCCGTAGAGATAGGAAACCAAGAGGTAAACAGAATTACATATGTGCAGATTGTGGTCGTCAATTCATTCAATATCATAATCCGAAAGGATATAGCGATGAAATGAAACGTGAGTGTTTAGAAATGTACGTTAATAGTTCTGGTTTGCGTACAATTGAAAGAGTGAAAAAAGTGCATCATACAACAATAATTTTTTGGATAAAACAAATTGGTCGTCAATTACCTGAGAATCCAGAGACAACAGAAATACCGGAAATAATGGAAATAGATGAATTAGAAACTTTCCTCGACTCAAAAAAAACAAAATTTTGGTGTGGAGCGTAGTCAATTCCAAAATTTCAGGAATTTTGGGATGTGTGTTAGTAGATAGAAGTTCGGACACTTTTAGACATTTTTGGCAGATAATTAAGGCGTGAAAATCTTCTTTTTATGTGACGCAAGGCTTCAGCGAGGCTTCACAGTTTATCCATGTTTTATTAATAAGTAAGACCATATTATTAGCAAAATATAATTGACTTGGGTGGAAGGTGAAAATAGTAGATTAAGACACTACTTGGCGCGATTACACCGTAAAACTTTTTATTATTCGAAATCAGTAGAAATGCTTGAACTTTCGATTAGATTGTTAATTTATTATCTTAAACATCGTGAAATTCCGATGCGGGGGCTTCGCCCCCGCTTTGACATGGCGATACGCGTTCGCGCAGCGTGTCCGTTCGGCGAAGCCGTGCCGCAGGCTCAGGACTCAGCGTCAAGCCTCCGGCTAATTCATATCGTGATTCAGCAACGCCCCTGTGATCATGCTTGCGGCTGGTTCGCTCACTGTGGTCTATTCATGTGAAAACCGCTGTAAAAACGAGGTAAAGATATGTGTGCAGTGAATAATTTTTGTACTACAAACTTAGCAAATATTTAGACTGGTAATATAAACGCCCCTATGCGTAACCTGACTAACCCACAAATTGTCAGAATTATCTGTTCATATTTCTCTTGATTAAGGCGAAATCTTTCAGAGGCTACTCGAAATATCTTAACCAAACGAATGATATGCTCTACGAAAATGCGCTCGGTTGATAATTCTTTGTTTTGTTGTTTTTGCTCTTTAGAGATGATTTATAAAGTAAACCTTAAATTGTAGGGTGCGTTAAAGCAGCGCTTAAGGCACCGCATTTGGTGGTGCGTTACGGCTAATTCCTACTCTCTCAAACGCTCAAATCCTTACATAGCCGTAACACACCCCTTAATCTTTACTTTATAAATGACCTCTTAATTAATCTCCGGTTTTTTGATGTTTTTTCAGGATTATTTAGATTTTATTCTCCTATATAACTTTTATTACCATTTTGATCCCAACGATATTCTCCTATTATCTTCTCACTTAAATATAGATATTCAAAGTACTAATCTTTCTAAAGATATATATTAAGTTTTTCTTCCTTTCGATAGATGGTTTAAAAATTAGTATTCTTAGAAAATGAACTTGATAACTCAAAATTTTTAGTATTTTTACTGAAAATTTTAGTTACAATATAGTTGTTTTAAACAATAAATTTGTTTTGCGAATGTCTTTTAAAGAAAAATTGTTCACTCAAATCTTGATTGAAATTTATGTAACTATTCGGAAAAATGGAATGTTTTTAAATAGTTCTTGACAAAATCTACAAAAATTTTATATGAATAAATAAATGAGTTATATCAGCCTTACTCGAAAGCTTTTGTTAATTTGTTTTTGACAATAACCTCATAAAATGTCTTAAAGTTGTAAACAAGTAATTTTATTTACGCCAGTTGCTTGATTATCAAACGAATCATAGCAACATAAGCAAAAGCTTCAGTGGTCTCAGGTAAGACCTGATAATACTTAACAAAAGCTTCAGTGGTCTCAGGTAAGACCTGATAATCCTTACTCAATCGCTGACACCCTATGCCTACGGCATGGCTACGCCTAACGGGGATGTCCTCCGGACACGCTACGCGCTCCGCCAGTCGCAGCCTACGGCTCGCTCCGCTAACATGGGGAGCCAGTACTGAAGCGCGTAGCGTGGCACTTTGTGCCATAGGAGGGTTTCCCTCCGTAGGTATCTGGCGTTGGAAACCAAGCCAAATGCTACCCTGCGAGAAGCCTTCTGGCGGGCGTCTACAAGTCGGGAAACCCTAGCCGAACACTGGCTCCCCAATACCGCGCTGGCTCACCAATTAAACCAACCAAAAGTCCCCTCCACGAGCCAACGTTTGGGCAATACTACAAACCCTTTCTGCTCCTCCGTACGGTACGAACACTTAAAATACAACAATATACATCGATAACCCAGTGCATGAAATCCTTACCACGATATCCTCCGTCAACCCAAATCGTGATCAAACGATCAAAGCGATAGCTTCGCTGCTGCTTTCAGCAGATCGTGCGCTTTGTTACAGCCATTCTCAGGTAAATAAACCACAGTCCAAGGGGGGCAAGGCATTGCACCCTTACAATTACAAACTGTGTGGTTCATTTAGGTGAAAACTGCTGTAAGCGAAGCCGCGAACTTGTTTTGCGCCTGCTTGTTCACTGATACTCCCAGCAGTTATCACGACAACAATGAGCAAACCCAGTGTATCAACGAGCATATGTCGTTTACGCCCTTTCATCTTTTTGCCAGAGTCGTAGCCAACTTCTTGGGATACCATCGTCGCAGTTTCAACCGTTTGACTGTCTATGATTGCTTCAGAGGGTGACGCTTCTCGGTTACAGGAAAGACGTACCCACAACCGTAGTCGCTCATGGATTTGTTGCCAAATTCCAGATTTTACTTTGACAATAAAATAAATACAGTAACGTAAAGTGCTTGGTTCTTCTCAAGCACAGCTAATTAAGCTGAAAGTAGGAACTAGAGATAGCTTAACCCAGGGACAACCCCCCTAGACTCCCAAAGCACCAGGGGGGAACTATCCCAAGGTTAGTTGCACATCACGTAACTGTTTAATTAGCCAGATTGGGCTAATTAATTGTGCAGATGTTAAACGATTTCTGCCAAGATTTCGTTAACACCTGCTCCAGACGCTTTGCCCAGTTTTCCAGTTGACGACAACTTGTAGAAATTATGACACAGTATTACAGCCAAAATCAAGCTTTTGACCACCTCAACCTTACTGATAGTAAGTATGCTGACAGTAAGTTTTTAACGCCTTTTCAGCGGAATCTGCTGCTGAAGAATTTGCAAGCAGATTTGCAACCAGAATATCGGCGCAGATTGGAAATCATGTTGCTAACAGATCAAGGGAAATCTCAAACCCAAATCTGTCAAATGTTAGGTTGTTCTCAGGAGATGGCACGCTACTGGAGTGCTGTAGCACAAGCAGGTCTGGCGCATACATGGCAGGAGCGACCGATAGGCAGACCTAAAACTGTAAACGACCAATATATCGAACGGTTGAAGGAATTAGTAAGCCATAGCCCTAGTGAGTATGGCTATGCATTTGGGTGCTGGACAGCCCAATGGTTGAGCAAACATCTAGCGACTGAATTTGGCATTGAAATTAGCGATCGCCACATCAATCGGTTGCTCAAACAAATGGGGCTTTCCACAAAACAAAAACGCTCTTTTGCTAAAGGGGCAACAAGCCATATCAAGAATACTCACATTACGATTGGCGACTTGCAATCCAATGAGGCTAGTTTCCATTGGTCATTCAATGTGATTTAGACCAAGAACTAATTCTGTGTTAGAGGTCAGTAAATGCCATCAGTATTTTCCCAGGAACAGCTTTGTGAAAAAATTACCGCTAGCTTGGGTGATTCGCTTTCAGCAAACGAACTAGCAAACTGCGTCAAAGCAGTAGAAATCGTCGAGCCATTAGTAGCAAAACAGTTTTGGCAAGCAGAAACCGCAAAGGGCGGCATCTACATAATCCTTGCGGGTAAAGTCAGACTAATGGATAGCTCTAATAACTTAATCACCACTTTAACAAGCGGGGCATCATTCGGTGAAATGACTCTGTTTCCAGAAGATGTCTTTCAACCTTACACCGCTAGAGCTTCTACAAACTTAAAGCTTTGCTATCTCAAGGATGAAACGTTGCAAGCTTTGATGGGCAAATATGCTAGTTTGAGCGATCGCCTATACCGCAAAGCAGAACTTTGGGACTTGCTACTGTTATGTTGCCGCGAGAATCAACTTCCTCGCAACACTTCAGTTGAGGAAATACTCCGAGCCTTATCTTATTTCTCGCGGCACAATCTGGATACTGGCACCCTGAGTGCAACATTATCCAAAGATTGCAAACTGTGGCTGCTGCACCGGGGAAAACTGCAACATTCATCCGGTCAGTCCTTGACACCTGCGAATATATGCGCTGTTGAAAAACAAGGTACTTGGCAGGCAATACAACCAACAATTTTGTACAGTCTAAGCAATGCTGATTGGCAAACAGCACTCCAGCACTGGTCTGAGTTGGCATTGGTTGATTCCGACTCAAAAGTTGTTGCCTCGGATGACCAACAGACGCCTCATAGCACGTCTTTCGCAGAAGAATTGAAGAATGGCAGTAATGTTATTCCATTTCCGCAGCCAGCTTTAGAGCCAAAACAAAAGCAAAAGAAGCGACGAGCCTACTTTCCCAGTCCCAACGTGAGCGTGGGGCATTGGTGGGGAAAGATCGCCAAGCGCTATCCGTTCTTTGCACAACAAAGCTCCTCTGACTGTGGTGCAGCAACTCTTGTGATGATAAGTCGCTATTGGGGCAAGCACTTGTCGGTAAATCGCCTGCGGGATTTAACTAACACGAGTCGGAGCGGGGCATCACTAAAAAGTCTAGCCGCAGCGGCAGAAACCATCGGTTTTTCTACTCGTCCAGTAAAAGCCAGCCTTGACAAATTGGCACAACAACCGTTACCTGCGATCGCTCACTGGGAAGGCAAACATTACATCGTCGTCTATGAAATTACCAAAAAGCAGGTAATTGTTGGCGACCCAGCGATCGGTCAACTCACTCTCACAAACAGAGAATTCAATGCAGGTTGGACTGGCTATGCATTGTTATTGCAACCCACAGCTCTACTCAAAGAAAGCCAGGAAGCAACTCAACCATTCTGGCAGTTTTTTGAGTTAATCAAACCCCACTGGCTAGTGCTGCTAGAAGTGTTCATGGCTAGTGTGTTTATTCAGGTGTTTGGACTGGTAACGCCACTATTCACCCAACTGCTGTTGGATCGAGTGATTGTCCAAGGCAGCATTCTGTCTTTAAACGCCGTCGGGTTAGGGTTGCTAATTTTTGGTTTGTTCCGCGTTGCCACGAACGGACTGCGGCAATATATGCTGGATCACACTGCGAACCGGATCGGAGTAGCGCTGATGGTGGGTTTTATTAAACATACCTTCCGACTGCCACTGGCGTTCTTCGAGTCACGTTTCGTTGGCGATATTATTTCTCGCGTCCAAGAAAATCAGAAAATTCAGCGCTTCCTCACCGGAGAAGCACTGTCAATCATTCTCGATTTGCTGACAGTGTTTATCTATGTGGGATTGATGTTTTGGTACAGCTGGCAGATGGCATTGCTGGTGCTGGTGATTGTGCCGCCATTTTTTCTACTGGCACTGTTTGCAACGCCTTTCTTGCGTCGCATCGCCAAAGAGATCTTTAATGCCGCAGCCAACGAGAACAGTTATCTGATTGAAGCCCTCACAGGGATTCGCTCTGTCCGCTCAATGGCAGTTGAGCAGACAGTGCGCTGGCATTGGGAGGAAAAGCTCCATCGTTTGATTAAAAAAAGCTTTAGTGGGCAGGTGATTGCTAACCGCCTGCAAATTTTCAGTTCCTCTATCGAATCGATTGCCACTACAGCATTGCTGTGGTTTGGGGCATGGCTTGTGATTCAAAACCAACTCACCATTGGACAATTAGTTGCTTTCAATATGTTGTTGGCCAACATCATTCATCCTTTCCAACGGCTGGCAGTGCTGTGGAATCAATTGCAGGAAGTGATTGTTTCTACTGAGCGGATTAATGATGTCCTAGAGGCAGAGCCAGAAGAAGACTTACAACGTCAACCCCGCCAGTACTTACCCAGACTTCAAGGAAGAATTCGCTTTGATAATGTCACTTTCCGCTATCACCCAGAAAGCGATATTAACGTGCTGGAAAATCTCAGTTTTGAAGTACTGCCAGAGCAAACTGTGGCGGTGGTGGGACGTAGCGGTTCTGGGAAAACCACCCTCTCCAAGTTGATTTTGGGTTTATATCCGCCGACAGGTGGCAATGTGTTGATCGACGGTCAAGATGTGGCAAGCATTTCCCTGAACTCGCTCCGTTCTCAAATTGGTGTTGTCGATCAAGATACATTTTTGTTTGGCGGTACGATTCGGGAAAACTTAAGCATCGCTCATTCAGAAGCTACTCTCGAGGAGATTATTGAGGCAGCGCGTCTGGCTGGAGCTGACGAATTTATTAAGCAATTGCCAATGGGTTATGAAACCCAAATCGGTGAAGGTGGCGGGATGTTATCTGGGGGACAACGCCAGAGGTTAGCGATCGCCCGTGCTTTGCTTGGGAATCCCCGCTTATTAATTTTTGATGAAGCCACTAGTCACCTCGACGCTGAATCCGAAAGTATCATTCAAAACAACCTCAACACCATTCTCAAAGGGCGGACAACCCTAATAATCGCCCATCGCCTTTCCACCGTGCGTAATGCTGACTTGATCCTGGTTTTAGATCGCGGTGTATTGATCGAAAGCGGTACTCACAACCAATTAATTACCAAAAAAGGTCATTACTACTATCTCAATCAGCAACAGTTGGCTCAAGCTTACTAAAAGTTGTGAGTTATGAGCCATGAACTATGAGTTTTTAAATTTTTCACTTCTAATTCCTAACTCTGTACAGACGTTCCGCTTCCTTGCGTTTCTACTTTGCTCTTCCTAACCCTCCTTACATAAAAACTATGCCAAACCCATCTCGTAATTCATCATCCCTGGTCAATGCGCCTGAGTCGGTTGAAGATTCTAGTGAGGTTAAACAGCGATCGCCAGCACAAACTCAAACCAGCGATTGGTTTTACGGCACCGAGGAACTGCTGGATGCTTTGCCTCGGCTTTGGACGCGTTCAATGCTATATTTGCTGGTAGGCTTTACAGTTCTCGGCTTACCTTGGGCGATGCTCTCTCAGGTGGATGAAACAGGCAGTGCCAAAGGACGTATTGAACCATTAGGCGCAACGCAAAGAATAGACTCTCCAGCGCCAGGAACCGTCATCAGTGTGAGAGTAAGAGAAGGCGAAACTATTAAAGCAGGGCAAACTCTGCTCGAACTGGAGTCTAATTTACTGCGAATGAATTTGCAGCAAGCGCAGGCAAAGCTTTCTGGCCAATTAAATCAGCAGGCGCAACTCGAACTGCTCAAAAATCAATTGCTGGTCACTATCCATACCCAGCAGCAACAAAACCAAGCGCAACAATCAGAAAAACTAACGCAAGTGCAGCAGGCGCAACAGAATCTTGATACTCTCAAGAGTGCTTACAACTTACAAAAACAGGAAAAAGTCGTTAAAGTCAATCAGGCGCGGCAAGCGGTTGATTCAAGCAAGGCAGCCTACGAGTTAGCACAAGTTCGTTTGGAGGGTGCCAAGGAAAAAATACCACGATATAAAAAAGTTTTTCAACAGGGTGCAATTCCACAAGAACGGTTTTTAGAAGTGGAACAGGCGGTCAAAGAAAACTACCAAAGCCTGGTGCAAGCAAAGTCGGAGAGAGATCAGGCTCAGTCGGGCTTGCAAGAACAACAAAACAGTTCTCAAATGGTTATTCATCAAGCAGAGGGGGATATTCAGCAAGCGCAACTCCGCTTGCAACAGCAGCAACGTAACAAAGATACCCTGATTCATACAGGCGATCTGGCTGTGCTTAAAACGACCGAACAGTTCAAAAACGTGGAATCACAAATTGCAGCGCTGCGATCAGAGATTGCTCAAATCAAAAGCCAGATCGCATCCTTAAATTTCCAGTTACAGCAACGAGTGGTGCGATCGCCTATTGATGGCATAATTTTTGCATTGCCTATCAGCAAACCTGGGTCTGTGCTACAACCCGGTCAGATGATTGCTCAAATTTCCCCCAAGGAATCTCCTTTTGTACTAAGAGCTGAGATGCCTAGTCAACAAAGTGGTTTCTTGAAGGTGGGAAGCAAAGTCAAAATCAAGTTTGATGCCTATCCCTTCCAAGATTATGGAATAATGCTTGGGCGCATCAGTCGGATTTCACCAGACTCGAAAGTTAAAGAAACTAACTCTGGCAAGATAGATACTTTTGAGTTGGATATTGCCCTACAGCAGCCTTATATCCAAAATGGCAACAAACGTATTCTAATAACGCCAGGTCAGACAGCCACTGCTGAGGTGATTATCCGGCAGCGTCGTGTGATCGACTTGATCTTAGATCCGTTTAAGAAGTTGCAAAAAGGCGGTTTAGAACTCTAGAAACGCGATATCCTTGCGTCTCTACAAAATCCAAAATCCAAAACTTGTACTGAGCGAAGTCGAAGTATCCAAAATCCAAAATTTCAAATCCAGTGATTGTGAGAAAAATTGCACTATGCCAAAATTTCTAAATGTATCCAAGGAAGACATCTTTTATCAAATCAAAATTTCCTGTCAACTTCCTACTTTAGTAGAAGCGATCGCCACTCGCCAAATTATTGCCGATACTGCCAAGGAAGCAGGCATAAAAGTCGAGCTAGAAGAACTTCAGCAGGCAGCAAATAATCTGCGGTTAGCCAATAAACTCCTCAAAGCTGAAGATACCTGGGCATGGCTGGAAAAACATCATCTTTCCATAGATGAGTTTGAAGCATGGGCATACACAAACCAGATATCTAACAAATTGGCGACACATTTATTTGGACAGCAAGTTGAACCATTCTTTTATAAACACGAACTCGATTATGCGGGAGCGGTAACCTATGAAGTCATTTTCGATGATGAAGATTTGGCTATGGAACTGTTTTGTGCATTGAAAGAAGGCGAAATTAGTTTTCAAGAAATTGCCCACCAATACATTGAAGAACCAGAAATCCGCCGCGCCAGGGGATATCGCGGCATACAACGCCGCAAAGATTTCCGACCAGAAATTGCAGCACTGGTCTTTGCCGCCACTCCACCACAAATCCTTAAGCCGATAATTACGCCAAAAGGAGTACATCTAATTTTGGTTGAGGAAATTATTGAAGCCAAATTAGACGAGCAGCTGCGTGTTAAGATTTTGGGAGATTTGTTTGCAGCTTGGTTAAACCAACAAATCGCGGAATTAGAAATCGTGACGGAGCTACTTAGCGATCCCACTTAAGTGGCACCTCCATAGGAGTTGTTAGAGGCATATACTGCCAACTGTTTGGTTTGGGCAGACACACTTGTTAATCTAAGCTCAGCAGCAAGCAATTCGTAAGAACGTAAGCGGTCATTAAATTCCCGGCAGACATCAAAGAAGATGATTTCGTTAACGTCATAACGCTCTTGCAACGCCAGCAACTTCTCTTTACACTGATTGGCAGTGCCTACTATGTTGAGCATAACAAAATTGTTGGCGTGCTGTTGTTGTAATTGGTATGCCCGAGCTTCAGTGTCCGCGCAAATGCCTGCCACGGCTATATTACATCGGGGGGTTAGGACTTTTTCTCCGTAGGGCTGGAAAGTTTCTCGATATTCTTTGAGGATACTGGGGTTATCAAGACATCCTCGATGAAAGAGCGAATGGCTGTAGGCAAGACCTTTGTGCGCAGCTACGTGCATGCTATTGAACCCGGTACCGAGAACCCAAACTTCCGGGTAGGTCGAGATAGCAGGTGTCGTCCGTACCTGTGAATTTCCGTGCAAGTAGTCTATCAGGTACTGTATTTTCTCTTTGTAAAGGTCGAGATCCAGTTCCCTAGTTCTGCCGTCAAGAAGCGCTTGAGTTGTCAATGGATCTGCCCCACCACGACCAATCCCTAAGTCAATGCGCTGGGGAAATAATAATTCGAGCAACTTAAAATTATCGGCTACCTTTAATGGACTATAGAAGGGGAGAAGAACTCCAGCCATTCCCACACGAATCCTCTTAGTTAGTCCCGCAAGAATAGGAATTAACAGTTCCGGACTGGCAAGACCATCACCATGATGCTCTGCTAGCCAATAGCGGGAATATCCAAAAGCTTCAATCCGGGGAGCAAGTCTAATTGTCGTAGTGATTGAATCGCAGAAATCCAGAACGCCAAGACTAAGTTTTTCGCTCATAAATTAAGTAACCTCATAGTAGTAGTCCGGATTGTTTTTGTCACAGACCTGGTAAATCAACTCCTACCACTCAGAAATCGTGATCATCTTCGCCTGGTCAGCATTGTACTGTAAGGTCGTGTTCAGAGAGAGCGGTTTTTTAATACCAGCTAGCAGATCGATCGCATCTCCTATCATTAAGGTTGCGATCATTGTATTGAGGTATGAAATCGACGACGATATAACTGTTGGAGAATTTTCATATTGCTGCTTTTCTATCTGTTGATTGTGCTGAATAAATTTTTCCATATGGCTCTTCTCAGTCAAGAGTGGACCTACTAAGCCATCATAAACTCTCACTCCTGAGAACGTACACGCTACATTTTGCTGTAGGCAATACTGTACGACCAATGTCTGAATGGTAATCGGTGGGGTATCAGCACAACACACAATAAAATCCGGCTTTTTTAAGCCCTCTAAAGCTTGGTATAAACTTTCCAGAGAATTAATTTTTTGTTTACGACTATGAATTTTTATTTCAGAGTCTCTCGCTAAAATGTAGTTACGCAGTGCTTCAACCTTCGGCGTATTGAGGTCAGCTTGGCTAAAACAAAACTGGCGATTAAAGTTTGTTATGTTCACAAGATCATCGTCAATCAATATAAAGTTTTTAACGCCAGCAGCTACTAAATGTTGAACTGCGATATTTCCGGTTCCACCGCAACCGATGATACATACTAACTGTTTTAAAAGCTTCTGTTGTGGAGTATTGGGGTTTTCAACGAAATCTGAGAAAAACTCCACCTGCTTCTCAAACCGCGTCTCCTTAAAGTCATTTTCATACAAAGGTCGTACTACACCCTTTGAATCCAGAAGTGAAATAAGTTTCTCCAGCCTATCTCCCGGCAGTAAAGTGGTTAATTTGTCAAGTTGTGTTCCTGCGACCATTTGCTTCAAAGCTTCCACTACCTGTTCAGGGATATTCGATAGTATGAAATGCCGCAGACCATTGCTCAGTATGGTTTTTTGTTCCTCAGATATGAATGATAAAGATGTACTATGTTTTAAAACAATTCCTGTTTGGAATTTATTCAATATATTCATATGGTTAGCAAATTTATATTTGACTCGTCGAATGGTGTGTAAATATCTTCAGAGTTAGGATCGAGGTAGGGATGTTTTAAGTCTATTCCTTGAAGCTCAAACTGTTGGAGTATATGTGTCATCCTAGCTTCTTTTGATTCATCACCCTTGAGCCTCGCTTCCATTAAGCCATTGGCAATAAGTTGGCAACGGATGCTACCAAAATCTTCTCTAGATTTAGGCATTTCTGCTAAAGCCAGTCCTGGTGCAAGTACCTTAGTAAACAAGGGAACCTGCGGCTGAAAGTGCGATTTGTTTTCTGCATAAACAGTCTGTAGAACTGTCCGAACTAATTCGTAGTTATCTACAGGAACTCGGAGAATTCCTGAATCATAGCGTCCAAAATGCGAAGGGTTGTCTAAAACATAGAAGCCGAACGGTACTTTAAATTTGTTCAGTTGCGACGTTAAACTTTCCATGACGGCAACTGCACCTTCAGGGCTGAAGTTGAAGAATATTATAACTTTAGAGTATTCTTTTTTGCTATTACCAATTACATCTCCAACTGCCAGATAGCATCGAAGTTGAAATAAATTATGGGGCATGGTGACTACAACCAAATCACCTACAGCTGCTGCTTGATCTACTAATTGGAGATGGCGGTTTGGCTGGATATGTATCCTCGTACCTATGCCTTGCTTTTCTACTAAGAGACTACCATCTGGTTCTTGTTTCAACACGCGATATCCCGACTCAAAGAAACCTTTCCCTTTATTGCTTTTATCTAGTCGTTCGCAAAATTCCCAATCTATTCCTGCAACAGTTTTATCCCCTAAGACAGAGAAATCAGCCATCACTGCTTCACTTGCTTCTCCTACAAGCGAACCGTTGTAGTAAATGTCATATATAAACTCTCGCAGCATTGAACTCAGGATCTTAGCCTGAGTTTCTTGAGGTAATTGTTGCAACTGGACTACTACCTCGGCTGGATGCTCTACTTTGTAATTAGGATGACTGACACAAAAGTCAGATTTAATTTGAACCTGAGTAGCAATGTCTTGAAGGGACTGTAGCAGTTGCATAAAAGTTACTCCTGAAGCTATTTAATAGAGGATGGCTCTAAATTAGTTAAATTAGTTATTTCTGATTCTGCCATCCCAAAAACAGCGCTAAATGATTGTTCTGGGCGACACAATAAGCTCTTAGCAACTTGAAGTATGCAAAGACCCCTATTATTAAAGTTTTTTTGCCACTGACTTATTTCTACAATTTCATACAGCAAGCCAAGACCAACAAACTGAATAACTCGCGCCATAAAGTTAGGATAGTAATCTAGAATGGGAAAACTGCTGAGATACGCCTGAGTAAGAGCTACAATTGAGGGTTGAAGTACCTCTAAAGGTATTGTTGCCATTTGCAGAGATTTTTGCAGTTCAATAAAAGGATGTACAATTAAACTGTTAAGCCATATTAGTAAATAGTTAGAAATCACTGTTCCTAGATCAAACGCTGGATCGCCCCAACTCCAGTTTTTCCAGTTAATCAACTTAATAATGCCTTGATTTGACTGTTCTGTTTGAGAAATTAGTTTTTTCCAATCCCTGGATATTAAAATGTTATTTAACTTGAGGGTATTATATGTTACGCAGCAGTGGTGCTGATTGAGAGTAAGCTCTGCTACTGCTGATGTAAAACTTTCATGGCGATGATAATTTTTGAAAAAAATAATGCTTTCGTGAGTAAAATGACTGAAATCTTTTGGCTCAATCCTGTTTAGGAGTTGAGCAGAATAATTAGGATTTTGATAGCCTAATTTACCAGGATCTGTTTTAGCAATGAATTCGTATAATTCCTGATGATTCAGGCTATCACGATGTAGCCTTGCTAAAGTAGTCCCCAATTGGGCACCAATGGCAGAGGGAAAAGCTTTCTCTTGCCTGTAAAAATTATCTAGCTTTATATATTCTAGTGAAATAGTTTTTATTTCTTCTGGGCAAATACAACTATTAAGCAAGTACTGATAGATATTTTTATAGTTTAGTATGGTTTCCATGAGTGTATCCTCTTTAGATCGAGTCTAAGCGAAAAGTGAGAGTAAAGATAAAAATTAGAAATCTTACTCCCACTTTAGATAAAAGCTCGATTGCGACTAACAAGCAGGTGAGCATTAGATACAATCTTTAGGTTCTGCTGCAAGTGTTGCCAATGACGACCACACTGCAAAGTACGCTGCCACCTACACAAACGACGCTACCACCACCTTGAATATTAGCAATATCCTCAGAACCGATTTCAGTTATAAAACTTTCCGGATCATTGAAAAACAATTCAGTGCCTGCGGGTTTTAAATCCTTAACAGTAATATCAGCCATTTGAGTTCTCCTTGAAATCAATATTTTTTAGTATTTGGACAAACGCTTGTGTTTGATTGCTCAATCTTTAGGTTCGGCTGCAAGTATTACCAATGATGATCACACTGCAAGCTACGCTGCCACCTGCACAAACGACGCTACCACCTTGAATATTAGCAATATCCTCAGAACCGATTTCAGTTATAAAACTTTCCGGATCGTTGAAAAACAATTCAGTTCCTGCGGGTTTTAAATCCTTAACAGTAATATCAGCCATTTGAGTTCTC
>JAHHGV010000020.1 GCA_019359695.1 Brasilonema angustatum HA4187-MV1
GCTACCACCACCTTGAATATTAGCAATATCCTCAGAACCGATTTCAGTTATAAAACTTTCCGGATCGTTGAAAAACAATTCAGTTCCTGCGGGTTTTAAATCCTTAACAGTAATATCAGCCATTTGAGTTCTCCTTGAAATCAATGTTTTTTAGTATTTGGACAAACGCTTGTGTTTGATTGCTCAATCTTTAGGTTCGGCTGCAAGTATTACCAATGATGATCACACTGCAAGCTACGCTGCCACCTACACAAACGACGCTACCACCACCTTGAATATTAGCAATATCCTCAGAACCGATTTCAGTTATAAAACTTTCCGGATCGTTGAAAAACAATTCAGTTCCTGCGGGTTTTAAATCCTTAACAGTAATATCAGCCATTTGATTTCTCCTTTCACATTTGAATGGTTTTTAGTATTTGTTAATCAAATACTTTTGTTTGCTTCATGATTAAATACTAAAAAATCTCCTTACGTAATTCAAGCATTTTTGCTCTATTTTAGGAAATAAAATCTACATTTTGAGGTGACAAGAGAGTTGTTTCTACCTTTAATTTAAAAAAAATAATTATATAAAAGTTATATAAATAGAGCTTTTTTGTAAAAACTACTTGTAGGGGTAGATGAAGTTGATAAGTGTATCAACTGAAAGTAGTAGAACTAAATAAAGCAATAAGAAATGTCTCTATCCTAAGTAAGAGAAATAACTGCAATAATTATTTCTCCAGAAGTTTGAAATGTTAGCAAAACCAATAAAAAAGCCCAAGAGGATTCTTGGGCTGAACTAGAAAAGTTTGAATGTGCAATTTTTTTAGAGATTTGAAGTATCAATCACATAGCTTGACTGGTGCATAGATGTCTTCAGAGTTGGCATTGAGGTAGGCCCGCTGCCAGTCAATTCCCAATCGGGAGAATTGCTCAAAAATAAAGGTCAACCTCGCCTCTGGTGAGTCATCCCCTTTGTCGCAAGCTTCCAGCAATCCATTAGCGACTATCTGACACCGATTCATCCCAAAGCTTTCTCGGTCAGTAAACTTGTGGTCTGGTTCTTCTGCTAACCCCAACCCTGGTGCAAGCAGCTTGGTGAATAAGGGAACTTCTGGCTGAAAATGCGATCGCAATTGGTAAACTGTCGAAATAACAGAGGCGATCGCTTCATAGTCGCTCTTGTCAAAGTACAAAACTCCTGAGTCGTAGCGCTTGTAATCAGCTGGGTTGTACAAAACCTTGAAGTTAAAAGGAATAGCCATTTCGTTCAGATGCTGCGTGAGAGCACTCATAACCGCAACTGCACCTTCTGAAGTCAAATTGAAGTAGATTCGCACAGTCTGCTGATGACCCTCTAAATTGAGACGAATTGGTCCTGCATTGCCCACCGCCACATAAAAACCGCTTTGGAGCAGATTTTTCGGCATGCGGATAGCCACCTGTTCACCCACCACAACAGTAGCTTGTGCTGATTGCAGATGCCGATCGCGCTCAATATGTAACCTTAGACCATTCTTAGTCACGGCTACGCTGCCATCACTTTCTTCCCAGAGAACATACCAACAAGAGTCAAAGTAGCCAGTGCCGCTATTACTTTCGTGCAAGCGATTGTAAAAACCCAAGTCTACTCCCAAAAAAGTATTGTTCTCTAAGTCCAGTGGCAGAGGATTGGAATCTGTTAGGCGTGCGTGGGTAGTTCGCATACCACCGTTGTAATAGATGCCGTAGAGAAAAGAGCGCAGTTGCAGGCTCACATATTTGCACTGAATCTCTACAGGGATTTGCTGAAAGCGGGCGATCGCCTCTGCTGGCAGTTCAAAGGGTTTGTAATCTGGATGACGAATGCTGAAGTCAGACTCGATCTGAACCTTGCTCGCAATTTCTTGCAGAGCATCCAGCACTCGCTTAGTTGCTACATCTGGCTGTTGAATTAGAGAATCTAGTAATTGTGTCATGGTTGAGTTGCGACTAAACATCTTAAGCAGCAGTACAGCTCAAACGTCCAGATTCAGCAGCAGCAGTGCCAAAAGTCGTTGACATGGATTGTTCTGGACGGCATAACAATGTCTTAGCTACCTGAAGCATGATTATTGCGATATTGCCGAAGGTTTTCTGAAACTGAATCATCGCCAAAATCTGTTGAATCAATACAAGACCGGCAAATTGCACCACACGCCGCAAGAAATCAGGGCGCTGTTGTAAGATTTCTGGGAAGGTGTCGAAATAAGCCAAGGTCAGAACAGCGATCGAAGGCTGAAGCACCTCAAGGGGAGTCGCCGCTAGGCGTAGAGATTCTTCAATACTGAGTGCATTGCTGATCACCAAGCTACTTAACCAAATTTCCAGATAGCTGGCGATAAGTGTTCCCAAATCAAAAGCAGGGTCTCCCCAATTACAGCGCTCCCAGTCAATGAAGCGCACAATGCTGTCACCGGATTGCTGCCAATTGGTGTGCAGGAGAATA
This sequence comes from Brasilonema angustatum HA4187-MV1, assembly GCA_019359695.1. Taxonomy (GTDB): domain Bacteria; phylum Cyanobacteriota; class Cyanobacteriia; order Cyanobacteriales; family Nostocaceae; genus Brasilonema; species Brasilonema angustatum. The sequence goes on from JAHHGV010000020.1 coordinate 2,453, forward strand.
TTGTTCAACTTCAGGTCATGATGCGTCAGGCAACAAGGAGCGAAAGCGCTGCCCAGTTCTCTTATCGCTTGCCCCAAGCTGTCGTAGCGCTGATAGAGCGAAAAGAATTTTAGCGCATCTGCGGGTACTCCTCCAAAAATTTCCGGTCCAATCCGTTCCAGCCCCCGAATCAAGTTAAGCACTTGACCAGTGAGGGCGTCCTTTTGATTTTGATGGAAGAATTCCCGATAGTTCTGACGATTGAAGCTGGCACGATGGATAGTAGCTAAAACAGTGCCAATTGCAGAGGCGATTTGGCTTGGGAAGTTCTTTTCCTGAGCGTAGAAATCAGTCAAATCTTGATAGTCATCCAGATACCTGAAGACAAGAATCGAATTCTCTGGGTCAAAATTGAGCACCACCGGCAGCAATGGGCGAAGGTGATCCAGTTCTGGAAATTGGTTTAAGAACTCTTGAACACGCCATTCGCCTAAAAACTCACCAAATGTTTTCCCATCCTGATAGTACCGCTCTTGCTTGACAAGGAGTTTAGAACCATCTGGTAAACTCACTCTCAAGTTAAAATTCTTGGCAGCTACTAATTCAATCTGGAGCTGGGTTTGTTGTTCGGTGGTACAAAGACCCTGACTAAATAAATAATTGCCTACGTTTTGGGAGCTTAACAGTAGTGTCATTATACTTTTAAATCGCTATATTTATTGATGTTGATGTTGAGAGAACATGGGAGATTAGGCTCAGAGGAAGATTGTAGGTCGCCAATTGTGATGTGGGTGCTTTCCTTGGACGTTACTTTCTCTACTGTCTGGGTTCCTCGAGTCGAAAGCCCCATTTTTTTCAGCAAAAGGTTAATGTTGCGATCACTGACCGAAATCCCCAACTCTTTCTCCAAGTGCTTGCTCAACCAATGGGCTGTCCAAGTCTGAAACGAATATCCATAATCACGGGGACTATGGGTAACCAGTTCTTTCAAACGCTGCAAATATTCTTCATTAACTGCCTTCGGACGACCAATTGGAGACTCTTGCCATTGGTGCGCCATTCCAGTACGTGCTATGTGCATCCAATGCCGTGCTGTTGCTGGACAACACCCCAAGGTTTGACAAATTTCGGTTTGAGATTTCCCCGAATCTGCGAGCAACATAATTTCAATGCGTTGGCGATAAGACTCAGGTAAATCCTTATGCAAACTTTTTTGCAGCATTTTGCGCTGAAACGGTGTTAAAAATTTACCTGTTGCATTGTCTATTGCTTGAGTGTCAGGTTTTGTTCGGTCATGAGACATAGTAAGTAAAATTAGACTGCTTGAAATATCCCTAAAAAATTAATGATTTTTTTTTAAGATTAATGCATTTCAAATATGCTATGCTCTTACTTCAAACTCATTAAATAATTTGCAATAAAGCTCTGCTTGGCTTTAAATTGTTCTTAATCTTTTTTTATACTTTCGTTAATTATGTTAAAAATCAAGCTTTTTCAGTTGATTTTTCCGACACAATAAAAGGAGATATGTCTCCAAATAGGAATTGGCCAACCGACGTTAACAATACTAATTGCTAATACGAGTAAAGCGATCACAAGGTGCGCCCTATGCCTGACTCACTTCGTGAGTCCCCTGAACGGAGTTCAGGGCAACAAGCGGAGCTTGTTGAGGTATAAACGGGCGATCGCTCATGCGTTGATGCATCTGCTGCCAGTGCCAAACGCTTTTCGTTCTCCGGCCTTTGGCTTAAAATCCAGCATAGCAGTGGACTAAAACAGGATGTGATATCAAGTGTTGCCCGTCCGGTTTTTGTTTTATCTTCCCCGTCTCGATACCATTCCCGTAGTTGCTGACGCACAGTATTTTCCTTTTTACCCAGTAGTTCTGCTAAAAAGACTGAAACTGTTGTCAACCCGCGCTTATTGCATCATTACCATTCCAAAGCTCCACATTGCCAGTACGACAGCTTGAGGCTTTAGTTGTTTCGCATTTTTTCAATTACTTTTCTCGTCCATTCTCTTAATTCCTTACTTTTTCCTACCTGCATTCACTTTATTACACCCTGGATTATCCTCTGCTTTTGCCTTAAATATTTCTGCGGACTTCCATCAGATAAGTATTTTACCTGCTTCTCTATGCCTTTCTTAAATACTTACCCTTGAAAGGTGTAAGGAACCCCATCAATAAATTGAGGGGCTTGATACAAGGACGCCGTATTTCTCGCACCATGTGTCTCGAAATACATCTTTTTTCTTTTCCATGTTTAAAAACAGGAGCCAGTGCCGTGGGCGAGTCTCTCGACTTGAGGCATCTGGCGTGGGCTTGTTCCTTTTCGGGGCTAATTATCCCTTACACCCCTACACCCCTATACCCGCCCCGAAGGGGCTTGGTCAACAATTACGTTGGGGAGCAAGCAAAATGTATTTTATTATACTTTAAAACTTCTGCCTTCTCCTTCAAAGACGCTGCGCGAACGTACTTCTGCCTTTCTTTTTGACAGACATTAATAAAGGAGTTTTGTCTTTTTCAGTTAATTCGTCGCTCTCCCCTGCTTCCCTTGAATAGTCACATCTATCGGCATCACTTAGCAAGCTAGCTGCGTGTAATAGCGGATTAATATTACTTTGATTACCCACCACCAGAGTCACCATATTTTCAGGCTTCAAGTATTGCTGCGCCACTCGTTACACATCAGCTGCTGTGATAGCGGCGATCGCACAGCGCGCATACCCCTTGTTGATTGTAACGTCGTGCCAAACGGCGAATCCATTCCCGGCTGTAGCCTCTTACTTCCGCTACTTCTGCTGTTGTTTTCTCTTTGGCGCGAGCAGCCAAATTATTTGATAGTGACGGCTTTCAACTAGGTCAGAGCACTGACGATAACGTTGTTCGAGTTCTTCAACCCCCAAGTGCGGTTGAATCGTTACAAGTTTCGGCATTGGCGATCGCTATTGGTATATGCACACATATTTTATTAAACACTATTCATCCGGACTTGATATCACAGGTCCTGCTGTGAAGCGGTTGCGATCGACGACCACATGACCTCCTACTACTGGAATCGCGCCAAAGGGAGCAAGTGCCTCGATTGCCTGAAAATTTGTTGTTGCCCGGTAACCAGTCAATAAGCCCGCAGCAGCCAACGTCAGGCTACCAGCGCAGATGCCGATGATATACTTGGCGCGATCGCCTCGGTCAGCGAGAAATGCCAACGTTTCTTCATCAGACAAAAGATTGGTTGTAGAGGCTCCAACACACAGAACATCGAGGTTTTGGGGACAATCGGCAAAGGTGGTCGTAGCGTGCATCCCTTCCCGATGCACCATGCCAGAGGATTCAGTATTTTTCTGAGGGTTGGTGTGCTTCCAGAGGAAGTGAATGTCGCAATTTGGAGCATCACAGAACGCTGTGTAGACACCGATAATGTCGGGAACAAAGCAGTTCGGGTCTGCAAGAATACCAATTTGTAGGCGATCTAGAGCTTGGGTCACTTTGTTTCTCCTGGATGTGAATTCTTTTCGGTATTAGGCATAGCATCTATGCTAGAAATACGACTGGGTTATGCCTAGACCTCAATCGAGTACACTTTCTGCCATTGCCATAGTGGCAATTCCTTTGCAGCTTCTGTTTGAAGCTATCGACCAAGCTGAGAGTGAACAAGATCTGCGAGTGGACATTGTGGGTTGTGCCCTAAGGAAGTGTAGATAGGTAATAAGTTGTAGCGCTTCATATCGCCAAAATTGCGGGCACCAATTTCAGCACTCATATACCAACCGTTAAAGGTTCTGGTGCAAAAATACCAGGACGACTCGTTTTCCAACAAAAACGCTTGCCGCTGAGCTGACCAAACCGATGAATTAGACCACGACACCTAAGTGCTTCCCTATAGCTCAGCTAGTAGCGGACTGTAGTTTGCGCGATAGACGGAGTTCGCTAGGTAGCGCGTCATGAAATTTCGGATGATCGGCGGGAGATTTCGTATCTGGTCCCGACGGTGGGTCTGTTCATGTACCCAGCGAATCCGAGTGATCCGTTGGGTTGTATATTCATCCAGTACTTGCGCGACGTCTCGCTCCGACACGATCAACTTGGACAGCACGAGTGCGTCCTCAAAAGCCATTGCTGCACCCGACGCCATATTGGGTGATGTTGCATGGGCAGCATCGCCGATGAGTAAGACCCTACCCGAACCCCACGGCTCCTGCAGGATGTCCTCGATGACACCAAAGTGGATCTGTTCTGAAGACTGGAGTTCTGCCAGCGCTTCAGGCACTGGACTGGCGTAAGATCCGAAGCGCGATCGCAGCCGCTCCAGTCGTCCTTCTAGAGGATCATCAAGAGGCTGAGCGATTGCAGCGTCAGCGTAGCAATATACTTGACCGCCACCGACTGGGATGAACAGAAAGACTCCACGGTGCCCGGCAAAGACGGTCCATCCCGTTATCGATGGCGGACACGACACCAGGAACCGCCAGCCCACCTGACCACAATAGCGGGGCTGCGAGTCCCCGAAGATCAGCTTGCGAATCGATGAACGCACACCATCGGCACCCACCACGAGATCGTAGAGACTCTCGGTTCCATTGCTGAATTGAACTGCAACGAGGTTCTCACGCTGCTCAAGTGCAACCACGGTTGTCGAGAAGTGAAGCTGTGCAGTTCCCAAGGCCTCGACCATGATGCTCTGGAGCGCAGTTCGGCGAATACCCACACAGGGACCGCAGCTTGCCCATACGCTTTCAGTATCGATCGTGGCTAGCTTTCGACCCCGATCATCTAGCAGTGTCTGAGTCCGTATCAACGAACCTTGGCGAAGGACCTGGTCGAACAGATTCAACGACCGAAGCGCACGCATCGCATTTCCAACAAGGTAAATACCCGCACCATGAACAGACCATGCCGCCTGGCGCTCCACGATATCGGGATTCAGTCCCTGACGCTTGAGGGCAATAGCAAGACTAAGCCCAGCCATGCCGGCTCCAACGATGAGAACACGCTCAATTTTAGGCATTTTGGTAATCCTTCCGACTTGATCTGTATTGGAAGCTGAAAGAGACCGAAGCGAGGTGGGAGATCAGTTCATGAAGTTTGTGCAACCTAACGCTAGACTTCAGCGGCTCTTTGCCCGCCGCGCATGCGGTTCAACCGACAGCAACTCAACTGCTGATTGGACTGAACTGATTCTATCTAACACCCAAAACGGGATTGTAGACAGAAAGATTTCTGTACAACATACCCCTATATGCAATCAAAAGAGTACCCGATCGAGGTCTGGGCAGAGTGGGTTGCCATCCCTAGTATACCGAACTGCTGCTGCCCGATTAAACGCTGTGCAACCAATGCACTCCCTATTGTCTGACTTGCGATCGGCGACTGCAATCGGACCAGAAGCTTACTATCAATTCGTAGCTGAAGGTCGAATACAACCCCATCACGCAGAAGCGTTTGGTTTTTCTCAGGACACGCTCAAGCTAGAGCAGGGAGAGGAAATTCAGTGTGATGTTGTTGTATTCTCTTTAGGTTCGCTGACTTCCGTATTTCCCTATTAATAGATAGGAGTTGAAATGGAGATAAGCGAATTCATTGTTTGGAAACAAGTTGATTTATTGTGCTTATCATTTTAACCATTTTTACAGTTATCTATGTCATTTTGAAATCTTCTTTAGTTTTTATTAGGAAATAAGATGCGTTTCCCCTGCACCCGAGGCAGTTTTCATTTTTGCTCCCGATGGGACGCTTCTGGGGAGTATTGAAACGGGTGTACGAACAAGCAATTTAGCCTGGGGAGAAGATGGTCACAGCCTCTTTATTACAGGCAACACAGCCATCTATTGCATTCGCTTGACTGCCACAGGCGAGGGATACAGGACTTAAGCAACTGGCACAAAAGGGGGGGCGTGGTACAACCCTGCCCCACGGTAATTTAAATCAGACCAAACACATATAAACGTCTGGACGTTTTAGTTGTTAATCTTAAACACAGATTCAACTGTTGATTTAATCGAATCCCCTGCGTCCTTTAGCCTTTGTACTATGGGCTGCTTATTCTGCAAAAAGACTCGCGCACAGTTGCGTCCTGGCATTCCTGAAATTGAACCACCAGGATGAGTGCCTGCACCTGTCAAATACAAACCCGAAATGGGTGTTTGGTAGTTGGCAATCTCTGGCAAGGGACGGAAAAATACCATCTGATCTAAAGTCATATCAATATGATAGTAATTTCCTTTATACGCGCCTAATCTTTCTCCTAGTTCAGCCGGACTTTCCACGCCACGGGCGATAATTGCGTCCTTCACATTTGGTGCGTAGTCTGCTAGCTTATCAATCACCTTGTCTGCGACTTTGTTTTTTAATTCATCCGTCCACCCTGTACCATTTAAACCAGTACCTTCTGCACCTGCGACTTGATACGGACAGAAAAACTCAATCCATGCGGTATGCTTACCAGGAGGTGCCATTGATGGATCTAGCACTGTTGGCACAACGACATACATTGAGGGATCAGAATCTGGAATTTCTCCTAAACTACATTTGCTATGAGCCTGTTCTACATGAGCAACAGAATCTGCAATTAAAACAGAGCCAATCAAGTATTCGTCTTTGTGTTCGTGGTGCTCAAAGCGCAGTGGTTCGTTTAAAGCCAAGTCTATCTTGAGGATAGTTTCGTTGTTGTTGACAATGCGGCGTTCTAATCTTTCGCGTAAATCTGGATCAGCAGCATTTACATCGCTGGTATCCATTAATTGTAAAAACACACGCTTGGCATCAATGTTTGAAATCACTGCGTGCTTAGCACGGTATTCTACGCCATTAGCCACCCGCACACCAACAGCACGATTATCATCAATCAAAATTTTCTTAACGTGCTGGTCTGTCAGGATAACACCACCTTTACTTGTAACCAAATTTACTAAGGCTTGCGTTAATGCACCAGTACCGCCACGCGGTCTAGTCATCCCTGGATTATGACGCATTGCCATCATAATTGCACCAATACCAAGGGTTTTTTGGGAGGGAGGCGCACCAAGTTCTGATGCAAGTCTTGCCAAAGGTGCTTTGAGAAATTCTGAATCAAACCACTCGTTGACAATATCCTCACCGCTGGTTAGCATATTGCGAATAAAGTCCAGCGTCTTATTGGTAGAACCAATTACCGAAAATAAATCTTTTAGCTTTGCAATGTCGTAGTTGCCAAGAATATCTAAGACAGATTTCGGTGGTGCATTAAACATGGGAATCATCGCACCAATCGCCTGCTGCCAGTATTTTGTAAATTCTAGATATTTTTTGGCATCGCGTTCACTGTAACGCGCAATTCCGGCACTCGTTTTTTCTACTGATTTATGAGCTAAGAAATATTTGCCATCCGGATGCGGACAGAAAACAACTGGATCGCACTCCAGATATTGCAAACCATATTTTTCCAGTTCTAATTCTTGTACAACTGGTCCTAGATGAATAAACTCGTGGTCAATAGCACACAAATTAAACTTAAATCCAGGAGCTTCTTGTGGTAAATATTCTTCTGTTGTTGCCCCACCACCAGGAATAGGACGTTTTTCCAATAGTAGCACACTATAGCCAGCCTTGAGTAAATAAGCAGCACAAACTAAACCGTTGTGTCCTGCTCCGATAATGACAACATCATACTCTTGCATAAATGAAAATTCGTGCCTATACGTTCCTTTACGAGGTTACAAATTATGACTTCTAATTCCATCATTCGCCAGTTATAGAAATGAGAGAATACAAACAAATTAGCTAACCACTAATTGTAAGAAACAGCAGACAATTAGTAATTAGCGGTTGTATAATGTGCCCTACACTTTTACAATAGGTCGTTATTCATAGAGTTTTTCTCAAGACTCGCTTGAAACTAAAGATTGTGCTTTGTATGAACCTTTGGTTTCTGGTACCAACATCCAGAAAATAACAGTAGCAACAGCGGCGATCGCAGCCAAGCCAAGAAAAGCAATATTGTAGCCAGCCTTTTGTACAACAAACCCAGCTAGCAGATTACTCAGACCAGCACCTATACCAATAGCAGTATTTAGTGCCCCTTGTGTGATATTAAACCGACCTGTACCTTTAGTTAAATCAGCGACCATGAGTACTGAAAGTACACCAAAAATACCGCCAGCAACTCCATCTAAAATCTGTACAGAAACCAAGAAATAAGGATTATCTGTTAGAGTGTAAAGTACACCACGAATTGGCAAGACAGCAAAGCCAAGTAAAAAGACTGGTTTTCTGGCAGCATGTGCAAAACGACCAGCCAAGCTAGCAGAAGGAATCATCACTAACTGGGCTACGATGATGCAAGCTGACATATAAAGTGTAGCTCCTGTAGCTTTGCCTTCTGCAAGTCTCTGACCGACGAGTGGTAACATCGCTGCATTGGCAAAGTGAAACAGAATTACTGCAAGACAAAATAAAAGTATGCGGCGATCGCTGAATAATTGCATAAACCCAGAGACTTGATGCCCCTCTTTTTCTGCACTATCCTCATCCTCTTCTTTTGCACCACGCGCTAATTTGTGGTCAATTTCCTTTTCGCGAATCCTCGAGACGGCAACTGCGCTAGCCGCCGCCATCGCTGCTACCAGAAAAAAGATACCTTGGCGAGTAATAAAAAAACCTATTAAACCAGCCAAAGTCGCTGCAAGTACATTGCCTGCATGATTAAACGCCTCATTGCGACCAACTCGACGATCGAAATTATCATGTCCTACCAGTCCCAAGCTAATAGCAGCGATCGCAGCTGGAAACACCGCTGCTGCCAAACCAATTAAAATTTGACCACCAATGACTATCGGAAAAATCGGGAAAAGGGCTATTACGATGCAACCAATAGATACAAGGGTTGCAGCCACTATAATCAATTCTCGTTTTTGACGCAGTCGGTCTACCAACCCACCTATTGGTGTTTGGGCAATAACTGTTGCAACAGTTGAAGCGGACATTGCAATCCCAATATCTACTGGATTCCAATGTTCTGAAGCTTTTAAAAAAATAGCTAGATATGGTCCTACACCATCACGCACATCAGCTAGAAAAAGGTTTAAAAAATCGAGTGCTCTTAAACTTTTTTGGCTTGGTTTTCTACTTTTTTCTTGCATGAAAATAACTCCGATTACCAAAATCATTTAATCATTGAAAATTAGACCAGTCTATATCTCTAAAAGTATAGTTTTAGGTTTATTTTTCCTGTATAGCAGTTAAGCTGATACAATCTTTTACTGTTCAAATTTAGTTAAAATACCTCCTTTTATTACTAAAATTCATAACAATCAGAAGGAAGGAAATTGTTTAAGACGAGCATCTACCAAAAGGAGCATCATCTCTTTTTGTATTTCCATCTTTCTGATTTGCAACACGATATCTTCATATTTAAAATATGGTAAGTTTACCAATTCTTTTATTTTTTGCATTAAGGCAACAACCACTTCAAGTGAAACTCCTTCTCCTTGAGTACAGTTAAAATATTCTAGAATGATAGGTTTATCGTCAGTACGTGGAGAATATTGTGCTGTAAAACTTAATGGACGAGTATTTCCATCCTCTGTTAATTTCACTTTTAACGCCACTGTCATTTTGTTATCCTCTAGTAGCTTCATTTGTATCTCCTCTGGATATAAAGAGACAGTTTTACCATCGGCATTAAACTCAAAGCTTGGCATTTTGCTACGGATAAACTCGGAAGTCATAGCACGGTTAATATCTTTTTCTGTCATGACAACACGAATAGTGATATTAACTGGTTCATTCAGTTCAACTTGACCAAAGAGAACACTGAATGGATTAACTGCGACATTATCTATTTGCAGCTTGATTTCCTGTATGCGAATATCTTGTTTGACCAATCCCTGACCTTCAACTGAAACTCCATCTACTAGCCCCTGCAATAACTTCAGAAAATTAGTTTGTATATCTACGTCTATTTTGTCTGCTGTATCTAGCTGTTTAGAAAGTTGCTTCTCAGCTTCGCGGGAAAGCATTTGTTCTTCTATACGTTGATATTCTGACATGAGTGAATGATTTCCTAGTATGGTGTCACTGCTTAATTTTGACGCCAACAACTGAGGAGTGTATCTACATCAGGATATAGAAGATATAAAAAAGCTGAATTTGTTGACTTTCGCCTAGAAAATGTGTTTATTATCTGACATCAAATTGAGAAATCATCTTTGCTGTCTCAAGACCTTTTCACAAAAAATGAGGTCATGTAGGACTCATATTTAATTTGTGACTAAGCTAGGTACACTTTCTGTAAAACTTAAGCGTTATGCGTTCCCTACTTCCACGAGTAAATTCACACTCATCAAACCGGATTCCTATACTTATTTTGCTTTAGTTTATAGCAAAATAAATTATAATAGGATAAATTCGATTTTCAATCACCTTACTGGTGGTACTTCATTATTAAAGTAGTCTTCTAAATGAGAAATAGGCTTTAAACCGACAGCATCTTCAGAGAGTTCTGTTACTAATTATTCATCAAAAGAAACATACATGATTTCCTCATGTACTGTAATATTAGGTGACAAAGAGAACTATAGCAATCCGTGCAGGAGTTGTAAAATTATTCGTTGAGGTGGGGAACAGAGAACAGGGAAGAAGAATATGCAAATGTACTTTGTTTTTTCACAAATGAAATAGGACTGCTATAGTCTATAGTCATGCGTTGAGGGGTCATGAACTTATTCGTTGAGGCGACGCAATTTGCTCTTGTCTTTAAGATTGATTTCCTTTGTTTAAGGAGCGATTGCCACATTGCGTTCATTCACCTTTAACGTAGTAGCTTTAATCACCTCACCGTATTTATTGCGAGTACCAAAGCCTTGTACCTGAACTTTGTCACCTACTTGAGCCGTATTAACAAGTTGATTACCAGCATGAGGTGGAAACTTCACTTGTACTCCCGAAGAAAGAATCACGCCATTAATTTCTCCTCGCTGTCCTACCAACCATTGTTGGGCTGTTCCTTCGGCTGATAAATTGCTGTAATCATTGGGGGTAGGTGGAGGTGGGGGTGGTGCATCGGGAGTTGGTTTGTTTGCGATTGTCTGCTGGGTTTGACGATTGGTGATTTCGTTTGCTTTAATTTCTTGTCCAAAGGGCGTGGATACACCCGTTTTTCCTGTTACGCTGATATCAGTTCCTAAACTGATTTGTGCAACTAAATTTCTGTTCAGATGTGGTGGAATTTTCACTTGCACTTTATTGTTGAGCAATAACCCATCTACTCTACCTTCAGGGTTGAGCAGGTATTGCTGAATTTTACCTGTCAATGTAGTAGCATCATTGTCTGGAGGAACTGGTAGTGAATCTGGAGGAGCTGGTAGTGAAGTACTTGCACGACTCTGGTCGAAATTGCTAGGATTTGGTCGTACCGAACTGATTTCGGACGAACTTGCACTCCAAGCTGGATTTCTGGTCATGGCACTGTAAGCCCATATACTACTGAGGGCGATCACCACCCCCACAGCTCCACTGCCGAGCATCAGCCGCAGGTTACGCCGCTGTGTTTGATCTTGCATCTGTTTTGCTTGCATCAGTTTTAACGCTTCCTGAAGAGCCTCTGGTGAAATATTTGCTTCTGCTGCTGCCTGCATCAATTCTGCCGTTGAGTAATCTTGATGTCGCTGCGCGTGTAACTTAGCAGCAAGGCCAAACACATCAGCAGCCGTTTGACTAGATATACGATCATTAAGGTGATTCATGATGGGGTCTTTGTGAATGGATGAGAAGTGATTCGTCACACAACGCCTGATTCATAATTATGTTGTGCAAAAATCGTGCCAAAGATACAGGTTAGATACATTTGAGTAAGGCAAGATAAGAATTGAAACAGATCACTGTTCAATGAACCCAATTTTTGATGAAACTTCGACGCTGGACACTGCGGCAGCAGCTCACCATCCTGACTATCCTATTTCTAGGTTTGAGCGCGGTAGCATTATTGCTGTTAGTGCAACTGTTTGAAAGTTTTGAAGGCGCGGTGGTGGCTCATAATCAGCAAGAACTTGCTAAAGCCAACACGCGTTTAATCAAGCTGTTCTGGGAATCGAATCTTTTTAAGGGGGGAGTCTCGAAAGGGAACATCAATAGACCTTTAACAGAGCTTTCCACTGAAGTATTGGCGAACTTTGGGCGAGTTGAAGGTGGCTTTTACCTGTTACAGGGAGATCAGCTTCTGGGCTATGCTTATCCCACACACGGTGGACCTGTGCCCAAAAGCGATATTCCACCAGCTGAACGAGATACAATTCTCCAACTGGCACGACGGGCAACGAGTCAAGGATTGCCTCAAGAATTCGTCCTGCGTCCTAAGCTGGACGTTGTGGTGGTGCGCGCAGATCCTCTGCCACTTTGGGGAGCGGTATGGACAATGAAGCGGATACCTCGCACAGAGGACAGCCAGCAAAAAATTCTTAGCGTACCAGTTGTCTTGGGAATGTTGGTGGTTGGTTTTTGGACTTTTGCCATTGCGCTCCAGCTACAGTGGGGTGTGCAACGGCTCCAGCAGAGCATTAAGGCAATGGAAGCAAATCAGGCAAATCAAATTCCACCCCTACCTGCCGAGATGGGAATGTTGGGAGACGCCATCAATACAATGCAGTCCCGTCGTCAAGAGTTAGAGCAGCGTCTGCATCGCGTGGAACGACTGGCTTCACTAGGACAGTTAGTAGCGGGTGTTGCTCACGAAATCCGCAATCCCCTGGCTAGTATGCGTTTGAATTTGCAGTACACTGATCGGCAACTGCGAAAGCAAGGCTTAACTACATTGCCTATTGATAGTCTCTTAGAACAAGTAAACCGTCTGGAGCATCTTGTACAAAGACTTTTATATTTTGACAAAAATCAGCAGCAGGAGGCTTTAGCTCTGACATCGCTAGAGAACATTGTCTTGGAATCTGTCTCGCTGTTGCGTCTCAAAGCTGAAGAACAGGGGGTAGACCTAGTTTACCAAGCTCCCGCCCACCCAATGCCAGAAATTTCTCTGCGTCGTCGCGAACTGGGACAAGTGATGGTCAATTTAATTCTCAACGCCATTCAAGCCAGTCCTGAAGGAGAACAGGTGACGGTAGGAGTGGAAGAGGAGTTAGGCGCTCAAAGTCAGCAAAAAGAGCGTTACTTTGTGGCTTGGGTAAAAGATAAAGGACCTGGTTTACCGCCAGAAGAGCAAGAACGCATTTTTGACCCGTTCTACTCCACCAAACCAGAAGGAACAGGACTGGGACTCTCAATCAGTCATGAGATTGTAACTCGACATGGAGGATATATCCAGGTGGAATCATCTCTAGGAAAGACACGATTTAGTGTTTTCTTACCTTACGACTAACGCAAAAACTCTCTCAAACTTTTATTTCTTTGTGTCCTACCCTGCGGGAAGCCACTAGCCCCTAAGGGGCAAAGCAACCTTCGGTTCGCTAGCCCCGGAGGGGGCGCTGCGCAAACGCTAACGCCGGGGGGATACTCCCCCCGGCAGACTTTGGAGCTGCGCAAACGTGTCTATGCGGTTCATTTTCTCTTCCAAATTTCTCATGCAAAATTAAAAATGGCTAAAATCCTAATTATTGATGATGAAAGAGCACTGCGGCAGGCGATCGCCCAAATTCTTCAAGATGAAGGATATGAGGTGCTGCAAGCGGCAGATGGAGAGCAGGGTTTGAAGATCCTGTTGGACAACACAACTCATCCTGATCTCGTCTTTCTGGATTTGAAGATGCCCAAAACCCAAGGAATCGCAGTCCTAAAAACTCTCGAACAAAGACTGTTTGAGTTACCTGTGATTGTCATGACTGCTTATGGTACCAGTCGCACAGCAATTGAAGCCATGCAGTTGGGTGCTTACGATTACCTGACCAAACCTTTTGATTTAGAAGACTTAGTTAATATCACCCAAAAGGCACTTGCGCATCACCAAGAACCTGTGTATCAAATGGGGGAGTCGGACTTGCAGAGTTTGGAGCAGTCAGACGAGTTATTGGGGCGATCGCTCGCTATGCAAGAAGTCTTCAAACTCATCGGGCGGGTTGCTCCAGGAAACACCACTGTTCTAATCACAGGAGAGTCGGGCACTGGTAAAGAATTAGTTGCTTCCACACTCCATACTACCAGTCCTCGTCGTAAAGGACCGTTGGTGAAGGTTAACTGTGCCGCCCTCCCAGAACATTTGCTAGAAGCTGAATTATTCGGACACGAAAAAGGTGCTTTCACCGGAGCGAATCACCTGCGAATTGGTCGATTTGAACAAGCAAACGCTGGTACAATTTTTCTCGATGAAGTTGGGGAACTCAGCCCTGTTATTCAGGGTAAGCTGTTGCGTGTCTTACAAGACCACTCATTTGAACGGCTGGGAAGTAACCAAACTCGTACCGTAGATGTACGGATTCTCGCTGCTACGAATCGGAATTTAGAGCAAATGGTTAAGCATAACCAGTTTCGGGAAGATCTATATTACCGCTTCAACGTAGTCCGGATTGATATGCCACCATTGCGCGATCGCCCGGAAGATCTTCAACAGCTAACCCAGTACTTTTTGAGTACGATCGCTTTGCGCCGAGGACTCAAGCGCTTGGCACTCACAATGGCAGCAATGGAAAAACTCACAAGCTACCATTTTCCTGGAAATGTGCGCGAGTTGCAAAACACACTCGAACGTGCTGCCGTGCTTTCTGGTGGACGTGCTATTTTACCAGAGCATCTGATATTGAGTCAACAATCACAACCAGAGTAGGAGCAGAAAATCATGTCTGCACTTATATCCACACCTTCGGTAGAAACCCATTTAGAGACTCAAGCAGTCCTTTATCCAAGCTTGCGCTATCTCGTGCAACTGCTGCCCTTGGATCATCGACGGGTTATTAAGCATCTGAGAAATGAAGTTGAACAAAATCCCTTTTTGCGTCGCACGACGAGTTCTGGCAATGGAGAAACTCTGGTGTCAGATGTTTTACCAGATTGGTATACTCCAACAGCAGCAGAACTTAGTCTTCAAGAACATCTGCAAGGACAAATTTCAGCCCTCAACCTATCCTCTCGGCAGCAAAAAGCTTTACTTTACTTGATTCAATGGTTGTCTCCATCTGGCTACTTGGAAGAATCACCGCAAGTTTGGGCGGCGGGTAGTGGGTTTTCTGTCAGTGAACTAGAAGCTGTGATTCCTGATTTGCAACGTCTGGATCCACCGGGAATTGGTGCGCGATCGCTTCAAGAATGTTTGTTGTTGCAACTTCCGGATCAACCCGAAAATTTAGCTAGACTATTAGTCCAGGATTATTTAGAGGAGATCGCAGCTTGTGTCGGCAATTCCACTGATGCAAAATTTTACCGAGAAACCCTACTGCAAAAGCTACGGCAGACTAGATCTAGTCTTGATTCAGAAACACTCGGTAGTACTATTCGCCAGATTCAAACGCTAGAACCTCGACCAGCCAGGAACTTTAGTCACACTCCTGCACCAATTGTCACCCCCGATTTAAAAGCGGAACCTTATGCAGGCGGTTGGCAAGTTATGTTGGCTTACGAGATGAGTCGAGATTTGTGCCTTGATGAGGAAGCTGTTGCTGTTCTCAACCGTTCACATCGTAAAACCAAAGAAACTCAACGGCTGGAAGTTCTGTTGCAAAAAGCTCGTTCTTTGCTTACCGCATTGAACCAATGGCAAGATAATCTCCTCAAAGTGGGAGAGTTTTTGGTTGATCGTCAACAAGCTTTTCTTTCAAGTCGAGACGCATTGGATCTCGTTCCTACACCACAACAAATGGTTGCTCAAGCGGTGGGACTCTCAAATGCAACTATCAGTCGAATTGTGCGCGAGCGATATCTGTTAATTAGTGGACAACCAAGCCAGATTGTACCATTACAAAAGCTTTGCACACCTGCTCGTGTTGGTGGACACACACCACAACAAATACAGCAGTTCATCCAGCAACTGATTCAAGAAGAATCTCCTGTAAAGCCTTATAGTGATGAGCAATTAGCACAGCTGATTAAGCTGCGATTTGGTTTACCCATCGCTCGTAGAACTGTGACCAAGTACCGCAAAATGGCAGGTGTTGATTCATCTAGTCGTCGTAAGATGCCCTTCGGGCAGGGTGTAATATCAAATCCGGTATGCATCTGAGTGATAAAAAAACCGCAGAGGCGCAGAGGACACAGAGACAGAGGAAGAAGGTTTAACTTATGGCTACGCTTTTCGCAATCAGTCGGTCACGTCAGTGCTACTGTTGCCTCAACCTCAACCAATGTTTCTTAGGAGAGGGTTAGGCTCAATATCATGGGTTGTAAATAGATCCCCACACTTACAGCGGTTTTCAATTGAGTAGACTACAAATTGGGTAAACTAGAGGAGTAGTAAAAATACTCACGGTAATGCCTGCTCCCTACTCAAATGATCTACGCCAACGCGTAATTGATGCTTATACAGCGTATGATGGGTCACTTCGACAACTTGCAGACCGCTTTAAAGTGAGCTTATCGTTTGTCCAACGGTTGATTCGTCGCTATCGAAACATAGGACAAGTGATTCCAAAACCTCATGCAGGTGGAGCGATTCCTAGCCCCTAAGAGGGGCGCTACGCAAACGGAGAGCTTCGCTTAACGCTAAAATTACAGTCGAGAAATTATCAACAGTGCAGCAGCTAGTAGATGAACAACCGGATGCCTTACTAGAAGAATTGTGCGAGCGTTTGGCGAAACGGAATGGGATTACTGTCAGCATCTCAACCATGCATCGTGCAGTTCAACGCTTAGGGTTGACCACTAAAAAAAACACTGTATGCCAGTGAGCAAGACAGCCCACGAGTCTCTAAGATGCGCTTTGAGTATAGGGATTGGGTATTGAACGTTGACCCGCACAATTTGGTATTTGTAGACGAGTCAGGTCTAAACTTAGGAATGACACGACTCTATGGACGTGCAGAACGTGGTGAGCGGTTGTACGATTCTTGCCCCCGGAATCGAGGAAAAAACATATCGTTAATTGGGGCGTTGAGTTTGGACGGACTCATTGCCACCATGAGTATTCCAGGCAGTGTTAACACCGACGTTTTTATAACTTACATTCAAGAGATTTTAGCGCCACAGCTGTGGAAGGGAGCAGTCGTAGTAATGGATAATCTGTCGGTGCATCAAGCCCAGGCAATTCGAGATGTCATTGAGGCTGTCGGTGCACGGGTTGTCTTTCTACCCCCTTATTCACCGGATTTGTCCCCCATTGAATTGTGTTGGTCAAAACTCAAACAGTGTTTGCGTGCTGCAAAAGCTCGAACTTACGAGTCATTTAACCAAGTTTTAACGCAAATTGTTACTGAGCAAATTTCGTCCGATGATGCTTGGGGCTGGTTCGCTCACTGTGGTCTATTCATTTGAAAACCGCTGTAATCATTTGATTTACCACCTTAAAACTGTAGAGTTGAGCATCAATTCAAGTAGTGGGCATCGCCCACCATTTGTAAAACCTTTCTTTGTAAAACCTTTCACGGTAAAACTTTGTGGGCAGTGCTAGCCCTACGGGATCTATTCCAAAACTTAAGCCAACCTTACCAGTAAACCGCTAAGAACAAAGGTAAAAGCATGAAAGCTGATATGGGCTAACATTGCAGCCTCTAGCGAATATTGCCAAAAGAGCCAGCCAAACGTAATCCCCACAATCCCATTCAGTAACAACGCCCGAATAATCACAACTGGAGTGAGGGGAACGATCACGGCAGTCGCTGGCAGGTGTAGTAGTCCAAATACCAACGCGGCTAGAACGATCGCACCCTGGTAAATCCCTTGACTTGGCAACGTAACGCCTTGTTTTAGTCCTTTCCACGCGATCCAAACAAGCAGCGACATTAAACCCCAGCGCATCAAAATTTCCTCAGTGATGCCGCCATAGAACATTGCTGTGAGCAAATTCAACCAACTTGGCTCTGTATTATTGGCTGCCCGTAGCGCTTCAGGTAGGACAGGTTGCATCAACTGATCGAGCAACAAGAGAACGATCGTCGCCGCTGCACCCACACCCAAGCTCCACTTCATCTCAACGGCAAAAGATGGAGACTTAGCGGTGTGAAACACCCAATGATCAATCAAATGGGAGCTTAATCCAACACGATAGGCACAACCAATTCCGATCAGAATGCTGATTGCCAGTAGAACTGAATACTGTAGTCCTTGCAGAAGCATTAAAATCCACAATGGAGGCACTTTTTCCAGTGTTTCTGGAGATAGTTTCGCTAACTGTTGCTCGACTACAGAAATAGACGTGATCGTGTACATCACAATTCCCACACTGCCCAATACAAATAAAATCCCAAATTGTTTCAGAATTGCCATTGGTTTAATCTCTAGAGACATCAGAATACTGGGTAGACACAATGCCAAGATAGAGAATGACAACTGGTGACTAACGTCACCTTATCCTGAAGTATCATTCTATTTCTCCTAAAATTAAACTCGATTGTGCGCTCTTGAAATGGATCGATTCACTGTGAGTTCACCCTCAACAATCAACCTACTGTATATCCGCCATCGATCGCTAAGGGTTGTCCCGTAATATAGCTGGCAGCATCAGAGCAGAGAAACACAACCGCTTGAGCAATTTCCGTTGCCTGACCGATACGACCCATCGGAACCATAGACCCGAGATCATCGAACGTGATGTTCATCTGGTCAGCGCTACGAGCCATGAGGTCAGTCGCAATGGGACCAGGATTGACGGCATTAATCCGAATGCCCTGTTTGGCATAATCGAGGGCAGCCGAGCGCGTCAGCCCCATCACCGCATGTTTGCTGGCAACGTAGGGAGAGATCCCCGGAAGCGCAACGAGACCATTCGTTGATGAATTGTTCACAATCACCCCTGAGCCTTGGGTCAGCATCTGTTGAATTTCATATTTCATACATAGAAATAGCCCTCGCGCATTGACCGACATGATCTTGTCAAAATCCTCTACCGATTGTTCATGCAACGGTTTAACAGCCAGATCGATTCCAGCATTGTTAAAGGCACAATCGAGTTTGCCGTAGGTTGCGATTGCTTTCTGCACCAATTCCCGAACATCCGCTTCACTCGATACATCGGATTTCACGAACAAGCATTGCGCTCCAGTATCACGAATCAGAGCCGCAGTTTTCTCACCTTCTACATTGAGTCTGTCGCAGAAGACGACTTTTGCGCCAGCCGCACCAAAGGCGATCGCTGTTGCTCTACCAATTCCCGATGCGCCTCCAGTAACTAAAGCCACTTTATCTTGCAATATCATCGTGTTTCTCTTGTTTCAATCAATATTGACCTTCAGCACAAAATCAAACTCCAATCTGTCATATTAGCCCGCGCCGATAAGCAGCATCGCCGGGATTGTGGGCAGGTTGAAAACGACGTGAATGACGACGGCGGGCCAGACCGATCCGCTGCGGCGGAAGACCTCGGCAGTGGCGAGACCAGCCACCACGGCTGTGGGAAAGATGATGTTGATGCCGTGAACGAGAGCAAAGATTAGGGTGCTACCCACGACCCCAATCAACGAACCGTAGCGCAGCAGCGCGTTGGCGACGACTCCCCGGAAGAGCAGTTCCTCGCCGAGGGGCGTGACGATTCCGAGGAACAACGTGGCCAAAACCAGAGATAGTACCCCGCCGCTGCCACCCTCGGCGTACACACCCTGGACATTGTTGGTGTTCCCGGTGATCTGGATCCAGCCCAGAACCGCCAGTCCCTTGAGCACGTAGGCGACTAGTCCAGCTCCGACCCCGATGAGCAGCCAGCGCCTTGAGACCCGGCGCACGCCGAAGGCGTTCAGGGAACGAATCCGCAGTAGCACTGCCGCTGCGAACCCAGCAATTCCGGCGATACCGGAGAGCGAGGTGAAGACCAGTCTGTAGACCACGGGGTCAAGACCGAGCCGCTTGAGTTGCGGGCCAACCCCGAACCCGACGGCTGCGAAGACGACGAGACCGACGACGATCTCGAGCCAGCCCGGACGGGAGACCTTGTTTGGTGCGGACAGCTCAGAGGAAGCGGCGGGGGTCTTTCTCGATCCCCGTGCATGGTGAGAAAACATTTTAGACATGGTAATGAACTTCTAAATTTTCTTTGGCTTAGCTAACTTGAGTTGTAGTGAGTTCCAACACTCAACTTCTTCCAGATTCTTACAACGGTTTCTCAGAGTCTTATAGAGTCAGCGAACTTGTTTTGGGGTCATTCCAGTGAGGCGCTTAAGCTGTTGGGTCAGATGGCTTTGACTGGAGAAACCTACTTGTAAAGCAATGTCCGCGATCGTCCAATCCGTTTTCAACAGCATCATTTCGGCCCGTTCCACTCGCTGTCGAATCACATACTGATGCGGTGAAATTCCCATTGCTTGTTTGAATAAACTGGCAAAGTAAGTCGGGCTAATATTGATAATTTCTGCAAGTTCAGTCACTGACAAATTTCGGTCAAGGTTAGTATGAATATAGTCGAGTACTTGCTGCAATTGGGTATGCGTTAAGCCTCTGTTCTTGAATTCAATTGTTGGTGTTGTAATTGTTAGCATGGTTCAAAAATTAGCAATCTTGTTCTACAAAACAGGCAAAAGATAGCTATCTAATTTCGATAGCTTACCAGCACTAATAAAGAAGTCAGATATAAATTGGGAGCAAAGATCGGGGAACTTAATGACTTGCAGCAATAATGGCTGCCATCAACTCCGTCGTGTTCCAGTGCCCGCTATACCGAGTTCCATTGATAAACAGGGCTGGGGCAGACGTTACTCCAGTATGTATTCCGCCTTCGATATCTTCATTGATGCGAGCGACATGCACTTGTTTAAACAACTCTTTCAGAAACTGAGGAATGTCAAGCCCTAAATCATTCGCGTACTCGACAAGATAACCGTTCTCCAACTTTTGTTGATGGGCAAATAAAGTGTCATGCATTGACCAAAACTGTCCCTGGGCGGTGGCGGCTTGGGCGGCTTGGGCTACCCGGTGAGCATGGGGATGAATCTGTGTTTGCGGAAAATGGCGGAAGATGAAGCATAAATAATCCTCTCCAAAAGAAGCACTAAGCTCTCGTTTGATAACTTTAATCATCTTGTAAACGCCTGCACTTCTAGAGCATTGATAGTCTCCATACATCACCAGCACTACCTTGGCACTCAGCACACCTTGAATACGATCTTGGGTTGAAGGTGGTACAAGTAAGGAACTGTGGTTACGGTCGTCGCTCATCTGACTGCATGACTATTTACATAAATTCAATATATGCTATTGCCTTCAAGTCGTCGTCTATAATGAGTTAAAATTTTTACAGTATAAATTGATAGAGCAACCATTCTATCGTAGAGTGGAAGCTTAGCTCTAACTCAAGTTAGAATCCAAATTCAATAGAAAGTACACCCTATAAACTGACAATGCCGCGTTTGACGGCAACAATCACAGCTTGGGTGCGATCGCTCACATCTAACTTATTCAAGATCCGATTTACATGAGATTTAACAGTACCTTCACCGATACTCAAAGCAGCCGCAATTTCGGCATTACTCATCCCCTGTGCCATTGAACGGAGTACTGTCAGTTCTCTTTCACTTAGTTCTGGATTGCTGAGGCGCTGTACCAACTTTGCTCCCACATCAGGCGGAATATACTGCTGACCTCGATGAACAGTACGAATGGCATTCAGCAGCTCGTCGGGTTCAGTTTCTTTCAACAGGTATCCTTTTGCTCCTGCCTGCAATCCCCGATAAATATCTTCGTCACTATCATATGTTGTCAGTACAATAATCCGAGCAGATTTAGCGGTAGCACGAATTGCACCGATGGCGGCAACTCCTTCAACTTCAGGCATTCGGAGATCCATTAGCGTTACATCCGGTTGGTGTTCCCGAAATAAGGCGATCGCCTGTTCCCCATTTTCTGCTTGCGCAATCACCTTCATATCTGGATCACGGTTAATAATCGTGGCTAATCCTTGCCGAAAAATGGAATGATCGTCCGCAATCAGAACCCGAATCGTCGTGGCTTGGCTCATCGTGATGCTACTCCCGATTGACGGTGACAATAATCTCTGTTCCTTGCCCAGGTTGACTCCTAATCGTCAGTTGTGCGCCGATGCGCTCTGCCCGTTCGCTCATGCCTAATAAGCCAAAACCATTAGAGGATGGAACACTCCCAACTCCAAAGCCCTGCCCATTGTCTTTCACGCGCAAGCAAAACCGATCACGATCATATACTAGCTCCACTCGAATTTCGTCAGCATTGGCGTGTCTGATAACATTGGTCAATGCTTCCTGCCCAATTCGCAGTAGGTTACTCTCTAGTTCAGTGGGTAGAGAATACACTGCACCCTTGATTTCATAATATAAAGTGGTATCAGTTGCGGCAGATCTGATTTGAGTCACCAGACGATGTAGAGCACTCTGTAAACTGCCCTCCTCCAAAAGCTGAGGACGGAGCGCTACCACCGATCGCCGCGCTTCAATCAGTCCAGTTCGCGCCAATTCTTTGATCAGGTCTAGATGTGCCTGAGTTGCTTCTAAATCATCCGTTAGTACCTGATTTGCAGCTCCCACCTGAGCCAGAATGCCTGTAAACGCCTGAGCGAGTGTGTCGTGAATTTCGCGTGCCATGCGGTTGCGTTCTTCCAAAATTGAGGCGGCTTCTGCTTGCTTAAGAGCCGTAATATCTCGCGACAGCCAAATCACCTGCTCGTGCCGAATCGGTGCAATGCGCGCCGAAAGCCAGGTTTCTCGTCCACCCGTCCACTGACTGTATTCAACTGTAAGTACTTGTTGGGTTCTCAGCACCTGCTGAATGTAATTTAGGAATTCATCGGCTTGTGCTTTTTCAAAAATCTGGTGCAGTGTTTTACCAATACATGTGTCTTCCTCAATGGGTCTATGCAACTTTCCTTCGACCATTTCGATTATTTGCCCTTCAGCAGTGAGGACACACAGCAGATCGGGAATGGCTGAAACGAGTGCCCGCAGTTCTGCCTCTGAGGCTTGCAACGCTATTTCTGCTTGCTTGCGATCAGTAATATCTGCAATCACTCCTTCTATGCATTCATCGGCTGCATTCAGACGAGAGGAGTAAAGTCCCCAAAACGGTGTGCAATCTCGTTTTCGCATCTGTGCGGCAAAGCTTCGCACTTCCCCATCACGCTTCAGCAACTCAATGGCTTGTTGGCGATCGCACTGATTTACATAGTAGCCTGTGGTGTGTTCAAGCCCAATGATCTGCTCTGGTGAATCAAAGCCAAACAGATTTGCAAAGCGTTGATTGGCATCGAGAATTAATCCATCACAGATGCGGGTTCGGTAGATGCCGACCTGCGAGTTTTCAAAGATAGTTCGGAACTTGGCTTCACTGCGTTGTAAGGCCTCTTCTGCTTGTTTACGCTGGGTGGTGTCATTTCCAACCGATAAGATTTCAACTAAGTCTCCCTGTTCATTTAAGATTGCTTGATTCGACCAGGCAAGCCAAACTCGCCTACCGTCTCGACACAGGTTTTCACCCTCGCCTTGCGGGTACGATTTAGGATTGCGAAGTAAATCGTGGATAAATGGTCTGACATCGCGTCCAGAGGTTTCGATTTCTGGAACGATCGTTTCGAGTAAGGTCCGCCCTAAAATCTGATGTTCTTCATAGCCAAGGAATTTCACCCCATAATCGTTGATGTATCGAATCCGTCCTTGCGGATCATAGCGAATGATGACTGAATTCGCGGTTTGTAACAGGTTGCGATAATTCGCTTCACTTTGTCTCAATGCGGCTTCGGTTTGTTGACGTTCAGAGATTTCCTGCTGTAAGGCTTGAGTTCGCTCTTCTACCTTCCTTTCCAGTGTTTCGGCATAGTCTGCTAAGCGTTCATACAACCGAGCATTTTCTAGTGAAATCGCTGCCTGAGCAATCAACAGTTTGAGGACTTGTAAGCGATCGCTGGAAAACACTCCAGTACTGAGATTGTTTTCCAAATAAAGAACGCCGATAAGCTGACTTTGCTTGAGAATTGGCATACAGAGGAGCGATCGCGTCTGTTTGTGTTGAATATAAGGATCATTCAAAAAAGACGGTTCGTTGACTGCATCATCAAGCACCAGAGTGTCTTGAGTGCGTTCTACCGAGTGAATGACGGAGACAGAAATTGTTGAACAGTCAGCAATAGTAACCTTTTCTAGGTGGTACTGTCTACTCCCACTGCACTGAGCCACCACAGTAAGCTGATCGTCTTCTGAGAGAATTAGAGCGCCTGTTTCGGCTCCGGCATTTTCTATCACCACCTGCATCAACGTAGCCATTAATTGATCGAGATGGATCATTTCTGAGAGGGCTTGAGCCGCTTTCATCACCGCAGCCAAATCGATCGCCGCAGTCGGACGACGGATCGTTTCATCGGTCAAGATTGAATTCGATTGCCGAATCAAGTTGGAATTGAGTAGTTGTGGATAGCGTTTTTCTAAGTCTTTAACTTTAGCTATTGCGCCCCAGCGACCATAGCAGCAGTGCGCCTCTTTCATGTAGGTTTGGGCAATTTTTTCCCGACCTCGCCCCAGATAATGTTTAGCCGCTAATTCATACGCTAATGCTTCTTCCTGGATAAACTCATTTTCAGAAGCGCCTGCGATCGCTCGTTCATAAAACTCTTCAGCCTCAAAGAACTGCCCTAAGACTCGCGCTTTCTCTGCCTCAACCAGATGATATTTATGCAAATAATTCATCGGAGCGTGTTCTGCCCATTTTCGCATCTTCGCTTGGTTGGCGTTAACACGGCTCATCCAAGCTACTTTTTCAGAGCTTGAAGCATCAAATAACAGGCTCAAAAGCACCAGAGAATCATAAAAAAGAAACAGCATTTCTATTACATCTTCTGAAGCCTGCTTTGCAAAGTCAGCAGTTTGTGCAGCTTGATGATACTCTCCAAATAGATAACATAGTATCAGTTTGTTTAAGCAAAAGTAGTGGATTTCAGTGCTGTTCTTAATTGCAGTAGCATGCAATAGCGCTTGCTCTTCATCATATACACTTCCCACTAAGCAACTGGGATTCTCAGATCTACCTAACAAATTGAGGATTGTCTGCCAAAGTACTGCAATCCAATTCAAGGAAGTTTTCCGTCTGATTTGCCTGATTGCTTTGCTGTAGCTTGCCGTTTTATTTTCCAGTTGGGTGAGTTCATCCCCGGCAAAAAATCTGTAACAACAAATATTACAGGCAGCATAGCTTGCAAATTCAAAGTCTCCAGTTTCCACGCCGTTTTGATAAGCATCAACTAGAATTGGTATTGTTTTCCTAAAATGCACCTTTGAGGGCATGATATTGGCACTAAATATCGTTAATGTTTTACTTCTCCCTTCTTGGATATTTGATCGTTCTGTCAGACTTAGAGCCAATTGGCCAAATTTATAGCCAAGTTCGATGTCTTGAACCACTGCACCTAGAACAACTCCGTAGCTAGCATAACTCAAGGGTGACCAGGTAGCGTTGCCATAATTGAGTGATAAATCTACCATTTTGCACACAATCAGTATCATCACTGCTGGTGACACCATAGAAGCAGTAACCGCAATATTAGTCAGAATATTCATTGCCGCGAGCGGCTCTAGTGCGGTCATTCTCGGTAGATTAATTAAGTCTTCAATTTCTCGTCCAGCGAGTAGTGCAGCCGTTTCCTCCAATCTGCTTTGAACATCTAACTGACTTGGAGTTTCTATCAAGGGCACTACCAAGAGCTTTAATACTGCCAAGCCAAGTTCAAGGGCTTCTTCTGAGTTGCCCTGTGACAAATATCCTTGAATTCTGGTATCATAAACCTGCACTTTGTCAACTACTGTCTTCGCATGATCGAGTACCACTTCTACGAAGTGTTCCATTTCACTAAAGCGACCGTGAAGATATGCCGCTCCTGCAGCTTCTGAGTACAGCGCTAAGGTGAGGTCATACTCACTCTGCCAACTCTCTGGATTGAGGAGTTTCAGTCCTGTAGTGAAATATTTAAAAGCTGCTTCATAAGCCGTTGCTGCCTTTGCTTTCTGTCCTGCCATTAAATTCAATCTGGCAATTTCAGTTCGTTCTGGTTGAGCAGTGACTAGTTCAACCCCATGATTAAAATGATCGACAATGGCAAATAGTCGATCAGATCGTTGCTCTTGTGAAGTTTTTTCGAGTAAATTGTGACCGATTTGGAGATGAACAGCTTGTTTCTGCAACTCATCAATCAAAGCATAAGCAGCTTGCTGGACGCGATCATGCAAAAACTTATACTCTTGAACTAACAAGTTTTCATCTAATTCTGACACAGGTTGAATCAATCCAGCTTGGATGGCTGCTACTAAATCTTGGAAAATCGCTTTAGGTGATTTTTCGCAAACGATCGCCAACGTCTCTAAATCAAATTCAGCTCCAACACAAGCCGCTAGGCAAAAAATTTGCTGTGTTGCTTCTGGTAATTTCTGCAACTGACGCAGCAGCAACTCCACCACATTATCCGTGATCTCTTGAGCTTCAATCTCAGCCAAGTTCCATTGCCAGCTCAACTGTTGTGCATTAAAGGTCAACAGATTTTCGCCATACAGCAGCTTCAAAAATTCACCGACAAAGAAAGGGTTGCCCTCGGTTTTACGTGACACAGCTTGGGCTAGGGAACGAACTGTATCAGGATTGTGATGTAATGTCTCAGCTATCAGTTGGCTTAACGGTTCCAGTGTTAAGGGAGTCAGAATGATTTGCTGAAGCATTGCTCCCTGGTTCCGTAGTTTCTTTAGCGTCAAAACCAATGAATGCGTTGGAGTCACTTCGTTGTCTCGGTAGGCTCCGATCAAAAATAGATATTGGGTTTGCTCGTCGAGCAAGATGAGTTCAATTAACTTCAGCGTCGCAAAATCGATCCACTGTAGATCGTCTAAGAAGATCACCAGGGGATGCTCTTTTGCACAAAACGCCCGCACAAATCGTTGAAACGTTAGGTTGAAGCGATTCTGGGCTTCCGTTGCTCCAACTTCTGGTGCGGGCAACTGCTTGCCAATGATTAACTCAACTTCCGGAATGACATCAATGATGATTTGTCCATTGCTGCCCAAAGCGGTAAGCAGGCGCGATCGCCACTGTTGCACTTGCTCGTCCGGTTCCCCCAGAAGTTGCTGCACCAACTTTTGCAGGGCATCCACAATGGCGCTGTAGGGAATATTGCGCCTGAATTGGTCAAATTTACCCGATATGAAATAGCCGTGCTTTGCTGTGATGGGTTTATAGAGTTCTTGCACCAATGCTGTTTTGCCAACGCCAGCGTAACCAGCAACGAGCATGAGTTCGACATTGAATTGAGCATTTTCTATGCCTTCCTCTAGTTGACAAATTTCCCCAAACGTCTCTTTTCTAGCCACTCTGTCAAACGCCGCCAATAATGCTTTAGTCTCCGCTTCTCGTCCATACAGTTTTTGAGGAATGCAAAACTGTTCTGAAACATCTTGCAGTCCCAACGACATGGCGTTAATCTGACCCATTTCTGTCAGTTGTTGAGCGCAGCGTTCTAGATCAGCTTTGATGCCCCAGGCACTTTGATAGCGATCCTCCGCATTTTTCGCCATCAGTTTCAAAATCAGGTCTGAAACGGGTTGGGGAATCGTCGCGTTCAATTCGTGCGGGGGAATCGGTGGTCTGGCAATGTGACAGTGAACTAGCTCCAGGAGATCTATAGTGGGAAACGGCAATTGTCCCGTCAACAGTTCGTAGAAGGTTACGCCCAGCGAGTAGAAATCGGTGCGATAGTCGAGCATCCGGTTCATCCGCCCAGTTTGCTCTGGCGACAAATAGGCGGGGGTTCCTTCCAGAAGATGGAGACTTTTGAACGTGGGATTGGTGCGGCTGAAGCGAGTCGCAATTCCAAAATCAATGATTTTAACAACGCCAGTCCTTGGATTAAAGACAATGTTGCCGGGATTGATATCTTTATGAATGACATGAGCAGCATGGATTCTACCCAGAATCTCTGTAATGGCGATCGCCATATCCAAAAAAATCGACAAGGGCATGGGACAGAAATCTGATTGCTGCCGCATCGAAGATTCCAAAGACTCTCCGCCAAAGTCTTCTAGAAGGATGAAGAGCGTGCGCTGATAGTTCTGCTGGCTGTATGCCTTAACTACGCCTTCGATGTTAAGGGAACGGGTAATTTCATATTCCTGCCGATAACGAGTTAATTCCTGAGAAGAAGGATAATCCTGCTTCAGAACTTTAGCGATGACTGCACAATTCTGCCGCTCTCTTATGCCCCGATACACTAGAGAAACCGAACTTTCATAGATTTTGCTGTGGATGGTAACTCCGGGTAAGGCAATCATTGGATTCTTTTCCAGTGAGTGTCATCAGCCATATCACAAAGTATATCGTTTACCAAACTCCAAAAAATAATCTCTTCAGCACATTTGCCGAAGAGGAGGTCTGAAGCAGTTGCAGAGTAATGGTTTGAGATCTTGTGGTAACAGAAGTAGTGTATAGCGATCCGTTTCTGAATTAAAGGGGGCGGGATGTCCTGTCACCAAAACAAAACACTAAACCTATCGTGACATACTCCTACACTTACTGCAAGCAGTACAGTCTAGGCTTCTCAGCCAATCCAGCTATTGCTTCGGAGGCGCTGAGCTTTGCTTTAAATCCACGGAATGCCCTACCGCAGATTAGATTTCTTACCTTGAACCCCACAAATTTTACTGTCCTGGATGAAGTGCTGGCTTATTTGCGCTATCGGACAAACCAATTGGTAATTTGTATTAATCAAGATGTGCCTACTTACTTTTCTGCTGTGCAACGGAGTCGCTTACCAATAATCACAATGCTACTGGACAGAGGCTTATCAGACACAATACGGGTGAAGCAAACGATATACATTGTAGCAAACAAACACAGAGATTGGGAATTCCGCGCTAAACGCGCCGCTTCGCTAACAAGCACTCCACTTCCTCGTTAAGTGGAGTCAACATCCGTCGGGAGTGCTTTCGTCATTCCCCGCCTTATATCCCGGCACCAAGTTTTCAACTATGGTGCGGGGCTTACGGCGAAAAAGCTAAAACGTTACTTCTGGTTTCCAGGCCCAGCTTGGGAACCAGAGGTAACACTTCATCAATTACTATTGTGGTGCAGGAGGTGGAGGAGCTACTTCATTTCTTCCACGTGCAGGAGGTGGGGGCGGAGCATTCCGTCCATCTGGTCTGGGAGCCATTGCTGGCCCTTGATCTGGGCGAGGACCCTTCTTTCCTAGTCGTTCTCCTCGCTTATGTGGAGGACGTGGCGCTTGAGCTTCGTAAGAACCGTTATAAGGAGGTTCTGTAAATATACCTGGTCGAGGATTTTGTACTCTCGGATTAACATCTGGTCGGGGCACTAGTCGTGCTCCTGGCGCTCCTGGTGATGCTGGTG
This sequence comes from Brasilonema angustatum HA4187-MV1, assembly GCA_019359695.1. Taxonomy (GTDB): domain Bacteria; phylum Cyanobacteriota; class Cyanobacteriia; order Cyanobacteriales; family Nostocaceae; genus Brasilonema; species Brasilonema angustatum. The sequence continues at coordinate 31,821 of JAHHGV010000020.1, forward strand.
GTGGGGAAGAGTTATCTGGTGAAGTAAAAGTTTGTACATCTTGAGGCTGTGGTTGAGCAAATGCGGGAGTTTCCACGGCGATCGCCAAACTACTCACAGCCAGAACTAAGAATACACCTAAACGACCTGACTGATATTTTGCTGGTTGAAACATTATATATTTTCCAACGTGTCTGATAATAATGTTTTATGCAAAAATCATGCCAATTCGATTTTTCTAAGTCGTTAGGGTTGGCTAAAACCATGACTTAACAGGACTTGCTTCTAAAAAACTTACGAGTCAGACTAGTAAATTCTGCCCCAGTTTAAATGTGTGCATCAGGCAGATGGGCGAACCCCGTCAGTCAAACAAAAACCCTCCGAGAAACCGGAGGGGTGGGAAATAAGGAGGTATTTTGAAATTAAAATAGGCTCCTTGCTAGAGTAGATCTAGCTCCTGAAGAATCTTAAGCAAAGTAACAACTAGCGAAGCAATAGAACCTACATCCTTGGTAATTTTGAGTAGTTTTCGCCAGTTGTGTAGAGATCGTTTCTTTTTAACCTGTTTAGACTGACTTGAATCATCAGCGTTTTCTTCTACAATAGAAGTGTGGACGCTTTTGCCAAAAGCGTCAGCTTTTTGTTTTCTCATAATTTCCCCTGATAAGTGGTTTGAGTTTTTGGTTGATCGCCAGTTAGCCAAAGACAATTAAGCAACTTTTCGTGACAGCCTTTGGTTGATTGCCAGTCAGCCAAAGGCTATTTAAATGACATTCAAAAAAAGTCATATTTTTTGAATGTCATTTTCCTGTCTGAATACTGATTGCATCTCCTATTGTATGATTAAGTACTTTCCCTTAACTCTTCACCTTTAGGCATAAATGCGAAATCAATTATTCAGTGTTTTCCCTTAACCTCTATTTTATTCAGAATACAAAAATCCGCTACTAAAACTGGTAGCAGATTAGATCGAATATTTTCATGTTTCTATTCACTGAAATTTTTACTACTAACAAAAGAAAGTATTTTCAGCAAAAATACTGATATTCGCTGTGCCACTTTATTTTCTGTCCAATTTTATATCCACTGGAGTTTCGACTAAAAGTCAGCGATACGCCTTTGACGTCTGCTATCCGCGCAATCGCCAGTCAAAGAGTACAAATATACTAAACAGGGGGGACATTTATTTTTTGGATTTCCGTTAAGACAAGGATTAATGAAGCGGAGGCTGCAGTCAGCTAAAACGGTCAGAATTGATCTCTAGGATTTGGTGAATGCCGATCGCTCTACTGTTTCCAAATTTAGTATGCAAATATACACATAATATTTTTATATTGCAAGACTATTTAATCAATATTCAAATTTGATATCAACTTTTTATGGTGGATCTTTCACAATCCAATATCATAAGTCTCAAATCCAGAGTTGCTCTACCTCGTGTACCGCACTTGGTAACATCTTTACCTGGTTCTCGTGCGAAAGAGATAGTGGAACGCGATCGCGCTGTCACTTCTTGTTCCTACACCCGCGACTACCCCTTGGTTGTTAATCGAGGTGAGGGGTGTATGGTGGAAGATGTAGACGGCAATGTGTTTTTGGATATGACTGCAGGAATTGCTGTCACAGCCACTGGACACGCATACCCGGAAGTTGTGCAAGCGATCCAACAGCAAGCAGCAAAGCTGGTGCATATGTCGGGGACTGATTTTTACTACGAACCAATGGTGGAACTAGCGGAGAAATTAGCCGACTGTGCCCCTTTCCCCAATAGTGCAAGGGTGTTTTTCACCAATTCTGGAGCTGAGTCTAACGAAGGAGCGATCAAACTAGCAAGATATTATACTGGGCGTTCTCTGATAGTTGCCTTTTTGGGAGGATTCCACGGACGCACCTATGGCGCGATGTCTCTGACTGGTTCCAAAGTCGTGCAGCGAGCAAACTTTGGTCCTCTGGTTCCAGGCGTGACGCATATCCCCTACGGAAGTCACGCAAGCTTGGATTACTTAGAAAAACAATTATTTCCCACAATGCTACCGCCAAAAGAGATCGCGGCAATTGTTGTGGAGGCGATACAGGGAGAAGGGGGTTATATTGTGCCAGAGGATGGATTTTTGCAGCGTATTCGCCAAATATGCGATCATCATGGCATTCTGATGGTCGTTGATGAAGTGCAATCTGGGATGGGACGCACAGGTCGTTTATTTGCCATTGAACATTGGGATGTTATGCCTGATATCATAACCACAGCAAAAGGTATCGCCAGTGGTTTACCTTTGGGAGCTATTCTCTCTCGCCCGGAAATCATGACTTGGCAACCAGGTTCCCATGCTACCACCTTCGGTGGTAATCCTGTTGCCTGCGCGGCTGCGATCGTTACCTTGCGACTGTTGTCAAGTGGTTTGATGGCAAACGCTACTAATATGGGAGCATTACTACAAAAGGGTTTGCGTCGTCTATCACAGCAGTTTCCGCAAGTTTCGCCGCCACGAGGAAAAGGCTTGATGGTCGCAGTCGATTTGTTAGATAATCAAGGTCAGTTTGATTCTCAACTACGCGATTTTATTCTTCAAGAAGCTTTTTTACGTGGTTTGTTATTGCTTGGTTGTGGAAAAGCAGCCATTCGCTTTTGTCCGCCTTTGGTTATTGATAGTGACCAAATTCAAACAGCTCTCGAAATTCTTTCTGAGGTTTTAACAACTCGTCGTAATTCTTCATCCGTGCATACAATGGGGATCTAATATAAGACTTACGCAAAAGAGATCCCCCAACCACGCCAGGTGCTACAACGGGGGCAACCCTCCGCAGTCGCCACAACGAGGCCAACCCCAACGCCAGACGCCTTAAGTCAGGAAACCCGCCCACGGCGCTGGCTCCGCAAGGCGCTGCTCTCCGCAACACACTGGCTCCCCTAAAAAAGGGGGCTTTTAAGATTCTCCCTTTTTTAGGGTATAGATAAATGCGTCCCCAATTGTTAATTTCAAAATTATTTCTTTCTTTGTTGGTTTTTGTTAGCACAGCGGGGCGTTTGCGTAGCGCCCCCTTAGGGGCTAGCCCTCCTTTGAATTTTGAATTTTGAATTGTTTGGTCGCATTCTTTTTTCAAATTGGTCTAAGTAAGTCGGTGCAAAAAAATCAAACTGTGTAAAGAAAAGTAAATAAGGCTGAAACTCTTTTTCTCCCTGCTCCCTGCTCCCTGCTTTATTCCAACAAGAATTATTTACGCCGACCTACTTACCCGTAACAAAAGATAGAGGATGACTCATATCAGCAGCAAAACCAAGGATGGCGCGATCGCGATGCTCGTAAAGCAATTCGCCTTGAGCATTAAACAGGAAAGTTGCTCCTCGTTGGGTAAGATAGGCAGAATTAGGAACATATGTCTTCCAGTTACTTAGCACTTCTGCCATATTTCGCAATCGTAAAGTGGCTAACTCAAACGGGCGCTGAAAACCTTTGCCACCCGCCCATTTAAAGAATGAACCTTTGAGTGGAGGCAAAGGGCGAGCATGAACAATTTCTTCATCGCCAATTAACTGAGGTGCTTTTGTGTCGCCCCTATATCCGCGAAACACTTCTCCTAGAGTACCAGGGCTACCAATTCCAGCACACATCAACATCAGGTTGAGCCAAGCATTGACTCCGGGCGATAAACCAGGTAGTTTGAGGGATAGACCTTCATACAGGTTGAGCGTTTGATGTAATTGGGCAGTGGGATCTACAAACAAACAATCTGCCGGAAATCCAGTATAACTACAGAATCGCTCACCAGAAGTGCGATCGCCAATTCCCACGGCTCGGATTGCGATTCCTTGCGCTTGAAGCCGTTCGGCATCTTGTCGCAACCACCAAGCATATTCAAGGCTGTCGAAATCTCCTAATTGTGGCAATATTAGCACCAGCTGCTTTGGTGAGGAAAAGCAACCGCTCAAGATAGATACAACTGCTCCATCACTCACGCGTTGACGTTCAGTTTGGTCCAAAATGCTATATGTACTCATCCGCTGCTAAGAGGTTAACTCTACATTTATCGTAAATCTTTGTAAAGGCGATAAGTAACTTACAGTAGTTTTCATATGAATAGACCACAAATCGTAGGGGAGCCAGTGCGTTGGACGGGTTTCCCGGCTTGAAGCATCTGGCGTTGGGCATTGCTTAGAAAAGCCGATGTGATAGACATTTGAGATATTAATGAGCAATGCCCACCTTACAGAAAACCGCTGTATAGTGGTTTCCAATTTCAGTAAGCAGAACTTTTCGATCTACTGATATTTGTAAATCTCTTTAGCAGGACAAGAAAGTGCAAATTAGCCGACTCACTCAACAAATACAATTCATCATCGAAATCGATAAACTAAAACAAATCCTCCGCCAAACTCTGTTGACTGATGGTTCACGTCAGGAAAATAGTGCAGAACATTCCTGGCATTTAGCAATAATGGCTGTAATATTAGCAGAATATGCTCCAGAAGGAGTTGACTTATCGCGTGCTATCAAGATGTTGCTCATTCACGATTTGGTGGAAATTGATGCAGGTGATACCTTCTGTTATGATGTGCAGGCTAACGAAAGCAAGCAAGAGCGAGAAGCTCAAGCAGCGTTGCGTCTATTTGGACTTTTACCAGCAGATCAAGCAAGTGAGTTGCGTTCTGTTTGGGAAGAGTTTGAAACACTGCAAACACCTACTGCGAGATTTGCAGCAGCCTTGGATCGCATACAACCCTTGCTGCACAACCAGCAAACTCAAGGGGGTACTTGGCGGATTCATAATGTTACACGCGATCAGGTGATGAAACGCGTAGCGCCTGTGGAGACGGGATCACCAGAACTGTGGTCTTTTGTGCAGCAACTGATAGAGGATTGTATAGCAGCTGGTTATCTTAAAGATGCTCCTGCAAGTACTCCAGCAAAGTAATACATCTCAAAAAGATAACGGGGCGGTATAATGCCCCTTCAAGAATTACACTGTGGCACATTTGGTAGGAAAGTGGCGCATTCCTTGGAGTTTTCCTGAAGCTTGCCCCTGCCCAACAGGTATTTGAGCCAATAGCGCCTAACTAGCTCAAAATTGCTTCCCACTCAGACTCACAGAGTGGTTGCACTTTTAACTCCATACCAAAACAATCTTCAGCAGCAGCAATTAAAGCGGCAATAATCTTCTCAATATCTAAGTTCTGGGGAAGGTGCACAGGGGAAAAAGATTCTGTACCAAATACTTGAGTAAATAACTCAGCACAGGGGTGCAAACGGATGGAACCATGTTGTAAAATAGCTGCACCTCGTCGCAGTTGGGCGCTACCAATGAGTTTAGTACCATCTGGCAAAATTAAATCTGCACCAGTCGCAGTGCCAAAACAGTTGGGATTGTGGATGTAACCGCGTCCAGCTGTACCGTATTGTAATTCTATGCCGAGCGATCGCCACCCTTGAATCAAAAACTCACAAATTTTTTGATACACCTGAACGCGACTCCCGACAAATCCAGATATTACATCAGATGTCACAACAGCGTAGGTTAAATCACCTTGATGTAACACTGCACGTCCCCCTGTAGGACGCCGCACTAAATCTAGTTTCTCACCTTGCCAAACCAGATGCTGCCAATGTTCAGGATATTTCTGTTGATGGTAGCCTAAAGAAATGGCAGGTGGCGACCAAGTGTAAAATCGCAAAGCAGGAGGATGTCCCGACTGATGCTGTTTTAACAACCAGCTGTCAATCGCCATCTGCACATCACCAGAGGCTTCTAGCAAGGGAATAAGTCGCCACACTACAGTCAAGCTGCACCAAACTCAGATTGTAATATTTCGTCGTTGTTATCGGCGATCGTTGCCACGATAGTAATTAAGCGAGAAGCTTCGCCAGCAGACAAATCTGCGAGAGTGCGTGTTGCAAGTACGACAACTTGGTTTTCAATGAAGGCGAAACGCGATTCAAAGGTGCTAGATGCATTCATCTCTAACAACTGTCGCATTAACTTAGGTTCATCTTTGGCGGGTAATTTCAGCACTGCAGACCAAACTGTTAAAGTATCTTCATCTGTTGTGCCGGTGAGTTGGACATACACTTCCACTGTGCCGTACTTGAACTTCCAACGGTAACCACCTTCTGAAGGATGACTCACCATTGCGCTGTCATCTTGTTCTAGGGTGTCGATAACGTTTTCGATTATCTCCACGTAGTTGATGTCATTTGTTTCTTCGATAATCTCATCGATGAGTTCATCAGTGGATGTGGATTCAGTCTCAACCGTTTCTGGATTGGATTGGTAGCTTGTCATACAGATTTTTGTCTCAACAGCATAATTGTTCCATCTAGACTACTTTATAGCTTTTGAACCCCACAATCTCAGTAACAACAGGTTTCTGAGATTGTGGTAGTTTTGGCTTTAAACCAAAGTACTGTAGTCTAAAGTGCTATCTGCAAAGATAAAATTTTCAAAGTTAGTAGTGGAGAGTGTAATCACATCTCCATTGTTATTGAAGCTGATGTTCGCTGGTTTGAGAGCATTATCTGAAGTCACACCAGAAATGGTGAGTTCAGAGCGATTGAATTGACTTAGATCAAGCGTATCCCAACCAGACCCGCCATCAACAGTCCCGGTACCAAACCCTTTGAAGTAGTCATTTCCTTTGCCTAGTTCAATTTTGATACCACCACCAATAGTTACTTTCTGTTGAACTTCACCGATAGTACTGATGGCTGTAATTTTGTCATCGCCATCGCCAGTTTTGATGCTTCCCTGTCCATAAATGCCATAGGCTGCACCACCAATAGGTGCTGTGGCTTCTCCGGTAATAATATCTTGACCAATACCTGTATCAATCAGCCCATCGTTGAATATGCCATAGGCAGTACCTTTTGCTCCTAAGATATTGCCAGAACCAGTAATTGTGTCGTTACCCCTTCCTGTAGTGATGTTACCGTCTTTAGTATTTTGGATGCCTGTTCCATCGGCATTCTTTTTATAGACGATGTCACCAGTACCTGTGCCTGTGCCTGTGATTGTGTCGTCTCCGTCCCCAGTATCAAGTGTATTACTGTTAGTGATGCCTATTCCAACACTATCACCGTAAGTGAAAAAGCTATTAACTGGAGGAGCGATACTACCAGTACCAATTATTTTATCATTTCCGTTCCCCATATGCAGACTGCCACTGTTAACGATGCCAATTCCATCACCATTTCTAAAAAAGGGTACGACTCCAGAGCTGCCTACACCGCCGATACCAATACCAGTAAGTATGTCTTCTCCATCTCCAGTATCTAATTTGCCAGTGTTCCTGATACCTGTTCCAGATCCGCCGGCACCACCATAGCGAGAGCCATTATCACCCGTGGCTCCCTGACCAGTACCAGTAATAATATCATTCCCCCCCCCTGCATTTAGAGTACCTGTGTTTTCGATGCCAGTCCCTGCACCGCTAAGACCGCCGGCAGAGAATGCACTCGCGCCTGGACCACCGTTACCACCTGTACCATTGCCGATGATTGTGTCATTGCCTAACCCAGCATTAAAATAGCCAATATTCTGGATGCCGATACCATCCCCTGCATTACCGCCAAAAATCGTGTTTAGAAAAACAGACTGCGAAGGCTCCAATACACCTTGACCTCCACGACCCCCAATACCATTGCCGATGATTGTGTCATCGTCTAACCCAGCTTTTAGAGTGCCATTATTGTGGATGCCGATTCCATCACCACCTTTGCCTCCATTAGGGTTTTCACCGATAATACCTTTGCTGCCTTCCCCACCAGTGCCAGTGCCAGTAACAGAGTCATTTCCTGAGCCTGTATAAATGAAACCTCCAGTTAAAATATCAATCCCAATTGCTGGAGATGTATTTGATTCTTCACCAACTAAAGTATCGGAACCAGCCGTGCCTGTGAAATTTGGTGGAACAGTCAATCTAGGCATAATTACAATCCTCTAGAGATTCATTTTCTTTTACTTAACACTCTGTGAAAAGAAAGGATTTTACGCAATACCCGCTATTACTTTATAAAAATTGGAAAATAATGTAGAGACTGTACTGTACAGTCTCTACATTATTTTCCAACAGACGTTTATTAGTGAAATACTATACCAAGCTACAAACAGTTAACAAGTCCAAGACGCAGAACTTCCCTTGTGAAGTCACATGAATATCCAATAGAGGCATCGGCAAGAAACTTACCTGTTTGAGCCTGCTTAGTAACTCCATAGCCACCAAGAATTTCAAGTGCTGTTTGCGCGTTTTTAATTGCCACATCCACAGCAAAAGTCTTAGCTGCTGGTGCCTTCACCATTGCAGCGAGTTGGGGGTTAGTGTCTGCAGTATTTGCTGCCTCCCATACCGTTAATCGCGCAGCCTGGGTATTTATCATCATATCAGCAAGTTTCAAGGCGACTGACTGATGCTGGATAATTGGACGCCCCCAGCTAACCCGCTTTTTGGCATAATCTAAAGCATACTCATATGCAGCGCGAGCCAAACCAACGTAGCAAGCCGCAAGTCCAATAGCCACCTCAGGAAGCAACATGAGAAGTTTTGCCGCCTCCCCCTCTTTGCCAAGAAGATTCTGTGCAGGTACTCGCACGTTGTCAAGATGAATTTCTGCATGATGAGAAGGTTTCCAACCAATCATCTCGGTTCTCTTACCAAATTTCAGACCGGGGGTATTTGCTGGAATGTAGAATATAGACATACTCTCGCCCAAAGGCTTATCGAGAGCGGTGCGTGCAATGATGAAATATGCATCTGCAATCCCAGCATTTGTGACTAACGATGACTTTTTCCCGTTCAGGATGTATGCATCACCATCGCGTTGTGCAAAAGTCTTAAGTCCGATATTAGGATCAGGTATTGGACAAAACAAATCTGAGGTGGCGACGTTTGGCTCACTCTCTGCAGCACTATACAAGTGAGGTTCCCCGGAACGAACATGCGACAATATTCGCTTTTGCTGTTCACTTGTTCCAGCCCTAGTCACGAAAAGCGACATTGCAGCAGTCAGATTAAAGTAACTAGACGCAATACTGACATCAACCGCACCTAGTTCTTCCAGAACCAAAACGAGATCTACGCACTTTCCACCCAAACCACCGTACTCTTTTGGGAGTAATAATGACGTGAATCCTAGTTCAGTTCCTTTGCGGAACAGACTTTGACAGAAATCCCAAGGTTCTATTTCTGGATTATCAGATTCCTCAATGATTTGAACAATAGGTTGAATCTCTGTTTGGGCAAACTCAAGCGCTTTAGACTGCAACATCCGCTGTTCAAGAGTGAGGCTGAAGTCAATCATGATTTGTTTTTTCCTTCATCATTGGATGTTCTTGACGCCATAGGTTAGTAGTCTGCCAAACCAAAACTTGGGTGTGGGTTGGGGGAAAGGGTAAAAAATAAGACATCTTTATCCTTTCCCCTGGCAAGTTTCCTGAGCAAAACACTAGGAGCAATTTGGGATTTGCTTTCCATATGGCTCTCGCTAACTATCATATAGCCCTTGAGATGGTAGGAAAATCTTACCTATAACTCGATAATTTTCGTTTCATATGTTATTTTTAAGTCTTGTAACTCTTACTAGATAAAGTTTTCAGTCTTTGTGGCCTAACTTCAAGACATGGCAATTTAGATAAAAAGATGTCAAAATTACATATAAAAAAATCAACTCCTCATCTCCACTCGCCCTGCAAAGTAAACGCTGCCCAATATGAAGGTTTATTCCATCTTGAGTCTTGCCACAGTTTCAGTTGTGCAGCACGTAAACCAGCAGCAGGTGACTTTCCTTGCTGTAAGATTTGCTTATAAAATTCCTGCATCAATTGTGATGTCCCCTCGTCATCCACCCGCCACAGAGACACAGCCACTCTTTCTGCGCCCGCATACATCAAGCCTCTTGTCAACCCTACTAAACCTTCACCATTGACATCCTTGCCTAATCCGGTTTCGCAAGCACTCAGGACGACTAAATCAGCGGTAAAATCGAGGTTGAAGATGTCACCCAACTGCAGATAACCTTGAATCGGTTTACCAGCTTTGTCTACAAGCGAGAGAACAATTCCTGATAATTCTGGGTTGTTGGGATCTGCAAAGCCGTGGGTAGCAAAATGCAGGAACCGATATTGCGAGAGTTGTTTGTTAGTTGCCCAATTGTAGTTAGCGTCAAAATCAAAAGCTTGCAGGTAATTTGATGATGGTACAAGTTTCAATATTGCCTTTGCTTCTTCACCTGTACCAGGAAGTCGCCCCCACCCGTTGCGGTTGAAACTTCTTGCTACTTGCTTAAGGGCAGACTGTTGTAGTTGACTCCTCAAATCCAGTTCAGAAGCAAGTGTCTTTGATTTGCCACTCAGGCGATCGTCATCTGCATCGAATACAGGATCTGCTAAGATAGCGAGGGTTTTGGGTGCGGTTTTGCGTCCTTTGAGTTCTTGTCTTTGAAAGGCAATAGTTGATGCTGAAGGTAGATTGACTATTTCATGGTTGACAATTAATGGCTGATAATTGGAAGAAGCGGCTGATTTTCCTGGTTGAATTAATGCGGCAAAAGGAATCGATTGCAAAGCACCATCAGCAACAATGACTAAGCGCTTTTGTCCTAACTTGTCAGCCACAGGTGCGAGGATGAGTTGACTGAGTTCTGTTGCAGTTTTGGCTGCTAAGTTCCCTGTTGTTGGTTGTTGCAAGTCGTCTCTGAAATTCCTGGCTGGTGTTTCTATCTGTTTACGTCCAGGGAGTTCATAGCTATTGAGAGAATTGGGAGTGACAACCCAAAGATAACTGCGTTCTTCACCCAAGGAATATTCCAACAAGAGGGTATCTTTATCAAGTTGTTGCTGAATTTGGGGTAACTTCAAAGGTTGGGGATACTGTAGTGCTGCATATTTAGGGCTACTGGTGCGGATTTGAGTTTGTACTTCTTTTTGTTGAGTCAGGAGGTTATCAATTTCTTTTCTCAGGGCTGCTGCTTGTTCTTCTTTATTACCAGGTAACTCTTGCAGACTTTTGGCTTTGACATCAACAAGCACTTGCAAGCGCTGTTCTTCTGCCAAGAGTTTGGGATCAATGCCTTTGCGGATACCAGCACGAGCTTCGGTTAATAGTTCAATTAAACCACGGGCGCGAGAGCGTTCGCTGATGTGCAGTGCAAGAGCATCATACCCTTTTGATAGGTTCTTTTTGTGCAACTGCATCAACAAGTCGATGTAGAATTTGTAATAACCTTGCTTTGAGGCAAAGTAGGAAGTTCGTAAGTCTTGGTTGACAACTTTCGTGCGTAAATCTTCGATAATTTTGATAGAGGCTTCGATTTGTTTGAGGGATTCTTCTAAGTTGCCTCGATTGCGTTCTAGGTAAGCTATGTTACCAAGGGTAGTAGCTTCTCCACCCTTGTCGCCCACCGCACGGCGCAGTGGAAGTGCTTGGTTATAATATTCAAGTGCTTTTTGTTTTTCTCCTAAATCAGAGTAATCAGAGTAAACTGCGCCGATACCATTGAGTACTCCAGCTTCTCCACCCCTGTCGCCTACCGCACGATATAGTGAAAGTGCTTGGTTGAGGAATTCAAGTGCTTTGTGTTTTTCTCCTAAAGCGGAGTAAACTTTCGCGATATTATTGAGTGTTCTAGCTTCTCCACCCCTGTCGCCCACCGCACGATGTAGTGAAAGTGCTTGGTTGTAAAATTCAAGTGCTTTGTGTTTTTCTCCTAAAGTGTCGTAAACTCCCCCGATATTATTGAGTATTGTAGCTTCTTTAAACCTGTTGCCCATCGCACGAACCAGTGGTAGTGCTTGGTTGTAAAATTCAAGTACTTTGTGTTTTTCTCCTAAAGTGTGGTAAGTTAGCCCAATATTATTGAGTACTGTAGCTTCTCCATCCCTGTCGCCCACCGCACGATATAACGGAAGTGCTTGGCTGTAGAATTCAAGTGCTTTTTGTTCTTCTCCTAAATCGGAGTAAACTCTCCCCATACCAAGGAGGGTAAGAGCTTGCTTTCCTTTATCCCCCACTTTCTGCCATAATTGCAAAACTACTTCAAATTTTCTAATCGCCTGTCTCAATGATTCTGCGCTACCTTCTTTGAAAAATGCAAACCCTTCATCAAAAGCTTTTTGTGCTGCATCATAAGTTTCTTGTTGAGAATTAGTTTCTGGTTGCTGCGCTATAAAGCGTGTATTTCTCTTCTCACTCCAAAAACTCAAATCGTCGGTTTCACAAACAAAGCCTGTTTCCACTAACTTATTTGAGTCAGTGCAGGTGTTTTTTATTCGTGTACTAGCACCTTTCAAACGATTAGTTACCGTCAAGCGAGAGTTATGAGATATTGCCCCCACTGAATCTGATAACAAAACTGCACCAAGCAGCAAAGTTAAACTGTAACGAGCACAATTCAGTAAAATCCAGCAGATATCCTGCCGAGACTCGTCTTTTTTGTTCATACTGAAGTCTCAACTTATGAATAGTTACAGTCAGAATTCTGCCGGCACAAGAACCCTGTTATTTATACATTATTTAGTTATCTTCCAATAAATTGTGGGAATTTTATTGTTATTTTATGGGTAATGTTTACTTCAGTTTGTTTTGGTTTCGTTTTTTGCAACCAATGGAGAGAGTAGGGGATTTTCTGGAAGGTTGATTAAAGCTATTTTCAGTTAATTGAACCACAGATGTTCGTAGGGGCTGTTCTTTGCCCATTGGTGTCAACTTAAGCTATAAGTCATTATTGGCAAGCATTTGAGCATTTTTGATGTACCATCTAGATTTTTGATCCCCCCTTAATCCCCCCTTAAAAAGGGGGGAAATAAAATCTTAGCCCCCTTTTTAAGGGGGTTGGGGGATCTACAACGACGCTCAATTGGGTGTTTGAACGTGATTGTTGACACGTATGGGCTAGACAAAGCCCCTGCAAGAAACTTCAAATTCAAACTTTAGCAGCCGTAACGCTTGGAATATTAACCTTCAACCGCTTAAACATCGCTTCTCGCGCTTGCAAGGCTAAGGTATTATCAATCTGTGGCAAAGTGATAGGCTGTTGATACTTCAACCGCAACGCTGTTTGAATCAGCCAGTCAGCGACAAAGGGATTCTTTGGTAACAGGGGACCGTGAGAATATGTCGCGATCGCATTCTGATAAAATGCTCCTTCTGTCCCATCCTCGCCATTGTTACCTAAACCGTGCACCACGCGTCCGAGTGCTTCCACTTTTCCTAGCTTGGTGCGTCCGCCATGATTTTCAAAACCAATCAAATAAGCTTTGCTACCTGTCATCTCTTCCAAGTCCCGCGCTAGACGAGTTGCTGTCACTTCAATGACCAAATTCCCAATACAGCGGCGGACATTTTCGCCAGGATGCACTGACACCAGATCTAATATGCCTAAACCTTGAATACGCTGTCCAAAACCTGGTTCATAATAATGTCCCAACAACTGGGGTGAACCACAGGTAAACACACCTGGAGTCCCATTTTCAATTTTTTCGCGCATTGCTTCTGCTTTAGCACCTTGCAAATCGCGCATGACGATTTCTTGCTGACGATCTTGTGCACCACCACCAACAATCACATCTACTGAACGAATATCAGCATCTGTCGCGCTTTGATCTAATGGTAAAACTTTGACACTGTATCCCCGCCATTGACTTCGCCGTTCTATACAGATGACATTACCCCTGTCACCGTACGTACTCATCAGCTTTGGATACAGCCAACCAATTGTTAACTCATACTGTTGATAACTCATAATTTATAACTATTTGCAGCGTCTCTACAATTCATAACTTTTCCCTAGTACAGTCGGAGAATCCGGTGCATATAAAAATCTGGTTTAGTGAGATAGGGAACAGGGAACAGGGAACGGGGAACAGTAAATATAGCAATCCTATTTGATTTGTGACAATTGCGCATCATCAGATTCCCGACTTCGCAAAAGTTGTCGGGAATCTTGTTGTTCACCGAGTCCCTATGCCTAACGGCACGCTACGCTATCGGGACGGGTGTAAGGGTGTAAGGGTGTAGGGGTGTAAGGGAAACCCGTCTGTGAATATAGGTTAGAAGCCTCTCCTTTAAAGGGGAAAAGAAAAAAAGATGTGTTTTCAGACGCCCTTAGCGCAAAAAAACACGGTGTCCTTGTTTAAAACTCCATCCCTTCAGGGTGGAGTCCCCTACACCCTTATACCCCTATCCCCCTACACCCCTAGTTATGAATGATTTATAACTCCTAAAACATTAAGTAAGTTGACAAATGCCGGAAAAATCCAATACATTATACTCCCCTGGCGGACATCACTGTTACCGACAAATCATAAAGTCATGATTTCAGAATCTTAAGCAAGCAGTTGACCTTCGCCCTTGGCGCGAAAAAACACGGTGTCCTTGTTTAAAACTCCATCCCTTCAGGGTGGAGTCCCCTACACCCTTATACCCCTATCCCCCTACACCCCTAGTTATGAATGATTTATGACTCCTAAAACATTAAGTAAGTTGACAAATGCCGGAAAAATCCAATACATTATAATCCCCTGGCGGACATCACTGTTACCGACAAATCATAAAGTCATGATTTCAGAATCTTAAGCAAGCAGTTGACCTTGGGAACATCCAAGAGTAAAGATAATAAGGATTAGACCTCTTGCCGAAGTCCGAGGCGACTTTGATGTTGCCATAGCCCTGTTTGTCTCTTTCTTGATTGGGAGGACAAGCAGGCAAGGACTATAGCTAATCATTGAATAATAAAGCCTGCAAGGGCAGGCTTTGTTTGTCTAGTAGCTACAGAGGCGTAAATGTGGCGTGTCTGGTGCAAACTAACTACCAACAGCAATAAAATGTGCAAGCAGTCTATTTTTCAAAAAAGCAAGTTCAGTGAGGGATGGCTGTGGAGACACTTATGGAACAAAAACTAAGTGTAAATACTAATATGAAAATTGGCGATCGCGTCCGCGTTAAAGAATCCGTCATAGTCTACCATCATCCTGAGCATCGCGGTCAAGCTTTTGACATCAAAGGCACAGAAGGTGAAGTGATAAGTATTGTTAATCAATGGCAAGGTAGACCTGTTAGTGCTAATTTGCCGATTTATGTCCAATTTAGTAAAAAATTTAAGGCTCACTTGCGTGAAGGAGAGTTAGAAGTTATTTAGCTTCTTTGTGGTCAACGACTGCATTTAGTGAGTATCATTTTTGAAAATAAGTAGCCTCCTTTTAGCAGGAGGCCATACTTTACTATATCTAATGACTCTTACATTATTCCCAAAGGAAGAACTTGTGAAACGTCAGAATATGCCTACCGACTTTTACGAAACCACTGCATGATATTTAGCTCGCCCCGCATTTTTTCTAAATCTTGACGATTGCGCTCTGCTGTCATATAATAATTTTCACAATATTGCTTGAACTCTGAGCGCGTCTTAACTTCTGTGTAAAACTGATGAGTAGTTTGGTATGCAGAAAATGTATCCTCAACTTCTGATTGAGGAGAAGGTATAATGTGCGATAACTCTTGAGACATATTCACAAATTAAGTTAGAAGTTAAAAGTTGAAAGGTTGTAAGTCGAACTTATTTTACAAATCTCTATTTATTATGACTTACAGCCATCCGCGCAAGCGATAAGCGAGAATACCAACGTATTCCTTCAAAGCAGACGTAAACAGGTGTAAATTATCAACATCAGGTAACACATTTAGTAACGCTGCTTTTGGAGTGCTAGTCAGTTCTTGCAAATCACCGCGAGTGACGAGAAAGTCAGTAGGCGTTGGAATAACATCAATACCTTGATGTTGGAAGATAAGAAGCGATCGCGGCATATGAATTGCGGAAGTCACCAGCAAAACACGGCGAATTCCACGAGATTTGAGAATTTCCTTGACATTCACCGCATTTTGATAAGTATTGAGGGAATTGGGTTCCTGTACAATAGCTTCTTTTGGGATACCAATAGCGGTGAGAATAGTAGCCATATCCGCTGACTCTGATGAACCGCCTCCCTTCCATTCAATGCGACCACCACTCAAAATGATTATAGGGGCTTTTTTCTGGCGGTAGAGTTGAGCAGCATAAATGACGCGATCGCCTGCTTCATTTAAATCTACCGATGGTCGTGGTGGCAAAGCTGATTTAGTCGCACCGCCCAAAACTACGATAGCTTCTGCCGTTGGTATTTCAGTCAGTGGAAGATGTTGCCATTCTAAAGACTGGACAAGTAACCGAGAAACCCAGCCATTACTAGTAATTAGCAATAGCATCAACGCTAATGCAATTGCAAGCGCTGCTGTGCGTGGTCGTTTCCATAACATAAAAAATGCTACCAATAAGCATAAGCAAGCGAGTCCCAGAGGATAGAAAAATAATGGTAGCAACTTAGAGAGATATAAAAACATTTGCCAAATTTCTCAATAGAACTATGAGTTTTTAATTAATTCAGCACTTACGCACTCAAAACCCGAAACCTTGATCGCCCCTTGAAAAGGGGGGAATCTTAAAAGCCCCCTTTTTAACTCTGTTGGTGGATCTCTTCTGCGTAAGTCCTACTAACCCAAACCCTCAACTGCTTCCCTCACCAGCTTCGAGACGAAAGGCAAAATTTCGCGGTTCTTAGCATTTGTTTTGCCTTCAGTAAACACAACAAGCAGATAAGGGCGTTTTTCGTTTAACTCTATATAAGCAGCATCATGCCGGACTTGACTCGTCCAACCTGCTTTTGACCAAATTTTTGCTTCTTGAGGAAGTCCACCGCCCAAAAAACCTGTCACTTGGTCTTCTTCAACATCTTTTGGCAAGTCATTCGGGTTAAGACTGCGTTTGATCAAACTCATCATGGCTTGCGATCGCCCACTAGACACCGCCACACCACCAATAATACTGTGTAGCAACCTGGCGGTAGCATTTGTTGTCACCATATTCCGATTCTCTAGCAACTCTCCTACAAAAGCCCGTTCGCGTCCGTAAGGTCCATCACACCAGGGTTTTTGGCAAACATTAATCGTTTCCATATCTGACCACTTAAGAGATTGGAAATAGCGGTTGACAATATTACGCTGCTGCTTCCAAGTTTCAAATGGTCCGGGTGATAATTCTGGTCCAGAAGTCGTTCCACTTAAAATATCTACAACTAAACTCGTCGCATCATTGCTAGAATCAACAATCATATCGCGTATAGCTCTTTCCAATTCTTTAGAAGTGGAAACCATATTTTTCTGCAGCCATTCGTTGACTGCAACCAAGTAAAACAACTTCACCACACTTGCAGGGTAAATTCGTTCTACTCCGCGATAAGTGAAACCACGAATTGGGTAGTTCCAAAAATCATCTGGAGTTAATGCACCACCAGTGTTCACGAGTACTGGCGGATCGTAGACAATCCAAGTCAAAGCAATTTGGTTGCGGGCTAAAGTTGGAAATGCAGCCCAAGTTGCTTCTAAAATGCCTAACCCAAGTTTTTCCAGTTGATCGTCTTTATTAAAGAAGAAATTCATTGTTGTTTCACCAATGTCCTTTAATCTAGAATCTCAAATCCAAACTCTCAAATCAGGTGAGTACCAGTGCCTAGCTGACCTGAACATATATGATTCTCCCAGTTGTCAACGACTGGCAACTCAAGCTGCAACTGGGCGATATTTGTGGGTAGGATCAAACTATCAAGATTGTGCAGTTGAGGTGTGTTTGTGCGAAGATGACTATCCAGGATGGCTGTCACTATCCGATTTAGGTTTGTTACAATCATGCACTGTACCTTATAAAGCGAAAAGATTTTCGGAATCACAGATAAAAAAACACCTGCCAGAGGTGATTGGGTTTACCCAACAAGCTATGCAACAACCAAATTATTACCTCTGGGGTGGTACGGTAGGACCAAATTACGACTGTTCGGGATTGATGCAAGCGGCGTTCGCCTCGGTAGGTATTCGTATACCCAGAGATGCCTATCAGCAGGAAGGTTTCACCCAAGCCATTTCTATCGCAAAATTACAACCAGGTGACCTTGTTTTCTTCGGAACTTCCCAAAAAGCGACTCATGTGGCACTCTATTTGAAAGATGGCTGCTATATCCACAGTTCCGGCAAAGAAATAGGACGTAATGGAATTGGCATTGACCGTCTTTCGGAACAAGGAGAGAAGGTTAGTCAGTCATATTATCAGCAACTGCGCGGTGCAGGAAGAGTGGTCAGAAGTTACGAACCACAAAGACGCTGAGGGAAAGAGGAATATGAGGAGTGGACTGGTTTCTGATAGACTTGCTGGACAAAATGAGGCGATATACTCAGTTGTTCCAGATGTTTCGGTTGTGGTGCCTGTGCATGATGAAGTGGAAAGTTTGCCTCATTTGCTTGAGGCGATCGCCTTCACTTTATCCGCAACTGAGTTGAGTTATGAAATCATCTGCGTAGATGATGGTTCTACAGATGGTTCTGCAGAGTTTCTTAGAGAACAAGCGCAAATCCGCAACGATTTGAAAGCCGTAATTTTGCGTCGCAATTATGGTCAAACTGCGGCGATGGCTGCTGGGTTTAACTACGCACTGGGTAAAGCAATTGTCACTTTAGATGCTGACCTTCAAAATGACCCTGCTGATATCCCTATGCTATTAGCAAAGTTGGAGGAAGGCTACGATTTGGTCAGCGGTTGGCGGAAAAATCGCCAAGATGGTGCTGTGAATCGATTACTTCCTTCCAAAATTGCCAACTGGTTAATTAGGCGAACCACGAGTGTGTATATTCATGACTATGGTTGTTCGCTCAAAGCCTACCGCGCCGAACTCGTGGCAGATATGAACCTTTATGGAGAACTGCACCGCTTTCTTCCGGCTTTAGCGTATATTGAAGGAGCTAGAATTACAGAAATGCCCGTGCGTCATCATGCCCGTCGCTTTGGTCGCAGCAAATATGGGATATGGCGGACGTTCCGAGTGTTGATGGATTTGTTAACAATTTTATTTATGAAAAAGTTCCTTACACGCCCAATGCACGTTTTTGGGTTGTGGGGATTGGTTTCAATGGCTTCAGGTGGGGCGATTGGAATTTACTTGACCTTTGTCAAATTTGCTTTTCATCAAAATATTGGCGATCGCCCTTTACTAATTCTGGCAGTTCTTTTGCTAGTAACCGGGGTACAGTTGTTTTGCTTCGGTTTGTTGGCAGAATTACTGATGCGTACTTACCATGAATCCCAAGGACGCCCCATCTATCGCGTGCGTGAAGTAGTCACAAAAGTCTAGCCCCAAAGGCTTGACTTATTTGGAAGTCCACAAAATTTATTTTTCTGGCGATCAGCTGTGACTGCATAACCCGCAATTTGGGTTATGAAATTTCGGCTGCTTTTTTACTCGTCGATTTATACGATAGGCGTCCTTGGGCGTACCCATGCAGCTCCTCAGCATCAAGCTTACATAAATAAGAGAAAAAACTTCCCAAATTTTCAGTATAATCACTAGTTTCTATCACTATCACGCCCACTGAATAAAACAAATTAATCACTTAAATGAATAACTAGTAACTTAGGTTACATAGTTATTTTTACTTATCCAAACCAGACCACTCTTGCGTTAGGATATTGTCACACTTCCCTTTTTCACCATGCCGCCGGGAAGTAGCCCAAGTCGGTAGTCCGATTTGGTGGTGGGTACTTCATAAAGTGTGTTTAAATAGATTAATAGTACATTGGTACTCCTAAAGCTTCCAAACCCCACTTCTAAATCCATAAACAAATCCACAAATATATAGATAGAGATACATAGAGGGATCGAATGGCTGTTAACACCACAGATAATGCCGGCAAGCAAAAAGCGCTCAACATGGTACTCAATCAAATTGAGCGTACTTTTGGCAAAGGAACAATCATGCGCTTGGGTGACGCTACCCGGATGCGGGTAGAGACAATTTCTAGTGGGGCACTCACCCTGGATTTGGCGCTAGGTGGCGGTTTACCCAAAGGACGGGTGATTGAGATTTATGGTCCAGAAAGTTCTGGTAAGACCACACTAGCACTGCACGCAGTTGCGGAAATACAAAAAAATGGTGGTATAGCTGCCTACGTTGATGCTGAACACGCCCTTGATCCCGCCTACGCTGCAGCGTTGGGTGTTGACACTGAAAATCTGTTCATTTCGCAACCTGACACTGGGGAAGCGGCTTTAGAAATTGTTGATCAACTTGTCCGTTCTGCTGCAGTAGACATTGTCGTTATTGACTCAGTGGCGGCGCTCGTCCCCCGTGCTGAAATTGAAGGTGAGATGGGAGATGCTCACGTTGGTCTTCAAGCGAGATTGATGAGTCAAGCTTTACGTAAAATTACTGGTAATATTGGTAAATCTGGTTGCTCAGTTATTTTTCTAAACCAACTGCGTCAAAAAATTGGTGTCAGCTACGGAAACCCAGAAACAACAACTGGTGGTAACGCTCTCAAATATTATGCTTCAGTACGCTTAGACATTCGCCGGATTCAAACCTTGAAAAAAGGTACAGAGGAATTTGGTAACCGTGTGAAAGTCAAAGTTGCAAAGAATAAAGTAGCACCACCTTTTAGAGTCGCGGAATTTGACATTATCTTTGGTAAAGGTATTTCTACTTTGGGTTGTCTTGTCGATTTGGCAGAAGAAACTGGTATCCTCCTTCGCAAGGGAGCTTGGTACAGCTACAACGGTGAGAACATCTCTCAAGGACGAGACAATGCCATTAAGTACCTAGAAGACAAGCCTGAATTTACTGAAAAAATTAAGCAGCAGGTGCGTGAAAAACTAGACATGGGAGCTGTTGTTTCTGCTAACTCTGTGAGCAAGACAAGTGAAGATGAAGAAGATGAAGAAGACTTAGAGTTACTCGAAGAAGACTAACACTAGTCTTGGTGTTAGCTGAGTCGAGCAATATGGCGTTTGGTGCGGCGATCTGCACTCCGTGTGATCGCCTTTTTTTTTGGGGGTTTTCTGCTTCCATCGATACAACACACCAACTGTCAAACTAATTAATTTAGTATATATGAATATATGTTCAGATGTGCTAAATTAATTTAAGGACAAGTTAGGAGAAAATTATGACCACCGTAACCCAGATGAAATGTGCTTGTGAACCTTGCCTGTGTATTGTTTCACTAGAGAATGCCGTTAAAAAAGATGATCAATACTACTGCTCAGAAGCCTGTGCAGAAGGGCATAAGACTATGAAAGGCTGCGGTCATGGCGGCTGCGGTTGTTAAAAAAGTACTAAGAATTAAGGACTGGGGACTAGGAATTTTCTTTCCTAGTCCCCAATTTTTTCTCCTCAGTGCTGAGTATTCAATTTACAGGTTTGACATCACATCTCGTGCGACTTTTAGAGTCTGCTCAATATCTTCTTCGGTATGGGCAATAGAAGTAAACCCTGCCTCAAATTGAGATGGTGCCAGATAAATCCCTCGTTCTAACATTCCACGGTGGAAGCGTCCGAATTTACCTGTATCAGACTTTTTGGCGTCCTCGTAATTATGGACAGGTCCATTGGTGAAGAATAGACCAAACATCCCACTGATTTGACCTCCACAAGCTGGGTGACCTGTTTCTTTGGCAACTTGCAGCAAGCCATCGGCTAACTTTTTCGTAATACTGTCCAAATACTCGTATGTACCTGGTTTTTGCAGCAATTCGAGTGTTTTAATTCCAGCAGTCATTGCTAAGGGGTTACCAGAAAGAGTCCCAGCTTGATACACAGGACCATTCGGAGCAATCATTGACATAATATCGCGACGACCGCCGTAAGCTCCTACTGGCAAACCACCACCGATAACTTTGCCTAAAGTTGTTAAATCAGGGGTGACGCCAAACTTCTCCTGTACGCCGCCGTAAGCAATTCGGAAACCCGTCATAACCTCATCAAACACTAACAATGCCCCATGTTCTTGGGTCAGTTCTCGTAGACCTTCTAGGAAACCCGCATCAGGGGGAATAAACCCAGCATTGCCAACGATTGGCTCTAGAATCACACCAGCAATTTGGTCACGGTTTTCCTCAAACAGGGCTTTGACAGCTTCCAGGTCATTGAAAGGAGCAGTTAGGGTATTGCTGGTAGCCGATTTGGGTACGCCAGGAGAATCTGGTAAACCAAGTGTGGCGACACCAGAGCCAGCCTTTACTAAGAACATATCGGCGTGACCGTGGTAACAGCCCTCGAACTTAATGAGTTTATCGCGTCCAGTGAAAGCCCGCATTAAACGCAGCACTGCCATACAAGCTTCTGTGCCGGAGTTAACAAATCTTACCATTTCGATACTAGGAACGGCATCGATGACCATTTCTGCCAGTATATTTTCTAGGACGCTGGGCGCACCAAAGCTCGTTCCTTTTTCCAAGGCTTCATGCAGTGCTGCAATCACTTCAGGATGGGCATGACCACAAATAGCTGGTCCCCAGGTTCCCACATAGTCAATGTACTGGTTACCATCCACATCCCAAATGTATGCGCCATTAACTCGGTCAAAAACAATCGGTTGTCCGCCCACGGATTTGAAAGCTCGGACAGGAGAACTGACTCCCCCTGGCATAAGATTTTGGGCAGCAGCAAAGATTTCTTGTGATTTTGTTGTTTTAATAGTTGTATTTACCAAAATAATCTCCTAGAGTGGTTAATAAAAAGCTCTATCCTAGGATAGGAGTAAATGTCGTCTAAAATTCATATCCTAGTAAAATACCTAGTTGAATAGCTGAACCTAGAAAGTAAAAATATGTTATACAAGTCCAACCAAGACTTGCCTTTAGATATCCGCACTCGTTTCTCTGAACCATACCAAGATTTGTACCGAGCTGCTTTTAACTCGGCGGTTCATTGGTACGGTGAGGCACCAAAGGCTCACCAAGTCGCATTGAGCGCAATTAAAATGCAATCGGCAATGTATAAAAACTTTGTTTAAAAGGTGGAAGTTCGGTAATGAGTGAGAAAATACATACCAGATGCAATATTTAGAATGGTATCGTGAACCCATGAACTATTTCTGAAAAAACAAAGCGACTGGTATGTTTTCTTCCGATTTGCATTTAACACACGACGCCATCCCGGTTGAAAGAATTCGCTACGATGAAAAGGGTTTAGTGCCAGCAATTATCCAAGATTATTTGGATGGCACTATTTTAATGATGGCCTGGATGAATCAACAGTCGCTACAAAAGACTTTGGAAACAGGAGAGACTTGGTTTTGGAGTCGTTCCCGGCAGGAGTTATGGCACAAGGGAGCAACTTCAGGGCATATCCAGAAAGTGAAAACTATTCGTTACGACTGCGATAGTGATGCAATTTTGGTGGGGGTAGACCAGATAGGAGATATAGCCTGCCACACTGGTGAGCGCAGTTGTTTTCACAAAGTGGATGGAAGTATTGTGCCGCCACCCGGAGATACACTATCGCAACTGTTTGCTGTAATTTGCGATCGCCGCGATCATCCGCAAGAAGACTCTTACACCTGTAAGTTGTTCGCAGGGGGCGATAACAAGATTTTGAAGAAGATTGGTGAGGAATCTGCTGAGGTGGTGATGGCGTGTAAGGATGATGATGCGGATGGTATTGCTTCAGAAGTTGCTGATTTACTATACCACACTCTTGTGGCATTAGCTCATCATAAAGTTGATTTGAAGGCGGTTTATCAGAAGTTGCAACAGCGCCGGAAATGATTCGTACAACACTTATAAAGCCCTTAACTTTAAGTTTGAGACAAATAGGTCGCAACAGGGCAGGGGGTTCGTTCTAGGGGCAAAAAGTAGATATAACTCCTAGGCGCACTCTCCAGTACAGTTGGCTGTTCATAAAATACATCGTGGTTAACTACCAAAAACCTTGAAACAAAAGAAAGCTTTTTGAATTTTGTTAGGACTTACGCACTAACGAAAAATAAGGCTTTGCGATTGCTTCCCTATGCCTAACGGCACGCTGCGCTAACGATCGCAATGACAGAATTACATTATTTTTGCGTAAGTCCTGTTTGTAAAGTGCGTGTCTGTAGAGTCTATTTTGAACTCCGAACAGCACAAAGCCTGTTGAACCGCTACAAAAAGTACATGTGTACTAAAAAAGAGTTTTGAAATTAATTTTGTCGTTTCATCCCCCTGTACTACAGTTCATTACAGTTCAAATTCAGATTTTTTGTAATTCTTATCATTGAGTGGAATTTTCCTCACTGATTCCACAGACTTTCCACAGCCACTTGCGGAGTTTTCCACAGTTGATTGGTTATGTGACAAGCTTTTACTTTTTTACTGTGGATTTCTTTGTGTTGCGAGTGAGCATCTAATACTACCGAGTTACTATTAAGTTATGTAAACAAAAATAGTGGGAAACCTGCTTTTTTCGTAAAGATTTATTTCTTAAAAATTTCTGCGTAACGTTTCGCAGCATTGACAAACCCACCCCCTTTTAACGCAAAATGATGCGACTTGCTTTTTTAGTCCGTTAAACTGC
Source organism: Brasilonema angustatum HA4187-MV1 (assembly GCA_019359695.1). Lineage (GTDB taxonomy): Bacteria > Cyanobacteriota > Cyanobacteriia > Cyanobacteriales > Nostocaceae > Brasilonema > Brasilonema angustatum. The sequence continues at coordinate 56,188 of JAHHGV010000020.1, forward strand.
TGTGTAAATCTACCTAAACTTTTGCTACATATTATGGGACAGGATCAGGGTTGGGCAAAGTCTCGACAAAACTGGACAACCATTAAAAAATCTACTTGTCTAACGAGTAAACTTTGCCCAGTTTGGCGATTGATTGAGAATAATCGCAATAATCCTCGTATTAGAACCCGCCAAACTGTCAAGGAAGTCCCGCGTTTTGTCAAGAAAATGCACTATGGCTTACTAGAAGCAAGTTACCCCTATTAGAGAACTTTAAAGGAGACGAATCTTATGAATCCAAGAGTTAGCATCTTTACAGAAATCCCTGAAACACTTGATGAATCGCTGAAAAACTACTTGGAAACACATCCAGACTGGGATCAAAACCGTGTCTTGACAGCAGCATTGTCCTTGTTTTTACTTCAAAATGGAGATAGCGATCGCCGTGCTGCACGGGTTTATCTGGAAACTTTGTTTCATCACTGCTAAGTAGAAATCTATTCTCTGCATCAGGGCTTTCAGTTAGACTTGCAATTGATGAACCATAAATTGTTTTGTGATATCTGGCACACTGTTTATAAGGAAACAACGCCTTTTTTTGAGTCCGACAAGTGCTAATAAAGGCTTAGTTTGCAGTAGAAAACCAAAGCTTTAACCTTTTGCCGTAATTCCCCATCCTTCCACAGGCTGGGGATGTAAGGCAGGTACTACCTGACGTCGTAACCAAACAAATTCGGATCGACTTCTCCCAACTGCAAATCACCTAAACCATACTCCGCCCAACGCCTCTCAACCATCGCTGCTACTTCTGGATCTGACTCCAAAGGCGCACCCCATTCATGGTCGATTTCCGGGGGAATCTTGGTTGTTGCATCAATTCCCATTCTTCCTCCTAAACCAATCTTCTCGCTGGCAAAATCCAAACTATCAAACGGCGTATTGGGCAAAATAAACACATCTCGTGTGGGATCCACTTTGGAACTAATTGCCCATACCACCTGACGCGGATCTCGGATATTAATATCTTTATCTACGACAATCACAAATTTGGTGTAGGTGAACTGTGGCAAAGCACTCCAAAAAGCAAGAGCTGCCCGTCGCGCTTGTCCTGGATATGATTTATCTATAGATATAATCGCCGCTTTGTAACTCAAAGCTTCCATTGGCAAGAAGAAATCGACAATTTCTGAAACTTGTTGTCGCAAAATCGGGGTGTAGATGCGGTTGAGTGCGATCGCCATCATCGCTTCTTCTTTCGGTGGACGTCCGCTAAATGTGGTTAAATAAATCGGGTCTTTGCGGTGCGTCATACATTGGAAGCGAATCAGGGGCGAATCTTCCACGCCGCCATAATAACCCATGTGGTCACCAAACGGACCATCTGGCAAAATTTCGCCTGGTGTAATTGTCCCTTCTAAAACAAATTCTGAATCTGCTGGGACTTGCAAATCTACCGTTTTACATTTTGCCAACTGTACGCCTGAACCGCCGTAAAGTCCGGCAAACAACCATTCTGATAAGTCTACAGGTATCGGTGTGGCAGCTGCCATGATTATGAGGGGATCTACGCCCAGGGCGATCGCCACTTCTAATTTTTTCCCACGTTCTGCTGCTTTGCGTAAATGCCTTGCCCCACCCCGCACCGATAACCAGTGAACAGTCATCGTATTTTTTGATTGTAATTGCAGGCGATACACACCCACATTCGGTGTGCCTGTTTCACAGTCCTTAGTAATAACGAGTCCCAGCGTAATAATCTTGCCTGCATCACCAGGATAAGGGCGTATCAAAGGCAACTTTTCAAAATCCAACTCATCACCTTGAATCACCACTTGCTGACAAGCAGGGAAAAAATCTCGTCCTGGTTTCGCCTTCAGCACATCGAACAGCACTTTACCAAACTCCACCGCCTGAGAAATCTTCTTGGGTGGTTTTGGTTGTTGCAGCATTGCCAACTTTTTCCCTAATTCTTCCAACTGCTGTGGATGCTGCATATTCATTGCCCAGCATATCCGTTCCACTGTACCCAGCAAATTTACCGCCACAGGGAAAGAAGCGTCTTTGACATTTTCAAATAGGAGTCCAGGACCACCTTTTTGCAGCATCCGGTTAGAAATTTCAGCAATTTCTAAATCTGAGTCAACCAGGGCGCAAATTCGCCGTAATTGTCCTCTTTCTTCCAGAAGTTTGATAAATCCCCGTAAATCTCTTGCCATTGTTCCAAAAAATAAATATTTAAGAAGTGTGAAGCGTTCTCTTATATTATTTATGACAGCCAGGGCAAGTTGGAGTATTGACTGGCATAACTGCTTCAAAATACTTACCTAAACTTGGTTAAACCTCATTTAGCGATTTTTTCGTGCTTCACTCAAGGGAGTCGGCTCCACGCCAGTCGCCTCAACGGGGGGAACCCCCGCACGGTGAGACAGCGCTGCAGGAGGGTCTCCCTCCGTAGGCGACTGCGTTAGCGCAGCGGAACCGGAGGTTCTCCCCGAAGGGCGCTGGCTCTTCTTGTCCACAGGCGTTAAGTTCTGGCTAAGCCAGCCGTACTTTGTCATCAGGGGCGAATTCAAGATTTGCTGCTGCGTTCTCGTCACGGTCTTGAATGTGCCCACATTGAGGATTTTGGCATTGAAATACTCGTTCTGAAAGCTTCATTGGCTGGATGTGACTGCATCTAGAGCACTTTTTAGAACTTATATTATAGTCAGTCGGAGCAACATCGCTATTACAGCCTGGACATCCCAAGACATTGGTGCTACGTTCGAGATGCTGTTGGTGAACGCAACCGTTAATGCGATCTGCCTTTGGCAGCAAGCTAGCGCCGATAGGCGTAGCCGTGCCGCAGGCATAGGGCGCGCTACGCAAACGCTTATCGCCGAAGGCGGGTGCTCCGCACCATCGCGACTTATTATTTTTATACAAAATATACAATTAAAATTCAGTATTATTATTGAATTTTCACTTCCTTCCTGCTAATAACAAATTAGCAAGTATCCCAAAAATTTAATTTTTTGGTGTTTTATAGTGCGGGCTAGAACACCGATTCAGTATTCATAATTGTGACTAAAAAACCCGGTTTCTTCTTGTTGAGTAAACGAAATTTCGGTCTTTCCAGTAACATAAACCGGGTTTTTGGGATTAGTGAATCGGTGTTCTAGAAGCCCGCTTTTGTTCAAATTTGGCAGTGAGATACTCCCACTACTTGTCTTGTTTCATCGATTGGGATGCTTTCTCGAATTACGTTGGCATTAATTGCTGAAGGCGCTGTGGTTCCTGCCCAAGCCAATCTGGATTCTGAGCAGTGCTATCGAAAATTGATGAGGTTTTGAATGGCTCAAACTCGCCGCGTGATGCTGCCTCTGCCGTTTTTGCTAATAAAGATTGTACCTGCTGATCATTCATTGGCTGGAATGTCCGCACAGCTTCAAACGCTTGATCGAGAATCTCCATACTGTCGATTCCGGTAATCACAACCGATGTGGGCAGATTCAAAGCATAGTGTAGACACTCAATTGGCGTTACAGTTTTTGAGCGTAAAAGAATACCGTTTGCCATAGTTTTCATACCCAGAACGCCAATGTTTTGTTTGACTAGTTCTGGTACAACCAGTTTCGCAAAGCTTCGATAGTGAGCATCCATCACATTCAGGGGCATCTGAACCGCATCAAATTTAAATCCCTGAGCAGCTGCAACTTCCAGCATGTGCAAATGAATCTGAGGGTCTTTGTGCCCGGTAAAGCCAATGTATTTAAGTTTACCAGCTTTCTGCGCCTCAATAAAGGCGGCATTCGCCCCTTGTTCATCAAAAACTCGATGCGGATCTTCGTACCTGATGATTTCGTGGTGCTGAACAAGATCAATGCAATCAACTTGCAGACGTTGAAGGGATTCGTCTATCTGTTTTGCTGCTTCTTTTTTGGATCGACCGTCGATTTTTGTCATCAAGAAGACTTTGTCTCGGTAGCCATCGCGCAGCGCTTTCCCCATGCGAATTTCGCTGACTCCCTCATTGTAATCCCAACTATTATCCATAAAGGTGATTCCACGGTCAATCGCTGTGCGAACAATCCGGATGCCCAGTTGCTCGTCAACGTACTTCAAGCCGATGTGCCAACCACCCAGCCCAATCGCGGAAACCCTTTCTTCTGTACTGCCGAGAACTCGGTATAGCATTTCTGAATTTGACATACTTGCTGACATTTATCTCTAGTCTCCAATTCAAACACAGGGAAAAGTTTCCAAAATCCTCTTGTTGATATACAGCCAAGGGACAAAAGTATTGTTATCGGCACTTACGCAAGGCAAAGGTATTTGCACCCGTTACGACGTCAGGAAGCAATCTCACAGTCTTGTTCTTTCTTAACTCGTGCGTAAGTCCTAGTTATATGAGGTTTTCCACTTTTGACTTAATGCTCAGCGTTCATAAATCCCAACCAGCCGTGCCTGCTCAATGATATGATCGGCGATCGCCTCAAGCAGTTGCTCACGCTTCAAACCCGGTTTGAGGTCGAGTTCCTTGTCCAAGGCGTACAGCCAGAAATAATAATGGTGAGGTCCATGCCCTGCTGGTGGAGCAGGACCAGTGTATCCTGGCTGATTAGAACTATTTATGCCTTCTGTAAATTTGCTACCGCCTGCTTCAGCAATTTCATGGACGTTTGGCGCAATACCGTAGATTGTCCAATGAGTGAAACCATCAGGTAGCGGCGCATCTGGATCATGACAAATCAATACCAGTTGCTGGGTTCCCGACGGCAGTCCACTCCACTCTATTGGAGGTGAGATATTTTCGCCTTCACTGGTGTAGCGCTTAGGGATATGTTCGAGGGGGGAAAATGCAGGACTGACAATCCGCAGATCCTTAATGTTCAGACCCATTGGGAATTTCCTTCTCATACAACAATATTAAATTGGCACCAACAGCAGAGCGTCTAGGTGTCCATATTAATGGTGGATTTCATCTGTTGTTCAGAACATCATCCAATAGAGGGGTTTGAAGCAGTTAGACCAAATCCGCTTTTATAACCCCCTTTTAACCCAGGCGATTAGAAATCGCGATTACACAAACCTGGCACACGACTGATAAATCAGTCGTGCCGGCATTCTACCCCGATATAAATAACGCAGAGTTTCAATTCATTTTATTTCTTGAAACTCTGCTTCGGGGCTATCTGCTTCCGGCGTGACTTTAGGATGATAATAAATGAGGTTATGCCAATTAAATCGTGCAAAAAACCGTAAGCTTGGTTAAAAACTTGAAGTAAGAAAAATGGCAAAACTGATTTTGGTTCGTCACGGTCAAAGTACCTGGAATGCAAGTAACCGATTCAGTGGTTGGGTGGATATACCACTAAATCATGTTGGTCGCCAAGAGGCGATGCAGGGAGCAAAGAAAATCAGTCCCTATCAGATCGATCTGTGTTTTACGAGCTTGCTAGTTCGTGCGCTCGAAACAGCTGCCATCTGCCTAACTGAGTGTGATGGGGCTTGCGGTGGTAAAAGTCCGGTTTTCAAACATGATCCCAATGATCCAAACTGGCATGGTTGGGATAACTACTCTGGTGACAAGAGTGAAGAAATTCCAATTTTCATGAGTCCGGCTCTTGATGAGCGCCACTACGGCGACTTGCAGGGATTTAACAAAGCTGAGATGGTACAGAAAGTAGGTAAAGACATCGTATATCAGTGGCGGCGATCTTTTTCCGTTCGACCACCCGGGGGAGAGAGCTTGGAGGACACTGCTACTAGAACGATTCCATTTTTCCAAAATCCGATTTTGCCCTACCTCAAGCAAGGGGATAGTGTCCTAGTTTGTGCTCATGGCAACTCATTGCGATCAATCATTATGTATCTCGATCACCTTAGCCAACAGGAGGTTGAAAACCTCGAACTGGCGACTGGTGTCCCGATTGTTTATGACATTGACGAGGATGGGAAAGTCACTGAGAAGATAGTCCTGAATTGAAGAAGGCAGGGGGATGTTATTTTACTCTGCAACTGCTCAAATGTGAATAAACATCCCGTCAAACCTTTGGTGTTGCCATCTCAAACCGTTCCCCAATCTTCGTATACTCAACTGGTCCGCCTAAGCGCGTAATCGGCTGCATCCGCACAGTATCCACTAACCCTACATCTTGGCGGTACAAATCTTCACGCACATGAAATCGCAACACTCGACCTAGTACCATCACATTATTCGTTCCTTCGACTCGAACAGTTTGTGTCACTTTACACTCCATTGCCACAGGTGAGCCTTCAATCCCCAATGGTCGGACATCAACAGAAGGAATGGCTTTTAAATTTGCCATTTCAAACTCACTGACTCCATAGGGAAATTCCGATCCTGTTTGAGCCATTGCTTGAGCCAGTGTTTCATCCACTACATGACAGACAAATTGATCAATTTCTTGAATATTGCGTAGCGTGTCTTTTTCTTTTGGCTCATGTCTACGGTATGCTACGGAGAACATAATAGTTGGTGGAAAGCCTGCTACGGCATTGAAAAACGAATACGGAGCCAGATTGGAGATTCCAGAGGCACTGATCGTCGATACCCAGGCAATTGGGCGAGGAGCAACGATACTCGTCAACAGATGGTAAGGAGCAGGGTCTTTCATCTCCTGCGGCACAAATGACAACATAGGTGATCGCTCTTCTCTAAAATTCCATCTTAAATTAGTTTGCTTCAGTTTCTTTATCGCCTAGACTCGACGATATCGTTCTCGGTTTATGTCTAGAGGTGCAAGAAAAGCGCTTGTAAACATGGTTTAAAAAGTAATAGCACGCGCTCACTTCCGATGTAAAAGTTGAACCATTGGCGGTACTCTTTTAGCTAGAAATCAACTCCAACTAAAGTAATCAGATGATGGCGATATGTGAGGCGAGCGTCGGTATATTAATCATTGTCATTGTGTCGCTTGATGTGTTCCAGGTGGTTATCGTTCCTCGTCAATCGCCCCGCACGCTAAGGATTGCAGCGCTGATCATCAGATTGTTCTGGTTGCCGTGGCGACAATTAAGTTTGCATGCAGGCATGCGGCACGAATATTTCTTAGCTAAATTGCACTTGTTTTCTGGCAAGTTGTTACAGCTTGACCGAGTATTCGAGTCCATTACTGAACGCAAGCTCAACTGAAACAAACCCATTAGCGGGATTACGGACATAATCTAAGTAAGGCGTGACTCCCGCTTGAACCATCTCTATATTGTCTGCTAGCACGACAGAACCGGGGTGAAGTTTATCCAATAAAAGCTGCAAAACATCTAGATACAGATCTTTCCAACCATCAAGAAAAAGTAAGTCAATCGCGCCGCCAGGATCACGCAGTGTTTGAAGTGCATCGCCCACACGAATTTCAACATACTGTGATAAGCCAGCTTCTTTGAGATGCTCCGTTGCTTTAGCAACTTTGCTGCGCTCAAGTTCAGAACCGATAATTAACCCACCACCAAGATCGCAAAGAGCTGCCGCAAAGTAGATAGTAGAGACACCATAAGATGTACCAAATTCCACAATTCGTTGAGCCGAGATGGAACGGGCTACTCCGTAAAAGAATCTGCCAACATCTCTTGAAATTGGCATCAACACTTCTTGGAGCATCGTCGCTTTCTCTTCTGAACTTGTGGATTTCAAATCAGCCCCACTCGCTAACATTTGCTGGCGGATAACCTTATCACGTGTATCAGCCAGCTCATGTAATCGTTCGAGTACAGATTGTACGTTTGGAAGCAGCAAAGTTGAGTTTGTCGTTTTTGTAGTTGCCATTTTATTTATTTAATGCATGATTACTTTGACTATAAAAAGTTAGAAGACTAAATGTCGCCTAGATTCTTGCTGGTTTCAACAGATTCTTGCTACTGGTTGAGAAAGATTTTAGGAGTGACACCAACAACCCGCTTAAAGTGGTGGCTCAGATGACTAGAATTGGAAAACCCAACCTGAAAAGCGACTTCAGTAACGCTTAAGTCACGATCTAACAGCAATTGCTTGGCACACTCCACCCGACATTGAATCACGTACTGGTGAACTGAAGTTCCCATCGACTGCTTAAATAAGCGTGAGAAGTGGTATTGGCTCATGCTGACTTCGGCGGCGATCGCGCTCAGGCTCAAGTTCTGGTTAAGATGATCGTGAATGTAGGCGATCGCTTGGCGCAGTTTGTAGTTTGGCAGTCCACCTTTATAACTGCGAATCGAGCATTTCCTGACAGAATAATGTTGCAGAAGGTGTGCTGCTAGCAGGGTTGCGGCTGAATCAGCATATAAACGGCTGTAAACTCCACCTGTTTCTAACACTGATTTCAGTGCTGCTCCAATTTGACAAATCAATGTATCCGGTTGCGCAAAAACTGGCACCAGCTCTATTGTCTCTGGAGAGATAGACTCGTAGGCAATGCGGCTAACAAAGCCAGGATCAAGGCAGAGGATTGTGGATTGTATGTCAAAATTCCAGGACAAACTGTGAGAGGCATTTGCTGGGATAATTGTAATCTCACCTTTGGCAATCTGCCCCAGCTGATAGTGTCCATCAATCGTCCACTTAATTGCTTGATTTTGCTGAGAGTGTAGGATGCAAATTTCGTGTTCAGCATCCTGATGCTCTGAAACTTCACCAGGAGGTTGACAGTAATATGCCACCCGAATATTTTGCCAACCAACAGATGCACTGGAAAGCGTGGGTTCACTGGAAAAGCGAAAAGCGTCTTCCGAAGCGGATTTAAAGACTAACGATTTTTCATATACCATTGTGCTTAGAACACGACTGTCCTGCGAGACAAGGAATATAACAAATTTACCAACTTTTGACAGTTGAGAATCTTTGATAAGAGTTGCAAAAATTTTATAATTTTAAAAAGAAAGAGTTGCAGTAAAAATATTCATACTTGCTTCTTGATTATCACCCAGATCAGTACCTTTAAAGTGCAGATATTAGGTAGCAATAATGGCGATACGCGTAGCGTCAAGCCTCCGGCTTATCGCCACAGGCTATTTCCAAATCAACAATAGATACGAAGATTGAAGAAGAACTGGCGGCAAGTTGTGCTATCAAGTGAAGAAAATCAAGCAAACAGGCCCCGAAGAACGAATGACTAGTTCAACTAACCAACAAATTTTACTTAAAACCCGCCCAGTTGAAGAACCAAAAGAGAGTGATTTCGCCCTAGTCGAAACCCCAATACCAGAACCAGGGGAAGGCGAAGTTCTCAACCGTACGATCTACCTGTCCCTCGACCCCTATATGCGCGGTCGAATGAGCGATCGCGAATCTTATGCTGCCCCGGTAGAATTGGGTTCGGTGATGGTCGGTGGCACAGTTAGCCAAGTGCTGAAATCTAACCATCCCCAATTTTCAGCCGGAGATTTTGTACTTGGTTATGATGGCTGGCAAGCCTATGGCGTATCGAAAGGCGAAACTTTGCGTAAGCTTGACCCAAATCAAGCTCCCATATCCTATGCTTTGAGCGTAACTGGTATGCCCGGAATGACTGCGTATTTTGCTCTGCTTAATGTTGGGCAACCCAAGGCTGGGGAAACGGTTGTTGTTTCTGCTGCTTCTGGTGCAGTCGGTTCTATAGTCGGTCAAATAGCCAAAATAAAAGGCTGTCGGGCAGTGGGAGTGGCTGGGAGTGATGCGAAATGCGATTATGCGGTGAAAGAATTGGGTTTTGATGCTTGTATTAATCGCAAAACTCAAGAACTGAGTTTTGCACTTAAAGATGCTTGTCCTAATGGTATTGATGTTTACTTTGACAATACGGCTGGTCCAATTTTAGAAGCTGTGTTGCAGCAGATTAATCTTGGGGCAAGAATACCATTAGTTGGTTTAATTTCACAATATAACGCAGAAAACCCTCCCCCTGGCCCTAATTTGATGCCCTTGTTGATTAAACGTGCTTTAATCAAAGGTTTTCTTGTTGTTGATTACCAAAACCGTCAAGCAGAGTTCTTAAACGATGTTTCTCAATGGTTGCGCGAAGGTAAGCTCAAGTATAAAGAAGACATTGTAGAGGGTCTGGAAAACGCCTCTGACGCCTTCATCGGTTTACTACAGGGGAAAAACTTTGGCAAACTTATTGTCAAGGTCAGTGATGATCCGACACAATAAGCATACCTAATCAACGAGCTACAAGCAATTTTAGCTTCTTCGCCGTAAGCCCGACACTATAGCGGCTCCTGATGAATTGGGAAGCCTACACTGTACCCTTCGACTTCGCTCAGGGTACAGTGTAGGTAGTTCACAAGCCTTTAAGTAAGCCGAATTAATAGACGCTTACTCCGTCCTAGGGCTAACTTCAACCTGTAGACAGATATTTTACTATGATATTTTTTCTACCATTCGAGCTACAGTTACAACTTTAAAGATGTAGATATGAGGCTGAGGTTAAAACGCCGATTGTTCGGTCAGCTTGCGATCGCAACCACATTGGGAACTATGGTGGAGAGTCTTAAAGGGAAGACCCTGGCTCAATCAAAGCCTCAGTCTCGTCCTCCATCAGCGATATCCCCCGATCCCAGTAGTGTTGTTGATGTTAAACTGCGTGTAAATGGAACAGAACACGCGCTAAAAATCGAACCTCGTGTGACACTACTTGATGTGCTGCGTGAGCGTCTGAATCTGACAGGCTCGAAAAAGGGCTGTGATCACGGTCAGTGCGGTGCTTGTACAGTTCTGGTGGACGGGCAACGCATTAATTCCTGCCTGACATTTGCCATCATGCACACTGACGCTTCAATCACAACCATTGAAGGACTGGCAAAAGGAGACAATCTGCACCCGATGCAAGCCGCGTTTATTGCCCGCGATGCTTTTCAGTGCGGCTACTGCACACCGGGACAGATTTGTTCGGCGGTAGGTTTGGTGAACGAAAAACACGCTAAATCTGATGCTGACATTCGGGAATTGATGAGCGGTAATATCTGCCGTTGCGGTGCTTATCCAAATATCGTAAATGCTGTCCGCGATGTCTTAGGGGGAAAAAAAGATGCAGCCGTTTAGCTATAAGAAAGCAGGACAAGCGGACAATGCCGTTACGTTGGTCGGTTCAGATGCCCAAGCCTCGTACCTTGCCGGTGGTACCAGCCTGATCGATTTGATGAAGCTGAATGTACAGACACCAACAGAGTTGGTTGACATTAACCCACTCCCCCTAAGCAAGATAGAAATGCACAACAACGGTGTACGGATTGGAGCAATGGCACGCAATAGCCAGGTTGCTTATGATGCAATGATTCGCGAGCGTTACCCTGTGCTGTCAGAAGCGTTGCTGTCTGGGGCATCGCCGCAACTGCGGAACATGGCAAGTGTGGGCGGGAATTTGCTACAACGTACTCGGTGCTACTACTTCCGCGACACTTCAATGCCTTGCAATAAGCGCGTTCCGGGTTCAGGGTGTCCGGCAATTGAGGGCTATAACCGGGTTCACGCGATTCTCGGCGGAAGCGATCGCTGCATTGCCACTCATCCATCGGACATGGCTGTGGCAATGGTGGCACTCGATGCGGTTGTGCAAACACGCGGACCTAAGGGAGAGCGCAGTATTCCCTTGGTCGATTTTCATCTCGTACCAGGCAATACACCCGAACGGGAAACAGTTCTGCAACACGGAGAGTTAATTGTTGCTGTTGACTTGCCTGCTTCACCGTTTGCTAGGCGATCGCACTATTTGAAAGTACGCGATCGCGCCTCTTATGCCTTTGCAATGACATCGGTTGCGGCTGCATTAGATATTCAAAATGGGATCATTCGCGCCGCACGGATTGCCCTGGGTGGGGTAGGAACAAAGCCCTGGCGTGCCTATGAAGCTGAAAAAGCGCTCGTAAACAAGCAACCAAACCAGGCAGCGTTTCAGGCAGCGGCTGAGGCTGCTATCCGGGGGGCGAAACCGCAAAAATACAACGCATTTAAAATCGAACTGGCAAAACGCACAATTGTCAAGGCGCTGGCGACGGTGGGAGGGATGGCATGAATACAGCAGATACAAACAAAGTTGTCGGCAAACCGTTAAACAGAGTTGATGGACATCTGAAAGTGACTGGTGGCGCACGCTATGCGGCTGAATTTCCGGTGGCAAAAATTGCCTATGGCGTGACGATTCAAAGCACGATCGCTAAAGGTAAAATCACCCAAATTGATACAAAAGCAGCGGAGCGGTTACCGGGTGTGCTGGCAGTAATCACTCACCTCAATGCACCCAAGGCGTTTGGAGACAAAGGAGGCGGTCGCAAGCTGCAAGTGCTGCAAGATAACATTGTACTTTATGGTGGTCAGCACATCGGTATCGTGGTTGCGGATACCTTTGAACGGGCTATGCACGCTGCCTCGCTGGTGCAAGTTCGCTATGAGGAAGAGAAGCCGACGCTGAATATGAGGGAGAACCTCAATAAAGGATACGTTCCAAAGAGCAATAGAATGCCGCCCGATTCATCTGTTGGAAATGTCACTCAGGGATTAACAAGTGCTGCTGTCCGCATTGAGCAAACTTATACCACCCCGGTAGAAAATCACAATCCAATGGAGCCTCATGCGACAACAGCAGTTTGGCAAGGCGATCAATTGCTGCTGTATGACGCAACTCAGGGGATTTTTCAGGTTCAAGAAAAAGTTGCGGGGGTATTGGGGATTGAGCCAGCGAATGTCCGCGTTATGTCTTACTATATCGGCGGTGGCTTTGGCTGCAAAGGATCGGCTTGGTCGCACGTGCCTTTAGCGGCAATGGCGGCACGGCAGGTTAAGCGCCCGGTTAAACTGGTGTTGGGACGGATACAGATGTATGGACCTGTTGGCTTCCGACCGGAGACAATTCAACAGGTTTCTTTGGGCGCAACCCGTGACGGAAAATTAACCGCACTGCGACACACTGGTACTTCGCAGACTTCAACATTCGATGAATTTATTGAACCGGTTGGTAAAAGCGCACGCATGATGTACGCTTGCCCGAATATCGAAACCAGCCACCGTCTGGTTCAGCTTGATCAGGGTACACCAACTTTCATGCGTGCCCCTGGCGAAGCTTCAGGCTCGTTCGCCTTAGAATCGGCAATGGACGAACTGGCTTATGCGCTGAAGATCGATCCAATCGAGTTGCGTCTGCGTAACTATGCTGAAGTCGATCCCAGTAAAAATCTGCCTTGGTCGAGCAAGTCACTTAGAGAGTGTTACAAAGTAGCAGCAGAGCGATTTGGCTGGCAAAAGCGCAATCCCAAGCCCCGTTCGATGCGAGATGCCAATTATTTGATCGGTTGGGGGATGGCTACGGCTACATACCCCACCAACCGTTCTTCAGCATCGGCGATCGCTCAAATTATGGCAGATGGTACAGCCGTTATCCGGACTGGATCCCACGATATTGGCACGGGAACTTATACCGTAATGACTCAGGTTGCGGCTGAAGCGCTCGGTATACCAGTTGAGAAAATCCGCATCGAGCTGGGGGATACGAATTTGCCAGAAACCCCCGTTTCCGGTGGCTCACAAACCGCCGCTAGTGTAGGCTCGGCTGTGCATTTAGCAGGAAATCAAGCCCGTGCTAAGCTTATGCAATTGGCACTTGCCGATCAAAAATCGCCGCTTTATGGATTAAATGAGCAAGATATAATTGCTCAGGATGGACAGCTTTTAGTGAAGAATAAATCGTCCAAAGCTGAAACTTATGAAGCAATCCTAACACGGCATGGATTGAAAATGATTGAAGCACGTGCAGATGCCAAGCCTGGAGAGGAAAAAGAGAAGTATTCCATGCATTCGTTTGGCTCACAGTTTGCAGAAGTGCGGGTTAACCCTGATTCGGGTGAAGTGCGAGTAACGCGCTGGGTGGGAGCCTTTGGCGTTGGACGCTTGCTTAATGCTAAAACAGCCAACAGTCAGCTCATCGGTGGGATTGTCTACGGCATCGGCATGGCGCTGATGGAACACACAGTAACAGATCCTAACCGAGGACGCGTTGTCAACGCTGATTTAGCTGAGTATCACGTGCCAGTAAATGCAGACATTCCTGAAATTGATGTGTTGTTTGTCGATGAGCGCGATCCACACATCAACCCGCTTGGAGTCAAGGGAGTTGGTGAAATTGGCATTACCGGAGTTGCGGCGGCGATCGCCAACGCAGTTTACCACGCAACAGGCAAGCGCATCCGCGATTTGCCAATTACACTAGACAAGCTTTTGTAGATAGAAAATGCGATGGCGCAAAGCGCCCGCCCCAAGCGATCGCACGCTTCATACCAACCATTGCGTCCTGACTCAAATGAGATAATTAGGTGAGGTAATTGATCTCTAACTGCTCACGTATCATCACGATTTGACTCCCATTGCGTCGTCTTCCGTGCCAAGCTGAGAAATGCTCTTATTACTCCTGAGGGATTATGCTGCCGCCAAGCAAGATAAAGTCCGGTCTTAGCTGTCTGCTCTTGTAAAGGTCTGTAAATGACTCCGCTTCTGTGGAAATTTTGCAAGGAGGCGGGAACGAAAGCAATGCCCAGTCCTGCTGCCACCAAGCCGATGATAGTTTGCATCTGAACTGCCTCTTGAGCTACTTTCGGACGAAATCCAGCTTGTTGACAAATGTTAATAATCTGCTCGTAAAAGATGGGTCCCATTTTGGCAGGAAATAGGATAAATAATTCATCTGCCAATGTGGAGAGCGACACTTGAGTCTGGGCAGACAACGGATGGGTTTCTGGCAACGCCAAGACCAATGATTCTGGCAAAAGGCACTCCACACTCAAACCTTGCTCGATGATGGCAGGAAGTCTGTCCGCTTCCATCGTCTGGCCACACAGCCTAACACGGCGCTCGATCGGTGGATTATCCATTAAACCTTGCCGCTGTTGAGGTTTCTACTGCGGAGAATTTGGCTACTCGCTGGCAGGAGATTGCTGCGGATGTTGCGTTTTAAGGACTGAGCTTGTACTTCGAGATGGTCTTTCGGGAAACAATCGAGATTATTGGTGGCAGCATAGTTGAAAAAAGGATATGGGTAAGGGGCGTTAAGCGTAGCTCTGCCGCAGGCAATCGCTTCTTTCCCCGAAGCATCGGGAATGTTTGCGCTAGAATCAGCAATGGACGAATTAGCGATCGCCTTGAATATCGATCCACTCACTCTCCGCTTGATTAACCACACCGATATCAATCCCCAAACAGGTCCACCCTGGCAGAAATAGTGTTTTTATAGCGTATCCTTTAGATTGAATCATGGCTCCATCCTCAATTGCACCAATTCCACCTTACAAAGCATTGATTTTCGATTGCGATGGCACTCTAGCAGATACTTTGCCTGTTCACTTTCAAACATGGTCTGCATCGTTGCAAGCAGTTGGAGCCAATATTTCTAGAGATTGGTATTACAAATATTGTGGTACGTCCGCAGAGGAGATGCTTCAAATCCTTAAAGACCTGTTTGGCTACCAGTTTCATTCAGAATCAGTAATTGCACACAGACAACGTCAATACGAATCACTAATCAATACAGTCAAGGAAGTTCAGGCTGTTGCAGAAATTGTTCGTGATTACTACGGAAAAATTCCAATGGCTGTTGCTTCAGGTGGAGAGAGAGTTGTGCTTGAAGCAACGCTCAATAATATTAAGCTACGTGACTTTTTTGATATTGTTGTGAGTATTGATGATGTAGAAAAAGGGAAACCCGAACCGGACATTTTCCTGCTTGCGTCTGAAAGATTAGGGGTTGCTCCACAAGATTGTATTGTTTACGAAGATAGCGACGGGGGTTTAGAAGCTGCTCACCGTGCCGGAATGCGTTCTATTGATGTACGTGTTCTCTGGCAAGCCTAAATCTGAGAAAGTATGGGCAGTTCCAAGTTGAGCAGCATAACAGCATCAGCGCAGAAGACTGCCAAAAGCCGCTGGTGAAGTTGCAAAGGTTACTAGCAGACGCTACTGTATTAAAAGAAAAAGCAATCAAATGAACGAATTACAAGCAATTTTAACAGCCTTCGAGTCAAGTCAAAAAAGTGGTGATATTAGTTTCCTGGCGACTGTAGTTAAAACTCAAGGTTCAACCTACCGCCGACCTGGTGCCAAAATGTTAATGACAGGTACAGGTGAGATAGTGGGAACAATTAGCGCTGGTTGTTTGGAAAACGATGTATTCGAGCATACCCGCCAACGCATGGCAGACGGTAAACCGATTGTTGTTACTTACGATAACACCGCCTCTGAAGATATTCTCTGGGGCTTTGGTTTGGGATGCAACGGTGTAGTGCAAGTTCTCATCGAACGCCTAGAAAACGAAAGCACACCGAATGCGATCGCTTTTATCCAAGAGTGCCTAAATAACAAACATCTCGGTATTATAGCGACAGTTTTTGCTTTAGAAGGTGCAGTTGATCTAAAACTAGGCTCACGCTTACTGCTGTATCCAAACGGTAAAATGATCACTGACATTGAAGATGCAAATTTTCAAAAATGTTTGATTGCAGATGCCCAAGCAGCCCTTGTTAATCAAAAGTCCAGCGTGAACAACTATCTGTTACCTTTTGGCAGTGCAGAAGTTTTCATTGAAGTCATCCAACCACCAACACCCCTAGTGATATTTGGTGCAGGTCATGACGCTGTACCCTTAGCACAATTTGCTCAAGCATTGGGTTGGCAAGTTACTATAGTTGATTGTCGCGCTAACGAGGCAACTAGAGCGCGATTTCCAATG
The DNA here is from genome assembly GCA_019359695.1 of Brasilonema angustatum HA4187-MV1. GTDB lineage: Bacteria > Cyanobacteriota > Cyanobacteriia > Cyanobacteriales > Nostocaceae > Brasilonema > Brasilonema angustatum. The sequence continues at coordinate 72,831 of JAHHGV010000020.1, forward strand.
GCTTGTGAGGTGATTCTTAGCCGCAGAGAAATTCTAGAAAAACAGGTATTTATAGATACTGACACCGTAGCTGTGGTCATGACGCATAATTACCTTGATGATTTGGAAATTTTGAAAACATTGCTACCATCTTCTGCACGCTACATTGGCGTTTTAGGGCCAAAGCACCGTACAGAAAAATTGCTGCAAGATTTACACGCACAAGGAATAGTTTGTACCACTGAACAATTAGAAAGATTGCACAGTCCTGTAGGAATTGATGTCGGTGCAGAAACACCAGCAGAAATTGCGATCGCTATCATTGCAGAAATTCAAGCAGTACTCAAAAATCATAATGGTGGTTTTTTAAGAAATCGCAATCAACCAATTCACCAATACGACGAAAGTAACTTTAATAAACTTATTGTAAAAGTCGGGTAAAGGTCAAAGGTTAAAGGGTTTGTATTTTTTTCCTTCGCCTTTCTCCCTTAACCCCTTGCTAACTCCTAGAATCTCATCTGCTACTTGCTGACATGATTTTCATTTATGGACTCTACGACTGAGCAAATAGAAACTGAAAAATCAACTATAGCCATTATGATTCTTGCTGCGGGTGCATCTACTCGCATGGGTACACCGAAACAGCTATTGCTCTACCAAAAACGGAGTTTGGTGCAATACATTACAGAAATTGCGATCGCTTCGGTTTGTAAACCTGTGGTACTAGTACTTGGAGCATACTCAGAACAGATTCGCCCTCAAATCAATCACTTTCCTGTGAGCATCGTTGAGAACTTAGATTGGGCTTGTGGAATGAGCACTTCCATCAATAGCGGAATTCAATTTTTGCATAATCTTTCACAAAAATTTGAAGCAGTAGTTATTTTAGTTTGCGATCAACCATTTCTTTCACCCCAAATTATTAATCAACTTGTTGATGCATATTATTCAACAAAAAAACCTATTATTGCTTGCGAATATGCAGGAACATTAGGCGTACCTGCTGTGTTTAGTAAAAGATTTTTTTCCGAGCTTGCTGAATTACAAGGAACTTCAGGAGCCAAAAAAGTTATTAACAATAACCTGACACAAGTATTTTCTCTTCCTTTTGCACAGGGAGAGATTGATATTGACACACCAAAAGATTATGAACAATTGCTATCGCTCAATAGCAATTCGATTTGATTTAAGTTAATTTACGAGGCGGCACAAACAGGCAAAACGATTTGATATTTTAGTATTTGCAGGGGTGCGTGAACTTGTTAAGGGATATTAACTAGCTTTTTAGCGCCAATTGCTAGGAGCGGAGAATCTATTTGTGAATAAACTTGTTGAGTTCCTGCACTAATAGATGCACTGTTGTTGATGGATTGTCTTTCTCTGGATTGTGAGGTTCGTATTGTTTCAGAAGTTTTTCAGCATTTTGAATAGCAATATATTGCTTCTCAAATAGCTCATCATAAATCGTATCGCTATTTTTCTTATATGGTTGTCTCAGTAAAGAAGTTAACTTCTTCTTATAATCATTTCGAGGAATACCAGTATGGAGAAATTCAAAATGTAGGACATACCATAGTTCAAACGCTTCATTAGAATAAGCTACTTTAAATCCTTGAACTTCAGCGTTATTAATGGCGTTCTTAAAATCTTCTACAGTCCAAGAATCACGATCAAAAACACACCAGACCTGATCGTAATCATCTTGCTTCTTCAGTTCCTTTGCGCTTTCAACTAATTTGCTTGGATTCTCTCCCCTACCCTGCACGTGTATCTCAGCAACCTTCTTGGGAACACGAAAACTCCTAAAGTAATTAGGTTCGGTTTTCTCTCCTTCACATACGATCAAGTATCTCTGCCTGATTTCCCTAGTATTAACTTTTCGTTCGTGATATCCACGAGAGTTTACATTTCTTCTAGACATCAGAGTCAATTAGATCATTCAAATTTCCGATATATGGAATTGCGCCATATCTACCTTTAATATAATCACTCTTAAATGACACATCATCAGGTACATTGTATTCTGCTAAAGAGTACAAGTCTGTTGCACCATATCTATTTTTTTCAGTAAACCAAATCTGATCCCTACGAAAAAGCTGATTGCTAAGTAAATTGGTATCGTGAGTCATGAAGATTAATTGAGCATTACTTGGATTTGTTTCATTGGAATTAAATAATTCAACAATGGCACGGCTGATAAAAGGATGAATTCTAGCATCAAATTCATCAATGATTATAACTTTACCATTTTTTAGTGTGTCAACAAGAGGTCCTGCTAAAGCAAAGACTTTTTGAGTTCCTTCAGACTCTTGAGCCTCTAAATCAAACAGTTCTGTAGATATAATATTTTCTTTACTATCAAATTTTGGGTGCAGGGTTTGAATTGATGTTGCTTTTATTTCCCCATTTTTTAGAATGAAGTTTTTTATTTCATTAGGCAGTTCACTAGGCAAAGAATCAACAGTAACCTCAACTTGTTCTACCTTGATATCGCCAAATCCCAAATCTAATTTTTTGAGCAACTGAAGAATTTCATCTTTCTTTTCGTTATTTATTAAACAACTAACTGTGTATCCTTTACCTATATCATCTAAACCAGAGACAACATTGATACTGTTTGTCAGCCAATCTAAGATTTTTTCTGCAATTTTGACATTAAATTGAGCAGATACAGACAAGAAGAGAGCATTATGTCTTGTTCTCTCCTGAATACCATCAGCTTTATATGTTTTAGAAACACTAATATCGTCTAATTTGCGCTCAAAAAGTCTAGTTTTTCTTGATTTAGAAACATAAAATAACCATTCAGAGACAACTTTGTCACGAGTTGCCTCGAATCCGTATCTATATTTCTTGTCATTCATTAAAAATACTATTTCAAAAAAAGATGGTTTGGCTTCGGTTTCAGTGCTAAGTTGAAATCGCTCAACACCTATTTTTTCCGTGCTTTGAGTCTCTTTAGAAGAATTAACCATGAACCATTTCATGAAACTTAAAGCTTTAGCCAGGTTACTTTTACCACTAGCATTTGCGCCATATATTGCCCCGCTTTTAAGTAGTTTTAAATCATTATCTACTTCAAAAACATTGTTTTCATCAAGCTTTTTGTCTTGTGCGACAAGGTTAGCTGCTACCATACTAAAGGTGACTTGCTCTTTAAACGATCTGTAGTTGCCGACACTAAATTCGATGAGCATAGCATGAAGTTTAGGCTTAAGAGGGAAATCTGTGAATAAATCGTAATTTCCTGCCTTAAGAGTAGCAACTATTGGTTGAAGATGCTAAAGTATAAGATTGTTTTTAAATGTACACATGTACTATTCAACTCAAGTGTGATGGTGCAAAGCGCGCCTCTGGGGGCGATGGCATCTCTCATAAACTGCAACCCCGAAATAGCGATCGCAATGTCGCAGGTGTGAGTTACGCACATCCCCTCAAAATCAAATCTTGTGTCACTTTACTCGATGCATTTTCACAAAAAGCCAGAGGATTCACTGCTACGCTGGTCTTGATTGCTGCTGAGTCTATCGATTGGAAGATGATTTTATCCTCAAAGTTTCGATGATGTGAAGGGAGGGTACAAACACGTTGAGTTTGATACGCTTCGTCTGTGCCATAAGTATCGTTAGAAACTTTTTTCAACTAAGACACCATCATGAAACGCATTGCATATTTAGGACTCGGCATCATGGGCAGTGGCATGGCAACGAACTTGCTGAAAGCGGGTTATGATGTCACGGTTTGGAATCGCAACCCAGAATCCTGTAAACCTCTGGTTGAACAAGGTGCAACACAAGCTCAAACACCTGCAAAAGCCGTTGAAAATGCTGAGGCGATTATGTACTGCCTTGCGAATGACAACGCAGTTGAAGAAGTTGTCTTTGGGCAAGATGGCATTTTATCGAATGTGCGATCTTCACAAATTGCGATCGACATGAGTACAGTTCATCCTGACACCTCCCGCCGACAAGCCGCAGCCTATGCCGAAAAGCAAGTTGAATTTCTTGATGCTCCGGTTTTCGGCAGTAAAAACGAATCCGCAGCCGGGGGATTGTGGATTGTTGTTGGTGGCAAGCGTGACGTATTTGAGCAAGTCAAACCAATTTTAGAGCCGTTAAGCCAAACGATACATTACCTCGGCGACACTGGCAAAGGGGCATCGATGAAACTCATCGGTAACTCGATTGTGGCAACTCAAATCCAAGCGTTAGGAGAAGCAATGGTTCTGGCGACTAAAGCCGGACTGAATCCAAAAGACGTTCTCGATGTGTTGCATGTGGTGGATTTTCGCTCTCCGATTTTTGACGGTATCGGCAAGATGCTGGTGGAGCGCGATTTTACGCCAAGTTTTGCATTAAAACACATGCTCAAAGATGCGAATTTGATTGCTCGATTTGCCCAAGATTTGAATTCTCCCACGCCAGCTGCCGCAATTGTCAGAGAAACTATCAAAGCAGCGGTTAATCAAGGATGGGGAGAAGAAAATGCGTCTGCCCTGATTAAAGCGCTGGAATTAGAAGCAGCAGTGACTGTTGAATGATAATTACAAATCATTGTGACGAAACCATGTAGCGGGCAGGGGGACTCACCGGTCCCCTTTGGGGATAGGGGTAAAAGGGGGCTCTTAGCAGGGGGGAATAATTAGAAACAAATTATTTGTATGAAGTGCTTCGTGAAACGGTATTGAAATCAATCGCCACTTTTCATGTTTTGACTATTAACAAAAATAAGAAATTCGGATATTCTAACCAAGATATGCATTAATTTTTACCAAGAAACGTTTACCTGATGAAAATATGACCCAAGCATACGACATCTTCCAAGCAGGCGGTCTTGTTATGTGGCCTTTGTTGGGCTTATTTATAGTCACTTCAGTATGCATCTTGGAACGCAGTTGGTTCTGGTTGAGGCTAGCGACTCAAGAAAAACAGGTCGTGCGTGAGGTTTTAACAACAGCAAAGGTAGATTTGAAAAAAGCCGAAAAAATTGCAGAAAGTTCTCAGACTATAGCCATTGGCAGGTTTTTAGTGGAACCTCTTAGACTCAAAAAACCCTCTCCTGAGACCTTTCATTTGGCAATCAAAGCCGCTTGTGATAAAGAATTTGTAGAAATGCGTAAGGGTGATTTACTCCTGAAAAGCGTGGCGGCGATCGCCCCCTTGCTAGGTATCTTAGGAACTGCTGAGGGTTTAGTCACCACTTTCACTAACCTTAAAACTAGCTCTTTTAATCTTACTGATTTCTCTAAAGTGACACCTGGTCTTGCTCAAGCACTAATTACGTCTACAACTGCAATAGCTATTACAGTTTTTGCCTTTATCTTTATCCGAATCTTTCTTTATTTGCGAGTCCGGCAAATGGATTTTTTTTCTCAAGTTGGCAATGACCTAGAACTCATTTATCTGCAATGCTGGCATGAACCTTCTACTCAAACAGACACTCAGGCTAATAATGAACAGTGAACAGTTAGTCGTGTGGTTGCAGCGTGTGTCTTTACACGCTAGAAGAGTGTTCAAGCGTTTTAGACCACCAGCCGCAGACAATCCTAAACCCTTGCGATTGCTTCACTTCGCTCCGCTGTATTCCCTGCGCACATGATTACGTTTATTTATTTCCGCCCACTTATTCGTAGTGATGTAATATCGTGTCCGGTTAAAGACTTATCATTAAGGCTCTTCGGGAGCAGGGGGTAGGGAGCACCGGAGAAAGAGTTTTCAGGTTTTGGCACTGATCCACAGACAGGACTTACGCAAAATTATCAAAAAATAAACCGCAAAGGACGCAAAGAGCACGAAGTTAAGAGGGTTTAAAAGAGTTTTTGCGTAAGTCCTAACAGAATATATAACTAATTAGGCGGACATGGTATAGTAGCAAATTGCGTTCTGTTGTAGTAATTTATTGCAACTTGGTATAACTCTAAACTTTTTCAGATACGCCAGCAAACTCTAACCCAAAACCCAGAACTAAACCTTGAATCAGTGAACTTGAATTTCCAAACTGACTACTAAGTTCTGGGTTCTGAGTTATTCACGCGTGTGAGTTCATCAGTTAAATTTCAGCCGAAGCTCGCTCAATCAATCGACGTGCTAATGTTTGTGTACCTGTATGTTCGTAGTAATTCGTCGATACATCCAGGAACGCAGCGAGGTAGTCTAGCTTATCATCAGCAAAATCGACAACATTTTGCAAGTTGCTAGCGACCTTTTGTGGGGTTAAATTCTTGGAAGCAACTAGATCACTCATCCAACCACTGACTGAGTTGAAGCTTTCGCCAATAAAGTTCAGTTTGCTGCTGGAATTATTACCTGGAATTTCGTTTTTAATATTCTGAAAGGTCGAGTTTTCATCTAACTCTTGAGGACTAGTCTGATTAATTCTAGATAGTGCGCTATTGATGAAATCTGGACCTAAGGGTATCAAACCATCAAAGCAAACTAATGCAGCCATCCGGATGAACGACTCACCGCTGTATTCACCCAAAGAGCCGACAAAATCCCCAATACTGTCTCCGGGAATACCGTTAATTTGGCAGAAGGCTACTAACTCAGCAACTAATTTCAAGCACAAATCTATGGTTTGTGCTTTATCAGCTTTGGGAGTGACTCGGTTTAAAAAACCCAAAAGGGGAATTTTCTCACCCACTTTGTTTGCCAAAGCCGCTGCACCAAGTGCTTTATCTGTTTTGTCAACGCTTTGATAAAGCCACATAGCTCGTTGGTATCCTTGAGAGCGATCGTTGTAGAGATAAACCGCTCGATCACCAATTTGTTGAATCAGCTCTTCGTCGTCTTCACCAGTGACAGTTTTGATCGTGTTGACAAAGCCAACTACATTTTGCCACTCACCAGGAGCGACAAAATCGAGCGATCGCAATGCCGAAATCGTTAAGTTATTGGTTGGTAATTCATCAACCAACTCAAAAATTGATTTACTCACAAATAGACTCCTAAATTATTTTCTGGTTACTCAGGATTTCAGTTGTCAAATTGCTAATTGCTTTGTAGCTATTTGCTTTTAGCAAGTTGCGCCAAACCACCTAAGTTAAATTTCTGTATCCAAGCTTCGCGTTCAGCCTCTGTAAACGACGCGTCGCGAGATTGCACTTTCACTTGATAGCGATTGCCAACTAAAATAGCAGTGCCAGTACTCCCCTGACTAACAGCTGGATATCCGGCTATTTTCTTTGGGCTGTTCACGAATTTTGCCGCTGGGTTTGTAGCACCTTTGACTCCTTGTGTATCATTAACAGAAAGTACAGCCACGTCTTTGCCGCCTTTTTTCAACTTCGCTTCAGCAAAGCCTTTCTTCTCTTGGGTGTAGACGCGCTGGTAGCCAGCTCCAGGACTTGGAAAAAATTTGTTAAATTCGCTACCTTGGGTTGAATCTTTCGCGATCGCCTGATTGCTTTTTTGTCGGGTGCTTTCCTGCTGTGCCTGGTCAAAACGTCCAGGAGTCTTTGGCGCGCAGGCTGTTGTAAACAGTAACAAACATAACAATAAAGCTGCGAAAATTCTTCGGGCACGGGGCAAAAACATCTTGGACTCCTCCTTTTAATTGACTTTCCAGAAAATATATCAACGCTTGTTTTGGCTAATACCTGGAAAATTTACTTTTTAATTGAGCGAATACCGATGACTAAGGACTACGGTAAGCAATAACAGCATAAAACGGATCTCCTCCTGGGACACCCATCCACTGTAAGAAATTAGGAAGGGATGACTGACGAGCAATTACTTCTGCAGGTGTAAGTCCTGGAACTGCAGAGAAATAGCTTTTTACCAATTCCACTCTACTGGCTTCTGTACCCTCTCGCCATGCTTGAATCGCTTTTTGAAAAAACATCCGATTGGAAAAGCTGAAAATTGCCACACCACCAGGTTTCAGGATGCGGTGAATTTCTGAAAAGACTGCTTCTGGATACTGTAAATACTGTACTGAAACGCAGTTGAGAACGGCATCAAAACTTTGGTCTTCCAGAGGTAGTTGAGGATTTTCGTTGAGATTTTGGACAAAGTAATGATTTAACTGAGGGTTCCGTGCAAGTTCCTCTGCGTTGAGTCCGTGTCCTTCAACATGGGCAAAAGGTATATCTTCTGGCAGATGCGATACCCAACTGCTCATCATGTCTAAGATACGGGTGTTGGGTTTGAGGCGAACGCGATATAAATCCGTTAGCTGTTGGATAAACTTATCGTCCACATGAGTGACGAAGCGCGGATGTTCATAGAATAACTTGTCGTCTGTACTGTCTTGCTTAGTGCGTTCCTCTGGTTTAAGCGGCATAAATATTTTTCAAGTTTATCCAAAATTTTGTCAATTTTGATTGCATTTGGTGGAAACAATTGATATACCACCATACGTATTCTAAAAATAGACACAAAAATATTCATGACCCAAAAGAAGAATTTGGCTATGCACAATTCAATGTTATATAAACTGCAATTTCTTCGTCCAACCAAGATCACCATCGACATTTTACGTGCTTTTCCCCACATCTCATTGTTAATTTGGGTACTCCCCTTATTACTGTTTGGTTGTGGGCAGAGTAGCTTGATGGCACATGATGAAGGGCTTTACGCTTGGCGATCGCGCCTGATGATAGAGACTGGTGATTGGATACATCCTTGGACAACTCCCCACCATAAAACTCCTGGTTTCTATTGGTTAATTGCCAGTTGTTACACATTGTTTGGCATTAGTGAAGCGAGTGTGCGCTTGCCAAGTATGATTGCTGGTGTGCTGAGTATACTACTTCTGTATGAAATAGGCAAAATCCTGATTGGGAAAAAACTTGCTTGGCTTGCGGCTGCAATTTTGAGTGTAGAATTTCTCTGGCTGCAATACAGTCGTTTAGGCACACCAGATGTGCCTGTGATTTTCCTAGTTCTTTTAGCGATTTGGTCTTTATTAAAAGCTGAATTACACCCAAAATATCGCTTGGCTTGGTGCTTTGTAGCTGGTTTTAGTTTTGGCTTGGGCTTTTTAGTCAGAAGTTTTATGATTTTTGTCCCAATCATAGCTTTGTTACCTTATCTCATATGGGAGCATCGCCGTCATCGTCATCTTGCAAACCCGATGTTGTATTTCGGGTTTGTGGTAGGGTTAATTCCCACGTTTACCTGGCTATGGCTGAGTTGGTTGCGATACGGTAATGGTAGTTTTGGACAATTAATTAACTTTGTTCTCAAATTAGGATCTAATGAACGCATACACAATGGGTTAGGGTTTTATTTCTGGGATATAGCCGTAAAAGGGTTCCCTTGGGTTTTGTTCTGTCTTTTAGGCTTATTTTTGACCATTCGTCGTCCTATTCCTCGCTATCAACTAGTATTGGTTGGTTATCCCCTCACTTTATTTGCTGAACTAAGTCTTTTTTCCACTCGTTTATCCCACTACAGTCTTTTGCTGTATCCATTCATCGCTTTGCTTGCTGCTGTAGGGTTAAATTGGCTGAGTGCAGGGATGAGGAGGGAGGGAGGCAAAGAAGCAGGGAGGAAAGGAAGAAGAGAAGGAGAGAGGGAGAGAGGAAAGGATATTTTCCCACACTTGTACACCCTTCGGGTTCGCAGTCGCCTACGGAGGGAAAACGCCAGGTCCTACAACGGGGGGAACCCCCGCAACGGAGTGGCTCCCCTCCTGCAGCGCTGTCTCACTGCCACACTGCCACACTGCAACACTCCCTCATCCCCAGTTCCCTCCTCTTCGCTTCTTCGCAATCTGAGTTATGGCTTTGGTATGTTCGGTGTTTTGCTGTTAGTTGTGGGAATGGTTGCTTTTGTTTGGGGTGATGCACAAGTCCATAAGTACGCGATCGTGGCATTGGTATCAGGAGCCAGTTGGTTAATATTACCTTTAGTGTGGATTGGTCGTTACCAATTGGGTAAAAAGTTTCTGACTTCTGGTTACTGGTTAGCGAGTTGGTTAGTTCCTATCTGGATATCTTTGGCTGCTGCTAGTTGTAGTGGATTGATCGGCAACTACAATCCTGATGTCAAAGCTTTGATTCAACAGCCTGCGATCGCTCAAGTTTTAGACTCATCTGCTATTAATTTTGTAGACATACGAGGCAAATCTGACGTATTACTCAAATTTTATACTCCTCATCACGGCAAGCGAGTACAGCAAGTTTCGCAACTTCCAGCCTTAAGCTATGCTTGGGTTTCTGACAAACAGATGGCTAATTTATCTCAGCGTTATCGAGTTCTCGGTACTGTGCAAGATGTCAGTTTAATAGAAGTTACCAATCAATTTTGAATTTTAGTTGCGTTTTGTAAACTTTATTTAAGTAAAAGCTAAGTAAGATAAAAAATAAAGTGCTGGGTAATATGGTGCTGCATACTAGTTCAGGAATACAAAATCTTACGCTAGACCAACCACATCTGCCACTTGAACGCTTTCGAGTCGCAGAAGTGGAAGCTAGCTGATGGTAGTTTTTCCTCAAGGCGCGATACGCACAAGCTAAAGCAAGCTGGCTTATCGTCCATATACTGCCAAGCATGTTGTTTCAACAACAGGCTTCCTTAAATTGGAGATTTGGGGCAAAGTCGCCGAACGACTTTGGGAACAAGTAAACATTAATGTTCAGCATTGTATAAGTTGTGTGGAGCAGCAGGATATAAATGGAAATACTACGTATAGTAGTGACGGGAGGTATGGGTGCGGGGAAGACGACCTTGATTCGCACAATCAGTGAAATAGAGGTGGTAGACACTGAAAAAAAAGCGACAGATGAAGTTGGACTACTCAAGAAAACGACCACAGTCGCTTTGGATTTTGGGCGGCTGACTATAGGATCGAATCAATCACTACACCTGTATGGCACACCAGGACAAAGCAGATTTGATTATATGTGGGAGATATTGATTGCAAAAGCCCACGCTTACATTTTGCTAGTAGCAGCTCACCGTCCGCAGCATTTCCGTTATGGTCGCAAGCAACTCAACTTTATGAATCAACGGGTACAAATTCCCTATCTGATTGGGTTGACTCATACTGATTGCCCAGATGCATGGGAAGCCCAAGATGTGGCGATCGCCTTGGGACTGGATGATGAGAAAACTCGACCACCAATAATTACAGTCAATGCTACCGAGTCCACTTCGGTCAAACAAGCTTTGATTGCACTCGTCGAAGAATTTGCCAATTACTACCACAATACCACTGGATAGCTGGCGCTTTGCGCAAAAGTCACTTTTGCGCATTGTTGGGTAAAGCGGTGCATGTTAAAGGTTAAAGGGTTTTATTTTCCCTTTCCCCTGCCCCTTATCCCCAGAGGGGACCCCACCTTCCCCCTTAAACTTTTCCCCGACAACTGTCACGAAGTCTATTGTATGGGTTGTACCTTACAGCGGTTTTCATCTATTTGAACCACTATTTTTTATAGGGGTACAAGGCATTGCGTCCCGGAGAGTGTGGTCTATTTACCCGAAAACTGCTGTAAGGTGGCATTCTCAACCGAGCATCAAAAAAATTCCGTAATTATCCTGAATATATCTCATTTTTAATGTTATTTTAAACAAAGATATCAGGCAGCAAATAACCAACTGACCAATACCTCCTGAAGGTATGCAGATAGGCATAAAATCTTTGGAGCTAAATGGAGTTTGAGTGTTAGACGTTCTTTGAAAGCAGCGATCTAAACACAAACCCGTAAGCAAGATGCCAAACGAGTGTTTGTTGAGCGCTAGACATGCAGAGGAGTTTCCATCGTAGAGACTAGCTCTGCGGTTGGGTTAATAAATAGCCCGCAAAGCACAGGTATTTTATGGCATGTCGATAAACGAAAGCATCTATCTACAAATTTTGTACAAATGTTTCTTTCTCTATGAGCGATAACCGTATGATGACAACTTCCAATACTCTCAGACCACAGCTAGGAGATTTCGTCAATGTGATGGACTATAAAGCTTTGCTGGATGGCATAGAAGATAACTTAGGTTCCAAAGCTGCAGCAGTCATCATTGGTGCTGCGGGTCGTACTTACGGTAAGAAAATTGCCACAACACTTGGGGCATCGATGGAATCAAAAGATCTTCCAACTATACTGAACCGCCTAAACACAAGTTTAGGTGTCGAAGGAACACGACTCTGTCTTATCAAAGAAGTATCTCAACAAGAAAACTTTATTAGGGTAAAGGTGAGCGAGCCAGTTGAAATGTCTGGTGAGAATTCAGGTTCCATCCGTTTATGCCCATTTACCCTAGGTATACTCGGTGGCTTTATCGATCAGATTATGCAAAAACGCCACCAAGCTCGACAAATTCCTGTTGCCGATCAAATAAATTTTCAAACAGAGTTCGAGTTCACGCCTCTTTGAAATCAACCTCAGTCAACGCTTGCGGGTTACAGAGATTGAATTGAGACTTTGAGGCGGTAGCTTCGATGTTTTTGAACTCACCGCATACATTTAGAGGATTATCATATACAGCAAATGCAGTCATCCTCTTACCCAAATTCTGTTGACAGACATAGAATTTGCCTGCAAGTTTATTACAGCGGTTTTCTTTAGGGTGGACAAAATCCTGTAATGCAGGGTAGTCAAATAGAAAACTGAATTAGCAACCAAACATTATCCACAGATTAGCAAATCAAACTAAAAGAGGAGTGTAGCATGGCAATTAACATAGCAAAACTTAGCAGCATTCTGCAAAATTTTGTCACTGCAACAAGTGATGTCCAAGGTGCAGTGCTTGTTTCTCCAGATGGTCTAACTTTGTCGTCAAGCTTACCAGGCGGGATGGACGAAGAACGGGTATCAGCAATGGCTGCGGCTATGATATCTCTTGGTGAGCGCATTGGGAGTGAGTTAAGCAGAGGCAATATAGAGCGGATTTATGTTGAAGGTGACAAGGGTTTTGGAATTCTCAATGGCTGCGGCGAGGACGCTGTACTACTAGTTTTAGCAAGTGATAGTGCCAAACAGGGATTGCTTTTGCTAGAAATCAAGCGTGTTCTTACAGAATTGAGGAAGACTATGATGTACTAATTCTGCCTTGAAAGTTCACCAAGCGGCTAGAAACTGCCAACTAAAATTTTGCTACTTCGGCGGACATCTGCCGAAAATAGCAGAGGTTTGGATGTATAATCAAGTCGGTCATAACGCCTAGCTGCCTATGAAAGTCACATGTGCTTTGTGACCTATAAAACTTTAACCAAAGCCGCAGGAAATTCCCATCCGTCAACGGGGATGGAGATGAAAGGCGGGGTAAAAAGCTAGCTAGGTCTGACTTCATCAACAAGACCTAGCTTATTTATTTCATGCGCTGAAAAAATTTTTAACAAAGGTACTAGATCTAATATTTACATCTGCGCCTGGTAGTCTATCAGACTACTAAGTAAAACTAATATGATATTTACTGGTAATTTAGCAGAATTTTCCTTGCCAAGAATCTTTCAATTGCTAGACCAAGCAAATAACACAGGATTACTGACAATTCGTACCTTAGAGGCTGATTTGACTAGTTTTAAGCCTGTTTATTACATCTGGTTGTATCAAGGTCGGATTGTCGCTGCTGCTGATCGTCTAGATGAAAAAGGCTTGCTTTCAATGATCGCTCAACGGGGTTGGGTAAGCGAGGACGTTGCTTTAAGAATGGCTCAGATCTGTCGGGCTAACACGCCGATAGGTTTATGCCTCAAGTTCCAAGGACTACTGCAAGCGGAACAACTGAAACTACTATTTCGTCTTCAAGTTCTAGAGCAAGTGTCTGCCTTGTTTGAACTCAAGGATGGTCAGTTTGAATTTGACGCCGGAGCTGATTTACCCGACTCAGAGATGACAGGCATGAGTATACAAGCAACTGAGGCAATACTTATCGGTTTGCGATACGCGAAGCGTCAAGCCTCCGGCTTATCGCTGCAAGATTGGAGTGTATTAGCCCAACAATTGCCTGAGTTAGGTTTAATCCTGTCAAATAAGAATATGACTCAGCCGACATTACAGTTAGACTCTCTGGAATTGCAAGTTTGGCAGTTGGCGAATGGCACTATTTCCTTGGGGGAAATAGCCAATCAACTTGGGCTTGCTGTAGAAAAAGTGCAGCAGATTGCCTTTCGACTCCTAATAAGTGATCTAGTAGAAGAAGTTTTCCTAACTAGTGCTTCAAAGAACGAAGTCACACAAACGACTTCTGTAGCAGAAAATTTACTAGAGTCAACTGTGGACTCTTCCAGTCAAATTGACAACACGCAGCCGTTAAATGACATAGTAGCACAAACGACTCCTGTAGCAAAAAATTTACCAGAGTCAGTAGTAGACTCTTCCAGCCAAATTGACAACACGCAGCCGTTAAATGACATAGTAGCACAAACGACTCCTGTAGCAGAAAATTTACTAGAGTCAGTAGTAGACTCTTCCAGGCAAACAAACGTCTTTCAGTCGTTTCTTAAAAAGTTAGGTGGTTGGCTGCGTCTGATTCGGTCGTTCTTCCAAGGATTATTTAGTTTTGATCGAAGCAAAACTTAGTACGAGAAATCATAAAAAACACACTAATGACTGATGACTAATAACTTCGATTTTCCCCTGGCTTTTTATGAAACAGAACTAGGGAACAGTTTCATGAGCGAAGGATGAGTTTATTTTTTGTTAATTTTATTGTAAATATTTATTGTGAATATATTAAGTAATAAATACTAGTATCAATTAAGTATATTTTTTTGAAGTATCAGTAATTACCCAACTATAAATAGAGAAAGAAATTGAGTAGTACTGCGTCCACACTAAAATGTTGGATTGAAGTTGCAAGGGTGCAGGGGTGCAGAGGCACAAGGAATAAGAAAAACAGACTCATCAACCGATTAATTTTTAGCCAACAAATTAGACTAGACGCGATCGTAGATTAAATTTTGTTTTTGTTGATACTAGGAGAACCATCACATGACTTTACAATCACAAGCCTTTTCGTCTTTAGTGGAAACAGGTGTTGAGCTGACAGATGAGGACAAAGCTGTAGAGAAATCTCAGGGAAAGCTACGTCCAACCCTTGGAGATTTCAATAGTATTGTCTGTTTTAAGTCGGCAGTTATCGGAATAGAAAAAACTTTGGGTGAAAAGGCAGCTGCGATCGCCTTGACTGCAGCTGGGCGTCATCGCGGCAAAGATCTTGCACAAGAATTATGTTTCTCAGGATCATCCTGCTCCTTTGAGGATATTGGCTACAAACTCGAAACAGCTTTAGGTAAAGACGGTACTTGCTTGTGCATCATTAATAACGTCATAAGAGAAGACGATGTTATTCATGTTTACACTTCAGAAACCTTTTGCTCAGCGGGCGAGCCTCAAGGTTCCGAGCGTCAATGTACTTACACGCTCGGTGTTGTTTGGGGATTTGTAGAGCAAGTTCTCGGTAAGCGCTTGCAAGGTAAACACACGGAATCAGTGCTTCGTGGTAGTGATTACGATGTCTTTAAGTTTACTTTTTTGTGAGAGCTAAGAAGACTCACAGAATTTTTTTTCAAGCGCTTGTACTACAACGGGACGGACAGTTTCTCCCGCAGGGAAACCCTCCTCAGATAAGATTTACTTTATAAATGATCTCTGAGTAGGTTGGGATTAATTTTAGCGAAGCATATAACGTTTTGTCAGGGGAAAAGGAGAAGGTTAAAGGTTTTCCCCTTTTCCTTGCCCTTTTAGCGATTGCAATATAGTTCTGTTTCTTTACACCCATCTACTTAATTAATACTATTCTAGGTACAGCTTAACTATAATAGCGACAGCTGTAAAAAGTACTAAAACACCCTCGCTCACAATGGAAAGAGTTATGATTTACGTTTCCATGCTACAAGACGAACTGCAAAACTTTGTCTCAAGCAGCACTGGGGTTCAGGGTGCAATATTGTTAAGCCCTGATGGCTTAGCGTTGGCTTCTGTATTACCAGCAGGAATGGATGAAGGGCGCACTGCTGCCATGTCTGCATCTATGCTCTCGTTAGGCGAACAAATAGGATGCGAACTTGTTCGCGGTAATATTGACCGTATCTTCGTTGAAGGTGAGAAAGGCTATGGCGTGTTAGTTAGCTGTGGTGATGCAATTTTATTGGTTCTCGCTAATGCCTCTATTAAGCAAGGCTTATTATTTCTAGAAATCAAACGGGCTGTTGTTAAAATAACATCCTTAATGGGTTAAAGGTCAAGTAATGCAACCTGAATGACAAAAAGAAAGTCATGGATTATACTTAACATGATTCTGTACCCTGAACCAATCAATACCAGATTATCAGTGAAATTAGCATAAACATGAGTAAAATATGACAAAAATTATAGGAAATTTTAAGGGTAATTTCTGTCAGACAATAAATTCCACATAAACTCAACAGATAGAGGAAACGAAAAGATGATATCAAGTGAACAGACTTGTATGACTCAACAAATGAGCCGTTTGCGTCCGGAACTGGGTGATTTTAGCAGTATAATCTTTTTCAAAGCAATCCTTATTGGTATCGAAGAAACTTTGGGTGACAAAACGGCTGCGATCGCGATGATATCTGCTGGTCGTAGTCAAGGCAGAAATTTTGCTACAGATTTAAATTTAGTTGGCAATGAAACAATATTATCTGTTGAAGAAATCCACGACAAGATTAATTTAGTTCTGGGCAAAGAGGGAAATCGCTTGTGCCTGATCGAGAAGATAGAACAAGAAGGAGATATCTACAAAGTCTATGCCAAAGAAACTTTTTGCTCTGCTGGCGAAGCACAAGGATCATCACGAAACTGTACTTATACTTTAGGTGTTATTCAAGGCTTTTTGGAAGCTATTTTGAATAAGCGCTTGCACGGAAAACAAATTGAGTCTGTTTTGCGTGGTGGTACTTATGATTTGTTCCAATTTTTTGTTATATAGCTGTCGCCAACTCTATTAGGACATATAGCAAGGAACGCTTAACAGGGAACAGGGGTGTGAAAGTCTGGTGATATCCGTCGTATTTTCTCATTAGTTCATGTCCTAATCTACCTGGCAACGGCTATAGCTTACAGCGTTTTTCATCTATTTGAACCACAATCTTTCAAAGGAGCGCAAGGCATTGCGCCTCGGAGAGTGTGGTCTATTTACCCTAAAATTGCTGTAAACATAAGACAGTTATTAATTAAGGAGTCATAAATGATAAACCCCGCAGGTCTTTTGCTCAAACCCTGCGGGGTTTATCATAACCGTGGGATGAGTTAATCTTGATCAAATCTCTGCTGGTGCTGGCTTCCAGAGTTCTCCATATTGCTCCCGCAAAGTCTGCCAAGCCTCTACTTGTCCAGGTTCGTATTCTCCTGGTTTACCCCATTGTAGAAACAAACTCAAAGCTGGCTCTTGTTTGTCATCCAAAAACCGAATGGCATAGGTGGTAAAGTTACCTCGCTTGGCTTCACCCGTTTCAAATTTCACCTGCGTAATTTTATCCATATTCAAGTGAAATTCAAAACCTTCGGTGTGCATGTTGGCGTACTTGCCTTTTGGGAGTTCTGCATAAAACAGCTTTTCCACTCTACCGCGTGCTTCCAAAACAGCGGCGCTGCTTGTGACAATCAGACGTAGTGTTCCCAGAGTTTCGCAAGCTTCCAAAAATTCTTTTAGTGTTTTTGTCATTTGTCAATGAGAAGGGGTGTAAGGGTATAAGGGATATAAGGGTATAAGGGGAGCCAGTGCTGTGGGGAGCCAGTACTGCAGGAGGGTCTCCCTCCGTAGGTATCTGGCGTCCGGGTTCCCCGACTTGAGGCACAAGCGCGTTGTAGGGAATAAATCAGTGCTTGCTCTGACACCTTTGGTGCTTGCGGGGCTTTCTTGTACAAAAATATCATTCTTTCCCCCTACACCCCTACACCCTAGTTTTGGTCATTTTTTCATGACTAGGGACTATTTTTCATGTTGTTCGTATGCAGCGACTATACGCTGAACAAGGGGATGGCGGACAACATCTTTTTGAGAAAATTCGCAAAAGGCTATGCCTTCAACGTGTTTTAGAATTTGTGTAGCTACCGTTAATCCAGATTGTTGGTTGGCTGGTAAGTCGGTTTGTGTCATGTCACCTGTAATCACCATACGAGAACGGAAACCCAAACGAGTCAAAACCATTTTCATTTGAGCTGGTGTAGTATTTTGAGCTTCATCAACAATCACAAAAGCATTGTTGAGCGTCCGTCCCCGCATATAGGCTAAAGGAGCAACTTCTATGACGCCTCTTTCCATCAGTGATGGAACTTTTTCTGGATCAATAAATTCGTTGATAGCATCGTAGAGTGGACGCAAATAGGGATTGACTTTCTGCTGCAAATCTCCTGGTAAAAAACCAAGTCTTTCGCCAGCTTCGACAGCAGGACGAGTGAGAATCAGCCGTTCAAATTGGTTCGCTAGAAGTGCTTGTACAGCAACGACGACTGCGAGGAAAGTCTTACCAGTACCGGCAGGACCAGTGCAAAAAGTTAAATCTCGTTTACGTAGCGCTTCGATATACTGTCGCTGTCGGAAGGTTTTGGCGCGGACTTCCTCACTTTTACGCGTTTTAGCAATAATATCTCGCTGTAAATCTAGCAGTTCCCCTTCACGATGAGTGTCCAAGGCTTGGCGAGCTGTTAATATATCTGTACTAGAAATATTGTTGCCTTTGCCCCAAAGGTCTTCAAGCGATCGCACTAATCGATTTGCCAAGTCAACTTGCTTTTCTGTACCAGAAATATACAGTTCTTGTCCCCGCAGAACTATATTGGCTCCTGTTTGTCGTGCCAAAGTTTTGAGATTTTCTTCCCCTTCTCCTGCTAGTGCGATCGCACTTGGAAGATTCGGCAGTTCAATCGTTAAGGCACCTGCCATCATAAATTTCAAATATCCCCTTCACGCACGCTACTAAAGAACAGAATTCAATATTAAAAAAATAGTTAACAGACTTTAGTTGAACTAAACAATTTTGTTGTTTTCTTGATCTTAAGAACATTTCCCTTTGAATCGGACAAACTTCGGGAAAAGTAGAGGCGGGTGAAATCGCTGCTCTACTTTGCCTTAGTTTCATCTACAACTGCCTTTCAAACTTTAACGTTAATAGCTAGCTGGCATTGGTTAATCGCCATCACCAAAGATATGACTTTGATTTAGTAGCGACTACCTTTGCGTGCGGCTTCCGCTTTGCGCTTACGGCGCAGACTGGGTTTTTCGTATCTTTCCCGGCGTTTGACCTCGGATAAAATTCCGGCTTTTTGAATTTTCTTTTTAAAACGCCTTAATGCCGAGTCAATTGACTCATCTTCACCCAAACGGACTTCAGCCACTCCCTTGTTTCACCTCCTTACAGAGATTCTCTAAGTATCATCTAAAGACGTAGTCAACCGCTGCTTTTTATTTTCTGACTTCTGTGTGAGCGCTTTACTTAGTTTACGAGTGTTATACTCAACCGAGTAAGCGTAAGATAGTAGGAATCATGCTCGGCGCTTACACAACACCTTTGACGCCTTTGGGTAGACCGAATCTACTTTGTTTGCAACTGCGCCAAACCAAGCTATTGCTAACCGGGCTTTTTTTGAAATGCTAGCTTTTCTACTACGAACGCACTTCGGTACAAACTGTGACTTGAATTTCCTAAGTCGATAAAAGCTGCAGTTGCCTAAATACTGAGTGCTAGTATTTACATTTACTTTTTTTGTTACGGACTTGGTGTTAAACCTAGTGGGAGCGTATTCTGGCAATAGGTTTATCTTGTCCGTCTCCACGTTTTTCTCTGGGTTTTGGTGGCGGTAATCGTTCTTCCCTGTCTTCTTCAAAAGATGAGTCATCCCGATTACCAGCACTGCTGCCATAGATGTCCAGGTATACTGAGTGTCCAGCTGTTTGAGCTGCTGCAGTAATCACAGTGCGAATCGCTTGAATATTACGTCCACCTCGACCAAATACTTTTCCCTTATCTGAGCTTTCAAAGGCAATGCGAATCCAAGCACGGTTGAGGGTGTTAGACATTTCACAATCGATGCTTAAAGACTCAGGAGAATCTAAAAACGGTTGCATCAGAAACCGTACCAGTCCAACGTAGTCTGGACTGGTTGTGGGGGATTTTGTTCCGATTTTATGTTGAGGCTTTTCCACTGACCTGTTCAAAGACATTAGCTTTTTGCAGGATGTGACGTACGGTATCAGTCGGTTGAGCGCCTTGTTGTAGTCGCTTGACGATTCCGGGAACATCCAGTCGTACTTCATCAGTTCTGGGGTTATAAAAACCCAGTTCTTCCAACGGACGACCATCGCGGCGAGCGAGGTTGTTGATTGCGATTATGCGGTAACTTGGTTCTCGCTTTTTACCGTATCGCTTCAGGCGCAGTTTTATCATGGTTAAGAAATCATTCTCCTGTTTCTAGGAATCTGTTTGCAGTTAGTTTATTGGGAAGTTAGATGAGCGTGAAGTTTTCTGAAGGCAGTTCCAAGGGGAATATTATTCCTGTTGAAAGCCGTCCCATTGGGTAGGCAGTTTAACTTCTGGTGCTAAAATGCCTATTTTAGCACTTGCCAAGTGTTAGGTGTTAGTCGCTGTTTGTTATTTATGAATTGCGACTAATCACCCCTGAGTGGCTAAAGCGTACCGAAGCCTTTCTTCTTTTTGTCTTTCTTCGGCTTCTTTTTCGAGCCAGCGCCGCTATTATAACCCCGCCAACCAGGGGCAGCTGGACTGTTACCAGCAGCCGGACCACCCATTCCACCAAACATTCCTGGCATACCAGCGAACTGCCCTTGACCCATTTGCTGCATCATATTGCGCATTCTTTGGAAGTCACTGACCAGTTTACTAACGTCTGTCTCTTTATAACCCGCTCCATTCGCAATGCGTCGCCGTCTACTAGGAGAACTTGCCAACAAATCTGGGTTCTGGCGCTCTTGACGCGTCATGGAATTAATCATCGCTTCACAGCGCTTAAGCTGGGTTTCTCCGTGCTTAAGTTGGTCATCTGTTAGCTTGTTCATCCCAGGGATGAGCTTAATTATACCACCCAGTGAACCCATGTTCTTGAGCAGGCGCATTTGCTTGAGAAAATCAGTAAAATCGAAGTTCGCTGACAGGATTTTCTCCTGCATTTTCTCAGCATCCGCAAGGTCAATTTCTTCCTGAGCCTTTTCTACCAAAGTTAGAACGTCGCCCATGCCCAAAATGCGCGATGCCATACGGTCAGGATAAAACGGTTGTAAAGCTTCAACCTTTTCACCCACACCGACAAACTTAATGGGTGCTCCTGAGATATGCCGCACAGAAAGTGCTGCCCCACCCCGGCTATCGCCATCCAACTTGGTAAGAATTGCACCAGTAATCCCAATTTTTTCGTGGAAAGTACGGGTGAGATTGGCGGCTTCTTGACCCGTCATGGAGTCTACCACCAAAAGAGTTTCATTGGGTTGGACTGTTTCTTTGATGCGGGCTAATTCCGCCATCATGTCTTGGTCAATTTGTAAGCGACCAGCAGTATCAATAATAACTGTGTCAACCCCTTCTGCTTTGGCGCGTTCCACGCCCTGCCGTGCAATCTCAACTGGATCAGCATCAGATCCTAGTTCAAACACTGGCACGTCAATTTGCTTACCAAGTGTGATCAATTGGTCAATCGCTGCTGGACGATACACGTCCGTCGCGACCATTAAGCAGCTGCGTTCTAACTTACGTAGATGCAAGGCTAACTTGGCAGTAGCAGTCGTTTTCCCAGTACCCTGCAACCCTGCCATCAGGACAATTGTGGGAGAGTGATCAGCTTGTGCTAAAGGAACGTTCTCTTCCCCCATCACCTGCACGAGTTCATCGTGGACAATCTTGATGAACTGTTGGTCAGGTCGGACGCCAGTAATAACTTCCGCTCCCAGCGCCTTGGTTTCAACTTCGGTGACAAAATCTTTAACTACCTGGAGATTAACATCCGCTTCTAACAGCGCACGACGCACTTCGCGCAAAGCATCTTGAATATTCGATTCGGAGATTTTGTCCTGACCCCGGAGTTTCTTCCAGGCACCTTCTAAACGGTCAGCTAGTGCTTCAAACATAATCAGTTAAGTTACAGGTAGTTAGTCAGCAGAGTTTTCATGCCATATATACAGCTTAGTGTTTTTTCAGTTCGACTGTATTGGAATACAGTCAGAAGCGCTACAAATACAGTGAACAGTAAACAGTGAACAGAGGAAGCGATTTCTTGACCCCCCTTAACTTGGTAACTGATAACTGATAACTGATAACTGTTTTAAGAAGGGCGTGTCATCGCGCCCCCTTAAGCGTTGACAACCAACGGTGAGTGAATTTCACCCAGGAGTACTTCTTGACGCGCTCCGGTTGCGCTTGGTAAGTTGCCAGGAGTGCCCATAGAGCGCCAGTATGCCAAAACTGCAAACGCGATCGCTTCTTTGAAATCAGCACTCAAGCCAACTTCATCTGTGGTAACAACTGGCACAGATTCTAATAGCACCTGTAACCGATCCTTGAGATAGAGATTGCGACTACCTCCGCCACACAAGAGCACTCGCTGTGGCATTTGCGGTAAAAAAGTCCGGTAACTATGAACAATTGAAGCTGCGGTGAGTTCCGTAAGCGTCGCCAGCAAGTCGGCTGGACTGAGTTGGTAAGCTTCGGCGTCTTGTAAACATTGATGCAGGTAATCAACACCAAATAATTCTCGACCTGTGGATTTGGGTGGTGGTAGATGAAAGTAATCTTGGCTTAGCCAGTGCTCTACTAAGGGAAAACAAGGAGTACCACTCGCTGCCCAAGAGCCATTTTCATCGTAAGTTTTCGCACCATCCGTTAAATGCTCCACCGCCAGATCCAAAAGACTATTTCCTGGTCCTGTGTCCCAGGCACGAATTTTTTCTAGCCAGTTGTCACGACGGAGTGGTATATAAGTAACATTACCAATACCACCAATATTTTGAATACAACGTGCTTCTTGAGGATGACTGAGCAAAGCCGCATCAATTCGTGGTACAAGGGGTGCACCATGACCACCAGCTGCAATATCTGCTACACGTAGATTCGAGACTGTTGTTATACCTGTTTGATTGGCAATTGATTCACCACGTCCAAGTTGCAAACTATACCCGATTGGTGTGATAGGTTGTGATGGAGGTTTATGATATACTGTTTGACCATGAGAACCAATTAAAGTGGGTTTTTCGTGACCAATTTGGATATTTCGTGCGGCTTGGGCAAAAGTACAGGCGATCGCATCATCCAATTGAGCCAATTGGGCCATCGAAATAGCTGTCCCTGCACAAACCGCTAAAATGCGTTCTCTCAAATCTGGTGGATAGGGATATGTTGCACCAGCCACCAACTCAATTTTGATATCCAAATCTGTACCAGAAATATCTACTAAGGCAGCGTCTATACCATCTACAGATGTGCCACTTATTAAACCAATTACAAAAGTCATTTAATTTTAACCGCTGATGTTGACTCCCTCTGGGCAGCTTCCCGGAGGATACGCAGATAATTAGCGGTTACTATTTTAAATTAATCCATCGCTCAACGACTGGGAGTATTACTTTTCTCAGCGGAAATAATATGTAAATCAACGTTTTTCAGTAATCGTAGTAATTTATGGGTTAAAGCGCCTTTCAAGAGAATTTGCCAGCGCGATCGCTGAGTTGCCCCGATAACAATTTGAGTGATATGGTATTGTTCAGCAACTTCTGCGATCGCCTTGGCTATATCAGTGCCAGTGGTACGAATGAATGTACCATCAAATTCTTTGCAAAGTTTTTCACAAGTTTCGATGTACAAACTTTCCTCCTTGGTCAGGAAGCGGTCTGGATGAGAAATATATATGGTAAATAGAGGAGCACTCATATAACTCGCAATTCTCGCCCCCCGACGTAACAGTTGGATTGAGTTGGGATAGGTGGATACGCACACCAAAACTCGCTCGTGAATATTACAGAATTCACCTTGCGGGGTGGAAGCTAGGGCATCTTCCTCAACGTTATCTGCTACTTCCCGCAGTGCTAATTCTCGTAAGGCAATCAGATTGCGGCGTTGGAAAAAGTTATCCAGTGATTGTTGAATTTTTTGCGGCGCGTAGATTTTGCCTTCTAACAACCGTTCTTGCAGTGTTTCTGGTGTAACATCTATTACTACTACCTCCGAAGCTTCTTCTAAAATACGGTCAGGAACGCGTTCTCGCACGACCACACCAGTAATCCGTGCTACCAAGTCATTGAGACTCTCCAAATGCTGAATATTCATTGTGGAGTAGACATCAATACCTGCTGCCAAAATTACTTCTACATCTTGGTAGCGTTTTTCTCGTAGGGAACCTGGGACATTTGTATGTGCCAGTTCATCAATCAACGCCAGCTGAGGTAAGCGAGCAATGATTGCATTCGTATCCATTTCTGTTAGAGTTAACCCACCGCGAGGAATTTCCTTACGGGGTATTATTTCTAACCCGTTTGCCTTTTGCCCTGTTTCTTTGCGTCCGTGAGTTTCTAAAAGCCCAATAACAACATCAATTCCTTCGTCTTTGAGTGCATGAGCCTCTTCTAGCATCCGGTAGGTTTTGCCTACTCCGGGTGCCATACCTATATAAATTTTATGCTTACCTCGTCTTGCTGGACTTATGCCAGCAGGAAAGGGTGTAGGCATAGCCCAGGCTTGTTGTGTTTGAGTATTATCAAACATCTGTGTATGATGAATCCTGAGAGTATTTAGAAGTCAAAAATTAAAAGTCAAAAAACTAATAGCCTAAAAATAATTTAGGAGTCAGGAGAAATATAATTAATGTTTGTTGATTTTTTTATTCTGAATACTGAATACTGAATTCTGTCTCCTCCTCATGACTTATTTATTCTGTTGACGGTTAAACTCATCTAAAAAGTCCAAAGCATTATTCAATTTTAGAACATTAACTCCTGGCTCACCAAAAATACCTAAAAATCTTCCCTCTGTATACTTATTTATAAAAGGAAGTATCTCATCTCGTTTAAGTTTACGGGCACGAGCCACTCTATCCAACTGCTCCCGTACTGCTTTGATAGAGATATGCGGATCTAAACCGGAACCAGATGTGTAAATTAAGTCAGCAATAGGTTGAATGTCTTCGTCTTTCAGTAGATTTGCTTGTTCTACAATTCGCTTTAGCAATTGTGGACTGCTAGGAGCGAGATTGCTAGCTCCAGAAACTCCAGTAGGATTGCCTTGTTTTCCTTGGCTATATCTAATTGTACTAGGACGACCGTGAAAATACTGGTCAGATTTGAATTGTTGACCAATCAAAGCTGAACCGATGATTTCTCCTTTGATATTTGGTATGATGCTACCTTCAGCTTTGCCCTTAAGGAAGGGAACTTGAGCGACGAAAAGTATGAATAAAGGATAGATAATTGCCGTTAATAACCATAAGACGAAGGTGATACGAATTGCTTTACTAATTTCTTTATAAATAGACATATCAAACTACAACGGCCTCAGAAATTTACTGTTATGAGTAAAAAAAATGTGTCGGAATCGGGTTTGGTTTATGAATTTACTAGTTGAGCTAGGGAACAGGGAACGCTTAACAGGGAACAGGGAACGCTTAACAGGAAACAGAAACTATACCTAGTTTCGCAAAAATCAAAGAAGAATTCTAGATTACCTAATTAAAAACGTTCTGGCTGAAAAACGACAACAAACAAGTAAATGACAACTGCCTAGTGTTACTAATCCCAAAACACCAATTTTCCAAGCAGAAAAGCGTTCCAAAGTGCTGTCAACAGAATACACTGTAGGGGCAATCACCAAATTAAGGCACAGCAGACAACAATAGCGAAAGGCAACTTTTGAGAGCGCGATGCTCCCAAAGGGAGCCGCCCAAAGGACGATAAGCCAAAGGCTTGACGCTACGCGTATCGCAACCAAATAAAAGAAATTGCCTCAGCCACGTTTGTAAAAAAAAACTTACTGGATAGATGATTTTTTTGAGCATTTTTCTCCCCTTTTTCTGCGCTTAGTACGATTTTTTTTCTAAGCCAACCCCGCCAGAGTAATCAACACGTCAATCAATTTAATTGCGATAAACGGCGCAATCACACCTCCCAAACCATACATAAAAATATTTTGTTGTAAAAGCTGATTAGCCGTCAAAGGTTTAAATTTTACACCTGTTAGTGCCAAAGGAATCAAAGCTGGAATAATCAAAGCATTGTAAATCAAAGCCGACAGTACAGCAGAATTGGTACTCGTTAACTTCATGATATTTAAACTTCCCAAATTAACTGAGGTAAACAACACTGGGATAATTGCAAAATACTTGGCAATATCATTGGCAATAGAAAACGTTGTCAAAGCACCGCGAGTAATCAGCAGTTGTTTTCCAATAGCAATAATATCAATCAGCTTTGTGGGATCAGAGTCCAAATCCACCATATTGGCTGCTTCTTTTGCTGCCTGAGTACCAGTATTCATTGCTACTCCGACATTTGCTTGCGCTAGTGCGGGTGCATCGTTAGTACCGTCACCCGTCATCGCCACCAGTTTGCCCGCCGCTTGTTCGCGCTTAATCACAGAGATTTTATCTTCTGGGGTGGCTTCGGCAATAAAGTCATCGACTCCAGCTTCCCCCGCAATCACAGACGCGGTAATGCGGTTGTCTCCAGTCAGCATGACGGTACGCACTCCCATTCGTCGCAACTGCTCAAAACGTTCACGGATACCTGGTTTGATAATATCCTTAAGATAAATGACGCCGTAAATTTCACTATCAAGGGCTACTGCTAAGGGTGTCCCTCCCAGTTTTGAAATTTTTTCATATGCTGCATCGAGTACCGGCGTTGGCGTATCTTGTTGATTGCGAGAACGGACAAATCCCTTAATTGCCGACACTGCACCCTTACGCACTTGGCTACCATTGGGTAAGTTTGTGCCACTCATACGAGTTTTTGCTGAAAACTCTATAGCTTCAGCCCTGTTGCGGTCAAAATCAATGGTAGCCCCTAATTTTTCTGCCAGTCGAACAATTGATTTCCCTTCTGGCGTATCGTCAAAAATACTTGCTGCTAAAGCAACATTGGCAACTTGCTCTATGGAATACCTGTTGATGGGGATAAACCCTTCTGCCAAACGATTACCAAGAGTGATTGTACCTGTTTTATCAAGCACCAAAGTATTGACATCACCGCACGCTTCTACTGCTCGTCCTGATGTGGCAATAACGTTAAACTGGGCAACTCGATCCATACCAGCAATGCCGATCGCACTCAGTAATCCCCCAATTGTTGTGGGAATTAAAGCAACTAACAAGGCAACTAATATTACCACACTAACTGGACTTCCAACATAGCTGGCGATCGCAGGCAAAGTTACCACAACAAATAGAAACACCAAGGTTAGAACTGCTAGTAACACCGTCAGAGCAATCTCATTCGGTGTTTTTGTGCGTTCTGCCCCTTCCACCAAAGCAATCATGCGGTCAATAAACCCCTTGCCTGGATCTGCGGTGATCCGGATGATCAGTTCATCAGAAAGAATTCGCGTACCACCAGTTACGGAACTAGCCACATCTGAGCCTGTTTCCTTCAGGACGAGCGCAGATTCCCCAGTAATTGCAGACTCATCCACACTGGCTACACCCATAATCACTTCCCCATCAGCGGGGATCACATCACCAGCAGCCACATACACCGTATCGCCTGTCCGCAAGCTGGTGGAAGAAACTTCACTGACTGAACCATCAGAGAGAAGTTTTTTGGCAATTGTTTCTGACTTGGTTGTCCTTAAAGCATCAGCTTGCGCTTTACCCCGTCCCTCTGCGACAGCTTCCGCAAAGTTGGCAAATAAAACGGTGAAGAACAAAATTCCTGTAATCAATCCGTTGAAAAGTTGTAGATTCTTGCCTGGAACTGGACCAAACAAATAAGGGTTGATAGTAGCTACTAGGGTGATAATTGTACCAACCCAAACCAAGAACATTACCGGGTTTTTAATCGCGTTTTTAGGATTGAGCTTGACAAAAGCATCTTTGATCGCTCTGAGGTAAAGTCCTCTAGTGCTGACTTGCGATTGTTTACGTGCTTGGCGGCGATCGCTTTTGCGAGGAGAATAAGAAGGTTTGGGTGAAGGATTTGTGGATTCCATAATCAGCAATTCGCTCATTCGCTCATTAAAAAGCGGACACTTTGCTCAAGTCGGAGAACCCAATGCGAACGAGTGTCCTTTCAAAATTCAAAGTATGGCACGCAGGTGCCAGGCTACGCTATCAAAACCAGCGCTTGCTACAAGATTATTTGATGCGGCTGGCAAGTTTAATACTTTCGGCGATCGGTCCTAAAGCTAAAACGGGGAAGAATGTCAACAC
Organism: Brasilonema angustatum HA4187-MV1; assembly: GCA_019359695.1. Classification (GTDB taxonomy): domain Bacteria; phylum Cyanobacteriota; class Cyanobacteriia; order Cyanobacteriales; family Nostocaceae; genus Brasilonema; species Brasilonema angustatum. The sequence goes on from JAHHGV010000020.1 coordinate 101,074, forward strand.
ACCTAAAATCAAAATGACTCCAGCTGTAATGGCAGTAAATAATGTAGAGTCGGTTCTGAGGGTGCCTGGAGTTTCGGGTACTGGTTGTTTGCCTGCCATGCTTTGCGCTAAAAGCAAAATGCCAATAATTGGTATGTATCTTCCGATCAGAAGGCTAAAACAAGTACTTAAGTTCCACCACAAAGTGCTATTTCCCAATCCCTGCAAGCCAGAACCATTGTTAGCACTAGCTGAGGCGTATTCGTAAATCACTCGGGAGATATTGTGAAATTCGGGGGATTTCGTATATCCCGGCGGTGGAATGAAAAATGCTAAGGTATTTGGAAATGCTAGGCTAATGGCACTGGGAATCAATACAGCAATTGGGTGAACCAGCAGCACAACACTGGCAAGGACAATTTCTTTTTTTTCAATTTTGCGTCCTAAAAACTCTGGAGTCCGTCCCACCATCAGTCCTGTAAGAAATACGGTGAGAATTGAATAAATAAATAAGTAAGCGGTTCCAGTTCCTTGTCCGCCCCAAACTATCTGTAAAAACATATTCAACAAGGTGGAAAAAAGTCCTTGAGGCATCAAGGAATCATGCATCCCGTTTACAGAACCAGTCATAGTTCCAGTTGTCGTTATTGCCCACAACGCCGTTTGTGCCCAGCCAAACCGGAGTTCCTTCCCCTCTAAATTAGGGAAATCTAATCCCAAGGCATTATCAATAATGGGATTTCCTTGATACTCACCAATCGCTGTCACACAAATCAAAACTCCATAGATGGCAAATACCATCCAATAAAGTAGCTTTGCTTGCTTGGCGTTATTGGCAAAAATGCCATAGGTGTGGATCAACGCCGCTGGTATGCAAATCATGGCGATGATTTCTATGAGGTTAGAAATGCTATTGGGATTTTCAAACGGATGAGCAGAATTGGCACCAAAAAAACCACCACCATTCTCTCCCAATTGTTTGATGATTTCAAAAGAAGCAACAGGACCTCTGGCTATATACTGCGTTGCTCCTTCCAATGTTGTCAATTTCAAAGATCCATCTAACGTTTGTGGTACGCCCAGAACTAGTAGTGCGATCGCACCTACAATCGAAATTGGCAGCAATATGCGCGTTATAGAACGGGTAAGATCAACGTAAAAATTTCCCAATGGTCTACCTGTCAAACCTCTGATGAATGCGATTCCCACTGCTAACCCAGTTGCAGCTGAAGTAAACATCAAAAAAGTTAAAGCTGCTGTTTGGCTAAAATAACTTAAGGTTGTCTCACCAGAGTAGTGTTGCTGGTCGGTGTTTGTTAAAAATGAAATGGTCGTGTGCAGCGTGATGTCCCATTTAGGAGCTGCTAATCCCAGAGGATTCCAAGGTAAGAATTTTTGAAGACATATAAGCACAAACACCATAACACCCATGAGCATGTTGCTGCAAAGTACTGCTCTGGCATACTGCCAACCCATCATGTTATCTCTTGTGGGTATACCTGCCAATTTATAAATCATTCCCTCTACAGGGTTCATTATTAAGTCCAGCAGCGTTTTTTTTTCCAAAAACACACGCGCTATGTATCTGCCCAATAGTGGAGTGATTGCTATTACAATACACAACGTTACCCCAATTTGAAAAAATCCTTGTCCCATTTACCTAGCCAAAATTGTAGATAGATCTTGTTAAAATCTTTGCATTTTAAAATTGTTCAGCTATTTATTGATAGCTGAACAATTTTATCCTTTATAAGTTACGAGTTAGCAGTTATCAGTTAGCAGTTATCAGTTATCAGCTAGGAAACGGACTCGTCCACCCCTTGTTCACTGTTCACTGTTCACTGTTTACTGTTTACTGTTCACTGTTCACTGTTCACTGTTTGAAAAGTTGTATGTCGTTCTAGTGATAATCAGCAAATAATAATATGTTGTGTCCAACCTTAGCACAACATATTATTTATTTATTCTTTTTTAAGAGTTCTCATATTTATGGCGTTGTCAGCAATTCATTATTTGTCATAACTATTCTATACATGACATCGGTAAAAGCAAGTGTATATAGGGAGGATTCCAAATATTTAAATTCCTGGGAGCATCCCATTTTTGTAAATTGCCCACACCCTAGTACCGCAAGGCGGTAGTCAAAAGTCAATTGGAGTCAGGGGGTGTTGGTGAGTTGGCTTTGGTGCATCAGCTTTTTGATGGGGGTTGAGGTGAAAGGCGGAAGGCAGTTATGCTGAAGGCAGATTTGACGCGGTGTTCTCGTCCGCCTAGGATTTAAATCCCAGGCTCATAGGCGAAGTCCATTAAAATGGACTGAAACGGGAGGATGTTTGAAAAGTATTGGGCGAATATAATTCGCTACTACACAAGCAAAGTCCACCTCCGTGGACTCCTGAAAAATTAAGAGTTTCAGAACCTGCGGAGGCAGGTTTTGTCTGTATAGCCAAGCCAGTGCGTTGGGCGGCTCTGCCGACTTGAAGCAACTGGCGCGCGATTTCTAATCGCCAGGATACATAAAAATAAGCTTTTAAAACATCCTCTTAAAATTATGACTAGCAACCCAGAACCAAATATTGGGCAGCAAGCAGAAAACTCAACGCTTTCTGGTGGAATGCAAGCGATTCAAGGTGACAATAATATTCAACTTCAAGGAAATAGTAAATTAACTGTACAAAAAATCTTTGAGAATGTTCGGGCTGGTGGTGATATTACAGTCGGGAATATTAGTCAGGTTTACCAAACTGTAAACAATTTGAGTAAGATTCCTAAACCAACAGGTTTCCCCCAAAACATTCCTCCTAGTAACACAGATAAGTTTATCGGACGATCGCGTGAATTAGAACGCCTCCACCAACAGTTACAACGAAATAATGAAGTCGTCATCGCTGCTGTAGAAGGTATGGGGGGAGTTGGAAAAACAGAATTAGCAATCCAATATTCACTGCTACACTTACATTCGCACACTTACCCTGGCGGTATCTGCTGGCTACGCGCAAGAGAATCAGATATTGGTTTACAGATAATAGAATTTGCTCGAACAGATTTGGACTTGCAGCCGCCAGAAGATTTGGAGTTACCAGAACGAATACGCTGGTGTTGGCAGCGTTGGCACCAGGGAAACACACTTGTGGTTGTGGATGATGTTAAGGATTACAGTCAGATAAAACCATTACTACCACCACAACCATCCCAGTTTAAAGTACTAATGACAACACGACTCAAGTTAGATGATCGTGGTTCTCTGTTTTTGGAAGTTTTGCAGGAGGAGGATGCACTCTTATTATTGACTCAATTGGTTGGGGAAGCAAAAGTCACTCAAGAATCAATAAAAGCAAAAGAACTCGTTCAACGTTTAGGCTACTTACCTTTGGCGTTGCAATTAGTCGGGCGGTATGTGAAAAAGCGCAAGATATCTTTGGCAGAAATGCTGCGACGTTTGGAGGAAAAAGGGCTAGGGCATCCTTCTTTAATAGTGAATCAAAATGACTCCACTTGGACTCTCGATATCAAACGTGGAGTAGCGGCTGCTTTTGAATTGAGTTGGAAAGAATTAAGTGAGTCTGCCAAAGAGTTAGGTTGTTTACTAAGTTTATTTGCTAATGCTCCGATTTATTGGTTCCAGGTGGAACATGTTGCTGCGGATCTTGACGCAGAAGAACTGGAAGATGCAAGAGTAGAATTAGAAAACTTGCACTTGCTTACGGGCGAAGAGACTTATCTGTTACATCAGTTGATTCGAGAGTTTCTGAGAAACAAGCAAAAGAACTTAGCTTCAGGCGACGAGCATCAGTCTAGTTTTTGCCAAGTGATGGTAGAAGTGGCAAAGAAAATTCCTCAAAGACCTAATCAGAACGAAATCACTGTCTTAACTATTGTTATCCCACATTTAGTAGAGGTAGCACAAAATCTGATTGATGCAGTCAGTGATGAAAATTTACTTTCGGTTTTTGCTGGCTTGGGTAGATTTTATCAAGGACAGGGTTTTTATGCGTTGGCTCAACCGTGGTTCGAGCAATGTGTATCAGTCGTACAATCGCGTTTGGGTGAAAAGCATCCCGATGTCGCCGCCAGTTTCAACAACTTGGCTTTTCTCTACTATTTCCAAGGACGGTACACTGAAGCAGAACCTCTGCACAATAAAGCTTTGGAACTAAGGCGACGTCTGCTGGGAGAGGAGCATCCTGATGTCGCTCAAAGTTTCAACAATCTTGCTCTACTCTATCGTGTCCAAGGACGGTACACTGAAGCAGAATCTCTGTACAAAAATGCTTTGGAACTAAGGCAACGTCTGCTGGGAGAGGAACATCCTGATGTCGCCACTTGTTACAATAACCTAGCAGAACTCTATCGTGTCCAAGGAAAGTACAGTGAAGCAGAATCTCTGTACAAAAATGCTTTGGAACTAGGGCGACGTCTGCTGGGAGAGGAGCATCAGCATGTGGTCTCCAGTTTCCACAACCTGGCAGCACTCTACGAATCCCAAGGAAGGTACAGTGAAGCGGAATCACTGTACATCAAAGCTTTGGAACTATACCAACGACTGCTGGGTGATAAGCATCCCGATGTTGCCACTTGTTACAACAACCTGGCAGCACTCTATCGTGTCCAAGGAAGGTACAGTGAAGCGGAACCACTGTACAAAAAAGCTTTGGAATTATACCGACGCTTACTGGGAGATGGGCATCCCCATGTCGCCACCTGTTACAACAGCTTAGCGCAACTCTATCAGGCTCAAGGACGATACACCGAAACAGAATCTCTGTACAATAAAGCTTTGGAACTAAGGCGACGTCTGCTGGGAGATGAGCATCCTCATGTAGCCACCAGTTACAACAACTTGGCAGGACTCTATCATGCTCAAGGACGATACACCGAAACAGAACCTCTGTACATTAAAGCTTTGGAACTAAGGCAACGTCTGCTGGGAGAGGAGCATCCTGATGTCGCCCAAAGTTACAACAACTTGGCAACGCTCTACTCATCCCAAGGACGGTACACTGATGCAGAACCACTCTACATCAAAGCTTTGGAACTATGGCGACGCCTGCTAGGAGAAGAGCATCCGGATGTCGCCATCAGTTACAACAATTTGGCAGGACTCTACTCATCCCAAGGACGGTACACTGAAGCTGAACCTCTGTACAAAAAAGCATTGGAAATTGCTGAACACAGTTTAGGGGAAAATCATCCCAACACAATCACTTTCCGTGAAAATTTAAAATACTTGCGTGAGCATCTTTATTGATGGGGTTCCCCTACACCCCTACACCCTTACCCCCTGCCCGAAGGGCGTTGACGATGTGGTCTTATTTGTTGAAAATTAAACAAAATATCTTAACCAGGAATGAACGAGGACTGATTTACTGGTTGATCATCAGTGGATTTGCCATAGTTATAGCGCTAGAATACCTAACGCCGCCTGAGTATGTATTTGGTTACCTCTACACTGGAACGATTTTGTTGGCGAGTTCCCGATTAAGTCGTACCGCAGTGCTTGGCGTGACGCTAGCGGCTACCGGATTAACACTGTTGAATTTGTTTATCCCTGGGGTAGAAACGGTTCATCCGCCAACGGTAGCAAATCGGTTAATTGCTGTGATTGCGTTGGTTGTAACAGGTTACTTAAGCGAACGTAACCACCGCAATAAGGAAGCTATTGCTTACGCGCAAACACAGTTACGCTCTCAACAACAGCTAGCGCAGATGCGGGAAGATTTTGTTTCTACCTTAACTCATGACTTAAAAACACCGCTACTAGGAGCAATTCAAACGTTGAAATCGTTTGAAGAAGGGCAATTTGGTACAGTTACACCGATGCAAGAGCGTATCATACAAACAATGACTCGTTCTCACCGTACCACGTTGCAGCTTGTAGAAACTTTGTTGGATGTATACCGCATCGACACTGAAGGGCTGAAACTTCAGCGATCGCCAGTGAATTTAGTCACAGTAGCCCAGGAGGCGATCGCCACCCTAACTGAAATCGCAAGATCACGTCAGATTTGTGTCTGTGTTAATTATGGAGAATCAGATTTTCGCCGCTCGTTGTGGGTTAATGGCGATTATTTGCAACTTGGGCGAGTCTTCTCTAATCTTTTAATTAATGGTATTAACCATACTCCCCGTGGTGGAAAAGTGGAAGTCGTGCTGGAGACTTCTGCTATTGATCAAATTGTGAAGATTTCTGACAATGGTTGTGGGATAACACAAGAAGAACTACCTTACCTGTTTGAGAGATTTTATCAAGGACATAGCGATCGCCTGTTTGTAGGTTCAGGGCTAGGATTGTATTTATCTCGCCAAATTATTGAAGCACATGGCGGTATAATTTGGGCAGAGAGTCGCGCAAGCAAAGGGGCAATATTTGGGTTTCGACTGCCTGTGTGTCCGCCACCAGGCGATTAACAATTCAAAATTCAAAGTTCAAAGTTCAAAAATAAGATTCAACCTGTTTGAATTCATAATTTTAAATTTTGAATTGCTTAAGGGATAGGGGAAAGCCATTTTCATGGCAAGGTTTGTGAGATTTTCTCGTGAATGGCTGACTTGTGAACCAATAACTAAAAATGAAACCAGGTGCGGTAGTGAAGATATTACTCGTTGAGGATGATGAACTGTTTCGCTTGGGTTTGCGAATGCGGTTACAACAGGAGACGGGTATAGAAATCGTAGCTGAGGCAGAAGATGGTGAGCAAGCTGTAGAACTAGCTAATCGTTATCTGCTGGATTTGGTTTTGCTAGACGTTGGTTTACCAGGGATTGGTGGAATAGAAGCTTGTCGTCAAATCAAGCAGCAGCACCCAGATTTACCAATTTTAGTTTTAACATCTCGTTCGGAAAAACCTTTGATTGCGCGGTTAATTGAAGCAGGGGCGCAAGGTTACTGTCTCAAAGGAATCCCACCAGAGTCTTTAATATTGGCATTGCGTTCGGTAGCAGCAGGCGCTTCTTGGTGGGATCAAACAGCAACCACAGAAATTCGAGCCGCTTTTGGGGGAAACAATACAGCAGCGCCCGTACAAAATAAGCAACCAGCAGAAAATCCCTTAACCAAGCGCGAACAAGAAATTCTGGCGCTAGTGGCTGCGGGTAAAAGCAATCAAGAAATAGCAGAAATTCTCTATATTGCTTCTGGTACAGTACGGGTTCATGTCCATGCGATTTTGCACAAGTTAGAAGTACGCGATCGCACTCAAGCTGCAATATTGGCTATACAGAAAGGATTAGTAGCAAAAGAATTGCTGCAGAATTCCTAACAGTTATCAGTTATCAGTTACCAGTTATCAATTGTTCCCTGTTAAGCGTTCACTGTTAAGCGTTCCCTGTTAAGCGTTCCCTCTTCCCTAAACAGTTTACTTGAGCCAAAATCAGTCATCATAAAAGTATAGGCACTGTTCTATGCTGGGAAAAGTATGACAAATATCCCGCTTTTTGCTAATCGCACTCAAGCTGGGGAACGATTGGCGCAAGCAATTGACGCTATTTTGACCCAGCAAATTGCTGATCAAGTTACAAATCCTGTTACAATTGTTTATGCTTTGCCAAGAGGAGGAGTACCAGTAGCAGCAGCAGTCGCGCGTCTCCTTAACTGTCCGTTGATGATAGAGGTGGCGAAAAAAATTGGTCATCCCGAAAATCCTGAGTTAGCTATTGGCGCGGTTACTGCTTCCGGAAATGTTATTTGGGATGAGCACAACGTGTCTTTTCGCCATACACCGAAATCAGGGTGGCGGGAAGAAGCATTGGATGCAGCTATTAGTCAAGCTAAGTCTGTTCAGGCTCAATTAAGTCCTGCTTGTCCGCAGGTAAATACTCAAGGTGCTACCCTCATCTTAGTTGATGATGGGATTGCCACAGGTATGACAATAGCCGTCGCGGCAACATCTCTCAAGGCACTCTCGCCTGCAGAAGTTTGGTTATGTAGTCCAGTAGCCCCTTTGGAATTGTTACCCTGGTTGGATCAGTGGGGCGATCGCGTGGTTGTCCTATCAACACCAAAACCTTTCTTCAGCGTCAGCAATTTTTACGTAGAATTTCCTCAGCTACAGACAAAGGAAGCTTTTGATTGTCTACTGCAACAAAACCAGGACATAATAAATTATCAAAAAGAAATTTGATCATGTTGAAGTCATACTTGACGGCGGTTAAAACCGCCAATCGTGTTCATCCCCATGTCTGAAGCCACGGGGTTCCCGCTCGTTTTTCGGTGATCATTTTTTGTCTGTAGCTGACGTTTTATGACTTTAGTGTAGTCCGCCAAAGCTTCGCTAACAATCTGCTCCTGATTTTAAGAGTCTTCGAGAAACTTAGCTAACTCCAAACTTTCTTCATAGTAATTAATTGCTTTAACATAATCGCCCAAGGCTTCACAAGCAACTCCCAAACTACTAAGTGATTGTTCTTCACTGTGCTTGTCTTTCATTGCCCTAGCTAATAATAAACGTTGCTCGTAGTAGGCGATCGCTTTGGCAAAATCCCCTTGCGCATAACAAGCATTACCCAGGTTGTGTAAGACCTGAAGTGCATTGCGGTGATTGTTCAGCGAGTAAGCTCTTTTGATACACTGCTCGTAGTAGGCGATCGCTTTGGCAAAATCTCCTAAACCATACCAAGCGCTACCCAAATTCTTTAGAACCTGCTCTTCGCCCCAATGATCTTGGAGTTCTCGCACAATTTCTAGGCTTTGCTGTTTGAATTCAATTGCCTGATGAAGGTCACCTAAAGCTTTATAGACCAATCCCAAATTATTGAGTCCCGCCACCTGGCTTCGCTTATCTCCTAGTTGTCGCGCTGTTTTCAAACACTTTTGTAAGAACTCAATTGCTTTGTTGTACTCACCTAAATGACGGTAAGCATTGCCTAAATGTGAAAGCGCCTGCATCTTTATGACTTGCAAGTTGGCGACATCTTTTGTTAAAAGTAAACACTGATTTGAGTGGGAAATCGCACTTTTGTAGTCTCCTAAGTGGTAAACTATGTAAGCTAAACAAGAAAGTACTTGCGCTTGTTTTTCAATGTCTCCAACTGCTTGAAATAACGCAAGGCATTCTTGGAAAGACCTCATGGCAAGAAGTGAATCTCCAGCTTGCTGCTGTTGAACTCCTTGTCGTAATAACCTGTTTGCTTCTTCATAGTGGTCTTGTTGTCTCTGGGGAACTAGCATTTCCTCATGTGAATCCCTGAAATCATCAGAAATACTGACGTGTTCCCTTTGTGTTAGGCATGCTGTAAGTGATTCCACGGGAACGATGTTTTCGACCTGGAATTCCATTCGTTTTTCCACATCAACCTATCCCTGTTAATAGTGGTGATACATAATAGTGTTCCCAAAATTAGAGTGCATATCTCACGGGGAGAGGGAGAATATAGGAATTCGAGATTGTTTTCAAGGATCAGGGGTTGGTAGGAGTTTCCCTTGTTAAGAAGATTGCAGTGGAGTCGTGAGAATGACGATAGAAAGAGTGTTGGAACCGGAAGTCATGGATAGTTTAGAGGAAGCCATTGAGTATGATGCAATGGACTTCGTCAAAGTAAATACTGCTTTTGCTGAAGAAGCAAGCGCTTTTGGACCAAAGGAACAGGGTTTAGTACTTGATGCTGGTACTGGTCCTGGTCGTATTCCAGTTTTACTGTGTCAAATGCGTCCCCAATGGCAAGTTATCGCTATTGATTTAGCTCAAAGTATGTTACAGATAGCGTCACAACACATTCAGCAGGCTGGTTTACAACAGCAAATTCGTCTGGAATTAGTAGACACGAAAAACTTGCCTTATCAAGATCAGCAGTTTGATATGGTTGTGTCAAATAGTCTCATCCACCATTTGCCCGATCCGTTACCTTTGTTTAGCGAACTTAAGCGTGTCTTAAAACCGAATGGTGGTATTTTCATCCGCGACTTATTTCGACCAGCTGATGAAACCACTATCAATGCTTTGGTGAATAATATAGGAACAGAATACAATACCCATCAAAATAAATTATTTCGTGATTCTCTTCACGCTGCACTCACACTGGATGAAGTGAATCAGTTGATTTCACAGGTGGGGTTGCAACAAGTAAAGGTCTATCAATCAAGCGAGTGTCATTGGACTGCAGAACGCGCTTGGAATTATTGAGTTGGAAGTCGCAAGTCAGAATTTACAAGTCAGAATCTGTGAGTGGGGGATTGAGAACCATCATATGCTCATGATTATCGCTTTACCCCACCCCTTAAGCAATTTAAAATTCAATCATTTTGAATTCAAACACGTTGAATCTTATTTTTGATAGCGCAGCGTGCCGCAGGCATACTTTGAACGAGCGAATCCGTGAATTTTGGAGAAGCCAGTGGGGTCAAATCAACGTGGGTTGAAGATTTGAACGTTACAGCCAGTCGCGCAAAACTTTTCCTCTAGGATATAGGTGTGCCGGAAGTTGACGACGACTTACGCCACGTTCGCCTTAACTAAATTTTCTCCACCTTGAACGACTTTTGCCGACTCAATTTTGTCACCCGCCTTGAGTTGTTGCAAAACATCTTTACCTTCAGTGACATAGCCAAAGACGGCGTAACGACCATCCAACAAGTTGCGTCCTGCTGGAGTCAGTTCCGGTTCAAATAAGAAGAAGAAGACTTGTGATGAACCACCATTGTTATCATATTCAGGACGTGCCAACGCTACAGTACCATAAGCAGAGAAAGGTAAAACAGGTAAATCAGTGTAACGACCAGCCTCCTCTAAAGTGATACCGTAAGTAGGTTCTTTGTCACCTTGTACAAGAAATTCTAGCGGGATGGCGCGGTATTTATGTGTTTTTGGATCAATAAAGCCGACTTCTTTACCTGGTGGATCTCCAGTTTGTACAACGTATGATTCTTCTGAACGGGTAAATTCTAAGCCATTATAAAAACCGCGTTGCACCAAATCCACAAAATTGCCAGCAGTGACAGGGGCACTGTAGCCGTCTACAACAACGGTGAGGTCGCCTTTGTTAGTTTTCACTTCCACTGTGGCACGACCCTTGAGTTGAGGTAAATTGCTGTATTTGGCTGGCACTTCAAAGGGAAATTCTGTCACCATTGACTCTTCTAGTTTGCTGACAAGACTCAGCAATTTGGCACGTTGATCCCGAACTTGTTCTTTATCTTTTGTTTTGACGACTTCTTGCAAGGCATTTACGCCGGATTTTAATTCAGCAATCATTGCTTCAGCTTCGCTTTGGCGTTCTTGTGGAACATCTGCCAAAATTTTGGAGGGTTTATCGAGAATTCGCGATGCTTTGCTGAGATCTTGAGAAATAGCACCCCAACGTCGATTGGCTCGCAGTTGAGTGGTAATGTCCTCTAAAGAAGCTTGCAGTTGCCGTACAGGTTTGTTATCTATTGGAAGCGAGTAGCGCAATAGAGAATTGCCGTCAGTTATGGCATTCCCCGCTGGTAAGCCGGCGCTACTAGAAGGAGTCCATGCGGCTGTACTTATCCCTAAAAATAGAGTTACCAGCAGCAGTGCTATTGGGCTGTTCTTCAGCCAGGATTTCAATATTTGGAACATAAAATGGCTCAAATGCAGCATCAAATTGTTGACTGGGCGTCACCCAACAATCATCTTCCCACAGTACAGGAATCACTTTCGCTTTGATATCAAGTTACATCCTTGATACTGCTGCGGTGGCTAATGAAAATATTCCTCCCAGCCTACGGCAAACTACAGTCCACTAGCCCCCAAAAGGGGCGCTGCGCTAACACTCCCTCACTCTCTGTTTCCTTATTTTCAAGCCAGGGTTTCAACTTTTGGGCGATCGCGTCCCTTGCGCGTGTCCCTTTGGGACTCAGCGGCTCCCTGCTGGAGCATCGCCTGAGATTATTCTCAGATGCTATTTGGATCAATACCCAACTCTCTCAACTTTGCTGCTAGTCTTTGTTGGTGTTGTTCCGCAATTTCTCTTTGCTGTCGTTCGCTTTGAGCAACTTCATTAGCAGTCAAATATCGCTTACCACCCTTATCATGCCAATACAATACTTCTCGCTCCACGACACCAGAAGTATAACTTCCACGTCCAATTCCCAATCCTATTTCTGGCATCCAAAACGGTTCTTGTATTTGCTGTCGATATTCTCCATCTACCAATTTATACAATTCAAAGGGTTGATGTTGGTCGCGTCGCCAATATTGAGGATTATAAATAACGTAATACAAAACTCCTAGTTTTGTATAAATTTCTAGTTTCTTGTCATACTCATCCCCAGGTGTTTTGGAAACCACTTCCAAAACGAACTTGGGTACTACTTCCTCCTCTTCCCAGACTGCGTAACTCAAACGAGACTTTCCTGCTTTGCGTCGTTCCACACCCAAGCTGAGAAATCCATCTGGGATGACTGGTACTAAGTGACTCACTCCTGTTGTGTGGTAAATACCCATATCAATACCAAAAAACCAATCATTGCGATTTGCCCAAATGGATTCGAGGATAAATAATAACAGGTTGGGCAGAAAATTCTGGTCTTCGTTATCCACGGGTGTATCGTCTGAACATGGTAGTTCTTCGGTAGTTGGTAGGGTGAAGCGTGGCTCAAATTGTACCATAGGTAGGACTTTCAAGTAATTTAACCGATGGATGTAGTGCCTCAGATTCTATTCTAGAAAACATCAGGCGATAAAAACACAAGCCTAATGAGACTGCAAAAAACAAAAATTTATATACTGAGCAAAGATGTGCAGAATAACAAACCCACCTGACGCGACTGTCACAGCCGCGTCTTGTCCTCGTTTCCTAATAGTCGTCGCGCCTAAATAACCCCAATAACGGACCAAGAATAATACCAAACACAAAACCACCAATATGCGCCCAGTAAGCAACTCCTCCCGTCTCCACACTCATATTAGCGGCTGCTTGCAGGTTGGCAAGACCAGATATCACATTCTGAACAAAGAAAAGTCCTATCACGACAACTGCTGGAATTCTAATTGTCGTAACGAAAAAACCTAAAAAGATTAATGATAGAACTCTTGTATCGGGAAAGCGGATAATGTAAGCGCCTAGAATTCCAGCAATAGCACCACTTGCCCCCAAGGATGGAATTCCAGAATCTCTACCTATCACCCACTGACATAAAGCTGCTAAAGCACCGCAACTCAGATAAAAAATTAAGTATTTAAAATGACCTAAGCGATCTTCAATATTGTTGCCAAAAATCCATAGATACAGCATGTTGGAGAGCAAGTGCCACCAACCGCCGTGTAAGAATTGCGAGGTAAATAAAGTCGTCCACTCACCAGCAAAGTTGTTTGTTAACTCTCGTGGTATAACCGCATACAACTGGAAAAATGGCTCTATTTGTGCCTTCGATAGACTCACCTCATGAAGGAAAACTAAGACGTTCATGCCAATCAACCCATAGGTAATATATGGGGTGATTCGTGTTGGATTTTCGTCGTACAGGGGAAACACAGGTGTTTTTCCTAATCACTGATTAACTGCAATATATCTTGTAAAACTGGCAGTTGCTAAGTAGCTGCAATGGAAAATTTATATTTGGCAAACTTAATGACGAATCACAAGTGCCAACTCTATTGAGGGCACTTGCTTTGTACTATCTGTACCAAGATTCTTGGCTTGGTTTGTCGCTAAATAAACCCAATAATGGACCGAGAATTGCCCCAAAAACAAAACCACCTGCATGTGCCCAGTAGGCAATACCACCACTTTCCATGCCAACATTAGTCGGTGTTTCTAGACTGGCTAATCCGTAGAACGCTTGTTGGATAAACCAAAATCCCAGAAAGAAGTATGCTGGGACACGAAATGTGGGGAAGAAAATCCCTAGGGGAACGATGCCGAGAATTTCTGCTTGGGGGAAACGGAGAATGTATGCCCCTAACACGCCGGCGATCGCACCACTTGCTCCCAAGGAAGGAATTGAAGAGTTTTGTGCAAAGTACCATTGGGCTAGTGATGCCAAAACACCGCAACTGATATAGAAAAACAAATATTTGACATGACCCAATTTGTCTTCAACGTTGTTACCAAAAATCCATAGGAACAACATATTACCAGCTAAGTGCAGTAAACCGCCGTGCAAAAACTGCGAAGTAATCAAAGTTAACCATTCTGGCACTGGTTGATTGACTGAAATTCCCGCAAAGCTTGCAGTGAGTTCTCGCGGAACAACAGCTGCAAGGTGTAAAAATGCGTCTAATTGTCGTGCAGGTAAACTTGCTTCGTAAAGAAAAGCTAAGATATTAACAGCAATCAGCCCATAAGTGACATATGGGGTTATTGTCGTCGGATTATCATCTCTAATAGGAACCACAGGCGTTTTTCCGGATTTTTGAGGAACCAGCCTCACATTACCTAATTTTTTGTGTTATTTCTTCTAGCCTGTGGAGGTATTTAGCACAGTCAACACTAAATCAGCGAACAGTGAGTCCAGCGCTGGAGGCGAGTTTTCCACGCGCTGGCGACGGGCGTTCCCGAAGCGTTTGAATCCCCATACTTCTGATTCTGACTCCTGGATTCTGGCGTATCTGTTTTCTTCTTCAATAATTCTTCATCGCCCGTTGCATCTCGCGCTGATCTTGGCGTCGTTTGATGTCTTCGCGCTTGTCGTGGACTTTTTTACCTCTGGCAAGAGCTATAGTTATTTTCACCCAACCGCGCTTGAGATACATCTTCAAAGGTATTAAAGTTAAACCTTGCTGTTCTACTTTGCCAATAAGCTTGCGAATTTCCTCGCGATGCAGCAACAGCTTCCGTGTACGGCGCGGTTCATGGTTAAAATACTGCCCACTAGCATTGTAAGGCGAGATATGGGCGTTAAGGAGCCATGCTTGACCATCACGGATTAAAGCATACGCATCTTGGAGATTAACCTTACCCGCACGAATTGACTTCACCTCGGTTCCTGTCAACTCAATGCCAGCTTCATAGGTTTCGAGAATTTCGTATAAATAACGGGCTTGACGATTGTCGGTAACAACTTTGTAACCTTGGCTGTTTTCACTCATTTAGAATTCTACGTATGTCTAATGTGTTATAAAAGGTAGTGTATGGTCGTTTGTCATATGTGGGGATATTAAACCACCATCAATATTCAACTGAATTTCAGTGTTATCCTACTAATTTAGCTTTTTTGTACTATTTTAGGTTATTTGTATTGTTAATTAACTTTTACGATAGTTGTAGCTTATTTAAGGTTGTTTATCTTCCTCTATTTACCTTATTTGTAGTGCGTGGTAGGAAACTCAAAATTGTTAACAAATACAAAACACACAAAGCCTTAGATATCTTGTCTAAGGCTTATTTTAAACCCATAAAGCCATGACAGTCTGGTGTGGAAAAGACTGTCTTGAGCTATTGTAAAAACATTAGCTAGCTGTAGGCTCTGGATTAGGTGAATTTAATTCTGTGGCTCGACCTTGGGACATGGATTTGTAATAGCAGGCAATTAAGCCAACTATCAGCCACCACACGGTGTTGACTTCAGGACGAAACCAAACGGTATCAAATAAGTTGTGGGCTAGTGTACCAGCTAGGGCAGCGATCGCCCCCATTATCCAAAATCCATCCACACTTTTGATTTCTCGTAGCCGTCGTAACTGCACTAAACCCGTATTAAATATCACAATCAGCAGCCAAAGAAAACAAGCTAAACCAACAAAGCCAGTTTCTACAGTCACCTCCAAGAAAATTGAATAGGCACTCAAAGCGCTATAACGGGGAAGTTGATAGATGGGGTAAATTTTATTAAAGGCACTGTGACCTGGTCCAATACCGGTGATTGGATAATCGTGAATCATATTGAAGACAGCAGTCCAAACATTTCTGCGAAAATTATTACTACTATCTTCCCTGTCTGCAAAAATACTGAATACTCTATCACGAACTGGTTCAATAAAGATTACAGCTAAGACCAATACGCAAGTCAAACTAGTCAAAAGAATCCACGGCAAACCAGTGCGCCAAAAAGGAGGCATTTGCAGGCTCCACCAATAATACAGCAACCCTATTAAGATCAGAACTGCTACGACTAGTCCAATCCAGCCACCACGACTAAAAGTCAGAATTAGGCACGAACCATTAACAACACACATGGTTAATGCCAATGCTTTTTTGAACCAGCTAGCCCACGCAAAAACTGCGACTATGCTTAAAACCACAGCAGGCAAAAGGTATCCAGCTAGCAAGTTAGGATTGCCCAAATAACTATAAACCCTTGTGGTCTTTGACATAGTAGATGTTGGATCAACCCACGTCGCCAGTGGTGGTGCTCCAAAAAACCATTGTCGTAACCCGTATACACTCACAATCAGAGATATGTGCAAGTACAGCGTAATCAGCCATTGGCGAATGCGAGGTAATCTCAGAACTCTAGCACAGAGGGCAAACAGGAGCAAATAGAGTGTAAAATTTCTCAAATCGGTCAACGCTGCCATCTTCACAGGTGACAATGCTGTAGCTACGACAGCTATTCCCCAATAAAGCAGTACCAGCAAATGAATCGGGGTAACACTTGAAGCATTTGGTGTTGTTTCATCTGATAAAGTTAATAGCAGCCAAAATCCGGCACAAGCTACCAATATCAATCCCAATAGGTCATTGGACATAAAAGGTGCAAGAGCATACACTAGGCTGAGTAAAACAGCTGCTATTGTTTCTCCCCACTGCATCAATAGACTGCTTTGTCGCCAGGAACCGAACAGCCCCACCAAAGAGCGGTGCAGGTAACTCGTGCCAAGATATTGTCTTAGAGGCAGATAGGATAAAGTGAATCGTTGCCAAACTAAATTCATAGTATCAAGCTGTGATGAATTAGCACTTGCGTGTAGAACTTCGACAATGATGATGATAATCTGGGTATTTTAAAAAGTTCATAACACAGATTGCAAGTTATTATTCATTCGTTCTTAACGGCCATCCGCCATAGTTGATCATTTGAAGAATTTGCACACGTTTAGCTCATTGAACACAGCTAGTTTCGTTTGGCATCAACACGATTCTTTGCCTGAGTCAGACATCGCTCTTTGCTTGTGCTGTGTCTAAATTCAGTGGCAAACTCAGTACATAACGATATCCTGATTGTGATGAACCTTGAATAACAATTTGTCCACCATGTAATTCTGCCACATGACAACTCAGTAAAAGTCCTAAGCTTTCACGAGAAAGATAACCGTGAGACTTGGTTGCACTAGTGTTTGACATATCCACGATTAAGTTTCCTGTTTGCTCTTGCTTCTCTAATTGACCAGTATGAGTTGAATGATTACGTGTCAATTCTTGCAATGGTAATGTTCTGCTATGAGAAAATAAAGGATCAATTTCAGTTATACCTTCACCTAGCCAAGGATGTGACACCCAGACAGTGATGTTTAGTGTGTCGTCTTTGGAAGAAACATGAATGCGAACAGTACTACCTGTAGCTGAAAGTTGAATCACACTGAAAACAAGGTGATATAGGATTTGTCGAACCTTGTCTTTATCCAAGGAGCAAATGCGGTTGCGTTCTGGTTCTATAGACAAACGAATATCTTGCTCGCGGCGGTTAGCTGCTTCTTCTAAAGTACTGATAGCCTGTTGACACAGCATTTCAATATCTATTGGAGTTAAATTTAATGCTGTCGGGTTTTCCTCCATAGTCCCCATCTGAGAAATTTCGTTCACCAATGAGAGCAAGTACCGACCACTATGTTGAATAATATCCACATATTCTCTTTGTTTATTTGTCAACGGACCATAAATCTCACGTCCCAAGACACTAGCCATGCCTAAGACTGATGTTAAGGGAGTACGTAACTCCTGAATGAGTTGTCCTAAGAGTTCTAATTTCAGTTGATTGGTAAGAACTAAATCTTTTTGTATAGATGGGCTGATTTTGATTTCAGTAGTATTAACAACATTTTTCTGTGGCAAGTTAGAAGTACTACCAGGAATACTATTACTTGAGGTTGTTTCCAACAGACGGTTACGCTCAAACTCACTCATACTCCAACGGGCAATAATTTGTATAAATTCAACGTCTTTCTCTGTGAAATCGCGGGGCTTTATGTCCATTACTGCTAATGTACCCAGACAATGCCCACAAGCATCAAACAGTGGCGCTCCCAAGTAAGAACGAATACCATAATCCTGGATCAACTTGCTGTAGGCAGAACTGTCTGCTATCGTCAATTTTTCCGTATCATTAATGACAAGAGGTTGTCCACTTTCTACGACCTTGGTACAAAACGATTCCTGACGTAACAGTTCACGGCTTTGTGCGAGATGATTCATAATTCCTCCCCGCAGCTTTGATAAGCCCAGAGATGATTTGAACCAATGGCGTTCTTGATCCACAAATCCCAAAATGCAAATTTGTGCTTCCAACAAGTGGGCTGCAGTTTGAGTAGCCTCTTCAAAAACTGGAATTGTTTCTGGTTGCTGCAAACCTAAATCTGATAAAACTTTAAGGCGTTGTCGTTCTCCCGTTTCTTGGGAAACCCAGTCATCCCCTGAGGTAAACAATTTGTTTTCAGACTCTACCATTGTCATCGCTACCTTAACAGTCTCTTACTAGAGTAATTTATATAACCACTGTTTCTGGGTTATTTACTATGCTTAAGATTCCCTAATTTGCTCCTAAATGAACAGATTTAGAGGATTTTTTTTTAATGAGCGTATGTTGCATAGTATAAAAACTTACTTTTAAAAAAGTTTGCTTTGATCACAAAGTAATGGAATATTCCTGAATCAGTATCTATAATGAGCTACTGTTAGAATCCCGGTCATTTTGTATAAAAACATAAAATTATTAAGTATTAACACTATCGTACTGAGAAAACCATATCACAAGAAACTACAACACCTGTCATGAATGAAAAGAAATCTCATTTTTATGTTTTTATACTCAACTAGAATTGGATTTGGGCAATCTATTACATCCCAAATTCCGCATATGGAACCGTAACATAGTATAATCACTGTTAAAATTGTTTTTTATTCTGTATGAAATAATTCTTTTTAATAAGTAAGTACCAGTAAAAAGAAAGTTAAGTATATTAGATAGCATTCCTAGTACTAAAAAAGTAGTAAAAACCGATAGTGTCAGTTGAGGGTGCTCAATATCGGTTATATATTAATATCCAATAGCAATATCAATTGAGTTGTCATAATCATTAAATAGCAATCCGATTTGATTCGGTGAGACCAGTGCGAATGACGGCTTTCCCGACCTAGGCATCTGGCGTATGCGCAAAGCGCATGCCCAGATCCGGCACGAGGGAGAACGCCAGGTGCTCTACTTGGGGAGACCCCAAGTAGAGCACTGGCTCCCCTCCCGCAGCGCTGGACTCACCGTAAGGCGTGGCCGTTCCCACTAGGGTGAATCACAAAGTAGAGACTTAACGCTTAACGCTTAACGCTTAAGAAGCAATAAAGGTGTACCTAGGCTAAGCAAAAATCAAATAGCAGCCCTATATAACAAAATGCTTCGGAAAAGCACAACTTAATTCACGCTCCGCTCGTAGAGAAAAGGTTAAAGGGCAAGGGTTAAAATAAGAGGATTGGAGGGTAAAGCGACTCAATCTCAAGTCTTTACGCTTTGCGGACAATGGAATGCGTTAATCATTTAGGCAATCATTTGCAAAAGTCTAAAAATGTCAGAAACATAAAGTTAATCAAAACTTTAACATTTCTTCATAATAAAACTTTGATGAAACTATAGTATTTAGTACAGCAATTGTGACAGAAAATACTAGGGACTTGCCTAAAAATGAATAATAAGACTGTAATGGTTCCTTTTGTAGACCTAACTTTACAGCATCAACCAATTCAAACTCAATTACAACAAGCAATCCAAAGTGTAACGGAACGGGGAGATTTTGTTTTAGGGCAAGCACTCAAAGAGTTTGAAGCAGCTTTTGCTGCTGCGTCTGGTGTAGAGTATGGAGTTGGTGTTGCTTCGGGAACTGATGCGATCGCCCTCGGTTTACAAGCGTGTCATATTGATCCTGGAGATGAAGTCATTTTGCCTGCAAACACCTTTGTTGCGACGTTGATCGGGGTGATACGTGCAGGGGCAAAGCCAATTTTTGTAGATTGCGATCCACAAACAGCTTTAATTGATTTAGAAGCTGCAGCGCGGGCAGTTACACCTCAAACCAAAGCAATTCTTCCAGTACATCTTTACGGTCAGATGGTGTCGCCACGGCAGTTGTTAGATTTTGCCGAGACTTTCAAAGTGCTGATTTTTGAAGATGCAGCACAAGCCCACCTAGCCGAACGAGAAGGATATCGCGCCGGTTCTGTAGGAACTGCAGCAGCTTTTAGTTTTTATCCCAGCAAGAATTTAGGGGCATTTGGGGATGGCGGGATGTTATTAACGCGAGATCCAGATGTCGCTCAAAAAATGTTACGCTTGCGCAATTATGGTGCGGCTCAAAAATACATTCACGTTGAAGAGGGAACTAATAGCCGTTTAGATACAATTCAAGCAGCGGTGTTGCACGAGAAATTACCATATCTGCCACAGTGGAATCGCTCACGCCTCAATGCTGCCCAGCAGTACGATATTGAACTAGCACCTTTAGCATCAAGTGGACTCATTCCCATACAAAACCACACCGGCGAGGGACACATCTATCATCTTTATGTCATCAGAGTAGATGATTCTTGTGCTGTACAACGTCAGCAACTTCAAGAACAACTCACACAAGTAGGAATTCAAACTGGCGTTCACTACCCAATTCCTTGTCATCTCCAACCAGCATTCGCCCACCTAGGCTATCAAGTAGGGGACTTCCCCAATGCTGAAATGCTGTCGAAGCAAATACTATCCTTACCGATGTATCCTGGTTTAAGTCATAGCCAAGTTCAGCAAGTAGTATCGGCAATCACATCATGCCTCAGTGCTGAGCAGCAAAAGATCCTGTGTATTTGACAAATATTTTCAGGGTAAATACTGGGTTATGAATGAAATTAATACTCATAATTCATAACTCAGTATTTATCAGACTCATAATTGATTCTTTATCATAAAAGCCATGCAAATTCGGCACCAGCTGAAAAATGCAAATTCCACACGCCTGATTACTCCAGCTATATTAGGCATTTTGCTACTGCTTTATGCTCCTGTGTTATTTTACTGGGTGCAAGGTTGGCTCAACAAAAGTATCAGTATCGAACACGAATATTTTAGTCACGGTATCATTGGTTTACCCTTTGCTGCATACCTTTGCTGGTTGAACAGAAAAAAATGGCAAAGACTACCAGATATTTCCCATCCTTTGGGTGTGGCGTTGTTAGTACTGGGAGGAGTCTTCTACCTGAGTGGTGTCAGCGAGTGGGTCAACATTTCCTTTCCAACTATACTGACAGGGTTGTGTTTGTGGCTAAAGGGAATTCCTGGCTTAAAATTGCAAGGATTTGCTTTAATATTAGTACTTCTTGCAACACCAACATCAGTTCCCTACCTGATCACTCCCTACACATTGCCTCTGCAAAGTTTCATCGCGGGTACTGCTGGCTTCATACTCAGTCAGATTGGTATGCAAGTCACTGTGGATGGAGTAAATATATATGTCGGGGGAAGAATTGTAGAAGTTGCACCTTACTGTGCAGGGCTGAAAATGCTATTTACGACTTTTTATGTTGGCTTGATGCTGCTTTATTGGACAGGTGCTTTGTCCTCCCGCCGCAAAAGTATTTGGTTTTTATCTATTGCAGTCTTAATTAGTATTTGCGCCAATATCGTTCGTAACACATTACTGTCCTTCTTTCATGGCACCGGACAAGACGGAGCTTTTCATTGGCTGCATAATGGTTGGGGTGGTGATTTATATTCTGCAATGATGCTGCTTTCATTAGTGCCGATTCTAAATTGGATTGAGAAATATTTTGCAGAAGTTTCAGAGTAAAATTTTGTCTAGGTACTGTAAACTTCACTGATGATTTCTTTTTCCAAGTTTCTCAAGGAGCAGCGGTTTTCTCAGATAGTAGCCCTTCTGTTGCTATTAGTACTGTTGCTTATAGGAGCAATTCCTGGTTACCTGACAGGACACTGGCAATGGCAGGAATTACCACGAATCACTCGTCTGCAGGAGTTGAAAGATTTACGTCAAAAGGGGTTGAACCTTCCTGGTTGGCAGACTATAGAACAGCGAGAACAAGAGATAGGGGAAGGCGCATGGTCTTATCAGTTTATTCAGAAAAAAAGCGACCAAACCAAAGCAGTTCTGCTTTTGCGACCACAAACAGGATCTAAAGATCAGCCTGTGGTGGAGTGGACGGAAATAAACAGCCTTTGGCAGTGGCAGATAGCTCAGTATCGCTCTGCTGATTTTACTGTTAAACCGCAAGGAACAAAGTCAAATGCTGCTGAAACAAGAGTACAAGCGAGGTTCTTTCGTGCCTCAACAAATCAGCAGACTTTTGCGGTTTTGCAATGGTATGCCTGGTTCAATGGTGGTAGTTCATCACTTTTCCCCTGGTTTATCGTCGATCAGCTAGCACAGTTGCAAAAAAAACGCGCTCCTTGGGTTGCTGTGAGTATTCTCATTCCTATGGAACCATTAGGACAGGTGGAAACAATTTGGAATGAAGCTAAATCTCTCGGTCAAACAGTGCAAGCTGTTTTAATGGCAGGTCCAGTGTCAAGTCATTCACCAATACAGTTGTATAAAAATAAGAAAAAGTAAAGTTTTGCGATAAAAAAGGTATTTTTTAGCGTCTTAATTAAAGTAAAGTTATGACTCTGTTATATACATTGGCACTTCATACTATAAGTAAGTTATAGTGCCAATGTCTATTGTTCCTGGTTGTCGTATGCGCTTGTTTAACGCCCTGTCTTTTGCTGGTCTGTACGTAGGCGTTTATTTGGTAACAATTGTCCAACCGGTTGTTGCTCAAACATCAACGCAGAAACGAACGCCAGGACAGACTCCCACACCTGTACTTAATACTCCAGTGAAACAGGCTCCCGCGCCTGTACTCAATACTCCAGTAAAACAGGCTCCCACGTCTGTACCTAATACTCCAACAGGACCATTACTACGACAACCTCCCCCAGCTCCGCCCAGTAGTACTGACTTTGTCGCTCCTGGTCTTCGAGAAGGGATGTCGCCGCAATTGAACCGCTACCTTTTGGGACCAGGAGATAGCATTAACATTTTGGTTCAGCGTCCTCCAGGTCCCTATCGTCTAGGACCAGGAGATAGCATTGGAGTTTCAGTTGTACGTTTCCCAGATTTAAGCTTTCAAGCTCTGATTAACCCCGAAGGAAACATCATCGTGCCATTACTGGGATCAGTGTCACTTAAGGGATTGACTTTACAACAAGCACAACAAAAAATTCGCTCAGGCTATAATCGTTTCGTCGTCAATCCAAATGTGACATTCTCATTGCTGGCGCAACGCCCAGAGTTTAATTTTTCGGCTCAAATTAATCCTGAGGGTAATATCATTGTGCCGCAAGTAGGCACAGTATCGCTACAAGGCTTGACTTTGGAAGAAGCGCAAGAGAAAATCCGCTTAGCTTTAGCCCGGCAATTAGTTAACCCACTTGTGTCACTATCATTAATAGGACAGCGACCAGTTCAAATCACTATTAATGGGGAAGTGAATCGACCTGGAGTTTATCCTGTTAACTCAATAACGCCTCGGGTTAGCGATGCATTGCTCTTAGCTGGTGGTTCTGCGATGATGGCAGATCTGCGTCAAGTCCAAGTACGCCGGAAGCTAGTAGATGGATCCGTGGTTTCACAAAGACTCGATCTATATACTCCATTACAAAATGGCGGGGAAATACCTAACCTCCGCTTGCAAGACGGCGATGCGATCATTGTGCCACGTCGGGAAGTTGCAAACGATAAGAGTTATGACCGCGCATTGGTATCTCGCTCAACTTTAGCAACACCACAGATTAGAATTCGTGTTTTAAATTATGCTGGTGGGGGAATAGTCACTGTCCCTTTGCCTAATGGTAGTACTTTTATAGACGTATTGGCAGGAATTAATACTGACAGTGCCAACCTCAGTGACATAGCTCTCGTTCGCTTTGACCCAGAAAAAGGTCGAGCTGTTAAGCAATCGATTAATGCTAAAAAGGCTTTGTCAGGGGATGTATCTCAAAATGTCGCACTTCAAGATAACGATGTTATCGTAGTAGGACGAACCCTAATTGCTAAAATTACTAATATCATCGGTACAATTGCCCGTCCCTTCTACGATATTCGTACCTTTCTCGGCTTCTTCGGTCTTGATGACAACAGATACTAGATTAGTAGTCCTTGCCAGCCGTGTGTAACAGAAGGAAGAGGAATGAACTTATAACAAAATTTATAATTCTCAGACTCCTCAAAACCGAAATTATCTAAAAATTATAGTCGAATTTATACCTAGTTTTGATTTGCTGCTGCCATGACTCCACCAATTGTTAAACGCTACCTCATTGCTTTCGATAAGTACAAGTGGATTGGACTAGCTAGTTTTGGTCTAGTTGTAGCGGGATCAATGGTGGTGGCTTTGCAACCACGACAATCTAGATATGTAGCGAACGGCGCACTGACCTATAATCGCCCAACAGTTTCTTTTTCCGCAACAGGTAGTGAAATTAATCTGCAAGGGCAGGAACTGAGCCAAGATATTTTGTTATCAGAGCCAGTCATTAATGCTGTGGCAGCTAAAGTCAATGTCAAGCCAACAAAAATACGTCAAAATGTCGTGGTTACGATGCCTGACAAAGACTCTAAAACTGGAGGAGATAAACAACTCACACCCACACTCATCGAACTGAAATATAACGATACTAAGATCCAGTCAGCACAAGAGACATTGCAGGCATTGATGGAGGCAATGATCGCCCTGAGTACCGAAATTAATACACGGAGATTAAAAGCAGTTATTGGTAAAGTTAATGAACGTTTACCACAGGCGAAAAAAGAACTGCAAGTGGCTGAGCAGAAGCTAGAAGTGTATGATCGCAAAGAACGACCAGCAATATTGGCAGCAGAAAATGGAAGTTTGCTCAACGCAGTGACTAGTAGCCAAATACAGCAACGACAAACTCAATTAGTTCTTGCTGGAATTGATACTCAAATTCGCAGCATACAAGAAAAGTTGGGTTTAAACGTCAACCAAGCTTATGTCTCTTCTGCTTTAAGTGCTGATCCAATAATTGCTAACGTGCGAGCACAACTTTACCAAATTGAATCCCAAATTGAAGTTCAGAAGAAAGAAGGTTTGCGCCCCGAACACCCGACAATGATTCAGTTGCGCAATCAGAAAGAAGGTTATGAGAACTTACTTCGGCAGCGTGGTGCGGAAGTTGTAGGCGGGAAAGATGGAACAGCGCCGCTTCCAGCTACTATTGCCATTCGCTCCCGAAGCAACCTAGATCCAGCCCGACAGCAGCTGGCAAATCAGATGGTTGCTTTGCAAACCCAGCGCGAAACACTGCAAGAGCAACTTGTTGACCTCACAAAAGATGAAGCACGATTGCGGAATGAGTATTCTCTGATACCCAATAAGCAATTAGAGCGATCGCGCTTAGAACAGGAGGTTGCACTCAAAAAAGCCGTCTATGACCAAATGCAGGTAAAGCTAACAGACGCAAGAACAGCAGAAGCTGAGACAGTCAGCAGTCTTGGAATTGCTAGACCACCAGTCGTGCTTGATGCTAATAAAGATCGTCTGAGTGCGCCAATTACCCTGGGTATAGGCAGTTTACTAGGATTATTGGTAGGTGCCGGAGTTATATTTTTACTGGGATCATTGGAAGCAACCTTCAAAACCAAAGAAGATATCCGCGACAGTCTCAAACAACGAGAAATTCCTTTGTTGGGCGAATTGCCTTTGATGCCAGTTGATGGATTAAATCTAGGTGAAGTGCCAGTGGTTCTTTCTCTAGATTCTTTGTATCTAGAGTTTTATGAAAAGTTCCGCAGTAATCTGCGGCGCGTTGGCGGGAAAAAATTGAAGGTGGTATTAATTACCAGCACCAGCAGTGGAGAAGGTAAGACAGTTAGTGCTTATAACTTAGGAATAGCATCCGCTCGTGCAGGCAAACGAACCTTAATTATCGAAGCAGATTTGCGATCGCCATCTCACTCTTCATCCCTAGGAGTGACTTCCGACCCGGATGCTATCATTGAACCTTTGCGTTATTACGCTAGCTTGGGCGAGTATATTCGCTTAGTGCCAGATATCGAAAATTTATACATTCTTCCTAGCCCAGGTCCTGTGCGTCAATCAGCGGCAATCCTAGAATCTAGTGAAATACGACGCCTCATGGAGGATGCACGCGAGCGTTTTGATTTGGTTATTTTAGACACTCCTGCTCTGAGTTTATCAAATGATGCTCTGTTAATACAACCTTACACCGATGGCATTGTGCTAGTGACAAGACCAAACAATACACAAGAAAATATACTCACTGAAGCGATCGACCAATTGGTGGAATCTGACCTTGAGTTGTTGGGAGTTGTAATCAATGGTGCTGATATCACCATGCCTCTGCCTTACTCATATATGGGTTCAAACTATCCACCTGAAGAACCACAAGCACGAGTGATCAATGGAACTAGGAGATAAGTCGTGCTGATGAAAAAGTAGCAGCTTGACCATAATATTGCTGCTGTTTATCTAAAATATTCCAAACCATACCATTTTCTAGGAAGAAGCGTTTACCAGTACTGGAGATGCGGACGCCAGAATAACTACTAAAACCTTTGCTTAGCCTCTCAGCTAGGAGTTTATTACGTTCTTCCTGTAAGACTTCCTGAACTGCCTTACGCCAAGGCGTTTGCATAAATTCTTCCCAAGAATGCTCCCAAAGTTGCAGCACTTTACGATTACCATAGTTTAAGATTGGATCTGATTGGATGCTGTGAGAGACTAAAACAAACGGTGCTTCAAACAGTGCCTTCGCTATTTCCTCTGGTGATCCGCTAGCATCTAACAAACAACGTCCTGTCCAATCGTGAAAACAAAACTTTGCATCAGGCGTTGACTGTGACGAATGACCGTCTCTTGCTGGTAAGGAAGTTGTTTCTCACGGTTCATAGGTGTAGCCTGTTTATATAAGCATCAGAACCTGCGCAATTTTAACGTTTTTTCATACAATATTGTTAATCTAGCTGATATTTTTGGAACAATGTGAATTCCAGCGTCGGATGATATAAAATATCATCTATCTAGAGGAGTAACAATGAATTCAAAATTACTTTTTGAAACTTTGCGCATCTTGCGGAGGACTTGCACACGCTGACGATTGCAGAGCTTATAGCCTGCCACTAACATCATAATACATTTCACTCCACCAGTTCTTGAACTGGTTGCCTTAATGCAATCTTAAAGTTAAATAATATTACCCCTAGGGCATATATTTGAGCAGTGAGAGGAATATTTACTTAGCATAGGTACGAATAGGTTTATCTATCTACTGTATGTATCGTTTGGTCAGACTCCACACATATAATCAATAACAGTTAAACACGCGCGTCAATGGATACAAATGAGACTGGAAGCATTGCCAGCATTATTGAAAAGCGTCTTCCCTTAGCTAGAAAAGTAATAGATGTAGAGGCGGAACTTAAATCCCTAGACTCAGCAGTCCGACATCTTCAAAAGCATCAGAATCAGTTACTGAAACGATTTGAGGATTCAAGTGTACCTAGCTTTTTGGAGAACATCTGTTTAACCACACTACAATCGAGCATTAATACTGAACTAGAAGCGCTGACAAAACTCAAAGAGCGCTTTTGCCGTAAGACACTTAATATTGGCGTTGTTGGACGAGCAAACCAAGGTAAGAATTGGTTGCTACAGAGTCTAACAGGACTGACGTGTGCTGAGATTCCAGATGGAAACACACATCATTGCACAGATGTTTGTAGTTTTATTTACAATAATAATAATGGGGAGACTTACGCTGAGGTTTGGTTTCACTCAGAGCAGTCATTTCTAGATGAGGTGATCAGTCCCTACTATGAAAAACTTGGCTTGGGTGAAAAACCAAAGACGGTAGACGAGTTTGCCACTAAACCTTTGCCTTTATTGCTCAGTAATCATCCTGAATACCCTGCACAGGTAGCAGCGTATGAACAACTACTACAGTATCACATACATTTAGACAAATATCGCTCCCTTTTGCAGCAATCTTCACCCCGCCACATTTGTGCGAACCAAATTCGGGAGTACGTGGCTCAAGAGACTGCTTCCAGTCAGAGGATCTTTTTTAACCCTTCGGGTATCTCCTCCCTTGGCACTACGCCAACGCTCAGCCTGTGTGAAACAGATACGCACAGCCAGCACGTAAGCGCTTTGCGCACACTTGGTGAACGCGCAGCGTCTGGGATAGAAAAGGGAAAACGCCAGTCGCACGCCACTGGCTACAACGGGGGAGAACCTCCGCAATCGCCACAACACTTAGTAGCCGCGCACGGCGCTGGCTCCCCTCCAAAAGCACCGCAGATTCTTTCGGAGGGAGATCCTCCTTTGAACTCCTGGCTGTCTCACCATCTGGCAGTTAGGGAAATTAAGATTACTTGTCAATTCAATCACGCTGATGTTGGACAAATAGCCTTTGTAAATATACCTGGTTTGGGTGATACGGGTATTTGGGATGAACAGCGTCTGATGAAAATTTTAGCGCAACAGGTTGATGCGATCCTGTTTGTGCGCATGCCAAAGTCAACTGACGACGACTGGAGGGATGTAGATGTGCGTTTGTATAACACGGTGCGTGCAGCACAAGTTGATGTTGTGCCAACTAACTTGTGCTCCTTTATGATACTTAACCGTACAGAAGCTGATTCACGCTTTGGTGACAACTCCAAAAGCTGCCAAAATTTAGCACACGATATTGCTAAAACAAAAATCAGTGTTGTCAAGTGTGTAACGGCTAACTGCGCCGATACTCAAGAAGCGCACAAAGTTCTTGAACAAGTTCTTGATTATTTCAAGGCAAAAATGACTGATTTAGATGAGAAATACGCCTTCTTACGCCAACAACAATTAAATTTACTCCAAAACCAAGTGAAAGCTGAGTTAGAGAAAGTCAGCAAGGCTTTAGATTTAGCAACCCATGATGATATTCATGGGCTTGGGCTGTTTGAGGAAAAATTCAAAGAACTTTGGTTGGCTGTAACAAACAGTCTAGAGGAACTGCTGACAGGGCTTAGGCGAAAGCGAGAAGCAGTTGATATGGACTTTAAAAAGCAAGTAGAAACTGTTTTGCAAACTTGTCGAAGTGATACAGGAATTCCGTCAATTCAAGAAATAGAACAGCGTTTTTGCCTAGAAAAGAGCTACGCAATTATATACGAAAAGTACCTGAATGAAATCCGTGCTCATTTGTCGAAACATCTGTCGTCATTGGATATCGGTTTAGAGCGATCGCTTGACAAAGTTAAATCGCAACTGACTCAGATACTAATGGACAAGGGACAGTTGGAAAAACTGACACAAGCCAAAGGAGGTGAATTTATGGAGGCGATCGCCAACCAAATACCTGACGAACTCATACCAGGGATACCGAGTAAACTTAAATATGGATTCCAAACCCTAGCTAGGTTTAAGCTTTCTTACCGAGGATTTCTACAGTATCGCATTCGCAAATGTTTAGATGGATTGACTCCCAATCAGCCTGCAACCCTAAAGCTTTCCGCATCGTCCTCTGCTGAGCAAGTGCTGCTCAATCTCAAAATAGCTTACGCAGAAGCTGTGAGTAAGTGTGAAAAAGCTTTGAAAGAACTACTGTGCGAGCCAAGTCAAGTGATTTATGCCATTGTAGAAGAATTTGTAGATTCCATACTTCGCGCAACAGATGTAGAAAGTGAATGGCGAATCTTTCTACAAGATGTTCGACGGCAAATTTGGCAGGAATTTCAACACCTGGGCGATACTCCTCCAAATCCGTCCCTAGGTGATACTCCGAAGGGAGTCATCCAAAGTAATCGCACCCAACTGCAGCCTCAGGTATCTCCCACTCAATAACTGTTAACTGCCACTGGCATGCTATTTGCACTTAATGAGAGAACCAACAGTTGTTCTGAGCCTCGCTCTTTGAAGAACTGGCGAACTTCAGAGGAAACCGGAGTACAACACACAACTGTTGGTAACGCAGTGCCTCCTCAAGTGAAGACAGCATGTACCTACTACCTGCGGGTTACCCTCGGTGCATACCACTCGCTGCCTCACCCAGGTGCTGGTTGTTTTTGACAAACGCGCTCAGGGTGTGAATGTACTCAAATGTGAGATGTTAACAGCTTAGAAGTGAAGCGATACCAGGATTTAGGCATCTGTCATATTGTTTGGGAGACGCTACTACAGGCAAGATACTATTGAAGTATTTCTTGTGTTTTAAAAGAGTCAATATTTTTTGATTGTTTAGACTTTTCAAGAATTAAAGAGAGAAAATTTTTCTATACTTTCAAAGGCTCCTTTAGCTCAAATGTAGAACAAAATACCGCTGATTTTATTTGATTTTGAAAACTTCGCGGTCTTTGTAATCTACCTATCCGAAAACTCAACAGATAAGGTGATCAACTGATTTCTTTAAGTATATTGTTTCTTCTTATTACAGGAGACTAACATTTTTGTTGTGTATGAATAGTCTGTTCTCAGCTATCTACCAATAATTTCAAATTAGCGAAGACTTATTTGACTTCCACTATACCACCCTCTGGACTTAAAATTTCTCTCATGATATAGATTTTTTATAATTATTTACAAGGTAAAAAAGGTTTTTCATGAAAGTCTAATTTGTTACTTAAGTGGATGACTGTAAGTACGATAGTACTTATTATCTATGATGTAAATTTAAGATAAAGTTATTTTTTTGCTAAAATGAAGTTTTGATAAATCTATTTTAGAGAAGCAGTGAAAGACAAAATTTCAACTTTTAAAATAACTTTAGGATTGTTTCATCTCTATATCTCCGAAAATCACTTAATATAAATATATTGAAAAAGAGTTATTTTTGTTTTTTGAAAATAATTAAGCTTGAACTTGAAATATAGATACGTTTAGTTATTTTTAGTTAGGATGAGAATAATGAATGTGTCTTAGACTTGGAGGTTTTTAAAAAAAAAATTAAGAATGAAAAGATGAATTTGCTAAAAATTACAATTTTCAGTTATCTATTCTATCCATCTCTAGGTAAAAAAATCTACGCCTGACTAACTTAATGGAAAACGAGAAAATGCTTATCCTAAATACTTTAAAAAGAGTCAATTATGAATATAAAAATGTGAACTGGATTGCCTGAGTGCTAAGGTTTGTAAGCTATTGTGCTTTTAAACCTACTTAGAGAGTTCTAGATAAATACTGAGAAATATAAACATAGTTAACGTCTTTAGAAAGGTGGTACTACGATCATAATGAGGAAAAATAACTATTATGAAATGTTAATACCATATACTGGGATGAAAATAGAAGTTCTATTGTCAGTAAAAATTAGGCTATCTTCTATGAATTATGAATTTATTAATATAAGATAGCTTGAGCAGATTATACATAATATGAAAATATCTACACTGACTCAATGACTTCTAATGTTTTTTCTGTAAGTAGATAGACTAGCTTTGAGAGATTTTTCTTCTGAATAGAGGTGGTAACTCGACCACAGACAGGTAAGTCTTCATTTCATTTAAAATATAAGATACTGTAAAAATGGAGGCGATTAAGATAAAAATGCACAAATCTTGAAAGCTATATTATTAATTGTTGAAGTGCCATTGAGAGGATATAAGGCAAATAATTCTAGCAAGAAGTTGACTTTTGTAAACAGTGACTTATTGATCCAAACTTTCAAATCGTTGATCCTCACCAATAATTCTTACTAAAACATACAGAAAAGGTAGCTATCAAGGATGATTACTTTAAACAGAAAATATTTTGTGAGCATGTGTTATGGGCAAAGAAAAAGGCTTTGATAACTACAATTTTCGAAAATCGTGATTTCGTTTACAAAAGATGGTTCAATCAAATGTATAAAATTGATAGTCAAGTTTTGTTCATGTTGTTAAAAACTTTATTCTCACAGCAACGACTCTACAATTAAATTCTTTTTAGATATAAAAAAATTTTTTTTTCTTTTTCTGTTTGATAAAAAAATGAAGCATACTTTTACGAAACAAAAAAAAAGTTTAGTGTTAACGAAATGACTTGTTTCATGACAAAAACTCTGATAATCTTATCGTTTCTATACCCTAGTTAATTTCTTTTGATGATGTTAACGACCAGCAGATAGTAGAACAAAATGACAAATAAGAAATGGGCTGTAAAACGTATCACTGTGAATCTAGCCGCACAGGAAGCGGAAAAACTTGACAAGTATTGTCGGCAGACAGGTAGACCTGCAACGGATGTTATCCGAGAGCTGATCCGTAGACTGCCACTCTCCTCAGAGGAGGCTACAGAAGCAAGCACATAAATGGGAGTAGTTAATAGTTAGTCAAACAAATCACCTCAGAAAAATACAGATGTCAGTCGCCAAAATTAAGCTTGGGGATTGTGTGCGACTGGTGAGACAGCACTATACACGAGGGTCTCTCTAGGTGACTGCGCTCTATGCCTGCGGCTGGCCATTCGGCTATCGCAGCGATCTGCGGAGGGAGGTCATCCCCGATAGCCGTAAGGCGTGGCGGAGCGCCATAGGGTTGATGAATATTGGTCTCACGCCCAGGCCGCCACTTTGAAGTCGCGGCGCTACGCGTTTCAAACCCGCTTGAAGAAAGAACATTTCACGTGCTTGAAAACCTTTACTTCAAGTATTGGGTATTTTGACTCAAGCAATTCTGATTTCTGAGTTTTTCTGACAACTGACAACCCAGCACTTGAGGTGAGTAGCAAATTCCGACACCAACCCAGTTACAATTTGTAATGAAACTGAAAAGGTAAAGACGGAATGCGCGTTGCGATCATAGGAGCGGGACTAGCTGGACTAGCAACTGCTATCGATTTGTCTGATGCTGGCTGTGAAGTCCACATTTTTGAGTCTCGTCCGTTTGTTGGAGGGAAAGTGAGTAGTTGGCTTGATGGTAATGCCAACCATATTGAAATGGGGTTGCATGTCTTTTTTGGCAACTACTACCAGCTTTTGGAATTGATGAAGAAAGTGGGGGCGTTGGAAAACCTGCGCCCAAAAGAGCATAGCCACATTTTCATCAATCAAGGGGGAAAAGTTGGTGCTTTAGATTTTCGCTTTGTCATGGGTGCACCTTTTAATGGATTAAAAGCGTTTTTCACCAGTTCCCAACTTTCGTTACTGGATAAATTCCAAAATGCGATCGCATTAGGAACCAGTCCGATAGTACGCGGTTTGGTGGACTTTAACGGCGCGATGAAAAACATCCGCGACTTGGATAAAGTTAGCTTTGCTGACTGGTTTCGTAGTCACGGCGGTAATGAGGGTAGTATTAAGCGAATGTGGAACCCCATCGCCTACGCCCTCGGCTTTCTCGATTGCGAACATATTTCTGCCCGTTGTATGTTGACAGTCTTTCAGCTATTTGCAGTGAAAACCGAGGCGTCGAAACTGCGAATGCTGGAAGGTTCCCCCTATGAGTACTTGCACAAGCCGATCTTGGAATATCTGGAAACTAGGGGGACAAAGATTTACACTCGTAGGAGAGTACGAGAAATACAGTTTATTGAGGAGGAACACCAAACCCGTGTTAGTGGTGTTGTCATAGCTGATGGTGATAGAGAAGATATCATTACTGCTGATGCTTATGTCGCTGCCTGTGATGTTCCAGGAATTCAGCGTTTGTTACCTCAACAGTGGCGCAAGTGGCAGGAATTTGAGAATATATACAAGTTAGAATGTGTGCCAGTGGCAACAGTTCAATTGCGGTTTGATGGCTGGGTGACGGAACTGCATGATACTCAAGAGCGCAAACAGCTTAATCGTGCAGCGGGAATTGATAATTTACTTTATACTGCCGATGCTGACTTTTCTTGTTTTGCTGATTTAGCATTAACTAGCCCTGGTGATTATTACAGGGAAGGGCAAGGTTCACTATTGCAGCTTGTGTTAACACCAGGTGATCCGTTTATTAAGCAAAGTAATGAGGCGATCGCCCAGCATGTCCTCAAGCAAGTACATGAGTTGTTCCCCTCCTCACGAGAGCTAAACATGACTTGGTACAGTGTAGTGAAACTTGCTCAGTCTTTGTACAGAGAAGCACCAGGAGTGGATATTTACCGTCCTCAGCAAAAGACGCCAATTTCTAATTTCTTCCTAGCAGGTAGTTATACGCAGCAGGACTATATCGATAGTATGGAAGGTGCAACAATTTCAGGAAGGCGTGCGGCGAAGGCAATTTTGGACAATGTGAAGAAATGAACCGCCTTAGCAAAGCGTGTCTGCAGGACATAGGCGCTAAAAACGCCAAGGAATAACAGATATGGCAGATTGGTTGGAGCATAGTGTGCAGGTTGAGGTAGAGGCTCCCATAGACTTAGTTTGGAGCTTATGGTCTGATTTGGAACAGATGCCCCGTTGGATGAAATGGATTGATTCGGTGAAGGTTCCAGAAGATAATCCAGAAATATCGATATGGAAGCTCAATACTGGGGGTTTAGAGTTTACTTGGAAATCCCGCATTCTTAAAGTTGTCCCTAACCAAATCATCCAGTGGGAATCGGTGGATGGTTTGCCAAATCGAGGGGCAGTGCGTTTTTATGACCGCCACAGTAGTAGTATTGTTAAACTGACTATTGCCTATGCTATCCCTGGTATTCTAGGGAAGATTATGGATAATTTGTTTTTGGGACGGGCGGTTGAATCAACTCTCAAGAGTGATATGGAAAAGTTTCGAGAATACGCTCTTCAGGCGAAATCGAATGTATCCCAGTAGAGTAGTGCTTACGGTTGTGGCTTCTAAAAAAATCTATAGCAGGGAACAAGGAACAGGGAACGCTTAACAGGGAACAGGGTTGAAAATCTCGTGATGTCCGTATTTTCTCATTCGTTAATGTCCTAATCTACCTGGCAACGGCTATAACTTCCTAGGCCTTCATGAGTAAGCGCGACTTTCCGCCCACGGCTATAAGCCGAGGGGCTTTCTGCTTTAAATATTGTCAAATTTTGTCAAAATAACTATGACTTACGCACTATACAAATTGACCATCATGTGCATAACGTCATTGTGTCGTTTTAGGCTGTTGGGAACAACTCAACAACAGATAGTGTTCGCTCTTCATAGTGAAAAAATCAAACCTCAAGTGTCTGAAAAATCCAATTACATATTTGATTGTTTATGTCAATGCGTAAATCCTAATAACATAACGCTAGGTATCGCAAGTTCTCATCTCGAACAGCACACTTTGCAAAACTTCATACAAGCATGTCAGAGGTAGAGTACAGCTAATTATTTCTATATCTAGCAAGGTATAGATAAATGACAAATCCTTTTGTAAGAAGTCAACTTAAGACAGAAATTGAGCTACCAGAGTTGCTAAATGTAAAAGGCGCATCCGATACACCTTCAATATTTGCCACAATAGTATAAGTCATTTGCTGGAGTGGCTGAACCAGCACAGTCTAGGATATATTTTATCCCAATACAGTTCAGTTAAGGAAATTAATCTGTTGAGGCAGGCAGGGGGGCAGAGGAGCACCAGGAGCACCAGGAGCACCAGGAGCAGAGGCGAAAGAACTAATGGTAATGGACGTTAACTCTTCATCTCCCCTGCTCCCCATCTCCCCATCTCCCCTGCTGTCTCAACGAATAAATGTCTTAACTGAACCGTATTGTATTTTATCCCACAAGATAGTGTTGGATTATAGGTTTTGCACTGAACATTATCGCCCTAACTGAATTTAGGTAACGGGCGTTGTTGATGATAACTGGTGTGGGGCAATCTTGATAGCATGATTTTTACCTCTAACTCAAGTCAAGCTTTGACTTGGGTTGCTATGCAAGCAAATGTAAGAGTTATAAAACAAGTATCGTAGGCAACAAGAACTCATGAGTGATTGTTTTAGACTGTTTGAAGATAACTTGCGATAATCGCTCTTGTCACGTTTTGCACTTAGAATTAAAGTGAACTTAACAGGAATTATCTTCAACTATCTTTTGGTACTGAATTTTATTTAACTCGAATGACTACTAACACCAATTGTTGCTAGTTTTTCTCGTATATCCTGAATACTACAACCAACACACTTACCGCTAACCGAATGTAGTCACAACTGTTTCCCACCGTATTTTCTCCCACCAATTCTGAGCAATGTCATCCCTTGATCAGCCCTTTGCCAGTTATCACCTTTGGTCTTTAGTTGCCCCAGCCGCATGGCAACAACGTTGGCATTGCCAGATGAGAAGAGGTTTTATTAAAGCCCGACAACACGAACCAGAAGTCAAAGCGCTTTTGACAAAAGCGACAGCATCGCAGCGTATTGGTTTACTAGCACAAAAAGGCGTTTATGAATTTCATCACCACATCCATCTGTTGAACCAATCTGATGGTGTAGAAAAAGTTGCACAGCTTTTGAGATTAAGCAACTCAACTGATGAAGTTAAGCAACGCGTCTTACAAATTTTGAAAAAATATTACGATGAACCCTTACTTTTAGGCAAACGTATCATCCTTTTAACTCGCGGGGATGAGGGTTTTCCCAAACCGATTTTGATTTCACAACAACGTTATCACTTTCGTTTGTATGCAGTGATGGACTGTGTATTTGTTGAGTCTGATAGCATTTTGCATATTATAGATTTTAAAACTGGAAAATCCGCTTTTGACCGACGACAGGCATTAGTTTATTTACTTGCGGCTCGTTATCTTTACCCTAGGTATCAGGCGGTAGCTTCATTTTATAATTTGGAACTTTGTAAAAAATCTGAGATAATTAGTCTTTCTAAGGATGAATTAGACATAATAGAACGCGAATTAGCTGAGATTGCCAAAAAACATCAGCAAGATTTACAAAAATATCAAGAAAAAAGCGGTGACTTTAGTAAAATTTTTCCACCAAATCCTGGGTCTCACTGCCGCTTTTGTCCATTTCACGAAATATGTGAATTTTCTACCTTCAAAGATTTACCAATGCAAAACTAGAGAATGTAAATATAACAATTTATCAAAAATTTTTAAACAAAAATAAGAGTTTTACCTAATCTTGACGTTGATTCCTGATTCAGTGTAGTATCTGTTACCAGAAACATCATAAAAAAAGGAAGGGGACTCCATGACTTCTGCTGACGCGTCGCTACAAATTCCTTCCCAAACCTCAAACTATACAACCAATGATGTTGTACTTAGTTTGAAAACAAACCCTCAATTAGACGCAGATAATACTCAGCAGGGAGCATATACCAACATTGTTAATAGCTTCATAAAACCAGTCAACACGAACAACCTTAATTCGCCGTCTACCAACCTATCTGCTGAAAGTTTTAGCAGGTTGCCTGTTGTGAATGAGAGCGATACACTGCTCAATAACTCCGAAGACTTCGAGAACCAAGTAGGTAGAAGCTATTATGACTTTGGACTAGCGGGCGACTTGAGCAAGGGCAAGGATGAATTACTGAATCATAACGCTCAAGGAAATCCACCGCAAAAGGTGGCTCAAGAGAGTTTGGTTTTTATTGACCCTCATTTAGAAGATTATCAAAGTCTGGTTGCTGGTATCTCACCAGAAGCGAAGGTGGTTGTGCTAGATCCCTCCAAGGATGGTATCGAACAAATCACGAGGGAATTGTCCAACTACAATCACGTCGTTTCCAAAGTAGAAATTCTTTCTCATGGCGCATCAGGGCGTCTGCAATTGGGACAAACTTCCTTAGATTCTGCTGCCCTTAACCGATACAGCCAACAATTACAAAGTTGGGCAGAAGCCCTGACTGATAATGCTGATATCCTCATCGATGGCTGTAACGTTGCTCAAGGCGAACAAGGTAAACGTTTTGTAACAAAGCTGAGCGAATTCACAGGGGCTGATATTGCTGCTTCCACCGATTTAACTGGGGATGCTGCTCAAGGAGGCGATTGGAATTTAGAGTATAAAGTCGGTCAAATAGAATCAGTGTCATCGTTGCAACCCCAAACGCAGCGAACATACCATGCAACTTTGGGAGAGGCAATTAATTTTCCAGAAGGTTTCATGAAGAGCATCGAGGACTACGGGGCAAAACCTGACGATGGTATCGACGATACTGCCGCTATCCAAAAAGCGCTTGACGATGATCGGCGCGATGTTAACGGCAACTCTCTATATGGTGCACCCGACCAGTACAACGGTCGCCCTAAAGTACTTTACTTGCCAGCAGGTACTTACGATGTGAGTGGTACACTCAATTGGATTGGCAGCGACGTCACTCTTCAAGGTCAGGGCAATGGCGCTACCACTATCCGCCTTAGGGACAATGCATCTGGCTTCGATAACCCTAATGCCCCCAAGCCAGTCATTCAAACCCAAGATGGTAATATGTCTTTCCGCCAGTACATTAGGAACCTCACCGTTAATACTGGAAAGGGGAATACTGGGGCGATCGGCATAGACTATATTTCCAACAATGTTGGTTCAATGCGTGATGTCACAATTAAATCTGAAGACGGCAAGGGTTTTGCAGGTCTAGCAATGGATCGCAATTGGCCAGGTCCGTGTCTGATTAAGCATGTCCAAATTGAAGGCTTTGACTATGGCATTCGGGTCAGCCCAGGTGAATATGGTCCAACTTTCGAGGACATCACCCTGAAAAACCAACAGGTAGCAGGTATTAATAACGTGTACGGGGCGCTCACGATTCGCGGACTGCACAGCACCAACAGTGTACCAGTGATTAAAGGAACGAGCTGGGCTGGTATGGTTACCTTACTAGACGCTAACCTCCAAGGGGGTGCACCCAACGTTAGCGCAATTGAAACCGAAGGCGAACTCTACGCGCGCAACCTTACTACCAGTGGCTACCAGTCAGCAATTAAGTACAAAGGTGTGGTGGTTCCTGGTACAATGCAGACCGAATATGCCTCAAATACCTACCAGTTGTTCGATGGTCCTAAGCAGTCTCTGAATTTGCCAATCAAGGAGACTCCGGAGTACCACGACAACAATATGGCGAATTGGGGACGCTTTGAGTCCAAAGAGTATGGCGATATGAGCTCTTTGCAGTCGTTGCTCAACTCCGGCAAGTCCACAATTTACTTCCCCTTTGACAAATACTTCTCCTACAACGAAACGGTAGTTACCGTACCCGCATCGGTCAAACGCATCGTCGGCTTTTCATCAGTGATTAATGAGCACCCTGATGGTAAAAACGGCGGCGGCATTAAGTTTGTAGTCGAGGGGGATAGTTCAGATCCGCTCATTGTTGAGCAGTTCGGCTATGGAGTCAAAGTGGAGCAAAAGTCATCGCGACCAGTAGCGCTCAAGGATGGCATCTATCAGTACACCTCAAGTCCTGGTGCAGGCGACTTGTTCCTTGAGGACGTAGGTATTCAACCCCTCCGAGTTCAACCTAATCAGAACGTTTGGGCACGACAGTTAAATGACGAATATGACGGCACCAAGATCCTGAATGACGGCGGTAATCTTTGGATTTTGGGACTCAAGACCGAACGTACTGGCACCGTGATCGAATCGCAAAACAGCGCGAAGACTGAGTTGCTAGGAGGGGTTATCACTCCGGCGCGCTCGTTTTCTGCTGAAGAAAAGCTAAAACCAGCCTTCATTAGCAACAACTCTCAAACCTCGCTAGTGTATCGATCAATCTATTACGATCCAGCACAATATTACGACGTTCAAGTCGAGCAGACGCGTAACGGGGAGACACGTCGATTGTCAAGCAGTCAAATTCCGCAACAGGTGACGCTGTTTGCAGGGTAGTGTTAACGATGCAGAGTATGAGGGTAGAGTGAGGAATACCCCTCTACTCTATGCCCTCATACCTTTGTTCGGTCATAAACTCGGCAATTCCTCCAAAATCGTAAACCGAATGTGATTAATTGCTAACTCACCAATTGAAAGATCTTCTTTGGTGAGCCTAGCCCCCTGACTCATCAAGGTTTCAAAGGAGATTCCTTTGCCAATTTCAATGTGATACCAGCATAAGCCCATAAAAAACCTTGCAGGATAAGGTCCACCCCTACCAATATCATCAGGGTTGGATTCCATCGGTAACCAGCCGAAGCCAGGTATGTAAAATTCCAGCCAAACGTGATTATATTGAGGTTGCAGAGGAACTTGCTGGTATTCCGCGTAGGGAGGACATTTGTAGCGACCGACTGTACGACAAGGGATACCATTTAAACGGCATAGAGCAAGTAAAACGCCCACATACTCGCCGCAGGAACCAACACCTCGTTCTAAAACAATATCCGGCGTGTCAATATGGGGTTTAATACCATAAGACAACTCATCGTAGACGTAGTTGCGGATATTGTACATTTTC
The DNA here is from genome assembly GCA_019359695.1 of Brasilonema angustatum HA4187-MV1. Lineage (GTDB taxonomy): Bacteria > Cyanobacteriota > Cyanobacteriia > Cyanobacteriales > Nostocaceae > Brasilonema > Brasilonema angustatum. Next base: position 141,405 of record JAHHGV010000020.1, read on the forward strand.
CGCAGCACATTAGTTTCAGTTCCAATTGCTTCACGAGCAGCGCGGCGAACGATGCTGGTATCCATTGCCAAATCATCATCATCCACTAGGTAGCGGGATTTCAGTTCTACTGACAATTCAGGTACATTCTCTACATCTGTAGGTGTTATGCGATACTTGATTCCCCGGACTTCCAAAACTGCTTTCCAGCCAAAAATATGTCGTTCGCCTGGAGTGAGGGCATCAAATTTGAAAAGAGCGACACGTTGCCCTTGTACGATTTCTTCTGTAAAAGGTAGACCAATCGGTTCAATGTGTTTGATCTTTTGACGCTCAGTTTCTGAGGGCAAAGCAATACGCCATTCTACCTCTGGTAAATACACATCCTCTAATGGCGCTATCTCTTCCATATAAGACATTTCTATCAGATAGCCATTGGAGAGGGTATAACGTTTATCAGGATTGTGATAGTAATTCAGCGGGTGAATGAAAGTGCGATCGCGGTAAGATAACTCATGATTCGGGTCAGCATTGGGATTATCCCGGACATATGGTTCTTCAGAGGCATAGGCAACGTAGAGAGTTTTTTTGCCCGTCTGACTATCTTTATGTATCGCTATCCCCGTGGGAGAATCAAACGGTGTCAGTACACCAAATTTAACTTCCCCAGTAGCCCTGTCGATACAGTACACAGTTTGTTCCACTGTGTCGCTGACCCAAAGTGTTTCTTCATCCACTGCCAAATTTTCTACCCCAACCCCAGGGGCAAAAAATTTAGTAATTTGTTTTCGCGTATCGCGATCAAAAATCAGAATACCTCCCTGCTTTTGGCAACTAACGTAGATAGTTGATTCCCAAACAGCAATCCCATCAGCTGTATAAGGTAAGGTTACAAAATGTTCCAAACCCAACGAATTTAGGTTGCACAGATAAACATGATTGCCTCTAGTCAGCCAAAGAGTATCTTTCCAGACCGAAAGCCCAGTGACATCCATAAAATCTTTGACTTGATGGGAATTGAGAATTTGGGCGTTGTCAGAGTGGGGGTTAATTTGCAACAAATGCCCTTTGACAGTATCAATAGCGATGAGTCTATCTTCAATAAAGGCAATGCCACAAAGGGTAGCAGCACCAAGGGGTCGAATTGTCCTTTTCCCAAGCATTTGGCTGGTAGATGGAAAACTGGGAAGTGTAAAAGTCATATATAAACTAGTTTCATCAAGGGTATAGCACACTTATAGCACCGGAGCAGGGAGCACCGGAGCAGGGAGCAGGCTGGGAATTGTCCCATGGTTTCCGTCTTTTCTCATTAATTGATGTCCTAATCTACCTGGCAACTGCTATAGTACACGTCACTATCAAACGGGTTCAGAATTGGCTTAACAGAGAATTCATTTCCCTGTTTTGGCATAATTTTGATTTGCGAACCGTATTAATGATGAGTCGTACTTAGAATCGAAGGAGATAATGTCTTGGTGACGGAGTTTTCTACTTGTGTTACTCATAATTATCAATATTCTTTTGTGTGATGGAATTCTTCGTGACCGAGTAGCACACCCATATTATCCGGAAGATTATCCGCAAGAAAAAATGCGCAATTGTCAAGAATTCCACGTGCATTGTACAACTTGGTGCTCAACCTAATGTAACCTTGTGTTGATGGTTTTCCAGCCATTGCTAAATTATGATCGAATTTTGTAACCATTCCCTGTGACCTATCGCGATGTCTGCTCACTCTCTACCTGAAAAAGCCGCCGCTGTTTGGCATAGTTTGGAAGTTGATAAATCATTGGAACTGCTTAAGACAAACGCAGACAGTGGCTTAACACCCCAAGAAGTACAACAGCGGTTGCAAGAATATGGTCCCAACGAACTAGAAGAAACTGCTGGACGCAGTGCTTGGGAAATTTTGCTGGACCAGTTCAAAAACATCATGTTGTTGATGCTGATTGCCGTAGCCATAATTTCTGGGGTCATAGACCTGCTAGATTGGCGAGAAAAGCTGGCAAAAGGTGAGATGCCATTTAAAGACACAATCGCCATTTTAGCGATTGTTATCCTCAACGGCATACTCGGTTATGTCCAAGAAAGCCGTGCAGAAAAAGCCTTAGCAGCCCTGAAAAAACTTGCCTCTCCCAACGTACGAGTCATACGAAGTCGCCAACCAGTTGAAATAGCTGGTAAGGATTTGGTACCAGGAGATGTGATGCTCGTGGAAGCAGGGGTACAGGTTGCTGCAGACGGACGCCTCATAGAACAATCTAACCTGCAAGTACGAGAATCGGCACTCACAGGAGAAGCTGAAGCGGTTAATAAACGGGCAGAACTTGTCTTGCCTGAAGAAACTTCCCTTGGCGATCGCCTTAATGTAGTCTACCAAGGTACTGAAGTCGTTCAAGGACGCGCCAAGATTCTGGTGACAAACACTGGGATGCAAACAGAACTTGGCAAAATAGCTTCTATGTTGCAGGCGGTGGAAAGTGAACCAACTCCATTGCAACAGCGGATGACTCAACTTGGTAATGTGCTCGTCACGGGTTCTTTGATTTTGGTTGCGATCGTCGTTGGCGGCGGTGTCATCCAAAACATGATCCAAGGAAAAGGTTTTAGCAACCTTAAAGAGCTTGTGGAAGTTTCTCTAAGTATGGCAGTCGCTGTCGTGCCAGAAGGTTTACCCGCAGTTATTACCGTTACCTTGGCACTGGGAACCCAGCGCATGGTACGTCGCAATGCTTTGATTCGCAAACTCCCAGCAGTGGAAACCCTAGGTTCTGTCACGACTATTTGTTCTGATAAAACTGGCACTTTAACTCAGAACAAGATGGTCGTCCAATCCGCTTACACGAACAACAATACTTTTCGTGTAACAGGAGAAGGTTACACCCCCAAAGGGGAGTTTCAGTTGGATGGTCAAACAATTTCCATAAACCAATCTCCAGAAATCCAAACTTTATTAGTTGCCTGTGCGTTGTGTAATGATTCATTTTTGCAACAGGAACAAGGAGAATGGAAAATTTTGGGCGACCCAACAGAAGGCGCTTTGATAACCCTGGCGGGGAAAGGAGGAATAGAAAAAGACCAGTGGGACAGCAAGCTGCCCCGCGTTAGCGAGTTCCCCTTCTCCTCAGAACGTAAACGAATGAGCGTGATTTGTCGGGTTGAAGGAGTGAACGATGGTGTATCGGCGTTAACATCACCAGACCCTGCAATCAACAACTTATTGCAATCTGAAAAGTATTTAATGTTCACAAAAGGGTCGCCAGAGTTAATTTTGGCACGTTGTACCCACTTTTACGCAAGCACTGGCTCAGCAGGTTTGGATGATCAGCAACGCCGCTATATTTTAGCAGAAAATGACCAAATGGCGGGCAAAGGTTTGCGAGTGCTGGGTTTTGCTTACAAACCCCTCACCGAAATTCCGCCGGAAGGGTCAGATGAGACATCCGAGCAAGGCTTAGTTTGGCTGGGATTGATCGGAATGCTGGATGCACCACGCCCAGAAGTACGAGCAGCAGTGCAAGAATGTCGGGATGCAGGTATTCGACCAGTGATGATTACTGGAGACCATCAACTCACAGCACGAGCGATCGCCACTGATTTGGGAATTGCTCAAGAAGGCGATCGCGCCATTACAGGTCAAGAGTTGCAACGGATGACCGACCAAGAACTGGAGCAAAACGTTGACTTAGTAAGCATTTACGCTCGTGTAGCCCCCGAACATAAACTGCGAATTGTACAAGCGCTGCAACGTCGAGGCAGATTTGTCGCCATGACAGGTGACGGTGTCAACGATGCACCAGCCCTCAAACAAGCTGACATCGGTATTGCAATGGGTATCACTGGTACCGACGTGAGCAAGGAAGCCAGTGATATGGTGTTACTTGATGACAACTTTGCTACCATTGTCTCTGCCACAAAAGAAGGTAGAGTTGTTTACACCAACATTCGCCGCTTTATCAAGTACATTCTTGGAAGTAATATTGGTGAGGTGATCACGATTGCAGCAGCACCAGTTCTTGGACTGGGAGGCGTTCCCCTCAGCCCATTGCAAATTCTTTGGATGAACCTCGTTACGGACGGTTTACCAGCACTAGCTTTAGCTGTAGAACCTCCAGAACCCGACGTGATGAAGCGCCCGCCCTTCAGTCCGCGCGAAAGTATTTTTGCTAGGGGATTGGGTTCTTACATGATTCGGATTGGTATTATCTTTGCCATCATCTCGATTGTTCTGATGGAGTGGGCATATTATCATGTTCAAACAGTCACTGGTCCAGGACTAGACCCAGAACGATGGAAAACAATGGTATTCACTACCCTATGTGTTGCCCAAATGGGTCACGCTATTGCAATTCGCTCAAATTCCCGACTGACTATAGAAATGAATCCTTTCTCAAATCTCTTTGTACTGGGGGCTGTTGTGATCACAACAATTTTGCAATTAATGCTGATTTATGTGGCACCCCTACGCAATTTCTTTGGTACTCACTGGCTGAGTCCAACTGAGTTGGGTATTTGCATTGGTTTTAGTGCTTTGATGTTTGTGTGGATTGAACTCGAAAAACTTTTCTTACGGTTGATGGGTAAAAAACCTGTTTAAAAGGCGAATTTTCACTCAAAGACGGTGGGCAGCGTCCATTTCAGGCATGTCTCACCGTCGTCCATTCTCTACTTGATTTGATTAGATTTGTTGCAAAAATCCGATTATCGTTTAGATGCTGCGGTTTAACTCCGAGTCCTACTGAATGCTCGCAAGCTATGACAACAAACCTTGGTGATTAGTGGTTGTCTTGCGAGTTTAGGAGGTGCTTATTTAACTCTAGTACAGGTAAGATTTTTTGCCGAGGGGATGAGTGCTGGTAAGGGATTTATTGCGATCGCAGCCTTAATTTTTGGCAGATGGCATCCTATAGGTAGTGCTTTGGCTAGTTTGCTGTTTGGGGCTACAGAAGCTTTACAATTGCGAATTCAGGTATTAGGGGATTTGTTAATACGTAGCGCGATAATTTTTGGGACAGAAGTGATAGAGAATCTACATTTTGACCCAGGAAATTCAATTTTTCTCCAGAAAATAAGGAGCTAAAACTTACGCCTTGACAAAATTGTCGAAATGTGCAGGTACGATCATGAGAAAGGTCATACTCTTCAATTAGGCGTTAAGCGTAGCTCTACTATAGGCGATCGCTCATCACCAGTGGCTTGGGAACACGGATAATATCTATTTAGGACTTACGCACTTTACAAATAAACTATTGTGTGCAGAATGCAAAGAGTGCCAACTTCGGTGTGGTTCTGCAATAGTCAGATTTCGCAAGAATTTTCCTCTATCTACTGGCGCATAAGTTGATTTTGCTTGCACCTAATTAAAGAAGGAATGGCAGCAAATAAGTCTGATTCATAAAATCGATTTTTGTCAATGCGTAAGTCCTACTATTGTTAAGCTATGCCTAAGGCTTGCGCCACGGCGATCGCTGCAATTCGCGGCGTCTGGGCAGGAGATACGGCACGCTGAGTCGTTTCACGACACACGCAAGAAACGCTCAACACGACATTTCAAGCATTTTATGTAAGAAGTCTATTTAGCTCCATTCGACATACAACTTTACTCGCGTGAGGTTTCTTATGAAAACAACAAATACTCATACGCAACAAAAAGCTCAAACGGAGAAATTGTCTAAACCTATTGTCGAGAAAATTGCCATTGTCGGTGGTGGACTTGGCGGTTTAGCGGCTGCTGTAGCATTGCAAAAACAGGGGTTTGATGTTCACGTTTACGAAAAAGCACAAGAATTCCGTCCTGCAGGTGCTGGTATCAGTCTTGCCCCAAACGGCTTAAACTGCCTTGCTGCTATTGAACCAAGCATAGTTGAGGATCTCAAACATGCGGGCTGCGACGTTCGTCAGGGAATTTTCAAAAAAATGACAGGAGAAATAATCCAGATTAACCCAATAAGAAGCAGGTATTTAGAGAAATACGGACAGCCATTGATAACGATTTGGTGGTGGCGCGTGCAACAAATCCTTGCATCAAAACTGCTACCAGAAACCATTCACCTCAATTATCGCTGTGTCGGCTTTGAACAGAATGATAAAGGTATGGAAATATACTTTGAAGATGGAAAAAAAGTATATGCAGATTTGCTGATTGGAGCTGATGGTTTACACTCAGCTGTCAGAGAAAAGTTAATTGGGGATGGAAAGCCTCATTATGTGGGAAGTATGATTTGGCGCGCTGTCATCAAATATAACTACGAGCGACTTAAGCCTGATGAAGTCGTTTCTATAAAAGGAAATAAACAGATAATGCGCCTTCTCAATGTAGGTGACGGATATATCTTTTGGGCTATTCGTAAGTTATCGCCAGATTTCTCTGTTTCCGACAGTGCTACTCTTGCCAAGTCTCGCGTTCTCAATGAACTTGCTGGCTGGGAAGAATCTTTGCGAGGACTCGTAGAAGCAACAGAAGCCGAGCAAATCTTAGAAGCACCTATTTGCGATAGAGCACCGTTAACCCACTGGAGTAAAGGCAGGGTAACACTCTTGGGAGATGCTGCTCATCCGATGGCACCTTCAATTGGACAGGGTGCTAGTACCACTTTTGAAGATGCATACGAACTTGCCCAATGCTTTTCTCAATCATCTAGCATTGAAGAAGCTCTTACTAGCTACGAGAAGCGTCGCATCGATCGCACACAAATTATCCAAACTCGCAGTGCATTGGCGGATATGCGCAGCTATGAAACCGACAGCGAAACATCTTCTAGGCAGACACAGGAGCAGCCACAAACGCAAACTGGTGAGGAGTTTCAAGATTGGCTTCATAATTACAAACCTTTTGTGACGAGTTTTGGAGTTTAGACTAGTTCGCGGTGCGAAACTGACGAGACAATCACGAAACAGTACTATTAAATATAAAAAATAAGAAAAAGTAACATGGAGATTAATAGTAGCAACGAGATAAATTATATGAGGATT
>JAHHGV010000011.1 GCA_019359695.1 Brasilonema angustatum HA4187-MV1
GGGTGGGCATCTCTCGACAAATGTTTCCGGATTTGTAATTCTACATCCATTGCTCTGCTTACCTTCCAGAGTTTTCTATCCATGATTCTTTTATTCAGAATACCCGGAAAGTGACAGAAGAGGGCTATAGCGGTTCTCATTTGAATCACATACACCACCACGAATAATGTAGAGACGTAGCATGCTACGTCTCTACAGCTGTGTATTGTACGCAACTGAGAAGCGCTATAATTATCCAAGAGCACTACGCACCAAAATCACAGTGCAATGACTCTTACGAGAAATTGTCTCTGGTATATTTCCTTTGATTGCCTGTTGCAAAAGCTTTTCACGGCTAGCCCCTAGAACAATAACATCACTTTGGTCTTTTTCGGCACACTCAATGACAGCTTCACACACAGAATCGGCGCGAACTGGAGTTGCCATGACATGAGCACCGACTTTACGCTTGAGAAAGCGGACAGATGTTTCTAATGGCTTTGTATCAGGAGTAGAGCCATTCGGCTGGAAGACTTGACAGACTTTAATTTCCGGCGTTGAACTTAAAGAAGCAAGCGCAGGTAAAAGTTGAAGGGCTTGACGGGAGTTAGGACCTCCAGCTACTGATAATAACCAACGGTTAAAAGCTATTGTGCCATTCAACTTCACTAAGACAAGATCACAAGTAGCCTGACGAATGACAGTATCTACCACTCGGCTAAATACTCGTCCTGGTGTAGAAGTCTTGCCTTTCCAACCCATCAAAACTAAGTCAATGTGTCGTTCTCTGACAGTTTCTAAAATTGCTCTGGCGATATTATCAGCAGCTCGTATCTGTGTATGAACGGGAATCTGCTTTTCTTGCCCAAGTTGCAGCGCTTGATCTAAAAGATGATGACTATCAGTCGTTTGCACTGGTGTTTGAGCCGGGTTGCAACCGCGCGGCACGAGAATCACTTGCAGGCATTCTAATTCATAATTACGCTCTTTAGCTATTGCCAGCGCCATCTCAAGTAGAGTTTGTGCGGTGCTAGGATGCGAAAGTGGTACTAATAATCGTCCTTTGCCTGTTGCTGGAGAACGGGTTTGGTAAACGACGTACGAAGGTTTCGCTTTGGATCGCACCTTAAAAGTCTTGCCATTCAATTGTTCTGCTTCTACACGAATGATATCGCTACGTGTAATAATTCCAACTAGTTTGCTGACTTCTGTTACTGGTAGACAGTTGAGGTTATGACGGTTGAGTAGATGTAGAACATAAGCCAGCGTATCTTGTGGACTCACTGTTACAGGTTCGGGTGTCATGACTTCGCTGATTGGTGTATTTCCACCTGATGGAAGTGAGGCAATATTTGCGACATCTTTCTGAGTTACCATACCAACAACTTTGCGACCATCAATAACAGGAAAGTTGCGATGCTGTGAATGAGAAAAAGCCTGTAGTGCTTCCTCAACGCTCATCTGGCTAGATAATGTTTCCACACGATTCTGCATCACATCTACTGCATTGAGCTGCGATAACAATCCCTCTTTTTTTGGCTCTTGTTCTATGTGAATACCACTAAGCTCTAACAAATGATCGTAAAGCGAACCAGCCGCCACCTTTTCCGCCACCAAATAAGCAATAACCGCACCAATCATCAGCGGTAATACCAAATTAAAATCTGTCGTCATTTCAAAGACGATGATGATACTTGTGATTGGGACTCTAGCTACAGCACTCAAAAACGTCCCCATCCCTGCTAAAGCATAGGTTGTGGGAGAAGTAATTCCTAATAAACTATGTTCTGCGATTCCCACTAAATAACCAAGAGCAGCTCCCAAAAGCATCGGGGGAACTAACAACCCTCCCGGAGCTCCTGAACCGTATGCTATTAATACCAAAACAAACTGAGAAACGAAAGCGACCAGAGTTACACCAACGCTGAGTTCACCCGCAGTCAAAGTTTCCCGTAATCCCGCTGTATCCCGAAAAGGCGCTGGCAAAAGAGCGGCTATTATACCGCAAATTAACCCAGCTAACCCCACTCGCAGAGGTAATCCAAACCGTAACCAACGGTTGTTAAATTTTATAGAAGCGATAATTCCTTTATTAAACAGTCCACCGAACAACCCTGCTAATACTCCCAAAGCCAGGTAGAAAGGAATTTCTGGAAGTGAAAAATTGGTTTGTAGTGCAGTTAACTCTAAGACTAAGCTATGTCCTCCCAGCCATCGGGAAATCACCGCACCAATGAAAGAAGCGAGTATTGCTGTACCTAGAGTAAAGCCAGAGACATCTTGAAGCAGTTCTTCGACAACAAACAGAAAACCGGAAATTGGGGCATCGAAAGCTGCAGCTAAACCAGCTCCCGCACCTGCTGCAATAATTTGGCGACGGTAATCAGGGGAACTTGGAAACAAGCGATTGAGTTGATTGGCGATCGCAGCTCCCACCTGTAGCGTTGGACCTTCCCGACCTAAAGGCAAACCCGAAGCTAATGCTATCATTGCGCTAAATAGCTTAACTATTGCTACTCGCAAATTCAGCGACACTGGCACCTTGGCAAGTACTGCCTTAACTTGTGAAATCCCACTACCAGAAGCCTCAGGAGCCATTCGTTCCACCAACCAACCAGACAGCAGTCCGCCGCCTAAGCCAATTGCTGGTAGTACTAACCAAGCTGGTAATACATGAGTCATATGGACTCGCCAGCCACCTAAAAAACCCACACCTTGCTTTAACAAAACTGCTGCTAACGCTGACACTAAACCAATCAGACAAGCTTGAAAAATAGCAAAGCGTTTAGGTTGCAAAAGTTGCCGATAAAGCCTGAGCCAAAGAATTTTTCCCCTGATTAGCATCTTGTTGAAAATTACTTCTGATATACAGAAGTTTGAATTTGAAATTCACTGTTTGTTATCCTGAGCTTCTCACGAAAAAATGAAAACAAGATGAAAAATTTATCTTTCAAAAGATAGATATTTATTTGAAAGCAAGGGTGTGAGAGTGTGGGGGTGTGGGGGTATGGGGGTAAGGAGAAAAATAACCGTAATACCAAGTTGCCTTATGTTGTAGTAATTTGTGGTTAGGGGAGATTGCTTCGCTCCACTGTGTTCCGTATGCCCTCCGGGCACGCTGCGCTAACGCAATGACAGATGCTACGTTTGATTGCAACTTGGTATAAATTACTTTCTTTCCACTACCCCCCCTACCCCCTTACACCCCTATTTGTTGCAAAGGGAGTCGCACTGCAAATGTAGTACCTATTCCCAACTGACTTTGTACGGAAATACTGCCTTTGTGCGCTTTTGCGATCGCACCAGCAATTGCCAATCCCAATCCAGAACCGCCAGAGGTACGAGAGCGATCTTTATTGACTCGGTAGAAGCGGTAAAAAATCCGACATTGATGTTCTTTGGCAATACCTATTCCCGTATCTTGCACTTGAATTAAGGCATAGCGTTCGCTATGTTCCAGAGAAACTGTTACGCTTCCATTCTTTGGCGTAGCTTGAATTGCATTCACAATTAAGTTAGAAATTAAGCGATAAAGCTGTTCTTCGTTTGCGAAAACGTAAAGTTTTTCTTGCGTCTGCACCTGCGTCAACTTCACTTGCGCCTCGACTGCTAGAAATGCCAGTTCCTCAACTAAGTCGCTGATTAAATCGTTGAGACAGCAAGATTGATATTCTCTTGTTTGTTGTTGCTGATCTAGTCTCGCCAACAGCAGCAAATCTCCCACTAATTGGGATAGCCTGGTGTTTTGCCGCTTGAGGACTTGTAGAATATCACCAGTTGCTTGTGGAGACATAGACTTAAAGTCCTGTTGTCCAGACAATCTAAAAGCAGCATCGATAGTTGAGCGCATAGCCGCTAAAGGCGTGCGAAACTCATGGGCTGCATCGGCGGTGAACTGTTCCATTTGGTGGTAAGAGCTATAAACAGGCTGCATTGCTAAACCTGCTAAGCACCAACTACAAATAGCAATTAAAATCATAGTAATAGGCCAGCCTAATAACAAAGTTAATCTCAAGGCTGCCAAATGCTGATCTAAATCTTTGAGACTTCGCCCCACTTGCATGTAACCGGAAAGCTGGTTGTGAGTGTACAGTGGTAAAGTTATTTGACGATAGCGAATGCCTGATTTGTTTTTTAGCGATAAGCCGGAGGCTTGACGCTGCGCGTATCGCCAATGTTTTGTTGGTGAAGTTACTGGCAATTCCTCAAGGCGCGTCCCTGCTAAGGCGATCGCTCTTCCTGCGCGATCCAACAAGCGCATATAGTAATGAACACTATCTGCTGCTTCTGAAATCTGGTTTTTCATGACGACTGTTTGAGTCAAGCAATCTGCTTGAGTCACACACAGTTCTAAAGAAAGTTGCTTAGCAAGTTGTTGTAAATGTTCGGGTTGCTGCGAAACAGGTTCAATACTTTTATGTAGTGTATTTGCTACCGACTCCAGCCCTTGGTCTATAGTTTCCCGGTAAGCATGAGCAACTACATGATACACTCCTAAACCAGATGCACCCAAAATACATCCCATAACAAGCGCATACCAGGCAGCTAGTCGCAAGCGAGTTAGGCGAAAGAGTTGATTGCGTTCCATTTAAGCGTTCAGACGATAGCCCACACCATAGATTGTTTCAATCAAAGATTCGCTTTCTACTTCTCCAAGTTTACGTCTGAGTAAACGAATTTGTGCAGCTACGACATTGCTAACTGGTTCTACACCAATTTCCCAAAGCTGATTGATAATTTGGTCGCGGGTGACAATTTGGTTATGATGCTTGATCAGGTATTCCAGCAGTTGAAATTCTTTGAAGGTTAAGGAACTTATCTGCTTGTTGCCGTTAGGATATTCATGAGTCACCTCATGGGTGCTATAGTTCAAAGTGAGACAACCTACCTGGAAATGATCAGGTTGGATCACAGGCGATCGCCGCCGTAATGCTCGTAACCTTGCCAGCAGTTCTGCCATGTCAAAAGGCTTGATCAGATAATCATCCGCCCCTGCATCCAGTCCGATAATCTTTTCTTCGAGTCGGTCTTTTGCAGTCAACATCAAGACAGGAAGAGAATTGTTTTGCTGACGTAGCTTTTTACACAAATCTAAACCTGACAATCCTGGCAGCATCCAATCAACAATCGCCAGTGTGTACTCACTCCATTTGCTTTGCAGATATTCCCAAGCTTGAGAACCATCAACAAACCAGTCTACTACATACGCTTCATGATTCAGAACTTGTTTAATTGCGGAGCCTAAATCTGGTTCATCTTCAACTAATAGCAATCTCATATAGGAATATCGTCTCCACGCGGCGGTGCTACCTATCAAATTAATGTCTGGTCTTACCTCATCAAACAAATCTTTGGGTTCATATCTTTCTCCTAGCAGGAAGCGGTTGACACTGTCATGGGACAAACCTTCAAATAACTCTGCGCGCGCGACAGCAGCCCCCATACTTGGGTTCAGCGATCACAAACCAGGTGTAGGTGTTTAGGTCACATTCAGCAGCAGAGGGCTTGGTGGTTAAACTGAAGCGTTCGATACCTGCGTACAGAGGACAAGAGACATATTTTACATAAATTTGTGCTTTTGTCAATGCGTAAGTCCTATTCCTGTTGCGTTGGTCGGATCAAAATTTCATTCACGTTGACGTGAGGCGGTTGGGTAACGGCATAGGCGATCGCCCGTGCAATATCTTCCGGTTGCAGTGGAGTGACGGCTTTGAACCTGGCTTCGAGCGCCTGTTTCGCAGCCGGATCGCTGATGTTGTCAACAAATTCGGTGGCAACCAGACCGGGTTCAATAATCGTGACGCGAATATTGTGTTTGTGAACTTCCAGCCGCAGAGCTTCTGAAATCGCATTTACGCCCCATTTGGTGGCGCTGTACACACCCATGCCCGCCCGTGTAATCCGTCCGGCAACGGATGAAAGATTGACCACATGCCCAACGCCCTGTGCTTTGAAGATAGGCACAACAGCATGAGTCGCATACAACAATCCCAAAACGTTCAAGTCGAACTGTCGCCGCCACTCTGCTGGATTGCCATCCTCAATCGTTCCCAATGCTCCCATGCCCGCATTATTCACAAGAATATCGATTCGTCCCAAAGTTGTGTTGACATGACGCACCAGCTCGTTCACTTGGGTTTCATCGCTGATATCCGTGACAATTGGTAAAGCCTTCCCACCAACCGCTTCAATTTTTTGTGCAACTTCGTTCAATCGCTCGATTCGACGAGCCGTGATCGCCACCTGTGCGCCTTCTTCTGCAAGAGCGATCGCCGTCGCCGCCCCAATTCCCGAAGATGCACCTGTAATAATTGCCACCTTTGCGTCTAATTTGCCTGCCATCATTTCCTCCTGATAATTTTCTGATGCTTGATGATTGAACTCACTCTCTAGTAACTGTAGCCCATCACTACCAGCTTCAGCCGAGCACCACTGACCGCGCTTTCTTTCAGTGGCTGAAGGGTTTTAACGCATTTCGGCGGAATTTCCCATCCGCCGTGCGGTGGGGATGGATAGCCGGGAAATTGTGAGGTACATCCTTTATGGATGTCCGAGCAATTTACATGTTTGTCCAGAATAACTTTACTAGTAAATGTAGATAGTAGTAAGATATATAAATCAAGGAGGTGATATTGAGTGCTACACAAAGCTGTACAAGTTCGTCTATACCCGTCTGAACAGCAACAAATACTACTAGCTCAAACATTTGGATGTTCGCGTTGGTGGTGGAATTATGCTTTGAATAAATCAATTGAAGTTTATAAAGAAACGGGTAAAGGGCTTAGTCAGGTAGCACTCAACGCACTTCTACCTAAGCTCAAAAAAGAAAAAGATACGGAATGGTTGGCTGAATGTTATAGCCAAGTTTTACAAGCTACAACGCTGAATCTAACTACAGCATATAAAAACTTTTTTGCAGGTAGGGCGAGATTTCCTCGTTTCAAATCTAAAAACGGTAAACAGTCAATTCAGTATCCTCAAAACGTCAAAATTGTAAATGGTAACGTCAAGCTTCCAGGTAACATTGGAGTTGTCAAAGCCAAAATACATCGACCTATTGAAGGGGCTATTAAAACCGTCACAATTAGCAAAACTCCATCAGGAAAATACTTTGGTTCTATCCTGACTGAGACAGAGGGTGAAAATCCAATTATCTCGGAGGGCAAGATTTACGGTATTGACCTGGGATTGAAACACTTTGCTGTTGTTACTGATGGCGAAAAAGTTTCAAAATATGATAATCCCAAACATCTTGCTAAACATGAAAGGAATCTCAAACGCAAGCAGCAAAAGTTAGCACGTAAGGTCAAGGGAAGTAATTCACGGTTCAAGTATAGAAAAGTTGTTGCCAAAGTATACGAACGGGTTAGCAATTCGCGGCAAGATTTTCTGCATAAACTTAGTTATAAGTTGGTCAGCGATAGCCAAGCTGTCATAGTAGAGAATCTTCATGTTAAAGGCATGGTTCGTAATCACAATTTGGCAAAAGCAATATCTGATTGTGGATGGGGAACATTCACTAACTTTCTAGCTTATAAGCTGGAACGCAAAGGTGCAAAGTTAGTTGAGATTGATAGGTGGTTCCCTAGTTCTAAGCTCTGCTCTAATTGTTTCTACAAGATGGGTGAAATGCCACTAGATGTAAGGGACTGGACTTGTCCTCACTGCGGCACTCATCATGACCGTGATGGAAATGCAGCCATCAATATTAGAGCAGAGGGAATCAGAATGCTAAAGGCGGAAGGTTCAGCCGTCTCTGCTGTAGGAGGGGAAGTAAGACCAAAGCTTGGACGAAAGTCTAATCTAAGGCATTCGCCTATGAGTACAGAAGCCCCGTCCGCCTATGCGGCGGGGTAGTTCACTGCTCGCTTTTACCATCTAGAACATCCGTCGCCTATCTTTGCGTGAAATATAAAGAAATGTCAAAAATTTTCTGCAACAATAGAAATCACTTGTAAAGCCGCTATTGTCGGATTTAAAAACACTATAATTGGAGTTTATGGGTAGGCAACGAGTTCTTTCCGGAGTTCAACCAACTGGCAATTTACATTTAGGCAACTACTTGGGTGCAATTCGCAATTGGGTAGAAATCCAAAGCCAGTATGACAATTTTCTCTTCATAGCTGATTTACACGCGATTACTGTGCCCCACGAACCAGCAACGCTGGCAGCTAATACCTATACTCTAGCTACTTTATATCTGGCTTGCGGACTTGATCTCAACCACTCTACTATCTTTGTGCAATCTCATGTTTCTGCCCACAGTGAACTGACTTGGTTGTTTAACTGCATCACGCCCCTCAATTGGCTGCAAGACATGATCCAGTTCAAGGAAAAAGCAGTCAAACAAGGAGAAAATGTGAATGTTGGCTTGTTGGACTACCCAGTGCTGATGGCATCTGATATTTTGCTTTATAAACCAGATAAAGTGCCAGTTGGTGAAGATCAAAAGCAACATTTGGAACTGACGCGGGATATCGTCAACAGGTTTAATCACTTCTTTGCCAAACCGAAGCAACCTGTGCTCAAGTTACCAGAACCTTTGATTCGTAAAGAAGGTGCAAGGGTGATGAGTTTAACGGATGGTACTAAGAAAATGTCGAAGTCCGATCCGTCTGAGTTGAGTCGGATCAACTTGCTAGATTCACCTGATGAGATTACAAAAAAGATTAAGCGCTGCAAAACTGATCCGATTCGCGGTTTGGAGTTTGACAATCCAGAACGTCCAGAAAGTAACAATTTGTTAACTCTGTATATGCTGCTTTCTGGAAAAACGAAGCAAGAGGTAGCGGCTGAGTGTCAGGATATGGGCTGGGGGCAATTTAAACCTTTGTTAACGGATACGACGATTGAAGCCCTCAAACCCATCCAAGAAAAGTATCAGGCGGTGATGAACGACAAAGGTTATCTGGAGTCTGTGTTGCGGGATGGAAAGCAAAAAGCAGAGGCGATCGCCAACCAAACTCTCAATGAAGTCAAAGCTGCGATGGGTTACTCTATACCCCTATAAGGTTTTCTCATCAGGTTGTCTTGTGTTATAGCTGTACCATTAGACAGAAATGGTCGTTTTTTATGCTGGATACGATAACTCCAACAGCTTTAACTTCTTTTCGTACAGCTGCGAAAACAGGTAAATTCCTGATTACCGCCGAGGTGACACCACCCAAAGGCGGTAATCCAGAACACATGATCCAAATGGCGGCGACTCTTAAGGGGAGGGTTCATGCCGTCAATATTACTGATGGTAGCCGCGCAGTATTACGGATGTGTTCATTAGCCGCATCGGCAATTTTGTTACAAAATGGCGTTGAGCCGATTTGTCAGATTGCTTGTCGCGATCGCAACCGTATTGGCTTACAAGCCGACCTTATGGGCGCTCATGCTCTAGGTATTTATAACATCCTAGCTTTGACTGGCGATCCTGTGAAGGCAGGTGACCATCCCGACGCTAAAGGCGTGTTCGACTTGGAAGGAGTGCGGCTGCTGCAACTGATTCACAAACTCAATCAAGGCATTGACTGCAACGAAAAACCTCTGACTGATGGTGCGCTGGATTTATTTCCAGGTGCAGCAGTCGATCCGCAATGTGCAAGTTGGTCTGGTTTACAAAGTCGATTTGAGCGCAAATTAGCAGCGGGGGCGCAGTTTTTTCAAAGTCAATTGATTACAGACTTTGAGCGGCTAGAAAAGTTTATGGACAAAATAGCTGCAGGCTGTGATAAACCAATTTTGGCAGGAATTTTTCTGTTGAAATCAGCGAAAAATGCTCAGTTTATCAATCGGTGTGTACCAGGTGTGAATATTCCTGACCACATAATTGATAGGTTAGCGCAAGCAAAAGATCCACTTGAAGAAGGAATGAAAATTGCTGCTGAACAAGTCCAAATCGCACGTCAATTGTGTCAAGGTGTGCACATGATGGCAGTGAAGCGTGAAGATTTGATTGTGCCAATTTTGGATATGGCGGGTGTTGGGGTAGTGAACAAATGATAGTCTAAGCCGGAGTAGACGCTTGGTAGAGACGCGAGATTTCGCGTCTCTACAACTTGGGGAGATAATACGAGCAAAATACATTCTTGACATCACCTTCCAGGTTCCTCGTTTCCATGCGACTCATGGGAATGCCTCAAAGGAAGGAAGTTCCGTCTCCCAATGATTATATTGAGGCTCTGCCTCAAGTTATGCATTCCCTGCCTCCAGCCAAGGAACGAGGAAAAAAATGTAAACTAAGTTTTTATAAATAGCTAAAAAATGCTTCCTAAAGAGAAAGATTTTATCCTCAAAGAAAAAGTAAAACTGTATAACAATATTGCCAAGATAAACGACTGTGAAGGTCGCCTACTGGCATCATTGGAAATTTATCCCACGCCACGCATTATTTGGGAATTTGAAATCCTTGGCAATGTTCAGTGTAATTTTCCTTCACTCTCACTTGACTCAAACACAAAAAATCCGTTGATTGGACACTGTTTTTCCATAGAACAGCCGATATGTACTGACGACTCTTGGAATGCTGTTGGACCACTCAGAGCTATAAGGGGTAATACGACTCAGGCTGTTTATGGTGACATGGAGGATACAGCACATAAATTTATCTTTTACCTGCCTAATACTCGCTTTCAGTACAAGAGTGTCCGCCAAGAAATATTAATAAAAACCCTAAAAGAGGTTGGCAGTGATACAGAAGTTGGTTGGGATAACGGAGGTAGGTACGTACAATCAGCTATAGATAATATTTGGAGTATTCGCTTAGATATACGGACTGATGCACTAAATTGGCTTAACCCCCAAAATCGGAACACAGGTAGCCTCATTACTACAGTTGGAACTCTTTACCAACCAAAAGATAAGTCGATAGAACCTGAAACCTTATCTGAACTTCAAACTATTACACTCAGCAATGCTTTAGAGCAGCTCAAACATCTTTGCTTGTTTGTGTCTTATCCCAACGGCGGCTATATTGATCCTCTTTTGATTGAAGGTTACGAGTATACTCAAAACCGATCACATCCCATTCAAACTTCTTGTGCAGTTGCTCTGACATTTCAAACGACTCCACTAAAACAATTGTGTTATTCATGGGTGACTGTAGACAGCGACTTGAAAGTGTACATGGAGTGCTTCCCGGCTTTTGAGCGCATGATGCAAAACCTAACATGGAGAGAAACTATTGACTTTACACTCACTCAGTATTTTCAAGCAACGCGACCAGGAATGCGTTGGCAAGTTGTAGCAAGTGCTGTAGGGGCTGCCCTTGAGCGGTTAAGTTATATCATTCTGGTTGAGGAAGAAACTAATGCCGCAAGAAAGACTGATTGCGAGTTACTCTTTGCTACAGAAAACAAACAACGTCAAGAGGCACAACGACGCTGGAATTTGGGTAAAAATCTGGGACAGGAGAATATTACTGTAACTGGCAAACGTCTAAGATTGTTACTCGAACGCATAGGTTTAACTAAGAGTAAAGGATATAACGACATAGACGATGTACCTTCGTTTCTTGAAGTGCGAAATGATGCAGTTCACCCTAGAGTTGGCAGCATGACAATTGAACAGCGCTGGAAGTTTATAAAACAAGCAATTCAATGGATTGATGAAGTTTTGCTATGGCGATTAGGTTATAGCGGCAAATACTTGGATCGTACACAACAGTGGGAGTCATCTACACTTCCCCGTTATGACCTAAGTTTACGTGATTTAAGTTAGTAAGTTTGCTCACTCACAGCTTTCATTGTTTGTACTAAACAAGTTACTGAGGAAGCGGCAAAACTTAACTTCATACATCAAGACTACGCCACAGCATATCCCGTATACTGTCTCAGTTCCGGTTCTCGAAATCCTAAGACAATGTGAATCTCAGGGATTCCAGCTTCTGTCAAATCTTTGGCAATACCGTGTTCAGTACCATCCCGCTGAATCCAGAGTTTGTTGTTGATAATGTCGATGTGAATAATACAGCCGTGAACTCGGCGTTAGCGCAGCGTGCCGCAGGCATTCGCCATCCCACATTCACCAGTAAATATCGGTCGTTCTTGCGATCAAAGACGACTTCGGTTTGAATCTCACCGTAAGCGTAAGGAACAGCAGCACATATCACCTATCATTTCCGGAACTGGCTATTTTGGCAAGAATTAGTTAAACTCACATGATTAAATTTGAGACTCAGGGCTGCAAACCAGCAACACTTAACTAGGGTACTGATGTGGGAAACAAAATTCAACTGATAGACAGGATACGACTGGCTTTTGCTGTGTCAGTCGCAAAAAGCGTTACTTTTGGAGTGCGATCGCTGCGCTTGGGTGCGGCGAGTGTTTTACCAGGTTCTCTGGCGCGTCGCATTGAACCCCGATTGTTGCAGTTATTAACTCAACAAGTCAAAAACGGAGTCATTTTAATTGCTGGTACTAATGGCAAAACAACCACATCGCTGCTCCTATGCTCAATTCTAGAACGCAAAGGGTATCGTGTTGCTCACAACTCTACAGGCGCAAATCTAGAAAATGGCTTGATGACAGCACTGCTGGAAAACACTAACTTAGTCGGCGGACTAGATGTTGATTACGCGATTTTAGAAGTCGATGAAAATATTCTACCGAAGATTCTCGCACCAATTCAACCTAAGATAATCCTCTGTTTAAACCTGTTCCGCGATCAACTCGATAGGTATGGAGAAGTTGACACAATTAGTAAGCGTTGGACAAAAGTTATTTCTACCCTTCCAACAGAAACAGTAGTCATTCCGAATGCTGATGATCCAACTTTATCTTATCTTGGTCAACAGTTACCCCAACGGGTGTTATTCTTTGGCTTGAATGAGCCAGAAAATTATTTAGATGAAATTCCTCACGCTGTTGATTCTATATTTTGTCCTAATTGCGGACACTCGCTAGATTACAAAGGTGTTTACTTGTCTCATTTAGGAGATTTTCACTGTCCTAAGTGTGGCTTTAATAGAAGTCAACCCGCGCTTGATAGCCGCGAATTTCCACAAATACTTGTAGGTTTATACAACAAATATAATACTTTGGCAGCCGTTACCGCTGCGATAGAATTAGGAGTTGATGAAGCGACTATTCTGGATACGATTAACAACTTTCAAGCTGCATTTGGTCGGGCTGAAGAATTAGAAGTTAATGGTAAACGGGTAAGAATTTTGTTATCAAAAAATCCTGTGGGGACGAATGAAACAATTCGCGTTGTGACTCAAAGTCTTGACAAAACGACGCTGCTTGTGTTGAATGACAGAACACCCGATGGAACTGATGTATCTTGGATTTGGGATGTCGATACAGAGAAATTGGTAGAACGGGGAGGGACTTTAGTTGTGAGTGGCGATCGTCTCTATGACATGGCGCTACGTCTGCGTTACAGCGAAAAGACTCCTGAAAGTGACTTCAATTTAATTGTCGAAGAAGATTTACGGCAAGCAATTGCAACGGCGTTAGAACACACACCAGAAAATGAAACCTTGCATATATTACCCACCTATTCTGCCATGCTGGAAGTGCGAGAAGTGCTAACAGGCAGAAAAATTCTCTAAATTGGTTATAGGCTTGTAGTGAGTACTTAAGCACTTACTACGGGAGCATCCCAAATGTGCAAGTTTACTGTCATGCTGAACGAAGCGTAGACGCCGAAGGCGGCTTCCCGAAGGGTAGCGTAGTGAAGCATCTCGCCAGATTCTTCGCTTCACTTCGTTACGTTCAGAATGACAAACAGAGGTATTTTTGCCAAATTGGGATGCTCCCCTTACTACGAACCTATTATCATTTTGAATTTTGTTAGCGTAGCCAGACGTAGTCCTTGAGGGAATTTTTTCTATGCTTATTCAACACTTTCAAATGCTTGCAAATTACAACACTTTAGCAAACCGAAAAGTCTATGAAGTTTGTTCCCAACTTTCGGATGTAGAACGCAAGCGAATTAGACAAGCTTTTTTCAAAAGTATTCATGGGACGCTGAATCATATTATGGTGGGCGATCGCATCTGGATGGGACGCTTTGAAGGCAAACAAATGCCCTCTACCAATCTCGATGCTATCCTGTATGGGGACTTTGATGAGTTGCGCTCAGTTCGTGTCTTAGAAGATGAGCGCATAGAAGCTTTCATGTCTAAGTTAAGTCAGGATTTCTTGACCAAAACTATCAGCTACGTGAATAGTCAGGGTAAGCTTTATACTGATCCGCCTAACTTATTGCTAGCACATTTTTTTAACCACCAAACACACCATCGCGGTCAAATTCACGATATGCTAACCCAAACCGAAATTGCTCCACCAGTTTTGGATATGCACCGGATTCTCCGACCGTAGTACAGGAAAACGATGAATTCTTATGAAAGTTATTGAGTAATTTGGCTATCTTTTTCCGGTAAAAGGTATATTACTCCAGAAATGATTGTGAAAACAACAGAAATCCAGAAAGCAATTATGGAAGGTAATTGCCATACTTGGGGTAGAGGCGCGATCAAAAGTGCGATCGCCACAATTTGACTAACTGTTTTAAGTTTCCCCCAAATATTCGCCCCCGTAACCTTGGTTTGACTGACGCGCCAACCTGCAATAGCCAACTCTCGTCCCAAGATTAGAAACACTCCCCAAGCAGGGACTTTTCCTAGTTCAATTAAAGCTAGTAACGGCGCAAGTACCAGCAATTTATCAACTAAGGGGTCAAGAAATTTACCCAAGTCGCTGATTTGGTTAAGCTTCCGCGCCAAATAGCCGTCTAACCAATCAGTCAGGGAGGCGACAAGAAAAATTGCTAAACAAATCCATCTGGCTTGAGGTGTGGGGTTATACAAGCCATAAAGTAGAAATGGTATCCCTAGAAGGCGAGAGAAGGTAATCCAGTTAGGTAAAGTCATAAACAATTCAAAATTAAAAATTCAAAATTAGGAAACGATTATGCTGATAATCCGTCTAGTTGCTAACTACAGGTGTAACCGCGATAGATGAGATGAGGGGGATAAGGGGACAAGGGGATTAGGAGAATATACACTCTTGAGTGATGACTAATTCTAAAAAATAATATGACTCAACAAATAGATTCTCAAGTGAGAATAGAACGCGACTCGATGGGCGATCGCCAATTACTTAGTACCAATTACTACGGAATTCAAACACTACGAGCCACAGAAAACTTTCCTATTAGCGGTATTAAACCTTTAGCTACTTACGTAGATGCTGGCATTATTCTTAAAAAAGCGACAGCAATTGTCAATGGTGAACTCGGTTGTATTTCCCAAGATATTAGCAAAGCAATTATACAAGCTGCAGATGAAGTGCTTGCTGGAAAGTTTCGCAACCAATTTGTGGTAGATGTCTACCAGGCTGGTGCGGGAACTTCTCACCATATGAATCTTAACGAAGTCTTAGCAAATCGCGCTTTAGAAATTCTCGGTGAAGAAAAAGGCAATTACAAGTGCGTTAGTCCCAACGACCACGTCAATTACGGACAGTCTACCAATGATGTGATTCCGACAGCAATTCGTATTGGTGGCTTATTGGCATTATCAAAAACGCTACATCCGGCTTTAGAAAAGGCAATTGCAGCATTAGAAGAAAAAGCCGAAGAATTTCAAGATGTCGTCAGATCTGGCAGAACCCACATGCAAGATGCTGTACCGGTGCGTTTGGGTGAGAATTTTCACGCTTGGGCATACATTCTGACTGAACATCAAAACCGCATCTACACCGCCTCTTCTGATTTGATGGTGCTTGGTTTGGGAGGAAGTGCAGCGGGTACAGGGTTGAATACTCATCCTCAGTATCGTGCCCGTGTGGTAGATACGATATCAGATTTGATAAATCTCCCTTTGGAACCAGCACCTCACCTGATGGCTGCAATGCAGAGTATGGCACCATTCGTTCATGTTTCTGGTGCTTTACGCAACCTAGCTCAAGACCTAGTTAAAATATCTCATGATTTGCGTCTGATGGATTCGGGACCAAAAACTGGTTTAAAAGAAATTCAACTACCACCAGTGCAACCGGGTTCCTCGATTATGCCAGGAAAGTACAACCCAGTCATGGCAGAAATGACATCAATGGTGTGTTTCCAGGTGATGGGTTACGATAGTGCGATCGTCCTTGCTGCACAAGCCGGACAATTAGAACTAAATGTGATGATGCCTCTGATTGCTTATAACCTGATTCACAGCATCGAAATTCTTGGTAACACCATCGCCGCACTCACCGAACGCTGCATCAAGGGCATTACTGCCAATCAGGAACGTTGTTTAGCATACGCCGAAGGCAGTTTAGCTTTAGTGACAGCATTAAATCCTCACATCGGTTATTTGAATGCAGCTGCTGTGGCGAAAGAATCTTTAGAAACTGGTAAGTCTTTGCGGCAGATTGTCACCGAACGCGGTTTCATGAGTGAAGCAGAATTAGCCCAAGTATTAAACTTGGAACAAATGAGTGCAATTATGCCTCTAAATATACTAGACGGCACATCGGATTAGAGAACAAAGAAGGAAGATAAAAGAAACAACTCTTCCTTCTTTAGTTTTTCTTATTCGTTCTTGATTTAACTATGCAGACTCAAACACCATCCGTCAGCTTAATTCGCGCCACTTCCTACGAACAGGAAGCACTCCGGGAATCTTTAGAAACACTGCTGGAACCTTTAGGAGGAATGGCGGCGTTTGTCAAAAGTGGAAACCGCGTCTTACTGAAACCCAACCTGCTAACAGGCGCACGTCCCGGCAAAGAATGTACAACTCGTCCAGAACTGGTTTATGCAGTCGCCCAGATGGTTATAGAAGCAGGGGGTAAACCATTTTTGGGGGATAGTCCCGCTTTTGGTAGCGCCAAGGGAGTTGCACTCGCAAATGGTTATCAGCCTATTTTAGAAGAACTGAACCTTGCGATCGTCGATTTTCAGGGCAAGCGCTACCAAACCGTCAGCGAAGACTTTGATCATCTGCTACTGTGCAAAGAGGCGATGGAAGCGGATGTTGTGATTAACCTACCCAAAGTAAAATCCCATGCCCAATTGGTACTAACTTTGGGAGTCAAAAACCTGTTTGGTTGTGTTCCAGGCAAGATGAAAGCTTGGTGGCACATGGAAGCGGGAAAAGACGCAAATCGTTTTGCTCAAATGTTGGTGGAAACCGCCAGGACAATTAATCCTGACTTGACTATACTTGATGGCGTGATTGCTCATGAAGGCAATGGTCCAAGTGGTGGTGAACCCCGTCCACTGGGCATTTTAGCCGCATCACCAGATGTCTTTGCCTTAGATCGTGCAATGGTGGAAATCCTCAATGTTCCACCAGATCAAGTACCCACTGTCGCTGCATCAATCCGGCTGGGGTTCGTTGGTGAACTGAACAACATCAACTTTCCTCACCTAGATCCCGACTTACTAAAAATAGATGATTGGCGGCTACCAGACAAGTTCATACCCATCGATTTTGGAATGCCCCGCGTCCTCAAATCTACGTTCAAACATCTTTACATAAGATTTATCAAAGAACCTATGAATGCATATGCCAAACGGTAGTTGCATTTCGCGCATCTTGTAAAGAACAAGTGCCAATTCTGTTACAACAATTTCATGCATTGGCAGAGTAAGCTGTAAATACCCTCCGATTGCTTAACCAAACCGCCCTCATTAAGTGGCGGTTTTTTTATTGCTTAGGGATTCGTTATCACAAGTCAAGCACTTTGAAATAACACATTTTCAGTTGTGTTTGAATTTGGAATCATTCTTTGGGTTGAAATTAAGATAACTAGAAGAAATTATTACATTTTCCTTATACACAGTACTTTTACACAAAAAAATTGTCCTATGATTAACTCATAAATGTTTGCGTAGTGAATAATTATCCCTCTTCTGTCACTTTCCCCAGATGAAAACATGAAATCCTTGCTACACAAGAGTTTTAGTCTAAAGCGATGGTGATGTTTATCATATTAGAAAAGAAAGCCACAAACCCAACCCTAGTCTAAGGTTTAAACATTGCCTTTGATTTTTGATTTCGGAGAGTGACAGAAGAGGGTTATAGCGGTTCTCATTTGAATCACATACACCACCACGAATAATGTAGAGACGTAGCATGCTACGTCTCTACAGCTGTGTATTGCACGCAACTGAGAAGCGCTATATTCCTGTCCCACCACTTATTTAACGTTCGCCCAAGCCAAGTGTCGCAGGCATATGCGACTGCGTGCGCCAGAAACTTATACCGCCAAGACGAGTCAGTCGTAAGGTGAATATGGATGTGAAAAATAATGATTTTCCCACTTTCTAGGGATTGACGTCAGCGTAAAGCGTATACAACGCAGACGGATCATATAGCAATTCTAAATCATTTATAAACAATTCCTGTTAAGCGTTAAGCGTTAAGCGTTCCCTGCCCTCATGGGACAATTTACAATCTCATTTAGGACTGCTATAGGTATAAGAGATAGGAAATACCAAAATAACGTAACTTTGAATACTTTTTTCAGTGTATTCCTAAACTTTTTACGAAATTAAGTTAAATTAGCCTGTGAAATTAATGACCAAGTAAAACGTACATATTTTAACTTCCATTTTGTCTCAAGTGTTTGATTTACAAAAACAAGTATAGATACCTTAACAAATGATTGATATTATTTATTGATAGATAGTATAATATTGAAAAATAGCTATAATACAAGTAAGACTCTTTACAAAGAGTCAACACAAAATAATAAGTGTAAAAAACTTCAACTTTTTATGCATTCAAATACCCAATCTGCTGACCCTGCCAGTACATATTCCCATACGTTGGCAGATATTGTAGGAACTGTGATCGGTCTTTTGACTCTAACTTTACCCTTGTTTGTTATTGGTCACTACTCTTCAAACAGTGCTCAGGATCACCAGCAACCAATTACCTACAATATAAAGACAGATGTAGATTAGAGAAAACTTGACTCTTGAATGGTAGTTGCATGACTGTTGGCAGAGCCGTCGGCAGTTTGCACTTCACAAGAGGGCTTTGGGATTCCCTGGAGGGATAAAGAATAAGGAATATGAAAAACACAAAGCAATACCATGTACAACAACGGAGGTCACCTCCCTCCGGGTATATCTTTTAGACATGCTGAGTCACTTTGCGACACGCTCAAGAATCCGAAGTTTCTCTCTAAGACATAGGCGTATGCCTATGGCACGCTTTGCACTTACACCAGTTAGTCGCTAAGCACGGGAAACCCTTCAACGAAGGGTTTCTCCTGCATGAGACCCTAGGCATCCGCTTTGTGCTTATGTCCACTCACCTTGCCTTCAGGTATGAACTAGCACAGTGTTGAAGTCACTGTGCTAGCTCATGTCGTGTCACTTTAAGGTTGATACAAATGGGGAGCACCCGAGCACTCGGCTCTTAGCAGGGGGAAAGAATTAAAGACCCAATCATTTTTATCAAGCATTTAGAAATTCAAAATTAATTTTGAATTTCTAATGAGTGAAATTTGAATGTTTGAGTGATAGTATGGGAAATTCTGGCTCTCGCGATGTTAAAATTAGTGTGCACTCAGGGCTTACCAAAAATCTCATTCGCTTTTAGCGGTGAAAATGTGAAAGAACGTAGCCCATTTTAATCTAAAATTATACACTGGGAGCTAAGCATAGAGTACCCCTAATTCACTGTTAGCTGAGGAGTTTTGTTGTGGATTTATCCCGTATTCCTGCCCAACCTAAACCAGGTCTGATTAACGTTCTGATTGAAATTCCAGGCGGGAGTAAAAACAAATACGAATACGATAAAGAACTTCAAGCTTTCGCCCTAGATAGGGTACTATACTCGTCGGTACAATATCCATACGACTACGGCTTTGTACCAAACACCTTGGCTGATGACGGGGATCCTTTGGATGGTATGGTCATTATAGATGAGCCAAGCTTCCCAGGATGTGTCATTGCAGCAAGACCAATCGGTATGCTAGAGATGATAGACGGTGGCGATCGCGATGAGAAAATCCTTTGTGTTCCTGATAAAGACCCACGTTACACTTCGGTAAAATCCTTAAAAGACCTTGCACCACATCGACTTCAAGAAATAGCTGAATTTTTCCGCACATATAAAAATTTAGAAAAAAAAGTGACGGAAATTCTCGGGTGGCAAGATGTTGATCAGGTGTTGCCTTTAGTAGAAAAGTGTATTAGAGCGGGTAGGGGAAAAAGTTAAGACTCAGATTCACAAGTAACTTGAAACATTTCCAAGACTCCAGAGCTAGTCAACCATGAACAGCAATCCGTTGGTTATTGTTTCAACTCATAACTGGTAATCCCAAGTTCAACAGGAGGCTTGCGGTCACAACGAGCGCGTCTTCGGAGGAGATCCACCAGACGCGCTTGTCGCAAAGGGAACCCTGCTTTGTATGCCTGCGATCCACTTTGCGCTTACACTAACGCCAGTTGCCTGTGTCAGTAAACCCCTTCGGGGAGAACCTCCGGTTCCGCTAGTCCCTAAGGGGGCCGGAGCTAACGCTAACGCCAAATGCCTGGCTGTCGGGAAACCCTCCCGCAGCACTGGTCTCACCTCACTCGAACGCCAGTCTCGCCAGTGGTCTAGGGAGGGAGAGCTTTTCAAGATTACTGTCTCACTGATAACTGATAACTGAAACCCAATGCAGCGCACGCTTCTTTTGGCAAAAATTCATAACTGCACGCTCACAGCAACAAATATTAACTATGTAGGAAGTATCAGCGTAGACCAAGTTCTGTTGGATAAAGCGGGTATCTTATGGTATGAGCAGGTGCACGTAGTGAATGTTTCCAATGGCGAGCGGTTTATCACTTATACAATTCCAGCTCCACCCAATTCAGGAGCAATTGAACTGAATGGGGCAGCAGCACGTCTAGGTATAAGTGGCGATCGCTTGATTATAATGTCTTACGCACAGTTTAATTCGGAAGAGTTGAAAATATACTCTCCCACAGTTGTCATTGTGGACAGCAAAAACCAACTGTTAGAAGTGCGGCGCTACGATGACCTGCTTAGTCAGACCTAGTTTCGAGCAAATATGTCAAATTTTAAGCAGTCGCCTTCCCACAAGCAGCTAACTCCAGAGCCACTGCTACCCCAGATTCTAAGTCAAGGGTTAGAATTTGTAGTGCAATTTTGGGGTGTACGGGGTTTAATTCCCACACCAGATAACCACACCATCCACTATGGTGGTAATACTGCTTGTGTGGAAATGCAAATAGGTGGAAAACGCTTGGTTTTTGATGGCGGTACTGGTTTACGCCTACTTGGGAAAAATTGGCTGCAACTGCAATCACCCTTAAATGCCCATTTATTTTTTACCAACTCCCAATCAAATCGTATCCAAGGATTTCCTTTTTTTGCTCCCGCATTCAAGAGCGAAAATTGCTTCCATATTTATGGAACAGCCGCTTTAAATGGAGCATCCATTAAGCAATGTTTGTGTGATCAAATGCTTCAGCCTCACTTTCCTTACCCTTTACAGTTCATGCAATCTGAATTACACTTCCATAATTTGACATCAGGTAAGGTGGTGAGGATAGATGATGTTACCATCACAGCGGCAATCATTAATCACGAGCAAAAATCAATAGGTTATAGAGTGAGTTGGAAAGACTACAGTGTTGCCTATCTAACAGATTTATCTAAGATCGCAAATGAAGTGGATCGAAAATGCGTAGCCCAGCTTGCAAAAAACGTTAATTTGCTAATTGCTAATGCCACTTATACAACTCCCGCAGCACCCAATCATAACGAGCCTGACTTTCACTGGGGCACTGCTGTCAATTTGGCTAAAACTGCTAAGGTGAACCAGTTAGTTATTTCTCATCATCGTCCAGATGACCACGATGATTTTCTCGACCAAGTTCAGATTGAAGTAAAATCTGTCTTTCCGAAAACATTACTAGCTAAAGAAAATTTAGTTTTACCTGTTGTGTAGTTAGTTATTTATCTAAATAAAAATTTATCTCAATTTATGTAACAACACAGAAAACTATACACAAAACTTATCTTTTTAAAACTGATATCGATTTTACCAAAAGAATGCGACAGATACTTCAGTTAAGGAGCTCCCCGCAGGTACGCTTTTTGTAGCAAAAATTCTGACTTGACATTCCACCGCCTGCCATCGTGCAGCAACAGTTTCAAGTAAGAAGCAGTAAACTCAAAGTGCAACTGTTGCTTCTCAAATTCAGACCAAGCTGCCTTAAAATTTTGCCTTGTTAAGTCTTTAAATGCAACTGTCATATGGGGAGCAAAGGGACGAGTTTTCCCAACCTTGTCAATAATTCCCAAGTTACTTTCCAAATGCAGCATCAAATCAGTATGCAAAGTCAGCAGTTCTAAACTTCTGACGACATTGATGTATATTACACGAGGGGCAAAAGCACCAAACTCACTCAGTGTAATAGGCACGGACTCTCGACAACTGGCAAAATCTCCAAGGAATTTTTCTAGTCTTGGTACGTCAGCATCTGCCCATTTAAAGGGCGGTTGGAGAGTGATGTGCGGTGGAGATTTTTGCGCGTGACGACTGGCATATTTATCCGCAAAGTATTGCTTAATTTGGTTGGCGTAGTCTTGAATTTCCTGTGGTGGTAGGAGGGCTATAAAATAAAGTCTGTGTGATTGCAGCATTTATGAAAAAGATAGCCTTTTGCAAGCGATTAGTGATCAGATCAATGCCCGATTAAGCTAAAAATATAAAAAGCCCCGCTGCAATCTGCGGAGCAATTCTTATGGATACAGAGTATCCTAAGTATTGTCAACTATCTAGAAGGTGAACGTTGTTCTTAAGGTTCCAATAAACGCATCAGCGTTATTGCTATTCTGACCAGGAGACATCTGATAGATAACGCCAGGAGTGATGGAGACATTATCACTTACGCGATACTTGTAAAAACCCTCGATTTGATATGGGATAGCGTTAGCGCCAGCTACTCTGCCAAGGGCATAAGGTTGAGCGCCTCCGAAAACACCCAAGACGTTACCTTTCTTTCCAAAGTCAGGTAAGGCAACTCCGAGTCCGTAACTCCAAGCTTCATAGTCATCATTTCTACCAAAGCCTGTGACGTCGTGATAAGAAACGAAGCCACTAACAGAGAGTTTGTCACTCGGTCTAAACGCTGCTGACAAACCGTAGGAGTTACTGGAAGATGCATTGGTCGAACTCAGAGCGTTAGCTTGTGAAGTACCTACAACAGGGGTGTTTGCTCCCTGGAATCCACCAGCATCAAATAATGCACCACCAGCACCGTGATATCCGTGAACGTAGGTGGCTGCTAATGCAAACCGTTGACCAAGATTAAAGTTCAACTGTCCTAGGGCAGCATAGTTACCGTTGAATATACCTGAACCGATACCTGGATCATTCGGTTCAGATCCCAAGTAGCCCACAGTTAACGAACTTGGTTTGAGGACCCCACCACCCTTACCAAAAGGAATATTGAGCGCTGCACCTGCACCCCCACCAATCCGATAAATGGGGTTTTCAGAAGCGAAGGTAGTCAAAGCGCCGTTACCGCCATCATAGTCTTCAAAGTAGGGATTATTGGTAGCAGCATAATCGCTGTGAATACCACCAGTAGCTACAACGTAAAGTTGGGCAGGTCCTACAGGGACGTAGTAACCCAACCAATCAAGGATAACGTCATTGCTGTTGCTACTATCTCCACTAAGGTTAAACGTTTGAAACCCTCCAGCACTTTGCTCTGAGGCGTCTATAGTTCCATTTCTATTGACGTCTACATTACCACCTGTGTTTAATCTTCTGGCGTTACCAGTCGCCAAACGCGTATGCAGAACATCTTTACCTGTGAAACTGGTTTGCAAGTCTAAACGTACTCTGTTTTGGAAGACAGTGTTATTGTTTCTGCCTGCTGTATCGCCGAAAGCATCACTGAGGGCGAAGATTGCTTCGCCAACGAGTTTGGTAGTTGTTGAGAATTGGTTGGCTTCCAATTCTGCAGTGCGCGCTTCTAATGTATCTACACGACCACGTAGAGTTGCCAATTCTGCAGAAAATTCTTCTTGTAAGCGCTGTAGAGTAGCCAGATCTTCTTTTCTTACTAAGTCAGATGTTGCTGTCGCAATCAGTTCGTTAACTCGATCCAGACATGCATTTAAACCTGCAGCAAATTCATAACGAGTCAAAGCACGGTTACCACGGTACGTCCCATTGGGATAACCAGCAATACAACCATAACGCTCAACTAAAGACTGTAGCGCTTGGAAAGCCCAATCAGTTGGCTGTACGTCGGAGAACTGGGAAACCGATGTCACTTGCGACTGAGAATTATTTTTCCCATCGTTCGTGTAGCTGTTCACTTGCTGCAGAACGTTAACATCTGTTTGTTGTACTTGAGTTAACGTCTCTGGCTTAGGGGAAACTTCAGTAGCAGTTGTCGTTGAAGTTGTTGAGACTGAACTAGAAGCTTGTTGATTATTGCTTGTTTGTGAAACTTCTGTTGTCACAACTTGATTGTTGATGTTGTTTGGAGCTGCGATCGCCGCTGTAGATACCAACAACGTTGCTCCCAAAACTGCTGGACTGATGACTAAAGATTTCCGCAAGATATTAGACATCTTTCCTGTTCTCCTCACACCTTTGTATAGATCACTTTTTGCTGCAACTATTCTCAAAGTTGCAAGTTTTATTGAGACTTGTGGATTAGACAAACTTGCCCAATACACTGCCTTAGTTTTTGCCAAGCTAAATAAACAGTTAGTTTTAGCTAAATAAATAATCCAATTAACTTATGCAAAAACATATTTCTATTTACTTGCAATTGTAATTTAGGAAAAATAGATGACAAGGTCGAAGCGATCGCCTTCTAAACTGTCACACATCTCATTGTCTCACTAGGAGACGCAG
Source organism: Brasilonema angustatum HA4187-MV1 (assembly GCA_019359695.1). Lineage (GTDB taxonomy): Bacteria > Cyanobacteriota > Cyanobacteriia > Cyanobacteriales > Nostocaceae > Brasilonema > Brasilonema angustatum. The sequence goes on from JAHHGV010000011.1 coordinate 24,816, forward strand.
CTCTGAGTATTATATATAGCAGTTGCCCGGTAGATCAGGACATGAACTAATGAGAAAATATGGACACCACGAGACTTTCAACCCTGTTCCCTGTTTCCTGTTAAGCGTTCCCTGCTCCCTGCTATACCTAGTAGTACTGGTTCATTCAATGCGCAAAAGTGCTTTTTGTGCATTGGTGGGAAAAGGTTAAAGGTTAAACGGGAAAGGGAAAAAACCAAAATTTCCTTTTCCACCCTGCCCCTTATCCCCATAGGGAACCCCACCTTCCTCTTTTCCCCATAGGGAACCCCGCCTTCCCCTTTTCCCGACAACTGCCACGAAGTATATTACTTGCACACTCACCATTCTCAATCGTGGTTCATGACTACTTCTTTAGTCATTTTTTTATCAAAATAGCTATAGAAGCAAATCGGTTAACTTAATTAATTTCCGAAATGACCTTTGCTAAATCAAAGTCTTTTTGTGTTAACCCACCTGCGTCATGGGTTGTGAGTGAAATATTGACTTTGTTGTAAGAAATTTCAATATCTGGATGATGTTGTGCTGACTCAGCAGGTTCAACAAGCTTATTTACAAATTCTATAGCCTGGATAAAGTCTTTAAATTTGCGTGTACATTTTAACGTTGACGCTTCCACTGTCCAATTTTGCAAATGGCTTGCTTTTTGTTGAATTTCTTCCTCAGTAAGTAGCTGTGTCATATTAACAAATCTCAAATTGATTTCAATAGTAATCTAAGGTTCAGTCGTTGATTGGCTCTCAGGTGCCACCACTTAACGAGGCACTTGCCAAATCTTGATTATATTATCAGCACTGCCGCCACTAGCAATCATCTTTCCATCTGGACTAACGCTGACAGAATAAATATAGCCTGAATCCCTTTTTAGGGTGCGAATTTCGCCTCCTGTTACCGGGTTCCAAAGTTTTATTGTGTTGTCATTGCTACCACTGACAAGAATGACTTTATTGGAAGTGTTATCGTTACCTGTGGTTGGCAGATATTTGATCGAGTTCACTTTGTCAGAATGTCCCTTCAGCGTGTGGGTAGCTTCTCCTGTCACCAGATTCCAAAGTTTAATTGTCTTGTCTTTACTGCTACTAGCAACAGTGACATTATCAGGACTGAAAGCGACAGAAAGAACCATAGAAGAATGTCCTACAAAGGTGCGAATGTCTTGTTGTGTAGCTAAGTTCCAAAGTTTAATCGTTTTGTCCCAACTTCCACTGGCAAGAGTTTTGCCATCTGGACTGAAGGCAATAGAGGCAACTGCTTTGGAATGTCCTTTGAAGGTGTAAATTTCCTTACCCGTTTCCAGGTTCCAAAGTTTAATCGTGTGATCCAAACTTCCACTGGCAAGAGTTTTGCCATCTGGACTAAAGGCGATAGAAGAGACTCCAGCATTATGCCCAATCAGAGTGGCAATTTCCTGTCCTGTTTCTAGATTCCACAGTTTAATAGTTTTGTCTGCACTACCACTGGCAAGAGTTTTGCCATCCGCAGAGAAGGCGACAGCCCAAACCCATCCCGAATGCCCCTTCAAAGTACGAATTTCTTCTTGATTCGCCAAATTCCATATTTTGATAGTCTGATCATCACTGCCACTAGCAAGAGTTCTGCTATCAACTGAGAAGGCGACAGAATTCACATCACTGGAATGCCCCTTTAAGGTGTTGGGTGAATAAGAATCTTCTGAGGTTGTGTTTGTAGGCTGACTCAGGTTGGAAGGCTTGGTAATGAATCGACCAGCAAAGTATGAATACCAAACTCCTCCCAATCCTAAGAGTACAATACCAGCGCTAGCTAATAGATGTTTCTTGAGCGGACGATCTAGTAATAATGGAAGTGAGAACTGAGATGATGAGGCGACTGAAATAATCGTTGAGGATAATGATTGTGAGGACTGAGGCGATATATCCTTGAGAACTTCATGAACAGATTGATAACGCTGTTGGACATCAATTTTTAACAGCTTATCTAAGACTTTACCCAATTTTTGACGGTCTGGAATTGTTCCACCCTGACCTTGTTGATTCAAATATCGCCGCCAATCAGTCACCCAACTATAGCCATGTTGCATCCATAGTTTAGACGGGGGAATCCCAGTCAGCAGATGAAAACAAGTCGCACCCAAGCTAAATAAATCACTAGCTGGATAAGCTTTTCCATCCTGCATCTGTTCCATTGGCGTGTAACCGTGCGAACCAATACTCGTACCAATTTTAGTCTGTACTGTGGCACTGAGCTGCTTTGAAGCTCCAAAATCAATCAGCACTAATTGCCCATCACTATTACGGCGGATAATATTCTGGGGCTTGATATCTCGATGAATAACTCCACGTTTGTGAATAAACTCAAGAACAGGCAGTAAATCTAGCAAAAAAACTCGTATTTTACTTTCACTGTAAATTCCCTGTTGATGCAATTCTTGTAGTAAATTCTGGCCATCTATATATTGCTGCACCAAAAAAAGATAATTATTCTGCTCAAAGTAAGCCAAAAGCGTGGGGATTTGATGGTGTTGTCCCAGTTGTTGTAATTGTTTTGCCTCTTCTTTAAACAGTTCAACTGCCTTTTTTAAAGCTAATGTTTCATGGACTTTGGGTGCTAATTGCTTGACAACGCAAGGTTCATTTAACTTGTCTATATCCTCTGCTAAATAAGTTCTGCCAAATCCTCCTTCATTAGATAGTAGCTTGATAACACGATAACGACCCCTCAAAAAAGGAATTAATGGTGTACTGCAACTTGAGCAGAATTCGTTCTCGTCTGGATTTACAGGATTTGGACAATCGGGATTCAGGCAGCACAACATACTGGGAATCAATTTGCAGCTTGAGTGTATCTTAAAATTATGCGATCGCGTATATTTTTACGATCTGCTGTGTGAGTGAGTAATCTTGTCATGTTTTATCAACCTAGTACTTAGTTCTTAATTAGCTATCTTATAATTTAAGTGATTTTAGGGGATTCAGCTTGAACAATACGTTGAGATTTTTTTGTGAGTATGAATTATACCAGTTACCTATTTCATCTTAATTTGCCTGTTCTCCGGATTCTTAGATTTATACCTAGTTGCGGGTCAATCACCTCACCCCCCATTGTCTGGTGGTGGTAGTGAAAAGAGGGGTCGTGTAGGCAAGCTGAGGTATAAGTCATAAATGCAACACCTGTATTCGTTAAAATTTACGCACGAATTTTTAAAATTGAAGTCAGCCTTTGATAACTTCAACAACTTATGGAACATTTCCCCTGCTGATGTAAATAGCAATAATTTTGTATTTTTTGTCATATTATATCTATAAAGCGTACTGAAATATTATTTTTTTCTAGCAAATATAACGGTAATATTCCAGCACCTTAAGTAAAATTTATACAGAAAAGTAGCTCAAATTCGGGAAATGTAAAATCTCATTACGATCAAAATCCAATGCGCTTGCTCAAAGGGTAATTTCCGTGAAGCCAAGTAATCGCAACGACTCTATTTTACCTTTTTCGATGTTGACCTACTTAAGCAAATATTTAGTTTAGTTTAAGAAACAACAAGCAGATAAGCAGATCGGAATACACCAGTCAGGTAGAAAATGTACATCTACCATTAAATTGAATTGAGAAATAAAAAATGAGGAGTGAATTATGGCAAGAAAAAATAATAAACACTACAAGAAGAAATTAGACTTGATTTTAATTTCTTGTATGAGCAGTAGTTTATTAATAACGAGTTATGCTCTGCCTATTAGTATTTTGGCAAGTCCCCTACATTCTAGACACTTCATCATTGCCAAAACACCAGATGAGAGACAACCAGAAGCAGTAGAAAAAGGAATCGAGCAAATCCCTGTAGCTCAACCCCCTGTATCTCAACAACGCAAAGAACCTATTGAGTCACCTTTACCGCCTGTTACTACACCCACAGCAACAGGCACAACCACTCCCACGCCCAAACCTGCGACGACTCCTTCTACATCCACAGCAACAGGTACAACCACTCCCACACGTAAACCTGCGACGACTCCTTCTACACCCACAGCAACAGGCACAACCACTCCCACACGTAAACCTGCGACGACTCCTTCTACACCCACAGCAACAGGTACAACCCCAGCACCGAAACCTGCGACGACTCCTTCTACATCCACAGCAACAGGCACAACCACTCCCACGCCGAAACCTGCGACGACTCCTTCTACACCTACAATAACTAGAACCACGCCAGCACCCACAGCAACTAGAATCACTCCCACACCGAAATCTTCAGATCGTCTCTCTACTTCTGGACGCCAAAGAACTCGTCAGCCAGTCACTGGAGGTTCCCCTATTTCTACTTCCATAACACCTAGTTTTAGAAAGATTGATTTTGTAGATATTGCGTTCGGTGTTCTTGCTCCATCTGACTATCAGTCGCAAGGTAGATCTTTTCATTTCTATCAATTTGAAGGCAGAGAAAACCAACTGATTCAAATCAGACTTACAGGTAGTGCAGATCAACGTCGCTCAAACAATTTAAGTCTAAACCCCTTCTTGTTTCTACTTGACCCTAATAATCAAGTTCTTTTAAAAAGAGGTACAGGCGGAGCTGCAGATAGTCGCGGAGTCAAAGATGCATTTATATTTGTAAGATTACCAGCCAAAGGTACTTATACAATTGCAGTCACTAGTCAAAATCCAAGGGAGAAAGGTCGCTACAGCCTAGCTCTCAGGAATGATAGAGCCAGCTACAGTTTAGATCAATCTAGTGAATTGACACTAAAGAACTCGACCCTGAGACAAAATAAAAGCCCTTACAATGTTTCTAAGTTTCAAGGTAAGAAAGACCAACTGGTTAGTATCCGTGCGGATAGTATTTTTGAGGAATTTTCTCCTTATGTTGTTTTGCTCAATTCCAAGGGACAAATCGTTGCTTCAGATAGTGACAAAGATGGTAGGTACAGTGCGCTGATTGATCGCGCTAAACTGCCTGCAGATGACACATACTATATAGTGGTGATTTCAGCTAATGCACAGGAACGCGGGACATACCGATTGACAGTTTTCTAGCAGGATTTTAAACTGGCGTAAATAGAGGCGGCTATAGAGAAGGGGGTTGGGGCTGAGGTTCTATAACTGTATGTTGCATTATATACAACTTCGACAAGTTTTCCCTGATTTGCTATTTTAATACAATAAACAAAAAGATTCGCAGAATTATAAATGGACTGGATTACCCTACTGCGATCGCTACAATCTGATTTCATCAAGAGGTTAACATCTGGTTGTCTGCTGCATTGTGAAACAGAAGGGCAATATAGCGAGTTAACAGTCATCTCAGGCGAGAGGTTAAAAGCACTACGGGAATTTTGCTGGCAGATGGCTGAGAAATATAAGCGCACTTCACCAGTCCGTGATGTTTTTATCAGTAATTTGAAAGGCAAATTAGGTGAAGAAGTTGTCAAAGAACGTTTGGCTGCTTTCGTGACTGAAGTAGATTATGAAAAACGATTTGGCATTGGCGATGGCAAAGTGGATTTTACGCTAACTTTTGATCCATCCGTTGGCATTGCCGTTAAATCACGTCATGGCAGTCTGAATAAAGTTAGATGGTCAATTAATTCAGAAGAAGTTCAAAAAAATGCCGTTGTTGTCTGCATATTTATTCAGGAAGAAGTCAATGAGGCACAACCTGAATATAACCTCTTCTTTGCTGGTTTTCTTCCCACCCAAATGATTAAGCTGAAGACTGGAAAGATTTCATTTGGGATAGAACAATTACTGTATGGCAGTGGTTTACGGTGCTATTTAGAACAGTTAGAATCTTTAACACCAGTAAACTCTCATCAAACACCAGTAAACTCTCATCAAACATCTCAACTAGGTAAATATAACCTTAAGCAGGAACACAGCTATCAGCAAGAAAAGCAAAACTTGGCTAAAACAAACTTTCCTTCTCAACAACAGCAACCTAGCTATCCGCAACATCAAAAACAGTCTATCAAAAGTAACTTTTCTCCGGAGCAAAATGATTATCTCCGCTTCCATAATGGAGATATGAGTCTGCTTTCTATCAAACTGGGTGATGAAAGCTTTGAAAAAGAACAGTACAACGCTGCCATTAATAACTACAATCAAGCTTTAAAGCTGAACTCTCAAGATGCTGAAACTTTTTATAAGCGTGGTTTTGCTCGTTATCATATAGGAGATTACAAGGCAGCAATTGCTGATTACGCTCAAGCAATACAAATTAATCCTTATTACGGTAAAGTTTACACTAAACTTGGCTTAGCTCGATATCAGCAGGGAGACTACGAGGGAGCAATTGCAGATTATACTCAGGCAATTAAAATGAATCCTAATGATGCAGTGGCTTACAAAAGTCGTGCTGATATTCGTTATCAGTTAGGAGATTATCAGGGTGCAATTGAGGATTATAATCAGGCACTCAAAATTAATCCAAATAGTTCTCTTTTGGTAAACTCAAAAGAAGCTATTGAGCTTTTTATTCAGTCAAGAGAAGTGAAACCTAATGACATAAATGGTTACAAAAATCGTGGAGATTATCGTTTTGATTTAGGAGATTATCAGGGAGCAATTGAAGATTACACACACGTGATTAAAAAAAGTTCTCATGATATTGATGCATATTATAACCGTGGTCAGGCTCGTTGTGACTTAGGAGATTATCAGGGGGCGATTGAAGATTACACACAGGTGATTAAGACAAATCCCAACGATGCAGACGCATATTACAACCGTGGTCATGCTCGTTATAAGCTAGGAGATAGGCAGGGAGTTGTTGATGATTTTCAAAAAGCAGCAGATCTTTATCGCAAAGAAGGTAAGTTAGAGGAGCAGAAAAATACACGGGAAAGAATTTTAGATTTAGAAATAGAAGAATCCTTAGATATTTTAAACTTTTGAAGAGAATTCAAAAGTCAGAAGCAATCAGTAGGAGATTTTAACTCATTACTGATTGAAGACTACCAAATCAAAAAATTATTTTCATACGAGATCAGCAACACCGATATTATGGTCGCACCATCACCTTAATCGCTTCCCTTTTATCCATCGCTGCATAGCCAGAGGGGACACCATTGAGATCAACAGTGAGATCCAGAACGGGGGAAGGATCAATTTTACCCGCCACTACGTCGGTAAGTAGTTCGGGAATGTAGGCACGGGCTGGTGCAACTCCGCCGCGTAACGTAATATTGGAGAAGAACATCCGCGACAGATTAATGGTTTCGCTACCGTGGGGTACTCCGACATAACCGATCGCTCCACCAGGACGAGTGATTGAGATCGCCGTATCCATAGATGATTCATTACCAACACATTCAAGCACAGACTCTGCGCCGCCTTTGGTCATCTCTAACACTTCATCTACCGCCTGCTGATCTTTGCTCGTCACCACGTCGGTAGCCCCGAAGCGCCGCGCAATTTCCAAACGGTTCTGGTGACGACCAAGGATGATAATGCGTTCTGCTCCCAATCGCTTTGCCGCCAGTACGCCACATAGCCCAACAGCACCATCGCCAATGACTGCTGCTGTACCTCCTTGCTGTACTCCTGCCGAAACCGCCGCGTGATGACCGGTTGACATGACATCGGTAAGCGGTAGAATTTTCGTGAGCATCGCATCGTCATTCTCAACTTCCTTGGGAATGGTGACGAGAGTACCGTCAGCAAATGGTGCACGCACAGCTTCCGCCTGTCCGCCGTCATTGGACTCTCCACCCCAAAAACCGCCCTGAACACAGGAAGTCTGCAAATTCTTGCCGCAGAATTCGCAGCTACCGTCAGAAAAAGCGAAGGGAGCAAGTACGCGATCGCCTTTTTTGATATTGCGGACTTCGGAACCAACTTCCTCAACTATACCCATCCACTCGTGACCAGTGCGCCAGCCAGATTTCCAGTTATCTAACCCACGATAAAACCACAAATCAGAACCACAGATACAGGCATGGGTAATCCGCACAACCGCATCAGTTGGCTGCTGAATTTTCGCGTCGGGAACGTTCTCGACTCGCACATCACCAATTCCCTGATAAATGGTTGCTCGCATGAGAAACTCCTTGGAAATTATTTTTTATTGCTCAAGACACTCCAAATTTTAGTGAAGGCTTGCCCAATTTGATATGCATCTTCAGACTTAAGTCTATAGTTAAGCCACATTCCGCATCCTGTAATCCGCTAAGCCAAAACACTATAGCGACGGATATCAGGATCTGCAGCAAGCAAACCCGCCAGTTTAGCGCCTACTTCCTTGAAGTGGGGTGTCGCTAAATGGGTATCAAGAGCATCATCAGAAGCCCATTCTTCTACAAAAGTGAAGTCTGTGGGATCAGACTCATTTTGCAGCAATTCATACCTGATACACCCTGCTTCCTGTCGAGTTGGCTCAATAATCCCCAACAGCACAGCTTTCACAGCTTCTACTTTTTCAGGTAAAGCAATAATCCGGGCAACAACGCGAATATTTTGATTAGTCATTTTTTTTCTTCCTCTACTTTGCCCACTCTCTGTTCTCACGCCCTATGGCTAACGCCACGCCTTACGGCTATCGGGAACGCCCGTCGCCTACGGAGGGAAACCCTCCTGCAGCGCTGGTCTCACCAGATACCTACGGAGGGAAACCCTCATCAAGTACTGGCTCACTTACACTCCAAACACCCACACCTCTGGCTGCGACCATATAGCGGAAAATGTATTCCACTAACTCAATATAATTGCGGGCAGTTTTGGCAGAAGGTGCCCAAATAGTAACACCGTGGTCACGGATAAGTAAAGCGCTTAATTGTGGAGGAATTGTTGTAAAGCGCTCTTTAATCTGATCTGCAATGCAGGAAACCTGTGAATGATTGTCAAAGATCGACATAGCGCAATCAGGATTCTCTTCCCAGACTCCCAGTCCTTTGAGTATCTCCAACGGTGGTAGGGGCAAGGTATCTGCTTTTACAAAACGAGAAACCAAATTTGCTTCTACTGAGTGAACATGATAGCAGCTTGTAGCTTCAGGGAATAGAGTATAAAGAACTTGGTGAATGGCAGTTTCAGCTGAAGGCTTGACATCAGGCGAGGATTTTTCTACCTTGCCATTTGGATAGATACGTACAAAATCAGCAAGTTCTAATTCTCCTTTACACCGACCACTAGCTGTAATCCAAAAGCTGTCATCAGGTAAACGAACTGAGAGATTTCCCGCAGTCCCCACCATCCATCCTTGTTGGTAGAAATGACGGGCAGCACAGATCAGTTCAAGACGAGGATCAATCAGCTTTGGGCTATTCATTGCGTCTTCATTTATACTTTACTGATAACCTGGCGAGTGTGAATTTCCTTACCCGTATATTCGGGAGTCCAACCCTCAGTTGCTGTGAAATAACGCACTGCTTTAACTCGCCGTGCTGGAGTTAGATAAAACCAGTGTTCAGTCCTCGCAGGCACATTGATGTACTCTTGGGGTTGTATTGTGAGTTCTACTTGGCTACCATCTGGTCGGACAAAACCAAAAATGGCTTCTCCATCAATGATGTAACGAACTTCGTCTTCTGAATGGGTATGGATTTTGTCAAACTTTGTCATCATGGCATCAAGGTTCGGCATTCCTGGATGCAGGACAATTAAATCGCGGGTTTGATAGCCTGCTGTTTGTTGCAGTTGCTGGAAATATCTATCCAGAGATTTTAAGACTTGTTCTTTTTCATCTTCATTGAGGCTATCTTGTGATAATAGTTCATGCAACTGTTGACTTTCTCCAACAGCCCAGCGATTAAGTTGAATATTTAGGGGTGCTAGTTCGCGGGAAATATCTTGCAAATCAGTGTATCGTGTCCCATCTTCTAATTGTAGAATCGCCATATCTCACCTCGCGCAAAGATATATATTCTAGGGTATCTTATCGAGGGACGGAGCGCGTCCGTTTGCCCTAAATATTCGATTTGTGAGAGGGTTTTTCTCCAGAAAACTCTCCAGGCGAATAAGGCGATAAGCCGGAGGCTTGACGCTTCGCGTATCGCCAATAAACTTGCATTCATGTTTAACTGTGTTGCCAAGATAGTTTATCTGTAAAAATTGGAGCTTCACCTTTAAAATCCCTAAGAATTACTTATCTTTGCAATTTTTCTGGCGTTTTTCTTATTTCTATTCGAAAGTGCATAAGTTGATTTTGTTTACATCTAATAAGTCAAAGCAAAGTTTTCCCTGGTTAACTTTTCTTCCATAAATCAAGTAGGACTAGCGCAGGTAATGAAATTTTTGTCAATACCTAAGTCCTCGCCATATCTGAAAACAAGGAGTTTATTTAAGTTATGTCCTTAATTGAAGATGTCAAAAAAGTGTGCGATCGCCTGGCTCCTCTTGGGTGGCGCGACTTACTTCTGGCTCATGGACTTGATATCACTGCAGCCAATCTTCAGCAAGAATTAGCAAAGGAACTGCCAAATATCAACAGAACTATTAAAGGATTTGAAGATTTTGCTTTTGAAGGAAAAAGGGCAATAGAGTCAGGAAATCCGGCTCGGAGTTTACTTTTTCATGCTTTTGCTTCACCCAATGTTGTAAGTGAAAACCTGAAGGAATATCCGACGCTAGCGGAAATTGAAGTTATAGAAAATTATGTTTACGGCGTCCAGCCCCCTTCATTGGAAGATTTGCGAGCTCGGGCACAAGGGGAACTTTTAGCGATTGTTGTATTTGCTAGTGAGTATCGTCCTGCATCTGAAACTGTTCAGCGCAAGCATGCTGATTTATGTTTTTCGCGTACTGGTGTGGCGCGTGTAGGAACAGCCCAAGCACTGTATGACGGGAAACTTCGTGGATTTTTACCCTTTGTTAAGGAAGATTCACAAGCTTTTCGGGTTTTACCAGCTCGCTATTCTGCCTATATAGCTGTTCAACGTAAAGGTGATCAAAGCACCTTTGTTCCCATGCGTTTTCAGGTTCAAAATAATAATGTTCCACAAGGAGATGACAGAACACGAGCGGGAGATGATAGCAGACTTTTCTGGGTTCCTCTGCACAAGCTGTTCAACGGCAAAGAATGTATCCGCAATTTAGATTTACAGCTGACACTGAATGCTCGCCATATCAATGAAAAACTGCGGCGGATTCACTTAGTTTTGAAAAACGCAGGATGGGGTGAACCAGACATTAGTAATCCGCCATTCATTTTTTCAGATGGGATTGCTGAATTGACAACTAAGCCAGAATTTGGCACAGGACTTCTAGTTCCAGTCGTTCAGAAGAATCTAGTTGAAGCTGCGACTTATCAAGGAAAACCACTCACTTTTAAAGTTCCACCAAACAGTGAAACTCTATCCTCCAGCCTAAGCATTCCTGCAAATACAGAGGCAAGACGCGCACCAGAATATGTTCACGCCCGTCACAAACTATCCAATGGTCAAATCGAAAATCTCAATAATCTCTCAAATGTCACACAAACTGTACAAAAAGGTGGTTATGATGCCCTTCACTACGTTGACTTCACAGGTGATGGATCGATTGAAGCAGTGTGTCCACAGTTAGCAGTGGCAATTCCGCGCCGTGTTCCTGCTTATTCCCTTGTAACAGCACCGGATTTCTTTCCCAACTGCGATCAGCGAGAGCTATTGGAATGGACTCAGCAGTCGGTACCTACCGCACTGAGACAGAATCTTTGGGAAGTTCCCCCAGAAACGTTATCTGACACTCGCTTAGCTCCTAACCTTCAGTTAAAGAACGCTAATTTCCGTCCAGAAGATAAAACCGTAACTGCAATTGTCTGTTTATCCCTAAATGGTTCGGTAAGACAAATGCCGTTGAGCGGTTCCCCAACAATGCGACATGCCTATCTTCCAGATGGGGCAGCTGGAGTGTTTGCCCCTGGTTGGGATGTCAGTCGTGATCGCGCTAATGGAGTTGATCATTTAGCAGCTTATGGGTTAGGCAGTCCTTTTCCAGAAGACTCCAAACTGTGTGCTGCACTGAGTACATTTTGGCCCGCAGTCGCTCCCGATGCAGCACGGACATTTCAGCCAAATCCCTTATGGCCCACTGTCAGTCCTTTGACAGATGAAGAAATTGGTCAGAGTGGTAACTTACCTTGGGATGGTATCCCCGGTCCAAAAAGAGTGACGAGGAATGGTAAAGACTTCATAGAATATGCAGATTTTGCTCATGGGGATTATGTAGAAAGTTCTTTGCAAAAGAAATTCTCGTTGTCGCTAACAGGTAAAGTTGATGTGCGTGAATATGAAGCCAGAGTTTTGGCAATGGCAAATGTTTATCGAGTTTTAAACATCACTCCTGACCAGAGAGGAGAGTGGAGCGTATTTTCATTCCGTCAAGTGCAGCCAACTGATTCAGAATTGAAACAGGCACAAACTCAAACAGGAACTACACTTGTTAGCAGCATTTATCGGTTTGAAATCTATCGTCCTGGAAATTCTTTGCCAAATCCAGATGATTTTCGCAAACAATTGGTTCCAATTCAAGAAACCGCAACGCTTTTTGTCACACCCCTCAACATTTTGTTGAAACGTAACAATAATGCTTGGACACGTGTCTAATTGTGATGTACTGATTATAGGTAGCGGACCTGCAGGGTCTGCTGCTGCGATTGCATCCGCTCAAAAAGGTTTACGAGTTGTCCTGATTGAGCGCGATCAATTTCCACGCTACCACCCCGGCGAAACTCTGCACCCAGGTATAGAGCCACTTTTGAAGCAGTTAGGTATGATCGAGCCAGTGCTAGCCGCTGGCTTCCTACGCCACACTGGAAACTGGGTGCAGTGGGAAGCCGAGAGGTATTTTGTCCCCTTTGGAGAAGACGATTCGGGGGCATGGCTGGGATTTCAAGCGTGGAGAGCCGATTTTGATACCATTTTGCTGAATCGGGCAAAAACTTTGGGTGTTGAGGTTTTGCAGCCATGCCAAGCTTTGCGTGTACTTGTGGATGGGGATAGAGTGGTTGGTGTTGAGACAAGCCTTGGAACTTTCAGGGCATCTAAAGTGGTTGATGCAACAGGAAGTCATCATTGGTTAGCTCGACAATTGCAACTGCAAATCAACTATCATTCTCCGCGTAGAATTGTATACTATGGCTACGCTTTTGGAGAATGTCCAATGCGGGATGATGCTCCTGCGATAGTTGCGGACTCTGGTGGCTGGACCTGGACTGCTAGAGTGCAACCTCAACTTTACCAGTGGACGCGCCTATCATTAGTTGATCAGAAAATCCCAAAAGACTGGCTCCCGGATGAATTCCACGGACTCAATATTCATGGCAAAATGCAGGCGGCTGATGTCACTTGGCGCATTGTTTCGCAACCTGCGGGTTCTGGTTATTTCATGGTTGGGGATGCGGCGATGGTTCTTGATCCCGCATCAAGTCATGGGGTGCTCAAAGCAATCATGTCTGGGATCATGGCAGGGCATTTGATAGCAGCTGAACTATTGGGTGATCTTATTCCCGCACAAGCGACTCAGCATTATTGTCAGTGGATTAATAATTGGTTTGAGCACGATGTAGAGAACCTGAGCAAACTCTATGCCATCCTGCCAAAGAATAGCTTTGGGTTGATAGCGACGTTAACACCCCTATCAACGTAAAGCGCGTTGGGCTGGAATTGTCCCCAATGATAAAACGCCGTAAACAAAATCCAGTAGTGGGTGACTCTAAGGAAGTTCTGGAAACGTTAAGACGTGCCAGAAGCCTACACCCACCTGTAAGGGGAGTGTAGGTAGTTCACCCAAAACGTCCGCTAATGTACTCTGCTGCTTCCTGAGTTGCAGGAGTGCTAAACATTTCTTCGGTAGGACTGAATTCGACTAATCTTCCTCTGCGTTTACCATGCTCGCTGATTTCGGTGTTGAAGAAAGCAGTCCAGTCTGCAACTCGCGAAGCCTGCTGCATATTGTGGGTTACCATAATGATGGTGTATTGCTCTTTGAGTTGCAGGCAAAGTTCTTCAACTTGACGAGTGGAAATAGGGTCTAATGCAGAGCAGGGTTCATCCATCAATAGGACATCTGGCTTCATGGCGATGGCCCTTGCAATGCAAAGACGTTGCTGTTGTCCTCCAGATAATGCTGTACCTTTGTCCTTGAGTTTGTCTTTCACCTCATTCCAAAGAGCAGCTTGTCGTAATGATTGCTCTACGAGTTCATCAATATTACCTTTATAACCGTTCGTACGTGGTGCAAAGGAGATGTTTTCGTAAATAGACTTTGGAAAAGGATTTGGTCTTTGGAAAACCATTCCTACTTGACGCCGCAATTTTACTGAATTAATTTTAGGATCATAAATATTTTTATTGCGGTAATGCAGGCGACCTTCAACCTTCGCTCCTGGAATTAAATCGTTCATACGATTAAAGCAGCGTAGCAGGGTACTTTTGCCACAGCCTGAAGGTCCAATAAAAGCAACAATTTTCTTTTCAGGAATTTCTATATAAACATCTTGAAGCGCGATCAATCCATTGTAGTAAACCTTAACCCCTTCAACATTGAAAACGGTACTGTCATGTTCACTTTGGGTGGCGCTACTGAATTTTCCTTTGGCGTTGTTATAAGTCATTTTAGTTTTTCCAATCTGTGATTTACTGTAAATGTTTGTTGAAATTTTGGAAACTCTTTTATTTAGATAGCGAGAAGCGTTGTCTAATGTAAATTGCCACGCCATTCAGAGCCAAAATTAAAAGAAGTAAGACAATAATTGTCGCTGCTGCTGCATTGGAAAAACCTGGCTCTGGACGAGAGATGTAGGAGTAAATTTGGATAGGCAATGCCATGAATCGTTGAAACAAACCAGGGTTAAATGTTAAGAAACTAACAGCACCAACTACAATCAGACACGCTGCATCACCAATGGCACGAGAGACTGAAATAATCACTCCTGTGAGAATACCAGGGATGGCATAAGGTAAAACATGATTACTGATGGTTTGCCACTTGGTTATGCCTAAGCCGTAAGAAGCATTTCTTAGAGAATCTGGAACTGCTCGAATTGCTTCTCTAGATGTGACAATAATCACTGGTAAAGACAGCAAGGACAAAGTTAGCCCTCCAGAAATTAAAGCTGAACCGAAGCCCAAAAAATAATTGAAAACTCCTAAACCCAGCAATCCATAGACAATAGAAGGGACTCCAGCGAGATTGCTAATGTTAATCTCAATCAGATCAGCCCACCAGTTTTTTGGTGCATATTCTTCGAGATACAAAGCTGCTCCTACGCCGATTGGTACGGAAACCAAAATTGTGATGAGTCCTAACATAAGGCTGCTGACAATAGCAGGAAGGATGCCACCTTCATTAGGAAAACGGGAAGGTGTTTCCGTAATAAAACCAGGTGTAAAAAATCTGACTAATCCGTCTTTACAAATGTCAAAAACCAGAAGTCCGAGGACGAATAAACCAACGAGCAATCCAAGTAAAAAGATGATTTCAAAAATTTTGCCACGTTTTTCCCTTGCGTCTATATTGTCAGTAAATTCTTCATTTTCTTGTCGAAAATCATCGGCATCAATCGAAGTAGCCATATCTATTACTCGTACTTTTCTTTGAAGCGTTTAGCAATCCAATTACTAAAAATGTTTAAAGCCAAAGTTATCAAAAATAGAACTGCTCCCACAGCGTACAAAGTCTTGTAGTTGAGACTGCCACGAGGACTATCTCCACCAGAAATCTGAGCCATGTAAGCTGTCATTGTTTCTACTGACTGCATAATATTAACAGTCAGTCTTGGTTGTTGTCCTGCAGCGATGAGGACAGTCATTGTTTCACCAACAGCTCGAGAAATTCCCAAAATAATCGAGGCGATAATTCCAGAAAGAGCAGCAGGCAGAACAACTCGAAATATAGCTTCGAGTTTAGTTAATCCCAATGCAGAAGCTCCTTCTCGCAAAGAACGTGGTACAGCTTGTATGGCATCCAGACTAATAGAGCCAACAGTGGGGGTAATCATCACTCCCATCATCAAACCAGCACTCAAAGCGTTGAAGATTTCCAGTGGAAGAATATTGCGCAGCAACGGTGTGACAAATAAAAGTGCAAAGTAACCGTAAACAACCGTAGGCACTCCCGCTAGTAATTCCACTGCTGGACGTAAAATTGATGCTACCTTAGGTTGAGCGTATTCGCTCAAGTAGATGGCAGAACATAAACCCAGAGGAATGGCAACAGACATGGCGATCGCCGTAGTCATAAAAGTGCCATTTATAAGGGGCCAAATTCCAAAATGTCGCTCTGCAAACAAAGGAGTCCACTGAGTATCGAGAAAGAACTGAGCAAACGAAACTTCTTGGAAAAACTCAAACGTCACTTGAAAGATAATGAAGACAATTCCAATCGTCGTCAGGATAGAAACCAAAGCACAGCAAAATAAAATCACTTCGACGATTTTGTCTTGGATATCGTCAGATGCTTGTCTTTCCAGCGTTTCTCTGGGTTCCTGATTGAAACCGTTCTGATAATTCCCACTCTGCATAATAACTATAAACAGGTCTATCAAGGGTTTGTCATCAAGCCTATTTGCAGGCTTCTTTGCATTTTTTGGATTTTCCGAATTTCTCAGGAGGAATTTCCTAAATCCAAATTTTTTTAGAGATACTTTGTCACTGGTTCGCCTGGTTTTGCATCTTTGAACTTAGAACCCGTTTTCTCAGAAACAAATCTTTGTTTAGCCTTAGCATAAGCCTCATCGGTTAGTTCAACATAGCCAGATTGTCTCACCCACTTTTTGGAATTGTCTAAGTAGAAACTAACAAAATCCTTCACTGCTGGCTTGCTATCTAAATCCGTCTTGTTAACATAAATCAACAGAGGACGAGACAAAGGTTTGTAGATGTTGTTAGCAACTTTCTCCGGCGGATCTGGCGTTTCACATTTTCCTTCAGGAGTTTGTACACCAACCAGTTGCAGCTTATCCTTGTTTGCTAAGTAATAAGAAATTCCCACATATCCTAATGCAGCATCATCACCTGCAATTCCATTCACAAGAACGTTTTGATTCTGAGTAGCAGTGTAGTCTGTACGGCTAGCTTTGCCTTTTTTATTGACTGCTTGTGTGAAATAGTCAAACGTTCCAGTATCAGATGCCGGGGCATAAAGACTCAGAGGTTTGTTGGGAAATTTGGAGTTCACTTGATTCCAGTTTCTGACTTTATTAGTTGATTTTGGACTCCAAACTTTGTTTAATTCCTTAATAGATAAACAGCTAGCAAAGTTATTTTTACGGTTAGCTATAACAGCAATTCCGTCAAGAGCAATAGGTATCTCGACAAAATCAATTTTGCTCTTCTTACAAGCTTTAATTTCTTCTTTCTTGATGGGGCGTGAAGCACCAGCAATATCAATTTGACCTGAACAAAACTTACTCATTCCACCACCAGTGCCACTAGCAGCAACACTAATTTGAGCATCACTTTTAACCTTTTTAAATTCCTCTGCAACTGCTTGATGGAGAGGATAACCCACAACTCCACCATCGATACTCACCTGCCTCTTCTTCTCTTCAGCACTGCTGCATGAAGTCAGGCTCCAGGCAATAACTAATAGTAATGTTGGAATAACTTGATTACGCTCTAGCATTTTTCCAAAAACTAAATTTAAAAAAATAGCACCATGAAGTACGTCAACTTTGAAAAACGTAACATAGAGTTTTGGCGATTACTTTGCTTCACTCAACGGGAGATTTCAACTGAAGATATCATTCTCTGTGTGGGTAAACCTCGGTACACCGCTGATTTTGCTTCGTGATCTATGCCTTTCAGGGAAGCTGTGCGTAGCGAACAGCAACACGCTTTGCGCTTACGTGATGAGATTTGATGTTTAATTAGGTTGAGTTACTTATTTGGAAAAAATTAGCCTGTAAGAATTTTAGCATTTTCATATTTGGATTATCATAAAATATATTTATCAAACAGACCATAATAAATAACAATGCATTTCAGTTAGCCAGTCGAATTTAGTACAATGAATGAATCACAATCTTAAAAGAATATCTGTGCAGAGGATTGTGACTATTAGCGATAAGCAAATGGATGAGTTTCCTCAAATTATTGAGACAACGATTTCCTCATATAAAATCTTTAGGAAAATAGCTTTTCTATCTCACTTAAAAAATTGTACTAGTTTCTTGTCCGTTTACCGTAGTTATTAATTTATATTATAGATTATCATAGTTTTACTATATAAAATATAACTTTTGTTATATTTTGATGACAAACATCTAAACTTGATACAGCAAAGCTCTTTGCTCTTCTGCACAGAAATGCAAAGATTCTAATGTCACGACAAGTGCATTGCTGATCATTTTTTTGCCTGTACTTAAGAAAAAAAGATATACTTGATACTATTAATTAGTAAGTATTAAGATTGTGTAATATATCTTATTTAAAATCTATAAAATTTCTCTAGTTCTTTAAAAATATTATTCTGCCGTATTTTGTGCGTCAGTTGCTATATTTCTAACTTACGAGATCTGAAACTTTGCCAAAAGTAGCTAAGTACACGTCACTGCAAAAAAGGCTAGACTTCCACAATTTCCGGCATAGCGTGACGGGAGACATAGTTAGGACTTATGCAAAAATAACGCAATTGTTGTTATTGCGACCAAAAGGAAGCGATCACCCTTTGGGTGGCTCCCTGCTGGAGCATCGCAAAGCCTTATTTTTCACGAGTGCGTAAGTCCTAATAGTATCAAAATTAGTCGAAAAGTACTGTAAGGCATTCGGAATTACAAAGAAAATAAGCGACTGCGGCACTCAAGCATCACCACTGCACTCGATACTAGCAATAGCGATAAAAGTTAAGTCGTCACGCGAAGCTGGAAACTTTGACAATATACGATGATCCCCGCACCGGCATGCAAGGTGAAATCAGCAATATGTTGGCTAATGAGTTGTTTTAGAAGAACGCTTAACGTGCAAAAGTTTGTTTAAGTTTAGGTTAACAAAAGATTATGTTTTGTTTGCTATTGCCCTATAATATCCTTTTACTACTGTATTTCGCTCAAGATACCAAAGATTCATCGGGGGGATTTTGATGAGTAAGTGGCAAAATACAAACAAACCTGGGGCACATTTGATTAAGCAAGTTCAAACATATATTGTTCAGGTTTTACAGCTTATTACACAGTGGTGCCAAACAATAAAAAGTTGGCCGAGTTTCAGTTCCATCAGGGGCAAAGCATCCCTATTTTTAGTAGGAGTGAGCTTGAGCGTAGTGATCGTCGCCTGCTCAGCAAGCAATTCAGTTTCTCAGGGTGATGTCAAGCTAACGCTGGTTTCTTTTTCGGTAACTAAAGCAGCTTACGAGCGGATTATTCCTAAATTTGTCCAAAAGTGGAAGAAAGAACATAACCAAAACGTCACTTTCACTCAAAGCTATGGTGCATCTGGTTCCCAAGCAGATGCTGTGATTAAGGGTTTACAGGCAGATGTGGTACACCTATCACTTGGCATTGACGTCAATAAAATTGAACAAGCAGGTTTCATTAAACCGGATTGGGAATTAAAAGCTCCCCTTGGTGGCATTCTCACTAGATCTGTAGTAGCTTTTGTTACTCGTCCTGGCAATCCCAAAGGTATAAAGACTTGGGCAGATCTGGCTAATAATGGCGTGAGCGTAATTACAGCGAACCCCAAAACCTCTGGCGGTGCGAGGTGGAACTTCCTTGGAATTTGGGGTTCTGTAATAGTAAAAGGGGGTGAGCAGACGCAAGCACAGGAGTTGGCTAGCAAAGTTTATCAAAACGCCCCCGTGCTACCTGAAAGTGCGCGTGCAGCTACCGATTTATTTTTCCAGAAAAATCAGGGAGATGTCTTAATCAACTACGAAAACGAGGTAATTCTGGCCGCTCAGAATGGTCAGAAACTGTCTTATGTAGTACCCGAGATTAACATTTCCATCGACAACCCTGTCGTTGTTGTGGACAAAAACGTTGATCAGCATGGCACTAGAAAAATAGCAGAAGCGTTTGTCAATTATCTTTACACACCAGAAGCCCAGCGAGAATTTGCGCAATTAGGATACCGTCCGGTTAACCCCTACTTGGCAGTAGAGATGGCGTCGAAGTATCCTCAAATTCAAAATATTTTCAATGCTCAATATCTGGGGGGCTGGGATAATATCCAGAAGAAGTTTTTTGCCGATGGGGCGATTTTTGACAATATTCAGAGTGCCAACAAAAAGACGTGATAGCTATACATTGCCCGCATATTTCTTAATATTGCACAAATGGGGCAGCCAAAGCATAAATTGAATTTATTCTTTGGCACAAAAGCCAAGGAGTTCTTGCAAGATTGCAATTGGTAGAGAATTATTCAGATTTATCATCTTCATCTGATATTCGATCAATATTCTCGGTAGTCCGCAAGTCTGGCACTTCCTACCCATGCTGCGTCACAAGTGCGATACGCATCCAGGCGTCACGCTCCGCGTATCGCCGGATTAATGAGTATTTTTACTGCTAATCCAGCGAATTTTGCTGTGTGCCTGGAGCACAGAGGATCTCAAATATCCGAGGTCAATTGCCAATGCTTGCCAGTACTCACTTGTAGAGATTTGACGCTATAGTTCGTTTGTCATTTTAAGTTCTGAATTTTTCAAAAGAAAAATTTTAAGTTCGGAACTCACTTCTAAGATCGCTAAATTCTAAGAAACTGAAACCAGGAAGACCAGGAAAAATCAGTTTGGAAGACCAATTAAGGTTTCTTTTCATCTTTGCCATGACCGTTATGTGACAGCTAAAAACAGACGCACTCACCGTCGTATTGGTTTGCCAATTTCCGTTGCTCTATGAACCTCATTTAATTTCCCAGTCTTGACATCGTAGATGTAGCCATAGATAGCAATGTAGCCCGGTACCAATGGGTGGAATCGAATCCGTCTGACGTCTGTTGCAACACTTTCTTCCTGGTTACTGATAGTC
The DNA here is from genome assembly GCA_019359695.1 of Brasilonema angustatum HA4187-MV1. Lineage (GTDB taxonomy): Bacteria > Cyanobacteriota > Cyanobacteriia > Cyanobacteriales > Nostocaceae > Brasilonema > Brasilonema angustatum. The sequence goes on from JAHHGV010000011.1 coordinate 45,697, forward strand.
AACCATTTCATGAAGTATCCTTCGGTTGATCCCGTTCCTGATTGCCCTGCAGGAGTAAAAGTACCGTCTGCATTCAGAGTTGCGGTATCGAGATCATTCCCCAGCAATTTACTGATGATGTCGTCTGTGAAGAATTCCATGCCACAATTGGTGTGGTGAATCACAAACCACTCCTGAGTACCGAGTAGTTTGTGGGAGATCACCAGCGAACGAATCGCATCATCACTCAGACGTCCACCAGCATTACGAATCACATGAGCATCCCCTTCAGACAGTCCTGCATATTTAGCAGGGTCGAGTCGAGCGTCCATGCAAGTGAGAATTGCAAAGTGTTTAGCTGGAGGTATCGCAAGGTTCGCTTTGTCACCAAAGGTTGCAGCGTAAGCAGTATTGGCTGCTAAGACTTCATTGACAACTTGGCTCATGAATTTCTTACCTCTAACAATAAATACGATGTATCGTCCGATAGCTTGCTGAGCAAGGAATGTTATTTTCTAGCAGTCAGCCATTCTGTTAAAAGAATACCACGGTTAAACAATACAATTACTGTACTTTGCTCATCTACCTAAAAGGCTCTGTACAAGCACTGTCGGCAAACTTGGGATATCCTAATATTGCTCTAATCTTTATTTTTGCGGCACTCTGTTCGAGTCTTGACTTTTCTTTTTTTCCTTTTGTAGCTCAAATAATGAATTTTCAACATTACATTGATTCTAGGGGATAGAGCAGTAAGTCAAAGAAGCGACTCTAGGAATCCCCAACCTCAACGGCAGCCTAAGTTGGGGAGGATATAAATTAATTTGCGGAAGCCAATTCTTTGACATTGGGTTGCAAACTCTTCACAGATTGTGCAAAATCATTGAGAGCTTCTTTCAATCTCTGATCAATTTCCTCATCAAATTGAAGACTGCCATCTTGTTGTATTTGCAGTTGTTTATCTACTGCATAAACACCGCCCAAGATGAATCGTGCTTTTAACTCTGACAAGACGGGTTTGAGGGCATAATCAATTGCCAACAAATGAGCTAGAGTCCCACCAGTCGCGATAGGTAACACGACTTTCCCTGACAACGCTCTTTGAGGTAGCAAGTCTAAAAACGCTTTGAGAACTCCCGTGTAGGCTGCTTTGTAAATCGGAGTGGCAATAATAATACCATCTGCCTTTTCTATGAGTGCTTTTGGTTGTTCTAGATCTGGGCTATCGTAACGTCCATAGGCTAAAACTTCAGCAGGGATATCACGAACAGAGATAATATCCGTTTGGAATCCCTCTTGCTGCAAAATTTTAGTGGAGTGTTCCAGAAGGGTGTAGGTTCTGGAAGGATGAGATGGACTGCCAGCAATTGCTATGATGTTAGCCATATTTTTTGAACCGATACTTTTGGGAATCGCGTTTGTTAACAAACATATAAGCTGAGAGTTATCTTCAGCGAAGAAACTGCGTATCTCGTATTTATACTACGGCAATTATATCAAAAAACCGTTATTTATGGAATTTTAAGATAAAATTGCTGCACGTCCTATCAAGTCTAGCAAGACTCTTTTCTGAAAAAGAGGTTTGTATGTGACATACTCCCGACTGTGATGCTTCTTACGTATACAGAGCGGGCTTCTCATCGACTCCAGCTATTGCTTCGGACGTTAGATGAGCTTTATTGACGGAATGCCCTACCGCCAAATGTTTGATATTGATTGCTGCATTATGGTCACGCTCAAGCGTCAGTCCGCATTCAGGACAGACATGAAGCGTATCCTTCAGTTGTTTCAAGACTTTCGTACCGCATCCAGAGCAGTTTTGAGAAGTGCCGTTTGGATTCACCGCTCTTGTCAGCAATCCGGCTCTTTGAGCCTTGATTGAGAGAATTTGCAGGAATTGACCCCATCCAGCGTCATTTACCCATTTTGCCAATTTTGATTTAGCAAGCCCTTTGATAAGTAGATAGGTGGAAATAAACAGAACTATGTTAAGAAATGTAAAAATGCCTCAAACCCTTACTAATGACTAATGACCAATGACTAATGACTGCCAAAACTAGTTAACTTTATTTGTACCGACCTACTTATTCAGCTTTAGTTATTTGAACTTTGTTAAGTGCGTACGAGTACGCCATATTTTGAATGCGTCATTTGAGCATAGCAAGTGGGACTGAACCCTCACCCAAAATGCACCAACTGTGAGTCCCAAGCCGTAAAAAAATACTCCAATCTCATATGAGTTCCTAACTTTTTCTATACTTTCGTCTTTCCGCCTTTTTCGCCAAAAAAGTCAAGTTTAAAAATGAGATACAATTGCTATTTTTATACAATCTTTATAATTGAAAATTATATCAAAAGCATATACTTGTATCAAAGTATCAAGGATTACTACTTACTTATTCAAGACCTGATTTGCAATTCTCGCTTCACCTATAGAGTAAGGAAAAACATTAAAATAAGTGAAAATAGGGATAAAAAACTCTCTCTTGAGAGGGTTGTATTCTTTATCAAACTAAATTAATAATAAGTATTTTAAACCAACTTCAGGGATAGTCATCAAACAACTGTTTGTTAAAAAATGGAACCACTATAGGCTGCCATTAATTTTTAATAACAAGCTACTGCATCTACCTCATTCTCGTCAGATGTTCAAATTTACCAGACAAATGCTATACTCTTTTTTTCTGTAATCTACTTAAAATTTGTGTGTTTTGAGGGACACAACCATTATGTCTGCGAAAAAGACAGACGTACTCAAAAATTGGTTGATAGTAGTAGCACTCACGTCTATTTTATCACCAATAGTATTTTTCTTCACATTTTCCAAAATGGAGGAGTGGTCAAATCAACCAAAAATCGAAAATAGAACTCAAGTATTTTCAACAACTGCTACCCTTTTGTTAGGATTAGCAGTGATGATTCATGCATACGTGGCAGCAAAACGCGCCCAAGCTCTTGAAGAAAGTGCGATCGCAGCGCACAAGAGTAATGAGATTGCAATTAAGAATGTCCGTATCGCCCAAGAAAGGTTGATTACAGAACGCTTTATGACTGCAATTACCCAGCTTGGGCATGAAAGTGCTGCGACACGGACCGGTGCAATTTATTCTTTGGAAAGAATTGCTCAAGATTCTCCTCAGCAATACTGGACAATCATGGAAATTCTGACAGCTTTTGTGCGAGAGAATGCTGCTGGAAAACCGCAAAATGAGCAAACTCAAGAAACTGCAAGAACTCCTACAGATATTCAAGCAGCCTTGAATGTCATCGCCAGACGTCAGATCCAAAAAGACCAGCCAAATCAGAAAATTGATTTGCGATATGCTGATATGAGCACAGCAGACTTGCATAAAGCCAACTTCCAGCAAGCAGATTTGCGGGGAGCTAACCTCTGTCAAGCCAATTTACAGGGAGCTAACTTGTGTGAGGCAAATTTGGAAGGTGCTAAACTTTCTGGGTCAATTCTATATGAGGCCAACTTGCAATCAACTAACTTAACTGATGCGAACCTTTCTGGAGCAAACCTTAATTGTGCTCAAGCCTCTGGGGCAAATTTACGTGCAGCAAATCTTACAGGAGCAAGTTTGCGTGGAGTCAATCTACGAAGAGCCAATTTATACAAAGCCAATTTGCAAGGGTCTAATTTAAAAGCTGCGAACTTACAAGAGGCAAAGCTGTTTTTAGCTAATTTGCAAGGAGCAAAGTTGGGTAAAGCCAACTTGCAAGGAACAGGTTTGATTGGAGCAAATTTGCAACAAGCAAACCTGAATGGGGCAAACCTGCAACAAGCAAACCTGAATGCAGCCAAACTGCAAAACACAGAAATGTTTTTTGCTAATTTTTCTGAAGCAAGCCTTAGAGAAACTGACCTCTGCGGAGCAAACCTTATGGGAACCAACCTACAAATGGCAATTCTCCATGAAGCAAACCTCTGTGGGGCAAACCTCATGGGAGCCAACCTTAACATGACAAATCTAAGCCATGTAAAACTGGAAGGGGCAATTTTAACAGGAGCCAAAAACCTGAAACTGCATCAAGTGACATTTACACAAGACGATGTTGGAACTCACCTGACAGATAATGTTCCATCATAGCGAGGATCGCACGCCGATTAATTAACTAACAGCAAGTTGGAAGCACAATTAACTGACTGATAATTCATTTACATTTCATATGCAAACAGGGTGCGTCCCTACTTTTCAATACACCCAAACTGACTGACCTGACTAAAATTCTTTTGCAGCTACCAATTATATCGTGTCGGGTTAAAGACTTAATCACCACACTCCATAGGGAAATCCAAATTTTCGATTTTTGCAAGCAGGGTAAGCGCATCTTGTCAATCAGAACGTCTCAGAGTCAATCAAGCCGAAAATCGTCGCAGTAATTCTTGCTTATTGATAATATTTTTGGCGATTGCAAAAAAGCAACACACGCCTCAGCGCAAAGCGCATGCTGCGGGAAGACGTATCGCTTTGACCCTTGGGAAACATACAAAACGAGAAACTGTGATCATTCCTTAAAACACAAACACATGTTTTTGTCAACACTTATTTAGATGCGCTTACCCTGTTTTTGCAAGAAGTTTAGTGTCCGAGAAACAATGATTACTCAACAGCGGTAGAACTCAAAGTCCTTGTCTCCCAAACAACCATATTATTATGAGTGGACGTTGGTGCAGGTGGCTGGTGTAAGGCAATCAACTGTGCTAATGTTCCTTTTAGCTGAGTACGAGGAACAATATCATCCACAAAGCCGTGCTTGAGTAAATCTTCCGCAGTTTGAAACTCCTCTGGAAGTTTTTCCCGTAAGGTTTGTTCGATCACTCGCCGCCCAGCAAAACCAATAGTAGCCTTTGGTTCTGCTATGATAATATCGCCCAACATGGCAAAGCTAGCAGTCACACCACCAGTGGTGGGATTTGTCAAAACGGGAATGTACAGCAACCGCGCTTCTTGATGACGCTGCAAAGCGGCAGAAATTTTCGCCATCTGCATGAGCGAAAGCATTCCTTCTTGCATCCTCGCTCCACCAGAGGTGCAAACAATAACCACAGGATATCGTCGTTGAGTGGCTTGCTCAATCAGGCGCGTCAGTTTTTCTCCGACAACCGAACCCATACTTCCTCCCATAAACCGGAAGTCCATAACGCCAAGAGCAATGGATAAACCATTTATTTGACCAAAACCAGTTTTAACTGCGTCTATTAACTTCAGTTTGTCCTGGGTTTCCCGCAGGCGATCAATATAAGGTTTGCGATCGCGAAACTGCAGTGGATCGGTGGGACACAAATGCTCATCTATCGATCTCCAACTGTTCACATCAATTAATTGACGGATGCGCTCATCACTATCAACCCGATTATGATGTCCACACTCAACACAAACCATTTGGTTTGCTCTTAAATCTTTGGCATATGTCAACACACCACAGTTAGAACATTTATGCCACAGTCCATCAGCAATCTCACGCTCTTGGCGTTCTAGGATAGTAGATCCTGATTTCCGTCGATTTGCAAACCAATCTAATAAAGACTTTAAACCGCGTGATTCTTCGTTGTTCGCCATTTGTATCTTATCTAAGTCGATAGTATGTTGAAAAAAGATCAAACCGATGCTGTCTTTGTCTTAGTTTTTTATCATCATTCCTTTGTCCATATTAAGGATGAATGACTCATAACTAATGACAACATATTCAAAATTGTCTTGTAAGCTGTAAAAGACCATATTTTAGATCTTTGGTTGCCAGCTTAACGAAAATACGTAAACCAATTCAAGTCTGTTGCTCGCCTTCTGAGAAACTTAAAAAGTAGCAAAGCAGTCCATTTCTTTTGTAAACGTACCTACAAAGCTGCCCCAAATAAGATTTCACCCCCTAAATCAATAATATTTGTTGGTATGTTATGAGAACCAAGCAGTTGTTGCATCAATTTTGCTTGTCAAAAGGGTACCCGTTATTAAGAGGATCATCCAACTCACCCTTAGGGTTTGTCTGTGGCTAAGGCTACAGCTTTTGTGACAGCGCACGCGCAGTCTCTTTGAAAGAGGTACGCACACCTATGGCGATCGCCCGTATAGCCCGTCTCTTTTAGAGACGGAGCAAGCGTTCTGAAGGAACGGTTGGGGGCTAGGGCGTGCTACGCGATACGCAAAGCGTCAAGCAAGCGGGCTTATCGCCCCCAAGTTCTCTGGAAGCTTCCGCCAACAAACAAGCGTGTTGTGCAGGAAATACGGACACGCTGCTTTGAGTGGTGAATACCAGTGTGCAGGGTGTGGAAAACCAGGCTGCAGGGCTGAATTCACAAGATGATGTTATCAAAAGCTTAAAGATAGATAGGGTGATGAAATCTACAATTATAGTGTATCTCCAAGTAGAGAGTGTCAATGCCCCAACGGGTGCGGGGGTAATACCATTTCACGATATGCCTGATACACCAGTACTGGCAAGGGCGGACAGGTGCCTCAAGTCGGGAGACCCGCCCACGGTGAGACAGCGCTCTTTGGAGGATCTCCCGCTCTCACGGCGACTGCGGAGCGCGTTAGCTCCGGCCCCCTTAGGGGCTAGCGTGACCGTTCGGCACGGGGCCGTGCCCGATAGGCGTTAGCCATAGGGCTCAGGTCATCAGCCATAGGGCACTGTCCTCCCCTACACCCGCCCCGGAGGGGCTTGCTCAAATTCAGTTATTCAATTGATTGGAAAAAATAATCGTAAATAAAAAGACAAAATCGCCTCGCCGCCAAATAGAGCAATGATTGCTCCACAAGCAAGAAAAGGACCAAAAGGTATCTTTTGCCCCCATTTTTGAGACAGCGCTGTGCGACTGCTGTGCTGTGATAGTATGATTTTGCCGCCAGCGACTATTACTCCAATAAGACTTGCAAGAAAACTAGCAAGCAACAAATACTTCCATCCTAGCCATGCTCCGATCATGGCTGCTAATTTGGTGTCTCCTCTACCCATAGCAGTTTTGCCAAAGACAATTGAACCAATTATGGCGATCGCATCAAATAGCCATAAGCCCAGCACTGCTCCTCCTATCGCCATTTTCAGATGATCTACCAATCCGATCCAACTCGCTTCTGGTAGAAAGCCACAAATTATGTGAAAAACAATTCCTACTAACAAACCTGATTTAGTCAGTGAGTTTGGTAGTGTCATTGTATCTAAATCAATCAGCGATAGTGCCAATAACCAACTGCAAAACGCCCAGTACCCTACTGTAGAGAGTGAAAATTTCAGTATCCAAAAAACGAACAAAAAAATAAAACCCGTTACCCCCTCTACCACAGGATAACGGATAGAAATTTTTCTTTTACAATTGCGACAGCGCCCTTTTAACCATAGCCATCCCAACACTGGTACATTCTCGTAGGGTTTGAGTTGGTTTAAGCAATGGGGACAATGAGAGGGTGGAAAAAGAATCGAAAGTCCAATTGGTAACCGATAGACTATTACATTAATAAAGCTGCCAATAGATGTGCCTAAAGCAAAGACGATCAAACTTGTCTGGACTATGATCAAGATGAACATTCAAGTCAATTGTGAGTTAGTTGGGTGTTTGGGCTTTCCCCATGAACAGCTGGTGAGACAGGGCTATGCAGGAGGCTCTCCCACTCTCACGGCGATTGCGCTCTAGTGGGAACGGCTACGCCATTGGGCTATCGCAGCGTGACCAAAGGTCATACCCGAAGGATTCACCCAGAGGGTTTTTGCCATTTGCTCAAAAGTTATAACCTTAACTCATGACTGATGACTCATGACCAGTCTTTATGGCTTAATACATATACGACTCAATCTGATTCAAAGGAACGAAGCATTCTTCAGGTAAGAGAATTGGTTGGTGAGTAAATATCACTTTACCTCGGTGATTAGACCGATTAATTGCGACTCCTGAAGCTTGTCCAGTGATTTCGGGATGTACCTCACAGTAAGTGTGGTAGATTTGCCCAGCAGCTCTGATGACGGTTGGATCAATCAAAGCTGGCTGGCTCTTCTGATTGGTATAGTTTTCCTGTCCTTTTTTTAAAGCGTACACCACTCGCGAAGTATTGTTGTAGGTTTGTGTTAATAGTTTATCCGAAAATTTTCTTTAAAGTTGCCAAAATTTCCACTTTAAGCATATGCACTCATTTTGCTTCCAGAACTTGGATAAGTGCTTCGCCCATAGCGCGACAACCCAAAAGGTTCATACCTGGGGAAATTATATCTCCTGTGCGATCGCCTCTTTGTAACACTTCTAACACTCCTTGTTCAATCTCATCTGCTGCGGTTGATTCATTTAAACCATAACGAAGCATCATAGCAGCACTTAAAACCTGTGCTAAAGGATTTGCTTTATCTTGCCCTGCTATATCTGGGGCAGAACCGTGGACGGGTTCAAAAACTCCTGGATTAGAAGCACCCAAACTTGCAGAGGGTAACATTCCGATGCTGCCAGTTAGCATAGCAGCTGCATCTGAAAGAATATCACCAAACAAGTTGCCTGTGACAATAGTGTCAAACTGCTTGGGAGCGCGTAACAACTGCATGGCTGCATTATCTACATACATGTGAGAGAGTTCCACATCCGGATACTCTTGGGCAAGTTTGGTGATGCGATCGCGCCACAGTTGAGAAACTTCCAACACATTCGCCTTATCCACCGAACAGAGTTTCCCTCCGCGTTTACGTGCAGCTTCAAACGCCACCCGCCCAATGCGCTCAATTTCTGATTCGGTGTAAGCCATCGTATTGACACCGCGCTTTTCACCCGTTTCTGTTTCAAAAATTCCTTTGGGCTTGCCAAAGTAAATTCCTCCGGTGAGTTCGCGGACTACCAAAATATCAACACCTTCCACAACCTCCCGTTTCAAGGAAGAAGCATCAATCAACTGAGGCAATATTTTCGCTGGGCGCAAATTGGCAAATAATCCCAACCCTGCACGCAGTCCTAACAAACCTGCTTCTGGACGTAAATGGGATGGTAGGGTGTCCCATTTATAACCGCCAATGGCTGCTAGTAAAACAGCATCGCTATTGCGACACGTATCTAAGCTGAACGCTGGTAGGGGTTCGCCTGTAGCATCAATTGCAGCACCACCGATGAGTGCTTCAGTGAATTGAAACTGAATATCAAACTTTTTCCCTACGACTTTCAGCACGTCTACCGCAACTGCCATAATTTCGGGTCCGATGCCATCGCCAGGGAGTAGGGTAATCCGGTAGTTCTGGGTCATAGTTCGTTTTGGTGGTAGGTAAATGTTTAATCGCGCAGAATTTCTTGCAGATTAAATATCATACCTAGCAAGTGTACGCCCATGAGTAGCAATCGAGCAAAAAACTGGGTAAAGCCTGTAATCCTTATTTGGTGTTGACATCCGTTACACCGCACGCCGCAAAGCGGCGTGCGGTAATTTTATTATTATGTGATTCAAAGAACTTGATATAAAAAATTAAGGAACGCCAAGGAAATGAGTGAACACCTGGGTGATAAGCTGGACTCGCCCGAGCAAAAGAGGCAACAGGAGGCGGCGCAGTGGAAAGAACAGGCTCGACAACAGGCTCAGGAGGAGCAACGGCAAATCTCAGAGGAGCAGCGGCAAACCTCAGAGGAGCAGCGGCAGTCTTTTGAAGAAGATAGGCAGTTACAAGAGAAGAGCCGAGAAGCTGCAGAAGAAATCAGGCAGGCTAATGAACAAGCGCGATTAGCTACAGAAGAAATCAGGCAGGCTAATGAACAAGCGCGATTAGCTACAGAAGAAATCAGGCAGGCTAATGAACAAGCGCGATTAGCTACAGAAGAAATCAGGCAGGCTGCTGAACAAGCGCGACTAGCTGCTGAACAAGCGCGACTGGCTCAACTGGAGCAAGAGGAGATTTTGAAGGAGATGCGGGAGTCTGCCAAACAAGCGGGACAAATTCGCAGTGAAACCGATTAGTGCAGGAAGCCAATACCAGTTCTACTCCTTTCGGTGCCCGTACTCCGTAGGAGAACCCGTAGGGTAGATTACCGTTTAGGCAGCACCAGGTACACCCAGTACAGAAATGACATCAGTAATTTTACACAGGTAAGAGAGTAAATGATTTTTGACCGAAACAATTTTAGATTTTAAATTTTAGATTTTAAATTGGGGAGCCAATACAGCAAGCGCGTAGCGTGGCACTTTGTGCCATAGTCCTTGTTTCCCAAAAGAGGTACTTGGTGAGACCAGCGCTGCAGGAGGGTCTCCCTCCGTAGGCGACTGGCGAACCCGAAGGGCGTTGATTTTCGGTACAAGCCCCGTCCATCTTTGACGGAATTAATCCAAAATCGTAAATTTAAAAATCTAGGCTTCGTTTCGCTCCGTTCCAAGCAGAGCACTTTTAGGGTGGAGTTAATCCAAAATATAAAATTCTAAATCCAAAATTGATTGACACTTCCACGACTATGAAGATTTTGCTTCGCTTGTAGAATGAACGCGGTTGTGAAGCATTTCACGGGCGCGGAAATGGCATGGAACGCATGCTACATTTGGGACACAACTTGCGTACTGAAACTGCAACTATAAGGTGCTGCTCTCGAAACCAAAAATGTGAGCGGGATCGTCAATTCTATCTAATTCTTCTGAATCAGACGTGCAAAATCTCCTTTATTATAAGCTTCCGCAAGATCCGGGCTGAGACGCATGGCTTGCTTGAAATCCTCCATCGCTCCTTTGTCGTCTTTCTCTTGCAAACGCGCCAAACCCCGGTTGTTGTAAGCTAAGGCAAGGTCTGGTTTGAGGCGAATGGCTTGTGTAAAATCGGCGATCGCCTTCTCATAGTCTTTGGCATTTTGTGTCTTCTGCAAAGACTCTGGATTGATGTATAAAACCGTAGGTGTGTTGGAGTTGAGGCGAATAGATTGATTTGCTGGGGCGAAGTCCCCGATCTTATCTTCTTGTTGCACACGCACCAAACCCCGATTGTTGTAAGCTAAGGCAAAATCTGGTTTGAGGCGAATTGCTTCGTTGTAATCTGCGATCGCTCCAGTATAGTCTTTCTGTTCCTGTCGCGCGTTACCCCGCAACGTATAGTATAGATGTGCCAACTGAGGAAAAAGACTGATGGCTTTGTTGTAATCTCCAATTGCTCCCTGTTGATCTTTGAGGATAAATCGAGCCTTTCCTCGTTCACTATAAAACCAGGCGTTATCAGGCTGGAGTCGCAAAGCGGTGTCGAAATCCTGTGTAAATCCCTGTTGGGAACCCATCATAGCATTGACAATTCCTCGACCAACATAAGCGGGGGCATAGTTAGGTTCTAAGCGTATAGATCCGCTATAGTTTTCCATTGCTGTTTTGTAGTCTTTTTGAACAGTGCGGACATCGCCCAGCTTTTTGTAATAAATATAAGCTGATTCCGGAGCAAAGCGAATCGCTGAGGTGTAATCTTCAATAGCACCCTTGTCATCTTGTAAAATAGAATGCGCAATACCGCGCTTATTATAAATAGCTGCTGAGTCAGGCTCAAGCCGCAGTGCTGTCTCGAAATCTTTGATGAATGCTTTGCGGTTTCCCATCATGGCGTAAACTATCCCCCGATCAACGTAGGCATAGCCATTATCAGCTTGAAGAGTGATAGCCTTATTTAAATCCTCAAGTGCTCCTTGATAATTTTCTTCATTAGACTTGGCGATACCGCGTCGTCGATATGCAAAGGGATTATCAGGTTGAAGCCGCAAAGCTTCGTTAAAATCTTTAATTGCTTGGGTGGTGTCTCCAATAGTAGTTAAAGTTTCACCCCGAAGAATATACTGCAAAGGCTGAGGATTAATTTTAATCGCTTGATCGCAAGCCTTAATCGCTTTTGAGTAATTTCCTAATTCACCCAAAACACTACATAGTCCTCGATAAGCCATGAACTCATCTGGCTTGAGTGAAATCACTTTTTCCAAAGCTTGGCGTGCTTCTTCGTATCGATTCAAGGCAAAAAGCGTATCGCCAAGTTCACGCCAAGCTGGGTCATATGTTCGATTATACGCTCTTGCTTTGTTGAAAGATTCCAGTGCGTCTTTATATTTTTGCTGTAAACGTTGTGCCCTTCCACGTGCATACCAAGCTTGATAAAAGTCTGGCTTGATTTTGATCGCTTTGTCAAAAGCATCTACTGCTTTTTCATACTTTTGCGATCGCAACAATTTATTTCCATAACTGAGCCACTCAAATTCATCCGAATTGTCTTTCGGTGATGCTACATTCAGAGCAGATGTGATAATTGCATCTTGTTGTGGGGCGCTCAATCGCGGTGGCAAAGTCGTGTGTTTTTTTAGATTGAGTTCCAACTTGTCTTGTTGTACCAATGCCAAAAAGGTACGAATAGGTACACCCAAACTATAACCAAGTTGAATTTCCCGTGCCTCACCAGTTCTTTGTTTAATTAAAGTTGGTTCACCTTCTGCTGCTGTATGAATCCCAATGACTCGACCCAAACTATCTAACACTGGGCTACCACTCATACCTTTATCGGTTGAGTTAGTATAAACCAATTCATAACCAAAAGCAAAAGAACGAGAATCCTTAGCCCGATCTATTCCCCCACCATAAAGCAAGCCAGCACTAAACTGACGTTTTGGTTGTGTGGTTAGATCATCTGATGTCGGCATTCCAGACACAAAAACGATTCTGTCTTCATTTTCCAAGTCATAATCAGCCAGAGTCGCCACTTGGTAAGTTTGGTTGCTGGTGAATTGCAACAAAGCTAAATCTGTCCCTTCCCAGGTTTTCACCCCCGTTGTGTTGACTGAATACTGCTGATTATCTGGGGTAACAATTTTCAAGTTGTTCTTGTTTCGCACGACATGACCAGCGGTGAGGACGTAATATGTGTTACCTTGCTTATTAACAATCACTCCCGAGCCATGACTGCTTTCCCAAGTAATTAACACCGTAATTTCTTGGGCAATTTTGTCCACCAGACTTGCTACCAAGGGCGTCGAGTTTGGTGCTGCTTGTTTAAGTGTATTTCTTGCTTGAGGGATTTCCGGTGGAATAATTGGGGGGTCGAACTGCGCTAATGTTTCAATGGGGACTCCCCAACTTGAGCGTTTCATCCGTTCACGTAAGGCGTCATTAGGTTGAGATCCATCCTCATACATATAAGGATCACCCCACAGAGGTTGAGCATGAATACCATTGACACCAATAACCTTACCTTCATTATTTAATACCGGTCCGCCGCTCATACCCTTTTCAATTTCATTGGTGTATCCAATCCGGTATCCCCCTTTCAAAGGGCGTTCTAGCAACAGGGAAACACGCCCACTTGTTGTAATCATCTGCCTCGACACAGATGAATTCTCTTCAAAAGGAAACCCTGCAGCTAACACTTGATCGCCTTCTTGTAATGTTGAGGAATTTCCTAAGGAGGCTACGGCATAGTTTCCTGGTGCACGAAACTGTAATACACTCAAGTCTTTGTTATCATAATTAACATCCTTGAGCAACTGTGCCGGATAATTTCGACCATCGGATGTATAGATTAGATGTTGTTTGCCTGTTTCCAGAACGTGCCGACTGGTGAGAACTGTATACAGTTGACCTTCCTTCTGAATCAAAATCCCAGAACCGCCATTGTTCCCAGAAATAATTTTGACAGTAATAGATTGAGCTAGTTTCCGCAATTGCTCTTGTGACAATTGTGAGGCTTGCTGCTGAGCAAATAGTTTGGCACTAGAAATATTTAGAGGAAGACTTTGTACTGGTAGCATCCATAACGTGCCCATCCAGACAACCAAAGCCAGTAACCGACAATTCATTTGCTCATATCCCATTAATGTCAATTTATTTATAGGGAAATCTGACCGAAACAATTTTAGATTTTAAATTTTAGATTTTAAATTGGGGAGCCAATACAGCAAGCGCATAGCGTGGCACTTTGTGCCATAGTCCTTGTTTCCCTCTCAGTAGCGGAGACGCTACGCTAACACGCTTGTTCTGGCGTTGATTTTCGGTACAAGCCCTGTCCTTGTTGGACGGAATTAATCCAAAATCGTAAATTTTAAAATCTAGGCTTCGTTTCGCTCCGCTCCAAGCTCTGCACTTTTAGGGTGGAGTTAATCCAAAATCTAAAATCCTAAATCCAAAATTGATTGACCACTGTTTTGATTTTGCTATCTCACTAAGGGTGAACCGCGAAAGTTAGACGTATTCAAACTAGGATACCTTACTCAGCGTCACTGCGCTCCTCCCTGAGTAATTGATTCATATCAATATAGGTTTGATGAGATTCATCATCAGATTGAACAATCGGACCACTAGCTGTGTAACCCATTTGTCTGAGATTTTCAATCACTTGGCTTGCATCGTCACTTGCTCTGAGTGTGAGTAACAAATAGCTACAAGTTCCACCATATCGACTGGCGGCACATAAAACCTTTTGACCATTCATGGTTCCAGTTGTGAGATAGTTTAGCACACCGTCAACAGAAGCACTTTGAAATCTCGCAGAAACAGCCTCACAACGTGCTCTTTGGGAAAATTTATTATTCCAATTTCTTTGCCAGCTAATGAGTGGAATTTTTCTTCCTAGGGCGTTGCGAGCGTATGTTGTTGGTACGCCATCCCTATTTACACCACAAAAGTATGTATTAACTTGAGCATAGGTAGGGTGAATTATAGTAGTAAAATTGCCAAGTGCGATCGCACTGGCAGCTAGCATATTTGCAAATAATTTGGCCTTCATGGTAGTGCTCTTGTTCCTAATAACGAAGAAGTGATATTAACTACATGCTTGCAATCAATCAATCGTGAGCTTCTCCAAGGGTATGAACAAATATTGTTAGTTAGTATTAATTACGGCATTTTTATTTTAATACTTAATTTTCAGAGGATTCAAATTTCCCAAGATTTTTTTACCAGATAAATTGTCAAGAAAGATACATTTTTTGTAACATCGCCATCCAATTTCATTAACTTATATAGGAATCCGGTTTGATTTGGTGAGACCAGTGCTGCAGGAGGGTTTCCCGACAGAGGCATCTGGTGAGACAGCGCTGCAGGAGGGTCTCCCGACAGAGGCGACTGCGAACCCGAAGGGCGAACCCGATAGCCGTAAGGCGTGGCCGTTCCCACTAGGGTGAATCACAAAGTAGAGACGCTTAACGCTTAAGAAGCAATAAAAGTGTACCTAGCTTCGTCAAAAATCAAATACGAGTCCTATAGCACTGGCAACCTCAACTAGCCAGAGAAATAAAAATCCACCAGATGGCAAAGCATAGCTGGTGCAGATTCTCTTTCCATTACCTCTGCCCCTAATACCATTTCTTTGTAAGGATGCGCCAAATTTTCTTGACTTCTTCTTTCTTTGTGTGCTTTGCGCCCTACCCTGCGGGAAGCCGCTGCGCGTCTACGCGGTTCGTTCCTCATATAATTGGGCGCATGTTCATACAGAATTGGTATAACGGCTGTGAAAATTTTTACAGATCTTTGTTGACTGAACTAATCGGGAAAGATTTCTCCTAAAATCTTCCTTTAACGGGGATGGAAAAAACGGTGCAAAATGATCTAGTTTCAGGGTGAAGCGGTTAACGCCCCCCTGACCAAAATAACTGTACTATCAACACCAGAAGCGATCGCCTCTGGAATATTACCTGTAATTGCGTGTTGCAGCATCCCTTCACGCGAAGCACCTAAAATAACAACATCGTATTGTTCTTGTTTGACCAAATTAATCACACCTTTAGCAACTGAGTCAGATTTAACGGCTGAAGCGAATACAGTACTATTCAATTTGCGGCGACGAATCAGTTGGCGAATAGCTTCTTCCAAAATTCTCATATCTGGTTCTATTTCTGATGGCTTGAATACCCTAGTGAGGCGAACTTTTGGGTCATTTCCCAATGTGACTAAAGCAGGTAATAATTTAATCGCTACCGACGCATTAGGACCACCAGCCATTGGAACAAGCCAACGGTTAAAGGAGTATTGAGGAGTTTGGGGCGTGGGGAGGTTTTCTTGGTGATTGGGGTTGTTGAGTGCTGAATTGGGAGTCAGAAGTTTGGAATTTGGAATCAGATCCTTTGGTTCGTTAAGTGTTTTTCGCGATTTAGAATTGTCTTGTCCCAACTTCACTAGTACCACATCGCAACTGGCACGACGAATGATAGTGTCTACAACATCCCCAAAAATACGACCAGGAGTGGAAGTGCTACCTTTCCACCCCATCAAAAGCAAATCGATGTGTCTTTCTTTAATTGTCTCTAAAATTGCCTGGGCTGGATCATGAGCAACCCGAATTTGCGTATGCACGGGAATTTTGCGCTTTTTGCCCAAAGCTTCTGCCAATCTTAGCAAGCGACGACTTTTCGTTGTTCTGACTGGTGTTTCTGTTGGGGAACTGTGGCGGGAGATAGGCATAATTTGTATGCACTCTATTTCATAATGGCGATCGCGAGCAATAGCTGCTGCCATCTCCAGTAGTGTCACGACTGTTTCCGGATTGGCTATCGGTACTAATATTCTTCCTCTACCAGTACTCGGAGAACGCGTTTGATAAACAACATAAGAAGGTTCTGATCGCGACTTAGATTGCTTGTTTTCACAATTAATATGGTTTGCTTCTGCGCGAATAATATCTGCACGGGTAATGATCCCAATCAATCTACGCCCCTCGACAACTGGTAAGCGACTAATTTGATAGCGATCTAATAAATACAGCACATCGCTGAGGCTATGCGTGGGAGTGACTGTTAAAGGATTGCTAGTCATTATTTCGGTGAGACTCGCATCTTTTGGAAGGTTGCGATCGCGTATTTTTAATACATCACTTTGTGTCACAATTCCTACTAGTTTCCCTTCTTCCACTATCGGAAAACCTCGATGATGAGAACGTGAAAAAGCCTCTACTGTTTCATCCAGAGACGTTTCTACTTCTAGAGTTTCTACCCGTCTTTGCATCACATCTGTTGCTTGTACTTTCGTCAGTAGTCCTTCAATAGGAGCTTGTTTTTGGATAGTGATGCCACTTAGTTCTAAAAGTTTGTCATACAATGACCCAGGCACAATCTTTTCGGCAACTAAGTACGATGTCACAGAGCCAATCATCAAAGGTAGCACCAGATTGAAATCTGTGGTGATCTCAAACACAATCACAATAGCCGTAAATGGCACTTTAGAAACACCACTAAAAAAGGCACCCATTCCTGCCAGTGCATAAGTTGTGGGGTTACCCTCTCCCAAAGCGTAGTGCTGGAAGACACCAATAATGTATCCTAAACAAGAACCTAAGATTAGACTAGGAGCAAATAATCCTCCTGGCGCTCCTGAGCCAAATGCGACCAAGGTAAGGATAAACTGAGCGACAAAGGCAAGCGCTACGATGGAAGGATCAACTTCACCAGTGATTACAAACTGCCGTAACTCACTATTATTCCGGAAAGAAGGTGGTAGGAAAGCAACCACTACACCGGAAATAAACCCAGCTAATGCCACTCGTAACGGCAAGCTGATGTGTAAATTACGGTAAATTCCTTGACTTGCAATCAATCCACGATTAAATAATGCAGCTAGTAACCCCGCTAGGACTCCTAAAATCAGGTAAAAGGGAATTTCTGTGACTGAGAAGGTGGTGGAGTAATGACTTGCTGCTAGATGAAGTTGTAGCCTACCACCGCCCAACAGCCGTGAGACGACGCCACCAATGAACGAGGCAATAATGGCAGTTCCTAAAGTTAATCCCGATAAATCTTGAAGTAATTCCTCGACAACAAATATCATGCCCGCAATCGGGGCATTGAAAGCTGCTGACAACCCAGCACCTGCACCAGCGGCGATCATCTGTCGTCGATGATCTGGGGAGGTAGGAACCCAACGACTCATCCCCGCCGCCAAAGCCGCCCCAATATGAACAGTAGGACCTTGCCGCCCTAATGTCAAACCCGACCCCAAGGCGATAATAGAACTCAATAACTTTACAGCTGCCACACGCCATGACAGTCTAACTGGTGCATTCCCAAGAGAGGCTTTGACTTGTGGAATTCCACCACCAACCGCCTCTGGTGCCAATCTCTCCACGAGTAACCCAGCCAAAAATCCAAAGCAAACACCAACGAGTGGTAAGACAAGCCACGCTGGAAATAAGTAGGAAGAATGAACTCGCCATGCTCCTAACCATCCGACGCTAAATTTAAAGAATACAGCTGATAGAGCAGCGACGACCCCGATAACCGATGCTTCTGCGATCGCTAAACCTCTTCTAGGCTGCCACAAAGTGCGAAAGCTCTGAGTGATCACAAGAGGTAACATATTAATTCAAAATTCGCTGCCTGCGGCACGCTCCGCTAACGTTCAAAATTCAAAAATAAATATCACAGGACTTACCCACGAACAACCTAACCATAGTCATTCCAACCTCTGGGAAGCAATCGCAACCCACTGTTTTTAGTGGCGCGTGTGTAAGTCCTATATAAATATGAAACCGCAAATGCACATAGATAAATTATCTGTGTACATCTGTGCCCATCTGTGATTCCAAATCTCCTAAAACCAGATTTTTGCAACAAACCTATCAAGGTTATCACTTGAATCAAGAAGTCGTCACGAAATTTTTTTTCAATTTTGCTTCCCAGTGCTAGATAACCCTTCTACTAATAAAGATGGAGTGTAACAAGAACCGTTCCAGTCAGCATCGTCACCCAGTTTAACTAGTTGTTTAAGAACTGTATAGACGTTTCCAGCCACCATCGTATCTTTGACGCGCCCAATAATGTGACCATTTTGGACACGATATCCCAAATCAACGTTGATGGAAAAGTCACCAGAAATGCCGCCGTTACTTCCCAGGATTTGATCTACGATTAAGCCATCATCCAGATATTGAATCAATTGTTGTAGCGATTCATCTCCAGGCTGGATGAGGAAATTAAATAAACCAGGAGTAGGATAACTGCCTAAACCGGGGCGAAAACCATTACCTGTGGAAGCCATGTTTAACTGGCGTCCGGTGGTGCGATCGCAGTAAAAATGCTGCAACACACCATCTTGGATAAATACTAAAGATTGGGTTGGGGTACCTTCATCATCAAATGGGCAACTATAAGGTCCTGCGTAGGGATCTTGGTAGAGGGTGAGAATTGGTGACATCACTGGTGTACCAATGCGTTCTACCCAGGGAGAAGCTTTTTCCAAGACTCGCTTGCCATTTAAAGCTGCTTGTACAGTTCCCCAAAGCATATCAGCAGCTTTAGAAGTAAACAAAACTGGAACGCGACCGTTGGGAGATGTAACATTTTCTTTTGCCCAAGCCAACCGCTGTAAAATTTGGTGAGCAACTCTGTCTGGCTGAAGGTTACCTCTTTTGGTTTGACCATCAGAAACGCTCAAAAAGTCGTCACCTCGTACCCACTCTGCTTCTACATAGCAACTCAGGGTTGTGTCGCTATAATGGCAATCTAAACCTTTGGTGTTGACAAGTCTGGTGGTTTCAACATCACATTCCCACTCACTTGTACAAATAACATCTGGATATGCGTCGCGGATGATGGCGATCGCTTGTTTGCCCCACTCGACCAACTTTTCTATGGGTACATCTTCACCCAGGTTTGGGTAAGAAGGCTTAGAATCACCGTTTAATTCCACTGCTTCAGGTTGATTGAGTTGACTTAAGGCTAAAGCACGTTCCACCAATGCTTGCGGTTGCACAGGGCCGTAAGCCACGGCTAATCCGGGACATCCATTGCGCCACAGCCGCAGTGCTGTGCCTTCAGATTGGCTAGTTTCCAACTGCTTGAGGCGATTTGCCTCAAAAAACACAGGTCGAGACAGCGATTTTGACTGATAGACCTCAGCTGCTTCCGCACCCGATTTTATCGAGAGTTCCAGCAGTTGTTCCACCAGAAAATTATTTGGTAATTCTTTATACACCATATTTTCTTGGCTGTGGACTTGGAAATTGGCAATAGGAAATGGATGGTTGTTAGTTGTTAGTTATCAATTGTTGATGACTAACAATTAACCACTCCCCACCAACCTTTATCCATCTAAAAAGTTTGTAAGTTGACTCCCGCTACAGCCAAGGGCTTGGCGGTGCCTTTATCAAATTTACGGCACATTGACCTCTTGCAACAGCCAAAACCCCGCAAAAGATTCTTCTTGAGGATTGGACTGTACTGCGATAAAATGCACCCCATTAGCTTTTTGCTTTGCTTCTTCAAAGCTTTTGGCTTCTGCTAGTGTTTGAGAGTTTTTGAGATTTGCCAAAATCCAGCTTTCAGTTGCACCGGTTTCTAAAAGCAATCTCGGCTCTTCCTTATCATCTAATTTCAACCAGGCTAACTCTAAACCGGAGATCCAACCTGCGATTGGCAATGCTCTTGGTGAGAATATCAAAATACCAGGAATAGGAGTTTCAGGGGAAATTTGCGCCAATTCAAAGGGAAAAGCTTCACCAAAACCTATTTCCCACTCGTGCATTCCCGTAAATTCCGATTGTTGTAAAGTAACAAATATCCACTGCTTTCCTTCCAAAGCGTCTGGTAAGCGTTGGGGTAAAGGGTTATCTAGGCGCACAGATGGATTTGTTCCAGCTTGATAGCCCGGTTCTTGAGGATAAACTTCTTCCATCCGCTGTTCTAGCCATTGGTTAAGCAGCAAAGTGCGGCGACTTGGCTGAGCGGAAATACCTAAATCTTTGCAAGCTTTGGTAATCATATTGTTCATTTGGCGGCGGAAAAAGCGTATTCTTATTGGTGTTTTTCCTGCTTGGCTAATTGCTTCTTCCAACGCAGTCCGCAGCCACACTGAATTCACCTCAGTGCTGGGGCAATATTTCGCAAAGCGAAAGATAGAATCAATTTTCGTTCGGGTTTCCAAAGGAGTTTCGCATACCAAAACTTCCCAAACCTTTTTCTGATTTTCGTCCAGAATCGGACGCGAGTAAAAATCAAGTTCCCAAATACTGCCCATGTGATGCCGTTATGATTTGGCTACTTTCTTATATTTTCATCATACGAGGGTACAGGTAACCTTGGGACAAGTCAAAGGGAGATCAGGGGAATAAGTGAGGGAGTGGAGGAGAAAGGAGAAGGGAGCAGGGAGAAGATGAGAAAATTTTCATCCGTGACTAAATCCATAAATGTGCTGGGCTATGTAGGATAGTCTTGTAATTAATATAACATTTTACGAATGAGCGATAAGCGTTTGCGTAGCGCGCCCTATGCCTGCGGCACGGCTACGCCTATCGGCGCTAGCTTGCTGCCAAAGGCAGATCGCACTCTGAGATAGCAAAACTTAACAAAATTGGCGATTCAAACAGATGAGATTAAGTAGGTCGGCGTAAATAATTATCGTTGAAATAAGGCAGGGAGCCAGTGCGTTGCGGTGAGGCAGCGCGGACGCCACATGCCTAGTAGGTCTCCCAACCTAGGCATGTGGCGGAGCGCGTTAGCTCCGGCCCCCTTAGGGGCTAGCGGAACCGTTCGGCACGGGGCCGTGCCCGTTAGGCGCAGCCGTGGCGTTAGCCATAGGACTCAGGTTTTCCCCGATAGCCCTCCGGGGAGAACCTTCGGTTCCGCTTCGCTAACGCCAGTCGCCTGCGGAGGGAGACCCTCCCGCAGCGCTGGACTCACCGTAAGGCGTGGCGTTAGCCATAGGGCGTTGGGGTTCCCCCCGTTGTAGCACCTGGCTTAACTCATCCCCCGGCTATGAAATTTTCACTCCGTTTAATTTCATAAAAAGCCGGGGGGAAATCGAAGTCATTAGTCCTTAGTCGCGAGTCTTAGTAGTTTTAGTTCCTAAGAGGAACCGCTGCGCTACATGATTTTTCGTATTTAATCATACTAATGACTAATGACCAATAACTAATGACTAAGGCGACAAGGCGACAATTCCTCCCCGCTCTAGAACGAACAGGGCAACCGAAGTCGCCTTCTGGTGAGCAGGGGGCTTTTAGCAGGGAGAGAAAAGGTTTAAGCCTTTAGGGCAAAACAAAATTGAACGTCATTACAATGAAGCAGATTTAGCTCATGATATTGAGATAATTAAAGCAGGTTTTTAGAAATTGTGACGGTTGTTTGTAATGCTACGCCATTGATAAATTTTGCAGCTATTAATCGCCTTGATATTTTGGAGACTGCATTTGTCCAAATTGTTATTCCCCAAGCCGTCTATGATGAAACAACAGTTAGAGGATTTCCAGGATCAGAATTTGTGTTGCAAGCAATTGGTTCTAAGTGGTTGCAAGTTCGTTCAGTTTCAACTGTAGCATCCAACATACCGCCAGAATTAGATAACGGTGAACGTGAAGCAATTGCTTTAGTACTAGAAATTGGTGAACGGCGAATTTGGTTGGATGAACGTGAAGCACGCCAAGTTGCTCAAAGTTTGGGATTATAAGTAATTGGTACTTTAGGTGTTCTTTTATTGGCAAAAAATAGAGAGATGATTACACAAGTTCAACCCTTGCTCGATGCTATGATTGATAGCGCTCAATACTGGGTGAATCGCACTCTTTATGAACAAGTCTTACGACAAGCGGGAGAATTAATTAAGTAGGCAACAGATGTGAACCATTCCACCAAAAAAATGACTACTCAGACAAGCATCATATTTGGATTGTCGCGCCATCACTACCACTAGCTAAAGTTCTGCATAGCAAAACTTAACAAAATTGGCGATTCAGACGTTTGAAGGGATTATAGTAGATGACAACGGCTGAGCGACGCCTAACTATGATCTACTGTCTCAACCCCAGTTGCGAGAAGCCCCAAAATCCAGATGGTGCATATTTCTGCCAAAGTTGCGGTATACAATTGATACCTCAGTTGCGAAACCGCTATCGCATTATCCAACCATTGGGAGGGGGGGGATTTGGCAGAACTTTTTTGACAGAAGATGAAGACAAACTGAATGAGCATTGTGTTGTCAAGCAACTCGCACCGCAAGTCCAAGGAACCAGCGCCCTGCATAAAGCAACAGAACTCTTTCAACAAGAAGCGCGGCGTCTGCAACAACTTGGAGAACATCCACAGATTCCAACTTTGTATGCCTACTTTAAAGATGATAACTACTTGTATTTGGTGCAGCAGTTTATCCAAGGGCAAACTTTGCGAGAGGAGTTGAGACAACAGGGACTGTTCGGTGAGGAAAAAATTTGGGAACTGTTGAATGAACTCTTACCTGTGCTCAAATTTGTTCACGAACATCAAGTTATTCATCGGGATATAAAACCAGAAAATATTATTCGTCGTTCCTCCGAAGATGGTAGAAAAGATTTAGTGCTAATTGATTTTGGTGTTGCCAAGCAGTTAACAGTAACTTCTTTAGAGCATACGGGTACAGTTATTGGTTCCTATGGCTATGCACCAATTGAACAAATGAAGTATGGCAGTGCATATCCAGCAAGCGATTTGTTTAGTTTAGGTGTAACTTGCTTTCATCTATTAACAGGAATTCACCCATCTGGGCTTTACATGGAACATGGCTATGGTTGGGTGATGCATTGGCGGCAATATCTCAAGTCTGGCATATCTCCAAAACTGGATCAGGTGTTAGACAAGTTATTACAAAAAGATATTGAGCCTCGTTACCAGTCCGCTGATGAAGTTTTGCAAGACTTACGTCAAAAGCAACAACCAGAAGTCATTCCAGCAAATATGACTGCAACGCGATACACGGGGCGTCAAGCCTCCGGCTTATCGCCTTCAGCAATTTCCTTACAGTCATCAGTTTTTCCCACTGTTCCAAGCACTATTCTTCAACCAAGAACTCAGTGGAATAAATCTCTGCTAATAGGATGTTTTATTACACTTTTTGCGTTAATTGGAATTATTTCTTACTGCCAACTGTTTGGGCGAACTTCAGTCCTAACTGGACATTCAGGTGAAGTTAATTCTTTAGCATTCAACCCTAAAGGTACTACTCTTGCTAGTGGCAGTGATGACAAAACGATCAAACTTTGGAACTTCAACAGAAGAAAAGAAATTCGCACTCTTAAGGGACATAAAGGTATTATTTATTGTGTCGCAATTAGCCGGAATGGTCAAACTCTTGTCAGTGGTAGTCAGGATAACACAATCAAAGTCTGGAATTTGAAGACGGGGCAGGAAATTCGCACTCTTAAAGGACATTCCGGTCTGATTAATTCTGTTGCTATCAGCCCAGATGGTGAAAAAATTGCCAGTGGTAGTTATGATAATACAATCAAAGTCTGGAACTCTAAGACGGGGCAGGAAATCCGCACTCTGACGGGGCATACAAGAGAAGTTCTGTCTGTCGCCATTAGTCCGGACAATCAGAAGCTAGTTAGCGCCAGTGCAGACAGAACTATCAAAGTGTGGAATCTGAATACAGGAAAAGTTATACTCACCCTCAAAGGTCATGAAGGTGATGTGAATGCCCTTGCCATTAGCCCGGATGGTCAATTGTTAGTGAGTGGCAGCGATGATAAAACTGTTAAAGTATGGAATTTCAATACAGGAAGAGAAATACGTACTTTTCGAGAGTATGCAGCTGATGTGAGTGCGATCGCTTTCAACCCAGATGGCAAAACAATTGCTAGTGGTAGCGATGACGGTATAGTTAAAATCTGGAATCTGAGTACAGGAGAGGAAATAACCTCCTTTGGCGCACATACAAGCGAAGTTTTTGCTGTCGCTTTCAGTCCAGATGGCAAAACTTTGGTGAGTGGTGGTAAGGACAAAACTATCAAGATTTGGCCAGTTCCTTAACTCATAATAGCTATCGACCATTGATAATGGCGATCGTTGTTTGCAAGGATAAACCGACACTAGCTGCTAGTTCTTCTAATGCTACTTGTTCGCTTGTACTCGTACTCAGCATTTGAGTTGCGGCTGTGACATAGTCAGGATTTTCAAGATCATTAACGCTCCCACCAGAGGTTGTTTGGGAATTGAGACGATTCGCACTCAGCTTTTGCATTCGGTAAGCGGCAATTTTCGAGGCTTGATGTGCTTGGAGATATGCAACATAGTTTTTTATGATCGCCACTCGTTTTTGGAGCTTGGCTTCATTCCAACGAGCCTCTATGATAGGTAGTTTTTTAATGCTCCTCAGAAGCTTAATCGGATCGATTGTGACGGTGAGGGAAAAACTGTGCTCGCTGACAGATGAAACCTCAGGTAAGGTTAAATTTGTTGTCGTTTGAGACGGCGATAATTCTACGCTCACAACGTCCGAAAAAGCACTCAGTCCCATTTCAGCTTTTGTCTCCTGTACTTGAGCAGAGTTGCGCTGGGCAATGACAACTAACTGCTCAATAATTTTGAGATCTTTTTGCGTAATCTCAGTTTGAAGGGGTTCAGGTTCATTGCTGGCATTTAAGTTCTCTTTGGATGCAATTACAGGAAAAGGAGTACCGACAAGTGTGATGGTAACGAGAATGATCAAACTCTGCATCCAAGATGTTGAGAGCCATTGTGCAATCAGTATGCGGGTTGATTTAATTTGATGCACCACCTATAATTCATAACTCGCCTCCCTTTTGACTATATCAATAGATGACAAAAGTTATTACTAAGGACAAATATAATTTCAATTAAATGAATTTTGAATTACTTATTATCGCGGAGGCGGTAGAATAAACCTAATTTTCCAAGCTTCCAAAGACGAAATATGATAATGCATCCTACCCTCCAAAGTGCATTTGCCAACCGCCGCGCTCTCAAAGTTATCAGTGGCTTGAATAACTTTGATCGCGATACAGTGCGAGCAATTGTCAAAGCAGCCCATCACGGTGGTGCAACTTTTGTTGATATCGCCGCCGATTCTGCTTTGGTACAAATGGCAAAAGAGTTGACAGATTTACCTGTTTGTGTGTCCGCAGTCGAACCAGAGAAATTTGTCCAAGCTGTTGCAGCAGGTGCAGATTTGATTGAAATTGGTAATTTTGATTCTTTTTATGCTCAAGGACGCAAATTCGAGGCTGAGGAAGTTTTAGCACTAACTCACCAAACCCGCGTTCTCCTTCCTGAAATCACCCTTTCTGTGACTGTTCCCCATATTTTGACACTAGATCAGCAGGTACAGTTGGCAGAGGATCTGGTAAAAGCTGGCGCAGATATCATCCAAACCGAAGGTGGAACCAGTAGCAACCCAACTCACCCTGGAACTTTGGGACTCGTTGAAAAAGCTGCTCCTACTTTAGCAGCAGCTTATGAAATTTCTCGTGCGGTGTCAGTTCCAGTGTTGTGTGCTTCTGGTATTTCCAGCGTCACAGCACCTCTGGCTGTTGCTGCTGGTGCAGCGGGTGTTGGTGTTGGTTCTGCTATCAACCAACTCAACAGCGAAGTCGCCATGATTGCTGCTGTACGTGGTTTGGTGGAAGCGTTGGGAACTGTCAGCACTTTTGGTGCGATCGCGTAGCGGCTTCTAAAGGAGCATCGCGTTGAAGTTACGCGATGAGGAAGTGGGAAGCCAAGGAGCTAAAGAGGGAGGGAGCGAAGGAGGGAAAATCTCTTACTTTCTCACTCCCAGCCTACGGCACGAAGCGCCCCGGAGGGGGGCGCTGCGCAAACGCGCTTCACCCCCTCACCCCCTCTACGCCAAACAATCCTTGAGGCTATAAATCACGTGATTTTGCTGTTCTTCTGATAATTCTGGGAACATGGGCAAGGATAAAACTTCCTGGCTAGCTTGTTCAGCTACTGGTAATTGTCCCTCTTTGTATCCCAGATTTTCATAAACTGGCTGTAAGTGTAAAGGGCGGGGATAGTAAATCATTGTGTTTACACCCCGCTCTTGCAATAAACTCTGAATCGAGTCCCTTTTGTTGTCTTGTACGCGAATGGTGTACTGATTCCAAACTCCCATACCTCCAGCCAATTCTTGGGGTACAATCAGACCAGGAATTTGATTTAGGTACTGGTGATAACGAATAGCAACTTGCCGCCGCTGATTATTCCAAAAATCTAGATATCGCAGCTTAATTTGAAGAATAGCCGCTTGCATAGCATCCAAACGGCTGTTGACACCAATTTCCTCACAATGATATCGATTTTTTTGACCGTGCTCTTTTAAGAATCGTAACCGGGCTGCGATTTCGGGATCGTTAGTTGTGATTGCTCCGCCGTCACCGCACGCACCGAGATTTTTGGTAGGGTAAAAACTAAAGCAACCGATGTGTCCAATACTTCCTACCTTTTGCCCGACCCAGTTTGCCCCTGTAGACTGAGCACAATCTTCTATTACGACTAAATTGTGTGCTTTTGCTACATTCATCAATGCAGCCATATCCACAGGTTGACCAAACAAGTTAACTGGGATAACTGCTTTGGTTTGGCGCGTGATTGCAGCTGCGACTTGGTTTACATCTAGATTAAACGTAGTCGCATCGATATCAACAAACACTGGTTTCGCACCCACAGCACTGATAACCTCAGCAGTGGCGATAAAAGTAAATGGTGTCGTAATCACTTCATCGCCTGCACCAATGTTTAAAGCTTTAAGTGCTAAGAAAAGAGCATCAGTACCTGAGTTGCATGTTACACATTCAGTGACACCAATATATGTGGCGAACTGTTGCTCAAAGCCTGCTACTATAGGACCGCCAATATAACGACCAGAAGCAAGAACCTCTAAAACAGCTGCGCTGACTTCTGCTTCTATAATGGTGTATTGTTGCTTAATATCAAAAGCTGGTACGGAATGATTTAGACTTTGAACCATGAGATTTTATCTTAACTTCAAGATAGATACTGACGTTAGATTTGGTGCCCCTGATCGTTTTGAATCAAAAAGCTCGTGAAAGTCTTCTTCCTCAAATTCACATTATTTAAGAGTTTTCACGGAAGTTTTTTTTCAAAAAGGTTACTATCTTCTAGGGTGCAAGGAATTGTATATCCACCAAGAATCAATACCGAATATGAAAGTTCCCGGTGAGTACTTTTAGAGGAACAGGGAATAAAGGACTGAGCACGCATAGTGCAACCTATTACCTGTAACCTGTAATCTATACCTTATAACGTATATGTACAAGAGGTAGAAAACCAATGCAGGAGCTGATCAAGCTAGATTTCGTCGATTTGGCTTTTGCTGTTGGATTGATGGGCGCAGCCATAGCTTTATCCGCGTGGGAACGAATAGGATTAGAGTTCAATTTAGCCCTCGCAACAGGCAGAACTTTCCTACAATTAGCCGTATTGGGATATGTTTTGGAGTTCATCTTTGCTTTAGATAATCCTTGGGCAGTTTTGGCGATATTAGCAGTTATGCTGACGATTTCAGCAATTGTCGCACGAAATCGTATTACTCAAAAAATACCGCAGATGTTGCCCTTGGTGTGGGGATCAATTTTGCTCAGTACAACCATAACACTGGTTTATACTAATGTACTGATTCTTCAACCAGACCGATGGTTTGAGCCACAGTATGTGATTTCTCTAGGAGGAATAGTATTAGGTAATGCAATGAACGCCGCTGCGCTGGCTGGAGAACGTCTTGTTAGTATTATGAATGCAACTCACTTAGAAATAGAAACTCATTTAAGCTTGGGTGCAACTCCACAACAGGCGATCGCACAATATCGTAAAGATGCTGTTCGCGCTGGATTGATTCCTACTCTTAATCAGATGATGATTATTGCTATGGTGACGCTACCAGGAATTATCACTGGTCAGTTACTCAGTGGCATTAATGCTCGCGAAGCTGCATCTTACCAAATTTTGATTATGTTTATGGTTGCTTTTGCCAATTTGCTGACAATATTGTTAGTCACTCGGGGAATATGTCGTCAATATTTTAATTCCACCGCCCAGCTGGTGAGATAAAGGCGTAACTTATACCAAATTGCATTCTCACTTGGATGTTTGGGCAGTAGTTTCGAGCTTAGTTGACTTACTTGTGTGTACCTAGCGATGTATATTCTAATCAGTCATAAGAAAGAGACCCTTATTTATTTTTTATCGCTAGGATAAATTTAATCTTGTATTCACAACACTTTGGGTCATCTACATATAATCGGTAAAAACTATGGAACCTCTGATGGTTGAAAAAGAGACTCATTCTCAACCTGATGCCAAAAATCACCGGTACATTGCTAAAGCTGCCGTAGCATTAACGGTGCTACTAGCATTAGTATTGCAAGTAATAACGCAGGAAATTAGTTTGGGAATCACGGAATGCCTAGCAAAGGAACTTGCGGTATCCTCTTTACTCGTGCAACACTACTCAATAGCTACTTTGCGCAAGATTTTATTATTCGGGGTAGATTTATTTCTGGCTATTTAGCTCATCTCATGCATACTATTCAAAATAACAAAAAACCCCGTTTAGGATCTGCTAGACGGGGTCTATTTTTGTCTTGCGCTGTATGAGATAACCAAAGCTACAGCTTTGGTATTAAACCGAGTTGCTGAAGAACACCCAAAGCATCTTCTTGCTCTAGCTCTTCGGTGATTTTGCCTTCGACAATGCGGTAAATTATAATTCCTGTCCACGATACTGACTTTTCTGTTGGAGGGAGGTTTAGAACCTTTATCTCTCCCTTATGAGTGCCTTGAGCAGTCCAGCTGATCGCAACCTTGTCCCCTTCAGCAATTGCATCTGTAATTGTAAACTGTAGATTGGGGAAACCAGTGTGAATGTCAGCGACCCATGATTTAAAACCCTCACAATCAAGTGTTCTGTGGAAGTATTGGGTAGTAAACCTTGAAGTCATCGCTAGCAAGTTCGTCTACTACAGCCAAATTTCCCTTTCCCCATGTCTGTTCACAGAATTGTAGGGCGATTTCTTTGTTTTGTTGTGCTGACATGACTAGTTATGTGACTATTGTAAGTTTCCTTTTGGGATTTGACTAATTTTATAGCTACCATAACCGATTTTTCTGCTTGCACAGACTTTACCTTGTACATTTGTATCAATGTATTAACAAATATATTTGTTATTATACGTACTATAGAAATCCTAAATCATTGATGAACAACAAGATTACTGACTTATAAGAAATGTAAAAAAATTAAAAGTTTCTATTGTTACAGAATGTGTGGAAAAATTTTAGCAAAATTACAGAGGTAAGTAATGATGTTATATTTTAGTAAAAAACTAATTTATGATAAAAATCAATAAATGTATCTTATCGATTTAAGAAACTAAATAAAATTGATAAAAAAATAGAAAGATTTCTAGTCAAAAAAAGCTTTATCCTGCAATTAGGGGGCAGCGTGAATGTTTTGGACAGCACTGCAGCCACCTTTATGATGTGGCAAAAAGGTCTGTGTCAATGGATTTATTAGAATACCAAGTGAAAGAATGGTTTGCGAACATAGGCATTCCTGTATTGCCTTCGCAACGAATTGACCATCCCACGGATTTAAAACGTTTAAAAATTCGCTACCCAATTGTTCTGAAATCTCAAGTCAATGCGGTGGAACGAGCAAAAGTAGGTGGAGTCAGGTTTGTAGGAACGACAATTGATGCGATCGCCGCAGCACGAAGTATCTTTAATTTGCCAATTTTAGGACAATTGCCAGAAGTGTTACTGGCAGAAACTAAGTACGAAACTGAACAAGAATTTTATCTTGCTGTGGTCTTGGATACAGCTGTCTGCCGTCCTATACTTTTAGGTTGTACTGAAGCAGAGGACATAGATTGGGAATCAGCAGATGAAAAAATGCACTACGTCGTTGTTGAACAAGAGTTTTCCCCATTTTATGCTCGACAACTAGCGTTGAAAATGGGCTTGCAAGGTGCATTGATACAGTCAGTGAGCACTGTTGTTGAGAAGATGTACCACTTATTTGTAGAAAAAGACTTGGACTTGGTGGAAATCA
Organism: Brasilonema angustatum HA4187-MV1; assembly: GCA_019359695.1. Lineage (GTDB taxonomy): Bacteria > Cyanobacteriota > Cyanobacteriia > Cyanobacteriales > Nostocaceae > Brasilonema > Brasilonema angustatum. The sequence continues at coordinate 76,389 of JAHHGV010000011.1, forward strand.
ATCCTTTAGGTGTAAGTGCCTCTGGTCAAGTTATGGCGCTTAATGGTAACGTCAGCGTTAACGAACGAGCAATTGGTCGCCATCCAAATATCGCTGATATGGCACAAGCAATGGTAAATCCTTATACCAGTAGCGATACAATCAGGAATTTGGGCAACTGGGATGTAGTAGAAATGCACGGTAAAATTGCCATTTTGGGCAATGGTGCTGGATTGGTAATGGCAACTTTAGACTTGGTGGTTAATAGTGGTGGGAAGCCTGGGGTATGTTTGAACCTTCGCCATGCGTCTGTTACTGATGCCTCACCAACTACCTTTAAGAGTCGCTTGGAAAAAGCTTTAAAAAACATAGCTACTGATAAAAGTATTCAGGTAATACTCATTAATTTCTTAGGTAGCATTTCTCAAGGTAGCGAAGTTTCTCAAGTCATTGGCGAGTTTGTAGAAAATAGTATGAGTGAAGCTCAACTATTGATGGCTAAGTCAAATGGCGGTAAACGTCGAGAGAACAATTTTCCCCGCTTAGTCGTCCGTCTTGCTGGTTCTGAGTTCGATACAGCAAGAATTGATATAGCCGCACTGAAAACTCCAACTGATACGTCGATAACGGTAGTCGAAAATTTAGATGAGGGCGTAGCAGAAGCAATCCGTTTGGCTAAATCAACAGCACATAGAAGGTTTTAACTAATTCACCTATAGGACTACTGTTTGATTTTTGCGAAGCTTGGTACAGTTATCAGTTATCAGTTACCAGTTACCAGTTACCAGTGATCAATTGTTCCCTGTTTACTGTTCACTGTTCACTGTTCACTGTTCCCTGTTTCTTCCCTGTGTTAATACAAGTAATTTCACAAATTCTATAGTATGAATTTAACACCATACAGCAAAGTGTTAATCCAAGGCTTTTCTGAGTACATTACAGCAAATCATGTTGCTCAAATGAAAGCCAATGGTACAAATTTGGTCGCTGGGGTTAATCCTGGATGGGGTGGACAACAAATCTACAGTCTGCCAGTCTTCGACCTTGTAGAGGAAGTCGTGGATAAATTTGGAGTTATTGATACTACAATTATCTGCGTACATCCTTACCAAGTTCTAGATGCAGCACTAGAAGCCATCGCATCTAATATCCGCCAAATCATCATCATCTCCCCTGGCGTACCACCGTTGGATATGGTACAACTACTTCGTAAAGCCGAAGCAAAAGAAACCCTGATAGTAGGACCAAATAGTCCTGGAATTATCATACCGGGAAAAATCCTTTTAGGAACTCAACCTAGTGAATTTTATACTGAAGGTAAAGTAGGAATACTAAGTCGAAGCACGACTCTCACCTACGAAATAGCTAGGGAATTAACTGATGCTGGTTTGGGACAGTCGATGAGTGTCAGCATTGGAAGTGATGCGATCGTTGGTTCGTCTTTTCTGCAATGGCTGCAAATATTGGATGAAGATGAAGCCACAAAGGCAATAGTTTTGGTTGGACAACCCGGTGGCGATCGCGAAGAAGCAGCAGCACGATATATTGCCGAAGCAATTGATAAACCAGTTGTTGCTTATGTTGCAGGTAGAGAAGCACCTCCCGCAAAACATTGGCGTCAAACTGGAACTTTGGCGGCTGTCATCGGACGCGATCCCGATTTTGGCACAGCAAAAAACAAATTAGCTGCCTTTTCCTTTGCCAGAGTTCCAGTTGCAGAACGTCCTTCTCAGATACCAGAATTGGTAAAGAAGGCGATGAGATAGTTATTGTCAATCTATCAAAAGTCAATTGCTCAACCAAGAAATCGCACTTTAGTAGTTCTTGCGATAAGTAGCCCCGCGTCTACGCCTTTGGTCATCGATTTTTTTTAAGTGGTTACGCAAAATTATTTATGTCATTGCGTTAGCGTAGCGTGCCCGGAGGGCATACGAAATGAAATGTAGCGAAGCAATCTCCAAAGCCTTGCGATTGCTTCATTTCGCTTCGCTCCATTCGCAATGACAAATGTGTATTTAATTTTGCATTAGTACTTATTTTCCGGTTGACTTTTTACGAGTTGACACGATATTATATAGATGATGGAAAAGGTGTGCGCAGACGAACCCACTTTCTCAGCAGTATTAGTGGTGCAGCAGCAACCACAGACAAAGAAAGATCATTAAGCCAAAAAAGAAGAAGAAAGCAAGCTTAACCCAACCTCGCTGAAACCACATTTTTAACTTCTGTTTATTAGAGGAGAGGGAAACAGAGTTAATTTTGGCTATCTTAGTTTGAGTGTATTCAATAAGCGGTTCATAGTTAATGGAAGCAGCGAGTTCAGCAGCTTGATGCAAGGAGTCAAGCGCGGCGTCTTTGTTTCCCACAACTACATGAACATCAGCGAGAAATAGAAGGTTGCGGCTTTGGCTGTAGATATCGCCAATTTGAATGTAAAGGTTTTGAGCCTGTTGGAGATATTGTAGTCCTTGGGCTGGTTCATCTTGTAATTTGCCAAACTCTTGGAGTATGTTCGCTTCACCAAGGCGAGCGCCAATCTCGCGGTAAAATACTAATGCTTGTTGGTAGTTTTGTAATGCTTCCTCACGACGATCAAGGAATTGCAAAACATCGCCTATGGCTGTTAAAGTATTGGCTTCACCAAGGCGATCGCCAATCTCGCGGTAAAATCCTAATGCTTGTTGGTAGTTTTGTAATGCTTCCTCACGACGATGCAGGAATTGCAAAACATCGCCTATGGCTGTTAAAGTATTGGCTTCACCAAGGCGATCGCCAATCTCGCGGTAAAATACTAAAGCTTGTTGGTAGTTTTGTAATGCTTCCTCACGACGATGCAGGAATTGCAAAACATCGCCTATGGCTGTTAAAGTATTGGCTTCACCAAGGCGATCGCCAATCTCGCGGTAAAATCCTAATGCTTGTTGGTAGTTTTGTAATGCTTCCTCACGACGAGCAAGGAATTGCAAAACATCGCCAATCGCTTTTAAGGTATTCGCCTCACCAAGGCGAACGCCAATCTCGCGGTAAAATTCTAAAGCTTGTTGGTAGTTTTGTAATGCTTCCTCACGACGATCAAGGAATTGCAAAACATCGCCATAAACCTTACACGCATTAACAAAAGACAATACCTCTTGTTGATTTTCTGGTTTCCATTTCTGTAACAAGCGTTCGTAAAGAGTTAAGCGCACAGCATTATAACCCCGCAGTTGTAGTAATTTGTCACAACTGCTATATCGATCATCGGGGTTAGTTTGGTGTTCAATTATGTTTAAAGCTTGTAAATACTGCCCAGTTTCACAGTTATGATGAAAAATCTCTAGATATTCTGCGACTGCTTCGAGTTTATCGCTGGGTAAAAGCTGAGGTTTGCGGCGTTGTTCGTAATAAGCAATTGCTTTTTGATGTGCTTGTGTCTGATTTTCTCCCTTCTGCTGCAAGTAGCCTTGAATTAACGGCTGAAACTGAAATTTCCAAATTCCTTGTTGTTTCTTCTCCTGCAAAAGAGAACGCTTTGTCAATTGATGCAGTTCTGCTTCTGTCACCTCTTGTTCTGATAACATAACAGTTGCTGCCTCTCGGTCAAAAGCAAGACGATACACGCTGAGATTAAATAATAGGTTTTGTAAATTGGGGGTTAGGCGGTTTATACTCGCATCCAGAATTTTTGCAATGTTTGCTTCTGGATCGTCTCGATGCAAACCAAGAACTTGAAATATATTGTGTTTCCATTCACTGATATCTGCCTCATCTGCTGCATGCAGTAACCCAGCCGCCAACTTGAGTAATAAAGGATGTCCACCTGCTTGGTTGACAAATTGGCTCAATTGTGAATCATCGCCCTGTATTTCTAGTTCTTGCAGTAACCTCACCCCTGCATCAATAGAAAGTCCATCTAGTCGTTGCCATCGGCTTTGATTTATTGTGTTGTCAGGCAAAGCAGGTTGCTCTCGGCTAGTGACTAGAATAATACTGCGACTCTCGGAACTCAACCAGCGCAACAAAAACTGGTGATAAGCTTCATCCTTCCATTGTCCATTAGCTTGCAGTAAGGTTTCGAGGTTATCCAGTACCAACAAATACCGCTTTGACTGGAGAGCGTTACAAAGAGCAATAATAAGATCATCATCTTTCTCAGGCGCAACCTGACCAAATTTATCCAGCAACCAACGTCCCCAAACTGCAAAGGGGTAAGCTTGGCTAAAAGTTGTCCAGACTTTTTCCGCAAACTCTTCAACTGGATCAGATATTTTAACAATCAGTTTAGCAATCAGTGCCGATTTACCAAAGCCTCCCGCCGCGATGACACCTATCAAACGTACCTGACTTTCTTCCAGCCACGCCTGCAATTTGGCAAGTTCCTCTGTCCGTCCCTGCCAGTGGCTGGTATCGGGGCGGCGCTGATCAATAATAGTATTAGGGGCATTTAACTTTGTCCACTGCCACTCGGACGACTGTAGTCAGGGTTGCTGGTAGTAACTATTATTTATAGTATTAACACCTATGTAATTTGTGCCGCCTTGATTTGTGACGTCATTCTTGGTTTGATTACCAGTGTTGTTTGTACCATCAATATTCATCAGCATCTGGCTATTGTCTTGAATTTTTCCAGCATGAATTTCTCGCGCTAACACTTGGACTTGATCAGCAAACTCCTGATCAGCGTTCATCGTGTCGCGCAAATAGACTGCAAGTCCTTGTAGTTCTTCTTCCTTACCTTGCTCAATCGCAGTCAAAGTGCTAGCTGTATTCCTATTTACACTGAGTTTCTCACGAATAATTCGATATAACTCATCAATTTTCTTGAGTGCAGCCTCCGTAAATTTCTCCCCCAGTTTGCCTACACTTGACTCAAAAAACTTACCACAAGCAAGTTTTGCTATTACAAGCGCTGCTGAAAAGGTTACAGGATTAGTCATATCTGTAAGTTCCTTAATTTTTTATAGCTATATTTTTTAATACAATATTATATTCTAATTATCAGTAAAATTTCGGTTCTTGTATTCATCTCTAATCTTAAAGCAACACAACTCAGTTAGCAGTTACCAGTTATCAGTTATCAGTTATCAGGTAGGAAACGGACTCGTCCACCGCTTCTTCACCCTTCGGGTTCGCCAGATGCTTACGGAGGGAAACCCTCCTGCAGCACTGGACTCACTGTTCACTGTTCACTGTTAAGCGTTCCCTGATTGAAAAACTTGTTAGACGCATGACAACCCTTAACAATGAGAGAAAGAACTAACAACAAACTCCTAACATCTACTTATGAGCTTTCGTGACGAATTTAAACTGTTGCTACGCGCCCGCTACCCTCTGATTTACATCCCAACATACGAAGAGGAACGAGTTGAAAGCGCTATCCGGGAAGAAGCCGCGAATCAGGGTAGTCGTCCAGTGTATACTTGGGATTTTGTGGATGGTTACCAAGGTAATCCGAATGATGCGGGATTTGGTCGGCGTAACCCTCTACAAGCTTTGGAATTGGTGGAAAAACTCCCGGCTTCTGCGCCAGCAGTGTTTATTTTACGAGATTACCATCGCTTTTTAGAAGATGTGGCGATCGCCCGCAAACTCCGCAACTTCGCTCGACTCCTCAAGTCTCAGCCAAAAAATATCGTCTTACTATCCCCAAGAATTTCGATTCCTGATGACTTAACAGAAGTTCTCACAGTTCTGGAATTTCCCTTACCCGCAGCAGCCGAAATTAAAATAGAAGTCGAACGCTTATTAGCTGCAACTGGTCATTCTCTTCCTACTAAAGTCTTAGATGATTTGGTGCGCTCCTGTCAAGGACTCTCGATGGAACGCATTCGTCGGGTTTTAGCAAGAGCGATCGCCACTCACGGAGAATTGCAACCACAAGATGTAGACTTGGTTTTGGAAGAAAAGCGCCAAACGATTCGCCAAACCCAAATCCTCGACTTTTACCCAGCCACAGAGCAAATTTCTGATATTGGCGGACTAGATAACCTCAAAGATTGGCTTTTGCGTCGGGGTGGCGCATTTACCGAAAGGGCGCGACAATATGGTTTACCGCATCCCCGTGGTTTAATGTTGGTGGGAATTCAGGGAACTGGGAAATCGTTAACTGCAAAGGCGATCGCTCATCACTGGCATTTACCTTTGTTGCGTCTGGATGTGGGAAGATTGTTTGGCGGTTTGGTGGGTGAGTCGGAATCTCGCACGCGACAAATGATACAAGTTGCCGAAGCCCTTGCACCTTGCGTTTTGTGGATCGATGAGATTGACAAAGCCTTTTCCGGACTTGGTAGCAAAGGTGATGCGGGAACCACGAGCCGTGTTTTTGGTACATTTATTACCTGGTTAGCCGAGAAAACCTCACCCGTGTTTGTTGTTGCGACTGCGAACGACATTCAAGCGCTACCACCAGAAATGTTACGAAAAGGACGCTTGGATGAGATTTTCTTTGTTGGTTTACCCAGCCAAGAAGAAAGAAAAGCCATTTTTAATGTACACTTATCTCGACTGCGCGCCCATAACTTAAAAAATTACGATATTGACAGATTAGCTTACGAAACACCCGATTTTTCGGGCGCAGAAATTGAGCAAACCTTGATTGAAGCGATGCACATCGGATTTAGCCAAAATCGGGACTTTACCACCGATGATGTTTTAGAATCTGCCAGTCAGATTATACCACTAGCACGAACTGCCGTCGAACAAATTCAGAAACTGCAAGAATGGGCGGCTGCTGGTAGGGCGCGTTTGGCTTCTAAGCATAGTCCTTTAAGCGATCGCATTCAACGCCAGCCGCAATAATAAGTTCGCAGTTATGAATTATGAACAATCAAAAATTTCATAATTCATAATTTATAGCAGTTACCAGTTTTCCCTTCTCCCTGCTCCCTGCTCCCTGCTCCTTTCTCCCTTCTCCCTGTTCCCTGTTAAGCGTTCCCTGCTATATAATTCAAAATTTGTAATGTGAGGTTGTGACTATGGTGATTGTGAACGTACTGAAATACACACTTGGGATTTTATTGGCGATCGCTATTTTAGCTGGGGGCGGATTTGCGACTGCTTTGTATGTCATAAATCGAACTACTATAATCCCCCCAAAACCCATTTATATTAATGATAGCCCCTCTGTGAAAGGGGAAAATCCAAAAGCTGTACCTAAAGGAACCAAAGAAGCTTCTACGGTTGCGGTTAAACCTAAAGCCTCAGCCAAACCAACCCCCAAGCCTACCCCATCTGCTAAATCATTACCACCCGGAGCTTACCATGCGCGTATCACTTGGAAGCAAGGCTTAATTTTGCGAGGAGAACCAAAGCAAGAAGCTGAACGTATTGGTGGGGTTGGGTTTAATTCAAAAGTTATCGTTTTGCAAGAAAGCCAAGATAAAGTCTGGCAAAAAATTCGCGCTGAAGGTGACGAAAAAGAAGCTGGTAAACAAGAAGGTTGGGTAAAAGCAGGTAACACCCAAAAAGTTGACGAAAACGATTCGCCCCAGAAAGAACAAAAAAAGGAAGAACAATAAGAGTTTACGAAAATAGACAAAAAATAACACTACTTTAGAAATGGAGCATATCCGGAAAATCTCTGCTTCTACGTGAAGTCATCAATAAATAAAGTATTGATGTAAACATGGCGAGTGGGGCAGATATGGCGAAAAATTGTTTGCGAATTCATCATGAGGCAAATTCGATTCAACTTTTTTGGCAACGCGGACAAGCTGCGCCTCGCTCTGCACCAGCGGTAGCATTTCAGCATCCTTTTGAGAAGCAGGCGTTAACAGATTTACGCTGGTATTTGGAAGAGTATCTCAGCTTTCCCTATGGTATATATCCAGACAACGCAGCCAAGATTGAGCAAAAATTGCAAACATGGGGAGAGCAGTTATTTGAGCTGGTGTTTAGAACTAGCGAGCAGACGCGGCAATTTTTTCAAGCTGCTACTTTTGATGGGCTGGATAAGTGTGAACTTGTTGTGACTTCTGATAATCCTCAAGTGCTGAATTTGCCTTGGGAGTTGCTTTATTCGGTGAGCGATGCTCCGGAGGAGCCGCTTCGCGATCGCCAATTTCTCGCACCTTCACTTGCAGGAATGTCTCGTAGTCTCAGCGAATACGCTGTCAGAGCAGAAATGGGTGAGCTACCCAGCGACAAGCTGAATATTTTGCTCGTGAATGAAGAGCGGATTGACTCAGATATCGATGATTTAGCACGAATGCTCAAGCAATTAGGAGAAAGCCAATTTGATGCTATTTGGTGGAAGGAAACGGGTGTGGAGTGTCCAGAATCGTTGTGCGAGGTAATTTGGGCAGCGCGGGATACTCTAGAAGCAGAGTGATAGGAGAAGTATTATGCAAGCTTACAAACTCAAGGGGAAAGTCGATACAGCAGGTAACTTAGTGATTACCGAACCCGTTCAAATTCCAGCCGGAGATGTGGAAGTGATTGTCTTGCAGGCAGTTGAAACGGCTGCTCATTCCACAGTTCCAGAAACCGAGTCACAACCAGAAACACCTAAGAGAAAGTCAAGAGTGAAAGCATTTGAGGGTTTATTTGAAAATGCTCCTCCCGTTCCACCTGACTTTGATCCAGATCAGGCTAAGTGGGAGTATTTAAAAGAGAAACATAACTTGTGAAAGTCCTGGAGATCTCGTGCTTCACTGATAGTACGCCTTGAACTCAAGTTCAAGGCTAATAACCGAAGTCCGTTAAAACGGACTGGGTAAGTTTTTCAGTCCGTTTTAACGGACTTGAACTTTCGTCCGCCAAGAAATAAATTTCTTGGCGGACGAAAGTTATCGTGCAAAATCTGAGTTCTCGTTCCTTGTCTCTGGCAAGGGATGTATAATTTGAGGCTCTGCCTCAATATAATGATTAGGAGGCAGAGCCTCCGTTTGTCTCGCTTGTCGGTATAGCAGGTGCACATGGATTGCCAATTGATCCAGCGATTGCCTAACTCCTAAAAGGGGCGCTGCGCAAACGGCAGAGCTAGCGCCGATAGGCGTAGCCGTGCCGCAGGCATAGGGCGCGCTGAGTCCCAAGGGGACACGCTACGCGAACGCAAACGCTTAACGCCACTATTATTGTTTTATATATCGTCAAAATCGGACTCAATATTTTTTGCGAATATACTGAAGCAGAAAAGAACCAGGGCAATACGGAATCCTGGCAGGCTTTAGGCTTGGCATCAAAAAAAATCCCTCACCAGAATTGGCAAGGGATAATGTGCATCTTTTTGCTTATATATAATTAGATGCTGAGGAAATTAACTTATGCAGTTGTGTTGTGCGGAGAAGATGAAGGCGATGGCGATCGCCACATGAAGGCTCCCTGAGTCCTCCGAACACGCTACGCTTACGGAGCATCGCTTCGCGTTCTGCATAGTGGCAGATCGCACTGAGGGGGATGAACCCCTAACACAAATTAGCCATTTCGTATATAAAACTATATATCTGGGATGCACAAATCTAGCTCGGGTGCATGGATCTAATTCATTGAGTGACCTTCACTGTTCGTTTTTGGTTTTTTAGGTTCGTGAAGGTCACTTTCTTTTGCTTTATAAGAGATGAAAATCCAAGAAGCAATAACCCAGGCAGTGCACCTTTGTTGACGGGGTTAATGTCTTGTGCTTGTAGGTATACTTATCGTACTCGCGAAACCTCACCCTTATCCCCTCTCCTTAAAAAGAGCCAGTGCGTTGCGGAGAAAAGTGCCGTGGGCGGTGAAACCAGTGCTGCAGGAGGATTTCCAACGCCAGATGCTCCACTTGGGGAGCCAGTGCGTTGGCGGGGTTCCCCCGCTTGAAGCACCTGGCGTGAAACCCCAAGACCGCACTGGCTCCTCCGCAGGCGACTGGCGTTCCCGAAAGGTTTCCCGACAGTCGCGCACCTGTCCGCCCTTAGCAGTGCTGATAGCATTTGCGCAGCGTCCCTCTTAGGGACTAGCGTGTCCGCAGGACATAGACGGGTTTCCCGTCGCAGGATAAGAGCGTTCAGGTTCCCGTTAGCGGAGTGGAACGAAGTTCGCCACTGCGTTGGGGAGGCAGTATCGAATACAAATTTACACACGTTTTTTCAACTGTTCCTCAGAAACCCAAGCACCGTGGAACCCATAAGGTACACGTTGAGGAAGAATCACTCGTGCCACTGCTTCACCTGTGATATCCTGAGCACTAACTACCACGAGTTCAGAACTTTCCTCTACGGTGTCGTAAACATAAGTCACAAGCCAGCCATCATCTTCTGCTTTTGCATTAGGACGTGGTGCAAACACAGCTTCACCACCATAACGTCCTTTTCCAAATTCATGGGTTTCGGACTTGCCACTGTTCAAGTCATACTTAATTAAACCATTGAACACAGGCATGGAACTTTTCGCCATTTTCGCAGTGTAGCCGTATCGCGTTTTTTGCCCCAACCAATTCTCATTGACACGGGGAAATTCAGAGGGGACATCATCTAGCATTTCTTCCCTGACTTTGCCCGTTTTCAGGTTAAATCGCCAGCGATACAAACGAGGGATATCTGCTTGTGAATCGGGTTGTGAGTCTTGCAAACCCGAGACATTGGTGGAATTCATCCGACAAGCAATCAAAACTACCTCATCTCCTTCCTCATAAGCGTTGAGAGTGTGGAAGATGTAGCAAGCGGGAGTCTCAAACCATATAATGTTACTGTTATTGCCATAACGTGGAACAATACCAAAGCGACTCGGTTTGTCGTGCTCAAACTTCAGCATAGGTTCACCGCGTTTTTGCCTTTCCATATTAAAAGTCAGCGGCAAATCCATAAAAATTGTGTAGTCTTCAGTGATGGCAAAGTCATGCATCATCACGGCTGCTGGTATGTCAATAGGTTCCGTCTGCAAAAGTTCGCCTTGTGGTGAAACCACACTGTATTGCAGATACGGCGGTGTGAAGCCGTAACCAAAAAACATCATCTCACCCGTTACTGGATCTACTTTGGGATGAGCAGTCACGGCTGAGACAAGTTTACCATTGTAAGTATGTTCACCCAGAGTCCTTAACTCAGGAAGTTTGATAGCGTGAGGCGCACCTCCTTCCCACAAGGCCAAAAGTTGACCTGCATGCCACACAAGAGCAGTATTAGCTGTATTCTTGCTTGGTCCGTGAGGATTGTCCATTTGTGGCGGTTCTAGTAACCCACTCCAGACAGCTTTACCTGCTTCGTTCTCAATTTTCCATGCTTTTGTGCGCACATAGCGGTTGCGATACGCAGCTTTACCGTTAATAATTCGCACTCCATGCAACATTCCATCCCCATCAAACCAATGGTACTCCCCAATGGGTTTCCATTGGGGATTAGGACCATTGCGCACGAACATTCCTGATAAGTCACGAGGTAGTTCACCTATGACTTTTAGGGAGTTTGTGGAAATTTCCTCGCGCACTGGCGCAAAGTTACCATCGAGAAAAGGGTTGACTTGTGTTATTGCCATAATTCCTGTCCCAAGCACAAATAGAATATCTTATCGGCACTTCGTTATCTTAGCCATAGCCTCTAATATAGATAACAATCACAGGGACTAGAAACAGAGAATAATTTTGTAGGGATATCAGTACGAACTGGTGTGGAGACAAACAAATGACCGAATTTCAAGCCCCTCTTCCCCTACACCCCTACACCCTTACACCCTTACACCCCTTATTATTGACTCTTGACTAATGACTCCTAACTAGTGACTAATGACTAATGACCAATCTAAAATCCCAACTGGTATTGTAAAGCATGAGTTTAACTCTTTATTTCCTCCGTCACGGACAGACAGAATACAGCCGTAGTAATTTTTTCTGTGGTTCGCTAGATCCAGAACTTACGACAGATGGTTTGGAGATGGCAAAAGCTTTTGCTACTGCATACAGTTCTACACCTTGGACGGCAATTTTTTGCAGTCCAATGGGACGAACCATAGCGACGGCAAAACCCTTATGTGACGCAATCGGGATGCAACCAGAATTGCGGGATGGCTTAAAGGAAATTAACTATGGCAAATGGGAAGGCAAAACACCAGAGACGGTGAATCTGGAGTTTCATGACGATTATATTCGCTGGTTAGCAGATCCGGCTTGGTATGCGCCGACTGAAGGGGAGATGGCGATCGCCATAGCATCTCGTGCTACCCAGGTTATTGAAGAAGTCAAGCATCGTTACACCAGTGGCAATGTCTTAATTGTTTCCCACAAAGCAACCATTAGAATTATGCTGTGCAGTTTATTGGGAATTGATGTCGGGCGCTTTCGTTATCGTTTGGGATGCCCTGTAGGTTCAGTAAGTATTGTAGAATTTGGCTCACATGGTCCTTTACTTAAAGCATTAGCTGACCGTATTCATCTCGATGAGCAGTTGCGTAATTTACCAGGAACTTAACTAAAGAAAGAACTCAGAATTCAGAATTCAGCAATTCCTGAGGAATGATATATGACTCGGAAGCCAGTATTGTAGAAGAGAAAACCTTTGATAGATGCAGATTATTTGATTGACTTACACAGTCATACCTCTCAAGGATTAAACTACCTTTATTTATTCCGAAATCAAGAAGAAAGTGCAAAATATTTCTTACTTGAATTTGGAATTCTATTTAAAATATGTGATGAAGATGGTTTTGACAAAGCCTTTATCCAACCTTGGCTAGCCTTGGAAAATTGCTTCCAACAGCTTGGTAAAGAAATTAAGTTTGATTTGGAAGCTTGGACACTCGAACTTGGTACAGGAATGCAAATGAATCCAGTGTCAGTTGAGAAAGGTCTTCGAGGTGTGAAAAACTATTTAGCACAGAAAGGGGTTTTGCGAATTTCTGGATTTCCTGTCAAAGAAAGCGAATCTCATAACATGAATGTTAAACTCACAAATCAAATGAGAAAGTATTATGCCTCAACAGGTGGAATGATTCAATCAAGAGTAGAGTTGGGGAGTTGCGTGAAAGCTGGAGGACGAATTTATCAAATGTTAACTTTTAATAAAGAGGGTCAGTTACCTAGTGTGATTGATGTGAATGCAGAACAAGATGGATTTGTTTATGATATCTCAAGCAATCAGGCGGTTAACGAAGGTGAGTTTGTGCTTGGAATTATTGAATAGTGTCTTGTGACTTCAGTTTGTATTTAAAATCAGCAACTCTCTTTAAAAAGGCTAATTGATTAAAAAGGCGAATTGAAATAGTGGGCGGTGATAGACAAGTAAATTAAAATAAGATTAACTAATTATAGCGGTTTTCGTCTCAATCAGATATACAACGGGATATATAGATTTTGAAATGTAACGTCTATAGTAGATTGTACGTAAGCGAAATCAGCTATAGTAGAAATTTCAGGGTAGTTTTCTATTTGATTTGTGTTTGTACAAAAAGTTACGTCATCCAAAATCTAAAATATGATCCTAGAGCCAGGGGGAAATAGTAGTCAAAATGATATCTTCTCTCTTTCAGGAGAAGTGGTAATTCCGCAGGCTCCTCCTGAATATAAATCAGGTTTTGTCGGCATTATTGGTCGTCCAAATGTCGGTAAATCTACGTTAATGAATCAATTAGTTGGACAGAAAATTGCTATTACATCACCAGTAGCACAAACAACACGCAATCGGTTACGAGGGATTCTCACCACTCCAGAAGCGCAGATGATTTTTGTGGATACGCCAGGAATTCATAAACCTCATCATCAATTGGGGGAAGTGCTGGTGAGAAATGCCAAACTAGCCATTGAGTCGGTAGATATGGTGTTGTTTGTGGTGGATGGATCGACGAATTGTGGGACAGGCGATCGCTATGTTGCTGATTTACTCACTCACAGCACAACACCAGTGATTTTAGGCTTAAACAAAATTGACGAACAGCCTTCAAATTTCCAGACAATAGACAATAGTTACACCGAATTGGCAAGGGAGCATCAGTGGCAAACAAGAAAATTTTCTGCCAAAACTGCTGTCGGATTACCTGAACTGCAACAATTATTAATTGAACACTTAGAACTAGGACCATTATATTATCCACCAGACTTAGTAACAGACCAGCCAGAACGCTTTATTATGGGCGAATTGATTCGAGAACAGATTTTGCTTTTAACTCGTGAAGAAGTACCCCATTCAGTTGCGATCGCCATTGACTTGGTGGAAGAAACACCAGCTATTACCCGTATACTTGCGACTATACACGTTGAGCGCGATTCCCAAAAAGGAATTCTCATCGGTAAAGGCGGAGCAATGTTAAAAGCTATTGGTAGTGCAGCGCGCGAACAAATGCAAAAATTGATTGCAGGAAAAGTTTACCTGGAATTGTTCGTCAAAGTGCAACCAAAATGGCGTCAGTCTCGGACACGTTTGGCAGAGTTGGGGTATCGCGTGGAAGAATGAATAATGTTTCAAAATAATACCTTGCGCTTAAATCTACCAGCTAATATTTCTGTGCTGCGCATTTTGATTGTAGAAGATGATCCAATGATGCAACTGGGATTGGAACAGTCATTAATGGCTCATCCCCAGTTGGAAATAGTCGGACAAGCAGAAGATGGCTACTTGGGTGTGCAAGCAGCACTAAAATTAAAACCGGATTTGGTGGTGATGGATATTGGTTTACCCCGGTTGGATGGGATAGCTGCAACACAGCAAATTAAAGCAGCATTACCAGAAACTCATGTTGTGATGCTGACATCGCATCAAACAGACACAGAAATTATTGCGGCGTTGTCTAGCGGTGCAGATGCATATTGTATCAAAGGGGCGAGTGTAGAGCGACTGTTGAGTGCGATCGCCGCCGCAGTTGAAGGTGCAACCTACCTCGATCCTCAAGTTGCCAGACGAGTCATTGATAATCTCAAACCTCCTTCCCCCAGTGGAAACGCCGCAAATTTATCTGGGCGTGAGTTAGAAGTTTTGAAACTGATGGTAGAAGGATTAAGTAATCCAGAAATTGCACAAAAGCTTTATTTGAGTCCCAATACTGTCAAAACTCATGTGCGTGGGATTATGAATAAATTATCTGTAGACGATCGCGTGCAAGCTGCAGTTGTTGCACTGCGTTCTGGGTTGGTGTGAAAAAATATCCAACTTACGATATGTCATTGCGAGTGGAACGAAGCAATCTCCTATTCAAGTGGACATGATATAAAATCTCGTTTCCAGGTTCCACCTGGAAATGCAGTTTCAGCGGCTCTGCCGCAAGTAAGTTATGCTTGCTTTGCAATAATGATTAAAGGACAAAAAGTAAATGTAATTGTTATGCAATCTATTTTCTGGAGTGTGGAAGAAGTTGCTCTAAGAGCCAAACAGTTTTACGAAAACGATATTCGTCAACATGTTGAGTATGGCGATAATATCGGTAAGATGATTGTAATTGATGCAGAGACTGGTGAATATGGAATCGATCCAACTGGTGTAAAGACAGCGTTAAAGTTAAAACACCAAAAACCAAATGCTAGATTGTTTACTATACGGATTGGTTATGACGTTGCTGTAAGCTTTGGTGGCGCAATAGAGCGTATTGCCAAATGATTATTAGTCCTATGATTCCATTTGATTTTTGTAAAAGATGGCGCTAGCCACCCATCTTCAGCCATCCAAAAACTTGATTGACGGTTAATGTCAGTTCAATTTCTGGTAACACAGGCAATAAATCCTCTCCCATAAGTAATAAAGGCTGTTGCTCACGGAGAAATACTAAGATACTCAAGTCATCAGGATCAATAAACCATCCGAGGCGACTACCATGTTGTAAGCAATAAAGAATATTACCAATCACTTTGTTGGGTTTTTGTTCTGGCGAGAGAATCTCAATCGTCCAATCTGGCGGTAGTTCAAAGTTATCAGGAACCTCATCATCAATCAGAAATGGTATGCGCCTCCACAGAAATATAGCCACATCCGGTACAATTGAGCGTTCCCCGAAACTACAACGTAATTCGGGAAAAGCATAGGCAATCCTCTTGTCTTCTGCAACTTGATTGACTGCTGCACAGAGTTTACCTTGCAAGCGGCTGTGTCTCCCCTTCGGCATTGGCTTTTGAATAATTTCACCGTTAATATATTCACTGGCTGGCTTGGTTTCTGGGAGCTTCAGGAACTCCTCTAGGGTAAGGGAGTGGAGAGTTGTAGCGCTCATGGCTCCTGAATCAGTACGAAGATGTGTTCTCAGTTTAGCAAAACGCAGCGGGCTAGCTCATTTGACAGGCGCGTCCTTGGCGGGTACTCCGTGCCGTAGCGGTATTGGTGTCGAGATTAATCACACTTTACCAGCAAAAAAAGTTGTGTTTTACGAACTACACAACTATACAACGTGCGATCCGAGACGATTACAGAGACAATTCTTATAAAAACTATACAACGTGCGATCCGAGACGATTACAGAGACAATTCTTATAAAAAATGTGCGATCGCCCTTCATCCTAATAGCGCGTAAGTGAGTGCTATATCTAAACGCAAGTCGGTACATTGTTAATGCATCGGCTTGCCCTGAGAACAGAATGTTACTATCAAATCAACTGGTGAGGCCACGCAGTCCCCCGCTAACCTTCGGTTTAGCGGTGGGAGAAACGCCGCTCCGGGACTGGGGACTGGGAAAATATTAATTAAAATCCTCAGTCCCCTTTCCAACATAGATTATGCTAGATTCTTAGGTATTCTTTTTAACAAGGTTTTTTTGATGATGTTTCAACGCCGCCGCCTTAGTACCACCGACTCCGAGTTGAACTCATTTGAACTCATTCGGGAGTTGACAGGCCAGCTACCAAAAGAACAGGTGACACAAAGTGAAGAGTTAGAGGAGTTAGAGTTGACACCAGAAGAGATTCGAGGAATAGTTGGGGGTCATAGACAAGGGGGACGAGCCCAAGGGGGTCTAGTTCCTTGTGTATGGTGTCAGTACGGGTGCTGCTAGTGATGATATTACCTCATTAATGCAACTTCCGTCAAACGCTCTATTAGCTTGGATAGGATAAACTTATCTACCACAACCGCAACCGCCACTTCGGGGCGATCCAATACCTGGCACAGATCCCAAAGTGTCAATTGACCAGGTGAAGATTTATGCTTATCTTTATTCCGCCTAATTTTATGACCAGCCAGCAGCTTACTATCCCAGTTAGACTTGCAGGCTGGTTTTGCTTTTGGTTTATGTCGTTGACAAAAGCCTCGGTACTTTTTTGCACATTCATCCAATGTTTTACCCAGTCCTAGAAAAGCTGGATGCCACGCCCTAACGGGAAGTAAAAAGTCAAAAGTCAAAAGTCAAAAAATTATTATTAGGATCTTTCTTTACTCGTTACTGTCGTAGAAAAAGCTGCGTCGCATTTGGGCGGCTTTGGGATTGCCGTGGATATAGCGAAGAGTATTTAACGCTCGTTGTGTATCGGTGGGTAACCGGAAAACCCATCACAGTAATACCGCTGTTCCCAGAAGTGCCCTGTACGATTCAGCATCCGGTTGAAGCACATGGCGGTGTACCAGTTGAGGAAATGCATTATTTTAGGCAAATCTTCTGGAGTGGCTGGTTCTATCAAGTAGTGGATGTGGTTGGACATGATGCACAACGCGTAAAGTTTGAAGTTATATTTGTCCAAACTTTTTTTGATTGCATATAAGAAGACTTCTCGGCATTCCCGTAACTCAATAGCAATTATCCCAACCATTCCGGATTCTTAGCTGTACTATCAAATTGATTCGTAGTCTTAAATAGCTCATACTGACCTTTTGCAGCAGCAGAACGAGTGCGATCAAGTAACGCCTTAACTTGTTCGTTGCTCATTGGCTTAAATGTGCGTACTGCCTCAAACGCTTGGTTTAGAATTTCCATGCTTTCAATACCTGCAATAACGGTTGAAGTTGGCAGGTTCATGGCGTAGTGAAGACATTCGATGGGTTTAACAGTATTGCTCTTGAGAATATTTTGGTCGCCCATTGATTTCATACCCAGCACACCGATTCCATTGCTCACTAGTTTGGGTAAAACTTGCTGTTCAAAACTCCTAAAATGTGCATCCATCACATTTAATGGCATCTGCACTGTATCGAAATGAAAGTTATTTTGAGCAGCAACTTCCAGCATTCTCAGGTGAACCAGAGGATCTTTGTGTCCGGTAAAGCCGATGTAGCGAATCTTGCCTGCTTTTTGAGCTTCTAGCACAGCTTCCATTGCACCACCGGGAGCAAACACGCGGTCTGCATCTTCCATGCGAATGATTTCATGATGCTGTAGCAAATCAATACGATCTGTTTGCAAACGTTTGAGAGAATCATTAATTTGCTGAGTAGCCGCCTGTTTTGTTCGACCGTCTATCTTTGTCATGAGAAACACTTTTTGACGGTAACCGTCCCGCAAAGCTTTACCCATACGGATTTCGCTTCCTCCGTTATGGTAGTCCCAACTGTTATCCATGAAATTGATACCACGATCAATGGCAGTTCGGACGAGGCGGATACCTTCTTGCTCATCTTTTGGTCGTCCAATATGGTGACCTCCTAAACCAATCAGCGATACTTTTTCTTTGGTGCGTCCCAAAATTCTGTAGATCATTTCGCCGCTTTTGGTCTGAGTAGGTCTATTTTGGGCATGTACTTGTGAGAATAACCCTTCGGTAGCTGCCAACCCTGCTGCAACCAAACCTGAGGTAGAAGCTACTTTCAATAAATCTCGTCTGCTGATATCCATAAATTTCTGTTTCTAAATAATTGTCATAATTTGTTCTCATAGAGTGACACGATACAAAATACGGTGCATCTAACTGTTGAGAGAAAACAGCACAGCAATGATACCTGGCAATTGGTGGAGTGGTGAAGTAGAAATGTAGCAACTCAGAATTCACATCGGACTCAAGATAAAAGACAATCAGGCAATCAAGCTGGAATTGGATCTAGGATTGTCTTGACGACACTGAAAAATAAAAATTTTGGGAAGAGGTCTACAACTATGGAACTTACAATGGACAATGTCGAAACCGTTTTAGATGAAATGCGTCCTTATCTCATCTCTGATGGCGGTAATGTGGAAGTCGTAGAACTTGATGGTCCTATCGTCAAACTACGGTTGCAAGGTGCTTGTGGTTCTTGCCCCAGTTCCACTATGACTTTGAGAATGGGAATTGAACGTCGTCTCAAAGAAATGATTCCGGAAATTGCAGAAGTGGAGCAAGTGATGTAGACAATATAGGACGGGGGGATAACAAGAGCGAGGGAAAGAAGGAGGGAAGGAGGGAGGGAGAATTTTCCCTCACCCTTCGGGTTCGCAGTCGCCTAGGTCGGGAAAGCCGTCATTCGCGCTGCCTCACTCCCTCACTCACTCACTCCCTCTATCTCCCCATCACTCTATCTACTGATCACAGGTATGTCTCATCCTCTCTACGTCGCCTTCATTTGGCATCAACATCAGCCGCTGTACAAATCTCCCACCAAGGCGCAGTCTGGTTCTCAGTATTATCGTTTACCTTGGGTGCGTTTGCATGGTACAAAGGACTATCTCGATCTGATACTGATTTTAGAGCGCTATCCTCGGTTGCACCAAACAGTCAATTTGGTACCATCGCTAATATTGCAGCTTGAAGATTACATTGCTGGCACTGCTTTTGACCCTTATTTGGAACTTACCCTCAGACCAACTGAGCAACTTTCTGACCAGCACAAACAATTTATCATAGAGCATTTTTTTGACGCCAATCACCACAATCTGATTGACCCCCATCCCCGTTATGCCGAGTTGTATAACACAAGACAAGATAAAGGACAAGCTTGGTGTTTCACAAATTGGCAGCAGCAAGATTATAGTGATTTGTTAGCTTGGCACAATCTGGCGTGGATTGACCCTATGTTTTGGGATGACCCAGAAATTGCAGGTTGGTTAAACCAGGGTCGAAATTTTACTTTGGGCGATCGCCAGCGAATTTACTCAAAACAGCGAGAAATTCTTAGCCGGATAATACCACAACATCGGGCAATGCAGAATACAGGGCAGTTAGAAGTTACAATTTCGCCCTACACTCACCCCATCTTGCCTTTACTAGCCGATACTAACTCTGGTCGTGTTGCAGTGCCTAATATGACATTACCAGAATCTCGGTTTCAGTGGGTTCAAGACATTCCCCGGCATCTGCAAAAAGCTTGGGATTTATACATAGATAGATTTGGAACCACGCCACGTGGTTTGTGGCCCTCAGAACAATCAGTTAGCCCCGAGATATTGCCGGATATCATTCATCAAGGCTTTAAGTGGATTTGCTCAGATGAAGCAGTATTGGGCAGCACGCTGAAACAGTTTTTCCACCGCGATGGTGCGGGAAATGTCCAAAACCCCGAATTACTGTACAAACCATATCGCTTGCAAACACCAGCAGGTGACGTGTCTATTGTTTTTCGGGACCACAGATTATCAGATTTGATTGGCTTTACCTATGGTTCCATGCCACCCAAGCAAGCAGCCGCAGATCTTGTGGGACATCTGCAGGCGATCGCCCGAATGCAAAGAAACAGCCAAAGCGAACAACCTTGGTTAGTAACGATTGCCTTGGATGGTGAAAACTGCTGGGAATTTTATTCCCAAGATGGCAAACCTTTCTTAGACGCTTTGTATCAAAGCCTCAGCAACGAACAGCGTATAAAACTCGTTACCGTTTCAGAATTTCTTGAACAGTTTCCGCCAACAGCAACTATCCCAGGAGAGCAACTGCACAGTGGTTCTTGGGTAGATGGTAGCTTTACCACTTGGATCGGCGATCCTGCTAAAAATCGTGCTTGGGATTACTTAACCCAAGCCAGAACAACTTTAGCCAATCACCCAGAAGCAACAGAAGAAAACAACCCCGAAGCATGGGAAGCTTTGTATGCAGCAGAGGGTTCTGATTGGTTTTGGTGGTTCGGTGCGGGGCATTCCTCAAATCAGGATGCCATTTTTGACCAGTTGTTTCGAGAACATTTGTACGGGATATACAAGGCGTTAAATGAAGCGATACCACCGTATCTCCGCCAACCTGTAGAAGTTCATGAGGCGAGCGCTGATTATCGTCCAAAAAGCTTTATTCATCCAATTATAGATGGTAAAGGCGATGAGCAAGACTGGGACAAAGCCGGACGCATAGAACTTGGCGGCGCACGAGGAACAATGCACAACAGCAGTCCTATTCAACGGCTTTGGTACGGAGTGGACCACCGGAATTTCTATTTGCGCTTAGATTTCAAAACAGCGATTCAACTAGGGAAGGATGTGCCACCAGAATTGAATTTACTGTGGTATTATCCTGACAAAACGATGCACAACAGTCCTGTTCCCTTAGCACAAGTGCCGGATACATCTCCAATGAATTATCTGTTTCACCACCATTTGGAGATTAATTTGTTAACGCAATCGATTCAGTTTCAAGAAGCTGGCGAGCAGAATCAATGGTATCCGCGTGCTAGTCGTGCTCAAGTCGCTTTGAACAAATGTTTGGAATTGGCAGTTCCTTGGGCAGATTTGCAAATTTCGCCAGATTTTCCTTTGCGCTTGATTTTGGTGCTTTCCGAGGAAGGACGTTTCTGCGATTATCTCCCAGAAAATGCTTTGATTCCGATTGAAGTACCTTGAGTAAAAAAAGGGGTGTAGGGGTTCCTCTACACCCCTTTTTGTTGACTTGTGTTCGTGTAGCGTATCTACAACAGAACTTAGGCACGAACAACGTAACTATAGTCATTGCGACCGAACGGAAGCAATCACAACCCCCTCTTTTTCGTAGCGCGTGCGTAAGTCCTATGCAAGAGTTATTCTGCTGTATGTTTTGAAATATTAACTGATTTTAAAATAGGGAACAGGAAACAGTATTTTCATTCTTGGTTGTGGTATTTTCCCATGAATGACTGACTTGAAAAAGTCCTGACTAAAAGTCAATTTCTATAGGAATATATGGAGCTTGGATAGATTGCGATACGCCCTTGGCGTCTGCGCTCCGCGCAATCGCTTCTGGAGTGAGAAAAGTCTATTTACCAGAGGGAAGCGGTAGTTCGATATTTAATTTGTTCGCTATTTCCATAACATTGTTTGTAAAGTCTGTCATACCTGCGATCGGGGCAGCAATTACACTAGCAGCAGTTAGTAAAGCTAGTAGACGCTTTTTGAGTTTGGGTAAATTGCGTTCTTTTTCTGGCTTTTGAATTTCTGCTTCGACATCATCAATATCAATGATGATCTCGTTGCGTTCATCTGGCGGTAATTGGGCGACAGTTTGGCGCAGGTTGCTGATGATTTGCATTAGTTCTGTTACGCTTGCGCCGCTTGTTTGATTAAGATTGCTTACTGTAGCTTGGGCTTGGTTTTGAGCGACAAATCCAATAGTTGGATTTTTGAAGTCATTTTGGTTTTTATCACCTTGGATTTTATCACCTTGGATTTTATCACCTGCAACGTTATCGCCTTTGCCGTATTGATGGATGGTGTTAGACATAGTTTTTAGGGGTTTGTAATGGAGTTTTAGGAGTTGATGGGCTGGTAAAGCTTGCATGGCATAGGTTTGACCGTCTTCATCGCTAAATTCTACTTCGTATACGTCGGGGGCGAGGATTTCGACAATGGTTCCCACTTGACCAGCAAGGAGGTTATGTTCAGATAAGGGAGTTTTAAGAGCAACAATATCTAATAAATTGAATTTGTTTGGAGTTGCAAGCATGGGCATTACTTCAAAATATAGCAAGTAACGAGACGGGGAAAATCTTCATCCTGTTTTATTGCCTTTTACGTTATCGCCTGCAAAATTATCGCCTTCTCCATGTTGGTTAATGGTTTTAGAACGGCGATCGCTAACATTAACATGAACTGTAAGAGGTGAGTCGTCTCCTTCTATAAATTGATCGCCTTTTGACTTTCTTTGACGTATTCCAATGTCTTCATAGCCATCTAAAAGTTGACGCAAATCTAGTTTTAATCTTAGTTTGCCGATTGTGATTGTGCTTTCACCCATTGATTCGAGTCCGAGGAGTTCTTGGTAGTCAAGGGGTGGATGTTTGGGGTGATTGGGGACGGGAACCCATTCGGTGATTTCGAGATTGGGAAGACTTTTGTGGATTTTTTGGAAGACATCGCGGAGAATGCCGAGAAATAAGCGCCGGGTTTCTTGGCGTCCGCGAATGGTGATGAAGATTTTTTTGTCTTCGGGATCGGCTTTGATGCGAGCGATGTTGTAGATTTCGTTGTTTTCTTGATATTGCAGCATTACGCCACTGCGCCAATAGATTTGCTTATAAATTTTTTCGTGGGTGATGACGATGAAGCGGGAGATGATGCTTTCGGGGAGAACTTTGTAATGGTATTGAAATTCCAGGGTTTCGCCGTGGAGTTGTGTTTCGTTTGGTTGGTCTTTGGGCAAAAGTCCTGGAATCAAAAATTGTGGTGGTTGACATTCTAGTGCAAAGCAAAGCTCAAATTCTTTCATCAGCCCGATTAGATACTCGTGACGCTTGGTGGGGTATCGCTCTGGATTGAGGATGCGAGTGAGATCGGCGGGGATAAAAATGCCTTTGGTTTCAGTTTTGAGGTTTTCATTGCTCAGGAGCGCGTAAATACCTTCTGTCACCCAGTTGGGTTTGAGGACGTTGGTATCTTTGAGGATGGGGTGATCGCGGAAGTTGAGAACTAAGCCGAGTCGATGCAGCAAGTCGATTAGTTGCTCTTGGTTTTGTTCTTCGGGAATCTCTTTTTGGTGGCAGATGCCGATGTAGCTGTTGTAGCTGATGAAGTCTTGGGGCATGGATTCAAGTTTTTGTTTAACCTCAAACCATGAGAGGGGTAAAAGGTCGTAGACTTCTTTGAGTTTGGCGATTTGCTGCAAAATTGCGGTGCGAAGTTCATCAATGCCGATATTGTCTTGGCAGGAGGTTTCGATAATCGCTTGGATGTTAGGATATTTTTCGCGTAATGCCTTGCGGTTGATGTCGAGGGGTTGTTCGTCTTTTTTGTTGCCAACGATAATTACGGGGGACTGTCCGCCGAAGCTTTCGATTAGTTTGAGCCAATATTCGATGCGGTTTTCTTCTTCGCTAGTGCGACAATTACAAACGAGCAGATAGAGGCTGCGCTTAGTCAGAAAAAATTGATGGGTGGCATGATAAATTTCCTGTCCACCAAAGTCCCAAACATTCAGGCGGATATCTTTGCTATTGACCTGCACGTTCCAAGTTTGTACATTGAGTCCGTCGGTTTGGGGTTGATTTTTGTCATATTTATTGCGGATTAGTCGCTCGATCAGGGATGTTTTGCCGACGCTACCTTGTCCGATGAGCAAGAGTTTGGCTTCGTGTAATGGTCGAGTTTCACTTGTGCTAATTTGTCTCAAGTAATTCAAAATCTCTTTTGCATCTTTTGAATTAAGAATTTCTAATGGAATATTGGTAATTAAATTGTTATCAAGTTGAAGCTGCGTCAGATTGGTTAAATTAGCGAGCGCCTCTGGAATCTGGGTTATTTGGTTGTTATAGAGGCGAAGCAGCGTCAGATTGGTTAAATTAGCGAGTGCTTCTGGAATCTCGGTTATTTGGTTGCAACTGAGATCAAGCAGCGTCAGATTGATTAATTTAGCGAGCGCCTCTGGAATCTGGGTTATTTGGTTGCAACTGAGATCAAGCAGCGTCAGATTGGTTAATTGTGCGATCGCCTCTAGAATCTGGGTTATTTGGTTGCCATTGAGGTGAAGCTCCCTCAGATTGGTTAATTGTGCGATCGCCTCTGGAATCTCGGTTATTTGGTTGACATTGAGGACAAGCTCCCTCAGATTGGTTAATTTAGCCAGCGCCTCTGGAATCTGGGTTATTTGGTTGCAACTGAGGTGAAGCTGCGTCAGATTGGTTAATTTAGCCAGCGCCTCTGGAATCTGGATAATTTGGTTGTCACTGAGGTCAAGCTGTGTCAGATTGGTTAATTGTGCGATCGCCTCTGGAATCTGGGTTATTTGGTTGTAACTGAGGTTAAGCTGCGTCAGATTGGTTAATTGCGCGATCGCCTCTGGAATCTGGGTTATTTTGTTGCGACTGAGGTGAAGCTGCGTCAGATTGGTTAATTGCGCGAGCGCCTCTGGAATCTGGGTTATTTGGTTGTAACTGAGGTTAAGCTGCGTCAGATTGGTTAATTGCGCGATCGCCTCTGGAATCTGGGTTATTTTGTTGCGACTGAGGTGAAGCTGCGTCAGATTGGTTAATTGCGCGATCGCCTCTGGAATCTGGGTTATTTGGTTGTCACTGAGGTGAAGCTGCGTCAGATTGGTTAATTTAGCCAGCGCCTCTGGAATCTGGGTTATTTGGTTGTCACTGAGGTGAAGCTGCGTCAGATTGGTTAAATTAGCGATCACCTCTGGTATTTCAGTTAGCTCTACTCGAATTAAGATAAGTTCCTCTAAATGTAGTATTTGCTTTACCACATAGGGAATGCTCACTAAAGGATTGCCACTAATATCCAACTTACGCAAATTAGGCAAATCCAATAGTTCGAGTGGAAGCGTTTTTAAATTGTTGCCCGAAACCTTTCGGAGAACGCGGTTTCCTACTTCTTCATAACCTTCAACCTTCTTTCCCAAAATCAAAAACTCAAGTTGCTGCAACTTACCAATTTCTACAGGTAACTCAGTCAACTCCTGCCCCGACAAGTCTAACTCTTGCCAACCCTCAGCCACGGCGCGATCTATCAGTACCAACAACTCATCCTGCGTCATAATTCCAAGGAAAAGGGTAAAAGGAAAAAAGATTGATGAAGATTATTTTAATGGAGTTTTTAGTGGGTTATGAACTTTCAGTTCAGCACTAATGATGAAAATAACTACACTTTAAGTAAGTATATCAACATAAAAAAACATAAAATACGATTCTTGCGATTGCTGAGTTCCAAGGGGACACACTTCGACAAAGCTCAGTGACCACGCTGCACGTTCGCTCGATTCGTGCGCTTTGCTTGCACTTACGCTTCACTGCGTTCCGTATGCCCTATGGCTAACGCCACGGCTGCGCCTAACGGGCACGCTGCGCGTTCGCTCGATTCGTGCGCTTGCGCTTACGCAATGACAAAATACGTTTTTATACCACATCCTGGTCAATGACCCCCTTTTCCATTAGTCCGCGTAGGCGGACTTTGTCTGTATAGCCGCGACTTCTAGTCGCCAGGATTAAAAGAGGGTTATAAAAGCGGATTTAGTATTACACATTTAGGATGCTCCCCACCTTGCTTATTTTTGCTTTTATGACAGTCTCAGCTTTTTTTGTGCCTTTTTCAACTTGTCGAACTCACGTTATTTTACGTTTTTCAATGTTGCTCTACTTATATAGCTGCAAAGCATAGCAGCTTGTGATATTAAGTTATTAATAAACTTCTCTATGTAGATATGCGTATAACTATGTTTTCCAAACAAAGATGAATTTTGTTTAAACAAATCCCCGTAGTACTGATACCAATACGTGAAATTATCATAACAAAAAATATTACGATTTTATTGACATTTTGTATAATAAGAGTAAGGATGAATCATCATGAAAATTTTAAGGAATAACTTAAGCGTAATTTATCACGCAGTCGTGCCTACCAATGATGATCTGCTGCCTTAATCCTGATTGTTCAAATCCCCTGAATGCCAGTGGAAAAAAGTTTTGCAGAACGTGCAGCACTCCACTGTTACCATTGCTACGAAATCGCTTTCATATTATTAAAGTTCTTTCTGACGAGGGCGGATTTGGTAGAACTTATTTAGCAGAAGATGTAGATAAATTAAATGAACTATGTGTGCTCAAGCAGTTAGCACCAAGAATCCAGGGAACCTGGGCACTCAAAAAAGCAATAGAATTGTTTGAAAAAGAAGCTCAGCGGCTACAAGAACTTGGAACACATCCTCAAATACCAACGCTTTTGGCTTACTTTGAACAAGATAAATATCTGTATTTGGTACAGCAGTTTATTGATGGTCAAAATTTGTTGACGGAATTGCAACAAAAGAAGAAGTATAACTGTAATGAAATTAAGAAAATTTTGCTAGATTTACTGCCTGTTCTCAAGTTTATCCATGAGCAAGGAGTGATTCATCGAGATATCAAGCCACAAAATATTATTCGCTGTCAAGCTTCTTTATCCTCAAAAACAACGGTTTCGGGAATAGGCAAAAATTTAGTTCTGATTGATTTTGGTTCTGCAAAGCAGTTGACAGCACAAGCACAGATGAAAATCGGGACTTCGATTGGTTCACAAGGTTATTCCCCGATTGAACAAATTAGGGACGGTGCTGCTTATCCAGCCAGTGATTTGTTTGCTCTTGGGGCTACCTGCTTTCATTTACTAACTGGAGTTTCGCCCTTTAAGTTATGGACAGAACATGGATATAGCTGGGTCAAAGATTGGCAACAGTACCTGAGATATCCAATCACTGAAGAATTAACAGAGGTTCTCGACAAGCTATTGCAAAAAGACATAGAGCATCGCTATCAATCAGCTCATCAAGTTCTTGCTGATTTGCTCATCAAGCAGCAAAGACAATCACCATCAACAGCCGTAACTCAAATAAAGCACATTAGAAAATTCTCAATTACTCAACTGCAATCCATATCAAAACCATATCTATCGTTGAGAAATTTGCTATTAACTGGGAGTGCAATTATACTATTTGGAACTGGAGAATTTTGGTATCGACAATTCCATTGGCTAGAAATGAGAATCTCCGCTAGCTTGAGTCAGCAAAACAGTAGCACGACAAATCGAGAAATGATTTTTTCTCATAGTACACAGTCGGCTCCTTTAGAAAACTTTTTATTAGCCTCAACAGTCAAAGGATATACCAACTCAATTTTATCCGTCGCTATTAGCCCAGATAACAAAGCAATTGCAAGTAATAGCGATGATACTATTAAACTGTTGAGTTTGGTCACGGGACAAGAAATCTCCACTCTTAGCGGTCATACCAACACAGTTAATTTCATAACTTTCAGTCCAGACGGACACATTAGCGCGAGTGCTAGTGAAGATAAAACTATAAAAATTTGGAATCTGGCAACTGGACAACAAATCCGCACTATGTACGGGCATACTCACTCAGTCAATACCCTTGCTTTTAGTCATGATAGTAAGATACTTGCTGATGGCAGTGATGACAACACAATTAAAATTTGGAATTTGGCAACAGCAGATGAAATACGTACACTCAGAGGACATTCTAGTTCAGTTCGCTCTGTAGCGTTTAGTCCTAACGACAATACCCTTGCCAGTGGTAGCTTTGACAAAACTATTAAACTTTGGAATTTGGCAACAGGACAGCAAATACGCACACTTGAAGGTCATTCTGGCAAAGTGACTTCTGTGGCGTTTAGTCCTGATGGTAGAATACTTGCTAGTGGCAGTTTTGATAAGACGATCAAACTGTGGAATTCGGCAACAGGTCAGCAAATCCGCACACTTGAAGGTCATTCTGGCAAAGTGACCTGTGTTGCGTTTAGTCCTGATGGTAGAATACTTGCCAGTGGCAGTTTTGATAAGACTATCAAACTGTGGAACTTGGCAACAGGACAGCAAATCCGCACACTTGAAGGTCATTCGGACGGGATTCAATCTCTCGCCTTTAGTTCAGATGGAAAAACTCTTGTCACCGGAGGTAACGATAAAACTATTAGGATTTGGCAAACGTCTCTTTAAAGAAGAATTCTAATGTGACAATTTAGCAAGTGAGAATAATCTTTTTGGTTGAGGATTCCAACCCTTCCCAATTGAAGATGACTCTACGGGAAAGCCTAAGACAGGGCGTGGAAAATGTCGGTGCAACACTGCTTTGCTGATCGTACATTCGTCATTTTGAATCCTGAGTGGGGATTTCTGACAACTTTGTGATCACAAATCTGGAATATTATCGCTTCAATCAGTAAATAAACATATTCCCACAAAAGAATCATGCTCTTTATTTCACAAAGATAGCAATATGAGAGCAGCACAACTTTAGATTTTGCAAGGGTTCTGTGAACATGACTGATTCAAAAGTTAAAGTGTTGGCGAGTGTGGCGATCGCACTTTTAGGATTTGGCTGTATTTGGTATTTGGAATCTTCGCCTGCTGCTACTACTAGTGCATCTTCTCACGAGAGTGAACCTCAAACAACACCCTTGGAAAAATTTTCTGAAGCATTTACCCTTCGCGGACACTCAGACTCAATTTTAGCTGTTGCTGTTAGCCCTGATGGACACACTCTTGTCAGTGTCAGTGGAGACAAGACTATCAAACTGTGGAATCTGGATACAGGCAAGGAAATCCGGACTCTAGTAGGGCATTCTGATTGGGTGAATTCAGTTGCATTTAGTCCTGATGGAAAGACTCTTGTAAGTGCAAGTACTGACCGAACTATCAAAGTGTGGAATGTGGATACAGGAAAAGAAATCCGGACTCTGACTGGACATTTAGCTTCAGTTCAAACTGTTGCTATTAGCCCTGATGGTTCAATACTTGCTAGTGGTAGTTGGGATCAAACTATTAAATTGTGGAAATTGGCTACCGGTAAAATCATTCGTACGCTCAAAAGTAGTTGTGACGTAGTTAACACCGTTGCGTTTAGCCCAAATGGAAAGACTCTTGCTAGTGGTAACTATTTTGACAGCAGCATTAATTTATGGGATGTAGCCACAGGAAAAGAAACTAAAACCCTCAGAGGTCACTCTGAGGCTGTTTCCTCTCTCACCTTCAGCCCAGATGGAAAAACCCTCATAAGTGGTAGTTGGGACAAGACAATCAAATTGTGGGAAATCGCTACACAAAAAGAAATCAACACCCTTGCAGGACATGCTAGTAAGGTTTTATCTGTCGCTATCAGCCCAGATGGGAAAACCATTGCCAGCAGTAGTTGGGACAAAACTATTAAACTTTGGAATGTAGCCATGGGAAACCAAATAGCCACCTTGACGGGGCATACCAACAGAGTTTGGTCTGTAGCGTTTAGTCCAGATGGTAAGACCCTTGTTAGTGGTAGTTTTGATAAGACGATTAAGGTTTGGCACTTTGCGTCAAGATGATGAATCACTGGAGTTTACACTAAATGCAAGCACTCGCAACATAACACCTAGAGACTCAGTCGATTTTGGATTTTAGATTTTAGATTTTAGATTTTGGATTAGTTCGACAGGATTTATCCGGGGGCTTCTACCCTGTGCGGAATTAACGGTCACGGAGAAAAAGTTATAGTATGTGAAAAAACAAAAAGTATGTGCACTACTGCAAGCACAAACAACGAACTCAGTCAGATATTGTTCGCAAAAGCTTATTAACGCTTTGTTTGATTGCCAATAAATTAGTCGCCTCGTGTTACCTCCCAGAAAATTTGCACTACGTACCCGTTCATTTGGGAGTTCCACTTTTTTAGCCTGTATATTTAGCTTTGGACTAGCTTTGGGTAAGTATTACACAATGGTTCCAATTACTCTACATAAAACTATCCGCTCTAGTTTTAGGTCAGTTGACCTAGAACTAGAGCGGTGTAGCGGGTCTTCAAGTTGCAACCAGACTGCCGGAAGGGACTCCAAGCTAGCCTAGCCAATTAGTTAATCTAAGTCTTAATTAAAGACTAGAGCTAACTGCTAGAGAACAGCCCCGGCACACAGCCGGCTAACTGCAACTTGATGACCCATAATTGTACTACTTTCTATCATGGGCATCACCTCCTTGTTGCCTAAGCGGTCTTAGTATCAAAAAGGCGGAGTTTTTAGCTCCGGGTTATTCACCTTTATTCAATATAACACAACTTTCTCCCACAATGAAAATATCCTTGATTCTTTATCTAAATTTCAATGATAAAATCCGACAGATCTTCCAACCAGATTCCTGAAACAGCCCTCTCGGTCGCTGGTTTAACTGATTACATCCGCTTTTTATTAGAACAAGACGAACAATTGCAACGAGTTTGGGTGACTGGAGAAGTTTCCAGCGCCAGCCAGCATCGCAGTGGGTTATTTTTTACGCTACAAGATCCTGATGGTGGTGCTGCAATTAAGTGTGTGGTGTGGAATAGTCAATTGACAAAACTGGCACAAATGCCTGTTCGAGGTGAGCAGTTAATTATTTTAGGTAGTATAAGGCTTTATCCTCAAAGGGGAGAGTATCAGCTTTCTGTTTGGCAAGCTTTGCCAGCTGGCGTTGGTTTACAAGCGCTACGTTATCAGCAACTGCGAAAACGGTTGCAGGCTGAGGGGTTATTTGATTCCCAAACAAAGCGATCGCTTCCTCATAATCCCCAAACAATCGCTGTTGTCACCTCACCCACGGCTGCTGCTTGGGGCGATATTCAAAAAACTCTCAAACAAAGGTATCCTGGTTTATACGTTCTCTTTTCTCCTGCTACAGTCCAAGGTGAGCAAGCCCCAGAATCTATAGTGAATGCTATTCGACGAGTGGAGATGGATGGACGTGCTGAGGTGCTACTTTTAGCAAGGGGTGGTGGTGCAGTTGAGGAATTAGCTTGCTTTAATGATGAACGAGTCGTGCGAGCAGTTGCTTGTTGTTCCATTCCGGTAATTACTGGGATTGGTCATCAAAGGGATGAGTCTTTGGTAGATTTAGTGGCAGATGCTGCAGTGCATACACCGACAGCTGCGGCGGAGTTGGTTGTTCCAGCACTGGCAGAATTATATACTCAGCATCAGCAACGAGTTGTTGCTTTACACCAAAGCGTGTCTTTTTGTTTGGAAACAGCACAAAACAAACTGCAAGAAAAGCGAAACCGTCTGCGGCGCTTACGGTTAGATCGACAAGTGCAGCAGGAAATACAGGAACTCAGTTGGAAGCGTCAGCAATTGGTGCGTGCGACAACAACGCAATTACACCAAGCAACGCAGCATATAGAAATGTTGCGCCAAAAGTTAACTACTCTTGATCCTAAAGCTGTTTTACAACGTGGTTATGCGGTGGTGCGTCAGCAAAATGGTGCGATCGCTCGTTCTGCTGCTGAGTTAAGTGTGGGAGAGGAGTTGTTGGTTCAGTTGGGTCAAGGTGATATTAAAGTTAAAGTTACGGAAAAACCAGGAACAGTTAACAATTAAATTTTGAGCTTAGTAGCGTATTGATGAAAGCAGCAAAACACGTCGTATTTCACTCTGGAAGTTCTGTTGGTTTGGAAATGTAAGCACAAAAGGAGGGCGTACACAGATGGGGAAAGGGAGGTTAGAAGCATTCAGCGATGGCGTGATAGCCATCTTGATCACCATTATGGTGTTGGAAATGAAAGTGCCGCATGGGTATGATTTAAAGGCGTTGCGTCCGCTGATCCCGGTATTTTTAAGCTATGTGCTTAGTTTTATTTATCTTGGCATTTATTGGAACAACCATCATCACCTGTTACAGGCAGTCAGACATGTAAATGGTTCTATCCTTTGGGCTAATCTGCATCTGCTGTTCTGGTTGTCGCTAATTCCTTTTGTCACTGGGTGGATGGGCGAGAACCATTTCGCCGCTATACCAGTTGCCCTTTATGGTACGGTATTGTTGTTTGCTGCGTTAGCTTACATAATTTTGACCCGTACTCTGATTGGTCATCATGGCAGAGATTCCACTTTGGCGATCGCACTCGGTCGAGACTTGAAGGGCAAAGTATCACTAGTGTTTTATGCCCTGGCAATTCCACTTGCTTTTGTCAATTCATGGTTTGCCTGTTTGTTATACATTCTAGTCGCAGTCATGTGGCTCATTCCCGACCGTCGTATTGAGAAGACTCTGATTCCCTGAAGAGTGCAATCGCCCCAAAGGGGCGGGCGCTCTGCGCCATTGCCATCGCCACAATAGAAAGAGGATGCGGAGAGTTTTTATGAATCAAGGTTGGAATTACGAAGCTAAAGTTGCTGAAATACAGAGAATTATTGCTCGCATTGAGACGGGTGATTTGGAATTAGAAGAAGTGTTTGAGCAATTTGCAGCGGCTGTTGAGTCTTTGCGCCAATGTGAGGGTTTTTTGCAGGATCGACAGCAAAAGGTGGATTTGTTAATTGAAACTTTGAAGGATGAATAGTTCTTTGTTGTGTGTTTTTAATAATTATTACTAAAAACTAACGACTTTCTATATCTTTTTAAGTGAGTTTTACAAACTTTTATTTCTGAAATCATTGCCTACAGGTAGTTTGGAAAATTAGCTGTTCATAAAACTACTGGACTTATTGAGAATAAAGTTAATGAAATGTTAATTAGGTCAATTGTTGACTTGATTCTCAACTATGCGGAAAGTTGATCGTTACCTTAATTTCAAAAAACTTTGCCTCATAAGCGTTTTGGCTCCCGATTCTCGTCGAACTCACGTACTATTACCTTGGGGAACGGCACGAGCAGACTGAAAAAATCGTGCTGAGGTATTAGGTAGCACCACCGAAGATGATCCAGTGCAAAACTTAATCCGAAGTTTGCTAACTTGGCGCACTATCTTACCTCGTTTGACCAGTGACGAGGTGACTGAAGCATTTGTTAAACAAAGTGCTGAGGCGTGGGTGTTGCGAACTCATCAGGTTGGTGGTTTCGATCCTGATACTGAACCTGTTGCTTTGATGACGCTGTAGTTGAATTTCTAAAAAATTAACTTGTCCTAAACCAAACGAGTATAAATCGTGAACTGCTACTGAATTCGCCCAGATGCAACATCCGAGCCACTGCTATTTACTATTGATCTAACCAGTTAAGCAGCCCAAGTGAAGTCATACTTCCGAAAAAGTGAGCACCAATCAGGTTGACGTTTGTCAAAACTACAAAAAGATCTAGGGGACGAATGACATTTTCAGGTCTATAGACTGCCACTCCTTGAGGCAGAGCTAGCGATTTCGATAGTACAGCAATAACGGTCACTTCAGATGCCAGAAAAGCTAACAATAGCCCTATCAAACTGACAATTAACCCAGTTTGTAATACTTGAATTACGTCCTCTTTCTTTGGATATAATTCACGATTAGGTGACTGTAAAAGTTTGTCTAAACGCCTATAGCGGAAAACCCAATAAAGCCTGAAACACAGCACTAAAATTCCAATAATACCTAAAAAGACTCCAAACCCCATGACCGAATTAGTCGTTGTTTGGACAGTGGAACTACGGCTAAATATAGCTAACAACAAAGCCAAGCTAGAAACAGCGCCTAGTGCTAACTGTACCCAGAAGCTAATCGGTCTTACTACGCCGAAGGTGGCTGCAAATCGTTGTTTAGTCGGTGCAGGTAGGTATGAATTTAAGTCATTTGACATATTCATTCTCCTTAAATTTAGTAGGCAAAAGTGGAAAGCTAGTATTTATTCAAAAAATATAGGTTAAAAACTTGATAAATATATAGTTTGCTAACAGCCAATGCAGCGCATCCTGTCTAGGTATCAAATATTAACCTAAGTTAAGTCAGTCTATAGAAGGATGTAGCGAGCAGACATTTTTTTATAGTAGGTAGTAATCAATTTAGACAGCAGACACGCGATGCCAATCTGAAGGCGCTCGCGGTCACCTTCGGGTTCATCGACCAAACGATCAGTAACACTGAGGGCGCGAAACGGTAGTCTGACCCAACGGGAAGGGAGCCAGACCATGATCCGCAACACAATTTATCCGAGATTTCGTCCCTTCAGCAGACAAGAGAGAAGTTGCCAATTTCATCTTGGTCTGGCAGTCGGGGAATTTTCACTTGTTTGTTAGCTTCAATCGCAAGTCCTAACAAGGTTTTGAGGGTGTGAAGAGGATTGCGCTTAGCAGCCAAGCCATGTAGAAACAGCAAAGATGGTCGTCGCCACTTTAAAAAGCTCCGATATTGTACGATTTTATACAGATACTCAAGAAAGTCGTGCTTTTTTTATTCTCTGATTATATAAAATTCAGAACCTGTAAATCGTTTCGGTTTATCCAATCTCGGTTTGAGCACAACTGGTCAACTTGCCTATTGAAATCTAAAAACAGATGAGATTGGTACCAAATCAGCATAAACTTTTTTTTGGTGGTAAAGCTAACAAAAGAGGTTGCTGTGGCTAAATTCCTATTCGTAACTGATTTAGACAATACTCTTGTAGGTGACGACAACGCGCTGCTTGAACTGAAGGATCGCCTAGAACAGTCACGCCAAGAGTACGGTAGTAAGATTGTTTATGCCACAGGGCGATCGCCCGTTCTTTACCAACAGATCAAAGATGAAAAAAATCTTTTAGAACCCGATGCCCTGATTCTATCTGTAGGAACAGAAATTTATCTTGACGGCAGTGATACTCCTGATTCAGAATGGTCAGAAAAAATTTCATCAGGTTGGAACCGTGACATTATAGTGTCAACGACGACTGCTTTTCCTGAGTTAGTTCCGCAACCTGACTCAGAACAGGGTTCTTTCAAGGTGAGTTTTTTCCTTCAAGAAGACTCAGCAGCAAAGGTTTTACCCCAACTGGAGTCAGAGTTGCAAAAATCTGGTTTAGACGTAAATTTAATCTATAGTAGCGGTATAGACCTTGACATTGTACCTTCTGGAAGCGATAAAGGACAGGCAGTACAGTTTCTCCGCCAAAAGTGGAAATTTGTAGCAGAGGTAACGGTTGTTTGTGGCGATTCTGGTAATGATATTGCTTTATTCTCTGTTGGCAGTGAAAGAGGAATTATTGTCGGAAATGCTCGCCCAGAGCTACTCCAATGGTATAACCAACATCCTGCCGACTATCGTTACCTGGCAACAAATTTTTGTGCCGGTGGAATACTGGAAGGTTTAAAACACTTTGGTTTCTTAGAATGATTAGCTATCTCAAAGGCATTGTTGCTGCTATCCAAAACAATAGTGTTCACCGCCATACTCTGACTCTGGAAGTCAATGGTATTGGGTATGATTTGCAAATCCCTGCACGACTGGCACAGCAGTTGCCAAATACTGGAGGTGAAGTGCAGATTTTTACCCATTATCAAATTCGAGAAGAGGTACCATTGCTTTATGGCTTTGGTTCACCGGGGGAACGAGATGTGTTTCGCCACTTGTTAGGTGTTAGTGGTGTTGGTGCAGCTATAGCGATCGCCCTGTTGGACACTTTGGAATTGCCAGAATTAGTGCAGACGATTATCACAGGTAATATTCAATTACTTATTCAAGCCCCTGGTGTTGGCAAAAAAACCGCAGAACGCATCTGTTTGGAACTCAAAGGCAAGTTAGTAGAGTGGCGTAAGACAGCAGGCTTCTTCGTCGCTACAGGCGGTCCAGCACCAGGTATTATCGAAGAAGTACAAATGACTCTCCTAGCATTGGGTTACACTGCCAATGAGGTGAGTCATGCCTTGCATGTCGTCAGTGAAGATATTGGACTTCCTAAAGATGCTTATGTGGAAGAGTGGATTAAACAGGCGATCGCTCATCTAAGCACTGAATATAGTCAGTAGTAGCCAACAGTATAAGAACATTTGTACTCTCTTATTATCAGGAGTATGCTGTAGAAATGATGGACAATCCTGATGCACACACCTGAGATTTGGACAGATTATGTCTGGACAGAAGATGAAACTGAAGCATACAGGAAATGCCAAGCCAAGGCTGAAGAAGCTACAGCCAATGGTGGAACGCCAGTAAAATTAGTAGCCATCATGAACTGCATACACCAGAACACATGAAAATTCATCTTTTCTTCTGAGTTCTGAGTTCTATATAATAAGGCGATATTCTGTAGGAGTGTCTGTCGCCATTGCATAGCGTGACAAAAGAAACTCGCATATAAACCATGAATGTACAACTTGTTAACTCCCTGGTGGAAGCGGTACTAAACCTCTCCCCCGAAGAGCAAAAACTATTTCAACAAAAGCTTAGTAACAAGCATTTAACGTTACGAACCAGTAAACCTCAAACACCAGAAGAGAGATTATTACTTTGGCACGAATGGATAGATACAGCTCCAAAAAGCTATGCTAACCTCTGTGATGAAGCTCTGCAGCGAGAAAATATCTACGATGATGAAGTATGACCTATTATTTGTTAGATACTAATATCCTGTTACGCTCCAGGGATATAGCTTCACCCAATTACAATCTTGTTGATAGATTCCAAAGCTATAATTGGGATACAAAGCATACGCTCATATAGTGCAAAAGCGCCAATGGCAGAATTAACGATTCACATTCCTGATGAACTGCTATCACGTTTGGAACCTCTGCAAAATCGTTTACCCGAATTGCTTTGGCGATTGTTAGATATTGCTAATTTACCAACAAATTCAAAAGCGACAGCTAAAACGGAGTCTACAGATATTCCCGCAGTTTATCAAGAAGTTCTTGATTTTTTAATTCAGCGTCCAACACTAGAAGAAATTATTACTTTTAAAGTTTCACTAATAGCGCAAACGCGGTTGTCAGAATTATTAGAAAAAAACCGCTCTGCAACACTAAGTCCAATGGAATCAGCTGAGTTAGATGTTTACGAGCAATTAGAGCATATGATGATTTTATTAAAGGCACGAGCTTCCCGTCGCGATGAGTAAACATGACTTCTGACTATATTTTGCAAGATCTGCGTAAGCTTGTCAGAAAAAGAGCTTCAAACCGCTGTGAATACTGCCTGATGAATCAGGATTTTTCCATTTATACCCATGAAATAGACCATATTATTGCTGTAAAACATGGGGGTGAAACCACTGCGGATAATTTGGCACTTTCATGTTTATCTTGTAACCGTCATAAAGGTTCTGACTTCGCAACTATAGACCAAGTTACTAAAGAAATTGTTCCTTTGTTTAATCCCCGTCGTCAGGTTTGGGATGAACATTTTTATATTGAAAATGCGAAAATTGAAGGTAAAACTCAAATTGGTCAAGCAACTGCTAAATTACTTCGGTTTAATCTTCCCAATCGCGTGCTTGAACGACAAATATTGATGAGTCAAGGACAATATCCGTAGGTAAGTAGCTCAACCTAAGCAGGATGAGGTTTTAAAAAATCGAAATCATTTCTTTACCATGTCCACAAACCCTTACGCTTGGATCGAAGAATCTCTGGCTACAATTCACCGCGCTGACTGGTATCGCTCAGTACAAACAATTCACGGTCTTCCAGGAGCAACTATACTTTTGGAAGGGCGTGAGGTGATCAATTTTGCCAGTAATGATTATTTGGGATTGGCTGGGGATGAACGACTAATTGCAGCAGCAACGATCGCTACCCAAGAATTAGGTACAGGTAGCACTGGTTCTAGATTACTCAGCGGGCATCGAAAATTACACAGAGATTTAGAAAGGGCGATCGCATCACTTAAACAAACAGAAGACGCTCTGGTTTTTAGTTCTGGCTATCTAGCGAATTTAGGGACAATCAGTGCTATTGTAGGCAAGCGCGATTTGATTTTATCTGACCAGTATAATCATTCTAGTTTGAAAAATGGGGCAATCCTCAGTGGTGCTGAGATTCTTGAATATCCTCATTGTGATGTTGAGGCATTAAGAACCAAGCTGAGTCAACAAAGGCAAAATTATCGACGTTGCTTAATCATCACTGATAGCGTCTTCAGCATGGACGGTGATTTGTGTCCTTTGCCAGCACTGTTGGAGATAGCGGACGAATTTAGCTGTATGCTGCTGATTGATGAAGCGCACGCCACTGGGGTACTAGGAAAAACTGGCACTGGATGCGTAGAACATTTTGAATGTAGAGGAAGCCAGTTGATTCAAATTGGCACTTTGAGTAAAGCTTTAGGTAGTCTAGGCGGGTATGTGGCTGGAAGTACAGCCATTATAGACTTTTTGCGGAATCGTGCACCAACTTGGATTTATACTACTGCACTTTCTCCAGCTGATGTGGCAGCAGCACTCACAGCCATAAAAATAGTACAGCAAGAACCACAACGCCGCATTCAATTATGGCAGAATGTCGCCCAACTGAAACAGGTTATACAACAGCAACTACCCAACCTAAAATTGTTACCGTCCTCATCACCCATTCTCTGTTTTGAATTATCAAGTGCAGCAGATGCACTCAATACTGGGCAACAGCTAAAATCAGCTGGTATTTTTGCTCCTGCTATTCGTCCCCCTACTGTTCCTACGAGTCGAATACGAATTTCTATTATGGCAACTCATAAATTGACTCATATTGATAAATTGCTAGAAGCTTTGAGCAGTATCTAAACTCAATCTAATTAATCTTTTCTTGCCTGAGTTAAGAAGAATAATACTACGATTGCTCCAAAAGCCAGAGATTTTTTTCATCACTTGATAATTTTGTACCTGTTGAACTTTTTCTCATAACTGGCATGAGTTGATTCAATCAAATTATGCATTTAACAAAAAGAATTTATCAAAGCTAAAATCCAATCATCATAAGGTTCCTGGAGAATTGAGATGATATGTTGTGGAGAGGTAAAACAAGGGTAGAGGTCAATTGACGAACTCAGATAGCCAGTGAATAACGCTCGCCATTCTTCGTAAGTTGATAACTTCTGTATTCAGGCAGCAGTGCTGACCTTACAGTTGTGCTGAATAATTTCAATGATAGTCATCTTTTGTGAGCATGCAAATATGCACACTAAAATTGTGATTTTGGTCACAGCATGATATCTCAAATACTTGGTATAAATAATTTAACTAACAGTTATTCCCAACAAATTTTAAATAAGCATAACAACTTAGAATGCCAATTTATACATTTTTATGTAAGAATTAGACCAACTAAGTTAATTAGCTGTCACGCCTACAACTTGGGCATTTATTCGTTCCGGGAGTCAACACTTGAAAGCACAGATGCTCCACTTCCGCTTTTAAGTTAGCCAGTGCTTGACTAGAGTTTTCCAGCACAGAACAGCCAGTGGATTAAGGAGACGCGCACCTAGCGTCAACTGCTGTTAATTGAACAAAGAATGTTTGTTCGTATCTCCTCCACAAGAGGCTGCTTTAAAGGCCGTTACGATCAACCGTTGCCTAAGCCATAGGTATAGCGGTAACGGTTAGAAAGAACTCAAGACTGTTGAGTGGAAGCAGAAAAGTGCAAGATGTACGCGCATCTACTTAGTATACTTTTCTAAAAGTTTATCAAAGCAAACTAAAGTAAACAATAGTAACTATACTTAAAACTGTCATGAATCAACTATAGACTCTTTAAATTACATAGCTAATTTCTATTTTATAAAGTCAATATTCAAGCCGTAGAGTTATTAGACATAGATTTAGATACAAATCTCCTGTGGCTCTTTTAACAAGGAATGAATTGTATAAAGAGTGGAAAGTCTGTAAAATCAATTGTCCGGAAACTTTATATAAACTTAAAAAAATCTTCATAAAAATATTTTATTGAATTGCTTTTTAAGTCAATACTAATAGTAAAAACACTTAAAGCTCATTAAGAATTTCAATACTTTTCTCTACAAAAATAATACTTGTAAGTCTTGTCATTACTAGAGAAAAGGTAAGTAAGGGTAAGTTTTGTTCTCATTTAATATTTCTACATATAAAAAATATTTTTAAATTCAATTGTTCTGATAAATCGATTTTTTCATAGATTCTTTTTAAAGATTTATAGGGACTTTATCTAAATATGGAAACAATGTCTGAATAATTGTATATAGGTGCAAATTAATAAATCAAAGATATCCTCTGACAAAAGGTATTCTGAAATAACTTATACGTAAAAAACATGAATATAATTTCTCGTTTACTTACTACATTTAGTATTTCTATATCTGCGGTTGCTGTGATACCTTGCTTCGCAACAGCCCAACAGACTCCAACAGTTCCGGAACAACAAATGACGCAGAGAATTTGCTCTTCCGATGCAGTGGAAGATTTGTTACCTCCGGCTGTCAGTCAAGAAAGTCCTTCTCCACTTTCTTACTTGGGGCAGCAAGGTTTTACACAAAATTCAGATGGTTCTTGGACTTGTTATGTTAGTGATTCTAGAAAGCAAGGACGTTACTATACCCTTTTTAAAGTGCAACAAGTCAATGGAAAGCTTGTAGCCAGTTCTTTTCTAGATAGGGGTGTTCTCCCGCAAGGGCAAGAAAACCGCAGCTTAGACTTCTTCATGATGCTTATAGAAAAGCATACAAAGGCAAATCAAGGGAACCGTGAAAGTATACGCAGATATCTAGATGCCTTCTTTTCCTTTGTCAAACAAGGAAAAGTACAACTCTCTAATCGTGGTTACCTCTTTGATCAACCAAGCGGTGGAGTTGTTATGTACCACTCTGTTACAGGCGGAAAACTTAAGGGAGCAGCAATCACCATTAATATCCGCTCACCTGAGAATTTATCTTCCTCTCCTGTCTCATAAGCTGCATTAAAAATTAGTTGTTGGAGGTAAATCCCTTGAAGTCAAAAGTTAAAACAATCGCTGTCACCCTATCGTCCTTAGCAACAGTAGTTAATACATCTCAATCTGCTTCTGCTCAATTGAAAGTTGGAGACTATGGTGTTCAACCAGGACTTGAGCACAACTATCTCCAGTACCAGCTATCGGGTCGAGATTTGACTCAAATGCGAGGTATTCCTGGATGTAGTGTAGGATTTGGTGCTGCTTGTAACAAAGCAGGAGCAGTCTTTCAGAAGTTAGTTGAGTCAAATGGTGGACCAACTCATGAACAGTTGCTGATGCAAGCAGCTGGAGGGGAACAAAACTACCAGAATTTTGCGAAATTTTACGGAAATGACCCCAATCTGACTCAAATACCGTACGCTTCATTCTGGGAGAATGGCAATCCCAGTATCGTGGATGGGTATCGCTATCTTCTTGGGCAAACAGTCAATCAAACTCCCCAAGAAGGTTTGGGACAGGTTGCCAAAAACTTTTACTGGGCAGTTCAGGGAAGCG
The DNA here is from genome assembly GCA_019359695.1 of Brasilonema angustatum HA4187-MV1. Lineage (GTDB taxonomy): Bacteria > Cyanobacteriota > Cyanobacteriia > Cyanobacteriales > Nostocaceae > Brasilonema > Brasilonema angustatum. Next base: position 118,039 of record JAHHGV010000011.1, read on the forward strand.
GGAACTCACTTGACCCCCGTAATGGCTTACTGGATTTGAAATACTCTTATGGACGTCTGTTGCTTGAAGAGGTGGCAAAAATTCCTGATGCACAGCAGCAGATTCAAGCTTTGGGTTTAGCGCCAGAACTGACCAAATTTTACTCGGAAAAACTTTCCAGTTCGATGCGTGTGTTGAAATCTGGGAATGAGGAGTCTCTTAAACAGACAATTCTCAAAGACCTCTCAATGCCCTATTCACCAGAAGCAGCAGAACTTGGACGTCCAAATCTTGGCATTCCTGCAATTAATTCGTTGAGTGAGGATACTCTGGCTGGAGATGTCGTTTCCTGGGAAACTCCAGTAGCGCTAGATCCAGAAGCGATGAACCTTGAGGTTCCTCCCAGCCTTGCAGAAGTTGCTCTATTCCCGCAAGAAGGAGGAAGTTCTTTTCCAACTGGCTGGCTTGCTGCCCTTCCTCTGTTAGCCTTACTTCTTCTTGCTTTTGGTGGTGGTGGAGATCGCTCTTCTGGTCACAATCACGGATCAAGTATCGTTTCAAGTGGAGCTCCAGTTGGTTCTTTTGGTGGTGGTTCTCCTTCTGGATCAGGCGGTGGTGGTGGTTCTGGTGGCAACAACCAAATTACTCAAGTAGTGTCTGTTAATCCTGTAAAAACTCCCCCAGGAACGGAAATCAAGAAGGTACCAGAACCAACAACAATAACGCCGCTTGTGTTGTTGATCATTGTCCTTTACGTACTAAATCACAAGCAGTGGCGCATACAAACTAGAACACCGATCCAGTAATCGGAATCATGACGAAAAAACCAGGTTTCATTCGGTTACAACAAGAAATCTTTGGTTGTAAAAGACGTTAAAACAGGGTTTATTAGTCTTGTGTTTTAATCAATCGGTGTTCTAGAGGTTAAATTCTTTGTTTCTGTATTCAGATGAGTCGGGGTGTAGAAAACGCTCGCATTCTTGTATTTGCTTAAAGAATGCGAGCGTTCGTTTTGAAATTTGTGCTAGGTAGATACTGACGTCAGCTTATGAACAACAAAACTTCTTACTGAGGTTTATTATTTGTATTTGATGAAGGTTTTGCTGGAGCAACTTTTGCATTCACCTTCACACTTTTGACACCTTTAATTTCTTGTGCCAAAGTGGGAATTTTATTGAGCTGTTCTTGTGTGGGAACTGTTCCGGCCACTGTTACAGCACCTTCTTTAGAGTCAACTGTTAACTGACTGGCTGGTAAATTCGCCTCTAACTTACCACGAACTTCGCTTTTTAAATCACTATCAGTTCTTTTGGCATCACCACCAGTCGTGTTGTTACGTTGTTCGCGTGCTCTAATATCAGACTCTATTTGGCCTTTACGAACTTGACTCGTGGCGTCTTCTTGAGTTTTCTGAGCAGTGTCTTGCGTTGGAGCATTAACATTTTCATTTGTCCCTGAGGGAGCATCTGCACTTGTTTTTGAAGGGGTTTCGCAACCAAACGCACCAACAGCTATGACACCGCTAATGATCAATGGAATAAACTTGTTCATCTTCTGTCTCCAACTAAAATATTTCAAAAAATTCATTGACACAAGTAGCTATTAACAGCAAACAGTTACCCTTTGATCTAAAACACGGAGATAAGAACACATTAGTGGCTTATGCAAAAAACACTTGTATTGGTTTAATGTTTCCTAAATGGATACATTTAAACAAATCTTTCTTGATATCTCCATAGTTTAGTTACGGGAATTTACTGATAACTGAGTACTGTTAATTAGTGTGTGAGGTAATTGTGTGTGAGGTTCAGGAGCGAATCTTTGCAAGTGCACAGAAAGTAGTTTTTTGATGATAACTTATCAATTACTAAACAGTTGTATCCCGACTGTCAACAATTGTTACCGAAGGCTGATTATTCACAACGCCTCTTACCGAAGGCTGATTATTCACAACGCCGCCAGAATAATCTGTGTGAGTATCTACAACACCAGGTACATTATAAATTCCAAACTCCTGAATACCTTGGTTTGTCAAAACAGTTTCCGCACGACGAATTTCGTCATCTGTCCCGTCTACTATCACCAGATAATCACCACGGGATACTCGTTCATTGTATAATTTGGCTCGTTCTTCAGGAATTCCCAAACCAACGAGTGCACCCAATAGCCCACCAGCAGCTGCACCAATTCCGGCACCTGCTGCAGCTGTCGCCAGAGTTGTGGCGATTTCACCGGCGAGTAATATAGGACCTACGCCAGGGATTGCCAAGGTTCCTAAGCCTACGAGTAAACCGGTAATGCCTCCGACTGTTGCACCTGTGACTGCGCCAGCAGCAGCTCCTTCATCAGCTTTGTTACCAACACGTTCTTGCGTTTCGACACCAGCAATCTCACCGGTACGATCAGCATCTTTGGCAATGATAGAAACCTTATTCATTGGAAAACCGGCGTCTCTGAGTTCGGTAAGTGCATACTCAGCTTCACGACGGCTAGGAAAGACGCCAACTGCACGCTTGTTTTGTTTACCTAAAGCCATTTTACTCCTCCATTTAAATAGCTAAAAAAAGCACAAAAATATAGAGCTTTTGGTTTGCTTCGTGCTTATATTACAGTTTTGCCTTGGTTTGCTCCAACTTGCATCATCCGCAAGTTAAGCTAACTATCTATCAATAGATTGGTTATTTGCCCAAATGGAAATTTGGAAAAATCATAACCTCATTTCACGTCTTTCGTCTTTACGAGGGGAAATTGCGCTTCTATTGTTCGGTTATACTACTTTCACTAAGAAACAAATACTTATAACCTCATAAATAATAGTAGTAAATGCCTGCCTAAGACACTGTCGAGCGGTCTTTATTCAGGGGGTAAAAACTTGTGTACAAATGGATCTTGCCAAGTCTAAGCGAAGTTTTAGCAAATAGTCAATCAACACTGGCTGCCTGTTCATCTGCCAAAGCAGAACAGCAGTGGCGCGTCAGCGTAGCAGCAATAGAACAACTGTTATTGAAAACCGGTTCTAGCGCTTCACCTCAAGAAACTGCACAAGGATTAGTTTTAGCTGCGCCAGCACCTGTTTTCAGCGATCAAAGACTGGCTGGAAACTTGCAAACTGTCAGTTTTACGGCAAAGCCATTTAACCCCTTGGCACTGATGCCATTTCAAATGCCTCCTGATGTGGCTGTAACAGATGTATTTGCTCCTGGTGAGTCGGTTTTACCTGTATTAGCAACAGATCCGTTGGCAAGGGAGCAGTTTTGTTTGGTTTTCACCAAGCAATTCAGATTAGTGTTGGTTTTAGCAGAAGACATCAATGGTAACAAGACTTTTTCATTTTCTTTTGAGCCAGAGGTTGTTGAGTTAGCATGGCGATCGCTGGGAGCAAGAGTTGTAGTCAGCAATCCGGATCTGTTTGCCGATTTACAAGAGTTAGTACATAAATATTCTCCAGTCGCTCCAGATTACCGCGTAGTGATGGAGTTTAGTCGTTTATTGCTGACACAATTTCCAGAACAAGAAGAAAACACAGAAATAGCAAAAAGCGCTGATGTAGGGACGTCGGTACATTCAGAGTTTGCACAAACCGTTTCAGCCTCGCCACATGTGTCTTTGGGCACGTCATCACAAGCCCATACTCGTCCTGATGTAGAACTACTGCAGGCTTTTGCTCACGAAGTTCGCACTCCTTTAACAACGATTCGCACTATCACTCGTTTACTGCTCAAACAGCGTGATTTACCTGCCAATGTGATCAAACGTTTGCAGCTTATTGATCATGAATGCACCGAGCAAATTGATCGTATGGAGTTGCTCTTTAGAGCTGCAGAACTACAAACATCTGCGACTGTAAAATCTACAAATACTCAACTTACAGCAATGTCTCTGGAGCAAGTGTTGCAGCAGAGCATTCCACGTTGGGAACAAGCAGCCAATCGACGGAACTTGACTTTGGATGTCATTTTACCTCAGCAGTTACCAACTGTGGTAAGTAATCCTACTATGTTAGATCGGGTTCTGACGGGTTTGATGGAGAATTTTACTCGTAGTTTACCGGCTGGTAGTCATATTCAAGTACAGGTCATCCCTGCTGGGGATCAACTAAAATTACAATTATTACCCTTAACTCAGGCGGGAGACAATGGAAAAATGTCATGCTCTCCATGCACACCGCCAATTCGCAAAGCTTTAGGTCAACTTCTCATGTTCCAGCCGGAAACAGGTACGATAAGTTTGAATCTTAACGCAACCAAGCATTTATTTCAAGCGATTGGGGGTAAACTTATTGTGCGCGATCGCCCACGTCATGGAGAAGTGCTAACGATTTTTCTTCCTTTAGAAGTCACCAGTCAGTGAAGACTATCAACGTTGTGCCTTCTTTTCAAAATACTGCTGATGCTCTTGTGTTGCTAAATAATATTCAAGAGCAGGTACAATCTCCGTCACAATATTTTTATCAAATCTAGCAGAATTTTGTTGCTTTGCCTTTGATGTCTTGGCTGCTTCTTCCTGTTGACTATTATGGAAAAAGATAACAGATCTGTACTGTTCCCCTCGGTCTGGTCCCTGACGATTCAGCGTCGTGGGGTCATGGATATCCCAGAATATCTCCAATAAGTCATCATAACTTACGTATTGTGGGTCATACTCCACCTGTACTACCTCAGCATGACCCGTTATCCTTGATAACACATCCAGATACGAAGGGTTAGGAAAATGCCCTCCCATGTAGCCAACTGAGGTAGAAACAACTCCCTTTACCTTACGAAACGCCGCCTCGACGCCCCAGAAACAACCAGCCCCAAACGTCGCCAAATTCATTGCTGTTATGCGCTGCTCTTTATTTACTAGAGATCATATCGAAATCCGGTTTGGTTTTTGTTAGCTTGCGTGGCGGAGCCATACGAACTTGTTGAGCTAGGGAACGCTTAACGCCCAACTCTTAACGTTTAATATAAACTGTACACAGTTCTGTCTGGCGAAAACTAAATAGAAATTCCCAGGCATAATCCTGGGAACGAGGATTTTTTTGACTTCCTAGCCGCAAGCGGGGAGGAAGTGAAGTACAAATTAATATCCCTCTTCTTCGTATTCTGGCTGTCTCTCTTTGACTTTTTTGGGAATATTTACTGGCTTTGGTGGCTCATCATCCCAAGCATCACGAGCTAAATCCTCGTCGTAGTCGTCATAATCCTCATCGTATGGCTTTTTGTTGTAAGAACCAGAGTCATACTTTGACTGTGCTTGATACTTGTCTTTACCTGTTGCTTCACTCCAGTTGTCTTCTTCATCGTCTTCATCGTACTGCACTGGCTCATACTGCCGTGCTTTCATAACTTGACGCTGAGGACGTTCTTCTTCGTAGTAGTCCTCATCCCATTCTTGTGCTACAGGTTCGGGTGTACGAACAATTTTTGGCTTAGGTTGTTCTAATGGTACTCCGCTTGGCAGTTGCTTGTCTGGTGTGACTGTACGAGGAGTGTAGCTAGAGTATTCTTCGTCTGCATCACGTTCCCACGGTGCTTTACCAATACCCAAGCGCTCTAGTAAACCAACAGTTAATTGGTTAAGCCGTTCTTCAGCTCCTTCAAAAACAATCAATCTGTTGGGACCTGTGCTGACGATTTCATCTACTGAGAACTCGTAGGTACTCAAGAATTGATCGGGAATTTGTGGTAATCCAAAAGAAGCGATCGCAATTGAGTAAAGCTTGCCTGTTTCGGTATTAAATTTGAAGCCCCGCACTTTGCCTAGGACTTCACCAGTTTCTGTAATAACTTCCCAGTTTATCAGGTTACTATAGGCCTCAACCTCAACATCATCAATGACATCCTCGTTATCCACAAGGATGACATCGCCGATTTGGTTGATGCTGTTGAGATACATATAGCGTGGCACCCCAGAAATAGAGATCAGGTTGTCTCGCATGCCAAGCGCCACAACCTCTCGCTGATCTACATCAACCCAAACCTGACTCACGATTCCTAATCGCTTGCCGTTGTCACGAGTGATTACCTGGGTGTTTAAAATATCGGAACGTCTAATACTTTGTTCAGAGGTCATCCTGTACCGAGTCCTGATCTCGAATCCGGTTTATCTATACACTATTATTAACAAAAACTCAAGCACTTGTTTGGTCAGATTGTAGCTTAATACCCAAAACTTGGGTGTACGCTCCTCTGGCTTGAGTAACGCCTATTGTACGTTCGGCTGATTCTATCATCGGGCGACGCAAACTGACAACGATAAATTGTGCTTGTTGCGCCTGTTGCTTAATCATTTTAGCTAATCGTTCTACGTTTGCTCCATCTAAAAACATATCTACTTCGTCAAATGCATAAAATGGCGATGGACGGTAGCGTTGCAAAGCAAAAATAAAGCTCAATGCAGTCAGAGATTTTTCTCCTCCTGACATAGAAGCAAGTCGCTGTACAGGTTTGCCTTTCGGGTGTGCAACCAAGTTTAATCCACTATTGAATGGATCTTCTGGATCGTCAAGTTGTAGGTATCCGTCGCCTTCTGAAAGGGTGGCAAAAATTGATTGAAAGTTTTCATTGACAGCGTCGAAGGCTTCTTTAAATGCACGTTGACGCAAAGTGGTAAAATTCTCAATTCTTAACAGTAATTCGGTACGCTCTCCTTCTAAGGTTTGCAATTTTTGAGTGAGTTCTTCAAGGCGTTTTTGCGTGCGCTCATATTGTTCTAACGCCAGCATATTTACAGGTTCCATTGCTTGTAGGCGTTTGGCAAGAGAACGCAATTCTTTTTGCAATTCTTCTAAATTGACTTTATCTGGTACTTCCGGCAAAGGGCTAAGTAATTCCCCTGACATCGTTCGCAATTGGGTTTGCAATGCAGCGAGTTCTTCTCGCCGCGTCTGCTGGGTTTCTTGCAGTTTTTGGATTTCCCATTCCAATTGTTGCTGACGCATTGTGTGCGATCGCAATTCTTGTTCTGTTGCGTCGCGTTTTTGTTTCTCCTCTCCCAAATTTTGTTCCATTTGACTCAAAGCTGCGCGAGTCTCAGCAATTGCAGTGCTGAGTGTTGAGTCCTGAGTCCTGAGTCCTGTACGTTGATTTTGCTGATTTATCTGCTCTTGATGGTATTCTTCAATACGCTGTTCCCCAACAGTAATTTTTTCTTGCAACCGCTGCTGCTGATTTTCCAAGTTCTTCAGGCTTTGCTCTACTTCCCTTAAGGCGGTTTCCCGTTGTTGCAATTGTTGCTCTTGAATTTTTATTTTTGCTTGGATTTGTTGCCACTCCTGGGGAGTTTGGGACTGTTCCAACTCAGTCAAAGCGTGTCGCAACTGTTGTAATTGTTGCTCTTGGTCAGGTAATTCCCGAACCAAAATTTCTAAACGGGATTGGACGGTGGTTAATTTTTCTGTGTTTTGCGAAAGCTGCGATCGCGCTGTTTCTAATTGCGTCGTAAAACTTTTGATCTCTTTGCGTAACTGTTCCAAGCGCAGTTGTTGTTCTCGCCGCGCCTGTCGTGCTTCCGTCACCTGTTGTGTGAGTTGTTTTGTTTTGGTAGAAAGAGAATGAATTGCTGAACTACAACGTTCTAAAATTCGCTCAATATCAGTTAACCGACTTTTTAAAGAAGAAACTTCCTCAGATTCCGCAACTTCTGTCGTACCAAACCGTAACGATGAACGCTGGTTCGTACTACCACCAGTCATTGCACCACTGGTTTCCAACAATTCCCCATCTAAAGTGACAATGCGATAAAGTTTCATATGCTGACGTGCGTCAGCGAGATTTGCAAAAACAACTGTGTTACCAAAAACGTAGTTGAACACATCTTTATAGCGGCGATCGCACTCGATTAAGTTCACAGCATAATCCACAAACCCATTCGCATATCGCAGTGTAAAATCTTGGGTAAATTTGGAAGCCTGAATTTTATTCAGGGGTAAAAAAGTCGCTCGCCCACCACGTTTTTGTTTGAGTAGTTCAATTCCTGCAGCGGCTATGCTGTCATCTTCGACGACAATATGTCCCAAACGCGCCCCTGCAGAAGTTTCCAAAGCCAATTGATAGCGGGGTTCCACACGTCCTAACTGTACAACTAATCCACAAACTCCCGGCATTCCCGATTGGAGGATAATTTTGCTCGCTTGGGTTCCTTGAACTTCTTGCTGTGCGGCTTGTTGCGCCTCTAGTTTATCCAATTGGCGTTGTTTTTCTCGTTGTTCCTGCAGCAAGCGCTTTTGGGTTTCCTGTTGGATTTGTAGTTCTTGTTCAGTAGCTGATAGTGTTTCGGCTAAATTTTGAATCGGTTCGCCAGAAGTGTTAAATTCTGTTTCAACTTGTTGACATTCAGCTTGTCTTTCTAATTGCTGAGGTTCTAAAGTTTGAACAAGTTCGGTTTGTTCTTGAATTTGCTGCTGGAGTTGGTTATTACGTTCTGTCAGTTGTGCTTGTTCTGTGCGTTGAGGTTCAAGAGTTTGCAGTAAAGTTTCAATTTGGCGGTTCAGGGCTGTTTGTTGTTGTACCCAAGCTTCTGAGGCGGAAGCAATTTCTGCAGCAGCTTCACGGGAGTTTTCTAATTCTTGTCGCGTCTGATCTCGTTCGGTTCGTCGCGAGGTGATAAATTGCGTTTGTTGAACTTGTTGTTGTGCGAGTTGTTCTAAAGAATGATGATGCTGTTGAATTTCCTCTTGAGTTTGTTGCAGGCGCTTAACGGTTTCTTGTGCGGCTGTTTCTAATTCTTTTTGCTGACGCTGAAGCTGTTTACGTTCTGCTTCTTGAGTGGCGAGGGTAGATTGTACCGCCAAAAGTTCTTCTTCTCCCAAAGCTTTGACATGGGCGTTGAGTTGTTCAAGTTCGGCAGTTTTTTGGGTGATTTCTGAATTGAGGGTGGTGAGTTGAGTTGTGAGTTCAGTCGAAGTGCGATCGCCAATTTGAATTTGCGTGGCTAACTTTTCTTGCTGTGCTTGTTGGGAACGCCAAGATAAAACCGCTTCCCATTGTTGTTTGTCTTGAAATTCAGCGCGGAGTTTTTGGTATTTTTCGGCTTTGGCGCGATCTTGGGAGAGGCGATCGCGTTGTCCAGTTAACTCTGTCTCAACAATACGACAGCTGTCTTCCTTGTCTTTAACTTCATCTAAAGTTCCTTTTGCCTGATGGATTTTGCGATCAAACGCCGCCACTCCTGCCAACTCATCAATAATTTCTCGTCTTTCGCGGGGGTTCATCGAGATAATACTGGTGACATCCCCTTGCAGGACAACGTTGTAACCTTCAGGATAAATACGTAATTCTTCGAGTTCCTCGTGTAATTCTGTGAGAGTGCAGGAGATGCCGTTAATGGAATAATTCGATGTATAAGTTCCTTGCGGAGTCACTCGCAGCCTTCTGGTGACACTCCAGTCGCTACCTGGTTTGGCACGGATTTTTTCTTTGCGATTTCTATCATCCTCGCTTTCTTCTTCGGCTGACTCTGATTTCTCTACTTCCTCATCTTCAACGATAGAGACGACAGGGGAGATTTCCTCAAATTCATCATCCAGTTCATGGTCTGATAAATCAAACGTTACCGTGACGGAAGCTTCCACAGCGGAACGAGATTTCGTGGTTTGAGTCGTGTTGACTAAATCAGGAAGGCGATCGGCACGCATTCCCTTGGAACTCGCAAGTCCCAGGCAAAACAGCAGCGAGTCTAGAATATTGGATTTCCCAGAACCATTCGGTCCAGAAATGACAGTAAACTCCGACAGTAAGGGGACAGACGTTGTACCGCCGAAGGATTTGAAGTTAGTGAGTTGTACGCGCTTTATATGAACCATCGCGCTGTTTTACCGGGCTTGTGCAGTTCAAGTGTATCAACAAACCTCTCAAAAGATTAGCGTGAAAATTATCAACCGCCCTTCGGGTTCGCCAGTCCCCCGTCTTGGCGGCTTCCGTCACGATGGGGGCTGGACTCACCAAGACGCCTTAGCGTAACGAGGGTTTATCCTGCAAACTGATGGACGCTATCGCTTCATTCACGACTTGCCACGGGGACATTTTGCAAAGATATAAGATTGTGTTACGGGTAGAAAATAATAAGGTGAGTTATGCAACTAGAAGATTACTTTAACTTTCAACGCCCCGATGATATCCGGGTAAAAGGTACAAGGGTAGGAATTGAAACTATCCTTTATGATTTCATCCATCGGTGTCGGACTCCAGAGGAAATTGTCCAAAGTTATCCATCAGTTACTCTAGAGCAGGTTTATGCGACAATTCTTTACTAAGTAAGTCGGTGTAATAAAACCAAACTGTGTGAATAAAAGTAAATAAGGCTCAAACTCTTTCTCTCCCTGCTCCCTGCTTTATTCCAAGAAGAATTATTTACGCCGACCTACTTACCTGCATAATAAAGAAGCGGTAAGCGCTTATATAGCTGATTGGTTAGAGTGGAGTCATAGGGCGCGGGAAGAACAGCGACGTAATCCTCCGCCAGTTGTCGTCAAACTGATGAAGTTAAAAGCCGAAAGGGAAGCAATGAAAAAAACACATGACTCTCAAATATCTGCTGGATGAAAATATTGCTCCTTATTGTTCACCAACCGCTATCTTAGTTTCAATATAATAAACTTATGCTGATAAATCTAAATGCAAACGATATAAGATTCAAAGACGTTCAACAGCTTTTAAAATTTGAAGAACAGTATAATGACTCATTTACATCCTTACTATTCTTAGAAAAGCTTACAGAATTTGAACAACAAGAATTACAGACAATTCGCAACATTTTTCGCGAATACTACTCAGAGGGGAAAATCTCCGAAGGACAAATAAAATTTCTTTTCCTTGCTCCATTGATCAAGTTAGCTGGCTTTTATCATCCCAGCATTAAGATAACTTTAGAAGAAAATATTGCTGACATCTCCGTTGAAGATGAAGACACAATCATCAAAGGACGGATGGATATTTTGGCTGTTAATAAGACGCAAGGAAGAACAGTTTCGACACCTTTTTGGATATTAGTAATCGAATCTAAAAATAGTAGTTTGAATGCTACAGAGGGATTGCCACAATTGTTCACTTATGCCTACACAAGTTTAGAGCATCAAACGTCCGTTTGGGGATTGACTACCAACGGTATGGATTATCAGTTTGTCTATATCCAGCAAGGTAATCCATCGACTTATCAAGTAATGCCAAAATTAGATATAACTCGTCTTGAATCATCAAGTGAATTGGTGCAAGTGCTGAAAGCAATTGGTTTACAGTATAACGCCCAGTAGTGCTTCAAATAGCATCGTCAACATCATGCCAAAGGCAGCGAAAATCGAAACATAGTTCCCTTATTTAGCTCACTTTCTACTAAAATTTCGCCTCCCTGCAGCTTAACAAGACGATGGCAGATAGCTAAACCCATTCCAGAACCACCAGGGTTACGCTCCCGAGAGCGCTCAGAGCGCCAAAATCGGTTAAAAACAAAGGGTAAATCCTCTGCTTTCATACCATGACCTGTGTCAATCACCGCAATCCATAATTTCGCAGGTTCGCTCCAAACTCGCACAGTGATAGAACCATTGACAGTGTAGCGTACTGCATTGCCAAGTAGGTTGACCAGAATCTGCTCAACTCGCTCAGGATCAGCACACACCAAGGGAGGATTGGGTGGGCACTCCAAAAGCAACACAGGACCTTCTTCTAGTAGTTGATCACTAAAGCGTTTAATAAGGGAGAGCAGAAGTAGATGTAGATCAACCCGTTGAATCTTGATGGGTAAATATCCCCCCTCTGCCTTGGAAAGTTCTTGTGTATCATTTACCAACCGACCTAATCGAGCTGTCTCTGCCACTAATCGCTCAAACAGTTCTGCTTTTGCTTCAATCGCCCCATCTGCTAAACCCTCCAGATAACCCTCCAAGATTGTCAACGGTGTACGTAGTTCATGAGTTAAATCTTCCATGAGTTCTCGACGGCGCTGTTCTACCCCTTCAAGGTTTAATGCCATTCGGTTAAAATTTATAGCAAGGCGGTTCAACTCTGGAATTTCACTCTTAGGTACACGCGCGCTCAAGTTCCCCTCAGCAAACTTTTGAGTAATTTTCTCCATCTGAATTAGAGGTTGTACGATCCGCTTAGCAAACAAGTAACTCAAACTACCTGCTACGGTTGCACCGAGAAGCATTGACCACCAAACTCCTTGCTTCCAGACTACCTGACACTTGTCAATCAAGTCATTGGCAGTTGTACCCACATTAAACTGTCGTCCTTCTAAAAGCGTTAAGTCCAACCCAAACAGTTGGTGCGAAAAGAACCAGTCCACAATGAGTGGGGTACTTAATCCAACTAGCATCACAATAATGTTGCACAACAGTAATCGCGATAGAAGGCTAAGCTTACTCACAATTCGTCCTAAATAACTTGGTCGTCAAACTTATAACCCACTCCAACCACAGTTTTGATAAAAGTTGGATTAGCTGGATCGGGTTCAATCTTCTTTCGTAAACGTACTATGTGAGTATCAACAACCCGCTCATCGCCGTAAAAGTCACTACCCCAAAGTTTCTTAATCAGTTGAGTTCGATGCCAAACCCGACCAGGATCACTCATAAATGTTGCTACTAGTTCAAACTCCAAAGCCGTTAGGTCTAAAGGAGTCAATTCGTTTGTACTCAGAACTCGGTTGGCTGAGTGTTGCTTGATATCAATAACAAAGTGTTGCGTACGATAAGTGTGATATTGCTTGCTATCACCTTGCATTCGTCGTAGGAGTGCACGCACACGAGCTACCAGTTCCTTTAGACTGAAGGGCTTGACTACGTAGTCATCTGCTCCAGTCGATAAACCGATGATCCGATCATTTTCCTCACCCTTAGCCGTCAACATCAAGATGTAAGGATCACTATAGCTTGCTTGCTGTCGAATGCGAGCACAAACTTCCAGTCCGTCTAAACCGGGAATCTTTAGATCTAGGATTATTAACTCAGGCGAATACTCTTGAAACTCTTGAAGCGCACTTAATCCATCAGCGCAGTGGCGACAATAAAATCCTTCTCTTTCCAAATACAGTTGAATTAACTGAGCAATTTCAACTTCATCTTCAACAATCAAAATCCCCATTAGCTTGATAAAGAGCTTTTTTACTAAGCATTATTTTACCAAGCATTAATAGTAAAGCACTTTATCTGACCAATCATCTAAGGACGAAGTTTTAAGCTAGCTTTAACTAGCAAAAGCGCGCATATTCAACAGTCTTGTCACAGAACTTTACACCTTTTTCACAAAGCATGGCATATCTTTTAACAAATCTTCGGCAAAATGTCACATTTTCGTCACATGATTGACATATGCTCGCTACGTTTTTGCTACAAAGTGTAAATTCACAGAGAAACAAATTGATTGAATAATCTATAGCAGTCCTATTTCATTTGTGTGAAAGTGCCTGCGCTCTGCGCTTAAAAACAAACTACATTTGTACATTATTCTTAAGCGTTAAGCGTTAAGCGTTCCCTACCTCAACGAGTAATTTCACAACTCCTGCACGGATTGCTATATATAAGAATCTTGTCGTTCTCTTTAAAGTTGTATACGTATACTTTGTGGTATATGTTTAAAAATTCGCTAACCATTGTACCTTTTCGGACATCTACCTTCATATGTTCAAAGACGCTCGTTTAATCTCTGCAGACCAAGTTGTTGAAACTGAAGTTTGTATTGTTGGTGCAGGCGCAGCTGGAATCACGCTAGCCCGTGAATTTATTGGACATAAAACAAAAGTTTGCCTTGTGGAGAGTGGCGGACTTGAGTTTGATCCACAAACTCAAGCGCTTTCTGAAGCATCAACTGTTGGAGATCCCTTTTTGCCACTCAAAGACATCCGACATCGAATGTTCGGAGGCAACTCAAATCTTTGGGCGATTAAGATTGGTAAAGGGCAAAAGGGTGTGCGGTATGCCCCTTTGGACGAAATTGATTTTGAGAAGCGAGACGGGCTACCTTACAGCGGTTGGCCAATTGAGCGATCGCACTTGGAACCGTATTACAAACGTGCCCAGTCAGTTTGTCAAGCAGGTCCATTTGCTTATGATCCTGACACATGGGAAAATGAACAAGCGAAGCGCTTACCCCTAAATGAGCAGCAAATACTTACTGCTGTGTTCCACTTTGGACGTGGCAATGTATTCAGCCAGGAGTATCGCGACGAACTTATTAAAGCTGATAACATTACTGTTTTGCTCAACCTGAATGCAGTTGAGATTGAAACCAATGAGTCTGTCAGAACGGCAACTCGTTTGCGGGTTGCTTCTTTGCAAGGGAATCAGTTTTGGATCGCTGCCAAGGTGTTTATACTCGCCCAAGGTGGACTAGAAAATCCGCGTACGCTGTTGATGTCCAATCGTCAGCAAACGGCTGGCTTGGGTAACCAACACGATGTAGTCGGCAGATATTTTATGGATCATCCCTTAGTCCAAGGTGGCGATTTTATCCCTGCTGACGCTAACTTATTTAACAAAATGCCTCTGTACGATCTACGTCGTGTGAACGATGTTCCAGTGTTGGGCTATTTCAAACTCTCGCAAGAGCTTATGCGGCGTGAGCAATTAGTCAATATTAGCACTGTTCTGTTTCCACGACCTAGTAAGCGACAACTCAAGGCAATTGAGTCATTCAAAGCTGTAGCCGAACCGCTTGTTCATCGCAAATTTTCACAGCTGCTTTCCGCCAAAGAGTTTGTCAATATCATCGGTGGTATCGATTACGTGATGCTTGCCAGTTACTTGGCTGCTACTAAACATCAGTCCTTGCTGCATGGATTCCACAGAGGCGGATGGTCAGAATTGCCAAACAACCAAAAAAGGTTTAAGGTTTTCGAGGTGATTCATCAAGTGGAACAATTGCCCAATCCTGCTAATCGAGTTGTGTTGAGCAAAGAACGAGATCCACTCGGCTGTCAAAAGTTAGAACTTCACTGGCGGTGGGATACTGACAATGCCCTTAACATTCAGCGTTCTCAAGAAATCGTAGCTCAAGAATTTGCGAGTTCTGGGTTAGGTGAATATAGAATCGAATACAAAGAAGGTCTTCCCAAACTTGGTATACCTTCTGGTACTGCCCATCATATGGGCACAACCCGAATGCATATTGACCCGAAACAGGGAGTTGTTGATGAAAATTGCCAAGTTCATGGTATTTCTAACTTATTCATAGCAGGTAGCTCCGTTTTCCCTACAGGAGGATATGCTAACCCTACCTTGACAATTGTTGCACTTTCTATTCGCTTGGCAGATTGGATTAAGAAGTCAACAGAATTAGTCGGGACTACTAATTTAGGAAGTGGTCTTCGCACAATGGAAAAGTCAAAATAGAAGATAGGGGCTGTATACAATTAAGCCTTGTCTTTCAAATACGGAGTTTGTTATCAGTGGTATTACAAGTACAAACAAGCACCTACGAAGCAAAAACCCAAGAAATTGCTAAACAACTTCTCGCCGCGACACAGGAGAATCGTTCGTTCTTTGGTGCACTGCGAGATCAAATGCGCTGGGACGATAAGTTGTTAGCTTGGGCGATGAGCAATCCTGGGTTACGGGTGCAATTGTTTCGCTTTATTGATACTCTTCCTGCTTTACGTAGTAAACCAGAAATTGCCGCCCATTTACAAGAATATCTGGGTGATGAATCCGTAGAATTACCCACAGCCCTCAAGGGAATGTTGGGCTTTGCTAATCCAGATTCTATGCCAGGACAAGTTGCGGCGACAACTGTTTCCACAGGTGTAGAAACATTAGCTCATAAATATATTTCTGGAGAAAACATTAAACAGGCGCTGAAAACAATTGAGCGACTGCGTAAGGAAAAAATGGCTTTCACTGTAGACTTGTTGGGTGAGGCTGTGATTACCGAAGCAGAAGCTCAATCTTATTTGGAACGCTATCTAGATTTGATGCAACAATTGGTGGAAGCATCGAAGAATTGGACGCCAGTTGGGTTGATTGACGAAGCTGATGGACAAAGTTTGCCAAAAGTCCAGGTTTCTGTGAAGTTAACGGCGTTTTACTCGCAGTTTGACCCGTTGGATGCTACAGGTAGTGAAGAACGGGTGAGCGATCGCATCCGCACTCTGTTACGTCGTGCCAAAGAACTTGGTGCTTCTGTTCATTTTGACATGGAACAGTATGCATATAAAGATATCACTTTCAACATCCTGAAAAAACTTTTAATAGAAGAAGAGTTTCGCTCTCGTACAGATATTGGGATAACAATCCAAGCATATCTACGCGATAGCGAGCAAGATACACAAAACTTAATTAATTGGGCGAAACAGCGTGGTTATCCGCTGACAATTCGTTTGGTGAAAGGCGCGTATTGGGATCAAGAAACTATAAAAGCAGAGCAGAAGCATTGGCAACAGCCAGTTTATAACGATAAAGCCGCAACAGATGCAAATTTTGAAAGAATAACTGAATTATTGCTTGAAAATCATCAATATGTGTATGCTGCGATTGGTAGCCATAATGTGCGATCGCAAGCTCATGCTATCGCAACAGCACAAAGCTTAAATGTCCCTCGCCGTTGCTTTGAGATGCAAGTTCTCTACGGTATGGGCGACAAACTAGCAAAAGCCTTAGTTGATGGGGGGTATCGAGTTCGAGTTTACTGTCCTTATGGCGAACTGCTTCCAGGAATGGCGTATCTGATTCGCCGCTTGCTGGAAAATACTGCGAATAGTTCATTCTTGCGCCAAAATATGGAGAATCGTCCAGTAGAAGAATTGTTAGCACCGCCAGTCGTGGGAGACGACAAGCAGACAAGCAGACAAGCAGAAAATCCTTCATCCTTTGTTGGTGCGCCTGATACAGATTATGCTGAGGAGGAGCAGAGGAAGGAGGCGAATCAAGCTTTCCAAAATGTTCGTCAGCAATTAGGAAGAACTTATCTGCCTTTAATTAACGGTGAGTATGTTCAGACACAACAAGTTGTCGATTCTGTCAATCCCTCGAATTTTAGTGAGGTGGTTGGTAAGATAGGACTTCTGAGTGTTGAACAAGCCGAACAAGCGATGCAAGCTGCAAAGGCTGCGTTTCCTGCTTGGCGTAAAACACCTGTAAAAGAACGCGCTAGGATATTACGAAAAGCGGCTGATTTGATGGAACAACGCCGCGCGGAACTTTCGGTTTGGATAGTTTTGGAAGTTGGGAAGCCAGTACGGGAGGCGGATGCTGAGGTTTCGGAAGCGATAGACTTTTGTCGTTACTACGCTTCGGAGATGGAACGCTTGGATCAGGGTTTTAATTATGACGTAGCTGGTGAAACGAATCGTTATATTTACCAGCCTAGGGGAATTGCTGTCGTGATTTCTCCTTGGAATTTCCCTCTGGCGATCGCAACGGGAATGACAGTTGCAGCCTTGGTGACAGGAAATTGTACTTTGCTTAAACCAGCGGAAACATCTTCTGTGATTGCGGCGAAGCTGACGGAAGTTTTGGTAGATGCTGGATTCCCTAAAGGTGTTTTTCAATACGTCCCTGGTAAAGGTTCACAAGTTGGGGCTTATTTGGTGAATCACGCGGATACTCATGTGATTGCTTTTACTGGTTCACAAGAGGTAGGGTGTCGGATTTATGCAGATGCAGCAATTCTTAAGCCTGGTCAAAAGCATATGAAACGCGTGATTGCTGAGATGGGTGGGAAGAATGCCATCATTGTGGATGAAAGTGCTGATTTAGACTCTGCTGTTGTTGGGATTGTGCAGTCGGCGTTTGGTTACAGTGGACAAAAATGTTCTGCTTGTTCACGAGTGGTGGTGTTGGAACCGGTATATGATACCTTTGTGCAGCGATTTGTGGAAGCGACGAAATCGCTCAATATTGGGGAGACGGAGTTACCGAGTACGCAAGTTGGACCGGTGATTGATGCAAATGCACGCGATCGCATTCGTGAGTATATCGAAAAAGGTAAGGCAGAAGCAAAAGTAGCTTTGGAAATGCCATCACCTGATAATGGGTATTTTATCGGTCCTGTTATCTTTAAGGATGTACCAGCAAATGGGGTTATAGCCCAAGAAGAAATTTTTGGTCCAGTTGTGGCGGTGATTAAGGTGAAGAACTTCAAAGAGGCGCTGGAAGTTGCTAACGGAACTAACTACGCCTTGACTGGAGGACTTTACTCTAGAACTCCTTCGCACATTGAGAAGGCGCAGGATGAGTTTGAAGTCGGGAATTTGTACATTAACCGGAATATTACGGGTGCGATCGTTGCACGACAGCCGTTTGGTGGTTTCAAGCTTTCTGGTGTTGGTTCTAAGGCTGGGGGACCAGATTACCTGCTACAATTCACAGAACCGCGTACGGTGACGGAAAATATTCAGCGTCAAGGTTTTGCACCAATTGAGGGAGCTGAGTAATAATTCAAAATTAAAGTAAGTTAGTAGGGTGGGCAGCGTTGCCCACCTTATTTTATTATCGAACCACGAAGACGCGAAGGGCGCGAAGAGATTTGAATGAAGGATGTCATCGTTAGAGTTGCTGATTGGTATAAGGAGTTTTCAGCAATTCAAGCAATCAGGAAGTCTGTTTTTCAAGAAGAACAAGGTGTAGATCCTGATTTAGATTTTGATGGAGAAGATGAAACTTCTCAGCAGTTGATTGCTTCTTTAAATGGAGAGTATGTGGGAACTGCGAGGGTGAGATATTTGGATGACAAGACTGCGAAGATTGAAAGGCTTGCTGTTTTACCAGTAGGTAGAGGGTATGGTATTGGCAAGAAAATTATGGAAAAGGCAATGGATGTTATAGCGAGTAAGAATATTCCAGAAGTTGTGATTCATGCCCAAGAGTATATCAAGGGTTTGCATCAACAGTTGGGTTTTCAGGAAGAGGGGGAGGTTTTTGAAGAGGCTGGCATTCGTCATGTGACAATGAGGAAGAAATTTAATCAGTGAACAGTCAACAGTGAACAACTGATAACTGATTGAGATAAATGGCTTGCAGTAGTTCTTAAGCGCAAATACGAACTTATGATATCAAATCTGGTTAATCACTTACTGCATCTATACCTCACCCAAGCACTATCCTTTCCTCTGGTGAATAAGCAAAAGGGTAGGGGTGAGGTAAAAGCTATGAAGACTTGTCCAATATCATGAGCAATGACAAAAGTAAGCGGAATAGATATAAAAACTTACTGATACTTGGGATAATTTGGTTATTGGGGGCGTTGTGCGATCGCATTTGGTTTGCTTTGGATCGTTCTGTCCCTGCTTGGGATCAAGCAGACTATTTCACTGGTAGTTTAAATTATTGGCACGCGTTACAAAATCCCCAGTGGTTTAACCAGGAGTGGTGGCAAAGTTTTTGGCTGCTGTCTTCCAAAATACCGCCTTTAACTTACATCGTTACAGCTATTGTTCAGAATATCTTTGGCATCGGACCAGATCAAGCAACTCTGATGATGCTGTTCTTTAGTGCAATTTTACTAAGTTCAGTCTATGGTTTGGGCACTGTGCTATTTAGCGAGACTGTAGGTTTGTGGGCTGCTGCACTATGCCAAATTTTACCTGCTCTGTATAACTTTCGTTTAGAATTTCTGCTGGATTATCCCTTGACAGCAGTCGTAACTTTGAGTTTCTTTTGCCTGAGTGTTTGGCGAATGACAGTGGACAAGGGGGTATTTGCTTCTTTTTCTCCCCCTGCTTCCCCTACTTCCCCTGCTTCCCCTACTTCCCCTGCTTCCCCTACTTCCCCTGCTTCCCCTACTTCCCCTACTTCCCCTGCTTCCCCTGCTTCCCCTACTCCCCCTGCTTCCCCTGCTCCCCCTGCTCAATGGTTCTGGGCTGCAGCCTTCGGCTTAACTTTGGGGTTGGCGTTGATGGTGAAGCAGACGGCGTTGTTTTTTTTGTTGACGCCGATAGTCTGGCTTGGAGTGGGTGCACTACGTCATCGGCGTTGGGGACGCTTATTACAACTACTGGCTGGTTTATGCTTATCGGTGTTGATTTTTGGTCCTTGGTATCGTACGAATTGGCTTATCATCCTCACTTCTGGTAAGCGGGCGACAATTGATTCTGCTATTGCTGAACATCAGCCTGGTCTTGATAAGCTGGAATCTTGGATTTACTATTGGAATCAGTTACCTTACCAAGTTTCATTACCTTTGTTATTTGTACCTCTGGTAAGTTTACTTATATGGTGGGGGCGTTCAAAATTTGCGTCTGAAAATCCAAAACTCGAAACCATAGCCTCAAGCAAAGCGAACCAGCAAAACTCATCACTCATATGGTTACTTGTGTTTTGCGTTGGCGGATATTTTCTTTCATGTTTGAATGTTAACAAACATGAACGTTATGTATTGCCTTATTTACCAGTGGTGACGGTACTTTTAGCTTATGGGTTGACGCGTTGGCGCAGTCTGTTTGGACAGCGTGTCCGTTGGGGTACTTTTGGTTTAGCAGTTATACTCATGTTGCTCAACCTGTTTCCGGTAGGAGGTGTTGTTGGTACTTGGATGACACAAGTTTTGAGTCCCAACTCTGCGCATTATCCTTATATGAAAGCAGAGTTTCCTCATCAACAGGTTATTGCCCAAATTATCCAAACAGAACCGTATTTGCGTTCTACTCTAGGAGTACTACCATCAACTGTAGAAGTTAACCAACACAATTTTAATTACTACGGGGCGCTACGAAACTTTCAAGTTTACGGGCGTCAGGTGGGAATCAGAAAAAAGTTTGTCGAACAAGATGCGCGATCGCTCTGCTGGTTCGTAACGAAAACAGGTGATCAAGGACCAGTTAAAGAAGCTCAAGCTGTTATGGTAAAGACTGTTGAGCAAGGCGGGAATTTTCAACTCAATAAGTCTTGGAATTTGCCTGATAACAGTCAACTCATGCTTTATCATCAACAAACGCCGACACTACAAGTCAGACAAACTTCTCAACAAAACTCACAAGCCAAAATAGCTCTATCACAAGTCATAGTACCAGAAAAAGCTCCCCCAGGAGTACCAATACCTGTAAGCTATGAGTGGTCTGGTTCTTGGGATGAACTACAACACGGGTTAGTCCTGCTAACTTGGCATAAAAATGGTCAGATCATACCTAACACTGATAGTTGGATACACGACCATGGTATCGCGATGGGAGCTATGCATCCTGGTGCCAAAAAACCCGAAGGAACATTTCAAGTTATTGAAAAGATGGCAATGTTGCCTCCTTCTACCGTAGCACCCGGAACTTATACCCTAGAGGCGATTTATCTCAACAGACTATCAGGAGAAAGTTATCTCCTCTCAGTGCCAAAAGTAACATTACAAATTGATCCTCAAACCCCTGCCACACAAGCACCAGAATTGGATTTAGTGACTCAGTTAGAGACTTTAGGCGCTCAATTACCCAAAGGCACTGAAGCTGTGACTCAAGTTTTTGATGAAGTTGGACGTATTAATCAATACGATCCAATTCAGGATTATTTGGTACAAGCAAGACTGACTTTAGAATATCGATTGCAACATTTTACTCGAAACCGAGATTGGGCATACGCTTTGGCTTTAGCAAACGTGTTGCAGCGGCGGGTGGATGGTGCGATCGCATCTTTAAAACAAGTCACTCAGTTAGATCCAGAAAATCCTTACGCTCACGCTTATCTAGCATTTGTTCAAATCTACAGCTGGCAGCCACAAGCCGCTGAAAAGTCTTTACAACCGAGTTTAGCTAAAAATCCCAATTTACCTCCTGAATTCAGACTGCTTTCAGGAGTTGCTGCCCTTATGCAAGGCAATTTCGTGAAAGCATCGAAAGATTTGTCAACATTGAGGAAGTATTGAAAAAGGGGTGTAAGGGTGTAAGGGTGTAGGGGAAACTCAGATCTTGACACCATTCTCAATAAAACCAAAAAAACCCGGTTTTTTAACCAAAAATATAGGGTTTGAGGATTAGTCATTTTCAAGAAACCCGGTTTTTCACCGAGGTGCAAGATGTCAGGAAATACATTTTCATCTTTGGTTTTGAGATTTTCCCGTGATTAGCTTCCTTACTCCCTCACTCCTTGTCTCAAACGCAGTTTGTTTATACAGGAATTTGTTACAATCTTTCCTTTGTCTGATTATCTTTTTTTTCTTGTGTGTTCGTGTCGTTCGCGTTCTTCGTATCCTTTGTGTCCTTGGGATTCGTTGAATTGGGTGCTTTTTGGGCGGGAGTTAAATTCTGTGTTTTTTGGGCTGGAAGAGAGTTATTAGTTTCGACAACCGCAACTGCTGACATTCCAGGAGTCATCCGAGATTCATAACCTTGAAGACTCTTAGGCTCAAAGACTATCTTGACTGGAACTCGTTGCACGTCTTGAGCAAGGTTGGAATAACCCGTGGCATTTTCTTGTGGGGGAAGGGCAACCTTGCCAAAAGAAGTGGGGGACATACTATCCACTTTGCCGTTAAACGTGCGATTAGGGAAGGCAGGGATTGTAATTGTCACATTTTGCCCAGGCTGGATTTTTTCTAACTGAGTTTCTTTAAAGTTGGCAATTATCCAAGGATTTGGCTGCACTAGTGTGATAAGAGTTTGTCCTGGTTGTACCTGCTGCCCTACAGAAACGCTTTTATTACCAATTTTTCCAGGAACTAGCGCTGTAATATCGGTGTAGGATAGCTGAAGTTCAGCTTTTTTGAGATCTGCCTGCTTTTGGGCAACAGCAGCTAGCGCTATTTTATACTGTTGCTGATGTATCTCTCTTTGCTGAGCATTAGTTGCAGCCTGTTTTGCTTGGTTATTGTTTGCTGGATCTGAGTTAGATTCGGAAGCACTAACAATATCTCTATTGAGCCTTTCTCGTGCCAATTCTGCTTGCTGCTTGGCTAGTTCTAGAGATGCTTTTGCCTGTGTTAGAGATACTAGGTAGTCCCGTTTATCGATCTTCATTAATAGATCATTCGGAGACACCACTTGGTTATCATTAACTGTAACTTCAGTGACTATTCCCGATACGCGGGAAGTGATAGGGGAAACATTTGCGGTGACATAGGCGTTATCAGTTTCCTGATACTTTGTCGCGTACTGCTGGTTATACTGCCATGTTCGGAATGCGTAAATTCCGGCAGCGATCGCTCCTCCGGCTAACAACACAGCTAATATCACTTTCGGTAGCGCATTGCGTTTTGATCGCGGTACAGGTTTTTGAATTTCGCTTTCAGAGTTTGTCGTAGTGATAGCTGTCACCTTTTCCTCTGAAACTGGTTTTTGTCCCTCTAATCCTGTAACCCTCTGTGTTTGTTGTGAAGAATTTCGGTGTTCCATCAGCGACCTTCATTATTACAAATTATAAATAGTCTTACTTTGCGCACGGTAGTGATAGATTTATTTGTTAGTCGTTTTGATTGATGCTCTTATTGTATAAACTGTTCCCCGAACGCTTGCACATGCAGAGCTATGAGGAATTCAACAATACCAATACACCCCTGTTAACTTACAGCCTATTACAACTTAATCAAGTACACGTGTGTTTAACCCTCTCCCTCCCAACGGGAGGGAACCCTATAGGAGGGGTAGGGTAGTGTACTTGACGCTTGTTGAAAAGCGCTGTATCAACTCAAATATTCCATCAGTATAATTCTATTAGAATAATACCACTCCGGTTAGTTTAGATAGTCGTGAGCACCCGTTTGCTTGGAAAGTTGATTCTAAATACTGAATGCTTCTTCAAAATATAACCTTATTTCGCCTGTAGCTTCTAGGCATTGACCTAGAGAAAGATTGCTGAGTTGTAGAATTTTGCGAAAATTGAGGAGATAAGAGCTGTCGTGGAGGTGAAGAATGACAGATGACAGTGTAAGAATTGTCTCCCTCATCCCTGGAGGCACAGAAATATTAGCAGCTTTGGGTTTGACGCATGCAATCGTTGGGCGATCGCACGAATGTGATTATCCCCCCGAAATTCAAAACCGCCCTGTTTGTACTCAAGCGCGTATCAATAGCAACGCCCCAAGTGGTGAGATTCATGACAAAGTTAATTATCTGTTGCAATCTGCCCTAAGTATTTATCAAATCAACACAGATGTTTTAGAGAAATTGCAACCAACTCACATTGTTACCCAAGATCAATGTGATGTCTGTGCTGTTAGCCTAAAAGATGTAGAACAAGCAGTTGCAAGCATTACAAATACCTCTGCTCAAATTATTTCCTTACAGCCAAATGTTCTTAAAGATATTTGGGATCAGATTCAGCGAGTAGGTAACGTTTTCGGGGTAGATTCGCAGCAAGTGATCGAAAATCTACAAGCGCGGGTGAAAATAGTAGACAAAAAAACACAACATCTTTCCCAAACAGAACACCTGCCCACTGTTGCTTGCATTGAGTGGACTGATCCTTTGATGGTTGCGGCTAATTGGATTCCTGAATTAGTAACCTTAGCAGGAGGAGAACCGTTATTTAGCATAACAGGTTCGGCTTCTACTACTTTAAAATGGGAAACCCTGATTTCTAGCAATCCGGATATCATCATCTTTATGCCCTGTGGCTTTGATTTAAATCGCACCCGTCAAGAAGCTCAACCATTAACTCAACATCGAGAATGGCAAAAGTTACATGCTGTGGAAACTGGCAGAGTTTACATCACCGATGGTAACTCCTTTTTCAATCGTCCAGGACCACGACTTGTAGATTCTCTAGAGATTTTGGCAGAAATCCAGCATCCAGAAATCTTTGAATATGGATATAAACAAAAGGGTTGGGAAGTTTTGTAGGCTTATGTTTAGTTTTGTTAAGATCCCCCAACCCCCTTAAAAAGGGGGCTTATACCAATTCACGCATTCGCTGCCTGCGGCACGCTGCGCTAACATTCAAAATTCAATCCGGAAGAAAGCCAAGACTAAACAAGGGTTTGGGAATGTGTATCTGTCGCATTCTTTTTTCAAATTGGTATTAGTTCCCTCCTTTTTAAGGAGGGCTAGGGAGGATCAATCCTTAACTGAACTGTATTGATCTAAAATGGCGTCTTTGCTTGTAGATGAATGGTTTTTCCCAACTGCGGATGCTCAAAACAAATTTCCCTGGCATGTAGATGTAACCGACTTGCGGCTGCACGACATCCATAAAGGCGATCGCCCAAAATAGGTACCCCAAGTCCTTTGACATCAGCAGCGTGAACTCTCAACTGATGGGTACGTCCTGTTAGTGGCGTCAACTCGACGCGAGTGTAGTTTCCCTCAACTGCTATCATCTGAAAGTGAGTCACGCTGGGTTTTCCATATTGCCAATCAACTTGCTGATAAGGACGATTTTCAGGATTGCCCCATAGTGGTAATTCAATTACACCTTGCTCAGTCGTGAGCAAACCGGAAAGTACGGCTTCATAAACTTTGTGAACCTGCCGTTGCTGAAACTGCTGACTCAGCTGACGATATATTTGTAAATCGCGAGCCAACACAAGAATACCAGAAGTTTCTTGATCCAACCGATGCACGGCATTGAGGATGACACCATCCGCTAGGAGATAACGCAAACGACTCAGAACACTGTCTTGAGTGTCAAAATAACGACCTGGAACTGATAGTAATCCCGAGGGTTTGTTTACAACAATTAACCATTCATCTTCGTAAACAATGGGTAATGTTTGCTCAGTTGTGCTAACATTTGCATTCGATTTCCTCTGAGACAATCCTGACAGCAGAAACCCCATCAATGGTTGACAGCGCTCTGCACAAGCACCGTAAAATTCTCCTTGCACTTTATCTTGATCAGTAGAAGAGGAACCCCACCAAAACTCTGCCATTGCCAACGGTTTGAAATGATGCGTTGCTGCGTAGTGGAGTAGCTTTGGCGCACAACAATCTCCTGTGCCAGTGGGCATACCTCCTGGTATTAATTGCTGCAACGAGAGGGATTGTCCGAGAAAATTCATCAGGGTGTAAGCAGCGTGCATCTGCGCCTGGAGTTGGCGGGATAGTTGTTTACGTTGTTGTTTTAGTTCCCGAATTCGCGTATCTGCTACAGCTATCAACTGCTGAAGCGGCTGCAACTTTTCATCTCGTTGGCGTTTGAGTTGCTTTCGTTCAATTCCTTCTCGGCGGCTTTCTTCGTTAAGTTGTTCAAGAGCAAAGTGAAGTGTTTCTCCCGCCAGAGTTTCGCAGAGTATCTGGCGTTTTTCGATACGCTTGTTTTTGCAATCTTGATGGCGATCGCTCATTTGTTGTAAGCGCAACTCAAACTCACTCGTATGCGTTTCATACTGCAGCCGTTCGGGAAGTTGCTTGAGGGTAATCAGTTCCTGCTTAATAGCATCCAATTCAGATAGTGTGCTGGTTTCCTCTAAAGCAACTTGCTTTCGTCCCGGAATCGGCGGTACCCAACCCTCAACTACGCTGTCGCCATTCAAAAGACCGGAGAAAGCTTTGAGTATCCTTTGTTCGCCAGTCGGCAGTTCAATCAGTAATACCCCGTACATCTTTCCTTCAGAGGAATAACGGTTATCAGTGGCAAGGTGTTGCATCAAATTGTAGGCGATCGCCTCTACCAAACGAGTGCGGGGTAGTCGCAGTAGTTCGCCCGTTTGAGGACAACGCCCTTGGTACCAATAGTTAGGAGATGAGTTGCTGACTGGGGAATTGGAGTCTATAAAATCTGAAAGCGGATGCAGAACCATCGTAGAAGGTATTGTTGCAAATCTAGTTGTTTTCCATATGTGATCAGCAAGAAAGGGGTGTAAGGGTATGGGGGTGTAGGGGTGTAAGGGGAAGAGAAATTTTCTAGCCCCTAAGAGGGGCGCACTCTCGGATGTGGTACACCCCTACCCCGGAACCAACAAGGACGCAAGCCCCTTATTTTAATAATGGAAACAAAAGAAAAGTATTTCGAGATAAGTAGTACTGAAGTTAAGGCGTCCTTATTTCAACCCCCCAAATCGATGGGGTTCCCCTACACCCTTACAACGCCAGGTGCTACCCTACGGAAAGCCGCTCTTCGGGCGTCTACAAGTCGGGAAACCCGCCCAACGCACTGGCTCCCCTTACCCCCTTACACCCCTAGTTTATGATAAGTACTAGAGTTCTTAATTATGGAAGCAAAGTTTAGCAAATTAGCAATGCAAACCATTACCGACATTGGTACATTAATTGTCCGTACGCCGGGAACTTGCGGTGGTCGTCCCCGCATCGCCGAAACTCGCATTACGGTTCAGTATATCGTGAATGAGATAAAAGCAGGTGTCACGCCTGAAGAAATTTTGGAAGATAAACTGCACTTGACGCTTGCAGGGATTTATAGCGCTTTGGCGTACTATTATGCCAACAAAGAATCGCTTGACGCCGAATTTGCAGCCTACAACGAGGAATGTCGTCGCCTCGAAGCTGAGTATAAAGCAGGAAATCTGTCGTGAGCCGAATTTGCTTGTACTTGGATGAAGACACGATTAAACAGGCGTTGATACAAGCTCTGCGAAATGCAGATTTGGATATCGTTACAGTCGCGGATGCTGATAGATTAGGATATCCCGATGAAGAACAATTACAGGACTTACGCATTTTAACGACAAACTGTCATTCTGAGTGTAGCGTTAGCGAAACGTTCGCGAAGCGTGTCCCCTTGGGACTCAGAATCTCCAAGATACTTCGCTACACTCCGTTTCGCTCAGTATGACATTCTCGACTTTGCGTAAGTCCTGAATTAATTTGGGCAGTTGAGCAAGGGCGAGTCATTTATAGCTTCAACATTAGGGATTTTTGCAGATTGCACGGTGAGTTTGTGGTTCAACAAAGAACTCATGCTGGCATAGTTCTCGCACCGCAACAACAATACTCGGTTGGACAGCAGTTACGCGGTTTGCTCAAATTAGCTGCTGATAAGTCAGCCAAGGAGATGGCGAACCAACTCGTGTTTCTGAATGCTTATGTTGAGAAAACTATTATATGAATAAAAAAAAAGTAGATTTAAATCAGTTATCAGTTATCAGTCCTGACAGCGTATGCTGGGGGATTTGGATCCGCCACAACGTTTTCCACCAATTGGTGGGGGACGCGCAACCCAAGGATTTAACTGATAACTGTTTACTGTTCACTGTTCACTGTTAAAGAATATGTCCAATCCAGTTAAAGTATTTTTTTCCTACTCCCATAAAGATGAAGTTTTGCGAGACGAATTGGCAACTCATCTGAGCGTGATGAAACGTCAGGGAGTGATTTCAGCTTGGCATGATCGGGAAATCAGTGCTGGTGGGGAATGGGCAAATGCGATCGATGACAATCTTAACGCTGCAGATATTATTTTATTGCTGGTGAGCGCTAACTTTCTGGATTCAGATTACTGCTACGATATTGAGATGCAGCGAGCAATGGAACGACATGAGGCAAGAGAAGCTCGCGTGATTCCGATTATTCTCAAGCCAGTAGACTGGAGAAATGCACCTTTTGCCAAACTGCAAGCACTCCCTAAAAATGCCAAAGCTGTGACGACTTGGCAAGACAAAGATGAAGCTTTTTTGAATATTGCTCAAGAAATTCGCAGAGTAGTTGAAGATATGGTGAAATCAAAAACCTCTTCAACCGCTTCTGAAACTGCTACACCAGGGATAACGAGCGGTGGATTAAGCCTACGCCAACGCCGCAGGTTAGAAGAACAACACAGTTCAGTGCAGCAACAGTATGATTTGGTGAGCACAAAATTAGGTAAGCTGCGCCAAGCATACTTGATTGAAACAGATACAGCGATAAAGTTTAAGCTAGAGAAACAAATTCAGGAAAGCGAAACAGAACTAAATCGGTTAGATCAACAGCTTCAGGAAATCGAGCAAAAGCTTGTGTAGTTATCTTAATATATATAAATAATACCCCCTATGACATCTATTGAAGTTTTTATTTCTTACCACCAAAAGGATGAGGACTTTCGCGAAGAGTTAGAAAAGCATCTAGCGTCTTTGCGGCGGGAACAAACTATTATTAGTTGGAGCGATCGCAAAATCGTCGCGGGGCAAGAATTCAAAGGTGAAATTAATAAGTATCTTAACCAAGCTGGGCTTATCCTGTTGTTAGTGAGTCCAGATTTTATTGCTTCGGAATATCACTGGACAGTTGAAGTTACACGAGCTTTAGAGCAAAATGCAGCAGAAAAAGCTAGTGTTATCCCAGTGTTACTGCGTTATGCAGATTGGGAAACTCCTCCCATTGATGAACTGTCCCCACTGCCAAGAAATCGCGAACCGATAAAAAGCTGGAATGATCGAGATAAAGCATTCTTAGAAGTTATCAAGGGAATTCGGGAGGCAATCGCGCAATTACTTGCTAGCCCGAATTACTCACCCCCTCAACAAACTCCACAAGAACTGGACGATCGCCAATATCAAGTCACAAGGCTGATTAATGAAGCAGATCGTTTACGCGAAGGTAAAAAGTTTGAGGAAGCAGTCCTTATATACAAAGCAGTCCTCAGCCTTCATCCAAACTCTGTACTGGCTCACAAGAACCTGGGGATTGCGCTGTACTATCAAGGCAAATTCGATGAAGCGATCGCCTCTTTCCGTAAAGCTTTGCAAATCGACCCAAATTATACAGATGCTCACAATGCCCTGGGGAATGCGCTGTCCGCTCAAGGCAAACTCGATGAAGCGATCGCCTCTTTCCGTAAAGCCTTGCAAATCGACCCAAATTATCCAAATGCTCACAATAACCTGGGGATTGCGCTGTACTATCAAGACAAATTCGATGAAGCGATCGCCTCTTTCCGTAAAGTCTTGCAAATCGACCCAAATTATCCAAATGCTCACAATAACCTGGGGTCAGCGCTGAAAAATCAAGGCAAACTCGAAGAAGCGATCGCAGAACTGGAAATAGCTGTTCGCCTCGATCCTAGTAGTACGCTGTATCGTAAAAACTTAGAGAATTATAAGAATAAAAAGAAGGGTTTTTGAGGGTGTTTATTTGGTGGGTAGAATATTCTCAGTTTTATTAATGTAAACGGTGTGCGATCAGCATACAAAAAATCATCAAGATATATTAACTTTATCTCTTATTAAGATACATGATTTCCGATTTAGACCACTTGCACAGGGGAGCATCCCAATTTTTCAAAAACGTGTTTGTCATTGCGCTAACGCAATGACAAACATAATTCTTGCTAAATTGGGATGCTCTCTATCTAACTCGCTTGAAGGTGAACTCAGATGGTACAAACACCAAGTATTGCTATAACATTGGAGGAGTTTCTGAAACTGCCAGAAACTGAGCCTGCTAGCGAGTATGTTGACGGGCATATTATCCAAAAACCAATGCCGCAAGGTAAGCACAGCACGATTCAGACTGAATTATCCACTGCTATTAATGCAGTTCTTAAACCCCGGCGAATTGCACGAGCATTTTCTGAACTTCGTTGTACATTTGGCGGACGCTCAATAGTGCCAGATGTGACTGTGTTTTCTTGGGCGAGGATTCCGCGTGATGAGAATGGCGAAGTTGCTAATAGCTTTCAACTAGCCCCCGATTGGACAATTGAAATTCTTTCGCCCGACCAAAGCCAAACGAAAGTTACAAAAAATATATTACACTGCTTGAAGTCTAAAACTCGGATGGGGTGGTTAGTTGATCCAGAAGAACAATCAGTATTTGTTTATTTGCCGGATCAACCAACAGATGTTTTTGATCAACCAGAAACACGTTTACCAGTGCCAGAGTTTGCTAGAGATTTGGCTCTGACAGTTGGAGATTTGTTTGGTTGGCTATTGGATTAAACAAACAAGTGTATCGGTTGAATATAGCGATTCTCTTTTACATGAAGTACATTTTTCAACCTCACCCCCAACCCCTCTCCTTGCTAAGGAGAGGGGAGCGTTTGCGTCAGCAAATGCGGGGTGAGGTGACGACTGTATTGCACCGAAGTGAGAACCGCTATAGTTCAGTTAGTAATATTTAAGATCCCCCAATCCCTTTAAAAACCTACCGTGTACACACAAGTCCTCGAATTACCCAAAATTTGGAACCTCACCCTGCCCTATCGGGCATCCCTCTCCTTACTAAGGAGAGGGAAATATTTTAGCGCCGATTCAAGCGAGGGTGAGGTTTTAAACGAGATGTGTGTACACCGTAGCTAAAAAAGCTTGCTCAGTTCCCTCCTTTTTAAGGAGGGCTAGGGAGGATCAACCCTTAACTGAATCGTATTGGTGTATCGGTTGAACAGTTGATAAAAATCTCTCCATTTTCTAATGGTTAGTAAAAATTTTCTTCAGACAGTAGATTATCGTATCTCTATTCTTTAAGGATGGGTTGTAATGTCGGCTATTTTTAAGTGATGAAACACTTGATTGGGTTCATGATTGCCTCACATTGACGCGACACATTTTACAGAGCTAATCTCCATGACATCGGAGATATAACAGGTGCCTCCAAACTTATTCAGCAGAGGTTTGAGGTTTTCTACAACAGGCTTGATTTCCTCAGGCGTACAGAACGCGAGGATGTAAACATTATCGAGCATCGTCATGTCTAAATCTTCGGCTCTTCCTCGTAATCCTTTGCCTGCAACATTTCGGATTACAATATGACCGTTTACACCTGACTTATCTAAACGATCTAAAATTTTGCCAAGCTCAAAGGAGTTGGCAATAATTTCTATCCTTTTAACTAGGTGCATTATTATTAGCTCCAAAACAATTTAATTACGTACAGATACACTGGAATTCCCACAATAATATTGAATGGGAATGTTACTGCCAGAGCCGTAGAAACGTACAAGCTGGGATTCGCTTCCGGAACAGTCAACCGCATGGCTGCTGGGACAGCGATGTAAGAGGCGCTGGCACATAGTACGGCGAACAAGAGTGCATTTCCTTGAGGCAGATTAAGCAATTTGGCGATCGCTAACCCAATAGCTGCATTCAGTATTGGAATCAGAATTGCAAATGAAATCAGGAAAAATCCTGTTTTTTGCAAGTCTTTAATTCTTCTAGCAGCCACCAATCCCATATCGAGTAAAAAGAAGGTGAGAACTCCATAGAACAATCCTTGAGTAAAGGGTTCCAAAACTTTCCAACCATGTTCTCCGGTCAAGAATCCAATCAGGACACTACCGACTAGTAGAAAGACTGAACTGTTCAGAAACGCATCTCGTAACACTTCGGGCCAAGAAAACTCTCGCGACTTGCCTTTCTCAAGGGTAAATAAATTTACCAGGATCAGACCAACAATGATCGCTGGAGATTCCATCAGAGCAAGAGCTGCTACCATGTAGCCATCATAAGGAATGCTAAGTTCAGTTAGAAAAGCACTCGCGGTGATGAAGGTGACAGCACTGATAGAGCCGTAGGTTGCGGCGATCGCTGCAGCATCATAAATATCCAGCTTCAGCTTTAAAATAAAAAAGGTGTAAATCGGGACAAAACAAGCCATTAACACTGCTGCTAAAAGTGTCAGAACCACTTCCTGAGTGATTCCACTTTTCACCAGTTCTACTCCCCCCTTAAACCCAATCGCAAACAGCAGATAAAGCGAAAGAAGTTTAGGCGCAGGGGGAGGAATTTCCAGATCGGACTTGACAAAAACAGCAATCATCCCTAAAAAGAAAAACAGAACTGGCGGATTCAAAATGTTGGATATGATCAAACTAGCATCCATGTCTATCTCTCCTTATAGTGATGCAACGGAAAATTTAGAAAACTTTGCATTGTGAGAAACTCATGTAACCCTTGAATCATGATGTATCGCGTACTGTGACCTTATGTCAATTGAGTGACGAAGTATCTCTATAGCTTTGTGTTCTCAATTTTGGCTGATAATAATCTCTAACCCTTGTTTTTAGGCACTTTCGCAACAAAGAAATTTCATTAAACCTTTTGCAAAAGTCGGGAAAACGAAAAGTTAATAGCTTTTGGTCTGCGATCAGCAATGCTAGCGCTCTCTGCTGGAGCATCGCGCTTGGCTTTACATAAGTTTTTTTTATACAATTTGTAAAAATATGTGAGGTTCATAATTATACAAATTTGGGATCAGATTAAACCTCAAACTAAATCTTTTCCTACGGTTTCGATAACGGTCTGATCGGATTTGGGTTGATAGAGGATATCGCGGTAAAGATTTTACCGCAAACTTCAGAGGCTTTTATTTACAGCCATTTCCAGGTAAATAGACCACAGTCGTGGAAGTGAATGACATTGCACCCCTACAAACGGTGTGGTTCATTTAGGTGAAAACTGCTGTATGTCGCAATAATTCGTTTGATGTTAAAGCAACTTGCGTTATTAAAATCAGTGATCTAAAACTTTTGAGACATTCTCTTATGCTGAGGTCTCCAACAACTTGCGTTGTCCAGTATTCTGGTTACTCACGATACTGACAGGCTAGAGCAATTTTTGCAGAGAGAGGAATATCTTCATTTTCGTACTTATTGCGCAGATACCTTAGAAAGGCTTGCTCACCATTTAGCATATCATCTAAAGCTTTTTTCTCAGCTTTAGCAACATCCCTGTACATATATGTCTGTAGGTAGTCCACAAACCTTACATGTTTAAGGTTATATTCTCTATGTAGAGCGTAAAAATGGTCATAGCTAAAAAGAACATCCTCCTTTTTAACTGATACTGCTCCAGAAAAGTTCTGAGCACCATAACCTAACTTTTCGTCAAAAACCAGCCCGTACTTCTGTAAAAAGTCCAGGTCATAAACGCTGTTCCAAGACCATGCGAAATGGGAATAACTTAGGTTTGCTAAGTTGAAACTACGTGGAATCGGACGTTTAATTGTGCGCCCCGT
Source organism: Brasilonema angustatum HA4187-MV1 (assembly GCA_019359695.1). Taxonomy (GTDB): domain Bacteria; phylum Cyanobacteriota; class Cyanobacteriia; order Cyanobacteriales; family Nostocaceae; genus Brasilonema; species Brasilonema angustatum. The sequence goes on from JAHHGV010000011.1 coordinate 151,672, forward strand.
GTTGTAGGCTCTAGTAATCAAACTAAAAGTGAAGTTAGGCTGGTTTTTTTGCTTTTCAATCACTTTAACAATATTATCCAAATGATTGGGTAATATCCAGTCATCTGAATCGACAAAAATAATATTTTTACCTATTGCTAATTTGATAGCAGTGTTGCGGGCTACAGATACACCTTTGTTAGATTGTTCAACATATTTGAATCTTAGGTCATCACCTACAATCTGATCAAAGATATACTTACATTGAAATCGGTTTTCTATATTGAGTATACTCAGTTTCGATTTCCAATCAGTATCCTGATCTCTGTACCAATCTTCTGTTCTCGTTCCTTTGCTGCCATCGTTCACTACAATACACTCAAAATCTCTCAAATACTGATTCTTTAGAGACCCTAAGCATTGTTCCAGAAAGCGTTCTGTTTGATATACAGGAACAATGATAGAAAATAAAGGTTGAGTATTCATGACCGTTTTGAGGAAAAAACGTAACTGTAATTCAACGCCTAACACATTTTATTTTAATAGTCAAAATTGCTTTTTAACCTGTTGCTAATCTCTAAATTTTACACATTCTATAAAATATATAGGAATCATATTTGATTTCTGAAAAAAATTACGAGATAATACGGAGGGATCTATCTGTCTAACAGCATCATTTTGAGGAAAAAACGTAACTGTAATTTAACGTCTAACACATTTTATTTTAATAGTCAAAATTGCTTTTTAACCTGTTGCTAATCTCTAAATTTTACACATTCTATCAAATATATATACCAATCCTAAATGAGTTGTGAAATTATTCGTTGGGGTAGGGAACGCTTAACGCTTAACGCTTAACAGGGAAGAAGAATGTACAAACTACTTTGTTTTTAAGCGCAGAGCGCAGGCTCAGATTCCCGACTCCTTTAAAAGTTGTCGGGAATCTTGTTGTTCACGGAGCGCGCAGCGTGCCTGCAAAGCTCATGATTTAAGATCGCTACGGTTCTTGTGCACTTGTTGTGCTCAAAGGTAATTCAATTCTGGCTCTAGCGCGGAGTGCGGGAGTCCAAAAAAGAGTTTGAAATGTAGCCTGTCGCTGTTTGGCAGGTTCTGGGGCAGAGTTCCAGAGGCTTTGGTAGTAGAAGAAAGCCACACCCAAACCACGTTCTTGGGCAGCCCGTACCTGGGAAGAAATTTGCTGCATTGATACTGAGCTCTTTTGGGATCCTGCCATAATACCAATTCCAGTTGGAATGATTTGCTGCACTTGTTGAATTTCTGGACGAGAAATTGTTGCGGTAAAACTCGCAAGGTTGGGACGATAAACTTGCACAATCAGCTCATCGACTATATTTTGCTGCACCCAACTGAGCCAATCTTGTAGTTGAAACTTGTAAGCAAAGTCGTAATAATTGGGGGAAACAGAGAAAATCACATTGGGTTTTCTTGCTTTGACAGCTTGATTGAGTTGTACCATAAACGCCGTGATTTTATCTGCTCGCCAGCGCATCCATGCCGCATCTTGGGCATTAGCTGGGGGATTGTTTTTAGTTTCCTGACTATACAATGCAACTGTGTATTTATCGTAGCCAAATTCGTACGGCAAACTCATATGATCGTCAAACTGAATGCCGTCAACATCATATTGAGTGACAATTTCCAGCACGAGATCGCTAATAAACTGTTGCACTTTTGGATGGAAGGGATTAAGCCATGCAACTTCACCAGCTGCACTAATCGAAGTTTCGCTACCATCCCGTTTTTGTGTGAGCCAATCCGGATGATTCAACGCCAGTTCTGACGTTGGGGGAGCCATGAAGCCAAACTCAAACCAAGGAATTGCGAGCAAGTTTTGGCGATGTGCTTGGGCAATCAGATCTGCAAGAATATCATGTCCATCTGAGCCTCGTAACACAAAGGGCTGAATACCTGCACCTTTTGCGATCGCGCTGGGATACATCACATATCCAGAATTCCACACCACAGGATAAATCGTGTTGAAGTTCAGCCGTCTCAATTGATTAACTGCATCCTGTACCTTGGCACGATTCCTGAGCGTGTCAAAATCGTTATTAGTCATCCAAACCCCACGAATTTCCTGACGGGGTGGCTGCGGGATGCTTCCAGAGGGAGCTGCTTCTTGGGCGATCGCAGGGGTGAGGCTGTTTACTAGTAGTACCGTCACAAATGATACCAAAAATAACAATGGGAAAAGACGCTTGAGCACTCGTCCTCTATGACGTTGCAATCTGTACATTCGCCACCAAGCTTGAGGAATCAAACGCAATTTCATATGCTTGAATACATTAGCTACCTCACACCACTGGTAACTTTTGTGATACAATATACTCATGATCCAGTCTACAAGTTTTTGTGCTTCTTAAAAAAATTCATGAATTGGTAGTCCCTCAGTAAAAGCTGCGCATGAAATAACTGCATCAGAAAAACCAAAGCAGATTTAGCACAGCAAGATAGTTGACGTAATTAGTAGGTCATAAGTGCCAACTGTTGCTTTTGTATAAATAGCGATTACTATTCGCTCAGCGCCGACCGTGCAATTGCATATAACTTCTTGGATTAAAAAAGTTATTTTTGCTACCGTAGAAACTCATTAATCATAACCGCACTTTTAGAAATGTAGGTTTTATATATAACTCTTTACTAGTGATAATTACTAATCGTTTTCTTTTAGTAGTTCGCCAAGAAAATGCTTGGGGGGTAAAGGGGGAAAAGGAGAAAAATTTTTTAATCCCTTTCCCTTTAACCTTTCTCCTTTCAAGGGTTCTCACAAGGGCATTTTTGACTTCCGCCTTGCGGTACTAGTACCGCTAAAAGCGTCTGCTTTTGAGTTGCTTTAGGCGTGAAACTAAGCGGATCAAGAAGCGATAACTCCTGCGAACAACATCCAAGACAAAGTAGGGTATCCGTATCCGAAGTGGGGAGAGGAAGGGGCGGTACAGCCAGTAGTATCCCTTTTTCAGGTCATCCCACTTTGAGCAAGCCTCCTCATGCAGAAAGTCCGAGATGTCCACGACTAGTCCCCTACCTTTGTACATCATCACATTGCGTCCGTGGACATCATGGGGGTGGAGACCGCGCTTACGGGCATAATCTAGGGCTTGGTCAATTTCCTGTATCACCTGCTTCGGTATCCGTAGACCACGCTGCATACAGTCGTAGAGAGTCACTCCATGCAACCGCTTTAAGATTAAAAAGCCATCATTGGCATACAGACATTCAGAGAAAGCAGGATGGGAACCCAGGCGGCGGTAGACCTCTACCTCCTCAGAAAAACCGGGGCGTCCGGGTGCATAAATTTTTACCACGAACTCAGGGTAGTCTGGGTGAGAAACCACTGCGGCGTAGTTCCCCGCCCCAAGAAGTTGCCAGGGTTTGGGCATATGGCGGACTTTGACTGGGTCGTGGGGGTCTACGCTTTCAATTTGGAACCGAGGAAGTAGGTCTTGGTGGACACTCTCGATTAGCCGATTCATGTGTGATCCATCCATACTGGGTTCCAGTTACTACAAATAAGAATGGAATTTTTCCATATAGTAGCGTTTTTCTGACCTTGATTTTTCCCAATGTTGTAATTTGATTACTGTGCTGATTGTTCAGCGTTGAACTGCTTGCTCAAGACCTGTTCCAAATGTTCTAATAAAGTATCTACGTCTTTACCAACTCCTTCATAACAAGCTGGTGGTGCAAGTTCTGGTTCAAAATAAATTAACTTGACTTGGTCTTTGGCAATTGCGATCATGACAACTTCTACTTCTGGTTTATAGTGCTTCACAATCCCTAAAATTTCCTGAAGTCTGTTCTCAACTGTGCTATTGAGTTGTTCTATAGCTTCTTTCGGACAATAAACAAAGTGTGGTGTTGGTTGCAAATCAATACCAATCGTACCCTTACCGTCACCATTTTCTAACCACAAACCCCAAGACAGCGCTGCTAATTCCTGTTGATTTTCTTTGACGAATCTATTTAACTGGCGACGCCACTCGTCGTTTGGTGATTGAGATTGGGTGGAAGCAAACATCATAGTAATTTTATATTTTGGATATATTTTGGATTTTTGAAAAGTTTACCTCAAACCTGACTGCACGCGCCACAGACTCGCATAAACTCCGTTTTTGTCCAGTAGTTCTTGATGAGTTCCGGATTCCACAAATTGTCCGTATTCCATGACATAGATGCGTGAAGCATTGCGGATGGTGGAAAGACGGTGTGCGATCGCAATTGTTGTTCGATTGACAGTAATATGTTCTAGCGATCGCTGAATTGCTGCCTCTGTCTCATTATCCACTGCTGATGTCGCTTCATCTAAAATTAAAATCGGTGGATTCTTTAAGATGGCGCGGGCAATAGCAATTCGCTGTCGTTGTCCACCAGATAACTTTTGTCCTCGTTCGCCGACAATCGTCTCATATCCTTGAGGCAATTGCATAACAAATTCGTGTGCTTCAGCGATTTTAGCGGCTGTCATGATTTGATCATCTGATGCTTCAAAACTGCCATAGGCAATATTTTCTGCTACAGTACCATGAAATAAGAAAACATCCTGACTGACCAAACCAATGCAACGGCGTAAATCCTGTAGATTCAACTGTTGTATATCAATCCCATCAAGAGTCATTGTTCCTGATTGCACTTCATACAATCGCAATAGAAGTTTTACCAAAGTGCTTTTACCAGAACCAGTAGAACCAACAATAGCGATTGTTTTGCCCGCTGGAACCTGCAAAGATAGATTTGTCACAACTGGTAACCTATCTTTATAAGCAAAAGTGACATTTTTGAACTCCACTTCACCGCGTACTGTATCAGTCGGTAAATGTATTTCTCCCGTATGAATAGCCAAAGGAGTATCCAACAAATTCATCACTCGATTTGTGGAAGCCATTGCTCTTTGATATTGGTCAAAAGTATCACCTAATCTTGTTAAAGGCCAGAGTAACCGCTGGACGAGAAATAATAGTACACTGTATGTACCGACAGATATTTTGCCATTCGCTGCTGCAATTCCGCCAAACAGCAATAATGCTGTAAAACTCACCAAAATCAACATCCGGATTAAGGGAACAAATCCAGATGAAAGTTTAATTGCTTTAGCGTTACTGCGGCGATATGCCTCACTTTCTTTTGTTAAACGTGAAATTTCGTAATCTTCGGAGGTAAAACTTTTAATAGTAGTAATACCGCTCAAATTATTCACAAGACGCGAGTTGAGAAGACTAACCTTTTCTCTGACATCAGCATAGCGAGGTGCGAGTAATTTTTGAAAAGCAAACGAACCCCAAAGAATAAATGGTATCGGCAATATTGCCATCCAGGCAACACTAGGAGCCAAAATAAAGAAAGCACCACCTATAATGACAACTGTTGTGACAACTTGGAGAATATCATTTGCCCCAACATTTAAAAAACGTTCCAATTGGTTGATATCATCACTGAGAATAGACATCAAACCACCTGTACTGCGTTCTTCAAAATATGCGAGTTCTAACTCTTGTAAATGTTCATAAGCATCCAGACGCAAATCATGCTGAATGTCCTGTGCCAAATTACGCCAAAGCCTTTCGTAAGCGTATTCAAAAACCGATTCTAGTATCCAGATGATCACAGTCAGGAACGAAATAATAAAAAATTGCCCAAAAACATCTTTCACTCCCCATTGAGCGATGATAGAATCTTGCCGCTTTACTACCACATCCACTGCGACGCCAATTAATGCAGGTGGTGCCAAATCAAAAAGTTTATTCAAGATAGAACAAGTCGTTGCCAGCCAAATTCGTTTACGATACTGGTGTCCGTAATTTAACAGGCGCATGAAGGGGTGACTTGGGGACGATATCTGACGATCACCTACTGCGTGTGCTTGTCTTTTCGATGCCCGATGAGATTTGAATACCTTAGCCACAGTTGTTTGTAGATGCGTGAATCTAAAATGTTACCACAATTAACTACCAAGTGTGTCACAAAGATGGGCAGTGAGGTATCACCATTAACAAGAGTTGTCTGAAAATGCAAAGGAGATAACGAGTTGAAAAATCAGTCATTGGGGAATTGGCAAACTTTAGTCGCAGGAATTGTGGCAGCAATACTTGTCATTTTTAGCTTTAATTCCTTTATTATTATAAATCCAGGCCAAGCAGGAGTACTTAGTATTTTGGGTAAAGCCACAGATGGAGCATTAATCGAGGGTATTCACGTTATACCGCCCTTCATCTCCAGAGTAGATGTGTATGATTTGACTGTGCAAAAGTTTGAGGTTCCAGCAGAAAGTTCAACAAAGGATTTGCAAACCCTATCTGCCAGATTTGCTATTAACTTTCGTATTGATCCCACACAAGTCGTTAATATCAGAAGGACACAAGGAAGTCTAGAAAATATTGTCAACAAAATTATTGCACCTCAAACTCAAGAATCATTTAAAATTGCAGCTGCTAAAAGAACAGTTGAGGAGGCGATTACAAAAAGAAATGAGTTGAAAGAAGACTTTGATGCAGCATTGGGGCAACGCTTAGATAAATATGGAATAATCGTGTTAGATACCAGTGTGGTTGATTTAACATTTTCTCCAGAATTCGCTAGGGCAGTTGAAGAAAAACAAATCGCAGAGCAAAGAGCACAAAGAGCTGTATATATAGCCCGAGAAGCTGAACAAGAGGCTCAAGCAGAGATCAACCGTGCCAAGGGAAAAGCGGAAGCTCAAAGACTTTTAGCTGAAACTTTAAAAGCTCAAGGTGGACAGTTGGTTCTGCAAAAAGAAGCGATCGAAGCTTGGAAGAGTGGAGGTGCTCAGATGCCAAAAGTCCTCGTTATGAGTGGTGATACAAAAAGTAGTGTACCATTTCTCTTTAATTTCGCTAATATGCAAGATTAATCACAATTTTCACCCTGAATCAGGGTGTGTACCCTACTTAAGAAGCAGATAGAGAACATCAAGGAATAATAAAAAAATTATGTCAAGCAATAATCAGAGTAATCTCACTATTCAAGACGCCAAAAAGATTCTCAATAAATTTAACTGTATAGACATTCCTCCCAACCTCAAGCCATCAGAAAAGACCTTAACTCGTCAAGCTTTAGTTTTGCTAGCTAACATTTCTGATTACCAAATATTAGGTATTTGTGCTGATACACCAGAAGAAGGAATACTAGCGATGAAAACATATTCTTATGCTTTTGGTTATGAACCACCAAGCAATTTACCTGAGATTGAAGGTCCTGTTTACATAAAATTAAACGGCAAAAATGGTATATGCCATCTGGATTCTTACTCAGGACATCATCGGGGCGTACTAGTTTCTTGCCAGTCTTACTCTCAAAGTGGAATTAACGAAATGTACGGGCATTTACCCCTTGATTTATTTGTTTAATAGTAGGGTAGGCATTGTTCACCTTTGCCCATAGCGCACTCTAAAATTGTAACTCCAGATACACGCAGACGGACGCTGATAAAATAGATAATTATCTGCGTTTATCAGTGTCTGTCTGTAGTTCAAATCTAAAACTTAAATCGATATGAGTCTTATCACCCTACAATCTGTTAAAAAAGATTTTGGTATCAAGGAAATATTAAAAGATGCTAGCTTTAGCTTGGATGCTACTGATAAGGTTGGCTTAATTGGTACTAACGGTTCTGGAAAATCAACTTTATTAAAAATGATTGCCGGATTAGAACCGATTGACAGTGGTCAAGTTTTAGCAAATTCAGGAGCTAAAATTGTATACTTGCCTCAGCAGCCAGATTTAGATGAAAATCGCACAGTCTTAGAGCAAGTTTTTGCGGACAGTGGCGAACAAATGGAATTGGTGCGTGAGTATGAGGAAATTTCTGATAAATTAGCTCATACACCAGAAGATAAACAACTGATGGCGCGTTTTTCTTCTGTAATGCAGCGCATGGACTCAGTTGGTGCATGGGAATTGGAAACGAATGCTAAAATCATTCTTTCAAAGTTAGGAATTACAGATTTTCATGCTGTTGTTGGGACTTTATCTGGTGGTTATCGCAAGCGGATTGCTTTAGCTACAGCACTGCTGTCAGAACCAGAGTTGTTGTTGATGGATGAACCGACAAACCATCTCGATGCTAATTCTGTTGAGTGGTTACAAAGTTATTTGAATCGCTATCGTGGCGCACTCTTTCTTATTACTCACGATCGCTACTTTTTGGATAAGGTAACTAATCGTATCATTGAAATTGATCGAGGGGATATTTACACATATGCGGGTAACTATTCATACTACTTAGAAAAGAAAGCACTAGCAGAAGAATCTGCTATTAGTAGTCAACGCAAACATCAAGGTGTTTTGCGGCGTGAGTTAGAATGGCTAAAACGAGGACCAAAAGCTCGTAGTACGAAACAAAAAGCGAGAATTGAGCGTATTCATGGTATGCAAGAAACTGAGTTTAAACAAGCTCAGGGTAAAGTGGATATTTCTACGCCTAGTCGTCGCATTGGCAAAAAAGTTATTGAACTCAATAGTACATCTAAAGCTTATAACGGACGTACTTTAATTAAGAATTTTACCTATGAGTTTAGTCCAGAAGACCGTATTGGTATTATCGGTTCTAATGGCGCTGGTAAGTCTACGTTACTAGATATGATCACAGAACGTGTTCATCCAGATTCAGGAAGTGTAGAAATTGGTGGTACAATTCACATTGGTTATTTTAACCAGCATTCAGAAGAATTACAATCAGCATTGAACGAAAATCAACGAGTGATTGACTATATAAAAGAAGAAGGAGAATTTGTCCAAATTGCTGATGGAACAAGAATTACTGCTTCCCAAATGTTAGAGCGTTTTCTGTTTCCTGGTAATCAACAGTATGCCCCAATTCATAAACTATCTGGTGGTGAAAAACGGCGGTTATTTCTGTTGCGCGTTCTGATGAGTGCGCCAAATGTTTTAATTTTAGATGAACCCACGAATGATTTGGATGTACAGACATTGGCGGTGCTTGAAGAATATTTAGAAGAATTTTCCGGTTGTGTCATAGTTGTTTCTCACGATCGCTATTTTCTAGACCGCACCGTAGATACAATTTTTACCTTTGAAGAAGGTGGAAATATTCGACAATATCCAGGGAATTATTCAGTTTATCTGGATTATAAGCAAGCAGAAGAAGCACAACAGCAACAAATAAATAGCACTAAAGAAAAGCCAAAAAATCCAGATACGTTACACACAACATCTCCCAAAGAATCCGAAACGAAAAAACGGCGTAGCTTATCCACGTGGCAAAAACGAGAATTTGAGCAGTTGGAAGGTAAAATTGCCAAGATGGAAGTCGAAAAAGCAGAAGCAGAGAAAGCAATGGCGAATGTTTCTCCTGGTAACTACTCTCAAGTGCAAAAACTTTACGAACAGGTGGAAACACTTAAGGAAGAGATTGATCAAGCGACTGAACGTTGGATGGAATTAGCTGAGATTGAGTCTTAATTGTATATTTTAGAAACAGACTAACAATGAACCTGACCTGTAAAGAACTTCTGCAAAACCATACTCAAGCTTGGCATGAAGCAACTGTACATCCTTTTCTTGAGCAGTGTAAATTAGGAACAATTCACCCCCAGCAATTTAACACATGGCTTGTACAAGATTATCTGTTCGTTGTCGATTTCACACGGATGGTGGGACGAGTGTTGGCGATCGCACCCCCAGATCATTTTGATGTTATACTAGCAGGACTCGCAGCACTCAAAGATGAACTCAATTGGTTCAAAGAAAAAGCAGCCCAACGAGAACTTAATCTTGATGTGGAAAAACAACCAAGCTGCATACAATATTGTGAATATATGCACACCCTTGCTACAATGCCTTATCCAGTACAAGCAACTGCATTTTGGGCAATTGAATTAGCATACAATCAAGGTTGGCAATTGCCTGGAGTCATGCCTGAACCATATACAGAGTTTGCAGACAGATGGGGAAATGCAGGTTTTACTGAATATGTAAAACTTCTAGAACATCAAGCTGATGAGGTGTTGCAAACAGCTTCAGAAAATATTCACCAGCAAGCACAAGAAGCTTTTTTAAGGGTAGCAACATTCGAGAAAGATTTTTGGCAGATGGCTTTCAATGCAGCACAGTAGAGAGAAAGCTGCATTTGTTCTTTTCTACGGCTCATACCTAACAATCCCCTGTCGCGATAATATAGAATCTGCGCAATCAACATTACCTGTCCAGTTTTTACAAGGTTCTCTCACTTCTGTAAGACCTTCAACAATGCGAACATGAAAACCATCTTCTGTTGGATAAACTTTATATAAAAGCGGTTTTTCGTGACGCTTAGCAATGAGTGCAGCTGCCAGGGCTGGTGTTGTACAAATCATTGCTTTTTTATTTAGAGGTATATAATAATCTATAAAAAAATCACGATCATTAGAATCATTAGTCCATCCTCTACCTACTTCAGTTGTTGCCCAAAATAAACATCTAGGATCAGGTTTAACATCAGAACCTAAGCGCCTTTGTACATCAACTTTAGCAATAGTATAAGGAATTTCGACCTGTGCTTCCTTTTGAATTTCTAATCTTTTAAGTACAAAATCAATTTCGACAAATTTTACTCTCACAATTTTAGCGAAAAAGCTGAGCCAAAATAGTGAAATTATCCCAAACAAGATTACTATTATTAGTACACGACCTTTCATTTTATACGGTCTGATTATTCCTTTCATAGTGACTGTAATAACAAACTCTGTAATTACCTAACTTTACGAATAATACTGATTCTTACCCGGATGATTTTTTACACAGGTATCTGCTAAAATGTCAGATATATAACTAACTCACTACTGATGATAGCAAAGCTTTTAAGTAGCTGCACAAAAGAACTACCCAAAAAAGATTTGAAAAATCGATAATCTTACGACAATTTGATGATTATGCTCGATATTCCTACTCAAAACTTGCGTCGTTGCGCTATTCAGTTTTTAGAACAAAATCCCCAACAGCGTCTAGAAATTCTCAAGCAACTTGGAATAGCCCGCTATGATTTCTTAACCAAGATGTGCCTTAGTGAAGCTAATATAGGCTGTGTCATGAGGTTTTTCCAAAATCCTAGTCAGCTAAAATTCCCTAATTTAACGGGAGCAGACTTATCTTACTTGATTTTAGATGAAGTCAACTTCATCCGTGGTAATTTATTAGGTGCAAACCTACAAGGAAGCAGTTTAGTGAATGCAGACCTTATATTTGCCAATTTTACTAACGCAGATTTGATAAATGCAAATTTGAATGGTGCTACTCTTAATGAGACTATATGGTTAAATGCTCGTGTAGAGGAGTGTGAGTTTGGAGAAGGGATTGGATTGACAAAGCTTCAGCGCCAAGATTTACGACTTCGCGGTGCCAGATTTAAATATTTGGAAGAAGATGATTGAAATAACGAAGCGCAAAGGTATAAAAGAAGTAGAAAAAAAATTATTTTTGTAACTTGTAACTAAATAGGAAAAATTAATGAATAATTCGATGAAATTACCCCAAAAATTAATGTTGCTAGGTTCTGGAGAACTAGGCAAAGAGTTTGTTATTGCTGCTAAACGGTTTGGCAATTATGTGATTGCTGTTGACCGCTATGCCAATGCCCCAGCAATGCAAGTTGCTGACTGTTCGGAAGTGATTTCTATGCTGAGTGCTGATGATTTGGAAGCAGTGGTTAGCAAATATCAACCTGATTTTATAGTACCAGAAATTGAAGCAATTAGAACGGAAAAACTTTTGGAATTTGAGCAGCGAGGAATTACAGTTATACCAACTGCAGCGGCGACTAACTATACAATGAACCGAGACAGAATCAGAGAACTAGCACATAAAGAATTAGGTATCCGCACTGCGAAGTATGGTTATGCGACAACTTTAGAAAAGTTGATTGCTGTATCTGATGAAATTGGGTTTCCTAATGTAGTTAAACCTGTGATGTCATCTTCTGGCAAAGGGCAATCTGTAGTTAAAGAAAAGAGTGAAGTTGAGAAAGCATGGAATTATGCGATCGCCAATTCCAGAGGTGACAGTCAAAAGGTCATTGTCGAGGAATTCATTGACTTTGAGATAGAAATTACTTTACTCACAATTAAGCAGTGGAATGCACCGACAATTTTTTGTCCTCCTATCGGACATCGCCAAGAAAGAGGAGATTATCAAGAATCTTGGCAACCTGCAGAAATTTCGGAAAAAATGATATTGGAAGCGCAAGCAATAGCTAAAAAAGTCACCGATGCATTAGGAGGAGCGGGAATTTTTGGTGTTGAATTTTTTGTGACCAAAGACGAAGTCATTTTTTCTGAACTTTCCCCTAGACCCCATGATACAGGAATGGTGACATTAATCTCGCAAAATCTGAACGAATTTGAACTACACTTGAGAGCGATTTTAGGCTTACCTATTCCTCATATAGAACAATTGGGTTTTTCAGCGAGTGCTGTTATTTTAGCGACTGAAAAATCAGATTTTATTGCTTATACAGGAGTAGCCGAAGCGCTATCAGAAAAAGATGTGGACATTAGGCTATTTGGTAAACCTAATGCCCATCTTTATCGCCGAATGGGGGTTGCTTTGGCTAAAGGAAGTGATATTCAAGAGGCTCGCGAAAAAGCGACTAGAGCCGCAGGTAAAATTAAATTGGAATACCAACCCTAATCTCTGACAAAGGTGCGAGCCTGGTGCAGAGGAGCAACGCTTGCGTTCTTACTAATTTTGGAATTAGTTTTCAGATAATCATATGCTTATCAAGCGTTTTGAGGGCATGATCGTATTGAATTCAAGATAATTCCTGAGCCTAAGACAAGTAAGAGTTATTATGATTCCCTCATACCAATTTTATGTGAAGTTGCATAGAATAGAAGGAGATTCAGGTGGTGTATCGAAAATGGCTCGTCGGCGGGTTTGGGAATTTATCAAACACCACCTTACTGGAGAAGTTTTTACAACACTTCAGCAATTACGCGATACGCGGAGGGTCAGCCCTTTGGGCTATCGCCTGCGACAAGTTCTTGAAAAAATTACCAGAGAGCAAATCTGCTCGTTGTCATCTTACAATTTCATTCTTGAAGCCCTATTCTATGCAGCTTCATCTTAAATTTCTATCACTATCACGTCTCCAGGTCCGTCCCCTAGGCCCTCAATTACCCGTCCCCCCCCTCCCTGGCGTGGGTTATCTGATGGCTTAACTGGGGCTGACTTAAAGAGTTGAAGTTTCTGCCCAAACTTTTCTACGCCATTGAGTTCTTGAACAGCACGCTCTTCATTTGCTTCGCCTTCGATTGTTACTGTTGCGAAACCGGATCCAGGAAAAATGTCAATTTTTTCGACTGTGCCAAATTTTGTAAAAAGCTCTTTTAAATTTGCCTCAGTTACTTCACAAGGAAGATTACCAACCAATAAAGTCATATTTCTCTCCAAAAAAAGTTACACAAAAAGATAATCAAAACTGGAACAATAGCGTAGAATTTACGCATTGAAGAAAGTTTGATTATGTAGAATGAAGCTCTATCAAAAAAGCTGAAGGTCAGTTTAGCTAACAGAGCTTTGCCTCTACACTCTTTATTAGGTGTAAGCAGAATTAACTTATGCACTTAGGAGATAAAAATGAGAAAAATGTAATCATGTTGCTTGAAGCTATTGAGGTTTAACCCCACTACAGAAACGGCGAGCCTCCGCAGGAGGAGCTGTGCTAACGTTCTCCTGCAGCTGTACATTCGTTCTCAGATAATCCTTGACCCAATCACAAGCGTAGCTCACTAGTTTATCTGTATCTAGAACACGATCCAAATTCCAGAGAATCACTTTGTTGTCGTCACTCGTCGAAGCAATTGTCTTACCGTCGGGACTGAACGCCACTGTCCAAACCGTCGCGCTATGACCGTTGAGGGTAGTCAGCAAAGTGCCATCTCGTTTCCAGAGTTTTACTGTTTTGTCGTCACTTGCTGAAGCAATCATTTTGCCATCTGGGCTGAACGCTACTCCCCAAACCGCGCCATTGTGACCATTGTTAGCGTAGCGTTCCGCAGGAAGGGTAGTCAGCAAAGTGCCATCACGCTTCCACAGTTTCACTGTCTTGTCTTCACTCCCCGTGGCAATTGTCTGACCATCTGGGCTGAACGCTACTTTGCTAACTCCGCCATTGTGATCTTTAAGGGTAGTCAGCAAAGTACCATCTTGCTTCCAAAGCTTCACCGTCTTATCCCGACTCGCTGAGGCAATTGTCTGACCATCTGGGCTGAACGCTACTGCCCAAACTTCACTATCATGTCTCAAGGTAGTTAGCAAAGTGCCATCTGGCTTCTGGAGTTTTACTGTACTATCATCACTTGCTGAAGCAATGATCTTACCATCTGGGCTAAACGCAACTGCGTTAACCTGATAACTATGTCCATTAAGGGTAGTCAACAAAGTGCCATCTGGCTTCCAGAGTTTTACTGTGTTGTCTCGACTCGCCGAGGCAATTGTCTGACCGTCAGGACTGAACGTTACTGCCAAAACCGCAGCATGATGTCCCTTTAGAGTCGTCAGCAAAGTGCCATCTCGCTTCCAGAGTTTCACCGTGTTGTCCTCACCTGCTGTGGCAATTATCTCACTCTTGGGGCTGAACGCTACTCCGTAAACTGTACCACTATGACCATTGAGCGTGGTCAGCAAGATGTTATCCCGCTTCCAGAGTTTGACTGTTTTGTCGCCACTTGCTGAAGCAACTGTCTTACCGTCGGGGCTGAACGCTACTCCCCAAACAGTATCGCTATGTCCATAAAAAGTAGTCAGCAAAGTGCGATCACGCCACCTCCAGAGTTTTATTGTCCAGTCAAAACCAGCCGAGGCGATTGTATCACCATCAGGACTGAACGCTAATCCGTAAACCTTACCGCTAGGATTATTGAGGGTGGTCAGCAAGGTGCCATCAGGCTTCCAGAGTTTGACTGTTTTGTCCCAACTTGCTGTAGCGAGCATCTGACTATCAGGACTGAACGCGACAGCACTGACTACATCACTATGTCCATTAATAGTAGTAAGCAAGGTGCCATCACGCTTCCAGAGTTTGATCGTCTTGTCCCAACTTGCTGTGGCAATCAGTTGACCATCAGGGCTAAAAGCGACACCAGTAACTCTATCGCTATGTCCATTTAGAGTAGTAAGCAAGGTGCCATCGCTAGCTCTCCAGAGTTTGACTGTCCTATCCCTACTTGCTGTGGCTATGATATTACCTTGAGGACTGAACGCAACTCCGTAAACTGAACCACTATGTCCCTTTAGAGTAGTAAGCAAAGTACCGTCTTGCTTCCAGAGTTTGACTGTCCTATCCTTACTTGCTGTGGCTATGATATTACCTTGAGGGCTGAAGGCGACTCCGTAAACTACATCATTATGTCCCTTTAGAGTAGTAAGCAAGGTGCCATCGGGCTTCCAGAGTTTCACCGTGTTGTCGTCACTCGCTGTGGCAATCAGCTGACCATTGGGGCTGAAGGCGACTGCGTTAACTTTTTTGCTATGCCCTATCAGGCGGTTGTGTTCAACAACCTTATAAGTTGCCTGTTTTAGCACTGATTCAAGCCGATCCTGGATTTTTGCATCTACCGTACCTACTGTTTTTAATTTCTCCTTCGCTGTAATTGCTTGTAGAAGCGCATCTAATGTGTTATTCGAGGCAAACAGTGCTTCAGAAGATTCGGTGATAGTTTGAATCTCGCTGATGCTTGCTTTATGGGATTGCCACCAAGCCACCCCTGCCAGGATCAAAGCTCCCACTAAGCCACCTGTGAGTCCTAAAATAGTAAGTTGGCGTCTACGCTTTTGCTTATTTAGCTCGTTATCCCGCAATGCTAAAGAAAGCTGTATGAAATGTCTCTCTCCTGTACTCAGTTCGTCTATACGTTTGCTCTGCCAGTATTCTGCATCCGAGAGTGGCTTTCCTCGCAGCAGTGCTCCTTCGTCCTTACCACTACTTTCCCACTGACGAATGAGCGATCGCAACTGCTCTTGCCAATAGCGAAATTCACCATCAACTTGTATCCACTGTTCTAGGCGTCCCCAGCTTCTAATCAGCGCCTCATGCACAATTTCCACCGTTTCTTCACCCGATAACTCGTTGCGGTTGGTTACGACAAGACGTGCATCAGCTAAGCGCCTCACCAAATCCCAGTTTTCTGACTTCACCTCATCACGAGTTGCCAATCTCCGCGTAGTCTCGATTGCTTCCCCCAAACGCACTAACTGCATAAACACTTGCTGCGCCCGACTTCGGTCTGCTTCATCAAGCTGAGCATACACTGCTTCGGCGTGGATAGCCAAAGCCTCCTCGACACCGCCAATCTCCTCGTAGCCTGCATGAGTCAACCACCCATCTGTCTGTTTTGACCACAGTTGTGTTAAAGCAAACTCCAGCAATGGTAAACGTCCTGACTGACCATCGACAGCATTAATCAGTTTTTTTGTCAACTCATTTTCTAGTCTCACCTGCATTTGTGCGGCTGGCTGTTCAATAGCCGATCGCAATTCCTCACGGTTCATTGGACCAAGATTGAAGACTGCTCCTTGCAATGCATCACTAAAAGGTCGGTAAGAAAGGGCATATCCGTAAAAATCAGCCCTTAAGGTCATAATTAAAGTAAATGCTGGAGCTAACCGAACTGCATTCAGCAATGCATCTAACAAACCTTGGCGTTCTTCTTGTGAGCAAAGAGTGTAGAGTTCTTCAAATTGGTCTGCTATTAAAACCAGACGAGTTTTCGGGTTTTGCTGGACAAAACTTTCAATAATTTTGTATAAAACTTTGTGATCTTGTTGCAGTGCTATTTCTAGTTCTAATTCAATCAGGCGACGAGCTGTTAATTTAGGATTTTGATTGTTATTTAAATTACCTTTTTGAAGACACTGAAGCAATAAAGCTTCACCAATGCTAGAAGTCAATGCTCCTGCTAAAGCTTCAAAAGGATTATGACCCGGACGAAATGAGACAATCTGCCAGTCAGTATATGAGTCCTGGCGTAACTGAGGAATCAACCCAGCAAACACAACACTCGACTTACCACTTCCACTCGGACCAACCACCGCCACCAACGGCTTTCTTTTGCTCGCCGTCACCAAGTTGTGTGTAAAATGTTCCCGCCCAAAAAACAGGTGAGCATCTTCCTCGCGAAAAGCAAATAACCCACGATAAGGACACGGAGGAACTCCGCCTAAATTTAGCCAACTCGGCGGTTCCACGGCTGGATTTTGACAAATCACAGGTAACCAAGAAGCACCCGGAAAATCATTTTCCAAACCTTGCAACTTTCTGCGTGCTTGTTGGACTGCTAAATATAAAGACAGTCGTTGAACTGCAAAAGATTCTAAAAAATACTTAAAAAATTCCTGTGCTACTAGATTTGGTACTGGCTCCCGCATGACAATCACTGTCGGAATACTCAATTTTTCCAGCGCACTAGCCAATCCTAGCCCATCACAAGAGTTGAATATTGCCAATTGTAAGCCATTATCAATCGCAGCTTTGAGAGCTTCTTCTAACTGTTCAATTGTTAAGCTGTTATTGGTTTTATTATCATTAATATAAATTCTCCCTGTTGCACCTTCTGTTTGACTATGACCCGCAAAAAAAAGGATGTCCCAGCCAGAATTTTGCCAAAGAAGATTGTTAAATTCTTGACGAGAGGGGTTGACAAGAAAAACTATTTCTGCATCTTCTACACGATTAAGAAACTTGATTTCTTTGTCTAAATCGATACCTTGGCTATTCCCTAAAATCGCTAAAATTCTAACTTTCTTTCTATGTAATTTTAATTTTGATAATTCTCGATATTTATACTCTGTTTGGGAAAGCGCCGGTTCTGCTCTGGGATAATCATTAAAGAAGTCCCAACGATGCCAAGGTAATCGCCGTATTAAGTTATCATCGGTTTCAATAATGACGCGAATTTCTTCTGCTGGTTGTAGTTGCGATCGCAGTTGCCGTTCTATATTCAGAAATTCACTAGATTTGAGCCAGTCGTTAATCTTTTCCTGTATTTTTTGGCACACATCATCAAAACTCACAACGGAAACATTTGTGAGGCTCTCTTCGTCAATTTCCAGTTCGTCATCTTCTTCAATCAATGAAGAACGCAACTGTTGGCGACCACAGATATTTTTATAATTTGACTGCCAATTATGTAATAATTGTACTAAAGATGGTGCTGCGGGTAAGCTACCAATAAATTGCTGTGCAAGGGATTTTCCTGATGACCATAATCGAGCAGTAATATTTGGAAATCCGTTGTTTAAATCACCGTTTCCTAAGTTAATGACAACTGATTTACTCATGGAGAAGACTTCTGTTTCTTATTTGCGGCTATGCTCTTTGCTACACACTCAGTCTGTTCTATTTCGTATTTTCACATTCAAGATAAGATTTATTAATTAATCTATTTTATTTCGCAATCGTAATTTCTCCTACTGTAGTGGAGAATAATTTTTTTTATGATTTAGAGATTAGTTATATTGAGGTTGATCGCTTACTTTGTCTAGTCTATAAGCAAATTGTAATCTTGTTCAATATCTTGTATGATGTTCTAAGATTGAACTAATGTGAAATCTTTTGAGCACAAATAAAATATAGTAATATTTGATACTAAATAGCTTGATGTTTGCTGAGAATCCTCATGATTGATATTTTGTATCTACCAAATTACTATGTCAATTAGATGACTAAGAGTCAGGGCTGCCATTCGTGAGATTTCAAGTAAAGTCAAACAAAGGATGTAATTTTCTGGCGCTAATTTTAAATTGTTCACAATCTGTACGGATGAATGCAAAATATAAGAGCACTGACACATACTAGTACAGTTTCGTGATCGCCAAAAGTGAGCTAGTGATCGGCCAAGATTCCACAGGCTACAGCAACTGGGTTATCCGTAAGGAAAAAAAGCCAGAAAGCTAATCTATGTAAGTTTTTTATATACGTAGAAAATACGAGAGAATAAAGTAGCTTTTTTTGCGCCGTATCATCTGATCAATTTGGAATGAAGTTTGACGAATCGATGTTATTAGCTGTAACACTTTACACTTTTTTGCTCAGATATCTCAGACACCTATGAATAGGTTGGTAGTTTTAAGCTTGGGTCAAGGAAATTTATATGAAGGTTTTCCCGTTGTCACAGCATATATCGGGGAAGAAGACAATATCTATCGAATGAAATTTAGTGCTAGCTTGCCTGCAGCACCAGAAATTCCTGAACTCTATCGCAATTGGAAGTCACTTTATTCTGCTTTTTATTATCGTCCATTTTTACGTCTTGGTGTCCAGGAAATTGACGATACATTTGAAATTGAAGAAGATAGCATTACTAACATTTCTGAAGTAGATATTCAGGAATTATGCGAGCAACTCTACAAGTGTTTAAACCGATGGCTCAATTCGGTAGAATTTCGCAAAATTGAACAGCAATTACGCACAAATTTAAAACCATCCGAGGAAATCCGCTTCATTATTGAAACAAATGACAATGTGTTGCGACGATTACCCTGGCATGTGTGGAATTTCTTTGATGATTATCCAAGAGCAGAAGTTGCCTTGAGTGCATCCGATTATCAACAACCACAAAAGTTTACAAAAAAGAAAAGAGATAGAATTAGAATACTAGCAATATTTGGTAACAGTCAAGAAATTGATATTAGTCAGGACAGAATTTTTTTAGAGAATTTGTTAACGGGTGCAGAAATTCAATTTTTAGTAGAGCCAAGATTAGACGAGGTTAATAACCAGCTTTGGCAAAACAATTGGGATATTCTTTTTTTTGCTGGTCATAGTTGTTGCATTCAGGAAAAAGGTTCCTTGCAACTCAATCAAACAGACATAATTACTCTTGACCAATTAAAGTATGGTTTGAAGCAAGCTATAAGTAGTGGATTATGTTTGGCGATTTTTAACTCTTGTGATGGTTTGGGGTTGGCACAGCAGCTACAGGAATTACATATTCCTCAAGTTATTGTCATGCGTGAGCCAGTACCGAATGTCATAGCTCAAGAATTTTTAAAGCATTTTCTCACTGAATTTTCACAAGGACAGTCTTTGTATACTGCGGTACGTTCTGCACGAGAAAGACTCCAAGGATTAGAGCGAGAATATCCTTGCGCGACTTGGTTACCCGTGATTTGTCAAAACCCTGCTGAACCGCCGATGATTTGGAATCCGGAAGATCAAAAGGTAGACTCTTCAGTAGCGGTTTCTGAAACGAAACAACGTTCTGGGTCCGATAAAAGCTATTCTTTTTCCAGAATAATAAAGCAGAATCTCTTAGATAGACATCGCTTTATTGTTGCAGCCAAGGGTCTCTCAACCCTGCTGCTAGCAAGTATTCTAGTAGCCAGCAGTTTTATAGGGGTGCGTCATTTGGGGATGCTACAACCTTGGGAACTGCATTCTTATGATTATTTAATGCATCTGCGACCAGTTGATGAAAAGCCAGACCCGCGCCTATTAATAGTTACTATTGATGAAGCAGATATTCAGTATCAAATCCACAAAAAAATGAATATGCGTTGGTCATTATCAGACCAAGCACTCAGTCAATTGTTGCAAAAATTGAAGCAATATCAACCAGTAGCTATTGGTCTAGATATTTATCGTGATTTTCCTGTTAATCCGAGTCATCCAGAGTTAGGCGAAGTCTTACAGCAGGACAAACACATATTTACAGTGTGCAAAGTTCCTGCTCCTAATGATGGTGCACCTGATGGAATTCCCCCTTCTCCTGAAGTTTCAAAAGAACGTCTCGGTTTTAGTGATTTTGTCGCTGACGCAGATCGTGTTCTTCGTCGCCAACTTGTGCAATTAACCCCTCCTTTGGAATCTCCTTGTACAGCAGAATATGCTTTGAGCTTTCAGCTAGCACAACACTATCTAAATGCACAAGGTCTAAAATGGGATATAAATCCCCAAAAAAATTTGCAAATAGGAAACACTGTTTTTCCGCGCTTACAATCACATACGAGCGGCTACCAAACAGTGGATGCATCAGGATATCAAATCCTGCTCAATTATCGTTCTTTACCCTCTGTGCTTAAGATTGCTGAGAAAATCTCTCTCAGAAAACTTCTTAATGACGAGATTGTTCCTGAGTTATTCCACAAATTGGTGAAGAATTCCGTTGTCCTGATTGGCGTCACGGCCTCCAGTTCTCCAGATGATTGGGAAACTCCATACACTGCTCACGCCCGAGATGAAGAAAAGCAAACCCCAGGCGTATTTTTACAAGCGCAGATGGTGAGCCATATTCTCAGTGCTGTTTTGAATCATAGACCTTTAATGTGGTGGTGGCCAGAATGGTTGGAAGCGCTGTGGCTATGGGGTTGGTCATTGGTGGGCGGTATTATATCTTGGCGAATTTTACAGCCACTTCATATTGGATTAGCGATCGCCATAGCGCTGTTAACACTTTTTAGTATCTGTTTTGGTATATTTACTCAAGCGGGGTGGATTCCACTCGTCCCCTCAACATTAGCATTAGTGTCTTGTGCAGTTGTGTTGAAGATACTAGCGTCCACCCATGCTAGCAACAGCAAAAAACGTTGGAACTCTCGAATATGAGCAAAAATAAGTTACTTCAAAGACACTATCAACTAGCTTGTAGTATCCTTTTGCTAAGTCTTGGACTTGTTAATTATCCACCAAAAGTACAAGCAAACCCAGAACAATCATTCCAGAATAAAATCACTCACACACCAAACCTTTTTGCCCAGAAATTTCCTGATAACGGTGAGCCCAAAGGTCGTCGGCGAGGAGGGACAAGCCGTCGTGATGGATGTCCAAGCTTGAAAACACCTGTGACAGCTATAGTACCTGGTGAAGAAAAAAACAACAAATCGTTCTTGGGAGCAACACTTGCTGAATATCCAACATTTTGGGTTTATTTGCCTGAATTACCTACAAACTTGCGTTCTGGGGAGTTTGTGTTGCAGGATGACCAAGGTCATGATATTTACCGAACCTCTCTAACATTGCCAGCAAAAGCAGGTACTGTAGGCATTACCCTACCGTCAAATTCACAATATGCTCTCAAGCAAAACTCAAAATATCACTGGTTTTTCCGAGTTTATTGTGGTAATCCACAAAACAAACCTGAGTATTTTTTTGTGGACGCATGGCTGAAACGAGTGGCGCTAACTCCCCAGCTTCAGCAGCAATTGAAGACTGCAAAATCACAGGAGTATAAAATCTATACTGCTAATAATCTTTGGTACGATGCCATTACAAATTTGGCAGAACTCCGCCGCACTGGTTCGGACACTGATACGTTAGCTAAAGATTGGACGAGCTTGTTTAAAGCTGTTGACTTGGAAGAACTCGCAGGAGCGCCGATTTTACAACGTTACAGTCCGCAATAATAACGATTTGAGAAACTCAGTTTTTTTTAATCGGTTTAATACAGCGCTTTTGAAGTGAATAAACCACGGGCTTGGGGCTGTGTTTTGCCATACCCCTACGAAAATCTATGGTTAAATTAATTGAAAATAAGTGTAAAATCTGTGGTTAAATTAACTGAAAATAAGTCTAAATAAAGTTAGTGAGTAATTTCAACTCAACGACTCCTTTTTTAGCAATGCAAATGCAGAATTGGTGCTACAGATTGACTTTAGCCAGTTGGTTAGTACTGTCAGGAGCGTTAGCTTTCAGTAGCAATTGTGCTGTTGCCCAAATTATACCTGATAGGACTCTACCGAGTAATTCCAGCGTCACAACTGGCGGCAACATCAGAATCATTACAGGTGGAACGCGTGCAGGAAGCAACTTGTTCCACAGCTTTGGGGAGTTCTCTGTCCCCACAGGGAGTACAGCTTATTTCAACAATAGCTTAGATATTCAAAACATTATTAGTCGGGTGACAGGTAAGTCGATTTCTAATATTGATGGTTTAATCAAAGCTAATGGCACAGCGAACTTGTTTTTTATGAATCCCAATGGGATTATATTTGGTCGCAATGCCAAGCTAGATATTGGTGGTTCTTTCTTAGCAACGACAGCTAATGCCATTCAATTTGGTAATCAAGGCTTGTTTAGCGCCTCCACTCCTGAAGCTTCCTCATCCTTGTTAACAGTCAATCCTTCCGCTTTGCTATTTAACCAAATTGCTGCAGCTTCTATCCAAAATAATTCAGTTGCACCCTCAGGATTAGATCCGTCCCTGACATCTACTGCAACTGGTTTACGTGTCCCTAATGGTCAAAGTCTACTGCTGGTGGGCGGTAACGTTAGTATGGATGCTGGAGGATTGTATGCTTTTGGTGGTCGAGTCGAGTTGGGAGGCGTGAGTGGTGCGGGAACAGTTGGGTTAAATGCGAATGGCACTCAATTCAGTCTCAGTTTTCCAGATGGGATAGAGCGAAGTGATATCTTGCTCAATAATGGCGCGATCGTGAATGTGCGTGCTGACAATGGTGGCACTATTGCGATTAACGCCCGTTCCTTAGATATATTAAGACAAAGTAGCCTACAGGCAGGAATAGCAGAAGGATTGGGTGCGGTTAATAGTAAGGCGGGAAATATTGAGATTAATGCACAAGCAGCAATCAATCTTAAGGATGCGAGCGAAATTCGTAATTCTGTGCAGCTGAGGGGAACCGGGCAATCAGGAGACATCAATATTCATGCAGGCTCACTTTCTTTGACCAATGGCGCTGAAGTAACTGCTAGCACTTTTGGACGAGGGGATGCGGGCAACATCACCATTACTGCTCGCAATACCGTTTGGGCTGATGAGATCCGCAATTACAATCCTAGTGGTGTATTTAGCACTGTGTTACCTACAGGGGTGGGCAACGGAGGTCGCATCGATATCACCACTGGCTCACTTTTTTTCACCAATGGTGCTGTAGTATTGGCTGCTATTTATGGACGAGGTGATGCTGGCAGTATTAATATTACTGCACAGGATACGGTGTTCTTTGATGGGGTGGCGAAAAATGGAAGTTTCCCTAGTGCCAGTGGTATATACAGCAGTGTTGTACTTCCACAAACTGTGGGCAACGGAGGCGATATCAGCGTCACCACTGGCTCCCTAATTGCAAAAAATGGGGGTAAATTATCTGCCAGAAGCTATGGATATGGAAATGCTGGCAGTGTCGCTATTATTGCACGGGATAACGTCTCCTTTGATGGGGGAAGTGTACGTGGACCAAGTGGTGCATTCAGTAGTGTAGAATCTGGAGCGGTGGGTAAGGCAGGTGGTATCAGTCTTTCAACTGGTTCGCTGGATGTACGAAATGGTGCTCTATTGAATGTCGGCAACTTGGGAAAGGGAACTGCTGGAGATATTGAGGTTAGTTCTCGCTTTATTGAGCTAGACAACCAAGCAGCTATCTTAGCTAAAACCGCATCTGGTAACGGTGGAAATATCACCTTAGGAATCAAAGACTTATTACTCTTGCGTCGCAATAGTCAAATCTCAACCACTGCGGGGACTGCTGAAGCTGGTGGCAACGGAGGTAACATCAATATCAATGCTCCCAATGGCTTTCTTGTAGCTGTCCCTGGTGAAAATAGCGACATCACCGCAAATGCTTTCACAGGTTCTGGTGGCAAAGTTCAAATCCAAACTTCTGGTCTTTTCGGTATCCAACAGCGTAGTCGAGAAGACTTGGTGCGTCAACTGGGAACCAATGACCCAACCAAGCTCGATCCTCAAAAGCTAGCAACAAACGATGTAACGGCAATTTCCCAGACAAATCCCACTGCAAGTGGTGTAGTAAACATCAATACACTTAATTTAGATCCTAGCCGTGGCTTCATTAACTTGCCTGTAGAACCTCAAGAGCCAAAACTAGCTCAAGCGTGTCTTGCTGATGTCGCCCAAAATCAAAGCGAATTCATTATCACCGGACGCGGAGGTATACCACCCAATCCTAGAGAAGTCCTCAGAAGTAATGCAGTTCATGTAGATTGGGTGGCGCTGGACTCAGATGCAGAAACTCGTTCTACAAGTGTTGAGAGTCAAGACGCACAACAAAAAAGAAGCCGAGGCAATAACTCACAAAATACAAATTATGTCAAGCATTTACCCAATGAAATTGTGGAAGCGCAAGGGTGGGTGGTGGATGACAAGGGCGACATTTTCTTAGTCGCGCAACCATTGGCTGCTATTCCTCATAGTTCTTGGCTGGCTTCTGGTACTTGCTCCCACTAGAGCCAATTCCCTACCAACACAAAAGGTGCCCATAAATATGGAGTTTTCTCCCGGGCAAACACAGCTAGTTGAGCACGCTGGAGTGCTTCAGCTTTATTCACTCCTGCTTTCAGGTGTTGGTAAAACTGACTCATCAAATTAGCGGTAGATTCATCATCTACAGACCACAATGCTGCAAGTGTACTACGTGCACCTGCCTGTACAGCTACTCCAGCAAGTCCCAAAGCAGCTCGCTTGTCTCCAACAGCTGTTTTACAAGCACTGAGGACAAGCAATTCGATAGCACTCGATTTTTTTGTGTCCCTGACTCGCAGTAAGCTATCAAATTCTTTCACCTTAAGTAACTTATCCCAGGTGAGAACAAAGGTTTTTTCTGGATCGGAACTAAACTCACCATGAGTCGCCAGATGAACTACAGAAAAGGGAGCTGATTGCAACTGGTTTTGCAGATTGTTTTCGGTAAACTTTTGATCTAAAAGCTCTTTAGTTTTGGGTACCTCAGACTGGATTTGTTGCAGTTCGCGTGGTACGTTTTCGAGCGGAGGAAACTTGCGGTTTTCAATGGTGCGTTCTGCGGCTACTCCAGCAAGAATGGTATTTAACTTGACTTGCTGCAATGGTTTGGGATCAAGCAGTTGTAATCCAGGGGCGACGGCGATCGCATACTTTTCAACTAGATATTTCTGCTGTTGTTTATCATAGAGAACTGACATTGGTATGTTACGCAATGCTCCATCTAGGACAAACACTAGAGTTTTGATGCCATTTTCGCTCAACTCTGCTTCAGCGGGTTGAATTAACCAGTCATATATCTGTTGGGATAGCTGCTTGACTTGAGAAGTTCTGGTGATATCGCGTAAATATTCTCCCAAATTTTCTACAACACCTTCTACCTTATCTTTAGCAATAACAGTTTTGTAGTGCCGCAAATCCCGGTTAGGCAAT
The DNA here is from genome assembly GCA_019359695.1 of Brasilonema angustatum HA4187-MV1. GTDB lineage: Bacteria > Cyanobacteriota > Cyanobacteriia > Cyanobacteriales > Nostocaceae > Brasilonema > Brasilonema angustatum. The sequence goes on from JAHHGV010000011.1 coordinate 177,759, forward strand.
TTGAGAATCACATCTAAACGGTCTGGTAGAATAATAGGATAGAAAACTGCTGAGCGTGAATCTTTTTTATCAACGATTGGATCAAGTTCCTGCTTTGCAGTTAGACAAGCTGAGCGAAAGAAGTTGTCCAATTCTGCGATTTGCAGCGATTCCATGACAAAACGAGCTTGTTTTAGATTTTTTTGGTTTTCTGGCTTTTCGCTTTTTGACTTTTGCCTTTCTTGATGTTGGACACTCTCGTTCTCTGTTTGCAACAGCAATGCGACTAACTCCCGATACACAGGTTCCACACTTTCACGGAAGGAAAACTGAATGTCTGGATTGATAGCAACTAAATCACTACGTAAAGTTTTAAGAGTGTTAAAAGCTTCAGAATAGTAAATAATTGCGCTTTTTTGATCTCCCTGCTGCTTGTATATACGTCCTAGTTGCCATTGCCATTGATAAACTATATCTGATGCATTAAGACTTTGAGCCATAACCAAAGCTTTCTTAGTCAGCTTTTGGGCATCAGTAAACTGCTGATTGATTTCATACAAATTCCCAAGAGTCCCAAGGGCATAAGATTCTGCACGCTTATCTTGTAAACTTTGCGCCTGCTGGATTGCACTAGCTAGTAATTGGGCTGAGTCTTGCTTTGTTCCTATTTGACTCATCATTTTCATCAAACTTTGGGCAAAGTTAATTTTTGCCTCAACAACCATCCGACTTGCAGGTAAGTTACTAATTTCAGATTGGATTTGGGACGATAATGCTAATGCATCTGCAAATTGCTTTTTCTCAACAAGTAGGCTTAGTCGATTCAGATGTGCCTGAATACGTGTGGTTGAATCAGTCGATGTACTTGCAGCTTGCTGGTAGTAATCCAATGCCATGTTCGTATCATACTGGGCACGGGCAGTGTTTCCCAAGCTAAAGAGAGTTTCAGCGATTATTTGATCAGATGAGGTCGCTTTTGCAAGTGCTAAACTTTGCTGTAATACCTGCTGAGATTGCTTTAAATCACCAACGACTTGCAAAATGTTGCCAAGACTCAGTAGTCCCGATGCTTTTGTTGATGAATCGCTTTGGTTTTGAATAGTTTGCGAAACTTCAGTTAAAATTTTCTTTGCCTGACGGTATCGTCCTAAAACTTGTAGAGCTTGAGCCGAGTTAATCTGGTTACGGGTGAATGCAGTACTGTCTTTGATTTGCTGATAAATCTCAGCAGCTTGTTGCCAAGTCGTCAATGCTGCTTCAGTTTGTCCCCGCGACAATTGTAAGCGTCCTTGCACGTCAAAGGCTTGTGCTAAGATTTTAGAGCTTTCTTGGGAGTTCTTCAAACTTTTTAATAAATTGAGACTTTGAGCGATCGCTTTTTCAGCTTCGTTCCATAAACTGAGTTGCTGAAAAGCTAAACAGAGATTGCTCAAAGTCATAGCTTCCCGTAAATAATCTCCCTGAGTTTTAAAAGCAGCAGAAGCCTGTTGTAAGACTTCAACAGCAAGAGTAAACTGTCCAGCTTCATAAAGTTTTTTCCCCTGTTGCACAAGGTCTTGTGTTTTACCCTCGCTAATTGTAAATTGATGGACACTGGAATTGACAAGAGGAGCTTGTGCCAACACTGGTGATATGATCACGCACAGAAACACCCCAATTGCTGCGAGTATTGGTTGAGCTATCCAACTTCTACCTGGGTATTTAGATGAAACAATGGATTTTAAGATACGGAAAAATACAGGCTTTTTTATCGCCATGCTCTTTCCCCTTGATTACAATTCAAAGTCTTCTTTCACCTTTCTATTTTCTCCTAAACTTAACTCAACACTAAAGCGTTTTCCTGATTCCCCTTTAAAAAATTTCAGTTGAATGTAGTTATCTTGCAATCTCGAAGTGACTTGCTGAAGGGTTTTTCCTCCTTTAGACAGCAAAGTCAATTTCAGATCAGGCGGCAAAAATCTTTCTCCACCCGTGGGATGTACCTGGATCAAAACACCCAATTTTTCATCGCTTTCCTCTGTGATATTTACCAAAAGAGCCACAGTTTGATAACCGAGTTGCACTCCCAAGTCAATGAGTTTGGCTTTTTTAGCACCTCTTTGTGTAATTCTAGTACTAAGAGCTAAATTTGCCTCTGGATTTATCAGGGTGTCAATTGTTTGCCAGCCTTGTTCAAACACTCCCTCTAACCATTGACTCAACTTGGTTCTGGTATTATTCAAAGATCTCTGGAGTGATGCTCTCGAAGACTGAGCGGAAGTTACAGGTAAAGCAATAGTTAAAGGTTCCGAGAAATAGTAGTAGAACAATAGGTGATTGAGTTCGGCATCAAATAAAGACAACGGTACTTGGTAAAATCCATCCCGAAGCTCTAAATTATATTGACTGCGATAACTCATCAGTTCGTCATAGCGCAAAAATCCTCTAATAATTACTTGTTCTTCCTCTTCTAACACCTCAACAAGGACATAAAAATGATCGGCTAATTCCGATTTTTCAATGAGAGAACTTGGGATACTGATAACTTCATCCAGCAGATGTTCTACGGCAATTGGACAAATTTTAAAACCTCCTATAGCCAGATGAGCAATATCCTCACTAACTTTAATTTTTTGAGAACTTCGATTTTCTGCTATGCGTGTATTTAGCCATTTTTCACAGCCAATACTTGCCAATGTATCTAGATAAGTTTGCCATTGCTGTGCTTCGCTATTTACGAGTTTGCTATTATCGATTGCCTTGTCGAAGTCTTCTAGTTCTAGTAAAACTACTTCTGATAGTAAGAGTCTTATATCAGTTGAATGAACCTGAGAGTTAAGCATTATTGTACTCCTGATTTGTGTTTTATGTTTCAGATGATTTTAGCCTCACTTCAAGAGGAGGGCTTGAGGATATGAGCGTAAATTTTGTGTGCGTTGTTCTAGATATTCGCAAATTTTTAGGGCATATAAGCTATTCATCAAACGGCCTTTTCCCACTCTGATTTCTTCTGCTGCTTCTTGAA
>JAHHGV010000012.1 GCA_019359695.1 Brasilonema angustatum HA4187-MV1
CCCTGGTATTGATGCTTACGAACAACAGTATCAAGAACGAATGCTTCAAAACCTCAAGAAAAAAGCGCAAGCTCTTGGCTTAGAACTCATCCCTATTTCCACACCTACCGAATGTGTTTCTTAGGAGCTTTTAACTAGCGGTTAAGAGCGCTAGCAACATAATTCGCGAAACTAAATCCCCTTCTTAAAACAGTTATCAGTTATCAGTTATCAGTGAGCCAGCGCTGCAGGAGGGTCTCCCTCCGTAGGCGACTGCGAACCCGAAGGGTTATCAAGTTAAGGGGAGTCAAGAAATCGCTGACTCTGTTCATTGTTCACTGTTCACTGTTCACTGTTCACTGTTCACTGTTCCCTGTTCCCCTATATTGGATACGTGTTTGAGACAAGACGGGAGTCAGCAATATCACGGATTAGTGGAGTTCTAGAGCCAATATAATCATACAATGCACAGACTTCCTCGCCACTCAGCAGCATTTTTGCGGCAATTTGTTTTAGGAGCAGCCTGATTAACGCTGTATCTGTAAGGTTAAGCAGCTCGCTACTTGAGGTATTCTCAATTACAGACCAAGTCAAATACAGCATTGAAGAGTTGACAAACATTGCCCTCTACCCCCTGTGTGAAAAAATTTAATATTTTGTTTATATTGTTTCATCCGGATTGCTCTGTCTCGATCTTTTTGTAAAATAATTTAATACTTTTTTTAGATTTGCTTAATTTTTTGATTAATCAGTCAAGCTAAGAGTGGATCTAAAATCACCATTACCTATTACCGTGAGGCTTTATGAATCATTATTTTGAACCCATTCATTTTTCTGGTTCAATTCAGCCTCATGGTATCCTTCTGGTGCTGAGTGATCCGGAACTAACACTTGTTTGTGTGAGCGCTAATATCCAGGAGCAGTTTGGCATTTCTGAAGATTTGCTTAATCAATCCTTAAGTACGCTGCTTGATGTCCAAGTTGTTGATGCAATTAGACAGAGTTTGCACTTAATTGACAGTGCGAGTCCCATAAAACTTCAAGAATCCATCTTGGTAAGTGAGCGTTCTTTTAACGGTTTAGTTCATCGAACAGAGAATTTCATCATCCTTGAGTTAGAACCAACATTACCGTTAGGTTTATTTAGTGTGCCTGCTTTCGTGCGAAGAGCGATCGCCAAACTACGACAAGTATCCAGCAGTCACGAATTTCTTCACTTGTTAACTCAAGAACTTCGTAGAATCACTGAATTTGATCGAGTCATGGTCTATCAATTTGACCAATACGAAGCAGGTACTGTGATGGCGGAGGCAAAGCGGGATGATTTACCCTCCTATCTGGGGTTGCACTATCCTGCGACGGATATTCCAGAGCAAGTTCGGGCGTTATATGCACGCGGTTTGCTGCGATTTATTCCTGATTTAACAGCACAGTCGATTTCGTTAGTAGCGGCTTGTGATCCGTTGATGCAACAACGCCTCGATCTTAGCCTTGCGGTTCTTCGAGGCGTTGATCCGTGCTGCGTTGAATACCATCAAAACATGGGCGTAGCAGCCATTATGGTGATCGCGTTGATTCACAATCAAAAGCTTTGGGGATTAATTGCTTGTCATCATCAGACACCCAAGTATGTTCCCTACGAAGTCCGCGAAGCCTGCGAGTTGTTGGGGGAATTCGTGTCGTTGGAATTAGCTAAGAAAGTCAATTCTGAAGAACTGGATTATATTATCAAACTTAGATCCTTGCAATCTGAGTTTGTTGAATCTATTTCTCAAGTCGATAATCTTAAAGAAGCTCTTGTCAATCCCGCCCCTCGACTGCTAGATCTGGTAAACGCCACTGGATCTGCTATCTATTTGGAGGATGAAATTACGCTGGTTGGGGTAACGCCAACGGTTGAGCAGGTTCGCGTTCTCATCCAATGGGCAGATACTCAAGTTAAAGATGCCCTGTTTCATACCGATTCACTGCCAAAGCTTTATCCGGAAGCTGTTGTGTTCAAAGATGTTGCCAGTGGCTTAGTGCTGTTGCAAATTTCTAAAGTCCGACGGTATTACATCCTCTGGTTTCGCCCAGAAGTTCTGCAAACAGTAAACTGGGCAGGTGATCCGAATGCATCTATAACGATTTCAACAGATGGTAGTGTCACTCTGTCTCCCCGCCAATCGTTTGAAAAATGGCAAGAAACTGTTCGATTAACCTCGTTACCTTGGAAAGCGTGTGAATTGGATCAGGCGCTGGATCTTAGGAGTGCGATCGTTGGTATTGTTCTCAATAAAGCAGATGAGTTAGCCCGAATTAACCAGGAATTAGAGCGCACCAACCAGGAGCTAGATTCTTTTAGCTATGCCGCCTCTCATGATCTCAAGGAACCCTTGCGAGGTATTCATAATTACTCGATGCTGTTGTTGAAAGGTTATGAGTCGGTGCTGGATCAGGTGGGTAAAAACCGCTTACAAACCTTAATCCGTCTGACTCGTCGCATGGAGTCGCTGATCGATGTTCTGCTCAAGTTCTCGCGACTCGGACAAGCGGAACTCCATCTTGTACCTACAGATCTTAACCAATTAGTCAACCAAGTGCTTGAGGATTTGCGCGTCAGCCATCAAGACATTCAACCTGATATTCGCATTCCCCGGCTGTTGCCTACGGTTGTGTGTGATCCTATCTTGATCAACGAAGTGTTCATGAACCTGCTCAGCAACGCCTTTAAGTACAACGATAAAGCAGAACAATGGATTTCGATTGGCTATTTGGAACAAAAGGAGGGAGGGAGGCAAGGAGCGAGGGATATTTCCTTTAACTCCCACACTCCCTCACTCCCTCACTCCCTAATCACTTTCTACGTACAAGATAACGGCATCGGTATTCGAGCACGACATCTCGAAACCATCTTCCGATTGTTTAAACGACTACACGAGCAAAATCTGTATGGTGGCGGTACAGGGGCAGGATTGACAATTACCAAAAAGATTATCGAGCGTCACGGCAGACAAATTTGGGTGGAGTCTACCGTAGGTATAGGATCTACATTTTATTTTACTTTGTGATCATTTCTATTTTATAATTTTTGTTAATTTATGTAAATAAAAATAACATCAAGTTTTAATGACACGAATGATGACAAAGCAGTGCTGCCCTTTGCTAATCGCTGAAGATAGTGATGAGGATTTTGAGGTGCTGCAAGTGCTCATGGAGCAAATGGATGTTCAAAATCCGATCTACCGGTGTACAAACGGAGATAAAGTTTTAGATTTCCTTTATAAAGAAGGCGACTATGATAATCTAGATGTTGCACCACGTCCCTCCATCATCTTGCTCGACTTGAATTTACCAGGCACCGATGGTCGCGATGTGCTAGAGCAACTTAAGCAAGACCAGAATTTTAAGGAAATCCCAATTATTGTTTTTACGACATCCTCAAACCCGAGAGATGTTGAATTCTGTTATGAAAAAGGGGCAAATGGCTATCTGATCAAGCCAATAGACTCTAGTGAACTGGAGAAAACAGTTCAGGCATTTGTGAACTACTGGTTGGAATCAAACACACCACCCACTTCAAATTCGGCTCATAAAACCCCACATACAAAACCCTAAACCCCTTATAAACAAGAAATTTCACGTTTCTCGTTGAAAGGATTTGATATGATTAGGAGTATTAAAAGAAAATTTTCCACTGTTTCTTTTAGATTTTCTTTATAATCAAAAACTTGTGGCTTTCACACCAGGCAAAGAGATTGCTTTGTTTTCCTCTTATGTCAGACGTCTGGACACTCCTAATCACCGATGACTGTATGGAGGATCGAGAAGTTTATCGTGAATATCTTTTAAGCGATCCTCACCATTCCTACCAGATTTTAGAAGCATCCTCGGCAGAGGTAGGACTTGCGCTTTGCCAGAAAAAACATTGCGATGCGATTCTGCTCGACTTTTGCCTTCCTGATATGAGCGGGCTAGAGTTTTTGGATGAACTCAAACTGCAACGATTAGATTCCCCACTCCCTGTGATTATGTTAACTGGACAAGGTGATGAACGCATTGCTGTACAAGCGATGAAGCGGGGTGCTCAGGATTACCTGGTGAAGCAAGATATAGAACCAGATGTCCTGCAAATGACTGTCCGCAATGTGATTCAACACTCACAGCAGCAAAACCAGCTCAGTAAAAGACACCAACCCCAGCAATTAACAGCAGCGGCGATAAGCCCAAGGCTAGACGCTACACGTATCGCCCTGCGCATTCGTCAGTCACTAAACCTGGAGCAAATCTTGCAGACGACTGTAAAAGAATTGCAACAACTGCTGTTATGCGACAGTGTGACAATATACAACGTTCGCCCAAATTCAGACACTCACGAAATAACGGAATCCGCAAAGCCCTATCTGACGAAGCTTTGTGAGGCTGGGGTAAGTAGCTTATCCTGCGAACCCATTCAGCAATTCACCGCTTTGCTTCTCAAAAATAACCAATCCAATCTTTGGGAAATTGGAAAAGCAAGCACTCAGGCGCAAGGTGAAGCGTCAATCATCGTTTCGCACAATCGGAAAAAGGCGACTCAGGCATATTTGCTCGTTCCCATTTTACTCAAAGAGCAAGACGAATCTAGAGCCAGAGTTTGGGGATTATTGGTTGCTTGTCAAGATTCTAAAGTACGACAGTGGCTGACGGATGAAGTAGAGATTTTTAATCAATTGGCTGGACATTTGGCGATCGCCATCCAACAAGCCCAACAGCTAACCCAGGCTTTGGTGGCTCTGGAGAACGAAAAGCAACTCAACGCCTTTAAATCCCAATTTGTCGCCACAGTTTCTCACGAATATCGAAATCCCTTAGCCTCCATCCTTGCGGCTGCGTCAACACTCTTGCAACATAGCAATCAGCTGCATCAGACTAAACACCAGCAGTTCTTGCGACTGATTGAAGATAAGGCAAGACTAATGACTAAGCTGATAGACGACTTGCTGATGATTTCCACATTTGAATTCGGCAAAGCAACGTTTACGCCATATCCATTTGAACTGCTGCAATTTTGCTCAGACATCATTGAGGAACAGCGACAGATCATTAGCGATGATCGCCATCAATTAACGTTCAAAATTACAGGTAACACTAGGGGTTTCTGGGGCGATCAAAAACTTTTGCGGGCAATTCTGGTTAACTTAGTATCGAACGCGATCAAGTACTCGCCAGATGGTGGCAATATTGAAGTTTACCTCATGGGGAATGATTCACACGCCATTTTTGATGTCAAAGATCAAGGAATTGGCATACCTATTGAGGATCAACAACACTTGTTTGAATCATTTAGTCGAGGAAGTAACGTTGGCGCAATTCCCGGAACCGGCTTAGGATTAGCTATTGTCAAAGCTTGCGTCGAGTTGCATGGCGGCGAGATTACAGTAGAAAGCCAACAAGGGCAAGGAACAAAGGTAACTGTCAGTTTACCGAAAAACTGTACAAAGGGAGGAAGAAGGGGGCAGGGAGAAGGGGGCAGGGAGGAGCAATTTTTGTAGGGGGAGCCAGTGCGTTGGAGAGCCAGCGCTGCAGGAGGGTCTCCCTCCGTAGGCGTCTGGCGTCCGGGTTTCCCGGCTTGGAGCATCTGGCGTTGGGCACTGTTTACCCTTCGCTCAAACCCTTATTTTTACGTTGTGGGCAGTGCCCACCTTGAATCATTTAGGATTGCTATATGATCTTTTTAGAAATTATGGTATCCACTCTATTTTCATGACAAACTTAAAAAAATGGAAGCTTTTGCACTCCAAAATGGTTTTGGATAATTACTGGTGCAAAGTCAGGCAAGATGAAATAGAATTGCCTAATGGTCAAATTATAGATGATTATTTCGTCAATGTCAGACCAGAAATAACTCTAATTTTACCTATCACTAGTACTAAAGAAATTGTTTTTGTGCGGCAATATAGGCACGCAGTGGGTGAATTTTTGTTAGAACTCCCCGCTGGCTTATTCAACCCAGCACAAGAGAGTGCTGAAGCTGCAGCAATCAGAGAAATGCAAGAGGAAACTGGCTATATTGCACAAAAAGTCACAAAAATAGCAACACTATATGATAACCCTAGTAAAGATACAAATAAAATACATTTATTCTTAGCAGAAAATGTGATTAAGTCCGGAGAACAAAAGTTAGATATTACAGAAGAAATAGAAGTTGTTCTGATTCCAGTAGAATCAGTTAGAGAAAAAATCCTTCAAGGTGAAATTTCTGTTTCTGGAACTGTTGCGGCGATTTCCTTGGGGCTAAATTTTCTAGATTGATTTTGAGGGTTATTTTCATCCACTAAACACCAGCTAATCGCCTGTGTCAAGAAAGCATTACGAACAGTCCGATTAATAAAACTTAAGTAATTGTCAATTTCTTCGTAAAAGTCGAGTTGGTGTTCTTCTTCCGAAGTCAGTGGAGAACTTTGTTGTTTTGTCAAGAGTTCTTCAATACGATTTTGTACAGTACTAGAAGCTCGAAAGATAAGAATTCCCTCAACTAATTCGATGCGAACTGCACCTTCAATTGGGAGACTATAGGGCAAGTTTTGTAATTTTGGTGGAAGTAACATTGTCGTAGTTTTCGTCTTTACTAATAGCGATCGCTCTTGTTTATAGTCATATCTCAATCCAATCCCAAATGCAATTTTAATGCAGCATCAATTCATACCATCTTTTCCTCATCCCGATCAGCGAAAATCACTAACTCACTTCCTTGTTCGTAAAAAGAACGCATGACTTCGGCAGCTTCAGCTAAACTCAGTTCTTTTTGAAGAGGAACTTTCGATTTTGTAGTGATTTCTTGACGAATTAACTTTGATGCGATTTCAATGACTTCCAAACGTTCTTCAGTCGTCATTTTTTTCAGTGCTTCTAAGACTTCTGCTTTGGTCATAACTCATCTGACTCATCTATAGGATTAGATAGGATTTGTTGCGAACCATGTATGACAGCAAGAATATCAATTTGTTCTGATTTGATGTAGTAAATAATTCGATATGAACCTTCAAAAACTTCTCGAATTTGCTCTGTTTCAAGCTCTGGTACAATTCGACCTGAGAGAGGAAAATTTGCAATTTGTTCAGAACGTCTGGTTATAGTATCAACCACTCTAGCCGCATACTGTGGAGAGTTTTGAGCGATATAAGTATAAATGCCCGAAAGATTTTCTACAGCTGTTTCAGTCCAATAAATTTTCACTCTGGCAGTCCAAATTTTTTCCGTACATCTTGTACGGAAATTACTTTACCAGTTTTGCTATCAGCTAGTCCAGCTTCAACAACTTGTCGAACGTAAATTTGGTACATTAAATCATCCCATGTCGAATTTGCTGGTAATCTCTCAATTAATTTACGAGCCTCTTCCTTAATGTTGGCATTTTCCATTTGCTGTTAACCAAATATTTTTCTCGCATTCATTTGAATATATTGTAGAAGCAAAATCTGCGTCGATGGGTTGTGTGTGGGATATCCGAAAGGGTAAATGTTAAGCGATCTGCAAAGGATCGCAGCAGCGAAGCGATCGCCAAAAATGATTGCTCCACGCGATCGCCCCAGGCGCAGCTAGCTTAACGCCCTTAGTGACTCCTCCCTTCCCCCTTCCCCTTCCCCCTTCTCCCTGCTCCCTTCTCCCAACTCCTATTTCTTCGCCCGACACACCCACAACCTCTCCCGCGCCTCTGGATGCATGACAAAATTATCCTGCAGCCAGTCGCAACCCCGCGCCAGCAAATCATCGAACCCGCTAACCCGCCACACCTTGGCTGTGTTGTCATATGATGCAGTGACAATGCGTTGACCATCCGGGCTAAATGCTGCACTCCTGACCTCGGACTGATGCCCTTTTAGCTCAGCAAGCAACTTGCCATTGGTATCCCACACCTTGGCGGTCTTGTCAGATGATGCGGTGACAATGCGTTGACCATCCGGGCTAAATGCTGCACTATTGACCCATTTCTGATGCCCTGTGAGATCAGCCAGCAACTTGTCTTTGGTATCCCACACCTTGGCGGTGTTGTCAGCTGATGCAGTGACAATGCGTAGACCATCCGGGCTAAATCCTGCACTTGTGACATAGTTCTGATGTCCTTTTTGTTCAGCCAGCAACTTGCCATTGGTATCCCACACCTTGGCGGTGTTGTCAGCTGATGCAGTGACAATGCGTAGACCATCCGGGCTAAATCCTGCACTTACGACCTCTTTGTGATGCCCTTTGTTCGCTTCGCGTTGGGCAGGAAGGGTAGCAAGCAGCTTACCAGTTGTATCACACACCTTGGCTGTGCCGTCAAGTGATGCAGTGACAATGCGTTAACCATCCGGGCTAAATCCTGCACTTATGACTCACCTCTGATGCCGTTTGTTCGCTTCGCGTTGGGCAGGAAGGGTAGCAAGCAGGTTACCATTTGTATCCCACACCTTGGCTGTCTTGTCCCAAGATCCAGTGACAATGCGTTGACCATCCGGGCTAAATCCTGCACTTGTGACATCGTTCTGTGCTACTGGAGTCGAATCAATTCTAATAATCACATTCACAATTCTAATAATCACACTCACAATCGCAGAACCTATAACTATGCTAGTGGTCGAAGAACTTGTAATCGCACTCACACCTGTGATCACAATCACAAAACCTATAAATGTCAAAGTGATAACTGCCCAAGTTAAGGATAACGCTAATATCGTACCGCCAATAAGAATCTGCCGCTCGGCTTTTTGTTGCGCTTTCTTTAAAGTTTCAATTGATTAATATTCAAAGGAATATAAACTTCCTTAGAATGCACAATCACCAATCGTAGTTTTTTCCAAGTTTCTTTATTCTTAGATGTTTCATGCCAAGCTCTTAGTAAGCCAAAAAATTCTGATGCGACTTGCGGATATTGAAAAACTTGATCCACTTCATCTAAACCTAAAACGATTGGGCTATGAATTTCCGAGAGCAAGTATCTTTGAAAGTAGTTTGTACACTTATCCTTGCTACCCAAAACACCTTGCCAATATTCACTTAGCTTATCTTTAAGATTCAACTCCTGAGCAATGCTGCCACAAAACCACTGCAAGAATTTATCTAGACTGGTGAAAAATTCTGCATCTGCTGCTTGAAAGTTCAAGTATGCAGTTTGACAACCATGTTGTGTTCCATGATCAAGAACACGTGTCAAAAGTGAAGTCTTACCCATTTGCCGGGGTGCTTTAATCCGAATCAGCGCACCTGGTTGTAAAATTGTTTCGTAACAATCTTTTCGCCGTCGCATTAAATTTTGTAACTTAATATCCCGATGGATGACGTTTTGTTGATGAACAAATGCCAAAACTTCCAAGATGTCCTTCAAAAGTTTAAAGACAACTTGCTCACTTTTGGAACTGCCCGAAATAATTTCTTTTGTTAAGTCATGCCCATCAACGAATTCCTGAACTAAGTAAAATTCTCCGTTTTCTTCAAAGTGGGCGAACAACTTGGGAATTTGGTTGTGTGCATTGCCTAACCGATATAGAGTTTGTGCTTCTGTCTCGAATAACCTGGTAGCGATCGCCAAAACAGCAGGGCTTGAGTCTTTTGGTTTAAGATGTTTGACAACACACTGAGGTTGTCCTGGTAAATCTAAATCACGAGCCAAGTAAGTATCGCCAAAACCCCCACCCCCCAGACATTGGAATATTTTGTATCGATTACGGAGTGTTACGCCAATTAGATGACTCATTTCGTATCTCCTATCTCCTATCTTTTGGACTGGGTAAGTGGTTAAAAATTCAACGTGCCCACTGCTGCAAGATATAAGCGTAAAAAGCTTCTTTATCTACCTTATCCATAGCAAAAATCTTACGCCCTCCTGGCACTATTTTGGTACGTCCTTGACTCAAACCTGTGGTGATAATTTCTGTTTCCCACTCTCGCAATTCATAGAATTCTGGATGAGCAAGATAAGCCGTCGCCAGTACATCCCAGAAATAATAGTCTTGCGGAATAACCAGTGCATAACATTGTCCCGCTAAATCAGATATGGGATGGTGGCGTTGTTTTCCCATTTTGTAAACAATTTCTGATGTTACAGGTACAGTGTTAGTCAAATCCAAAGGACACATGATAATTTCAATTTGGGTTTGCCACACTCGTGCAGCAGAAATTGGGTCCCAATACACATTCCATTCTGCGGAACCATCTTGTCCTGGTTCCCAATTTTTTTCCACATTACCACCAACATTCAAAGCACCACCCATCCAAACAATTCTTTGAATTTTCTCTTCAATCTCTGGTGCTTTGTCGAGTGCAGTTGCTACTGTTGTTAACGGACCAGTAACCATTAACGTAACAGGTTCTGGTGCCTCTTGTAACACCTTTATCATAAAATCTTGACCAGGTTCTGCAAGCAGTGGTGTGCGAATTGTTTCACTTTGATTGAGAATGGGAAAATGGTCAACAACAAACGAATCACGGCGATACAGTCGAGGAAAAGGATTAATACCGCGTACAGTACTTTGGGCAACTCTGATATCAGAACACCCCATTAAGTCTAGAATTTTACGTGTAGCGCTTACGGCTGGTTCGGCATAGCAATCTGCTGGAGTGACAACAATACCTAGTGGCTGTATGTGATCCATAGTCATCAGCAGCATAGTTGCTAGATAATCATCTACACCACCATCGTGATCCATCAAGACAAGTTGTTTAGACATGGAGAATAAAAAAATGAATGAAAAAATGGATGAGTTTATGGAAGCTGCGATCGCACAAGCAAAACAAGGCAGACAAGAAGGCGGAATTCCCATCGGTTCCATTCTCGTCAAGGATGACAAGATTCTCGGCAAAGGACACAACAAACGTGTGCAAGATGGCGATCCAGTCACCCACGCCGAAATCGATTGCCTTCGCAATGCTGGTAGAATCGGCAGTTATAGGGGTACAACACTCTATTCAACCTTAATGCCATGTTATCTGTGCGCTGGGGCGGTTGTACAATTTGGCATTAAAAAAGTCATAGCTGGAGAATCAAAAACTTTTCCAGGCGCTAAAGAATTTATGGTATCCCACGGTGTGGAAGTGATTGACCTCAATCTTGATGAGTGCGAACAAATGATGAGCGAATTTATTGAAGAGAAACCTGAGTTATGGAACGAGGATATTGGTAAGTAATTGTTAGTGGTTAATTGTTCTACTAACCACTCCTCTTTCTTTGAGAAACGCATCAAACGTCATCCTATCTGCAAGCGAAGGTTGCGCCCCTAGTTTGGTTGCAGCCAAAGCACCAGCGGCTGCACCCCAAACCACCGCTTGACGCAAAGAAAGTCCCTCACAAAGCGCCGCAGCCAAACCGCCATTAAAGGCATCTCCCGCAGCAGTTGTGTCAACCGTATGAACTGGAAACGCAGGTATAAAAAAGGTGTCTTCTGGAGTGGAACAAACAACGCCTTTGGCACCGAGTTTCACAATGACATTTTTCACACCTCGTTCCTGTAAAACTTTCCCTGCCTTAATTGCCGACTCTTCTCCATCCACAGAAAAACCTACCAGTCCTCCTGCTTCCACCTCATTTGGTGTGATAATGTCTACCAAGGAGTAAAGTTCATCTGGTATATCCTTCTGCGCTGGTGCTGGGTCGAGAATAACTGTCACTCCAGCTTTTCGTCCAGCTTTGGCAGCCCAGACAACCGCAGGCATAGGAATTTCTAATTGTAAAAGTAAAGCCTTAACTCTTGGTAATAAATGTGATAATCTTTCCACATCTTCCTGATTAACGCGCCCATTAGCACCAGGAATGACAATAATTTGATTTTCACCCTTGACATCTACAGTGATCATGGCAACACCAGAACTCACAGTTTCATCTACAAACACATTATTTGTTTGGACACCCGATGCTTGGAGACTGTTGACAAGTTCTGTACCAAAACTGTCTGCACCTATCCGTCCTACTATGTGAGTAGGAATTCCTAGTCGTGCTGATGCGACTCCTTGATTGGCACCTTTACCGCCTGGTACTTTGAAAAAATCGTGTCCCAGCAGCGTTTCACCTGCAACTAGTAAGCGGGGTACTGTTGCAACCAGATCTATGTTGATACTGCCAAAGACGATAATGCTCATAATTTGACAAAGTGGTGCTGCACTATATTCAGGACTTACGCAAGGGAAACGTAGTTGCACCCGTTGCGACGTTAGGAAGCAATCTCACAGTCTTGTTCTTTCGTAACTCGTGCGTAAGTCCTAATATTATCTCGCGTTCAGGGGTCAACTCAATTTATGAAAACCCACATAAATAAAAAAAACACTGGAGAATTAGGATACTCCAGTGCTTGAAGGCAACAACTCTTACTCAGAATTAGAATGCCCAGCACAGTATAAATGAAATTAAAGAAAGAACAAAAAAGCACTGGGTACGGATAAACCCCAGTGCTTGAGCACGACTTACTATCAATCCAGAATTAGAATGCCCATACAATCGGTGCAGAAGTATTTAGAAGTCAGTGATTAGCAGGTGTTAGGAGCGGCTGCAACGCTGGCTATGTTGTCTGCTGTTAATGAAAATGTCAATAAAATATTTGTTGCTTAATGATACTGCTATTTCCATTGTCTTGCGTCCCTATGTGGTTTGAGTTTCTTTAGTCCCAACACAGCACTACTAGCACTTAGTATCACCAAACCCCATGTATAAGATGGTTCAGGAACAGGTTTCACTTGACTAATCACGCTCACGTTTGGATCTAGAGCATCACCTGTGGAATACACATAATCAAAAGCAGTTTTGTCATCAAGAATACTGGCACGCAAAAAGAATCCACTCCAACGGGCAACAGTTTCCACTGCTACATCTTGAGGGATAGTTGGTATGTTAGGATCTGGTATTGGACCAGTAGGGTTATTAGTATTGGTGATCCCATAGTGGTTAGCACCCAAAATACTAATCAACGCTTTAGGGGGGTTCTGGATCTGCTCGTAAGTTTTTTCAGCGTTAATTGGAAGAGCTCTGCTATCACGAGTTCCCTCCAATAAGGCAACAGGAATTCCTGAATTATTAATAGGAAAAAACACTCCATTTTGATCACGGAGGTTTGCACCAAAAAACGCTCCTGCTAGAAGTTCATTTGGTCGGTTGAAGGAACCTTCACATTGAATAGGGGAAAGGCAGAGATTTGCAACGGCAGATAACCCGACTGCACCTCCAGCGGAGTGACCGAGTAAGCCTAGTTTTTGTGTATTAACAATACCAGCAACAGGTGAAGCAGAATTAGAATTTTCTGTTTTCATCTGTACAAGAACAGCATCGATTTGTGAAGTTTCTGGTAGCAGTCCCGTGAATCCGTACTGGGGAAGAGATCTTGGGTGATTGGGTACAACCACTACAAATCCGTAGCGAGCTACTGTACTGGCATATTCTGAGTAATCTGATTTATCGACATTTGCACCTTGCAATAACAGTGCAACAGGAAAGGAGTAGTTGCCAGTTTTCAGGTTCGATGGGTTGGGATAGTATATATCAGCTATGTCATTATTAGCGGAGATTGTCGTACTGTAGCGAGCCGCATCATTAAATAGAGGTGCATCATTAAAAGTTGCAGCCGCTGCTACTTTCGCTGTACCGCAGAATATCAATGCTGCACCAGCAGTCACTGACAAAGCTTTGATGGTAACCAAAGAAACTACTCCTTCTCTAAATACACTTATACATATTAGTTGTGATAATATCTGATAGCGCAGTTAGAAACAACTGTTATTTCAGAGATTACAAATGTCGAATGACTCTACAGGGATTGCCAGCAGCAACAACATTTGCAGGTATATCTTTGACAACAACACTACCAGCACCAATAGTAGTATTGTCGCCAATTGTCACACCAGGACAAATAATAGCACCGCCACCAATCCAGACATTATTACCGATTCTAATTGGCGCAGCCAGTTCTTTAGCAGAAAGACGATTATCTGGGTCTGTTGGGTGATATGCCGTGTAAATTTGAACATAGGGAGCACACAACACGTTGTCCCCAATATGAACTGTATTACAGTCTAGAATCACACAGCCAAAATTCATATAGAATCTATCACCTGCATAAATATTTTTACCATAATCACACTGAAATGGTGGCATAATATTAATATTTTGTCCAACTCGACCAAATAATTCCTGTAAGATTTGCGATCGCTCCTCCAGTTGTTCTTCGGTTGTAGAGTTATACTTTCTCAATAGACGAAGTGCGAAGTTTCTTCCAGCAATCAATTCTAAGTCGGAAGCAAGATACAATTCGCCTGCCAGCATTTTCTGTTTCTCTGTTTTTTCCATAAGGTAACTTATTTTTATTTGGGGCTATGACCTAACTATGCAGGAGTGCAGGGGAGATAAGAAGCACAGGGGTGAAAAGAGTATTGTTCAATAACTCTTCCCCCCTTGCCCCTGCTTGTTTTATCCCCGCCCTTGACGACTGGTGTGCCAAGCACGCGCCTGAGTGAAAGAGTAAGTATGAACTGCAAGTTGACTCCAGAATTGGTATTAGTCAAATTCAGAATTTGAGCGTTAGTATGACTAGCCTAGAATTGCTAAACACTATATGGGACTCGTATTTGATTTTTGACAAAGCTAGGTACACTTTTATTGCTTCTTAAGCGTTAAGCGTCTCTACTTTGTAATTCACCCAATCAAACCGGATTCCTATAAATCAAATACGTGACTAACTGTATATTGTTTCTTTTCACTATTAACGATAAATCTTAGACCATATCTCTACTTTTATAAAAACTAAGACTGATTTCTTCTGTTTATACATAGGTACTGTCGGTCACATATTTGTACTAACTATTGTTTGACAGGTCTATTCATCTGGTATAATTTATGATAATTAAATATAACATAACGAGCTTTTCCCTGTTGCTTTGCATTATACATTGCTATATCAGCATCCCGCAGCAAGTTTTCTGGCTGTTCATAATGAGAACTGCTTAGAGCAATACCAATGCTAGCTGAAATTAATATTTTCTCTTCTTGTATGTAAACTGGTAATTTTAAGGTTTCTTGAATACGCTGAGCAACATTTATCGTATCAGAGATATCTTTCATATCTTCGATGAGAATCGCAAACTCATCACCACCAAATCGCGCTACTGTATCGGCACTGCGTAAGCATGATTCTAAACGTCGAGCAATCTCTATCAAGAAATTATCACCCGCACTATGCCCAAAACTATCGTTGATTCCTTTAAAGCCATCCACATCTAAAAACAAGACAGCATAGCTGTCGTTGTTCCGTCTTTTTCGACGCTCAAACACTTGGCTTAGTCTCTCCAAAAATAAAACTCTATTAGGTAGTCCTGTTAGCGGATCATAGAAAGCATTCCGTACAAGTTGTGCTTCTGTTTGTTTGCGTTGAGTTATGTCTTGAAAAACGACAACTGCACCAATAAGACTACCATCATCATCGCGGATGGGTGCAATATTTCCCCCAATTTGGATTTCGGTATGATCTTTAGCAATTAATGTTAAAGTTTCTGGTAAATTCAAAACGACACCCGTCTGTATGACTTGTGTAGCTAAATTTTTGGTCAAAACTCCTGTATCTTTGTCAACTAAACTTAATATTTCTGCTAAATTTTTAGTAACGGCTTCTTCTTGTTTCCATCCTGTCAGTTCTTCTGCTATTGGATTCATCAGATGAATACAACCACAAATATCTGTGATCATCACTGCACAACCCATGCTTTTAAGAATTGCCATAAACTTTTGCTGTTGTGCTTGCACTTTTTTTTTCGTTTGATGCTTGTAAACAGCCATTTCTATAGCAATATGTAGGTCTTGTTCAGCGACTGGTTCAGTAATGTAGTTAAAAGGTTCTTTTAGTTTTTTTTCTATTTTTTTTGTTATGGAATATCTTTCGGTTAAATATAAAACTGGCACTTGAAAATCCTTCATAATAACATCAGCGAATTGAACGCTATTATTCTTTGAATCTAAAAGAATATTAAATAATACTAAACTTGGATTAATTTCTTCCATTTTTTTGATTGCATCCTCTCCAAATTCAGTTATTTCGTAAACAAAGTGACCTAACCTTTGCAATATATTCTTAATATCTAATGCCTTTTTTTTTTCATCTTCGATAACTAAGATTTTCAGACGAGACATATCAAATATTCCTCTAGCTAAAGTTAGATTTTTTGCTATAGTAACTCAATTGAAAGAAAGTTATTCTATCATAATAAATCTTTCAAAGTATGTTATTCTTCCAAACAACATCGCTTTTGTCAATCATGATTATGCTGACAAGAAAGTAAAAAAAGTATCTAACTCATCTTTGTACTGAGTCTTAAAAGTCCGAGTAAACAATGAGTATAAAGATTACTATATTTATTCTACGTAATAAAAAAATAGCAAAAAACTTGGCGATTTTATACATTTCAATCAGACAAATTGACCTTTCGTTTAGGGCGATCGCGCCGTTGTCATGAACAAACAAATTTGAACATTAACTAGTAAATAAACGCGGCGGATCTCTAGTATTGCCAAAGGGTTGCTTCTCTGTTTGTTCACAAGTCGCTGTTCAAGCTTTGCTGGTGAATGGTTCTCTTGTTGGGTGAATCTGTATCTCCTCCACCAGACGTTCTTTTATATACCTACTGCATAGAGTGCTAATAATTCTATGGTTTTTCTAAATTTTATCAAATCCTATAATTATGTTTTATACCATATTTTTTAAATTTTTTCTAAGTGGTATTACTGTTAAACAACACACTATAATCTTCAAGTTTTGAGGATAACCTTCAAAAACTTAATTTTTTTCTGATATGCTTAGTAACTCCTTATTTAGAAACTCAAATCTTGTTCAAATAAAATTATTTATGGAGAAAAAAGCTAATCGCATTCTTTTGCACATTTAATATCAAGTTATTTATTGACGTATTTAAGATAAAATTAATAGATGTGTATTTGGAGTAATACTATGTATAGCAGCTATATCTAAAGGTAACTGCCAAAATGCCAAGATAAGAATAATTCCACCACTCCTCAACTGATTACTACAAATACTACGTTTTGCTCCTATAGCAATCCGTGCAGGAGTTGTGAAATTACTCGTTGAGGCAGGGAACACGAAAGAAGGATGTACAAATGTACTTTATTTTTCACAAATGAAATAGGACTGCTATAGTCTAGTTAATAGTTCTAAAAGCAGGAGTTTTCAAGGGTAACTTTGGGAATCCCTCAGCATACCGCGAAGTTGATCAGGGAGAGTGTCAAGGAAATTAACAAGAGTTACTTTTGTACTGGCAAATACGGAAAGTAAAAATCCAGTGTAAGGTATTCTTGAGAGAAAGTCTCAGCTATGAATTTGATTTAGTTCTAGTTAATTCAATGCTAATTGTACCGCCAAAGTCTGGAATGGGTGCTGCAGGTTTTTTCAAAATAACTTGAACTTGTACCACGCGATCGCTTGATGCCAAAATAGAATCTGCAATAGCGCCTGCTAGACGTTCTATCAGAAGAAACTTTGATGTCTTGACCAGATTTTGCACCAAGCTAATAGTCTTACGGTAATCGATAGTATTTTCTATCGCGTCAGTTTCAGCAGCTTGTGAAAGATCTACCCATAATCTGACATCTACCTCAAACCATTGTCCTAACACCTGTTCCTCTTGCAGGTACCCAGTGTAGCCATAGGAGCGAATTCCCGTCAAATGAATGCAGTCCATAAAAAATAGTCCTAAGTGAGTAATTTTAGTATTCAACAGCTTATTGGCTTTCCTGATTCATCTACGATAGGAAGGTTGGTTGAAATATACCAGAAAATTAGGATGATGAAATAACTCACCAGACAATCAGTTTAAAATGACCAAAGCTAAGGGTGTAGGGGAGCCAGTACTTCAGGAGGGAAACCCTCTTATGGCACTTCGTGCCACGCTACGCTATCAGTACTGGCTCAACGGACAGGTGCCTCAAGTCGGGAAACCCGCCCACGGCACTGTCCTCCCCTACACCCTCACCCCCTTACACCCCTAGTTCGTGACGTTCTTGTTGACATATCTGTTTGAACTAAAAACTCAGGACTTTTGGACTTTCAAGGTTGATGGTAATTGATTTTAGAAACATTAATACAGTATGGTCGTCGATTGCTGCCCAGACATTAAAGCGCCTAGGATTAACTTGTGTTGTGATCTGTCCGGGTTCCCGTTCCACACCTCTAGCAGTCGCCTTTGCCCAACAATCACCTGATATTGAGGCAATTTCTATTCTTGATGAACGATCTGCAGCTTTTTTTGCCCTCGGTCAAGCAAAAGCAACCGGACGCCCCACAGTCGTTATTTGTACCTCTGGGACAGCAGGAGCGAATTTTTACCCGGCGGTGATTGAAGCAAAAGAAAGTCATGTACCTTTATTGCTGTTTACCACAGATAGACCACCTGAGTTACGAGATTGCCATTCTGGTCAAACTATAAATCAGCTGAAATTATACGGCAATTACCCAAACTGGCAGACAGAGCTAGCTATTCCCTCTGTGGATATGGGAATGCTTGCTTATCTGCGGCAAACGATGATTCATGCGTGGGAACGTTCACAAACTCCTGTACCCGGACCTGTGCACCTCAATTTTCCCTTTCGCGACCCCCTTGCACCTATGCCCGATGTAGAGATCTTGCACGCAACATCTTTACAATTGTTACAGTCCGAATTTGACACAGAAGACTTTTTCTCTCAAGTCACAGCCATCTCTCCATCTTTTTATCTTCCCACTTCTGTAAATCTTCCTTTCCAACAGTGGTTAAAAACTCAACGAGGAATTATCATCGCTGGTGTTGCCCAACCGCAAAAACCTCAGGAGTATTGTCGTGCGATCGCCCAACTCTCCAAAACCTTAAAATTTCCAGTTTTGGCAGAGGGACTCTCTCCAGTCAGAAACTATGTTGACGAAAATCCTTATATTATTTCCACTTATGACCTGATTTTGCGGAATCAGGAATTCGCAAAACAGCTCGCACCAGAAGTGGTGATTCAAATTGGTGAAATACCCACCAGTAAAGATTTACGTAACTGGTTAACTTCTACCCAAGCACAACGCTGGATTATTGACAAGAGCGACCAAAACCTCGATCCTCTTCATGGTAAGACAACTCATCTACGCATAAGTATAGAAGAATTAAACAGATGGGAAACACTTGAGCAAGGGAACAGGGGAGCAGAGGAAAAAGCAGTGAGGGAGAGAAGGAAGGAAGGAGGGAGGGAAGAGTTAATGCTCAATAACTCTTTTCCCTCACTCCCACACTCCCACACTCCCTCTTCTCCCTCATCTTCTTCTGAGTATCTCCAACTATGGTGTATAGCAGAAGCAAAAGTCAGAGAGAGTGTTGACCAAACTTTGACAACAATAGACGAGTTATTTGAAGGCAAAGCAGCTTGGTTGCTTTCTCAGACATTACCACCAAAAACACCTATTTTTATTGCTAACAGTATGCCAGTGCGGGATGTCGAATTCTTTTGGAAACCGACTTACTCACAAGTGCAACCTTTTTTCAACAGAGGTGCGAATGGCATTGATGGCACATTGTCCACAGCTTTGGGAATTGCCCATCGCCAACAAAGTAGTGTCATGTTGACAGGTGATTTAGCTTTATTGCATGACACAAATGGTTTTTTAATCAGAAATAAATTTGTTGGACATCTCACCATTGTATTAATTAACAATAATGGTGGTGGAATTTTTGAAATGTTATCTATTTCCAAATTTGAGCCACCATTTGAAGAATTTTTTGCAACTCCGCAAGATATTGATTTTGCTCAACTCTGTACTACTTATGGTGTTGAGCACGAATTGATAACTTCTTGGAAACAGTTACTGTCAAGATTAAACCCACTGGCCAACAAGGGAATTCGGGTTTTAGAGTTGCAGACAAATCGCAAAGCAGATGCTCAGTGGCGTAGGGAGAATTTAGGGAAATTTTCAGTAGATCTGGCTTAGATTTTGACCATGTTTTCTTCTGACTGCCATTTCACCAAATGCCTGATATCAAATCCGGTAGCATCTGAATGATAAAAAAAACCGCAGAGGACGCAGACGGAGTGCTGGAGAAATAATTCCGATACAAACGGATTTGATATGATACAAATGATTGGTCTTTAATTCTTTCCCCCTACACCCCTACACCCCTACACCCCTACACCCCTAGTTCCAGTCATTACGCCGCACCCTGTGCAAGAGCCATTGCTCTCCTAACAGCAGCATCGGCATTCACAAACCCGTAACCGTACTCTGTATCATAGCCAGATGCACCCAAGTCGTAAGCTGTTTGTGACAGAATCGTCTTAATTTGAGTAGCAGTGAGATTTGAATTCACACTCCACACCAATGAAGCAACTCCTACCACGTTTGGCACTGCTGCTGAAGTGCCATTGAAACGTTGATCATAATCGAACGTAAAACCATTAGAAGATTTGGTAGCATTGGTTGTGAGGTACTCAGATGGTGCCATGAGAGTCAGACCATCTCCTTTATTGGAACCCCACCCTCCTTGATAGGAAATCCGTGTTCCAGGTGTTGTGGCATTGCCATTCCAGTCTTTAACTCCCCAAGAAGCACCGACTGCTACAACATTGGCATACATCTTCGCTAAGTCGGCAGGACTATCAAGACTATTGGCGTTAGTATTTCCAGCAGCAACCACAAACAAGGCTGTATTTTGATTATTAGCAATCAGTTGCTCAAATTGTGGTGAACTACCACCAGTCAAGCTGAGATTGACTACTAGACGCTGACCTTTACTATTTGCTTGATTAATCAGTGTTTGTGTCGCACTCACCAAATCGTAATCCCCAGGATCACCACCCATAACATCGATATGGAAAATATCAGAATTCCAGTTGATACCACTCATCCCGACGCCATTATTGCTCGCCGCCCCAATCACTCCTTCAACTTCAGTACCGTGGGCAATGGAGTTACTCATTTCATCCAAGTAGTTATTACTTATTACATTGGGGGAACGTAAATCAGGGTGAAGAACACCACCATTGGCAGCCAAGCCGGTATCTTCAATTCCAATAAGTACTTTGTTGGAACCAGTCGTCAAACCCCACGCACTTTGAACACCCATCATATGTAGGTTCCATTGTTGCCCAAACAAAGGGTCGTTAGGCGTCACTGATAAGTTGATTGTTTTGTCTGCAAATTTAATTGCTTCAATGCCCTCAAACAAAATTTCTTTGCCGTTGCTTAATGTTATGTCATCAAATAAGCGAGTACCATTGCCTGGGTTATACATCACACCCCCTGTGGAGTTGACTAACTTCATCGTGGCTTGTGTGGAGGAAAATCCAGATAGATCCAGTAAGTCTCGCCCTCCACTACCATAGTCAACGTTGCCATTGCCAGAGTATATTGTGCGATTGTATGTAGACTGATAAGTAAAGTTATCTGCCCGAAGAGTTCCCTTGACATATTGCGTGTTGCTATCAGGGAAGAGGGATGTAATTACAGAAGTAGCTAGCTGTTGTGCACCGTTGGAAATGGAGGATAATATGCCTCCATCACTGGGAGTCGGTATTGTTTCACTACTAGATACACGGGTTGCTGACAAACTTAGGTTGTAGAAACTTTCACTATTATCGTACGAGTTTACGCGTACATAGTATGTTCCTGGGTTTAAAGTACGATTTATTGATTGATTTGTGATGCCAACGTTAAGGGAGCTTCCAAGTGTATTGCCATTACCATCTAGCAGTTGCACCTGTGCATCATCACTCAAACCACTAAGTCCTAATTTGAAATCACTCCTGGTCTTTAGTGCAAATTTGTAGTAATCATTTGTATCTGATATACCTACCCAATCACTGTAGTTTTTTGCTTTGGAATGAAGAGTAATTTGACGTGCATTTTGTAAAGAATCTCCAGCATAATCAATGGGCGTTGCCGAAACAGCTAATTTGTAATCAGTTTCTAAACCTTCATCGATAGAGATTTTGACATAATACAAACCTGCATCTAAGGTTTGGTTAATCGATTCAGGCTTCGCGCCACTGAAAACAGAACTACTTATGACTTCACCGTCATCTACAACACCATTTCCATTTGAATCTCGAATCAAGTCTACGTGTGCATTTGCGCTTGAGTCTTCTAATTCAAGGTTAAAACTACTACGACCTTTCAGATTGAAGCTGTAGAAATTGCTATGAGCGGAATTTAATGTATCACTAAATATTTGAGGATTGATGCTTGTATTTAAGTTTTTAGCAGTCTCTAGAGAGCTTTCAGAAAAAGTCGTTGACATAGGTTAATCAGTTTACCATCTGTATATATTACATCAACTCTAATATCGTATTTTTTCATGGCAAAAATGATACTTAGAGAGACATTTACTGAAAAAATAGAAAATTTTTACTGATTCTTCATAGAATTGATAAATTCTAAGAGTGTTTTCTCTGAAAAATTAATCAAATCTGTGTTTTAAACAGTTGTAATATAAAACACGTAGTTTTGAAGCGAAGTAACGAGGAAAAAGGCAAAGGGCTGTTCCTCCCTTTAAAGAAAATAGATAATAGAAAATCTCTCTCAATAGATTTTTGTCAGTCTCCTTTCCTCAAAATTCACCATCTTGAGAAAAATTTATTCCTGAGTCTTCCTCTGTATTGCGGATTATGGTCTTTTGGGAAATTAGCAGATAACTGATATATAGACTAAAAACGTATAAAAAATCACATTATATATTATGTGACTAAGAAATTGTAGGTAGTAATCAAACTTGTTCTAAATTAGTTATTCTATTGGTACTTTGGCAAAATACTTCTAAAAAAGCTGAGTTGATACAATGTTTGATTCGATAAACTCTCTAAATCCTTGGCTGGTTGGAGTCGGCTTGAACTCCGTGCTACTATTTGTGGTTTGCATTGCCCCCAAAAAGTTGCTCACTCCATCTGGAGTGTTTCATGCTTGGTTACTTGGTGTCCTGATTTGGGCAACACTAGGGTGGCAGGGATATGTACTCGTGATGTTTTACTTTCTTGTTGGTTCTTTGATTACGCGCGTAGGTATGGCGCAGAAGGAAGCACAAGGTATTGCAGAAAAACGTTCTGGTGCAAGAGGTCCAGAAAATGTCTGGGGTTCTGCTTTAACTGCGGCTTTGTGTGCGTTAGGAGTATGGGCGACAAGTTCGGGAATTTTTCCTACACCTCAAAACTTACATCCCACCTTAGCTAACCTATTGTTGCTGGGTTATGTGGCGAGTTTTTGTACAAAGCTTTCTGACACCTGTGCAAGCGAAGTGGGTAAGGCTTATGGTAAAAGCACTTTTCTGATTACCACCCTACAACCAGTGGCA
Source organism: Brasilonema angustatum HA4187-MV1 (assembly GCA_019359695.1). Classification (GTDB taxonomy): domain Bacteria; phylum Cyanobacteriota; class Cyanobacteriia; order Cyanobacteriales; family Nostocaceae; genus Brasilonema; species Brasilonema angustatum. Next base: position 23,254 of record JAHHGV010000012.1, read on the forward strand.
CGGGGAACCGAAGGCGCGGTTAGTTTGGAGGGAACTTTAGCTGGTGCGATCGCCTCACTCGCCCAAGCACTACTCGGTTGGGGAGTCGGTTTGATAGATTTATTCGGTGTTTTTTGGTGTGTTGTAGCAGCGTTTGTAGCTACGAATTTAGAAAGTGTGATTGGTGCAACACTCCAATCTCGCTTTAATTGGCTTACCAATGAAGTGGTGAATATTTTCAACACATTGATAGGCGCAAGTACAGCAATTTTTATTGCCTGGATATGGGCACATTTCATTGCCTAACATTTTTATAAAAATCTTGAGTATTTTTTAGCAATCTCCTGGTGAATTATCACTTGGGGTGAAAACTAGTTATAATTGCAACACTATTTTTTATATAAAATTGTCAATTCAAATGCAATTTTGTTTAAAAAAAAGTTGTATGTTGTTTTTTTGTCGTTTTTTCTATTCATTATTTATTTAACTTCATGGAATTTTTATCATTTTTAACTGTAGATGAAAAACCGATTTCCTATGTACAAGCAGTAAAATATTTGCAATCATCGGGAAAATTGGGGCAATTTATTGGAGACATTCTTCGTCAGTACATAATCGAACAAGAACTACAAAAACGAGAAGATATACTCATTAGTTCTGCTTTGACAGAACAGACTATAATTGACTTCCGACTAAAAAATAAATTGACAGAACCTCAGAAATTTCAAGAATGGCTACAAAGTAATGGGACAAATTATGATACCTTTCACTCATCAGTTGCTTATGGTTTTAAGGTAGAAAAACTGAAAGCGAGCGTCACAGAATCCAAGCTACAAGAATACTACATTGAACGTAAAATTTATTTAGATAGGGTGGTAGTTTCGCGAATTGTTGTTGAGACTCAGGAGTTGGCGGAAGAACTACAAACCCAAATCGAAGAAGGAGCAAACTTTGAGCAACTTGCTAGAGAATATTCACTCTCAGATGAAAAAATTGTGAACGGTATGATGGGACCTGTAAGTCGGGGAACAATGCCAGATAAACTCAGGGCATGTATTGATATTGCCAGTCCCGGACAATTAATAGGACCAATAGAACTGGAAGGACGCTATGGATTGTTTCGTGTGGAACAATTTCTAAGCGCGTCGTTAGAAGATACTCAACTAAGGCAAGCACTACAAAATGAGTTGTTTGAGAAATGGCTAGCAGAGAAAATTCAAAAACTAACGGTAAAATTGCAGGTGAATTAAAACTTTTAGGTGACGAATCTTCAGAAAATAGCGTGCTAGCATCTTTATCTTGGGATCAACCACCACTGTGCTGGCTAACAGCTGAACAACAAAACCGACTGCAAAAGGTGTCAGAAACTCTTCGCTACAAATTGGGAGAAAAAATCTGGCCACAAGAAGCAGGAGGTTTCCAATTCTTGATTATTTCTGGAAACATTCGCCTACGGGACGGAAGCGTCGGTAAGACTTTGACAGTACTACAACCAGGAGATTGGTTCGGCGACTTAAACAACTTTTCTGTAGAGTGTAAGGCTGTTGCTGCTAGTAAAGAAGTCGTCGTACTACGCTGGACGACAGCAGTATGGGCAGAACTTTCAACGCCACAAATTGAAGGGTTTTGGTTAGGAAATCAAGAAGACGCGGGGACAAAAGAACAAATCAATTCAAAATCACCGAAGATTGGAGTCTCCTCCAAAGACGCTGCGCGAACGGAGGAAACCTCCGTTCCAACTTCTCTCCAAATTCCAAATTCCAAATTAGAAGTCTCTGCCTCATCTAACTCACCCCCTCACTCTCCTCCCCAAGTCTCCCCCTCGTCCACACAATCATCAACATACCCCTTCGTCTCTAGCTGGAACACAGGTGCTGCGTGTTTAACAATGGTGGCGCAACAGCTAGACAATCCTGTACAACTCGAATGGGTACAACGTCAACTGCGAGGACAACAAGCAAAACATCTTGTAGAAGCAGCAGAAAAGTTAGGTTTTGTGCTGCGACGGCTGCAAGTCAGTTGGAGTGAGTTACAACAGTTATCATTTCCAGCTTTGTTACGGTGGAAAACATCAGAAAAAACAGAGGAAGGTTGGATAGTCGCGTATGCCCTCAAGGGCGATCGCCTGATTGTCGCAAATCCCTTAAATCCCAATCACACTTGTGAAAGCTTACTACGCTCAGTGGTTGAAGAGACTTGGGATGGGCAGTTATGGCAAGTAGAAGTCATCAACAAGCAAGAAAAATTTAACCTCAATTGGTTCACTCCAGCAGTTTGGCAGTACCGAGGATTACTGGCAGAGGTGCTGCTGGCGTCTTTCACATTGCAGCTTTTGGGGTTAGCAACACCACTGATTACTCAAGTTGTTATTGATAAGGTGATGGTGCAGGAGAGTTTGCCAACTCTTGATGTTATGGCGATCGCACTCCTGCTAACCTCTATATTCGAGGCAGTTCTTGGTATCCTGCGACTGTTCATTTTTACCCATACCGCCCGTCGCCTAGATTTAAGTTTATCAGCACAGCTGTTTCGCCACCTGATGCGGTTACCCTTGGCTTATTTTGAGTCTCGGCGGGTAGGAGATACAGTTGCACGAGTTCAAGAACTCGAACAAATCCGCCAGTTTCTCACAGGTACAGCGTTAACTGTAGTTTTGGATAGCATCTTTGCTGTCGTGTATTTGGGGTTAATGTTTTACTACAATATCCCCCTGACATTTGTGGCGTTAGCAGTTCTGCCCTTGTTTGCCACTTTAACAGTGGTTGCAACGCCAATTCTCCGCAACTGGCTAAACGAAACCTTTAACCGCAGTGCTGATAGTCAATCATTTCTTGTCGAAACAATTACAGGAATTCACTCAGTTAAAGCACACGCAGCAGAACCAGCAGCACGCGATCGCTGGGAAGGTTTATTTGCTCGCTTCGTCCGCACAGGTTTCAAAGCTTCTACCACCTCTAACATTAGTAGTAACATTGGTGACTTCCTCACCAATTTTTCCAACTTGCTTATTCTTTGGTTTGGAGCCAAGCTTGTTATTGATCATAAATTAACAGTCGGTCAACTAGTCGCATTTCAAATGCTTTCTGGTAGAGTCACAGCACCACTTTTACGCCTGGTGCAGCTTTGGCAAACCTTCCAACAAGTGCTGCTTTCTGTTGACCGGATTGGTGATATTCTTAACGTAGCCCCAGAAGCGGAACCAGGCACTGGTTTAGTGTTACCATCCCTCAAAGGTCAAGTTAACTTTGAGCAAGTTTTCTTCCACTACCGACAAAGCGCTGAACCCGTCTTGAGAGGAATCTCGTTTTCTGTAGAACCAGGACAGTTTGTTGGTGTTGTTGGACGCAGTGGTTCTGGGAAAAGTACTCTTTCTAAAGTGTTGCAACGCCTTTATCAAATTGAATCAGGACGCATCCTCATTGATGGTTTTGATATTAAAAGCGCTGATTTAGCTTCGCTGCGCCAACAAATTGGTGTTGTTCTGCAAGAAGACTTTTTATTCAACGGTTCTATCTTAGACAATATAACTCTCGGTAATCCCGACATCACTTCAGAACAAGTCGTAGAAGCTGCAAGATATGCTGTTGCTCATGACTTTATCAGTGAATTACCCCACGGCTACGAAACAAATGTCGGAGAACGGGGTACAGCTTTATCTGGCGGACAACGTCAACGCATAGCTTTAGCACGATTATTTCTCTCGTCAGCGCCGATTTTAATTTTGGACGAAGCAACCAGTGCTTTAGATAGTGAAACTGAACAGCAAGTCCTGGAAAACTTACAAAAAGTTTCCGCTAACCGCACCGTGTTTCTCATCGCCCACCGTTTTGCCCCCCTCAAGCGTGCTGATTTAATTTTGGTACTGGAGAAGGGCGTTCTCGCCGAACGCGGAAACCATTTGGATCTGTTGCGACAAAAAGGTTTGTACTGGTCATTGTATCAAAGACAGCAGGCAAATATTTAATATAAATAATTGGTGTTTTCAATCCCGTATTTATATTTAATATTGTTGTTAAGCTCATTACCTCGTCTTACCTCGTTCCCAGTCTCCGACTGGGAATGCCCATTGGGAGGCTCTGCCTCCGATACTTGCGGCAGAACCGCCCCAAGTGCATTTCCTGCTTAGACCTGGAAACGAGTGTAAGGGTGTAGAAGAATACAAGCAGATGAAACCACAAATCATAGGGTGGGCATTGCTTATATTATGTAATAGACATTTGAAATATTGGTGAGCAATGCCCACCCTACAAAAAACCTTGTTGTTAGACATCGCCAAAAGTTACGAATTATTTGAGCGATCGCTTATGTAGCCGAACTCAAGTATAGGAGCTTCTTCCACAATCAACACAATAAAAACAAATCCCTACTGAGGAATATCAGGAGAAACGTGGTTAGATATTTCATAGGGTTAACGTTTCACTGTTATACTTCATGCGGCGTGATTCAATTTTTTACAAACTATTCCAACAATCGCCAACTTTGCTATTTGAACTATTGACAAATCCTCCAATAAATGCAGGTGAATACAAATTTGACTCGGTAGCTGTCAAAGAACCTAAATTTGAGATTGATGGAGTATTTCTGCCGCCAGAAAATACAAGTCCGGGTACTGTATATTTCTGTGTTAGCGAAGCGTGCCGAAGCATGAGGCAGGTGCAATTCCAAAAAGACCAAAGACTCTATGAACGTGTATTTGCGGAATCTTGGCTATATTTCTACCGCAACCGTGACAGGTTTAGTGATTGGCAAATAGTAATAATTTATCCATCACGCAGCATTGAGCAAAGTGATATTTATCCTCATCGCTCATTTCTCAACGGTGGACAAGTACATCGGGTTTATTTAGATGAGTTGGGGGATATTCGCTCTTTACCTGTATGGGTGGCGTTAATGGTATTAACTACGGTAGAAGAAGAACTTGCACCACAAGAAGCAAGGTATTTACTTGAGCGTTCTTCTTTTGAACAATCCGAAACCGTAAGTCGCGCCATAATGGAGCTAGCGATCACAATCATGGTGTACAAATTTGAGCAATTAAGTCGAACGGAGGTAGAATTGATGTTAGGGATTACACTCAAAGAAACACGAGTTTACAGAGAAATAAAGGAAGAGGGGAGAGAGGAAGGACGAGAACAGGGAGAACGATCGCTCATTCTTCGTCAACTAACTCGACGGGTGGGAGACTTACCTCAAGATGTGCGCGATCGCATCGATACTCTGTCCCTAGAACAATTAGAAAATCTTGGTGAAGCGTTGCTTGATTTTACTAGTATGGCTGATTTACAGGTTTGGCTGGAGGCAGTTGGGGGTTAGTGATCAGCAGGAGCAAATTTTCAGTTTACTCCTCTTTTGGCGACACAACCTCATTGTTCGCGCCAGCGATATATTTTGTTACATAGTTAGGTTTATTTGTGCCTACTTACTTACAGGATGAATTACCCAGCACTCAGCACGCAACACTTGGTCTGGATGGCTTCTCTTGAAAGACTACATTGTCAGCACTCATCCAACTGTGACCAAAAGCAAGATAGGCTTTAGCTGATAGGGGTTGACCGGGTTGGTAAACAATTTTGATATGGTTGATTCTTCTCCAAAAGAAGCTGACGGCATTCGATCCCATCAAGATATCTCCGTAGGTTAGGTTAGCAGGCCATAGTTCTGGGCAGTCTGACCGCTGGGTGAAACCACTCCAGTCGAGGAGGGCATTCCGCTTTCCTGGAGTACACAAGTCTGCGTGAACCAAATGATCAATAAATTGTTGCCAGCGTGACTGATCATGGAATTGTTTGGTGACAAAGCATTCCAGTCCGATTCTGGGATGAACTGTTTGATCAATATCAATGGCTAAAGCGAGAGTATCTACGAAGGGAGAGAGGGTTGAGCTGTAAAGCGCTAATGCATGGGTTGGATCTTCCCAACCAATTTGCTCCAGGTAAATTGGTAATTGCTCAAACAGAATTTCTTTGATAGTTAGCCGCAATCCTTGGTTTGGACGGGCTAGCCAAACCCCGATGTTTGCCAGCTTTGCACCATCAGGCAAAGAGCTAAGGCAATGCTTGAGTTTTGCTGTAAGTTGTGAGTTGAGCGGATACTGAAACAACCTAAGACTATGTTCAATCAGCTCTTGCAGATTAATCGTTGTTTCTGGCTTGAACATGATGTAAGGCGAGGGACTAATCGCCTCTATAAATTGTTGATCTGTAGGTTGTTCGGGTAGGTCGAATTCGAGAATTAGATTGTTAATCGATTGATGCAAACTAGAAGCCGAGTCCATCCACTTCTGGGCAAAAGTCTGGCAAGCTTGCCATGCAAGGTTCGGCAGAAAACGGTCTGAGAGTTCAGGGGGGAAGTGAGTAAAACTGGCATGGAAGTCAACGTCAGGTTCGTTGCCATTCAGACGGCATTCTAATAAATTAGCCGAAGAGATGGGTAAGCGTTGAGCCAAGGCTTGAATTTGAGCTAAGGCTTGGGAACTGACTAGCTCAGGATCAAGATGGGGAGTAACGATCTTTAAATAATCTTCTAGTGAAACATTCATTAATCAATTTTAGAAAAGTTTAATATACAAAAAAGCTGGAAATTTGTTTGATAGAAAAACTAAACTACAGAGTTTACAGCAGAATTCTATGCTCTGAACATCTTTAGTTTTCTATTAAAGACGAGTATGGAAATTTACTTTGATTGCTTAGAAGATGTTTGGAAAGTATAATTTTTGTCATGCGGTAAGCCGCAAAGCGTCTACAGAATGACAAATTATACTTGTCTTGGACTTTCAAAACATCCTCTTAGGGGTAAAATAAAATAGTTAGGAAGAAAATGAAGAATTAGACAAATGAATCACGGATAAATAGGAAGGGAGCCTTTTGTAAGATATCCAATACCAGATTCAACAAATTGGTAATTCCAATTGGCCACTCCCTTTGCCCAATTATCATCTATTTGCTTTTTCTCTTGCTCAGCTATTTCTTGTGCTTTTTCCTTGGCTTCAATCTTTACTTCAAGTGGGGCGTTCATTGCTTCTATCTCTGCTTTAGCGCGATCAGCTTTGTCTTGTTTTGTCTTTTTGTTTTCATTAATTTTATCTAGTAAAAAAGCTTTCACTTCTTCCTCAGTAAAGCTATAGTTTATATTGCCTAAGCTAACCATCAGGTTTACAAAATTATCAAAACTATCCGTTGCTTTAAGCTTTTCTTGCGTCGCTCCTTGGTGTAGAAATTCTTCATTCAAAAATTTTTCTAACGATTGTTTAGACATACAGTTTGACTCCTATTTGAAAAACTTGAGCTAGATTACGAATTGTGTACTTCTTCCAATCACAAACAACGAACTTGCCTTAGTGTTCATCCAAGCATCCTTCTCGTTTTTCGAGGAACCCGGCAGTGTCCTCACTTGCCCAACAAGAATCATCTTTGCAAGCCTCTGGAAAAATTTCGGAAAATCTTTGATTTAGGGCTTTATTAGCACTAAATATCTGAAGTGATGGTGTGACTGTCTGGAAAACAGCAATTAATGCCATCACTATTTTGTTTATAACTACCTGAAACTCTGACTTGCCCCATAACGTAAATATTATCCCCCACTGAACAAGCACTTCCTTGTTGCTGATGAGAATAGGCGGCTATGTAGCATCCTCGATTTATGACAAATCATTTCCAGTGGACACGATTGAGAAATCGGTAGGAAAAACCGCACACTTTAGATCAGGATCACTCAAACCTAAGACATCTTTAATTTTTTTGCTGTCAGGAGAATCCATCAATTTTTTCACAAAGAATTGGCGGACAAGGGAATTTAGTGAGCAAATTCCCTGATTCTGAACTGTAAGTAGATTCCACTCTTCCAAATTGACTCTAGCCTTTTCAAAATCATCGAAATTTTTTATGCAACGCAAGACAGGAACTGCATTCTCCCCTAAAGAAGAGCGTAATAAATCTAATCTATCTTTAAGGAATTCCCAGTAACTGTCGAAATCTGAAATATTACAAATGGGGGGAAGCAAACTTAGTACAAATGCCAGATTCTGACTTTTATAAGATAGTTCCTTCCAACTCAAATCAAGAACACATTCTATATTCTCCAACCCTTCATTCTTGATACCTTCTTTTTCCAACCTTTCTTTCATTTTCTGGAACGAAATGGATCGTTTATTTACATATTTACCTACTAACTTTAATGCGAAGGGTAAGTAACCCAATTTTTGACAGATTGCCTTTACATCTGACAATTCTTGATCAATCTCCTTTTTTGAACATTTCTTTAGGAACTCCAATGCGGTGGATTCATCCAAAGGATAAAGTTTAAACAACTCTATATCATCAGGTGTATATTGTGTTGTTATCAAAATTTTATAGTTTAGTCCTACTGCTTCCTTGTAGTCATCCTTAAACTTTTTATAGTCCGTAACTTCATCAAATATCACTAGCATAGGCTTTTCTGATTTTAGCAACCAAAACCAATCATTTGCCAGTTTTTTTTGCTGTTTTATCAGTTCTTGTTTTTTCTCTAAGGTATCATATTCGTTTTTCTCTTTTCGTTTCTCTAAATTTTTAATATCTTCGTATAATTCGTTATAAAAATTATTGTCACTATCAATTCTAATTCTTTCATTAACATACTTCCGTATTTGTTCTAACACAGAAGAGATATCCTGTCCTTGAAACCAATAGACTCCACCAGGATAAACCTGTTCCCAGTATTTAAATCCATATTGTTTGGCAAGTTCTGTTTTACCAATTCCATCTATACCAGTGATAGCAATTTTCTGGTGCTGCTGCATCTGTTGATGTAGTGTTTCAAGAGCTTGCTCTCTCCCCGCAATTTTTTCGTTTGCACTTCCAGGAATATGACCTATTAATTTTATAGTCCCGTAAGAGGTTCCAATATTGAGATCAAATTTAATTTGGTTATTCCCGTTGACTTGTGGCTGAGGATTTAAGCCATTTTTATTATATGATAAACTGTTCCCTAAGTTAGCATCTTTCACAGCCGCCGCAATTATTGGATTTAATGAATTTATTGCTTCCTCAACTGTAACACCTTGCTTTATCTTTGTATAAAACTTGCTTGCAATTGTTACAGCTAACCTCTCATCTAAAAGATGTTTCATTGCAATTATACAATCAAAGTATTCGTCGAACGCTTTTCCCTCGTTATTATCAATAATCCCGCCAGCCAAACACACGTTGAAAAAAAGAATACGAGGTTTAGTGTCTTTTTTAGTTTTTCCAAAGATGTTAATTAGATCGTCTTTATAAAGTGGATCTGCTCCCAAAGTTTTACCGCCATAAATAAGTGAATATTTTGGAATTTCAACATAGTTTTGTGAACCATGACCACTAAAGTGGATAATATTGGGATTATGCTCATCTATAACTTCTGCTACTTGTTCAAGGGTATATGTTTCTTGTTTTTTATTTAAAATTTCAAAATGTTCAGAACCTAGAATTGCTTGAGAGATTTCAAGAAACTCCTCCTTCTGCCTTACACAATCATTACGGTTTTCTGAGTGCAATTTAAAGAACAAAATTTTGTATGGCTTAGTGTTAGTCATAGTGAATTAAAATTTTTTATGTTAACAATATTTAGACATCATTTTAACATCAAAGGAGATCGGTAACCGAAACAATTTTGATGATCTGAAAACTATTTTCGTATAGGCTCCATCCGAGAAAAATGTTCCATCAGCTTTCGATGTATAAACAAGTAAGTACCCCCAGCCCGATGCAAAAAGATGTGTTCTACAGCACAATCCAAAAATCGAGAACAATTCCAGGGAATAATACCTTGACTAAAAAATACTAACCGTAAGGTGAAATGTCGTATACAAGCCTTACCCGCTTCATTCACCAACACACCCAGCCCGCCAAAGCCCACCAAAATAATTGGTAAAGCTATCAACTTACAGGTATTGTTCATATCTATCAGCGGAAACACTAGTTCACCTAATAGTGCCATTATCAGTCCAAAACTTAAGCCAACCCAACCTGCATTTAGTGCTGATCTCCAGATTCCCTGATTTGGAACCGTTCTAGTTTCGATCTCCGAACCAATCAATCCAAAACTCACACCCAAAACCAAACCAAACACCAACCCCCAAACCAATCCCAACAATATTCCTTCCCAACTTAAATATTTCGTTAGCCACGAACATAACCCCGAAGCTACTGCACCAATCACCGCCCCTATAGATCCTCTGATTAGCGTATGTTTGCTCACCAGACTCTTTGTGAAGGTAGTCAAAGAGACTTCAAACGTCTCAATTGTCTTAATTTCTCCTTTCCCAACCGCTAGATTCAACGCACCAATCGCAGCACCAAGCAATCCCAGCACTAAACCCCATGTTAATCCATCTCCCCAATTCCAGATCAAGCCACTCTTACAACTTAATCCCCCGCTTAAGCCACCCGTAAGTCCAAACACCAACCCACCAGTTAAGCTACCGATCAGTACAAGTCCAATCCGATAAAGGAAAGCTTTCTTACGCTGCTCTAACCAGTTAGGCTGCATACGCTCAATTAGAAAAGTTGTTTGAGATTCTCGACACATTTGCTGGGCTAATTGGACTAACCAGTGCATCATTTTTGCTTTTGGGTATCGCCTGCTGCACCGACTCCGACGCTGAAACATCTGTTGAATGTAAGCATTAAAAAGATGTCGGCGGCTTTCCTCCATTGAGCCAGCAAGAGGTATATCCTCAGGTGCTGTATTCTGATACGCCACACTCATCACACTCAGCATCAGAGGAGATCGGGCTAACTCTTGCAACGTCTGATCGTTCTGCAACAAGACTTTTAATGTGTTCAATTGATCGCCCGCTCGCTTCAAATATAAACTCACCTGCTCAGGCGTTAATGACTGGAGACAAATTGCTGTTTGTACTTGCAGGCGGGTAGAAAGCACTTCGTAGTCTTGGCAACGGCTACAGACCACTATCTCCGTCTGTCCATAATCTTGCATGAACTGATTGAGGGACTCGATGCATGCTTCCCGGCACTTTGCATTCACCTCATCCAACCCATCCAATAACAGCAACAATTGTTGATCTGCAACCCAAGCTTTCGCCAAACCTTTAGAAACTTGATACTTACTGTTCAATTCCTCAGTTAACCAGATTGAGATGGGTTTCTGCTTCAGTACCCAAGAAGACAGGTTCAGCACAACCGGAATTGGTTGGCTCATATCCTGTTCGATACAGGCAATCAAATCCTTTGCTAGCCTCAGCAAAGTAATGGTTTTTCCCGCTCCCGGTTCTCCCAGAATGAGTAAGGTTCGCCCCTCTCCCATTTGATGGAACACCTCAGCAACATTTTTAGTTTCCAGTAGGCATCGTTTAGATGCTTCCGGGATCTCCTGAAAATGCTGAAACGAATCTTTTAGCGCATCTAAACGTTCTTCCAGACCCAACTCAATCAAAACCTTGGCATGGAGGGACTTTTCCAAAACATCCTGAACCCAATACTTTTTAACCTTATTGAGTAAGACCTTCCGAAAGCGATAATCTTTCTGAGTGAAAGGCTTTACAGTGCTGATGGGTAATTGCTTCAACTTCTTGGGAATGCGATCGTAAACGGTCATGTTAAAAACCTGCACATCCTTTCCCTGAATAGCGTTGAAGACATTACTATCTCCCTGCACCTGCACATCCCCCAGCGATTGCTCCTGGCTAGACGGCTGCTCCCCCAAGTCATTCTGGTTCTGGTTCATAACAAACCGTCCCAGACTTTTGCCACAAGGTCTGCCACTTGCGTCACCAGAGCCGCCAACGTTAATACCCCACTCAGCCCTTGCTTTAGGGCCATCACCACCTCACTCACAAAGTTTTTGTCCGGCTTTGGCTTTTGTAATTCTTCCTGGAGCATGCCGATCTTTGACTCTGTGTCCTTCTTGGCGAACGAGCTCAGCGCATCCGTTGCCGAAACCTCCTTTTTTAGTTTCACTAATAATGCCAATGCCGCTTCCAGATCAGAATTGCCGCCACGACTGTGAGTACTAGTTTGGCTCAAGTTGACATTGCCTCTTGCCTGAATCGCGTTAAAGGGGTTATTGCTACCGCTAATTGTCACATTGCCGATCGCTTGGGATTGGCGCGATCGCGCTGGCGGTTTTGCACTCGCCGCCGAAACACGCTCTGGTTGTAACGACTGACTCACCATTTGAGCCCCAGACAAACGGGCACCACGGCGCTTTCGATTTTTCAGCACGGGCGTTGAGTACTCTGAACTACCTTCTAATGCGATCGCACTGCAACCAATTTTGTACGCTTCCTCATAGGGACTGCCAGCACCCAAGGCATCATAAAATCCTTCCGCAAACTGGACGGCTGACTTGTCTGCGATCGGCTGATTCATCCCAATCACACAATCCACGAACTGGTGAATTGCCGTTGCCTGAATCTCTGAGTAGCAGGCATTGAGCAAGACACACTCAATGTCACCCGTCTCAAAGATGCCGAATAATCCTGCCAGAGCTTCTGTACTCACAAGCTGCACTCTGCCAGCATCATTTTCCAGAACCAATCCCTGCTCTCCGGTGCCATGCCCCGAAAAGTGGACAATTTGCGCTTTGTGATCCAGCAATGCCCGCCGCAGATCTGTTGTCCGGACTGCCAGTTTCGCAGTGATTTGGAAGCGAACACGGTAGTGCGATCGTTGTAAAGCTTCCTCAATCCGCCGCACTTCCCCATCCAAACGCAACGGGTCTGAACCTGTATTACTGGGATTCGCAGTCAAAATGAGAATTTTGATCGGATTCATAAAGCACGTACCCTGGTATCGTTGTGTTGCAAAAAGTAGGGCTAGTACCGCAAGGCGGAAGTCAAAAGTCAAAAGTCAAAAGTCAAAAGTATTATGGGATGGGCTTTTTAGGGATTTTAAATGGTTGCCCTATTTACGCCGCGCTGTACTAGTCTGGTAGAAATGAGGTTGTGCCAATAATCTTGTCTTAAACTTAGTTCGTTAATGAACTCCAAAGAACCGTTTGAATGGCGTCATTTTTAATCCAAGATTATCCTCCTATGTGTAAAGTGCGGTAAAACCAGTTTTTTCTTTCCAATCCTTAAATAGATTTCACTAAAATCAACTTATGCACTTTCAGTAAACCAAAAAGTTTTTCCCTAGAGGCTAATTGCCGAATATTTTGTAGCATAATATACTTTTTTTGCCAAAAATTTTTTACCACTTGACATAGTATATATGTAAAATTACTTATGCTCAACTGGTTGGAAATTCTTGCATTTTGCACAAATCAAAATACATCAGATGAGCTTACCCTGCAAAACTCGCCCTTACTTGTTCTATCTGCCTCTGGCAGTTTGCAAAAACTCCACATATTTTGAAGCTGCCTCATCTGCATTTTCTATCAGCACTAGATGTCCTGCTTTGGGCAACTGGATCACTCTTGCACCAGTAATACACTCTTGCAGTCGATTAGCCCCACTAATGTCGTAAATCTTGTCCTCCTCGCCCCAAATAGTGAATGTGGGAAGTTGAGTTGGTACACCCTGACAGAGAATGTGATCATAGAGATTTACAATATCCCAAACCTGCTGGTAATGTTGGTTGCGAGTAATGTAATCGTTGACTTTCTCTGCGATGACAGAATCAGGAATCGTAGGAGGAGTGAAGAAAAGCAGGCTGATCTCCAGAGCAAACTGTTCTTTAGTAATTGGAATAAAGGGGTTGATGCCGAGTAAGATTGCTTCTTTGAAACTGTTTGCCCAATCAACAATGCCCAACGGTGAACCGATAAAGGCGACGCTACGTACCTGGTTTGGGTAACGTTGAGCATACAGGTGAGCGATCGCTCCTCCCATCGAGCTACCCGCTAGATCAAAAGACTTAATCCCCAATTTCTCCATCAACTCATGTAGGAGTGTTGTTTGGTTCTCCAGAGCATAGTCCCTCAAAGTAAAACCGTTACTGTTGCCATAGCCCGGTAAATCTGGGGCGATCGCCCGATAGCCCACAAGAGACAGCCGACACATCATGGTGTTCCACTGCTCCTTGTCGGCAAATAAACCATGCAACAGTAGAATCGAGCGCCCGTTTCCCACCTGGCTGTAGGACAGTGTACCGTTGCCGATCTGTGCAGTAAGACTTGCGATCGCGCAGCTTGAGGCAGGCGTTGCGCGATTCACAAACACATAGCCTATTGATCCGCTTAGTACCAGAATGACGATAAATAGTTGAATGATTAACTTTCTCATGGGTTGATGCTCTAAAATGGCTGGTGTAAGGGACTTTAGCACAACTTCCATCTGGTAAAACTTGAGGGTTAATCAACAGTTATTGATTTCCTCACAATTGCTAACAATTGCTCATCTTTAAGTTTGTTAGCAAATGTTAGTAAAAAAGGAACGGAGTCTTACCCACACAAGCTATGAACCAAACGTTATTCCATCTTGCCTTTCCCGTCACAGACATTGCCCAGACAAAAGCATATTATGTTGAAGGCTTAGGCTGCACTCCTGGACGGGAAAACCGCAACGCCCTAATTCTCAATCTCTACGGTCATCAACTGGTAGCTCATATTACAAAAGAACCGCTTACACCCCAACGTGGGATATACCCAAGACACTTTGGGCTAATTTTTACTTTAGAACATGATTGGGAGAACTTACTCGCAAGGGCGCAACAGCGACAACTCCTTTTTAAAGAAGAACCCAAACACCGCTTTGTTGGTTCTGCCTTAGAACATCGCACTTTCTTTTTAGAAGACCCTTTTTACAACTTAATGGAGTTAAAGTATTACCGTTATCCTGAAGCAATTTTTGGCAGTGCTGAGTATACGCAAATTGGCGATAGTGCCTTGCGCGGCTCCCTTTAGGAGCATCGCCTTTAAGGCTTAATATATTTTTTTAGCAGATTGTCCACAGACAGAATACTTTCCAGCACTGGGTTGTGTCTTTTGAATTTTGAATTTTGAATCTTGAATTCTGAATTTTGAATTGTCAACGCCTCCGCCACCGCCGCCAGACTTCCGGAATCGCTCAGCATCCAGGAGTGATTCAAAACTGGTACTATCACTTCGCGTCCCACAGGCATTTGCGAACTACTCGCAGGGACAATCATCAAATCATAAGGTGTCCAGATAGAGGTAAAATCAATCTGTCTTAACATCTCAACATCTTGATTCAAATCTTGCAACAGAACACTATCAGGACGCATTTGAATGCAACCAACACCTTGGCGACAGTAGGCAATCCAAGTGCCATGATGAGGTGATGAGATGGTAACAAACCGCTGCACGCGGTTGATTCCTCCCAGTCGTTGGACGTAATAGCGGCTAACAACACCCCCCATGCTGAAACCTACTAAATCCAAGGGTTGTTCTGGTTCAAAAGTCGCATCAATATAATCAGCCACTTGCTGAGCTAAGGTGTCAAGACCAATATTGCCATTATTTGGCACTAAATCTAGGTCATACACCGTCCAACCTCTCTGGTTCAAGTACGGAATCATATTGTCGAAAACTCGACCTGTATCAAAAATACCGTGTACCAATAGCACTGGATTTCGCTGTTTTTTGACGTTATTCATTTACTAAATAATGTTAAGTCCTATCTTTTTCTAATTTAGTCGAGTATAATCACCGTTTGCAAAAAAGCTATGACAGTCTCCGTATTGGTTTGAAGGGAACGCTTAACAGGGAACGCTTAACAGGAAACAGGGAACAGGGTGTTTCAAGAGTTGATACGCATATCTGAGAGTTCAAGTTAAGTTTTTTGAAGCAGAGTCTCAAAAAATTGCCTCAAGTTACAGTAAAATTTAATAATTAAGTCTGACTGTTTATTTGGTGGCGAGTGCCTGAAAGTAAAGAGTGAAAAGCACTAGCCCTGTTCACCTACAGCCAGTTTGTTATGAAAAAACCTATGAAGGCTGTCACCGTAACTGGTTGTACAGGCGAGTGGGTAAGTCAAGAATATCTTGAGAAAAATTAAAAATATTCCGTGATTTTCAATCGGATTACGGTCACATTCCAAGTATAAGAGGCAGGAGAATTTGTAATGATCGGTTTTATCAAAAATTTAATCAATGGGATTGTGAATTTCTTTAGTGGGCTTTTCAGTGGAAAGAAGAACGGCGGCTACTACCTCGAACTCGATGAAGCCGCCGAAGCAACCAAAGAAGCACTATCGAAAGCTCAGGAAGCCGTTGGATCAGTAGTCTCTAAAGCTCAAGAAGCCGTTGAACCAGTCACATCCAAAGCTCAAGAAGCAGTTGGATCAGTAGTCTCGAAAGCTCAAGAAGCCGTTGAACCACTCACATCCAAGCCTCAAGGAACGGTTAAACTAGGCGGACCCAAAGCCCAAGAAGCCGTTAAACCACCCGCACCCAAGCCTCAAGAAGCCGTTAAACCACCCGCACCCAAGCCTCAAGAAGCCGTTAAACCAGGCGGATCCAAGGCTAAGAAAACGCCTAAGCCTGCCCCAAAACAAGCAGACACAAACAATGGAACAAAAGATGCTGCTGCTAAGGGAAGACCTAATGTTCAGTTAACACAGGGTGCAGTTGCTGCTAAGCCT
The DNA here is from genome assembly GCA_019359695.1 of Brasilonema angustatum HA4187-MV1. GTDB lineage: Bacteria > Cyanobacteriota > Cyanobacteriia > Cyanobacteriales > Nostocaceae > Brasilonema > Brasilonema angustatum. Next base: position 39,755 of record JAHHGV010000012.1, read on the forward strand.
GAGCCTGTGAACTCACAAAAAGCCAAAGCAATAATTCAAAAGGAGCCAGCTGAAACGACTTTTGCACCAAAATATCTTGCTGTACCTAATACTAGCAATGGTCGTCGTCGTCCCGGTGCGAACATGAGTTCTTTTTTAGACATGGCAAATCAAGTGAAAACCTCTAAGTAGCCTTTGGATTTTTTTTAGGGTGGGCGTTGCTCACCCTACTATTAATTGATAAGATTTATAAAAAAGTAACTATTTATATATAAAAGTATTCAGTATTAGATCTAAAGCTGTCCCCGCAAAAGATATACTATTTTCAGTTTGCGCAATTGAATGCCACCGATTCTAACTGTGCAGCCACAACAGATAAGGCAACAATTGGGGCTGTGACTGCTCGCAAGATGCGACGTCCGAGGGAAACAGGTTGAAATCCAGCGTCAATAGCATACTTCAATTCTTTATCTGTCCATCCTCCCTCTGGTCCAGTGGCAATGATAATCTCAGATGTTGTAGAAACTTGATTGATTGCCTCTGTTAAATGAGGATAACTGCCACGAGCCTCACAAATGTAACAGTAATTTGCTGTCCCTGTGGCAAGACTAGCACTAAAAGAAATAGGTTCTAATATTGTAGGCACAAAAGAACGCTCTGATTGCTCAGCAGCTTCTTGTGCAATGCGCAGCCAGCGTTGGAGTTTTTGAGGACTCGGATCAAGTAAAGTGCGATCGCTCACAACCGGGGCAATAACCGCGACTCCCAACTCAGTACAACACCGCACCACATCATCAAATCCATTTCCTTTGGGCAAGGCTACCATCAACGTTATGGATATGGGTAACTCCGTTTCCACCGTTAGCGACTCTAAAATTTGTGCTTTTTCTCCTTCCAACTGCGCCAACCACCATTTCCCCTTGCCATTTATTGCAATAAAGCGATCGCCCTCGCGCAAGCGCAAAACACGTTCCAGATAATGTTGTTGCTCTTTCGTCAGCAATATTTGTTCTTGTTGAAGTTGGGATGGTGCTATTGCGATTCGTTGCAGTTGTGACATGATATCAACAGGGAACGCTTAACAGGGAACAGTAAACAGTGAACAAGGGGTGGACAAGTCCGTTTCCTACCTGATAACTGGTAACTGATAACTGATAACTGATAACTGATAACTGATAACTGATAACTGAATAACTATTAACCAAGCTTATCAAACAACTTAAACATAGGCAGGTACATAGAGAGCAAAATCGTACCAATCATCCCCCCCAAAACGACAATCATAATCGGTTCCAAAATGCTGGTTAGTGCTTTGACTGTTTGTTCGACTTCGTCTTCGTAGAAATCAGCAATTTTCATCAACATAACATCTAATTCACCAGTTTCTTCTCCGATACTAATCATCTGAATTGCCATTGGAGGAAAAACTTTCTCTTTTTGCAAGGCAATGCTAATCATACCTCCTTGTTGAATTTCTACACGTGCAGTATCAATAGCCTTAGCAACCACCTGGTTTCCTGAGGTATCCCGCACAATTTCCAACGAAGTCAGAATTGGTACTCCTGAACGAGTCAAAGAACCAAAGGTACGGCTAAAACGTGCGATGGATGATTTTTGGATTAACTCACCAAACAACGGCATCTTCAGTAAAAGACGGTCTATGGTTTCACGTCCAGCCTGACTTTTGTAGTATAGTCGGTAGGCGATACCTGCTGTAATAACGCCGATAATCACCAAAAGGTAACTACTTCTTAACACTTGACTTACCAGTAGCATAAATTGTGTAAAAGCAGGTAACTCAGTACCCAATTCTTTATAAATATTGGCAAAAATAGGGATGATAAAAATCGTCATAGCAAGAAAGATGGCGATCGCCAAAAATCCCACAACAACAGGATAAGCCAATGCTGACTTAATTTGGTTTTGTAATCGAGCAATATCCTCCAACAACTTGGCTAAACGATTTAGCACTTCATCCAAAACACCACCGACTTCCCCAGCCTCAACCATACTGACATATAAACCATCAAAGCAATCAGGATATTTCCGCATCGCCTCAGAAAGATTCATTCCACTTTGTACATCAATATTAATACCCAAAATCGCTTGTTTCAGTTTAGGATTGCTACACTGCTGGGCTAACACACTCAGACTTCTCACAATTGCTACTCCTGCATTCACCAAAGCAGCAAATTGACGAGAAAATACGGCTTTATCCTTCACGGAAACATACATAAATTTGGTTTGAAGTTGTTGAAAGTCAAAGCCTTGAGATTCTTTTTTGATATCTTGTACAATATAACCCTGTTGTCTAAGATAAATACGAGCTTGAGCTAAGGAATTAGCCACAACTTTTTCTCTTTTCGATTTTCCTCGCGAGTCCCTAACACGAGCAACAAATGTTGGCATATAAAGCAATTCAAAATTCAAAATTTAAAATTTAAAATTAAAAAAAATAAACCCACTACCTCCCAACCATCCTGCTTGTTGATTGAAAATGCCCCTTCTTCCCTGTTAAGCGTTCCCTGTTAAGCGTTCCCTGTTAAGCGTTCCCTGTGTTTTAATATGCTTTGACTGCTACTCCTGCTCTTGTTCCAGCTAGTAGTGCTGCACTACCGATAAGACGCTTAATCTCATCCGGCTTAGAAGTTTTAGACATTGCATCTTCCAAAGAGATAACTCCTGCCTTATAGAAATCTGCTAAAACCTTTTCTAAAGTCTGCATCCCCATTTTTCCACCAATTTGAATAGCAGAGTAAATTTGAGATGTTTTTCCTTCACGAATTAAGTTAGAAATAGCAGGAGTCACAACCATAATTTCTTGAGCCATCACTTGACCAAATTCACCCGCTTTTGGATTCTTTCGAGGAACCAAAGTTTGACTAAATACCGCCACCAGTGAATTCGACAACTGCACTCGCACTTGAGTTTGTTTTTCGGATGGAAAAACGTCAATAATTCTATCTACAGTTTGTGCTGCTGAACTCGTGTGCAAAGTTCCAAAAACCAAGTGTCCTGTTTCCGCTGCGGAAATCGCCAAGGAAATAGTTTCCAAATCGCGCATTTCACCCACCAAAATGATATCTGGATCTTCCCGCAATGCTGCTCTTAAAGCATTGGCAAAACTTTTTGTATCCTCGCCAAGTTGCCTTTGATGAATCACACTTTTAATCGGTTCATACACAAATTCAATTGGATCTTCTACCGTCAAAATATGCTCTGAGCGAGTGCGATTAATTAAGTCAATAACAGCAGCCAGGGTAGTTGTTTTACCAGAACCTGTAGGACCAGTTACCAAAATTAATCCCCTTGGTTTTTCTGACATTTCTCGTACAACATCTGGCAAACCTAATTTTTCAAAGTTTGGAGTTTTGGAACTTAACGCCCGCAAACAAGCGGCATAAGCACCACGTTCTTTGTAAACATTAACCCTAAAACGAGCCAATCCCTTCATACCATAAGAACAATCTAACTCCCAATTTTCCTCTAAGATTCGACGCTGGGAGTTATTGAGCATACTGAAAATCAACCATTGACACTGATCTGCTGACAATGGCTGTTTGCCAATAGGTATCAGTTTGCCACTGAGGCGAAAGTAAGGAGGCAAACCTGCGGATAAATGCATATCCGATCCACCCATTTCTATCAACTTCTCCATCAAATCTTCAATCATAATTTCCATTTTATAACTTCCTTTATTCCAAACTAATGATTAATGACTAATAACTAATGACTATTGACTATAGCAATCCGAAATCGTTTGTAAAATTCTAATTCTCTCTTCTCTCTTTTCTTGGCGTCCTTAGCGCGCCAGGTGCTTCAAGTCGGCGGAGCCGCCCAACGCACTGGCTTGTCTTTGCGGTATGCGCTAAGGCGCACGCTACGCGAACGTTTAAGTATTTTTTTGCTGGGAAAAGAGTAACTACTCTTGAAACCGTGGTGTCATACAGTATGGACAATGTAGCCATTCAGGTTCCAGTCCAGCGTGACAACTCCGACAAGTCAGACTGATCTTACGTTTAGCTTTCAACTCTGCTTCCAAACCCGTATCAGTAAACGTGACTCGTTCTACTTCTTCTAAAGTGGTGTAACCTTGACGTACTAAGTCCAAACTGTAAGCCAGTAGAGTTTTCATCCCTTCTTCCACTGCCACTTCTTTGATCCGTTCCGTTGGTGCGTCTTCGGTAATCAAGGCTTGCAGGCGTTCTGTGATTCGCATAACTTCATAAACACCACAACGTCCCTTGTAGCCAACGCCATGACACTCTGGGCAAAGCTGATCATTTGCCTTCGCTTGATGAATTTGCTCTAAAGTTAAGGTATTTGCCTTATAAAAAGTAACACCCACTTGTTGGCTTGCTGATAAGCCGTAGCGAGCAAGTTCTGTTGTGGTGGGAGTGTAGGGAATGCAACAACTGGGACAGACACGCCGTACTAAGCGCTGTGCTAATACACCAATCAGAGAACCAGAAATCATGAAAGACTCAATGCCCATTTCTGCCAAACGGGCGATCGCCCCAGGCGCATCATTCGTATGCAAAGTTGTCAAAACCAAGTGACCAGTTAATGCTGCCTCAATTGCCGTTTTAGCCGTTTCCTTGTCTCGCGTCTCACCCACCAGAAGCACATCGGGATCTTGGCGCAAAAAAGCCCGTAAAGTTGTCGCAAAATCCAGACCTTTTTCCCGAATCACCTGCACTTGAGTAATTCCAGGTAAACTGTACTCAATTGGATCTTCCACCGTACAAATATTGATGCCTGAAGAGTTCAGTTCCGAAAGTGCCGAGTACAACGTTGTTGTTTTACCAGAACCAGTCGGTCCTGTCACCAAAATCAACCCAAAGGGACGACTGACCATATCCTTGACAATTTGCAAAGTTTCTGGTTCAGTAATGAGCTGATCCAATCCCAATTGGGTTGCAGAGTTATCCAAAATTCGTAGTACGATTTTTTCCCCGTAGCGACTGGGCAAGGTACTGACGCGGAAGTCCAGCTTTCGTCCCTCAAACACTCGTCTGATGCGTCCATCTTGAGGTAAACGCCGTTCAGCAATATCTAGGTTGGCAATAATTTTGAAACGAGTTGTCACAGCAGGAATGATTTTTTTGGGCAGAGGATCGAAAGCCTGACGCAGCACACCATCCTTACGAAAACGAATGAGTAAGTTTTCTTCCTGCGGTTCTACGTGAATATCAGAAACCATCTCGTGTAGTGCTTTTGCGAGGATTCTGTTAACTAAATTGATAATCGGGGCGTCCTCAGCACCCTTCATTGCTGCGCCTAAGTCAGCTTCCTTATCTTCAGGTACATCATCTAAATTGAGATTGTCTAGATTTTCTAAGTCCTGATTAATATCTGTAAACTTTTCCTGTTCTAAGTGCTTTTGCCGAACAGTCGCCTCATCCAAATATTGGTTAATGAGTTGCTGGTAATCCTCTTGAGTAATCACCATCCGCTGCAAAGTCCATCCCTGTAGACGCAAGATGCGGTTCAAATCATCCGAAGCTTCTAAATTATCCGGATCTACCATCGCTACCAAAACTGAGGGTGGATTTTGCTCTGCATTCTTTGCTAGTGGTACCAAGTGATGGCGACGACAGATATCTACTGGGATAAGGGTATCAATCAGTTGACTCATTCTTGTTGTGCCAACCTGACTCACCTCTAAATCAAGAGATTCAACACCGTATAATATTTTGAGTTCAAATAGCTGCTGCTTTTTATGTAACCTATACAGTTCTGGTGACAACTGTCGTCCAGAAATAGATTCCAGCACTTGTGTCAGAGATCTGCCAGACTTGCGACTTTCAATCAGTGCTTGTCTCATCTGTTCGCTATTGACAAAACCAGATTGCACTAGTTTGTTGCCAAAGGGCGAGAACTGAGATCTTACAGTAACAGCAGTACTACGCCTTTGTGGTAACGACTGAGCCATATATGAGAAATTAGTCACGGAAACTCTAATTAGAGTATTCCCATGCTGTGAGATAGAATTGACATCTACACTGATAATAATTGAGACATTTTTTATAAAATGACTACCGATTGAGACTAGGATCAACCTTCTTTAAGTAAGCTCGAAAGATTTGATGTGCGGTTTTGTGGTCGCCTTTTGGGGTAAGGTCACACAACAACCATAAAGCTTTACTTTGATAACATCTCGGTTTATCTGTCGCAATTAACCGACCAAGGTGTTCACAATTCCAACCAGGAAAAGTGTACTCCCAATCAGCAAAAACATGAAGGGCTTGTTTGAGCCGCTCAATTGTTCGCTCTGGCTCAAAAGCAATGTGGTCAATACCGGCAACAAATTTTGCCTCTTTTCTCTCAAATGGACATAACCCACGACCTGTATCAAAAATATGTGTATCTGATAGACCAATCCCATAATGCCAAAATGGGTCAGATGGATTTTGCCAGTTGAGTAAACGCCCGTATCGCTCACTTGAGGAGTTCACGAGACACTCAATTTCTTTTATTCTGTTTTCGACTTGTTCTACAGACAACGACATACCTGAAGAGGAATTTACTAACTGCTGCTCATCAAGTTAACAGGTCGCCCTAAGGAATCGCCATCCTTGTTAAAGGTGCGGACGCCAGATACCTTTCTAAGTGTTGTGAGAATGTTGAAAACTCAATACTTGATGTAAATTGCTCAATAGCGGCGATAGCGAAGCGCTGCCGCCAAAGGCGGATCGCATCTAATATATCTTGTAAATAATCCTCCAATTGCCGTCTGGTCATAGATAGACCACTTCTGTCAAAATCCGCTCTCCGATACGCGGCTTTAGTCCCGCTTTATGCACCAAATCAACTTTTACTCCAAGGTTGTCTGAGAGATAGTTTTCTAAATTGACAAACTTCAACAAACTAGGTGTTTCAGAGAACTCTACCAACACATCGACATCACTCGTTTCAGTCTGTTGTTCTCTTATATAGGAACCGAAAATACCCAATTCGCTAACTTTGTACCGTTCCTGCAACACTGGTTTGTGCTGAATCAACCATCGCCTAATTTCTTCCAGCGTCTTCATGCTGCCAAACCCTCATTTAGTACACTAACTCCCTTTACAGTAATCGAAGCAGAAAGCTTACATCACCGCAATGCACCAATTGCGTTATTGCAATTTTTGTAAGGTGGGCACTGCCTAGGGTTCGCTCAAAACCTTATTTTTACGTTGTGGGCAGTGCCCACCCTACGGTTACTCTAAACTGATTCTGGCTTGCTTACAGAGCAGCCAAACAGGTAAAAACAAGTTTGGGTTATAATATTGTCTTTGACAAATCAATTGTCTTGTGACGATTCAAGTTCTTCATACGGCAGAATAACGGTGTCAACGATATGTTATATCTCCAGTAGTCCAAAGCCTTGGATCTATGAGTAATCAATAGTGTAATGACTAAAAACTAATGACTAACAGTTTAGAGGCTCAACTTTTAGAACTGCGAGAGGAAGGAGAAAAAGCGATCGCCGCCGCTGATACGCTAGAACGTTTGGAGGAACTTAGAGTCAGCTACCTCGGGAAAAAAGGTCAACTTGGGGCGCTGTTGCGAAGTATGGGACAACTGAGTGCGGAGGAACGACCAAAAATTGGGGTGATCGCCAACACAGTCAAAGAAGCCCTACAAAACAGTCTAGACCAGCAACGTGCAACCTTGGAAGGGGCGAAAATTCAGGCACAGCTTGAAGCTGAAACATTGGATGTAACAATGCCAGGAATTTACCGTCCTCAAGGTCGTGTTCATCCCCTCAATGGCATCATCGACAAAGCTTTGGATATCTTTGTTGGGTTGGGCTACACCGTAGCTACTGGACCAGAGATGGAAACAGATTACTACAATTTTGAAGCTCTGAACACCCCACCCGACCACCCCGCCCGTGATATGCAGGATACTTTTTACCTGCCAGACGGGAATCTGCTGCGGACTCATACCTCGTCTGTACAAATTCGTTACATGGAAACTGAGGAACCGCCCATCCGGGTGGTTGCGCCAGGGCGAGTTTACCGAAGAGATAACGTAGATGCGACTCACTCCGCAGTTTTCCACCAAATAGAACTTTTAGCAATTGACGAAGGACTGACGTTTACTGATCTTAAAGGCACTATTAAGGTATTTTTGGAGGCGATGTTTGGTGAGTTGCCAATTCGCTTCCGCGCCAGTTATTTCCCGTTTACCGAACCTTCTGCTGAAGTTGATTTGCAGTGGAATGGTCGCTGGTTGGAAGTTATGGGTTGCGGTATGGTCGATCCAAATGTGCTCAAAGCCGTGGGGTATGATCCGGAAGTGTATACTGGGTTTGCCGCTGGTTTTGGTGTAGAACGCTTCGCGATGGTTTTACACCAAATTGATGATATTCGCCGTTTGTACGCAAGCGACCTTCGCTTTTTGCGTCAGTTTTAGAGTTTTAGTTTCAAAGGAAAAATAGACTTCTTGCATAAGCCACTAATTGCCTTCAGACTATAAACTTGAGATTACACAGACAAAGCCTGCAAAAGCAGGCTTTTGAAGTTTTCTCTTATTTAGCTTCAGCAGTTTAGCTTTGTTCGCCGTAGACAGTGATAAGAAACGTCAACGGGCTCAACCTGAAGGGCAGAAATAATAAGTCGGCTTAACTGGTAAAAATATCCACATTTTCAACAACATAGGAGTAAAAATATGGGACTTCAGGAAGAAATTGACAAAATGAGACAAGAGATTAGAGTCGATAACTATTCAATGTCTATTGGTGAATGGATAAGCCTCTATGAAAACGAAGAAATTGATATACATCCAGAGTTTCAAAGATTTTTCCGTTGGTCTAGTATCCAAAAAACAAGATTGATAGAATCTATTTTACTTGGTATACCTATTCCACCAATTTTTGTTTCTCAACGTGAGGATGGAGTTTGGGATGTTGTAGATGGTCTTCAAAGACTATCTACAATATATGAATTTATTGGAAAACTAAAGGATGAAGATCAAAAAAAAATTGAGCCATTGATACTTGAAGAGACTAAGTATTTGCCAAATTTGAAAGATAAAAAATGGGAAGATCCATACGATATACAAAATTCTCTAACACAAGCCCAGCGTCTGTTAATTAAAAGATCTAAGATTGATGCGACTATTCTCCTAAAAGAAAGTGACGAGATTGCAAAATATGAGTTATTCCAAAGATTAAATACTGGAGGTTCAATAGCTACTCCGCAAGAGGTAAGAAACTGTATCCTTGTAATGTTTAATCGGGAGATGTTTCATTGGATGAAAAAATTAAGTCAAAATGAAATGTTTAGAGAGTGTATAGCTCTAAGTGAGCGACCAATTGAAGAACAATATGATGTTGAGCTACTACTAAGGTTTTTAGTGTTCCGCACTCTGGAAGAAAAGGAAATGAGGAAGATACGTAATGACTTAAGTGGTTTTTTGACTGATAGAATGGTAGAAATGGCGAAAAATGAGAAATTTAATTATAAACAAGAAGAAGATGCATTTAATAAAACATTTGAAATTTTGTATGAACAAATGGGAAGTGATAGTTTTCGGAGATATTCTCCTAATAAAGATAAGTTTTTAGGAGGCTTTCTAGTTTCTGCTTATGAAGTAATTGCTTTAGGAATTGGTCACAACTACGAGAATTTATCTCACTCACACATCGATATAAGAGAGAAAATAAAGAAAATTTGGATAAGTCCTGAATATACAAATTGGTCAGGTTCAGGTACTACTGCACAGCGAAGAGTACCAAAACTAGTTCCTTTTGGTCGTCAGATGTTCAAACCATGAAAATACGTACTTTAGAGCAGCTAAGTGATAAGCTTGCAGAAGAACTTGCATGGCGCAAAATAGAGCTTTCAGCATTGAAAGCTCTGATTGATAAGTCATTCTCATCAGGAAAGCAAAAGGCATTACTTCGTAGTGGAATTACTATGCTTTATGCCCATTGGGAGGGATTTATCAAAGTAGCAGCCAATAGTTATTTAGAATTTGTTGCTATGCAGAGTCTACCTTATAACAAACTTTCCAAGAATTTCATTGCTTTAGCAATGAAAGATAAATTAGATCAAGCAAGTGAAACTAATAAAGCAACTATATATAGTGAAATTGCTGATTTTTTTATGACGAGACTTAGTGAACGAAGCTTAATAAAATATGAAAATAGGATTGCGACATCTAATTTATCATCATCAGTCTTTAAAGAGATAATATGCATACTTGGTTTAGACTACAGTTTCTATGAATCAAAAGAAGTTCTAATAGATGAAAAATTACTTAAGAAAAGGAATATGATTGCTCATGGCAACTATCTTGATATAGATGAACAACAGTATGATGAATTACACACACAAGTAGTAGGGATAATGGATAATTTTCGGAACCAAATAGATAACTGTGCATCTACAAAACAATATTGTTGCTAGGGTAAAGCTATTATGTGTCACCGTAATCCATTTCCAAATACTCTCTCAGCTATCAGCCAAAAGGTAGCAGGCTATAGATTACAGGCTTTCCGATCACCGATAGCCCCAACCTAGAAAAGATAACGACTGTTCGCTGATAGCTAATAACTATTTACAGCAATTATCACAGTGACCGCAACGCCAGTTCTTGCTTTGTTCCTCAAAACCAAAAGCACTTAACAAAAAACGCCAGCGACAATCCCTAGTCGTAAGATATTGATTCATCTGCTTCGTAGCGTGTGATTGTGTGACTGATTGAGTTTTCGCCCCTGGAACGATACTGTAGTGGAAAGGGTCAAGCCACTTGAGTTGTCCGGTGCTGTGTAGTAGAGAAAGAGCGATCGCACCATTGGGAAATTCTCGCGCTACAGCATCCACTTCCCCTGTTCTGGGCAATTTTTTCAGAACTTGCTGCGCGGATAGCTGTTGCTGCTGCAAATTCTCCTCAAAAAACTTTTGTCTTTGCTTATCTTGTGGATCTAACCACCCCGTAGGTTCACTGATCAACATCAGTGCTTGGGCTGGTTTTCCATCTCGTCCAGCGCGTCCAATTTCCTGCACGTACTCTGATATCAACAATGGCGGGTGAAAATGAACCACCCAACGGACATCTGACTTATTTATCCCCATACCAAAAGCACACGTGCAGATAACAAACGGCATTTTTCCACTCAGCCATTGTGCTTCAATATCGCGGCGTTCCTCTGCGCCTAATCCTGCATGATAACCTGCTGTAACGTAACCCAACTGTAGTAGCCATGCAGCCAACTCTTCGCTATCTCGCCTTGTCCGAACGTAAACAAGCCCAGTTTGTTGTGGTTTATCACAAAGAAATTTTAAGAATTGTTGCTTTCTTCCTCTTGGAGTCCAAACTATACGAATAGAAGGATTAATATTAGAACGATAAGGATTAATACGAAAAACTGCAGGTTCCTGTAACTGAAGAATTTCTCGAATTTGAGTTTGGGCTAAAGGGTCAGCGGTGGCGGTGAAAGCGGCTAGCGCTATATTTGTTCCCAATGGTTTTGATTTGAGTAGCGCTGGTCGTACTGCCCCTAATCTTCGGTAAGCTGGTCTAAAAGTGTCTCCCCACTGTGTCAAACAGTGCGCTTCATCTAATATTAAACCATTAATCACAAGTTCCGGCTGGCACAACCTTTCCCACACTGGCTTGCTGAGTAAAGTTTCTGGCGACAAGTAAAGTAATCTTAGCTGTTGTCGTCCTAAAGCTTGTAAAGTCATACGCCGCTTGTCAGATGGTAATTCACTATGCAAAAGGGCAGCGGGTATTCGACGTTCCCGAAGTTCCTGCACTTGGTTTTCCATCAGCGCTACCAAAGGCGAAACAACGAGCGTTAATCCCTGTTGTAGCAGTGCGGGAAGTTGAAAACAAATTGACTTTCCCCCACCTGTGGGCATGATAATCAGCGCATCTTTTTTTGCCAACAAACTCTGGATAATTTCTCCCTGCGGTGGACGGAAATCTTCATAACCCCAGATTTTTTGAAATGCAGCGCGGACTTCGTTCCAAGATGCTGTCGCAGAAGGATTCATGAGGCATAGTAAAAAGGGGTGATATTAACTGAATATATCCTCTGCTTTTGAGGTACTGGCTCAGTAATTTTATCAGTATCGAATCAGATCAATCTAAGTGACAGGGAGATCCGTCGAACGCTTGATGCTACCCGTATCGTGCCATAATTTCTGTCCCTTTTTTTTTAGGGTGAGGTGTAAGTCTCCAAACCCCATCCCTTATCTGCAGCCTTCAAAACCTGTGTACCACGCCCCTTGCCTTTGGTGCATTCGGTTACAGGGGCTATATTACAGTAGCCAGAGTATATAGGCAGTTACTCTGGCTACTTTAGTTGACTAAAATATTCCGAAAAAATTTATTTAGGCAGGAACGACTTGAGCAATCAGTGAACGTTTATCAAGCGACTGGACTTTACCAACTTGGCCTAGAGCAGCTACAATCCGCTCTAACAGTTCTCCAGCCTGTTCACGATATTGATTTTCTCTACCTCGTAAACGAATAACAAATTTTACTGAATCGCCTTTACTCAACCACTGAATTGCTTGCTCAACGCGTAAGTTGTAATCAGCCACACCCACGTTGGGACGGAGCCGAACTTCCTTTACCGTAGGTCTAGCACTGTGTCCCTGACGCTTTTTCTTTTGATACTGAAGCTTACCATAGTTAAGAATCTTCGCAACTGGAGCGTCTTTGCCCTCCGAGACTACGACTAGATCAAGCTGTAGGCTCTGTGCTAGCTGTAGAGCTTCATGTGTATCGGTCAGACCACGGTTATTATTCTCATGGTCAATCAAGAAGACTTGAGGTGACTTGATTTGCGAGTTTATGAGTTGCTTTTGAATTACGATAATAATCTCCTTTGAATTGTTCAATACTTAGCAAGTGCAAGTAATGCTAATCTAACACAAGACAAACTAGAAATTATGATGTGGTGAGGTACCCTTGGACTTACTTCGTTTGAGGCTGAAGCTTGCACCAAAACTAAAGAATAGGAACGGTCTTACTCGTTTTTGGAGCTTCTCGTCTTCACCAGTGTCTACATCAAAATCAAAGTGTAGAGATTATGCCTCCAAGTTGTGCCTTATCATACTTAGCCATCAATTGCTTATGTAACTTTATATAACATTTTTTCCAACTTCCTCCCAAAAAGTTGTCTGTTATGTCATGATGATAGATGAGAGTTAATTCGGTTAATAGTGTTTGTTTTTAGTATTGACAGGTTTTTTGTTCTTGGTATTTACAAACTTTTCTCCGAAACCTAAATCTCTACACACTTATGATTTCGGAGACAGTTTATGTCAGTTTATGTAGGAAACCTTTCTTACGACGTTACAGAAGAGAGTCTGAAAGCTGTTTTTGCAGAATATGGTTCTGTAAAGCGCGTTCAGCTACCTACTGATCGCGAGACAGGTCGTTTGCGCGGCTTTGGTTTTGTGGAAATGGGTACAGATGCTGAAGAAACAGCAGCCATTGATGCTCTTGATGGTGCTGAGTGGATGGGGCGTGACCTTAAAGTTAATAAGGCTAAGCCTAGAGAAGAAAGAGGTTCGTTTGGCGGTGGTGGTGGTAATCGGGGGGGAAACAACAGCTTCCGTAACCGCTACTAAGCTTTGTAAATTGGGGGATGGAGAACCAACCCCTTGATCTAGAAATTAATTTGATTTAGCAGTGGCTCAGGCAATAATGCTTGAGCCTTTTTGATCCAACATTTGGACTGCGGATAAAAACTTAAGCTTTAGAAGCCAAAACCCATTATCTGGAGTTCTGTATGACAAACTTAGCCTTTGGTGTCCAACATGCCGTCCTGATCACTATCATTGGTGAGACAGTACTCAAAGACCGTATTGTTAAGCTACTAAAAAGCCACAATGTAAGCGGTTACACCATTAGTCAAGTATAAGGTGAGGGCGGGCATGGAAGACGCTTGGCAGATTTAGCAGGCTACAACACTAACATTGAAATCAAGACTATTGTTTCACTAGAAGTATCTGATACTATCTTTTGGGCACTCAAAGAGGAGCAGGGCAAGCACGCCTTAATCGTCTTCCGACACAATGTAGAAGCCTTATATTGATTAGCCCTTTTTCATCAGTTTCGTTTTCTGAACCACCAACCTCTTAACTGTTCAAATTTTTAGTGGATCTTCACTTCGGTTAAATTAACACAGTAGTTTCAGTTATCAACTTACAAATCTTTTAAAGTCCAACTAATCTTTAGGATACAAGTACAAAGAGCCAAAAAAATCTATATAAAATTTGGCAACTTAACCCAGGAAAATTAAATGTTAGATTTCAATACCTTAACAGCATTCTCAAGCACTTACTGCATTAGCATTTGTGCCTTTCTAATTCCAGCCAACCTGATTGCTACCTCATCGACAATAATTCTCACATTATTGGATCGTCCGGCTATTACGATCTGGCAAACTGCTGGAATTGCTAGTTTCTTTGCTCTATTGATGATACTGCATGTATTTGCTTGGTTTATGATCGGAGTGGTTATGGCTCCCACATACATTTTATTGGTGCTAGGAAGCATCTGTTTGTTGGCCAATTTCATGGCGATTCTCTCACACAGACGCTTTGCATTGCGCACATAATTCAGAAAGATACCCTGTTCGCTATATTAGATCAGCGTCTGGCATCACTTAGCTACGAGGGATTCAAGCGATAATGGACAAACCAATCCTGCAAAAAGATGGTACTACATTTGAGTTGGGAATTAATATACGGTGGTTTGTGGCGGTACATTCCCACCCTTTAGCTAAAGGAAAATATTCTTATGCGATTGCCATCCATAACGTATTAAAGCGCAACCCATTCCCCATCGCTGACTTTGACTCATGCCTGTTCGGCTGTTACGAAACAGCGCACCAAGCACTGAATGCCGGAGTTGAGGAAGCACAAACCAAAGCATCTGACTTTGGCGAAAATATTAAATAATTAGGGAAATTCTTCCGGGAAGAAATCTGATTACCGTAAGCGGGGGCTTCGAGGTAATACCGTTTCACTTTAAGGTTGATACAAATGGGGGGCAGGGAGCAGGGGGCAGGGAGCAGGGGGAAAGAATTAAAAACCAATCGTTTGTATCAGGGATTTCGTGAAATGGTATAACTACAGAGTGGGGATGGATGCGGTTCTCTCTAGGAATAAGGGGCTGGGGGGATACCCCACGCTAGGTATTGTACTCTCCATACGGAAGTCTCCTCCCCAACCTACTAGCACATCTGGCTTAAAATTTTGGGTTGAGGATAGCTAGGATGAGAGTTTTTGTAAGCTTGTTTACCCAATATTTTAGTATGGATGCGCTACTACGCATCTGTGGCATTACTTTGTGAAAGCAGTTATTGATAACCTTCGATATGGTAACCAGCTGCAACAATTGCCTGTTTGATTGACTCTTCAGAAGCCTTAGATTCTACAGTCACAGTTTTCGCTTTCACATCTACATCCACTTTGGTATCGGGTTCCATTACGTGGATGGCTTCGGTAATTTTTCCTGCACAGTCTTCACAAGTAATATTCGGTACAGTTAATTTTAACGCCATAATCTACCTCTTTTAGGGAGTTTTGATTTATTCTCAGCTTTGATTGTAATCCTCGTCGGCGCGATGCTCATCCTACCAAAGTTATGTCAACCAGTTTCGTCTCCCAATTATGGTTTATTGCTTCACTGACTTCATCGATAAACTAATCCGCTTCAATTTCTGATTAATTTCCAGCACTCGCACTTTCACAACTTGTCCCACCTTGACAATTTTCTTTGGATCATCAACGAATCTATCAGCCAATTGGGAGATGTGCACCAAACCATCTTGATGTACACCAATATCGACGAAAGCACCGAAGTTAGCAACATTGGTAATGATACCTTCTAGTTCCATCCCTTCTTTGAGATCAGAAATTTCCTTGATTCCTTCCTTGAATGTTGCATACTTAAACTCAGCGCGTGGATCTCTTCCCGGCTTTTCCAATTCGCTGAGGATGTCGCGCAGTGTTGGTTCACCTACAGTGTCGGTAACGTATTTCTTGAGATTGGCTTTTCTTAGCTTTTCAGCAATTTGGGTGATTTGAGTTAATGGTACGCTCAAATCAGAGGCGATCGCCTCCACAACTGAGTAACTTTCTGGGTGAACAGCAGTATTATCCAATGGGTTCTCACCACCACGAATCCGCAAGAATCCTGCCGCCTGTTCAAAAGCTTTTGGTCCTAACTTGGCGACTTTCAGCAACTGTCGGCGATTTTTAAACACACCATGCTGGTTACGATAAGCAACAATGTTATTGGCAACGCTGGACGTAATCCCAGAAACAAAAGTCAGAAGTTCACCAGAAGCAGTATTCAAGTCCACCCCAACGTAGTTGACGCAGCTTTCAACAGTTTCATCCAACTTCTTTTTCAACAACTTTTGATCCACGTCGTGTTGATATTGTCCCACGCCAATGGACTTAGGATCAATTTTCACCAGTTCCGCGAGTGGATCTTGTAACCGACGACCAATACTAATAGCACCGCGAACGGTAACATCTAAATCGGGAAACTCTTCCAAAGCAACTTTACTGGCAGAATATATGGAAGCACCCGACTCATTCACCATCACCTTGACTGGTTTTTGTTCCATCGCTTGCAGCACTTCCAAAACAAATTCGTCTGTCTCACGGGAAGCTGTACCATTACCAATGGCAATTAACTCAACTTTGTATTTTGAAATCAAATTTTTGAGAGTTTGTGCAGCTTTCAAACGTTGTTCGGCTGCTTGATGCGGAAATATCGCTTGATATTCCAAAAATTTCCCCGTTTGGTCGAGTATAGCAACTTTGCATCCAGTCCGAAAACCAGGATCAATCGCCAGCGTCGGTTTCATCCCTGCTGGCGCAGACAGTAACAACTCCCGCAAATTCGTTTCAAAAGTTTTGATAGACTCAACATCAGCGTAGCTTTTCTTTTCACCAACAACTTCACTCATCAAGGAAGTTTTCATCAAGCGGTTGAATGCGTCTTTAAGCATCCCTTGATAAAAGTCCCGGATGGCGCGGACTTTCGTCTTAATTTCCTTTGACTCCAAATAAGAAAGCACCACATCTTCATCAAAGGAAATTTCAAAAGACAACACCTCCTCTGCTTCACCGCGACACAACGCCAGCATATTGTGAGGCGCAATATTTTTCACCCTCATTTGATAATTACGGTACATCTCAAACTTGGTTGTACCTTCCGGATGATCTTTTTTGATACGGGAGACAAACACTCCTTCTTCCAGCAAGTAGCCCCTCAGATATGCTCGCAACTCCGCTTTTTCCGCGACTTCTTCCGCTAATATGTCAGAAGCACCTTTAAGTGCATCTTCTGCCGTCTTAACTCCTTTCTCCTCAGAAATATACTTTGCTGCTTCCGCATCCAGCGACGCCGAAACACCATTTTTGTTGTTCAGCGATTTGATGAACTCCGCCAGCGCTTCGAGTCCTTTTTCTCTGGCGATAGTGGCGCGAGTACGGCGTTTGGGACGATAGGGGAGATATAAATCTTCAAGTTCAGTCTTTAGTAAACAGGATTCGATTTTTTGTTTGAGTTCGTCGGTGAGTTTTCCTTGTTCGGCTATGGAATTCAAAATCACCGACTTCCTTTCTTCCAGTTCTGTTAAGTAATTATACTTATCATTCAGTTCGCGCAACTGGACTTCATTCATCTCGCTTGTCCGCTCTTTGCGATATCGTGCAATAAAGGGAATTGTTGCACCCTCCGCGAAAAGTTCTAGCGCGTTTTGCACCTGATAGGGTTTAAGGTTGAGTTCTGTCGCTAGTAATTGAGGAATATTCAGCATTTGTGTCTCAGTTGAAAACGCTAGTTATTAAAGTAATACGTTAGATAGATGAAATAGTCCAATTAGAAAGTGTTAAGCTAGTGTCACAAGAACATCCGGAATTTTGTTTTTATACGCTGTTGTTATAAGTAGCGTATTGTGGATCAAAAACGATTGATTGTCAAACGAAATATATTTCTTCCCAACAGCATCTCTCATATGCACACATTAACGCCTCTGCTTTTGTTCAGATGTGAGAAACTATGGCTCTGTTTTTTCTGCTTCCGCTTTTCACTGGTTTAATTGGTGGCTATATCTTCAAGAAAAGTACCGATGAGATCGGCTACTTGGTGGGGATATTTGCAGCTATCTGTATAGTTCTAGGTTTAATTTTCGCACCTTGGCAGCTACTGCTTTTGGTACTGATTTTGACCATAACAGTTCCGAAAAAACTCTTACGAAAAAATGAGTATCAAATCATTTCTAGTGAGGAAATAAGTGAGGAAGTGAAAGAAGAACCATTACCCACTGATAACCAGAAACAGGTTGTTTCTAAACCTGAGGATTATGAGGTTGAACTTTTACGTAATTATCAGCATATGATCTACTAAGCTGACTCCCTCACTTGCTTGCTCAAAACTGTTTCTTCAAACCAGCCCTACAAGCGGCGTACCACCCGCTATGAATGAAGCAAACACCTTTTTAGCTGTTAAGCGTCTCTTGTATTTATTCACAGGATAAACCTGCGTATTTCTGCTTATGCTTTGCTAAAAGCCTAAGATAGTTTTCATTCATCTTGGCTTGCATCCACTTTTCTTTGAAGATTGCTGCTGATTCAGCTTTAATAGGATCTATCTCATTTGGTAAGATATCTTTTCTTGCCTTGCTCTGGGCTTCCTGAGAAGTTTCTTTTTGCGGGTTAGTTTTGTACTTTCTACCACTTTTATGGTTAGCGTAGCGGCGCGATCGCGTGTACCCCATCTGTAAAAACTTCCGCGCCATATCAGCACCCACAAAATCACCTTGCTCTAAATATTCAAAAAACATCTGGTAGATTTTTTCGCTAGACTCTTTTGCAATATCTGGAGTTTTAAACCGCCAGTAAGGAAGAATTTCAGATTTGTATGGTTCTACCAAAAGCACTCCTTGTTCACCCTTACCTACGCGATATAGTTCAGGATGTTCTCGAAAGTTAATATTTTTAAAATCTAAAGAGTAATCAAACATACATAATATATTATAATCTCACATGATGACAGCACATTGCAAGTTGGTGAACTATAACGGTGTTGTCTAAAAGCTAGACTTATCAGCCCTTTTTACTTCTGAACGGCAGTTGACGCCAGACGTATCAAGTCGGGAAAAAGTGCAGCAGCGCTGCTTTACCCCCGGGACTGCCTCCTACTGACGACTGACTCCTGAATTATGCTCTCAGTGTAGCTTTTCCCTATCACTCAATTGAGTTTCGCTATGCTACAAACTGCTGAATCCTTAAAAAGTGTTCTGACTTCTGGTGACTTGCGACGAGTACATCACATAGCTCTTAACGTCCATGATATGCAAGGCTCTCGACACTTCTACAATCATATTCTTGGTTTGCACGAATTGACTGGTGATGAAGTTCCTGCAACTCTGGTAGACTTAGTCGCACAGGGAAAAGTCGCTAACTTTGTCACTCCAGATGGTATAATCCTCGATTTATTTTGGGAACCAGACTTAGCACCGCCAGATCCAAATCCAGAACGTACTTTTACCAGAGCATACCACTTGGCGTTTGACATTGCTCCTGAATTGTTTGAGCAAGCAGTTGAAGTTTTAAGAGAAAATCAAATACAAATTGCCCACGGACCAGTTACACGTCCTACTGGTCGAGGTGTGTACTTTTATGATCCCGATGGCTTTATGATAGAGATTCGCTGTGATCCACAATAGCTGACAAGACAAGGGAATAAAAAATCTTGACAAAATGACTCAATGACTCATGGCTAATTTACAACAGACATATCAAGTTATTGAAGAGGTGATTACAAAACCTCCAATTCCGCATGAGCCACACAAGCAGTCGTTGAAAGCTTGGGCAATGTATTGTCTACGAGACAATGGTTTTAAGGTAATATATGCTGACAAAGCTGACTTCGCCGTTGAAGCCAGAAATGGTGAAAAGATTTATTTCAAAGTCGCCAAGAATGGAAGTGACTTAGATAATCAATTTGCCTGGATAGTTTGGGATAGTTCCACAAAAAATGCCAGCTTCATTCCACCCGAATCTTAGCTGTTGCGTGTTGTGTTGTTCGTCTGCGTTTTTATTACCTTGCGAGGAAATTGATAAGATAAAGGTAGAGCGATCGCGCTCATACTTTATCATCACTTAATTTTTAAAAAATGATTTTTGTTGATCAAATCCGGCAATTTTCGATGAAGAATCTCCGCCCTTTGATTCACAAGACAGGGTTTGATGTCGTGAGATTTCCCCCTCGCAAATATAATTTTTTAATCAAGTTATTAAAAAATCACAATGTAGACACAGTTATAGATGTAGGGGCTAATCTCGGTCAATATGCCACAGAAATTAGAAGCGAGGGTTTTGATGGGCGTATTTTATCCATAGAACCAGTACCAGAAGTTTTTAACTCTCTTCAAAAAGCGAAAGCGAAAGACTCAAAGTGGTCAGGTTTTAATTTTGCTTTGGGAGCGGAAAATGGAACTACTCAAATAAACTTAACGAATTTTTCCGATTTAAGTTCTATTTTAGAACCCACAGAATATGCCAAAAGTGTTGCACCTGCTTTTGAGGTTAAAGAAAAAATCCAAATTCAATTAAAGACGTTAGATACCTTTTGGAAGGAAAATAAGTTAGATAATTTCAAAGTTTTTTTAAAATTAGACTGTCAAGGTTTTGAAGAGCAGATTCTACAAGGAGCAAATGAATCTCTCCAAAAAGTTGTAGGCGTTCAAATGGAACTGTCATTGAAAGCTTTGTATAAAAATCAAAGACTATATAATGATTCCATTGCGTTTATGAAAGAAAAGAAATTTGAACTTTATCATATACTGCCGGTGTTTAGCGATGTAAATACCGGACAGCTTCTTGATATGGATGGCTTTTTCTTCAGGAGTTAGGAGGCTTTTACATAGGAATCCCTATTTGAGTTGTGAAAAAGGTTTTGATTGAATTAACCGCAGAAAGCGAATTTGCGGTGTGGATGTTCCTCCCGCAAAGTTCGCGGTGGGCGCTCCAGAACGCAGAGGAGGAAAACACAGAGTTTTACCTTTGCGTAGCGTGCCCGTAGGGCTTATGATTTAGGACTGCTATAGTTGTTGTTTGAATTCGTTCCGTTTTAATCCCCTTAACGGGGAATAGATAATTTCAACGATTTGGGGAAGGAGCGAAGAACAAGAAGTTATTCGTTTCAATCCCCTTAACGGGGAATAGATAATTTCAACAAGCAATTCGAGGTGACCGAGTTTTCAAATACCGAGTTTCAATCCCCTTAACGGGGAATAGATAATTTCAACTTTAATCAAACTGGAACAACTGGAATTATTAGGTTTCAATCCCCTTAACGGGGAATAGATAATTTCAACACTTGTGTCACACCCAGTCAGACCACGCCAATACCTATTTCAATCCCCTTAACGGGGAATAGATAATTTCAACGCTCATAATGGCAAGTCCCTTTACTAGCACAAACGTTTCAATCCCCTTAACGGGGAATAAATAATTTCAACTGGATTACCAAAACACATTTTGCGAATTTGATAAATTGTTTCAATCCCCTTAACGGGGAATAGATAATTTCAACTCACAAGAAAAAATTATGTGAAGCATTGCTAACGGGTTTCAATCCCCTTAACGGGGAATAGACTACCTTGGGTGACGATGCTACTTTCGGCGTTAGTCGCAGGTAATGTTTCAATCCCCTTAACGGGGAATAGATGCGGTCACATGAAACGCATGACCTATTTAGTTTTCGAGGTACGGTTGCGCGGATACATAACAAAAGTACCATTTCAGCGATCCAACGTCAAGTAATACAAATTTAAAAATAGCCTCAAATCCTGTCCTGATAAAGGTTCTAGAACTTGCGCGGATGATTTGTTTCAAAAAACTCTCAAACTCAGAACTGATAAGCCTTTGAGCCGCGAAATTGCTCCTGACTTTTCAAACACCTAACCATCCGCGCAATGTCTCCTCACAGGGAAGGTTTTTCAAAGATCATCAAATGCTGTTGGGGTAACAAGTTTTTAGTTTCCCGCCAAACCAAACCAACAGCTTGCATTTCTTTTCGTACTTGTTTTTGAGTCATTTTATGCAAACCTTTAATCAGAATAAAGGGATTTTCACCTCGATATTCAACCAGTACTACTCTACCACCGGGTTTTAGCCCACGGATAATTCCTTCGATGATCTCTCGTGGGTACTCAAACTCGTGATAAGCATCCACCATCAAAGCCAAGTCAACACTTTCTGCTGGTAAATTGGGGTTAGTCAGAGTTGCCAAGACAGGTTGAACATTGGTGATATTTTTCTCTTTCTTCAAGAACTTGATAATATCCAGCATTTCTGGCTGAATATCCACAGCCAGGACTTTTCCTTTTGTTAAAACGCGAGCAATACGAAAGCTCATGTAGCCTGTTCCAGCACCAATATCTGCCACAACATCGTCGGGTTTCAAGTTAAGGGCGCTAACGATTTTGCTTGGTTGTTCTTCAGCCTCTCGACTTGGTCGTTCTAACCAAGATGCCCCTGTATGTCCCATAACTTTGGCTATTTCTCGATCCATGTAAAATTTACCAATACCATCAGGACTGTGAATGAACCGTTGTTGGTAAACTGTGGAAGATGGAGATGCACTTGCTGTGCTTGTAGGAGCAAGCAGGATGCAGCACAGCATCAACAGGATAGTTACGGCGAAAGTTAAAAATTTGTCTTTTAATTGAGATTTCATCAAACTTTTTACTAGTAAACAGTTATCAGTTACCAGTTACCAGTTATATCAAGTTCGCTTAATCGCTTATAAATCAATACAGTTACTGTTAGTGGTATTTAAGATCCCCCAACCCCCTTAAAAAGGGGGCTTATAACCCTCTTTTACCCCCTTTTTAAGGGGGTCGCCGCAGGCGGGGGGATCTTATGCAAATCGTATTGGGGGTGGGGTAACGCAAGGGCTGCAATTCTAACTAATAATCCGAACTTGATCTCAAAACTTACTCTAAACCTCAGCCTATCCTATCGGGCATTCCTCTCCTTTCATCCCTCTCCTTTATAAGGAGAGGGAAAGATTTTAGCGCCGATTCAAGCGAGGGTGAGGTTTTGAACGAAATATGTATACACGCTTCCGTAATCTAAAAACTTAAATCACGAATGGTTCGAGATGGCGATCGCACCACTCTCCCTGAAACCGTTCAATTACAAATGGTCTCACAATAAGCTTCGGTGGGCGTCCTCCTCGAACATCAATACGCACAAAAGAGTATGGTCGTCGCGCTTGCTCGTTGTATCCATCGCGACCAACAAAAAGGAAAGAATCTGCAACTTTACGGTAAGGATTACCAGGAAGATGCTCAAAACTCTCCATCAATTCTGGTCCTTCCTTGCGCTGGCGACGGGGATAATGACCGCTACCACCAGAGATGATGCAGTTGATATGCGAGTCAGCGTGTCCGGTGTCCGTTGTGCGCAAGTGTTCCAAACAGTGTGCATGACCATTTAAAATCAAATCGACGATTGGACGACCTTGAGTCACCGAACCAAGGCTGTCTGCGACTTGATCAAACACCCAACGTAGACAGTGGCGAACTGCTAATGTTTGCGCTTGATACCATTTCGTCGCCTCTGTGACGTAAGGAGGATGATGAAAATAAATGATCCGTCCGCGAACTTCCTCAGTATTCCAAGATAAAATCAGTCTTTCCTTGAGCCAGTTGAGTTGTTCCAAGTCTATGACTGGCGCATGATTAGATTCAAGTTGTTTTTCAATATCAATTTTGATCTCATCGATTTGGTATAATTTCGCTTTCAGGGTATCCAGTTGTTCGGCTTCTCCAGGAATCTCTGGATTCAGCTTGTCGCACGCTTCCAGAATTTGGATTTCCTGTCGTTCTATTTCATGGCGACGATGTACCAATTCGCGGCGTTCCGCTTCTCCCTCTTTTGTTGCTGGGAGTGGTGATGGTGCATTAAAAGTATTGGAGTCGAGGGCGAAAAAGTCGATCCCGCCGTAACGGAAAGTGTAGTAGCGGTTGGGTAAGCGGGTAAAACGTCCGGGTTCATAACGCAAACAGTGTCCTGTGTCAGTTTTAGCAGTGTAATAGTTATCCAAGTGACGTTCTAACTCTTCACCAGAGTCGAATCTCTTAAGATAGTCAAGAAACGCCCGTGCATAAGCGTCACCCTTGTAAGATCCATGCCAGCCTATCTCGACATTTTTATAGCCAAGCAGGCGACGCAGCGATCGCGTCCCTCCAGCAATAAATCGATATATCCCCGGAACATCATAATAATCATGATTTCCCAAAACTGGTAGAATTGGCAGCTGAAAGACCATGCGATCGTACGGAATGCGTTTAGGATTTTCGCCACCGACAAGAAACTCGCGGTAAGGTTCGATAAAGTTGGTCGGGTAATACTCATGAGATCCCACCACATAAATAACATCACCCGTATGCAGGACAAAACGGCACTCCTTTTGGTGAGCAAGCATCAATTCAGCAATTTTCCGTTGGGGATGATGTCCGTGATGTTCTGTAGTGCCGCTATCACCTATGACTATAAACGAGAATTCTGGATTATCCGAGTTACCATCATCTAAAACCATGCTGGTTTGGTCGATTCCACGCTGGGCGACACTCGGATCTCCCCACCGTACCCGTTCCTTCATCTTTTCGATCTTTACAGGAATTGGTGGATCAAATATGAATTGCATAAATTCGTATTCATGAGTTATTAGTCATTTAGTTATTGTCCCATTACTTCACGGCAGTCGCCACAACGGGGAGAACCCCAACGCCAGATGCCTACGGAGGGAAACCCTCCTGCAGCACTGGCTCCGCAAGGCGCTGCCTCCCAATTTCCTCTACTCTCCGGGTATGCGCAAAGCAACTAGTCAGTTATCAGTTATCAGTTATCAGTTATCAGTTATCAGTTTTTATTGTTTACTGTTTACTGTTTACTGTTTACTGTTGACTGTTCCCTGTTCCCTGTTCCCTATTCCCTGCTTACTGATACCCTGCTGCTTGCAACGAAAACAGTGTCGCATAACGCCCTGCTGCTTGCAACAATTCCTGGTGAGTTCCCTGTTCCACAACTTCCCCAGCTTCGATAACGACAATTTTGTCAGCCATCCGCACCGTAGAGAAGCGGTGAGATATTAGGAATACCATCTGATTTTTGGTCAAAGCGCGAAAGTGATTGAAAATATCAAATTCTGCTTGGGGGTCCATTGCTGATGTTGGTTCATCTAAAACCAAAATATCTGCATGAGTTCGCATAAAAGCACGGGCAAGAGCAATTTTCTGCCATTGACCTCCAGAAAGTTCTTGTCCATCTCTGAACCATTTCCCAAGCTGAGTCTGAAACTTGTCGGGCAAATGTTCAATAAAAGGAAGCGCCATGCCTTTTTGGGCCGCACTCATCCATCGGTTTTTGTCCTCAACGTAGTCCACATCCCCCACACCAATATTCTCACCAACACTAAATTGGTAGCGGACAAAGTTCTGAAAAATCACCCCAATACGTCGCCGCAGCACATCCACATCCCATTCTTGCAAGTCCAAGCCATCTAGTAAAATGCGTCCAGAGTCAGGAGTGTAAAGTTGAGTCAGCAGTTTGATCAGCGTCGTTTTGCCAGAACCATTTTCACCAACAATAGCTAACTTCTCTCCCGGTTTCAGGTGCAGGGAAATATTTTTCAGCGCTGGTTGCAAACTTCCTGGATAGGTGAATGATACGTTTTCAAAGCGAATCCCATCTCTAGGTTTTAAACCTTTCGTGGCTTTGCCTTTTGGTTTTGGAACTTCCTCTTCTAGAAACTCATAAAGATTAGAAAGGTACAAGTTATCTTCATACATCCCCCCGATAGAAGTCAAAGCACTAGAAAATGTAGACTGTCCTTGGCGAAACACCGTGAGATACATCGTCATATCTCCCAAGGAAATTTTGCCTGCAACTGCCTCCACAACAATCCAGGCATAAGCCATGTAAAAAGCTAAAGTACTCAACAAACTAAGCAGATAACCCCACCATCCCCGCCGCAGTGTTAAGTCGCGGTCTTCGCCGTAGAGTCTGTTAAATAAGCTGTGGTAACGTCCCAGCAGCATATCGCCAAGTTGGTAGAGTTTGACTTCCTTAGCAAAGTCTTCTCTAGCCAAAAGGGTTTCCAGGTAATGTTGCTGGCGGGTTTCCGGCGCACGCCAACTAAATAGGCGAAAGGCTTCCCCAGCAAATTTCGTTTCCGCAAAGAATGCGGGCATCGCTGCTAAAATCAGCATCAACACTGCCCAAAATGAAAATTTCACGAGCAAAATGCCATAAGTCACAAGTGATAAAGCGCTTTGCACCAAGCCAAAGGTACGGTTGACCAGAGACAAGGGACGAGTTGATGCTTCTCGTCGTGCATTTGTCAATTTGTCGTAAAACTCTGAGTCTTCAAACTGTGTTAGGTCCAGTGTCAGGGCTTTTTCCAAAATAAGAACGTTGACTCGTTGACCAAGCAGCATCCGCAACAACGACTGGCAAACGGTGACTCCTCGCTGACTAGCTGCTAGTAAAGCGACGGCGATCGCCTCTAATCCCACATATATTAAAGGACGATTATTATTGACAAAATCACTGTTATATGATAAGTTGTGAGAAGCTGAAACCACGGTATCGACAATTAACTTACCGATATAAGCTATAGCTGCTGGAAAAAGACCAGCCAGCAAGGTTAAACTCGCGAAAATAATAGTCAGCGAGCGGCTAGTTGTCCACACCAAGTTAATAGCTCGTCCACTGTACCGGAAAACTGCGAGAGATTGGCGCAGGGCGTTACGTTTTTTACGAATCTTCATATTCTTTTTATACTGTAGAATCGCGCCTGATTGCAGCGAATGCCCCTATGTCTTTCTGTAGATCCCTGCTTGGATACTCCCTACTCCCTACCCCCTATTTTCAAGACAGGTGGGATCACGGATTAGATCCAAATACTCCCATTGATGTATTTGAGGTATTGTGAATAAATGTAAAGCTATAACAAGTTGGTTTTCGTTTTCAACTTGACACACAGCATTGTGAGTGCTAGAGATTTACCAGAAACTACAGCCCATGTCAGGATTATCCGTCAATCTTGGCAAGACGGATTTCTTGAAGGTGAAGTCAGAGCGGGTGACTTTGAATGGCAGTTCCAATGGCATTTCCGCCGGGGAGAACTTTCTGTCAAGCCTTATAAAGGGCGTGCTTTGATCAAAGAACCCCTCGGTCGCTTCTTGGAGCAACGAGATTACCTGCTTGAACCAGGAGGAGACTATGCTTTCACTATTCGGGCTCAACTCTGAAGAAACACTCTTGAGTGAGGGAGGCAGGGAGTGAAGCGCGTTTGCGCAGCGCCCCCTCCGGGGCTAGCGTTAACGTTTGCGCAGCGCCCCTTTTAGGGGCTAGTGGATCGTAGATCGCCGTAGGCTGGGAGTGAGGGAAGTGTTTCTTCCATTCATGACGGGTGATGCGCCGCCCGTCGGGGGCTTTAAAGAAAAAAGAAACGAATATTAATCATGTATTGTAATATTTAGCCTTGACCAATGATTCCTTGATGGTGCAAGCCCCCGGATTAATCCGTGCAATCAATTGTTGAATCCAAAATCCAAAATTCTCAAGAAAGCGGATTCATCCATGGGATCAATCCAAAATCCAAAATCTAAAATTCAAAATTGTCTGACTATTCATTATTAGCCACTGATTGAGTTAAACGATTGAGGTATCTTTCAATCAACAGGATGGCTACAATGTCGTCTATAGGTCGTGGTGGTTGTCGCAAGCCTTGTGGTAGAAGCTTGGCAAGTCCTTTGGGAGGAAACATCTGCCAGTAGCGATCGCGTGCTTCTAAGCTGGTGTAACGCTCATCCACTAAAACAACGTTCAATGGATCTGCCAATTGATTGTGCAGTTCTTGTTTCCACTGTTTTGCTGTGGTTTGGTCACCCATAACGAGTAAAGAAATGGGGAAGTTTTGACGCAGCGACATGATAGCGGCGATCGCCTCAGCTGCTAATACGACTTGGTGGTGATAGAGTTGTCTATCGAGTCCCATCACAGCTAAACCACACTTATCACGACCAGGATCGAAACCCAAAATAGCTGGTTGGGTTGGTAAAAATTTACGGGCAGTCATAATAAAAATTTAAAATTAACAAGAAAGCAGAACCCACAACAAGAGAATTCCCTACAAATAAAATATGTTCTATTTGAGTAAGCAAAGAATTGTTTTTTCTCGATAAATGAATTCAAGCACAACAGAGCCGCAACTCACGCACCAGAAATCCGCTCTTATTGATGCACGATTTCTAGATTTATTCTAACTACTGACTCTTAATTACTTTGTTAGTCAAAAGTGAGCTAGTAAAGGACGCCAGTCACCTGCGGCGGGAAACCCTAACTGGCGTGCGTGACGTGACCTCCGGTCATCCCCCGTTAGCGTAGCGTGCCTGCTCTTGCGTAGCCGTGGCGTTAGCCATAGGGCATAGGGATCAACAGCTTTTGGACTGTGGACTTTTGACAAGAGATTATGAAAACTTAACAATTAGTAATATATAGGACTCCTATTTGATTTTTGAAAAAAAACTGGGTACACCTTTGAGGTGTTCCCTGCTCCTTGCTGCGGTGCTCCTTGCTCCCTTGCTCCCTTGCTAAGTGCTAAAAATAATCTGCCCGTTTTGAATAGCTATGAGTTTTACTTTCAGTGGTCCTGCTGTATATGTATCCTCTACAGCAATAGCTTTGATCTCAATTGGCTGGTTGTACTGTCTCAACTGGGCGATAAAGCGAATGAAAGTCCCATCTATTTGAATACTTTCTAAAATACCAGCGTTACGAGCGCGAAATTGCGAAGCAGAAATCAGCTGTTCTAGCCGCTGTCGCAGTTGAAAAGATGTCATCGTTTTGGGATCTGCACTTGTTGTTGCTATGACTTGACCTCCGGTGAAAACGACTTGATTGCGTGCTGCATCAGCAAAAAATGCAATCTGCTTTTCTCCCCTGACGTAATTGCCAGCAGAAAAAATTCTTACCACATATTCTCGACCATCATTAATTTGCTTGCTTAATTGATCAACCTGCTCATTTGTCACTTGCAAGATTTGCAAATTTGCTGGATTCGCAGCACCAGGCTCACTTAATTCGATGGTAGCGTTTCGATTAGCCTCCTGTAAAAGTTGAACAATCAGCTGACGCCCTACAACAGGTTGTTCGACACGAACAACGCCTGTAGCAAGAACTTGACCGCGAACCAGTGCGAGTTTTCCTAAACGCAGGTCACGGTAAGATTGGTAATATTTTTCCAGTCTTGCTACTTCCTGCTCCAGATAGTCTTGTTGTGTTTCCAATTCTTTGAGGCGAGATTCCCGTTGAGCAATCACTTGCTCTCGCGCGGCAATTGCTGTGTTTCGCTTTTTAATGAGTTGATCCAGTTCAGCAATTTTTTGATCCCGTTGTTGAACAGCTTGCTGTCGATTGGCTAGTTCACGATCGCGTTTGTCAATGGCTGTTTTGGCTTGCGAAATCGCTTTTCTTGCTTCTTCATACAGTCGTTGGCGTTCTACCTTTCTTTTTTCAATTTCCACCAGCAGCTTTTTTTTCTCATTATCAACGCTTTGAAGTTCCGCTATGGCTTGTTTATAGCTGGCGACTGCTTGACTGAGTTGGTTTTGTGTGCCCTGAAGTTGAGCTTGAGTTTGAGTTTGTTGGCTAATAGTACGGTTGAGTTGAGTCTGAGTTGCTTGCTGTTTAGCGTTTGCATCACGTAAGGACTGATTCGTTTGCTGCAAGCGCTCTTGTTGAGCTTTTTGTTCTTTTCGAGCTTGTTCTAGCTCACCTTTAGTGTCTTCTAGCTGTTTTGCAGTTGTGTTGAGTTGTTCGCGCTTGCGCTTGAGGTCTTTTTGAATACTCTCTAGCTTGAACACTCCTGTGCGCAATCCATCGTCGGCAGCAAATAAAATTCCTAAGGTTGATGCTGAGACCAAAGTCCCTGTCAGAATAGTTACCAGTACTGCCGTCTTTTTTGGACGCAGGTTAAACAGGGAGAGGCGAGCCTTGCCAACTCGTGTGCCAATGCGATCGCCCACGGTGGCAATGACGCCTCCCAAAATTAAAATTGCTGCTATTAGGATGTACCCGGTGGTCATCTTCTCCTACCGACGAAATCCTTCCAGATACAGCCTACTACTTCCAGTCATTATCTGTGGGAAATTAGTGTAAGCCAAGCATTGACATGACGCAATCTTCACTACTCTTTATTCCTGATTTAAACAAAGTTCAACAAAAGCCAGGAACACTTGCTATTTCACTCACCTACAATATAGGGTTTAGTGTGCAAAGGCGCACCGAAAGTATGCGCGGGTTATCTTCAGGTGCGCTTACGCTTACCAAGCAACTGGCGGGAGCAATGCAGCGGCTTCACTTACCTTGAACTTGCTTTTTCAGCGTTTACAAGTCAGGAAACTATGCACGCTAGTTGCTTACAGAGGTTGATACACACCTGGTACTTCCTGAACAGAAGCCCTTGCAACAACGAGGGTATTGCCGACTTCAATTGTAGTAAGTGGCGTTTCTGAGTCATTTTTTCTGACTTTTTTTATCTAACTCAGAAATCACTGTTCATTGCTAGTGAACTTTGTTTAGGTAAATTGGCGACTTAAGGTAACAGGCTTATGAACAGTAATCTTTTTCTTGTGTATTGAAATCATCTTTTTCTCACGCAAGTCACCTAGTAATCTAGTGACAGTCACGCGAGTCGAACCAATTGCTTCAGCGATCGCTTGATGAGAGAGCTTGAGATCAATTGTGATTCCATCCGCACAAGGAACGCCAAAATCACGACAGAGAATTAACAAAAAACTTACCAATCTAGAACCCATATCTCTGTGAGCGAGTGTTTCTATCATCATCTCTGTCTGTAAGATCCGCGAAGACAATCCTCGCAGCATTAGCATTGACAGTTCTGGGTTTTCCTTAAGCGCTTGTTCCACCTGTTCAATTGGTGCTGAGAGCAATTCTACAGATGTGAAAGCAACCGCATGGTAAAACCTATCTGACTTGTTTCCTGTCAGCAAGGATAAGACGCCGAAAACACTATTTTCCCGCAGCAGTGCTACGGTTATTTCTTCTCCTGCTTCATACACTCTGGAGAGCTTAACGGCACCTTTTAATAGAAAATACACTCGTTCGGCGGGATCGCCGGGGAAAAAGATGGTTTTACTACGTTCAAACGTTTCCACAACCGGCGGAAACGCTCCGGTCGCCATCTGACGAAAAACACTTGCTAGGGCTTTATCTTGTGTCACGAGCATTTACCTTCCCCTACCCAATGCCGGAAAATTTAAAATCGATTTCCTAAGAATACACCTGAAAAATCAATAACACATTGTCAATGTTTTTGTACTTTCCTATACTTAACCTCACTCACTCATATGCCAATTCTAAACTATTTGTGAAATTTCCCATAACGTCACCTGTCATTTGTCCAGTGTTCAGTGTCCAAAGTCATAACAAATCACTAAGAAACGCAACTTGTTTTAACGAGGAGAATCACCAAGGGCGAGATCCTCAAGATGATTCTAACGAGCAGTCTGATAACTCCAATTCGATTGCTCTGTTTATATGTTCATCATGATACATAATTTTTGATGTTTAGATCTAGTCTTTTTTCAAAGTTAATTCTTAAATTTTTTAGTTATTTTAATTAAGAAAAAAAATAGACACACTCATTCTGTAGAAGGTGTAAAACTGTAGTTCGTATCTGGTTTCTGGTAGATAAGAAATAAATTCTATAGACTACCAAATACCTACTATCTACTACTTACTATTTACCATCCACTGTTTACTCCTAAATCAATTATCACTACTATGTTTTGAGCATATATTTAAGAATTGAACGATGATTTGGTGGTATCAAAAGGTAACTCCATAATCGTGTTGACAAATAGTACCCAAAACAAAGACAAATCGGTGTCAGATTCTAGTATGCTCAAGCAGGAGTGTTCACATTAAGAATTGATATGCTAGATCTCACCGGGAAAAAAGCCTTAGTAACGGGAATTGCAAACAATCGCTCAATCGCTTGGGGGATAGCCCAACAACTGAACGCAGCAGGAGCGAACTTAGGTATTACCTATTTGCCAGATGAGAAAGGCAAAATGGAGAAAAAAGTCGCAGAGTTGGTAGAACCCCTAAACCCCAGCTTGTTTCTTCCTTGTAATGTCCAAAACGACGAGGATCTTAAGTCTACCTTCAATGCGATTAGCGATAAGTGGGGATCTTTAGATATCCTGATCCATTGCCTTGCCTATGCCAATAAAGAAGACTTGAGTGGAGATTTTAGCCAAACCTCCCGTTCTGGCTTCAATTTGGCTTTAGAAATCAGTACTTACTCCCTGGTGCAACTCGCTGGATATGCAAAACCTTTGATGACTCAAGGAGGAAGTATCCTCACTCTCACCTATCTAGGAGGTGTGCGGGCAATTCCCAACTATAATGTGATGGGAGTTGCCAAAGCAGGGCTAGAAACGAGTGTGCGATACCTAGCTGCCGAAATGGGACCACAAAATATCAGAGTGAATGCCATCTCTGCTGGTCCAATTCGTACTCTAGCCTCTAGTGCCGTAGGAGGAATCTTAGATATGATTCATCATGTGGAGCAGGTGGCTCCTCTACGACGCACTGTTACTCAGCTAGAAGTGGGCAATGCGGCAACTTTCTTGTGCAGTGATCTGGCAAGTGGAATCACTGGGCAAGTCCTTTATGTGGATGCAGGATATGAAATCATGGGTATGTAACGTTAATATTGCTATTTGCTAACCAATAACTACTATTTGTGTATTTACCATTAGTTATTAGGTATTAGCAAATGGCTCTGACCCATTACTCCATAATTAAGCATAAGCCAGGTTCTGTATGCAAATAAGCGATTCCTCCAGCACAGACTCCATCCTACGCCAAATTCTCCCCTCACAGCACGAACAACCCCAAGGGGGCGCTCGTATTGCCGAAATTAGCCGTAGGACAAGCGAAACGGATGTGTATGTTAAAGTCAACTTGGATGGTACAGGAGTTTGCAATGCAGCAACTGGCATTCCCTTTTTGGATCATATGCTGCATCAAATTTCCTCCCACGGGCTAATTGACCTAGAAGTTAGGGCGACAGGAGATTTGCACATCGACGATCACCACAGCAACGAAGATGTTGGTATTACCTTGGGTCAAGCTATTAGCAAGGCACTTGGCGATAAAAAAGGTATTGTCCGCTTTGGTCATTTCGTTGCGCCTCTTGATGAAGCACTCATTCAAGTGGCGCTAGATTTTTCCGGACGTCCCCACATCAGCTATGGTTTGCAAATTCCTACCCAGCGAGTGGGAACTTATGACACCCAGTTAGTGCGCGAATTCTTCGTAGCTTTGGTAAACCATACCCAAATGACGCTACATATCCGTCAATTAGATGGTATAAATTCCCATCACATTATTGAAGCAACATTCAAGGCGTTTGCCAGAGCAACGCGCATGGCAGTAGAAATTGATCAGCGTCGTGCTGGTACAATCCCTAGTTCTAAGGGGATGTTGTGAACTAGCACAAGCACACAGAATCATTACCCCTCTCCCCCATCTCCCCCACTTGACATTGAGGGGAGATTGGTCTTAATGGTGTTATTATTATCAGTCAACTGGATAATTTGTCATTTTTTATCTGTTGTATTAAGCACAACATGATGTCTGTAGCAAACGCCCCTGAGTCTGAACTGAATACCACAAGTATTCCGCCAGCTATTCTAACTTCTGAATTGCAAAAAGTCTATCGCACAGGCTTTTTTTTGAACAAAAAAATCGTATCCCTCAAAAGCTGTTCTTTGAAAGTTTATAAGGGAGAGACTTTTGGGTTACTTGGACCAAATGGTGCTGGTAAAACAACCTTGTTGAAATTGTTGCTGGGAATAATTCGTCCAACCTCAGGACGAGGATTGCTTATGGGCAGACCATTGGGCGATCGCACCCTTAAGGAACGCATCGGCTACCTAAGCGAAAATCCCTCTTTTTCTCACTATCTCACAGGCTGGGAATTTTTGCAGGTCTGTGCTGGGGTTTTTAAAATTTCTACAAAGGTGCAACGTCAACGCATTCCTCAACTCCTGGAACTGGTAGGCTTATCCCAAGCTGACGCCCGCAAAAAGCTGCTTCGTCGCTACTCTAAAGGTATGCTACAACGTGTTGGTATAGCAAAAGCACTGATTAACGACCCAGAACTGTTGTTGTTTGATGAACCGATGTCCGGTCTTGATCCAGTGGAACGTCACCAAATGCGAGAAATTATTTTAGCGCTGAAAGCCGCAGGCAAGACAATTTTTCTCAACAGCCATGTTCTGAATGAAGTTGAACAAATTTGCGATCGCGTTGCTATCCTTGCTCAAGGAGAAGTAATTTCCTCTGGTTCTCTTGATGAACTATTAGGAACAAATCACCTGTATCATGTCAAAGGTTACGGGGGTAATTGGGAAGTTCTTAAAAAATGGGTTCCCAATTTAGAGTACCAACCTGATGGTTCTTGGCAAGGTAAAGTCCAAGGCGATGCTTATGATTTTCTTGCCAGTTTTCGTCTCATGGGAGGGCAACTCATTGGTATGAATTTGTCTCGTCCCTGTTTGGAAGATTTTTTTGTCGAACAGATCCAAAAACACAAGCAGTCTTATAGCAATCCGGTTTGATTTGGTGAGACGGTGCGAATGACGGCTTTCCTTCCGTAGGCATCTGGCGTATGCGCAAAGCGCACGCCCAGAGCCGGCACGAGGGAGAACGCCAGGTGCTCTACTTGGGGATACCCCAAGACCGCACTGGCTCCCCTCCCGCAGCGCTGGACTCACCGTAAGGCGTGGTGTTAGCCATAGGGTGAACTAACTCGTGGGAACAGGGAACGCTTAACAGGGAACAGGAAAAAAGGCTTTTTGAAGTGTACTTAGCTGAGCAAAATCTTTGGAGGAGTCCTAATATATTCTTTTCTACGTGTATTTGTATTTTTTATGTTATTTTTAATAGCTGTAAAAAATTCTAGCAATAAACTTAGTTGACAAAAAAAAGAGCAGTTTCTGAAGGAAGGAATAAAGTTTTTCCTTCATTTTTGTAACGAATTTATTATGACAACTACGGATTCAAACTCCTGAACTTTTGTTTTCTTATCGTCTTAAGTCACAGATTTTTTTTTATGATTAAAAAAAACAGATGCTCTAGACAAAAATATCCACTTCTTAAACCATTGTCTTTTCTTAGTAAACTTTTGATTGTACGTCTTTTTCTGCTTTTCTGACAGACTTTCTTTACTTAGAAATCCTACTTTTCTTATACGTAATATTTGTTAGCAAAGAATATTTTTGTTGACGATACTGTACGAAGACAATATTGTTCAGATAAAATGTCATAAAAACCACAATATTGAAGATGATTCATGATAAACTTTATAACTTTCAATAAACTTCACTAAAAATTCAAAATAAAAAACAATTCTGATTCGGAAAAACCAAAAATTTTCAGAAAATAAAAGTGTTAGGGAACTTGAAGAAAAGACAATAGTCAAGCTTAAAATATTTAGACAGTACTTTACTAATAGTAGTTTTAGGTAAATATGGAGAATACAAGGTTAAAGTTTATCAGCCAACCTTTTGGGGGTGTAGTACTGTTAACCGCTATTAATTTCGCTTTTCCGCTTATTAGCTTAGCTCAGAATCCAACCAAACAATCAACAACGCAGATAAATAATTATACACAAAAGCAGGGAGTATCTACAGCGACTCAAACAGTAAATACAAAAACTCCTAGACAAACCGTACCTACAGCGAGACAAACAGATACAAAATATACACAAAGACAACCAGATCCGGGAGTAAGACAAATAAATACAAATTATACGTTGGGAGGTGGCGATCGCGTCAGAGTCAGCGTATTTGAAGTTCCGGAATATTCAGGCGAGTACCAAGTTCCTCCGGGTGGAGGGCTGAACCTACCTTTAGTTGGTAATGTCTCCGTTTTAGGACTGACAACAGAACAAGCAGCGGACTTAATTACTCAGAAATACTCTCGCTATCTCAAACGACCGATCATAACAATTAATCTTTTATCACCCCGTCCCATTAATATTTTCGTTGCCGGAGAGGTGACACGTGCAGGAGCTTACACTCTCAGTTTACAAGGAGGCGGAGGGAATGATCCTGGTGTGCAATTCCCAACTGTACTATCAGCACTGACGACAGCTCAAGGGATCACACAGTCAGCGGATGAGACAAAAGTGCAGTTGAGGCGTAAGATAGGACGAGGTCCAGAGCAAGTCACTGTTGTGAATTTGAAAGAGATTAGACAAACAGGCAGGATAAGGCAAGATCTGACCTTACGGGATGGAGATACCATCTTTGTGCCAACAGCAACGACTATAGACTTGGCAGATGCACGAAATTTAGCTTCATCAAGCTATGCAGCAGATCCGACCAAACCTCGTACAGTAGCACTAATTGGTGAGGTTCTGCGTCCAGGCTCCTATCTTGTCAGCGAAGGTACTGCAGAAGGGGGAAATGCAAACAATACAACAGGTGCACCAAGTATCACTGGACAACCAACTTTGATGCGAGCACTGCAATTGGCTGGGGGAATTACGCCACAGGCTGATGTTCGTAATATCTCAATACGCCGATCCACGAGAACAGGCAGCGAACAATCAATCAAAGTTGACCTTTGGAGACTACTCAATAGTGGTGACATTACTCAGGACGTAATTTTGCAAGACGGAGATACGATTGTATTTCCAACAGCAACTGAAGTCAGTCGAGCAGAAGCGACTCAATTAGCGACTACGACTTTGGCTCCTTCTCGGATTCAAGTTAATGTGGTGGGTGAAGTAAAAGCTCCAGGCGTGAAAGAAATTCAGCCTAATACCCCGTTAAATCAAGCATTGCTTGCAGCTGGCGGATTTAACGATGCTAGAGCCAGCAGGACTACTGTTGATTTGGTTCGCCTCAACCCGGATGGCTCTGTGACCAAACGAGAAGTCAAAGTAGATATCAAACAAGGAATTAATGAGCAAACTAATCCCATACTCCGTAATAATGATATTGTGATAGTCAACCGCTCTGGCATAGCTAAAGTCGGTGATACTGTGGGTGCTTTCTTCAATCCTTTTGGCACTGTGCTTGGTATTTTTAGATCTTTATTCGGGTTTTAGACAAAGCGACAAACTGGGGGCGCTGGTTGTTATTCTGTGTCCCCAGACTTTCAAAGAAACTGCATTGCAATTCCTCAAGTCATAGATTTTGCGCCCCTTAGACTAGTGATGAATGACCAATGACTCATATGCAGTTTCAGCTTGGCAAAAATTGGTGTAAGGCATCTTGGGTACAAAAATTACTCTGTCCTTTGATGCTTGTTTTGGGATGGGGTGTGGGAATGCCTTCTACAATAGCCGCCCAAACAGTTACCATCCGTTTAGGTCCATTTCAGCAGTCAGTGGCGCTCGCAGATTTAGAAAAGTTTGCCAAAACCGGGAGATTACCACAAGGACTGGAAGTTTTGTCACCCGTGCTAAACTCGCAAGTGCGAGAATTCCTAACCAAGCGGTTGGAAGTCAATCCTGCTGTTGCGGACAAATTTATTGACAACTTGGTGCGATCGCCCGGAGGTAGACAGTTCATATCATCTTTGGGTGGAGTCATACCAGGTAGTACAGCAGAAAGTATCAAAGCCACCCTGAATTTCGCACTGCGACAAGCAAACGGTTTTAGCGCATTAAGTTTTTTGCGGGCTTACCCAGGAGAAAATATTACCGTAGACGCCACGAAAGCTGTCGGTTTAGCTGTTGATTTAAACCCAAACAACTTACAGAGTCAAGCTTTTGGTGTGTTATTAGAACGAGAGTTGTCTGTTGCAACTACCATACCCTTTAAAGCTGCATTCGATCCCTCAGCGTTGGGGAATCAAGTGGTACAGCAGCAGACAATTGTTTTAAATGACCGACAGCGTAATCGTACCATTCCTGTAGACATTTATTCGAGTCAGGCAAACCCCGAAAACCCACTCGTTGTCCTCTCCCACGGTTTCGGGGCAAACCGGAAATTTTTGAGCTATTTAGCGCGTCATTTAGCTTCTTATGGCATAACTGTTGTTGCAGTTGAACATCCTGGAAGCAACTTTGATGCTGTCAATAGAGCTTCAGATAAACAGAATTTGGCACAGTTGCTACCAGGTACTGAGTTTGTTGATCGACCAAAAGATATTAGCTTTGTCCTAGATGAATTGGCAAAATTGAATACTCAATTTGGTCAATTTCAGGGTAAGTTAAATACTGAAAAAGTCACTGTCATCGGTCACTCCTTAGGAGGTTATACCGCTTTGGCTTTGGTAGGGGGAGAGGTTGACTTGGAAGAGTTGCGGAAATTTTGTAAAGATTCTTTAAATCTCGGCGAAGCTCCTGGTGATTGGTTACAGTGTTCGGCGACTTCCTTACGAGACAGAAGACTGAAAGTAAAAGATGAGCGAGTTAAGAGTGCGATCGCTCTTAACCCTCTGGTTGGGAATCTTTTTGGCAAAAAAGGTCTAACACAAGTTACCAAGCCAGTCTTAATCTTAACTGGAACAGAAGACGCCTTAACCCCAGCGCTCAAACATCAAATAGAACCTTTTACTCAACTGCGGGGTGAGAAGTATCTGCTTACTGCTATTGGTGGTACTCACTTGAGTATTAGCGATCCAATATACCCACAAAGTGCAGCGACGACTATTGTTAAAGAAAGGCGAGGTGAAGAAACGAAATCTCTTCGTCAATTAACCAAAGGTGTCAGCTTGGCATTTATCAAGCAAATAACACCAGAAGCAAAAATTTACAAACCTTTTCTCACACCAGCTTACGCACAATCTTTCTCTACACCTGAACTACCATTGCGTCTTGCTTCTGAGTTACCAGCAAGTATCAAGCGATGGCTGGAGCCTGTCGAGAAATAGTGCAGCTTCTCCTATGAGGACATGGTTAGCGATTTTAGATAATACTTTAGGATATAGCAATCCTAAATCATTTATAAACAATTCCTGTTCCCTGTTAAGCGTTCCCTGTTAAGCGTTCCCTGCCCTCATGAGACAATTTACAATCTCATTTAGGACTGCTATATAGCAGTCCTATTTCATTTGTGAAAAAACAAAGTAAATTTGTAGATTTTTCTTCCCTGTTCCCTACCTCAACGAGTTATTTCACAACTCCTGCACGGATTGCTATATCAGTTGTTAGTCAATAAAAAAACCCAGTCAGTTTCATCTGACTGGGCATTTTTGTTAGGTCAACCTACTGTGCATTCAGGCTACCTTTTCCTAACAATTCCTAAAATTAATAACTTCTTGCAATGAATTAAGCAGCAGGTGTTTCCAAGTTAACTTTGACGACTTTGTTCTTTTCTTGTTCAGACTTGGGCAGTGTCAAATTCAAAATACCGTCTTTGTATTCTGCTGTGACATTGGTATTTTGAATGTGCGCAGGCAAAGGAATCACGCGTTGGAATTTACCAT
Source organism: Brasilonema angustatum HA4187-MV1 (assembly GCA_019359695.1). GTDB lineage: Bacteria > Cyanobacteriota > Cyanobacteriia > Cyanobacteriales > Nostocaceae > Brasilonema > Brasilonema angustatum. Next base: position 79,273 of record JAHHGV010000012.1, read on the forward strand.
AATGAAATTCAGTCACAGTACGACCCTTTTCTTCAGTTTTAGTTTCAGACTTGCGCTCTCCTTTGATGGAAACAGCGTTTTGTGTGACTTGCACATCTAAGTCTTTAGCTTCAATTCCTGGCAGTTCTAGCTTGAGATGGATAGCATCTTCTGTTTCTTGCAATTCAGCAGCAGGAACTTTTGGAAGGTTCCTTTCAATCAATGTTGAGGGTACGAGCATATCATCGAATAAGCGGTTCATTTGACGGTTTAAGGAGTTCATTTGTTGCCAATTATTCCAACGAACTAATGTCATCATTTTCTCTCCAGTCAATAGGATTTTGTTTAATCAGTTCAGCATTTAACTTGCTTCAGTTATTTATCATGTTATTTAAAAAAAGAGTGAGTCATAATACGGTTTTTCTCACTTAAAAAATCATGATCACCGAACTTTTCTAAAGCAAGAACAAAAAGAAAATCAAACCTGTCTTTACACCTCGTCCAAAAATAATCCTTATTAGCAAAGTGTGGAGTCACACCCTGTCCTACAGGGTGTGGGGTGTAGGGTGTAGGGTGTGGGGAATTAAGAAGATGTTGAACTCCTTGAGCAACTAAAATTTAATTGTCTTAAACACTACACTCCACACCCTACCCCCTACACCCTATTCAAGCGTATTGCCCAATGGAGGCAATTTTCGATTATCAGGTAATGGCGAAAGCAGGTTAAAAAAAATCCGCGCCAATGAAGCGAAGGCGCGGGACAAAAATATACAGGGCCAATAAGTGGCTATATATAAAAATATCACCTTTTGCGATCGCATCCAGCAATTGCACGCAATTTTCGCAAGCATTACTACAACTCACTCCAAACTGACCACCGCGTTCCCAGTGCTGTACCAAAAAATGTTAACTTTGGTAACAAGACACAAAACAAAAGGCTCGCGATCACTATCACAGATTGATCCGGGGCTTTTAAAATGTCTGCCTTGTTATGTAGGGCACCTAATGATTAAAGACAGCTGAACCTAGGAACGCTGCACATTAATACAGCACCATTCGTTGCGCCGCCACACGGTTGCACCAACCCAGCCGTGTTTCTCTAAAGTATCGACGACGGCTTTAGATTGCTCAAATAATATCCCACTAAAGATGCCCCAAGTACTGGGTTTAGCGATCGCACTCAAATCCGGAACCAAACTTATAATCACATCAGCCAAAATATTGCAGACAATACCATCTACAGGTTGTTCCAGCAGTTTAGTCAAAACGTCTACACTACCCTCTGCTACCACCAAGCTTTCAGGATTTATAGTGTTGAGTTCGCAGTTTTCTACAGTTGACTTGACTGCTAAAGGATCAACATCTACTGCATAGGCTTTCTTGGCTCCCAGTAGGAGTGATACTATTGAAAGGATACCAGATCCACAACCAATATCCGCAATAACCACATCATGATTTTTTTTATCATTATCCCCATAAGGCTTATTGGCTTGGATTATATGCTTTTCCAGGGATTCCAAGCACAATTGAGTTGTCGCATGAGCACCTGTACCAAATGCGACACCTGGGTCTAAACGAAGGATGAGACGATCAGAATTTTCAGGGAGTGGTAGCCATGCAGGGTTGATGAGGAGGCGATCGCCAATTTCCTGGGGTTGCCAATATTGTTTCCAGCTACTCCCCCAATCCTCCTCATCAATCACCTCCCACTGTACAACAGGTGCAGGAAATCCCATAGACAAAGCATCTTGACGCAACAGGTGCGATAAATCAGCCAAATCTGAAGGCTGCGCTTGAAATTGCGGCAAGTAACTCTTTACCAAAAAGTCATTTGCTTTTTTTTCACTGGCTGTTCCACGACAACCAAAATTTTCCAGCCGCCAAAAGATGGTATCTTCTAGCTCTGGCTCACATAAAATTTGTAATTCCCACCAAGTGTTTGCCATAAAAAAGTAAAAAGTAATACGCGCTTTGCCTTCATACGTATCACCTCACCCCGCCCTTACGGGCACCCCTCTCCGCGAGTTCGGAGAGGGGCAGGGGTGAGGCTTTAAACGCGATTTGGTATAAAAAGGCATAAGAAAAAGGTTTTCTTTTTACCCTTACGGGTTCGCCAGTTGACGCCAGGTGCTACCCTGCGGGAAGCCGCCCTCCGGGCGTCTACAAGTCGGGAAACTCTAGCCGAGCACTGGCTCCTTTATGCCGGGGAACCCTTTCGGCAGTCACCTAGGTCGGGAAACCCTCATCAAGTGCTCCCTCACCCCCGCACTGGCTCACTTTTACCTTTTGCCTTTTGCCTTTACAAAGTTACCGTATACGCATCACGAATTCCAGGCACTTTGATAATCTCAGGTAAAATCCCGTCGGGTAAGGGATCATCAAGGCTGAGTACCATCACCGCATCACCACGAATGATTTTGCGACCGACTTGCATACTGGCAATATTGACATTAAAACTGCCAAGTAAAGAACCAAGTTTGCCAATAATCCCTGGCATATCACGGTGCAGGGTAAAGAGCATATGTTGGTTAGGAGGAACGTTGATGGGGAAATCGTCCAAATTGGTTAGGCGAATTTCTCCACCACCGAACAAAGCACCTGTGACAGAATGAGTCCCCAAAGAACCAGTCGCTTCTAGATGCAAAGAACCAGCATAGTCTTTAATGGAAGCATCGCGCGTTTCAATAACGCGAATTCCGCGCTCTTTTGCCTCAATACTGGCATTAACGTAGTTAACTCGTTCCCGCAAAGCTTGGTAAAGTAGTCCTTTCAAGGATGCAACAACCAAAGGCTGACTCTTATTTGTTGCTAGTTCGCCTTGTAGCCGGACGTTGAGCAACTCCACTCGTCCGCCAGCCAACTGTCCCACCAACTTACCCAAGGTTTCTGCCAGCTGCATGTAGGGTTTGAGTTCTTCCATCACGTCGGGACTCAGTCCGGGAATATTCACCGCTGAACGCGCAGGGAGTCCCAACAACACATCCCGAATTTGTTCAGCAACATCAATTGCCACATTCACTTGTGCTTCTGTTGTTGAAGCGCCCAAATGTGGAGTGAGGACAGCTTGTTGCCCGAGTGACTTTAATGAGGATTCACCCAAAGGTTCTGCCTCATAAACATCCAGCGCCGCACCCCCAATTTTACCTTCCCGCAGAGCAACTGCTAATGCTTCTTCGTCAATAATCCCACCGCGAGCGCAGTTGATAATGCGGGCGTTGGGTTTCATTTTTGCCAATCTTTCAGTGTTAATTAAGTGAGTGGTTTCTGGAGTTTTGGGAATATGCAGCGTGATGTAATCTGCTTGCTGTATCAAAACTTCCAAATCCACTAATTGACAGCCGATTTGTTCTGCCCTTTCAGTGGAGATGAAGGGATCGAAAGCCAATAATTTCATTCCCATTGCTCTAGCAACAGCAGCAACATGGGAACCAATTTTACCTAAACCGACAATACCCAGAGTTTTTTTGTAAACTTCAGCACCAATAAAGCTTTTACGATCCCACTCACCCCGTTTGACTGAAGCATTGGCATCAGGGATGTAGCGAGACAAAGATAACATCATCGCTAGCGCATGTTCTGCAGCAGCAATTGTGTTCCCTTCAGGAGAATTAACCACCACAATTCCTTTGCGGGTAGCGGCGGGAACATCCACATTATCCACACCTACACCAGCGCGACCGATAATTTTTAATTGCGTCCCAGCTTCAATAATTTCTTGAGTAACGCGGGTACCAGAGCGAATCATTAGCGCGTCGTATTCACCAATGATTTGTACCAGTTCCTCTGGTTTTAATCCTGTTTTCACATCTACAGTAGCAACTTGGGAAAGAATATCAATCCCAGCCTGGTCAATTGGATCGGAGACAAGAACCTTAGACATGATTACTTATTTTAAAGCTAGAGGTATTCCGGAAGACGGATTTTCAGTTTAGACTGTAACGCTTGCAATTTAGCAGAAATGAGAACTTCTTATATGCCAGTAAGTGACACTCACGTGTGTTGATGATGGTACTAGAGGGTCAGTTGTTCACAATTATGCAGCGCTTCCTCCCATATCTAATGCCACCTACTCGGTAAATATAAACCATTCACAGTGTCAAAACCTATATCCAAAACCTATATAAATTATGAAATTTTCTTAGATTTAGCTGCTTTGTTGCTTACTGGGGTACTGTTCACTAATACCCTACTCAATACTTCTCGCTTAAGGTTTGATCCCCCAACTTACGCCACTTGCGTGACTGTCGGCAGAGCCGCAAGGGCGCAGTGGCTCCCCTTAAAAAGCAGGGCTGTTTCATTTCACAAGGAAAAGAAATTTGTCAATATTATTTGCGCTCAATCGTTGGGCAAAAGTGATGGAAGAATAACCTCCTGTTCGCGCAGCCGTTTCATAATCTGGAAAAACTGCGGTGCCCTTCGGGAACGCCCGTCGCCTACGGAGGAGCCAGTACTTGATGAGGGTCTCCCTCCGTAGGTATCTGGTGTTGGAAACCCTCCTCATGCGCGCTGGACTCACTTCATTACAAGTCAACAGGTAAGAAGTGCACGAACGGGCGCGGATAAATCGCCCTAATTTTAGCTATTGTACAAAAATAACAACCTTTCATAGGGCGATTTTTCCGGAGGAAGCTCACTCGGGGAGCCGCTGAGTCCCGATAGGGCAGCAAATAAGTCTGACTGACATAATCATATTTTTGTTAATGGGTAAGTCTTGAAGTAGTTGAATTTACAAGCGAGGATGTCATGACTCAATATGACTATATTGTGATTGGTGCGGGAACGGCCGGCTGCGTTGTCGCCAACCGGATCACACAAGACGGTGAAACAACCGTGTTATTACTCGAAGCTGGCAACCCAGATACTAAACCAGAGATTCAAATCCCGTTGGAATCCCCCAACTTACCCCGCTCGGAGGTAGACTGGGTATATTTCTCCCAACCAGAACCGTACCTCAATAACCGTAAAATCTTTTGTCCCCGTGGCAAAGTTTTAGGTGGCAGCAGTTCGATTAATTCGATGATTTATATCCGGGGTAATCATCACGATTATGACCACTGGCAGGAATTGGGGAATCCCGGTTGGTCGTACCAAGATGTATTGCCCTATTTCAAAAAATCTGAGAACCAGCAACGCGGTGCCGACGCATACCACGGGGTTGATGGGGATTTGAGCGTGAGCGATATTCAACCCCCTACTGTAGCATCCCAACGATTTGTAGAAGCAGCCGTGGCAATCGGATATAACCACAATCCTGATTTCAATGGGATACAGCAAGAAGGTGCGGGAATTTATCAGTTGACGGTAAAGGATGGTAAACGTCACAGTGCTGCTGCTGCATTCCTGATGCCAATTCTCAAGCGTCCCAATTTGACAATAACGACTGGAGCGTTGGTGACTCGGTTGTTGTTTGAGGGAACCCGCACCGTTGGGGTGGAATATATGCAACATGGTCAGCTGCACCAAGCCAGAGTCAACAAAGAAGTGATTTTAAGTGCTGGTGCATTCGATTCGCCCAAGCTGCTGATGCTTTCCGGCATTGGCGATGCAGAACACCTGCAAACAATGGGGATTCCTATCGTCGTTGATTTGCCAGGTGTCGGTCAAAACCTCCAAGACCACTTTCTTGTTCCTGTGGCACACCAGCTAATTGCCAGTCCTGTGCCACACCAGGTAATTGCCGGGTTACACCCAGTAACTACCAGTAATGGTAACGCTGAAGCCGGATTGTTTTTGCATACCGAAGGTAATCTGGATGCCGCGCCAGATTTACAGTTTTTCTTCGGTCCCATTCTGTGGATATCTCCTGGCAAGACTCTCTCTGGTTTGGGATTCACTGTTACAGTCAGTTTGACTCATCCCCAAAATATTGGCAGTGTCAGTTTGCCCTCGCCTGACCTCAAAGATCCACCGATTATTCGGATCAACTTTCTGCAAAGTCAATCCGATGTGCAAAAGGTGATTGAAGGAGTGAAAATAATGCGTAAATTATTTGATACAAGTGCTTTTGATGAATTTCGAGGTGAGGAAATCGCTCCCGGTGCTGAGGTGACTAGCGATGAAGCACTCGAAGCTTACATTCGGGAATTTTGCGTTACGGGGTATCATCCTGTCGGCACCTGCAAAATGGGAACTGACTCAATGGCGGTTGTCGATCCCGAACTCCGAGTACGCGGTGTTACGGGGTTGCGGGTTGTTGATGCATCGATCATGCCAACTCTGGTCGGGGGCAATACGAACGCGCCCACCATTATGATCGGTGAAAAAGGAGCCGATTTAATTAAAGCCGCTGGTGGCGTTTCACAGCAAGTAGCTTCAGCAATGGGAAACTATAGCAGGGAACAGGGAACAGGGAACAGGGAACAGGGAACAGACTTGAAAGTCTCTTGGTGAGCGTGTTTTCTCATTAGTTCGTGTCCTAATCTACCTGGCGACTGCTATAACCCTCTTCTGTCACTTTCCCCAGATGAAAACATGAAATCCTTGCTACACAAGAGTTTTAGTCTAAAGCGATGGTGATGTTTATCATATTAGAAAAGAAAGCCACAAACCCAACCCTAGTCTAAGGTTTAAACATTGCCTTTGATTTTTGATTTCGGAGAGTGACAGAAGAGGGATAACAGGAAGCGCGATACGCGTAGCGTCAAGCGTTCGACTGACTTGTACTGAGCACTTCGATAAACTCAGTAGACCTCTTGCATAAATACTTAAAATGTCATGTTGAGCGGAGCGAAACATCTCGCGAGATTCTTCACTACACTACGTTTCGTTCAGAATAACATCCCCAACTTTTGGACTTTTGCAAGAGGTCTAGTGTAAAACTTGTCGAAGTAGCGCGATTCGGCTGAGATCACCGTCGAAGCCTCACGCCGAAGTCCTCCGGCTTATCGCGCGTTTTTATTCGCACCATCACTTACCCAAAATTGCGAAGCATCGCCAACCAAGTGCAGCAACCTCAAATCTAAAATCCTCAAATCCCTACAGCATTCGCCAAATCTTGATAGTCTTGTCCCAACTCCCACTCACCAGAGTCTTGCCATCCGGGCTGATGACAACGGAATAAACCAAGTCGGTATGCCCACTCAGGGTAGATTTCAATTCACCCGTTTGCAGATTCCAAATCTTAATAGTGTTGTCGTTACTCCCACTTACCAAAGTCTTGCCATCCGGGCTGATGGCGAGGGAATAAACCAAGCTGGTATGCCCAGTCAGGGTAGATTTCAATTCACCCGTTTGCAGATTCCAAATCTTGATAGTCTTGTCGTCACTTCCACTCACCAAAGTCTTGCCATCCGGGCTAATGGCGAGGGAATAAACCAAGCTGGTATGCCCAGTCAGGGTGGATTTCAATTCTCCAGTTTGCAGATTCCAAATCTTGATAGTTTTGTCTGCACTTCCACTCGCCAAAATCTTGCCATCTGGGCTAATGGCGACGGAATAAACATAGTTGGTATATGGACTTTGGGAGTTTATATGAAACAAAACTTTGAACAAATGACTAACGCTGAACTGAAAGCTTATGCACTGAAACATCGCTCAGAAGAGGACATTGAAGCTTTGCGTGTGCTGTTTAGTCGTCGCAAGCCAAATTCACAAGCGATAATATTTCACCCGCCAAAGACTAAAGAAGAGGAGCAAGAACAATTTGAATTATTCAAGCGTATAGTCGAGGAGAAAAAAGGAAATATTGACTCTCAAAGTTAAAAGTGTAGCAACCTAACAAAAGCAAAGAATATAATTCCCAAAGCAAACACTCACTCCTCTGGATTTATACCCATTGCCCTCAGTTGCTCTGCCAAACGTTCAGCGCGTTGTTGTGCCAATTCTCGCTGTTGTCGTTCTTGTTGTAACAATAACTCTGCTTGTTCTGCTCGTTCCTCTCCAGTGAGCAACAGGTTACCTTGTGCATCCCACCAACGCAACCAAGGCAATTCTACATTTTGATAGCGACCTTGCCAAATACCTAACTCAACACCAAGAGGAGGGATTGGGTAGTGTCCCCGCTCGTTTGCTGGTACAAGTTCATAGTGGTCTTCAATTAGGTGGTAAACTTCTACCCGACTTTGGCGCACTTCATAAATACCATAAAATGCGGGTCGAATCACTTGCTCATAAACCCAAAATTTGCCTGTCCAAGGAGTTTTGTCTCGTTCTTCTAAACCATCCCCTGATACAAACTCTAATGCAATGAGTGGTGGAATAATCTCTTGCCACAATACGTAAGAACGTCGAATCTGACCACCCAGTAACGGTGGTACATTAGGCACATAAAACCAATCTGGTGCTTCTGCTCCTTTTTCTGGTGGATCTGTCATCCGCCAGTAAATACCAGAATCTTGACCGATGCAGTAATTACCATCTGGATGACGCTTTTGTAGGATTGGAGTTATAGAATCAGTTAAAAGAATACTTTGTGGGTGTTCCTGAAAATTCTTCACAAACGTTCCGTCTGACTCTGGCAACTGCGTATGGTCTGGAAAAGATTTTAACAGGGTTTCGGGTGTTCCTATAGTCGTCATAAATATATAGTGGTTTAAGAATAAGGCTTTAGTCTATGGATTTGATCGTAGCAAACCGTTATCGGTAAAGGGATTATCAGTAATGCGATACGTCTAGTAGCATCTGTTCTTTGTGCGATACGCGTAACGTCAAGTGTTCGACTGACTTGTGCTGAGCTTGTCGAAGTAGCGCTCACGCCGAAGTCCTCTGGCTTATCGCCCAACTTCAAAGGATATAATCCATTCGGCTAAATTGAGGCAAAAATGCATGAGAAAAATCTGGATACTAGCAGGAGTATTTATCAGTGCGAGTGTGCTGCTTTTGTTTTTTCGTACTGCGACATCAAAACAAACAAACTTAATCACCAAAACCATGAACTATGAGCAACGTAATTTACCAAACAGCATTGTCCATATCTTAAAAGTTCCTGCTCATAGTCAATTTATAGTAACTCCTGCATTGTCGTCACAATTAAATACAGTAGAGGAATTTGCCAAACAACATCAAGCAGTTGCCATTATCAATGCTGGCTTTTTTGATCCAGTCAACCAAAAAACAACATCTATTGTTTTTCAACAAGGAAAACTAACGGGTAATCCTAAAGACAATCAGCGATTGGTAGATAATCCTGACCTAAAACCTTACCTCAACAAGATTCTCAATCGTACAGAATTTCGGCGATACTTGTGCGAGCAAACTGTGCGCTACTCTATCACTCTCCACAGTGAGCCTTTACCACCAGGTTGTCAATTAGTTGATGCTGTGGGTGGTGGTCCGCAACTCTTACCAGAATTAACCTCAGTCCAAGAAGGTTTTGTAGATAACGCTAACAAAAGAGATGCTCTTGGTAGTACCAAACCCAATGCTCGAAGTGCTATTGGTATTATCAGTGATGGCAGCATTGTTTTGGTGATGGTTGCTCAAAAACCAAATACTCCTGGTAACTCTGGAATGTCCTTGCCAGAACTGGCTCATTTTATGAAAACTTTTGGTGTTGAGAAAGCGATGAATCTGGATGGTGGAAGTTCGTCTTCGCTTTATTATGACGGCAAAATCTTCTATGGAAAAGTTGATTCAAAGGGAAATCTGGTAAAACGACCAGTGAAGTCTGTTTTAATCGTTCAGGAAACTTTGTCAGAGGTTAAATAAATAATTTGGGAACTCTTAACGCTTAACAGGAAACAGGGAACTCTTAACGCTTAACAGAAACTGTACTAACTTCCGTTCAAAAATCAAATAGGAATCCTATACTTTTGATTTATGTGATATTGCTGACCAAATTATAAATGTTTTACATAAATTAGCTAGGAACTATTGACCCCATTCTAAAGTAATCTCTATGTTGGCTGTATTGGAACCCTTTACCAGTAAAGCGGTAAGTTTACCAGATTCAATCGCAATATCTACACCAAACTTTACAGTAGCTCTATCTGGCTTAACTTTGTGTAATGCTTCTACAATTTCTTTGGTCAGCGATTCAATAGCGGTGGTAACTTCTTCAAAAGGTCGGGATTGAAAATTTATTTTGCGATCGCCTATCTGTGTCGCTTCAACTCTAACACTTGTACCATCAGTTAGTTCCACTGTAATTATCTTGGTTTGAAGTTCCATGTGTCTTCGACTGGATTACTCTGCTTTTATAGCATTCCATCGTTCAACTAATTATCAGGAAGACAAAAAATATACCAAAGCAAAGTCCAATACCGCGTTCGGTTAAAGACTTATCATTAAGGCTCTTCGGGAGCAGGAAGCAGAGAGCAGGGAGCAGGGAGCAGGGAGCAATTGATAACTGATAACTGATAACTGATAACTGTTTTCATCTGTCTCGTCCTTGTTATCTTAACCTCCTCCAACATTCATTGCAGCCAAAACAGCTTTCTGGCTGACATCTTTGTACACTGTACCCAAATACTTCATCACCACATCAGCAGCAGTTAAATTTGTTAAACTTTCCTCTTCCTTAGCCAAAGGAATTGACCCCAACACATCTAAAACTGTTTCGCCTGTTGATGGTACAATAACAACTAAAGAAGATTCCAATGGCTCATTGTATTGCCAGAAAGATTCGATTTTTACAGAGAATCGTTTCTCGTGTGTTGACTCTTGAATCTCAGATAATTCGTTTTGTGAAGTTTTAACAGTTTTGCTGCGTAAGTGACGTAAATCACTGATAATTTTCTCTTTTGTGCTTCCCCGTAATTGAAAAAGAACAAATGGATCTTCACTAAAGCGATCGCCTAACTGATAGTAAACTGCAGCGACGTGTTTGCAAGGGTTAGCTTTATCAGGACAAGAGCATTTACTGTGGACATCAGATAAGGTAAAAGGAAATAAGGAAAGACCATTGGCAGTGAAAACGTCTTCCATATTTTGTGGCATTTCTCCTGCTAGTAGCTTGGCAGCAAACATTGATTTTTGGGACATTGTTTCAACCACATAACCCCACTCTTCCTCACTAAAAGGGTCAAGGGACAAGGAAACTTTGTATGGTTCTTGTTCACTACCTTGCACTCTAGCTAATACCTTTGCACCTTGAAACTCAATGCTAAGAACATTTCCCTGACGCGCATAAATTCTCCCACGTTCTAAACGTTTCTTAAAACGATAAGAATCCAACAAATCAAGCCACCGTTGTGACCACCATTCTCGACTTGCTTGAAGGGTATCATTTGTCATTCTGTTTCCTCATCTATAACTGCACTTCGGTCAAGTATGAGTAAGTTGCGGAGTTGGTCTGTATCCAGTTCCGTCAGCCAATTTTCACCGGCACCAACAACTTGTTCTGCAAGTTGTTTTTTACTTTCAATCATGTCATTAATTTTTTCTTCTAAAGTTCCAGTGCAAACAAATTTATGGACTTGGACATTGCGAGTTTGACCAATACGAAAAACTCTATCTGTCGCCTGATTTTCTACCGCTGGATTCCACCATCTATCAAAATGGAAAACATGATTGGCACGTGTTAAATTTAATCCTACACCACCTGCTTTCAGCGACAAAATCATAATTGGTGGTCCTTGGGGATCGTGTTGGAAACGGTCTACCATTTCCTCACGTTGTTTTTTCTGAGTACTACCGTATAAAAACAATGTTTCTCGTCCTAATTGTTTTTCCAGATATGGTTTGAGTAACTTACCCCACTCTGCAAACTGAGTGAAAATTAAAGCGCGATCGCCACTTGCAACAACTATCTCCAACATTTCCTGCAAGCGTTGGAGTTTACCAGAGTGATATTGTTCCAATTTGTCTTGCTTCAAATAATGCGATGGGTGATTGCAGATTTGCTTTAGCTTAACAAGTAAAGCTAAAATCATGCCTCTACGTTGCAAACCTTCAGCTTCTTCAATCTCAGCCAGAGACTCTTCCACAGCTTTTTGATACAGTTGAGCTTGCTGGGCACTCAGACCACAAAATACAGTCATTTCCTGCTTCTCTGGCAAATCTTGAATAATGCTGCGGTCAGTTTTCAGACGACGTAGAATAAAAGGTTGAGCCAATGAACGCAATTGATTTAACGAAGCAGCATCACCATACTTTTCAATTGGTATAGCAAAACGCCTTTGGAAAAATTGCTTATTTCCCAAATAACCAGGATTCAGAAACTCCAAAATCGACCAGAGTTCTTGCAGTCTATTTTCTACTGGTGTTCCCGTAAGAGCAATCCTAAATGTAGATTCTATTTGTCGTACCGCCTGTGACTGTTTTGCATCTGAATTTTTGACATTTTGTGCTTCATCTAAAACGATGATTTGCCAAGAAACGCTCTGCAAGGATTTTAGATCACGGTGAATCAGCGGGTAGCTAGTGATGACTATATCATGCTTGTTCACTGCTTCTACAAACGTCTTACCTTTAGGACGCTTGTCACCGTGATATTGCATAACTTTCAGCGTTGGGGCAAATTTCTTAACTTCTCTTTCCCAGTTGCCTAAAACTGAAGTTGGACAAACAAGCAGGGTTGGTTTTTCGAGTGTTTCTTGTTCTTTTAAGTGTAAGAGGAAGGCGATGAATTGGATCGTGTTATGGCAGATAATATTGTTAGCAACAAAATTATGATGTTCACTAACTTCAAAGTCATAAACCCAACCTTCATACTCGACATCTTCTATGCTTTCAATTTTGCAATAGAAAACTTCCTGGTCGAGAAGATGTAGCACAGATTGTCGTGTTAAGCTTAACTGTTCTACATCTAAGCGCGCATAAGCTTCAAGGGTTTGAGTTGTCCATTTAGAAGCTTTGAGTAACTGATACTCCTGTTGGGCTTCTCCAGTAATAATACGGTTCATCCCAGCTATAACTTGCTGCAAGCTATTCCTGGAAAATTGCTGTGAACCATTAATGTAAACCGTGTTGTGCATACCAAAATGCCGCAAAGGTAACCCCGTTGCTGTCACTTTTTGAGCAACAATATTAGAAGCAGGAATTCCCTCAACATTTGTGTTACTAACTTGTTGGCAAATTTCTTCTAACTTCCGCTGTTTTTCTGGGATACCATATCCAATTTCTTGCAAAAATCTCCGAGCAGAATTTCCTCCAATAACACCGATATAATAGGTGCGTAAAGTACGAGTTCCATTGGTAGCACACTTCTGCTTGGGCGATATTCGTAACCAGATACCGAAGCGTCGCAGTAATGTAGAAAGTTGCTGAATCAACAGCGGTGAAGCTGTGGCAATCTCGATACTCCGCATACTATAAACAACAGCAGACTCAGCATCGAAGTAGTTTTGTAAAAATATTTGTACACTGTCTAAGTCTGCTTGCATGATAAAGGGCGGAATTGACTTTTCTGCTGACAGTTTGCCCCAAAGGTAACCTTTAGCTTCCAAGAATCGTCGATAGGCTTGGCTGTTAATTCTAAGACATGGAACTCTGCCGGGAAAAGTGCAAATACTAGGACTGTTAATCTTTAGGTTATTGCGTGCACCAATGCGTTGCAAAATTTGGAGTAAATCTTCTAAGACTGTGGTATCTTTCTGTGATATTGTAAATTGTCCCAAATTAAGCTGTTCATGACCTTCAGCAATCTGCCAAGCAAGAAACTTGACCAAATCAGGGTCTTCTGGTTGACCTTCCCAAAGCATTTTCGCGGGTACACAGACATAATCACCCACCTTTAGCTCATTTGTCCAACCCTTGCTTGTCAGCAGCTTGTGACGACGGGTGATAGTGATACTGCTACCGTCTTGCAGCGTGACCTTTCGCAACTTCTCGCAAACTTGCTGCCGATACAGTCGTCGGATGGGAGCCTGCACTATTTTACCAGTTTTCTCATCTATAGAATTCACTAGTAATTTATCAGTCGGATCAGCCCAGAATCCCTCGCCATCAAACTCTGTTTCTCCAGCATAGGTCTGCCAAATTTCTTCTGCTGTGCGTAGTTCTCCGTTTACGTATACATATGTATTATTTACAACGCATTTACCTAATCCCATATCGTCCGCCAGACAAGCACCCAAGCCCCAACGTTCCAAAAACGAAAGCCACGCCATCCCACGTTCTTGATAAGGTCGCAACTTTCCCTGGAAGCTGGCGGGTGTGGGCAAGGGTTCAACTGCTTTGTTATTCGTCAAGGCAGATATCAGTTCCTGTAATGCCCCAGACGCCTCAAAGCTAACCACTGGTAATTTTTCAATCGTCTGAGTGTCTCCTGTACTGATACGCAAAGCATCTTCCAAAGACAGCGCCATTTGTTCTTTGCGAGAAGCAAAAAAGGTTTGTGCTGTTTTGATATCTTGCGATCGCAATTCTACCCACTCGCCATTAATTTCTACCAATGGGCTATTCAAAGCCACCAACCGATCAAATTCTGCTTTGGAAATCGTCTGTCCACCAATCGCCAATTCCCACTTGAAATTCAACAAACTTTCCAAACCTAAACGTTCTTGCTTTTTCTTAGATGTTTGGGCAGTAACTTTCAAACCCAAACGATTTGCCCATCCTTCGCGGTTCTCTAAACTAGGCGGTAAAATCACACCCAAACCACTATCTTCAAACCGCCATGCTACAGACTTGATAAACTCATAAGCCTGAATTGGGTTGAGGTGGCAAAATTGAGGATACGGAGTTTCTAAGCTATCTGCAATTGGTGGATACAATCGTGAAGCCAATCCCAAACCGCGTAAAAATGTCTCTTGCGGTTGTTCAATTGTTCGATTTTGATAAACAAATTTTTCTAAAGGATGGTTCCAAATCGTTGTCGCGTCTATGAGAAAATTGGAATCATCAGCAGCTTGCAGGAAATAAGCTAAAGTCCAGTGAGTCTCCCCTCCTGACTCTGGAGAACGTAATACAAAACAGCTACGAAACTGGTTGTTTCCCGCCATTTGGTATTGCAAGGGCATAGTCCAAGCTTTCAGGACGGCCTCTAGTCGTTCCACCCCAAAGGGATCAGCACTGCAGGTGTTAGACGCAGCCGTCAGAGAATGTAACCACTGTCGCACCGTCGCTGGTAAAGACGCCATCACTCTGGTTTCTAACAGAGGTTGGGAACCCACCATCCCTCGTACTTGAGCATCTATTGTACTGTTAAGAAATACCAGCAGTAATTCTTGAGGTTCGAGTGGCAAGTTTATGTGAACAGATGAGGAGGATTTTGTCTCCTTATCTTCCCCGAATTGGAAAATTTCCTGATAAGTCCGACAAGCCAATGGCATCAATTGAGAAAATTTTTCTAAACGAGTTCCATCTTGGGCGCTATCTAGAAGTGCTTGCCATTTCGCGACTGTAGAATTATCGCTTTGGCGTTGAATTGTGGGTAAAAACTTACCACGCGAAATTAGATCCAAACTCCAGCGGGCAACCTGCACCCAAAAGTGTAAATCTCCTCCCAAAAAATTATCTTCACCATTAGGAACACTTAGAGGTAATGAAGTTAGGAATTTTATTGCCTCTTCGGGGTTAAGGCAAAAACCTTCAATAAGCCACGGTTGTAAGTACTGGGGAGTTTTATTTGGTAAATCTAATGTGGCAGAATGCGCCGGCAAGATTTCAACTGTTCCCTGCTGAGTATTTTCTAAAATATAAGTTGGTAGGGCAACAACTTGGGAGTGCGTTGGCAAACTCACATCGGCAGTTCTGGCTGCTTTGGACGTTTTCCCATTTTTTAGAGACTTTGCATCTGACGTCACTATATGTTTTGTTTGCAGCATTCTCGCAATTGTGATGTTACGTGAATGCAGCCACTCGACTAATTCTAATGGTGTCATTGCCAGAGGATGTGTTAGTACATCATCAAATGTACTATGACTAGAATTTGTCCCAAGAGTTCGCCAAGTCTCTCCCCAAACAAATAAACAACCCTGATTTGCTATTAACCAACTACCGTGTAAAATTGCCATTTAACAATTACTCAGATGTTCACAAAATAATGGTCTTTAATTAGCTGTTTCTCTAGTTTCTGCAATTCCTTATTTTCAATTTATCAAGACTTAGGCAACGTACTAGGGCATTTTAGGTATTTTAAGCAATGCAGAACCCCTCAGCAATTACCATAATGTACCGCACTTTATGATGTGTGCGACAATTACAATCATATTTTGCTATAGCAATCCTATATGAGTTGTGAGAATTCACCGAGTCAAAAAATATTGTTTTGCAAGCCTTACAGGCTTTATCTGTTCTCACGCATGATTTAGGACTGCTATATACATTATGATCTAAGAATTATGATGTCAGATATGGAACTTATCGCAACAGAATTTCAGTCAAAAATTTTATCAGAAGCCCGAGCCAGCCTGCAATTGGTAGTTCCCCTAGTAATATCTCAACCCGCGCTCTTTTGGCATTAACACTGTCAATGTTGTCATGATGGGCTTACTGGCCACTCAAAGTTTAGCAGCAGGAGCCTTGGGTGTCATCATCTTTTTTACCCTGTTGTTTGTGCTCGCATTCTGGAAGCTTTAGGGACAAACGTTGCACAAGCCTTTGGTACAGACGAAAGCGAGCGAATCGATCTGATTGCTTCTCAGGGACTCTGGCTAGCCGCTGCCCTGTCCTTTGCGGCGATAGTTCTATTATGGCAGGGTGACACCATATTGTCCCTAGCGGGTCAAGACGCTTTTTGTTTACAAAAATAAAATCCCTAACTCGTTAATTCCCCATTTTTCCATCGATTTACCCCGTAAATTTACTTGCTTTGCTTGGTCGAGTAGTAGACATTGCCGAAGGCAAGCAAAATATTGAAAAGGATAGAGTATCAACTTTGTATGTCATTGACGCCAGCCAGAGAGCATAAATGTTAGGATTGCCACAGAGAGAGAATAGCGTGCATAGAAGGAAAAAAAATTGAATGGGAGAATTTGAGAAGTCAATATCCTTTGACGGACGGGATATTCGACTGAAGGTTGGTCATTTAGCTCCCCAGGCTGGTGGCTCGGTGTTGATAGAATCTGGGGACACAACAGTTTTGGTGATGGCTACGCGATCACAAGCCAGAGAGGGCATTGATTTTCTTCCGTTGACAGTAGATTACGAAGAAAGACTGTATGCCGCAGGTAGAATTCCTGGAGGAATTATGCGGCGGGAAGGTCGTCCGCCAGAAAAAGCAACTCTCACTAGTCGTTTAATTGACCGTCCAATACGTCCTTTGTTCCCGTCTTGGTTGCGAGACGATTTGCAAATTGTTGCGCTGACACTCTCAATGGATGAATTGGTGCCACCTGATGTGCTAGCAGTCACAGGTGCTTCGATCGCCACTTTAATGGCTAAAATACCATTTTACGGACCAATGGCGGCAGTGCGTGTCGGGTTAGTAGGAGATGATTTTATCATTAACCCCACCTATGCAGAAATTGAAGCTGGAGATCTGGATCTGATCGTTGCTGGTTCACCAGAAGGTGTCATCATGGTGGAAGCAGGAGCAAATCAACTCTCAGAGAGAGACATTATCGAAGCAATTGAATTTGGCTACGAAGCTGTACAGGATCTAATTAGGGCGCAGCAAGATTTGATCGCTGAAATTGGTATAGAAATTCCAGTAGAGGAGCCACCAGAGGTAGACTCAACACTGGAAAACTATATACGCGATCGCGCTACTGTTGAAATTAAGAAAATTCTGTCACAATTTGATTTCGACAAAAAACAGCGCGATACAGCTTTAGATGCAGTCAAGGAATCGATTAAAGCTGCGATCGCTGAACTTAGCGAAGAAGATTCTGTTCGCGTTGCTGCATTGGCAAATAGTAAGGTTCTTGATAATACCTTCAAAGACCTTACCAAAAAGCTCATGCGCCGTCAAATCATCGAAGATAATGTCCGTGTTGACGGTCGTAAGCTTGATGAAGTACGTCCCGTATCTTGTGATGTTGGCATTTTGCCCAAGCGAGTCCACGGTAGCGGTCTATTTAACCGGGGATTAACTCAGGTGCTATCCGCTTGCACTCTTGGTACACCAGGAGATGCTCAATCACTGGCTGATGACTTGCAACAGGATCAACATAAGCGCTACTTGCACCATTACAATTTCCCACCGTTCTCCGTTGGGGAAACAAAACCTTTACGTGCGCCAGGACGTCGGGAAATCGGTCACGGGGCACTGGCAGAAAGAGCAATGCTACCCGTGTTACCACCAAAAGAACAATTCCCCTACGTCATTCGGGTGGTATCGGAAGTGCTTTCTTCCAACGGTTCCACCTCAATGGGTTCAGTGTGCGGTTCGACACTGGCATTGATGGATGCAGGCGTACCTCTTGCTAAACCGGTTAGTGGCGCTGCAATGGGTTTGATAAAAGAAGGCGACGAAGTCCGAGTCCTGACTGATATTCAGGGTATAGAAGACTTTTTGGGCGATATGGACTTTAAAGTTGCCGGGACAGACAAAGGCATAACCGCCCTACAAATGGATATGAAAATTTCCGGTCTATCCTTGGATATTATTTCCCAAGCCGTTCACCAAGCCAAAGCAGCACGGTTGCATATTCTGGAGAAAATGCTGGAGACAATCGATCAACCGCGCGGTCAAATGTCACCTTATGCCCCACGTCTGTTGACTATCCGGATTGATCCAGACATGATTGGTCTGGTCATTGGACCAGGAGGTAAGACGATTAAGGGGATCACCGAAGAAACAGGTGCTAAAATTGACATCGAAGATGATGGTACAGTGACGATTTCTGCTGTGGATGAAAACAAAGCGAAAAAAGCACGGATCATTATCCAAGGCATGACAAGAAAGCTCAATGAAGGTGATGTCTACGCAGGCAGAGTCACACGAATTATACCAATTGGCGCTTTTGTGGAATTTCTTCCTAGCAAGGAAGGAATGATCCACATTTCGCAACTGGCTGACTACCGTGTTGGCAAAGTTGAGGACGAAGTCACAGTTGGTGATGAAGTGATTGTTAAAGTGCGAGAAATTGATAACAAAGGCAGAATTAATCTTACCCGCCTGGGTATTCACCCAGACCAAGCAGCCGCAGCGCGAGAAGCAGCAGCAGTCAACCGGTAACTAGATTTTGGATTTTAGATTGTAGATTTAGGATGAATCGCAAATCTAAAATCCAGTTTGGTGTCTATTGAGGGAACGCTTAACGCTTAACAGGGAATAAGGAACGCTTAACAGGGAATAGGGAACGCTTAACAGGGAACAGAAAGAATAAAATCTACGGATGTTTGACACTCTTGTGCCTAAAGGCTAGAAGATTCTTGCTTCATCCGTCCTCCCTAGACACTTAAATGCTTGCATTCAAGTCTCCCCGTTTGGATACGTCCAAATTTCGCAAGGACTGCCCGACCGCGTTTGTTCGCGTAGCGTGCCCCTTAGGGCATAAAGGTTTGTACAAAGCTTTCCTTTGACTCCCACATTTGTGAGCCACTGCGGTGGTGAGGCAGTCTGGTCTTGGGGGTTTCCAACACCAGATACCAAGTGAGGGAAACCCTCCTATGGCACAAAGTGCCACGCTACGCGCTTCAGTACTGGCTCCCCATGAGGAACTGCCGAAAGGGTTCCCGGCATAAAGCAAGTGGCGGTACAACATTTAAGATTTTTACTACCTTTGTTTCCGGATCAGGAGTTGTCCGCGTGACCTACTTCGTTTTTTATTGCGAATTACCGCTGTCTATATTTATCCTAGCAATATGTCCTTACAATAAAGCAAATTAATTTGCTTTAATCCGTTTTCATCCCTCCTCTAAAGAAAGAGGGCTTTCAACGTCTCACGTGAATCACCGTAAAAACAATTTCTTTTGATAAGACAGTAAAAGAAATGAATGGATTTCTAAACCTGTAGAAGTCAAAATTGTGTGAAAGTCTGGTAATCTGCGATTATGCCAATACGTCAAACCTTATCGAAACCTGATATCCAACTTTCTTATTTAGAATGGAACCAAGGCCAAGAACCTTTACTGGTATTACACGGTTTAGCCGACCACGCACTAGTTTGGTCGAGTCTAGCAGATGACTTAGCGCCAGATTACCATATAGTCGCGCCAGATATGCGCGGTCATGGTGAGAGTGGGAAACCAGAGAGAGATTATAGTTTTGAGAGCGTGATCACAGACTTAGAAGCACTGATGGATAGCTTGGGATGGTCAGCCACCCATGTTGTCGCTCACTCCTGGACAGGTAAACTAGCTGTTATATGGGCAAGGATCAATCCGCAACGTTTACGGAGTATCGTTCTGGTCGATCCCATTTTTATTTGGAAAATACCCAGCTTTTTTAAGGTTACTTTTCCGCTTTTGTACCAATTTTTATCCTTTCTCAAAGGTATGGGACCATTTGCGACTTACGAGTCAGCCCAACAGCAAGCGCGTCAGTTAAATCAGTTTCAAGGATGGAGTTCCTTACAACAGCAAGTTTTTCAAGCAAGTATTGAACAAAAAACCGATGGGACTTGGGGTAGTAAATTTACCATCGCAGCTCGCGATAGAATTTTTGAGGCAGTGATGCTTTGTCCCGGTTTTACTACAGCCCCCATTCATATCCCCACCTTGTTTGTGCAGCCAGAAAAAGGACTTAACCGCAAAGATTGGCAACTCCAACCTTACAAAACTAATCTGAAAAATTTACGCATTTGTCAAGTTCCTGGTAATCATTGGCCTTTTTTAACACAGCCTGAGGCGTTTAACCAAACTGTGAAAGCTTTTTTACAAGAGCATAGATATTGACACTGTCCATTTTTCAGGAGCAGAGATTCTTAAGATTTTACAGTCTTAAGAACCCTGACTCTGTAAACTTTTCATTTCTTGTTGTACATCCAATGCGATCTGCAATGCTTCATTCAGCAATCGTCCGTGTTCACTAGCCTGTTCGCTCACTTGCATTGCTGTTAATATTGCTAAATTATCAGCAAACAGCTCTAATTTACTAACAATAAAATTTTTATTTTCTCTTAATATTCTTTCTGTCTTTAATGCCCGAATTAAATCATTTCTTGTCAGTTTTAGTGCTTCTATAACTTTCTTTCTTTCATTCAAGCTCACTCCTGAATTTCCTGCTGCTTCTATTTGATCGTTGATGTCTATTGCTTTAATAACAGCATTATATCTCTCAACATCATTCAATAGAATTTTTAGCGAATGTGTCATGTTTTGTCTGACAATACGAATTCTTTGTTTCCATAAAAAATATAAAAATACTTGTGTAAAAATTCCTACTGAACAACTAGATATGACTAGTAAGAGCCAGGAAGGTATAGTAACCCAATTAACAAAGAGTCTGATAATAACATCAAATGTAATATAACTAGAAACTAGTATTGTCATTCCAATAAAAACTACCGTAGCAGCCTCAGAACTTTTGGCTCTTTCTATAACTTGACTCAGTAGTCTTTTCATCGGATGAGTAATAATTATGAGTTCATCGCCCACAGGCAAATTAGTCAATTTTTGCAGTTCTTTTGGACTAATCTCTAATCCTTGTAAATCATTACGCACAGCTTTAATATCCTCTTAATATAGTTTTTTTCCAGTATTATATAACAGTAAAATTGATGCCAAACAAATAAAGCCGCCATTTTTGTTTGTCAACAAAATTAACAAAAATTATATTTTAGAGTCACAATTTAATACGGTGTTCATATTAATACTAATAAAACACTAAAAGTCATATAAGCTCCAAAAGTCCATTAGCCTTTCCTTAATCTCTTTTACATACCTCCACTAAAGATTTCGGGATGACTTTTCTAAGTGTTGACTCACGAGGTTATTGTGTCAGAGTTTATCCTTTAAATTTATCCACTTTGATCACAACAATCCCACAAATATCAGGGAAAGGCAGTTTTTGAGTAGGGAGAGTGAAATGTATCTAGATTTTATAGGACTACTATTTGATTTTTGACGAAGCTAGGTACACTTCAAGAGCCTTTTTCCTGTTCCCTGTTAAGCGTTCCCTCCCTACGCAAACAATTTCACCCTATGGCTAACGCCACGCCTTACGGTGAGAGCAGCGCTCTTGGTAGGGGAGCCAGTGCGTTGCGGTGAATCCAGCGCTACAGGAGGGTTTCCCGACCTAGGCGACTGGTGTTAGCGTTAGCTCCGCCAGATGCCTCTGTCGGGAAAACGCCACATGCGACAGATTGCGGGAAGCCGCCCTCCGGGCGTCTAAGCCTGTGAAACCCTTTCGGCAGTTCCTCATGGGGAGCCAGTACTGAAGCGCGTAGCGTGGCACTTTGTGCCATAGGAGGGTTTCCCTCACTTGGTATCTGGCGTTGGAAACCCCCAAAACCGGACTGCCTCACCACCGCAGTGGCTCCCCTCATCAAGCACTGGTCTCACCAAATCAAACCGGATTCCTATATATTTTCGTCTAACTAAGTAAAAAATGGTAAAAGAAAGTACATAAAATGTAAAAAGCAGAGGACACTTTTGTGGTAAAGGTTGTCTGTTGCGCTTGGGTTGCAACTGCCGAAGCCAACCGAAAAATCTTCATTATGTTGAAGTGTATTGTTAACTCAAGTGTATTGGGGTATAAATGAGTCTGAGACAAAAATTGTGCTTCAAGAAGCAACGCTCTGATGGACGATGCTCCCCGAGGGAAGCAGCCAATCTCAAAAAGCGATCACCGAAAAACTGCTAAATGTAACAGATTGCAAAGTATAATGAAAACGATAAAACAATTCAAAATATTGAAGAGCAGTAAGGTTCAATGCGAGTAGCGATCGCGGGAGCGGGTTTAGCAGGGCTTTCCTGTGCTAAATATCTCACAGATGCAGGGCACACTCCTATTGTTTTGGAAAGCCGAGACGTGTTGGGAGGGTTAGTAGCAGCGTGGAAAGACAAAGATGGCGACTGGTATGAAACAGGGCTGCACATCTTCTTTGGGGCATATCCCAATATGTTGCAACTGATCAAAGAACTGGGGATTGAAGATAGATTGGAGTGGAAAGAACACACCATGATCTTCAACCAGCCCAATAATCCAGGGACTTACAGTCGCTTTGATTTTCCGGACGTGCCAGCGCCTTTGAATGGCATAGTAGCTATTCTGCGGAATAACGATATGCTCACATGGCCAGAAAAAATTCGCTTTGGTATCGGTTTGCTACCAGCGATGATTCTGGGACAACGGTACGTGGAAGAGATGGACAAATACTCTTGGTCGGAATGGATGAAAAAACAAAAGATTCCGCCACGAGTAGAAAAAGAAGTTTTTATCGCCATGTCTAAGGCGCTGAACTTCATAAATCCTGATGAAATTTCGGCAACAATTCTTTTAACAGCTCTCAATCGGTTTTTGCAAGAAAAGAACGGCTCAAAAATGGCTTTTCTGGACGGTTCCCCAACAGAACGTCTGTGTCAGCCAATCGTTGATCACATTACCGCACGGGGTGGAGAAGTGCGGTTGAATGCACCGCTCAAAGAAATTGTGCTGAATGACGATGGCACAGTCAAGCATTTTGTGATTCGGGGGTTGAATGGAGAAGAAGATGAAGTATTTACGGCTGATGCCTACGTATCGGCAATGTCGGTTGACGTGATGAAGATTTTGGCACCTGCACGTTGGAAACAAATTGAATTTTTCCAAAAATTGGAAGGTTTAGAGGGTGTACCAGTGATAAACTTGCAGCTATGGTTTGACCGTAAACTGACTAAAATTGACCATCTGCTATTCTCGCGATCGCCCCTGCTCAGTGTTTATGCTGATATGAGTAACACCTGCCGCGAATACGCCAACCCCGACCGCTCAATGTTGGAATTAGTTCTAGCACCAGCCGCAGATTGGATTGCAAAATCTAATGAGGAAATTTTGCAAGCAACTGTTGCTGAACTGGAAAAATTGTTTCCTGACGACTTTACGGGAGACAATGGGGCAAAGCTGTTGAAATATCATATCGTGAAGACGCCACGCTCAGTTTACAAAGCAACGCCTGGTCGTCAAGAGTACCGTCCCTCACAAGTCACCCCAATTGCTAACTTTTATTTAGCAGGGAGTTACACAATGCAACGTTACTTGGGGAGTATGGAAGGTGCCGTACTTTCTGGTAAGCTGACAGCGCAGGCGATCGTCCGTAATACCGCCGAGGGATTTTCTGAAGGAAAACCCCTTCCTCCTTTCGAGGAAACAAGGCAAACCCCTGAAAAGGCTTTGGGTCGGTAGGACGCGCTACACGACTGCTGAAGCACATCCGGTGGCAAATTCAAAAAGCCTGCAAATGCAAACCCTTCAGCCTGCAACGAATGCTGAAACTGCCTGATTCCATCCCTCGCATGAAAACACCGGTCTCTGTGGACGAGTCCTATAAACTTTGTCGCCAGCTTATAGTCAAGTATTCCACGACTTTTTACATCGGCACTTTGCTGGTGGATAAGCCAAAGCGCAAACACATTTGGGCAATTTATGGTTGGTGTCGCCGTACAGACGAACTCGTGGATGGTCCCGCATCTGCTATGACCACACCAGAAACTTTGGATCTGTGGGAACAGCAGCTGGAATGGATTTTTGCTGGACACCCATTGGATAATCTTGATGTCGCTTTGGTGGATACTATTCAGCGTTTCCCGATAGACATTCAGCCCTTTCGGGATATGATTGCTGGTCAGCGTATGGACTTATACCGGAGTCGCTACGAAACCTTTGAGGAGTTACACCTTTACTGTTACCGCGTTGCTGGGACAGTCGGTTTGATGTCAACAGCAGTGATGGGCGTTGACACCTCCACAAACACGGCTCCGTGGAATTGTCATCAACAGCCTTATATCCCCACAGAAGAAGCGATTACTCTGGGAATAGCCCATCAACTCGCCAATATTCTACGAGACGTCGGGGAGGATGCAAGGCGGGGGCGGATTTATATTCCCCAAGAAGACTTGGCGCGCTTTAACTATACAGAGCAAGACCTGTTTAAAGGAGTGGTGGATGATCGCTGGCGATCGCTAATGCGCTTTCAAATTGCACGGGCACGCCAATTTTACGCCAAAGCAGAAAAGGGAATCTCTTACCTATCTGCCGATGCTCGCTTACCAGTATGGGCATCTTTGATGCATTACAGTCGAATTTTGAATATCATTGAACGCAACGATTACAATGTGTTCACTCGACGTGCTTACGTGCCTCAATGGCAAAAGTTACGTGCTTTGCCAGCTGCATGGTTACGAGCACAAGTCTTATGAGAAAGTTGTCATTTGTCCTTTCTCGTTTGTGATAACAAGTGACGAATGACAAATGACAAATAAGCTATTGACATTTAACCTTAGACTCTGTTAACATTAATCCTCGTGACCCTGGAGAGGTGGCTGAGTGGTCGAAAGCGACGGATTGCTAATCCGTTGTACAGTTCGTAAGGCTGTACCGAGGGTTCGAATCCCTCCCTCTCCGTTGATTAAGAAAAAATAAGGGAAAACAAGACAGGTTTATAAAAAACGAAGAACCTCACTCCCATTCTCTCTCCGCGATTTTGGCAAGGTGATGGGGGTGATGTGTTTTTCTTGTAAGTAATTAGGCGAACTTGATATGACTAGCGTAAGCGTTAAGCCCTCAGTGTTGCTGCGTTGGGCTTGACATTTTTCACTTCTCAGACATCCTCTAAAGGGGATGTTATTATTTATCATCTGGAGCCATTAAAGAATTTAATTCATCATTTAATTTGAATCTTACTTTTAGGCTCCTGAATAAATGAGGAGTGAAACTAAATATTATGCAAAAGATAAATGCTGCCTTTGCTCTGGCTTTGACAACCCTAGCAG
The DNA here is from genome assembly GCA_019359695.1 of Brasilonema angustatum HA4187-MV1. GTDB lineage: Bacteria > Cyanobacteriota > Cyanobacteriia > Cyanobacteriales > Nostocaceae > Brasilonema > Brasilonema angustatum. The sequence goes on from JAHHGV010000012.1 coordinate 104,872, forward strand.
TTGGTTTCCTAGCAGCTGCTTGCGATACAGCTCCCCCAACCAGCCCAACAGGTAATACTAATACCACAAGTGCCAGCCCAGGAGGAGGCTCAACGACAACAGCTACCAGTGGTAATGGGTTGAAAATTGGTTCCCTGCTACCAGCCACTGGTGACTTGTCTTCCATTGGACAGCAGATTATACCCTCAGTCCCCTTGCTTGTGGAAACTGTCAACGCTTGCGGTGGCGTTAATGATCAACCTGTGACTCTTGTTCAGGTAGATGACCAAACTGATCCTAAAGCTGGTGCTGCTGGTATGACCAAACTGGCAACTGTAGATAGAGTTGCAGGTGTTGTTGGTTCCTTTGCCAGCAGCGTTTCTACTGCTGCTGTCTCAATTGCTGCTCAAAATAAAGTCATGCTGATTTCTCCCGGTAGTACCAGCCCCGTATTTACTGAACAGGCAAAAAAAGGGCAATTTAAAGGTTTTTGGGCACGTACTGTTCCACCTGATAGTTACCAGGGACCAGCCATAGCCGCACTTGCTAATAAAAGAGGTTATAAAAAAGTTTCTACCGTCGTCATAAATAACGACTATGGCGTCGGCTTTGAAAAAGCATTTGTGCAAGCTTTTGAAAAATCGGGGGGAACTATTGTTAATAAAAACAACCCCGTCCGCTACGATCCTAAAGCAACCACCTTTGATACTGAAGCATCTGCTGCTTTTGCTGGTAAGCCTGATGCAGTCCTTGGCGTTTTTTACGTAGAAACAGGAAGTTTACTCCTAAAAGCAGCGTACCAGCAAGGTTTGCTGCAAGGAGTGCAGGTGATGCTGACAGATGGAATGAAGTCAAATGATTTTCCTGGACAAGTTGGCAAAACCAGTGATGGTAAATATATCGTATCTGGAGTGATTGGTACAGTACCAGGTTCTAACGGCAAAGCGTTAGAAGCTTTAAATAAACTCTGGCAATCTAAAAGAGGAGGCGCACCAGGTGAATTTGCTCCTCAAGGCTGGGATGCCGCCGCCTTGCTAGCACTAGCAGCACAAGCTGCTAAGCAGAATACAGGCGAAGGCATAGCCAGTAAAATCCGCGAAGTTTCCAATGGTCCTGGTACAGAAGTAACTGATGTATGCGAGGGACTAAAGTTATTGAAAGAAGGTAAAAAAATCAACTACCAGGGAGCTAGTGGTAACGTGGATGTTGACCAAAACGGCGATGTGATCGGTATCTACGATGTCTGGACAGTTGGGGACGACGGTAAAATCAAGACGATTGATAAAGTTAGCCCGAAGTAGAGGTTAAAACATAACAGGTATGGTGCCGTACTCTCGGCTAACGCACTGCCCAGAAGTTTAACAAAATTCGACAACAAATCCCCCACTATATCCTTATAGGTTAGTGGTGGGATCAAAGGAGGTCAATCAAACTGCTTACTCCAACCGTACAACTACCCTTACATGGTAAGCGCATTATCGTTACCGCACCTCGCAACTATGCCGCCAGGTTATCTGAGCAACTCATTAACCAAGGTGGTATGCCGTTTGTGATGCCAACCATCGAAACTTGTTCATTAGAAAACTTTACACAGTTAGATGCTGCACTGCAACGTATCGATGCATTTGATTGGATTGCTTTTACCAGCAGAAACGGTATCGATGCATTTTTCCAACGTCTGGAAGATTTGCAGATAAACCCCTTTAGATTGACAAATTGTCGATTATCTGCGATAGGATTGGACTCTGAAAGATTAGCAGCTTTGGGAGTCAAAGTCGATTTAGTACCGAAAGAACCCAGCCCAGCAGGAGTTATTGCTGAATTGGCTAAAATTCCGGATATTGCTCAGAAAAATGTCCTTGTCCCAGTTCCAGAAGTTGTAGGCGTACCAGAACCCGATGTGATTCCAAACTTTGTTGCAGGGTTAGAAAAATTGGGCATGAAGGTCACCCGTGTACCAACTTATAGGACGCGGTGTTTAGATAAAGATATTTATGAGGTTGAGTTAAATCTGATTCGGCAAGGCAAAATAGATGTCATTGCCTTTAGCAGCACTGCGGAAGTGGCAGGTTTTTTGCAAATGGTTGACTCGAAAAGTGATTACAAGCATTGCGCGATAAGCCCTTGGCTTAACGCTACGCGTATCGCCTGCTTTGGACCTTACACTGCAGCAAATGCAAAGAAATTGGGCTTAAATGTCTCAATAGTTGCCCAGGATTATAGTTCATTTGCAGGATTTGCTGAGGCGATCGCTCTTTGGGCACAGCAATAACTTTTTGGTATTAAATTCTTCGTACTCACTTGCGGCGGTTGGCATATAAGCTGAATTTGGCAAAGTTGCGGCGATGCTCCAGCAGGGAGCCGCCCCTTGGGCGATCGCCCATACGGGAGACTCACTCAGGGCGTCTGCCCAAAGGGCAGACGCCAGAGGCGTATCGCAAAAGTTTGTGATTGATTGACTTTTTTGGTTGATTACTTTGTCCTGGTGTCACAAACTCGATTGCGAGATTGATGGTATTTTATTTTTGCACAAACTCCTTTATCCCAATCGCGATACAAGCTATGACACTCAATTTATATTTACTGCGACATGGAGAAACTACTTTTAGTCAAAGTGGTAATTTCTGCGGAGAAACTGATGCGGAGTTGACCTCTGAAGGGATGCAGATGGCAGAGAGTTTTGCCGATGTTTATCAAAAATTGAAGTGGGAAGCGGTTTATGTTAGCCCGATGAAGCGCACAATTATAACTGCTAAGCCATTTTGTGATGCTATCGGTATGGATATGCAGTTGCGTGACGGACTTAGAGAAGGTAGCTACGGCAAATGGGAAACTAAGAGTAAATCGTTTGTCCAAGAGAATTATGCAGAAAACTATGTAAAATGGTTGACAGAACCGGCTTGGAATGCACCACTAAGTGGAGAAACTGCGGTAGATATTGCTAACCGTTCTATGCCTGTAATTGCTGAAATTCAAGAAAAACATCCCGAAGGTAATGTTTTAGTAGTATCCCATAAAGCTACGATTCGGATTATGCTTTGCAGTTTATTAGGAATTGATTTGGGACGCTATCGCTATCGGGTGAATATTTTGGTCGCGTCGGTAAGTATGGTTAAATTTGACGTTAATGGTCCTTTGTTAGAACTATTAGGCGATCGCCATCATATACCCGATCATATTCGCTCTCGTCCAGGAACATAATATTTGTCGTGGGGCTGTCTTGAGCGAAGCGTTCACATGTCGCAGCTAGTAGCTTAAATTGAACGTAAGCAAACCCAATAAACCCTCAACTATGCCCAAACCCAAAGTCTTCATCACTCGCCGCCTTCTCACCAAATTAGACCAACTGCAAGAGATTGCTACCATTGAAGTCTGGGAAGAACGCCAACCGCCTTCCTATAAAGTTTTACTAGAAAAAGTCAAGACAATTGATGGTTTGCTGTGCTTGCTGACAGACGAGATTGATCAGCAACTGATAGAAGCAGCCGGAACTTCTTTTAAAGTTATTAGCCAAATGGCAGTTGGATACGACAATATTGATATTCCCGCTGCGACTGCACGCAAAATACCAGTTGGTCATACCCCCGGTGTGTTAACAGACGCGACTGCTGACTTGACTTGGGCGTTACTCATGGCGGCTGCACGACGAGTGGTAGAAGCAGACCGATTTGTTTGTGGGGGTGAGTGGCGGACGTGGGAACCAAATTTGTTATTGGGACCGAACATCACAGGTGCGACATTAGGGATTGTTGGTTTTGGGCGTATTGGTCAGGCAGTTGCTCGTCGTGCCAAAGGGTTTGACATGAAAGTTTTTTATACCAGCAAACACAGATGTGACCAGGAGTTAGAAAAAGATTTAGGTGTGGAGTTTACTACGTTTGAACATCTGCTGCAAGAGGCAGATTTTGTGACAATTCATACACCATTATCGGATGAAACTTATCATCTTTTTAGCGTTCCCGAGTTTGAATTAATGAAGCAGTCTGGCATTCTCATCAACACAGCGCGGGGAGCAATTGTCGATCCAGAAGCGTTATACCAAGCGCTTGTAAGTGGTGAAATTGCAGGTGCTGCCATCGATGTCACCGATCCAGAACCGATACCAACTGATAGTCCTTTACTAACCTTAGATAACCTGATTATTACACCTCATATTGGCAGTGCTAGCCGTCAAACACGAGAAAAAATGGCAAATATGGCGATCGCCAACTTGATTGCTGGGTTGAAGGGAGAGCGATTGCCTAATTGTGTCAATCCTGATGTTTATTAATAGTATCTAGTACTCTATCAAGGCAACTTTGAGGGGTAGAAAAAAAACCACAAAGACAAGCCAGTGCGTTGGGCGGCTCCGCCGACTTGAAGCACCTGGCGTGCAAAGAGCGCAAAGGAAGAGGAAAAGAAGATGAATTTAAAAGTTGATAAACCAAGCATTGTTGGTTTGGCGGACTACTAAGATATAAATCCAAAGAGCTTCATACAATTTTACAATCTATTTTTTAGGAATTGCTGCTAGAAAACGACATCTTCGTAAAGCTGTGCGATCGTTCCTTCAAACTTAATACTGTGTAGTCGAAATGATTTATTTTCTGCTGTGTAAGATTGCAAAACCCACAGCCCTTCATCATTACGGCGGAAACACTCGACTCGCTGACGTTTGGTGTTAATTAAAACATACTCTTGGAGACTTTCTAAAGTTTGGTAATCGGCGAATTTGTCTCCCCGGTCAAAGGCTTCAGTCGAGTCAGATAAAACTTCGACAATTAAACAGGGAAATTTTTTATACGCAGGAGTTTCTTGATCTCGTTGGTCGCAAGTCACCATCACATCGGGATAGTAATATCGATTTATAGATTCGATACGTGCTTTCATATCGGCGATGTAAACACGACAACCTGAGCCACGTACATGATTACGCAGGAGAGCAAATAGGTTACCCGCAATAGTAACATGGGAGTCAAGCGCTCCAGCCATTGAGTAGATGTAGCCGTCGATATATTCATGTTTAATCTCGCTGTGTTCCTCCATTTGGAGGTATTCGTCGGGGGTGATATAGATTTCAGGTGAAGCAACCATATTTAACACCTCAAGTGGGAAGTACCCATTAGTATAGTAATCCCATTTAATTCGTGATAATTGAAAGCCACAGATCCCCGACAACTCTTACGAAGTCGGGGATCTTGTTTATCACAAATGATTTAGGATCGCTATATCATCCTTCGCAGTAGCAGACTAAGCCACTACCATTTGTGTCGGATATGGTCGTAAATCTTTACATATTCTTCTCCTGGATGATTCCAAGAGTAGTCATACTCCATACCCGCAAGGGCAAGTTTGCGGAACTCTTCTGGATTGTTGTACCACAACTTCAAAGGACGTTCCAACGAAAATTCAAGCGCATGATAATCTGACTGGTAGAACACATATCCATTGCGTTCTTCTGGTGGTTTGGTTTGGTCGTAGTCTTTATCAAACACAGTATTAACTAGTCCACCGACTCCGCGAACTATAGGTACAGTACCGTACTTCAAGCCAATCATTTGAGTGAGTCCACAAGGTTCATAATTACTGGGGACAATAATCATATCTGCCCCAGCATAAATGAGGTGGGATAATTCTTCGTTAAAGCCAAGTTCTAAATGAACATCAGGATTATTGTTCAAAAAGTCTTTTTCATGGCGGAAATGATTATTAATGCTTGACTCTGTTGCTGAACCCAACAACACAAATTGTGCTCCATTGTGGAGAGCGTAATAAATTGCGTGATGGACAAGATGAACGCCTTTTTGCTCATCTAAACGACCAATGTAGGAAATGATTGGCTTCTCAACATCCTGCAATAACAGCCGCTCTCGTAAAGCTTTTTTATTCTTGGCTTTTTCTTCAAAATTGTCTTTGGTGTAGTGAGAGGGAATGTATCGGTCTGTTTCAGGATTCCAAAAATCATGATCAATGCCGTTTAGTACACCAGTGAATCTATCTTGGTGTAGATGCAAGGTGTGACCTAATCCATAGCCAATGTCAGTGTAACGAGCTTCCCAAGCATGATGTGGTGAAACTGTGGTCACAGCATTGGAATAAACAATGCCCCCTTTCATAAAGTTCAGGGCAAAGGGATTGAAGTTATCCTGGAGCTTATCAGACTGGAAGTAGTAAGACTCTTGGTTTAAACCTGTTGCCCAAAGAGTTTCAACTCCAGCAGATCCCTGATGCTTGAAGTTGTGGATAGTGTAGCAAACCCGTTGGTACTCCATCCCATAATATTTGTACATTTCATACAGCATCACAGGAATTAAGCCCGTCTGCCAGTCATGACAATGGATAACATCAGGTTGCTTGTTGCTTTGAAGCAGAAATTCCAAAGCGGCTTTGCTGAAGAACGCAAAGCGCATATTGTCATCGTTAGATCCGTAATAGCAGCCGCGATTGAAGAAATTATCCCCAGAGTGGGGTTCAATAAAGAAACACAGCCGCCCGTGTACCCAGCCACAATAAACTGAACAGTGAATTGCACCGCCGTACCAAGGTACCCACAAGTTCGTGAAGGCGTCATGGAGTCCCCAAATGTGGTCATAACGCATGCAATCGTACTTCGGCAGAATGAGTTCGACGCAATGTCCCCGGTTTTCTAGTTCCCTGCTGAGTCCGTAAACAACATCGCCTAAACCTCCAGCTTTGATAACAGGAGCGCACTCCGAGGCAATTTGTACGATGTACATCTCTCTCCTCGCTTAACAAAAATTTACTTTTATTATCCTTTCGATCATGACACAAAAGATGTATCCATTGGCAAGTCACTTACCCAGTCATTAGGTACAAATCTGAAAAAATGACATGATTTGTATTATTTGTTAGGAAATATTTTTGACAAGGGAGGAAACAGGGAATAGGGAACGCTTAACAGTGAACAGTTATCAGTTACCAGTTACCAGTGAACAATTGATCACTGTTAACTGATAACTGATAACTGATAAAAGTGTACCTACTGGAGTTTAGACTAGTTCCCGGTGCGAAACTCAGAAGGCTGATTCTATCAAGCATAAAAACCAAGGTTTTGGTTCCTGGAAACATCTTAAATTCGTACCCTTATTTTTTGGAAATTTAGTTTTGCACCGGGAACTAGTCTAAACTCCAGTACCTAGCTTCGCAAAAATCTTTGGAGGAGTCCTATACCAAGTTCGCTTAATCGCTACCTTGTATTTTGGGGTAGACTAATGGGAATTATTTTAGATAAGTTGCACTTTTTTCTTTGCATTCTTGGGAATATTCCTACTTTTACTTGAGTGCATCACCTGATTTCACATCAAACCAGTGGATATTCTGGGGCGGCAAAGCTAATCTAATTTCTTCATTATTCCATTTTTGCTCTGGGGGTAACAATGCACGTATGGTCAACGGTTCTGTTTCAGCAGTTGCAACACGCACACTGACCAAGTTATGCATACCCAAGTTTTCCACCAGATACACTTGTCCTTGGATAATCTGTGTATCATCGGGTTGTGCAATGCGGACGTGTTCTGGACGAATACCTAAGATAATTTCTGGTGGAACTGTTGGTATATCTGGCAAAAGTATGTTTGCATCACCTAAGATTGCTGAACGTCCCTTACAAGGTAGCGTGAGCAAATTCATTTGCGGACTGCCAACAAATCCAGCTACAAATAAATTAGCTGGTTGGTTATAAATGCGTTCTGGTGGGTCGAGTTGCTGAATCAGTCCGTCGTTGAGGACAGCGACTTTTGTTGAAAGCGTCATTGCTTCTGTTTGGTCGTGAGTCACGTAGACTACTGGGGCTTTTTGGGCCGCAAATATTTGTTTTATATCTGCGCGGACTCGTTCCCGCAGGAGTGCATCTAGGTTACTGAGTGGTTCATCCAGCAAGTAAACTTGGGCGCGACGCACTAAGGCCCGACCGACGGCGACTCGCTGTCTTTGTCCCCCGGATAATTGACCAGGTTTACGCTGTAATAATTCTTCTAATCCCAAAAGTTTTGAAACTTCCGTGACTCGCTGTTGAATTTCAGTGCGAGGAGTTTTTTTCAGCTTTAGTCCAGAAGCTAGATTTTCGTACACGGACATATGGGGATAAAGGGCATAGCTTTGAAACACCATCGCCATATTGCGATCGCCTGGTTGCTTAAATGTAATATCCTCATCCCCAAGAAATATCCGACCACGAGTCGGTTCCTCCAACCCTGCAATCATTCGCAGTGTTGTAGACTTACCGCAGCCACTCGGACCAAGTAAAGTCAGAAATTCATTGTCATCTACAGTTAAACTCACATCTTTAACTGGAATGACTTTGGAAGTATAAGTCTTATTTAAGTTTTGTAGTTCCAGTTTCGCCATAATGATTTATCTTTTGATTATTTGTTGATTATAGGAATCCGGTTTGATTTGGTGAATTGACAAAGTAGAGGTAGGGAACAGGGAACGCTTAACAGGGAACGCTTAACAGGGAACACCCGAATGCTTAACATAAACTCTACTGAATTCCGTTCAAAATCAAATAGGAATCCTATATCTGTTAATTATCCCTTAACAGCACCAGCGGTCAAACCTTGAATAATCTTGCGCTGAAAGAACAAAACCAGTAAAACTAAGGGTAATGTTCCAATGACGGTTGCTGCAGCAATCGGACCATAGGGAATTTCAAAAACTGTAGCACCACCTAATTGTGCTGCTGCAACAGGAATTGTTTTCATCTCTTCACGGGTAATAAACGTGAGAGCAAAGATAAACTCATTCCAGGCAAAAATAAATGTTAGAATTCCCGTCGTTACCAAAGCAGGAAGTGTCATAGGTATTAATATTTGTATTAACATTTGCAAAGTGTTATAGCCATCCACTCTTGCAGAATCTTCTAAGTCTTTTGGTAACTGCTCAAAAAAGCTACGTAACACTAAAATTGTTAATGGTAAGTTGATAGCAGTGTAGGGAATAATCAAGGCTAAATAGTTGTTCCCTAGATGTAACTTTTGGATAATTTCCAAAAGTCCCAAGAATAATAAAATTCCTGGAAACAAAGTCACAATCAGAATACCTGCAAGGATAACTCTGCCACCCCAAGGACGCAACCGTGCTAAAGCGTAAGCAGCAGGCGCACCCAGAACTAAAGACAAAACCGTAGAAACAACTGAGACAAAGGCACTATTTAATATGTAGCGCACAAACGGACGACGAGTGAATAATTCCGTGTAGTGATTGAGAGTGATTCGAGAGGGAAAATAAATGGTAGGAACTTTTGAAATATCTTGATTCACTTTGAATGAAGTTAGTACTTGCCACATTGCTGGTGCTAAGCAGAAAACGACTACTAGGGCAACTACTATCCAAAGCAAAATGTTTTCCCAAGATTTTTTTACTTTTGTTTTTTTTGTGGTTTTGGTAGTTAAAGTTTCCTGATGAACAGTCATAGAGATTTTCTATTTGAGTTTGTCATTTATATTTTTAACACCAAGCAGTTATCAGTTATCAAGTAACTGATTTAAAAGGTATTGACACGAGATTTTTTGAGCAAAAAACTAGCAATAATTACCGCTGCAACTAGTAACAGGAACGTACAAACAACCAAAGCTGCTCCGTATCCAAAATCTAAGTAGCGCATGATGGTAGAATAAATATACAGCGACACCACTTCCGTTGCACCACCTGGACCACCCCCAGTCATTACAGCAATCAAGTCATAAACTCCAAAAGCTTGAGCAAACCGAAACAATGTGGCGATGAGGATTTGCGGTATCAACAAAGGCAGAGTAATTTGATAGAAGCTTTGCCAACGTGTTGCACCGTCAATTGCATGAGCTTCGTATAAGTCGGGTGAAATCGACTGCAAACCAGCTAATAACAAGATACTGATAAACGGAGTCGTTTTCCAGACATCTCCAATTATCACGGCTATCATTGCCAATGTCGGGTCTCCTAACCAGTTAATTCCACTTTTAATCAAGCCTAGCCGCATTAAAATATCGTTGACAACTCCAAACTGATCATTGAAAATCCAAGCCCAAGCAAGACCAATAAGAGCAGTAGGTAAAGCCCAAGGTAGGATAGCAATTGTACGCACCACACCCCTGCCAAAAAACTGCCTGTTCAACACTAAAGCTATACCTAATCCCAACAGTAGCTCTAGCAACACTGTTGCAAAAGTAAATACTGTTGTCGTCCCGAAAGTCTGCCAAAAACGACCATCCCCCGACATCCGTACATAATTGCTAAAACCAGAAAAGACGGGTTGCAGATTTGTTGCTAAATTTTGGGTAAAGAAACTTAACCAAAAAGCACGAACTATTGGATATCCAAAGACAAACAACAGTAACAGCAACCCAGGTACCAAGAAAATCCACGCTGTTCGTTGTTCTCGACTTCTGATCGTTTGTAGATTAGTCATTAGTTATTGTATAAGCCTGGTATACAAAGTTTCTCATCAATTAGCCTTTAGCTTTTAGTAGTTGCCTAGTTTCACTAGCCGCAGCTTGCATTGCGAACTCAGGAGTCATGCGATTTGTGAGTGCTGCACTCAGGTAACGTTGCAAAATATCTGATGCTTGAGCATATTGAGCAATGGGTGGACGTAAAACGGCTTTATCAGCTATTTTAAGTAACTCAGGATAATAGGGGTATTTACTAACAATTTGTGGATCTATAAACAGAGAACGTCGGCTTGGTACAAAACCCGCTTTCAAAATAAACTGGCGCTGTGCTTCTTCGCTGGTAAAAAATTGAATTGCTTTCCAAGCTTCTTTAGGATGTTTTGATAATTTAGCAATTCCCAGACCCCAACCACCTAAACATCCTCCTCCACTGTTTCCAGGGGTAGCAACCATTGGTTTAATGCCAATTTTACCTTTGAGAGGAGAATCTTGAGCATTTGCTAATGGCCAAACATAAGGCCAACTGCGTAAAAATGCTGCTTGACCACTTTGAAATATGCGTCTGGTATCTTCTTCGATATATGTTGTTACTCCAGACGGAGAAATTCCTTCTTGAATCGTGTCTTTGAGAAAGGCGATCGCTTTTACTGTCTCTGGTTTATCTAGCCCCACTTCTAAAGTATCAGGCTTCACCCAAAATCCACCAAAACCTTGCAAAACTTCCACAAACATAGCAGCTGAACCTTCATACTGGCGACCTTGCCAAAGGTAACCCCAATTAACTTTTTGTTGTTCTTTTAAGGACTTAGAAATTTTCACTACGTCTGCGAATGTTTCTGGTGGTTTAAAACCTGCTTGTTTGAGCAAGTCTTCGCGGTAGTAGAAGACTCCAGCATCGCTTCGCACAGGAATTCTGTAGAGTTTACCTTCGTAACGTCCGCCTTCTACATCTTTGGGTGAGAATGCTGCTAATTCTGTTTTTGTGAGGCGATCGCTCAAATCTAATAACCATCCAGCCGCTGCAAATTTGGGTGTCCAAATAACATCCATATTAACCAAATCATAAGGAGAATCTCCCAAAATAAATGCTGAGGTATAAAGGTCTTCTAGTAAATTCGTCGAATTGGGACCTTCAACAATATTAATACGAATACCTGGGTTTTTTTCTTCAAAATCTTTGACGATACCTAGCTTCCAAGGTTGAGCATCAGGAGCAGTCATCAGCATATTTAGGACAACTGGTTCCTGCGGTATGGCTTTTGGAACGGAAAGCAAGATGATGCCCAGTAGAACAGCAAATAATATTCCTGTGCGCCATTTGAGTTTTCGTAATTTTTTCAGCTTTTGTTTTATTTTTTGGATTTTAGACATTTTTAGCAAAATATCTCTATTCTAGGAAAAAATTTTTTAAAGGTTCTGACTGAAATATTCTACTCTAGGATTTGCGACTAGAAAATTTACTTAAATATTTTTTCGGAATGTATCACCGAGCTAAGGTAGATAATAAAGATCAGGCTTGTTGCATAATAGTTTATGAAGCTCGACTTGCAGAAGTTTTACCTGGCTTGCAACCCAAGCAAGACCTTAGTTGTGAGCAATCCTCTCGATAGACAATATTATATTGATTTTGCCTCAGTGCGGGGTGGCAGGATAATTGAAGAATTAAAAGAAAATATTACATTTTTTTCGCCCGATGAGCCAACTTGTGAGCTATTCACGGGACATATCGGCTGCGGTAAGTCTACAGAACTGTTGCGGCTGAAAGCAGAATTAGAGGAAAAAGATTTTTTTGTCGTTTATTTCGAGTCCAGTCAAGACTTAGAATTGGGTGATGTGGATATTGCTGATATTATGCTGGCAATCGCCCGCCGAGTTAGCGAAAGTCTTGAAAGCATTGAAACACTGGAACTGGACGAACCTAAAGGGTTGAAAAGTTTACTTCACGGTATCACCAAACTCTTGCAAGCACAATTGGAAGTCTCGGCAGAAGCATCCATTCCGCTGGGTATTGGTAAAATTACAGCCAAAGCAAAAAGCAGTCCAGAACTCCGTAATAAGTTAAGAGAATATCTCGGACCTCGAACCAAAGGAATTTTAGACTCAATTAATGAGGAACTACTGCAACCTGCTGTTGAAAAACTCAAGCAACAGGGCAAAAAAGGACTTGTGGTTATCGTTGATAATCTTGACCGTGTAGAGAATTCTCAAAAACCCTGGGGAAGACCACAACCAGAATATCTATTTGTAGATCGCGGAGAACAGTTACGTCAACTCAACTGCCATGTTGTCTATACTATGCCCCTTTCGTTGAGATATTCAAATGACATAGAAAGATTAACCCAGCGATTTATGGTCAATCCCAAGGTACTGCCAATGGTGCCTGTGCTGGAACGAGACGGTAGTGTTTTTCACCAGAAGGCGACTTCGTCATTAGTTATTGGTCATTAGTCATTAGTATGATTAAATACGAAAAATCATGTAGCGCAGCGGTTCCTCTTAGGAACTAAAACTACTAAGACTCGCGACTAAGGACTAATGAGTTCGATTTCCCCCCGGCTTTTTATGAAATTAAACGGAGTGAAAATTTCATAGCCGGGGGATGAGTGAAGAAGGAATATATTTACTCAAACAAATGGTGCTAGCAAGAGCTTTTCCACATGTACCAGAAGGGTACCGTTTAGAGGATGTCTGAGAAGTTTCTGATAGGTGATTTTGATCACGTAAGTTGCTTGAGCATTAAACGAATCATGGCAATATAAATGAATGTTTCTGTCGTCTGAGGTAAAATTTCATAATCTTTACTTAATCGTCGGCACCAATTAAACCAACCAAAAGTTCTCTCAACAAGCCAACGTTTAGGTAAAACTACAAAACCTTTCTAGCAGTCAAGCTCTTATTGTTGCTGGCAATGATGGCAAGTTGGTTTTGAATTTGGGTTTAGATGATTTACTAAAACAAGGTTGCAACATAGCAGGTGATTATCTCAAGAATAACCCGAACGTTGACAAGAGCGATCGCACTCTCTGCGACGACATCAAGTAAACAACCCCAAAGTTAATCCACCACAGACGCGTTAACAAAAAATTCCCCCACAACTCTAAGCGACTTATACAGTCTTGAGAGATGTGGCGGAACAGCTAGGGATTTATTGAGGAACTATCACAATTAGAAAAAGCTTTTTAAGCCTCAGATTTAGTTTTCCCATCAGGAAGTTTCTCGTTAATCAACGGCTGTTAAATTTCTTTCCCAGACAATTGGCGCATGTGCCAATCTCGTGATTGCTGATGCAGAATTTCTAATTCTTCTTGAGATAGTATCTTAAGATGTCCCAAAACAATGACCATCCTTGCTTGAGACTGAAGTTGATTGCGGTGACGATTAAGAAAATCCCAGTAGAAAAAATTGAAAGGACAAGCATTTTTCCCAACACGCTCGTTGGGATTATAAGCACATCCTTTACAATAATCACTCATCTTGTTTACATAGTTCCCAGATGCAGCGTAAGGCTTAGATGCCAAGATTCCACCATCAGCAAATAGCCCCATACCAATCACATTTGTCTGCATCACCCAGTCATAAGCATCAATAAACATGGCATGAAACCAATTTTCCACCGCTTGGGGCGAAAGCCCTGCAATCAGAGCAAAATTACTCAGAACCATCAGCCGTTGGATATGATGAGCATAACCAGTACGTAACAACTGAGTGAGTACCTGGTGCAGACAATTCATCTTCGTTTCACCCGTCCAGAAAAACTCAGGTAAAGGTTGGGTGTGATCAAACCAATTTTTTTCTGGATAATCTGCACTCACAAAATGGTAGACACCATGCATGAATTCCCGCCAACCCATGATTTGACGGATGAAACCTTCTATGCTGTTCATAGATAGTTGGTTGTCATGGTAAGCTTTCTCTGCTGCTTTAATAACTTCCAAAGGTTGGAGTAACCCGATATTCAGGTACGGGGATAGCATAGAGTGCCACATTGTCTCCTCCCCTGTCACCATTGCATCCTGGTAAGGACCAAACTCTGGTAGACGATTTTTGATAAACCAGTCTAATATTTCGAGTGCTTGAGAACGAGTGACTCCCCAGCGAAACGGTTCTACTTCTCCGTAAAGTGGAAAACAAAGAGATTTAACGTGTGCAATCACATCCTGAGTAATCTCATCTGGTTCAAACCACTTTGCTGGTGGCGTATTCAACTTACCTTTTGGCGGTTGACGATTCTGTTTATCTAAATTCCACTCTCCCCCGACTGGCTTATCTCCCTCCATCAAAATTTTAAAACGTCGTCGTCCTTCTCGATAAAAGCCTTCCATTCTTAAACTTTTACGACGTTTCGCCCAGGTTGTAAACTTTTCGACACTCCATAAAAAATGATTGTTAGGAATAAGAGTAATTGTGCAATCTAAAGAAGCAAAATTTTGAATCATTTGGGTGAATGGTTTATCATTTGGCGTCATCACCCGCAACTGAGTGATTTGGTTTTCCTTAATCCATTCTTGGAGTGGTGTTTCAAAATCTTCTGTTAATTTGTATGTGACTGAATAACCAAATTCTCGTAATTCCTCAGCAAAATGTCGCATTGCAGACCAAATCAACACCAGCTTTTGCCGATGGTAAGGGCGTTCTTGGACATGACGCAGCGACTCAATCATAATAACAGGCACTTTATCTTGACAACTTTGCAGTGCTGCTTGTTCTATCCAAAGTTGATCGCCTAATATCCAAACACCAATGGTCATGTTCTCCTCTATGTCATGTAAAAAAAGTTCACCCTTCCCGACTTCGTAAGAGTTGTCGGGAATCTTGTTGTGTACGAATAGTCAAATTTCTTATCAAATCTCTTAAGATTTTGCTTTCAATAATTTGCTAATCTTGCCTGTATCCACTCAATATCTGGTTTTCCAAATGCGGGTGGTGGTGGTTGTTGACTGTAATCAATCGATAAATCGTATTTACAACAAACATTCCTCATCATTAGACTTAGCTGTTGCTCAAATGCAGTTTGGTTCTTTACCTCGTGAGGATTGGTAGTGTATCGAGGGGAGATTTGGTGGGCTACACTTCCAGCAAGCGACTGGTTCAGGACCAGGCTATCGTAGACCTGTCTTGATTATCCAAGATGACGCATTTAACCGCAGTCAAATTCAAACTGTGATTGTGGTTGTCCTCACCTCAAACACAGAGTTAGCAGAAGCGCCAGGAAATGTTCTGCTAGTACGAAAAGCAACAGGGCTACCACGTGATTCGGTTGCTAATGTTTCTCAGATTATCACAGTTGATAAATCTTTACTCACTGAACGGGTATGTTCTTTGCCTTCTGACCTTCAAGAACAGGTGGATGAAGGTTTGCGTTTAGTTCTTTACCTTTAAAAACCTATCAACTGCAGGTATTGAAACCAATTCCACCTCCATCATCACGACTGCTTTTTCGTCAACTGCTGCACCAACAACTGTACCCCCAAAGCCAGCAACCCGATCGCCACTATCGCAAATACTGCAGTTCCTAATGCCATAACACCCACAACTAAGGTACGCACTGCAGAAGAAATCTTCAGTACTATAACGTTATCTGAATGAATGGGTTTGGTTGCAAAACTTGTCGCTGTGGCAATCATTAGAGAGTATAATCCATACCCAAGTGCTCCCGAAATCATTGCCCCAATCACACAACGTAAGGGACTTGATTGAACCTGCGTTTGAGCTTCTGTTTGTTGTGTTAGATTTTCGTCACTCATAAAATCTTCGCGTCCTTTGCCTGTTTCTGGTTATCATATCCTGACACTGATGATGCTATCTGAATTCCATGTGAAGTCATACGAGTCACAAACAATTCTAAATCTTCATCAGGAATAGTCTCCCTCACACGAAGTTTCACCTGTTCAGCCTGCTGTTGCGATTCGCAAATCGCAAATACACTAGGACCAGAACCAGACATCATTGTCCCCAAAACACCAGCGCTAGCAAATGTCTCCCGCAATTGTAAGACTTGCGGATACTCTGGTAACACCACACGCTCTAAATCATTACGTAGCTTTTGAGCAATTTCCGTTGCGTCCTGATTGAGGATAGCTTTGACTATTGGTCCAGAGTGTATCGCTGCTGCGCGATCGCTTAAACTGTGGATATCATTAAGATAGGAATCACCAAATTGTTCTCGATAGCTTTTGTATGCCCAAGGGGTAGAGACTGCGAGACTACGGTATTTAGCTAATACTATATATATGTTGTTTAAATTGGGAAGCGCAGAAAGTTGCTCACCTCTTCCTGTGGCGATCGCTGTTCCACCCGCCACACAAAACGGCACATCTGAACCAAGTTGTGCTCCCAATTCCTCTAACTCTGACTGAGTTAGCCCCAACTTCCACAGCAAATCTATTCCCACTAGCACCGCTGCTGCATTTGTCGAACCTCCAGCTAACCCGGCTGCAACAGGTATGCGCTTATTGATGGTAATGTTCACACCGCTATATTTGGCAAAGACTGATGGAAACTCTCTGGCCATAAGTTCTGCCGCTTTGTATGCGATATTAGTTTTATCTGTAGGAACTTCCGGATGGTTGCAACTAACGCGGATAGCTTGTCTATCGCTCGCTTGTACAGAAATTTCGTCAGATAAATCTATACTTTGAAGTATCATGACTAACTCATGATATCCATCAGTACGGGCACCAATAATTTCTAGATGTAAGTTAATTTTGGCAGGGGCGATAAGGGTGTAAGAACGCATATTTAACAAATCAGTGAGCAGTGAACAGTGAACAGTGAACAGTAAACAGTAAACAGTAAACAGTGAACAACTGATAACTGATAACTGATAACTGATAACTGTTTTAACTTGACTCGTTACTCAGGAATGATAACTCATTTGCTAGAGTTACCCATTGACTAACACTGAGGTCTTCAGCGCGAGCTTGAGGGTTTATCTGTAATTTTTCCAGTAATTGTGACAGGCGATCGCGCTCTACAACTGATTGCAAATTATTTCGTAACATTTTACGTTTTGAGCCAAAGCCCAACTTCACCAAAGTTTCTAGTTGTCGCGTATCTGTGGCTGGTGGTTCCACAAGACGTGGAACTAAGCGCACGATTGCTGAGTCTACTTTGGGTGGTGGCTGGAATGCTCCAGCCGGGACAGTATAAATTAACTCGCACTTTGCTAAATACTGAACTCGTACCGATAGCGCCCCAAATGCTCTTGAGCTTGGTTTTGCTACCAGCCTTTCGGCAACTTCTTTTTGTACCAACAGCACTATCAAGTCATAAGGTTGGGGGTTTGGGTTACTAATTGTCCCCAAAAGTTTTTCTAGAATTGGTCCTGTAATATTGTAAGGAATATTAGCTACAACTTTATTCTGCTTGCCAAACGCCGCAAAAGGTGATATTAAGGAAGGTAAATCTAGTTCTAGAAAATCTCCTTGCACGAGTAAGAAATTTTCTTGGCGTCCGAATTGTTTTGTTAGGCGATCGCACAAATCCCGGTCTATTTCCACTGCAAGCAAAGATTGTACCAAAGGTAATAGACGGCGAGTCAGAATTCCTGTACCAGGACCAATTTCCAGAACGCAGTCAGTAGATTGTAACTGAGAAGCTTGAATAATTTCGTTAAGAGCTTTTTCACTTTTGAGCCAATGCTGTGCAAAGACTTTGCGTGGTCTTACTTTTTGAAACTCTTTTTCTATCATGCTTCTAGCCTTTGTGTGAACTACCGACAATTATCCGTCAAGGAAGTGTGGGCTTTTAGCATCCTCGTGTTAAGAATTGCGGTTATCGCGTACTCCTTTGCCAAATGAAACGCTTACGCTGTATTCATTTTGAGAGAAGTCTGATCGCCGGAAGCCGGCGCTCAGAACTTAGGTGATTTTGAATTTTGTTAGCGCACCGCTGCGCAGCACATTTTGAATTTTGAATTCCGCCTTGCGGTACTAGGTTCCTATTGTCAACTTCGTACCGTTGCGTGAAAGTGTTGTGGATACTGTTTTACTCACAAGGTTATTGGTTGCGGTAACTTGATAGTCTCCAAGGAAGCCCCGGATTTTGTATTCTCCATTGGCGTCAGTTTTCCCAACCACGTCAGTCCACCACTCTTTATAAACCAAGTCCATGTAAACCTTGCCGCTCAACTTAAGGTTCCAGTCCCTGTCATAGATTGGTCCATTTTCAAACCATTGTGCACGATCCCAAAAACCCCACATTATGAAGCCATTTGTCGCCGGATGGCCAAAAGCAGCCGTCAGACAATCGCGCGTTATGTCAGCCTGTGACTGCTTATCAGAGGTAAAAATATCGAATTCAGTAATTTTAATTGGAAGGTTGAATTTAGCTAAGCGGTCAAGGATGCTTACCAACTGTGGTATCGAAATAATACCATCCATTAAGTGAGATTCTATACCAATACCTCCTAATGGTGCGCCGTTGTTAAGTAGGTACTGAATCTCACTTTCATATTGGTCACCCTGAGTGCTATTGTTATAGAAATTCTCGTTAATGTAGAGAACGGCATTTGGATCTGCCTCATGAGCGGCTTTAAACCAATCTACAATAACCGACGGACCGAGAATGTTCTGAAAATCGTGATTGTCAGATGGCTCATTGACAACATCCCAGTCGTTTATCTGGCCTTTTAAATACGCTACCTCGTCACGGATATGGGTAATGATAGTATCGCGCAAAACCTTATCGGCGACTGCCTGTCCCTGCTGTTTCAGCGTATTGTTGTACAGGGTTTCCAAGCTGGGTGGCGAATTGTGAAAACTCCCCCAGACAAGATTGTGACCACGTACTGTCAGGTTTTTGTCCCTAAGCCACTTGAGAGTTTCGATGGCTCGTGGACGTAACTCCAAGTTATCCCACTTTGGCCACTTAAGACCATTTTCGATCACCCCTTGATTGAATAGCTGTGGGATACTGTCTCGATACTTGTTAGCATCAGGGTTCGTTGAACCTGAATATACAATGTTTTCGTCAACTGCGCTACCAAAGTTGTAGGCGTGGCGCTTCATAGCAACGTGTACGTCTGCATTAGGGATAGGTGTACCGTTGGCATTGGTCACTACGACCGTCAAATCACCTTTGCGGTATGTGTTGATATTGTTCGCAGCAGCTTGACGCCACGCATCATTAGAGGAAACCTGTGCAATGAGGTTATTGCCTTTTGTCTGCTGAACTGGGGGAACCGCTTCTTGCGCTAGTGTCAGTGTAATATGAATACCGAATACGATGAGAAAACTGACGAAACCCGATAGCAGTATGCGACTTGTTTGTCGCCTTCGTTTCCATTTCTGCTGCTTGTTGTGATCACGCATATTCACTCTTTGTTGCTTATTTTGATACAAGTGGTTTGATTTGAAAGCGAACTATTAGCTCAATCAGCATTGGCATATTACATTAATGTTCGATAAGAAATTATTTAGTGTGTGTAAAGATTCAGGTCGAAGAAAAGGGGTGTAGGGGTGTAGGGGAAACAAAAGCTCTGGGGAAGGAGAGGGGACACAGACCACAGAAACAGAGGTGCTTTACGTAGTAAAGCACCTTTTTATTCCTTGCTCCCTGCTCCGGTACTCCTTGCTCCCTGCCCCCTACTCCCTACTCCCTGCACCCTAAATACGGTTTTCCCTACCTGTCAAGTACGGTTTTGACTTATCATTTTTTATGTAAACGACTTGCAATGTTTGTTTACAATCCGTTACATTAGTTAATAAGAAAAACAAATTAAGGAAAAAACGATGACAGGACGCACTTACGTTGTAGAAGAAGGCAACAGATTAAACAACTATGCCATTGAACCCAAGATGTACGTGGATCAAAAGCAGACGTTTGGCTTCACTAAGTATGCTGAGCTACTTAATGGACGTTTAGCAATGATTGGTTTTGTCTCGCTTATAGTGCTTGAAGTTTTGACAGGACATGGTTTGATTAATTGGATCGCAAGCCTGTAATAACGAACCAGAATTTTTAGAAAACGATCAAATCAATTTGTATAAATCAAACAAAAGTGAACAAATGATTACAAAAACTGACTTTAACTTACCCAAAAACGAGCTTGTTGGACCTGTTGTATTTAGACCTGATTTCAACAAATCTGAAGTAATCACTGTTAACCAAGCTTGGTCATTATTTTTCACTGGTGGTCAAGAAGATAAAGTACTGGGAATAAACCCTGAATTGGGCCGTTTTTTCACTTACCTATTCATTGGTGTTGGAGTAGCGGGAACTCTATGGGCTACCATTTTCAACAGCCTTGCATGAATAGCTCTCTCAAGCTTGTAGTTAACGTAAAATCTTCAAAGAAGTCCTGGTTACCTTAACCGGGACTTCTTTTTTTGGAGTAGAATCTACGCAAATACAAACGCTCTACTCGTTTCATTTCAGGCTTATTTCGTGAAAAATTCTCTGCTTAACATTCACAGCGTAATCATCAATAGTTGCAGTGTAGTTAAGTACTGAACTAGATTTAAGGCTAAGAAGTGATTTCACTAGAGGAAAATTGTATGGGCGATAAGCGTTTGCGTAGCGCGCCCTTCGGCGCTAGCTTGCTGCCAAAGGCAGATTGCGATCAACTCAGCAACTCAAATAACTTGGGTGCTAAGTTTGAAGGTTTTTTTCTCCAGATGGTTAAGCCGGGATTAGAACACAGAGTTCGAGAAATTGTTACCAAAACACTGGGTTCAAATTGGAAGGTTAAATCAATAGGAGATAATCGTACCGAGTTTGAAGTCAGCAAAAAAGGAGATACACTATCAGTTAAAGAAGCTTGGGATAAAACATATCATTTGCGTTCTCAACCGGGAGTTGTGGATGCACAGCCATTATTTGCTGTTCCTCTACCGTCTTCTGACTGGAATCAAGAGTCAAAACAGCCAGTTGGAAACTTTGCTCATCAAGCTTTACTAGATGAGAGTAGTGATCCAGAGTGGAGTCTCAAGCAACTTCGAGTTTTTGAGGCATGGTCACGCTTTTTCCCTGACCCGAATCTACCTCCAGGACATGGGGTTATCATTGGGCTTCCTGATACAGGTTATACGCAACATCCAGAAATTTTGGCGAATCTTTTCCTTAAACAAAGTTACGACTTTCTCAAGAACGACAAAGACCCAACGGACGAACTGGAAAAACATCCAGGCGAAGTTATAAACAATCCAGGTCATGGCACATCAACAGCGAGTGTTATGATTAGCCCAAAAGGGGCACAAGCCAATTACCCAACTGGAAAATTTGTGACGGGAGTGGCATCTGGTGCCAAAGTAATACCCCTTCGAGTATCATACTCAGTTGTTCTATTAAGTGTAACTAATCTTGCTGACGCGATTGAGTACGCGGCTGGTTATGGTGTCCATGTGCTTTCAATTAGCCTAGGAACTGGATTGTTTAACCAGCGCCTGCGGAGTGCGATCACATATGCCCAAAAACGGGGGGTTATTGTCGTAGCTGCAGCTGGTACTATGGTTCCCTACGTAGTTTGGCCGGCTGCTTATGACGAAGTCATTGCTGTTGCTGGTAGTAATGTGCGACGTGAGATTTGGTGGGGTTCATCGCGAGGAAGTCAAGTTGATGTCACCGCCCCTGGAGAGTCAGTTTGGTATGCAAAAACTGATAAGGACAATGGTGAGTTCAAATATAATGTTCTCCAAGGCTCCGGCACTTCATTTTCTGCACCACTAGTTGCGGCTGTGGCGGCTTTGTGGCTATCCTATCATGGGCGCGACCAACTCATCCAACGTTATGGAGCAGAAAAAATTCCTTTCATCTTTAATCAGATTCTGCGTGACAGTTGTGACAAATTTCCAACATGGAAGCCCAATCTATTTGGTGAAGGTATTGTGAATACAGAGAAGGTACTTGCTGCACCACTACCTGATAATGTTAGTAGCTCAGTCATTGCACCAGCGTTTGCCTTAGCAGAACATTCATCTATAGATAACGGCAGACTCGATACATTTGTCCATCTCTTCGGGCAGCAACTATCAGACACTCAACTTGATGGTAATTTTGTTGGAGTGAGTCAAGATAACGCTAAGCTGCGGTCTTGTCTTGCTGAACTCTTACAGACAACAGAAACAGAATTACCAAAGCGATTGAAGGAGGTAGGACAAGAGCTAGCTTTTTACTTTGCTGTCAACCCAGAACTTTACAAGCAATTTGCAGCTGCTCTATCTAGTAAACAACCTTCTGGGACTCAAGTGGAACCAAAAACTTTGACTGAGTTACCAAAGCCAAAAAATTTGGAGCAGATACGTGAGAAGTTGTTATCACAGGGTGTATCTAAAGTCTTGCAAACAAAACTGAGTTAAGTTTGTGGAGAAAAACTTGGTTTGCGTATTTGCAACTTCTATATGTTAAACCAAGCTATTTATTAAGTTTTGTAAATAAATAGCAAATCTTGCGTAATATTCTTTGTTTGAACAGAGAGCTATAACATATGCTGCAACAACGATTGTGAAGACCCCCTGCCTGGCAAATTGACAGTGCAGGGTTTTTTTTGCGCTGCAAGAGGTTTATGCCATGTAATGTAAAGTTTTGTAATTCATCATACCTAAGTAAGATTTTTTAGAACACACAGATCAGACTACAGAGTAGGAACGAGAGAATTGAGTTCTCTGAGCTAATTGCATTCTTCTTTAATCACTTTTATTTATTAAAACAACAATTAAAAATATTTGCTTTTATCGTTCTTGTATAGAAATATAAAGATATAAGAGAAATTTTTAGGCAAGAGCTGGATTATGGAACCGCAAATAGACAAACATGACTTTCTTTATCAAAGAAGAAGTTACCACGGTAACTTCACGCCAGAGGCTTTAGTGTTCAACGCTAATTTACAAGAATTTGCAACACGAGTTGGCTACATTAGCAACTTACAAACTCTTGGAAAGCTCTCTCCACAGGATGCTAACCAGCAAATAACTGAACTCTGGGAACGTTTACAACGGAGCTATTCAGGACTGGGAATTGATTCAAACACAGAAACTGAGGGTTGTGTGTAACTGAATTTAGTTCTCAAGACGAATGCCCGAAATATGAGTCAAAAATCGCTGGTAGACAGTGCATGCTGTGTCAAAGTAGTTTAATTACAGTCCAAGGGTACGACCTGGGAATCCAGCAACATCAAAGTAGCGAGTTTTTCCTACTGTTTGATACTTGAGGATGGTCTTTAAACCGTTAGCAGCAGATGGAGATTTCAGGGTGAAAGATTTATACTCAACGTTATCAGGTCCATTGACTAACGCTTCACCTAACACTCGACCAACTAACTTACCCTGAGTAGATAATTTTAACTTCAATACTTTCGCTATGGTGACAGCTACATCTGCGTTACTTGCAGGAGCTAAATCTTCATAGTCGTGTTTAAAATCTGGTCCAATTGCTGCCATTGTGTTGTAAGTATCAGCACGACTAAAGCTACCGTGCATTCCTTGTCCTTGCTGCAAACCTGTATCGGCTAATTCCGCACCACACGCCGTAGGATTGCCGCAACCTGTATCGAAGGAACGAAAATTGACTAAAATAGATGGCTTGGGAGTGCGTGCTGCGCCTCGAAGAGCGATCGCCTCCATTGATAAAGTCCCAGGAATTTCTCCCAAAGAATCATCCACAAATATCCCACTAACATAGTCCTGCTTCAGCAGCAAATCTACAATCTTTTTGGCAGTTGCTTTTTTGTTTGCTGCATTAGGCAGGTAAAGTAAATCAGAACCGCCATTACCAGCAACGATAACATCTGGTTTTTTGGAATCTTTCCCAATCACACTATTTTTAGAAAACTGTCCTTTAGTTGGATCTACAGTTGCATTCTTATTATCTGGGTCAAACAGAGGTAACTTCAACTCCTGGGCAATATCAATCGCTACAAAACCAGGTGGGATAAAACCTTTTGGCACATCCGGATAAGAAAGCGTTGCTGAATAACTGGTTTTACTCTCTTTACTAATAGTCGAAAATCCGTGGTCAGCAGTCAAGAATATATTTGTACTTTCTTCTAAACCCAAATCTTTTAATGCAGTGCGAATTTGAGCCAGGTTTTTGTCAACATTCTGACGCGCTGCTTGCACTGTCGGACCATTAATACCAGGAACAAGTTGGTTGAGACTATCGCCGTGATTATGCTGCGTACCGTCTGGATCACGGGACCAATAAACTAACACAAAGGGTTTTTGCCGTTGCTTGAACATTGGCAGAATCACCTTAGTCGTCACATCAGCAAAATATTGCTGCTGAGTTGTATTGGCAACTTTAGTACCAGGAGTCTTGCTGTCGCCCGGTTTGCCATTGTCACCGCGTGAAGGTGTTGCTGTTGGTAACGAGTTTTTGGCAAGTTGTTCACTCACTTCAGAACTCAAGGAAATTCCTGTGGGTGTACCAGTGGCGTCATCAAAAATGATCGTTGGTTCACCTTTTTGCAAAGTCACATCTTGAATCAAAACTGGTCCAATTTTTCCGACTGCTGCAGTGCTGAAACCTGATTTTCTTGCAGCTTCTAGCAGAGTTTGTTCGTTGAGGTAGTTAGCACCAAACTGTTTGTTCACTTCTTGGAGAACAGCATTGTTTTCTAAGAAAGGGACAAGGCTGTTTTTGGCACTTTTGACTGGGGCATTGACTTGGATAGTATTGCTAAAGTCACCAGTATCGCCTAAATAATGACCAGTGGCGATCGCCGAAGCATTAGCAGTCGTAAAAGTCGGAAACAAAGAGTGACTATTGGTAAACTTGACACCCTGTTCCCGTATCTCATTCATACTTGGGGTATCGGTAGGATTGATCCAAGTTGGACGCAGCCCATCAGCAACGAATATGATCATATTATGTTGTGTTGCTTGCTGTTGTGTTGTTTGCCCAGAACGTTTTCCAGGCGATGCTGTACACGCTACGATAACTGCAATCACAAAAAAGGTTAGAAATACCCAGCGATAACCGTCTGTAAAAAACCGCATAAACTTCCGGATGTGAGGACACCAAGATTGTATGACTAGAAGGTTAAATTTCAATCTTTAGGACTTACGCACAAGAGATCCCCCAACCCCCTTAAAAAGGGGGCTTTTAAGATTCCTCCCTTAAAAAGGGGAGCCAGTGCGTTGGGCGGCTCTGCCGACTTGTAGCACCTGGCGTGGGCTAGGGGGGATCGAGGTTTCAAGTTTTCAGTTTCTCCATGAAAAGGACACCAAGATTGTATGACTAGAAGGTTAAATTTCAATCTTTAGGACTTACGCACAAGAGATCCCCCAACCCCCTTAAAAAGGGGGCTTTTAAGATTCCCCCCTTAAAAAGGGGAGCCAGTGCGTTGGGCAGCTCTGCCGACTTGTAGCACCTGGCGTGGGCTAGGAGGGATCGAGGTTTCAAGTTT
This sequence comes from Brasilonema angustatum HA4187-MV1, assembly GCA_019359695.1. GTDB lineage: Bacteria > Cyanobacteriota > Cyanobacteriia > Cyanobacteriales > Nostocaceae > Brasilonema > Brasilonema angustatum. The sequence goes on from JAHHGV010000012.1 coordinate 130,564, forward strand.
TCAGTTTCTCCATGAAGCTGCGCTAAATAATTTCTTAGCCCCCCTTTTTAAGGGGGGTTGGGGGGATCTAATTTGTTGCATCTTCATATAGAACTGGTATTAGTACGAGTCATCTCTACATTTGAGCAAACCACCGTCGAATCAACTCTACTTGGAAGCGAAAGCCGTCCTCAACTTCTTCAATCAACTCGCGTTGCAACAACAGTTTAAAAGCGCTTTCCGATATATCAGGAAGTTGTTTTAATATAGTATTTTTACTAACTATTGCCCCTTCTCCTTGTGCCGCCAAATATTTCAGGATAGCTAATCCAACAGTATCTACTTGGTTATTTTGAATATCTGCAAAAAAGAAACCACCACTACTCAAAGCTTCTGGAACTGCAGCTTCCACGTCTGCTAAAATTGCCAGTCGGCGGACAGAAGTGTCTTGCTCATTTTTGAGGGCGACAATTTCACCACACAGCAGTTGTACTAGGAAAGGGTGACAACGGGTGAGTTGCAGTACTCGCTCAACAGCGTCTGGTTCATAGCGTAGGGTAAAATCTTTGATAGGGCGTTCAATGAGTTGACGGGCTTCGTCTTTCTTAAGGTAGCTGATATGCACGACTTGCACGTTGATGAGGTAGCTAGCCCAGCGCTGATATTCTTCTATAGTATGAGAACCTGCTAGTAGCACTTTGAAGCGAGGACGATGCTGTATGAGGTGACGCAGCATTCCCAGAACGTCTTGTTCATCAAAGCGTCCTTTGGTTATGGCGCTGTCTAACACCTCGAACTCGTCTAGGGAAAGCAGTGCTGTATTATCCTGTAACGCTTCTTCTACTTTATCTAACCATTCATCAAAGCAGGTGAAGGGGTCTTTTTCTAAATCTTCCCGTGTCAAGGATGGTAAAGTTAAGGCGCTTTGTTTTTTCGCTGAGTTTATCATACCTTTAGCAAGGTTGTAGAGAAAACCTGCATTGTTGCTTGCTGATGAGGGTGCGCTTTGCAAGTCAATAAATAAGGGGATAATGCTATTGGGTAGCAACTTTCCCAAATTGTTCAGCAGAGAAGTTTTGCCCATACGCCGTTGACCGTAGAGTAGCAAGGGTGGGCGGCGGCGGTCTAAAATTAATTGCTCAATGCGCGTACCGATGTCATCGCGTCCGGTGAAGATTTCTTGCTCTAGTGTGAGGGGAACGCCAATGATGTAGGGAGAATCAATTTCTTGACGGAGTTCGGTAGCTTTAGCGAGTTCCTCTACATAGTTAACTATTATTTCACGCCAACTTTGGGCGATGGGGTAGAAGCGGGGGGCGTATTTGTCGCTACTGCGAGTCAAGTTTTGCAACTGTGGTTCTAAACGCTCAATAACAGCCCTGAGTGCTAGACGCTGGTTGTAAGAACTTTGCTGTTTTAAAGCAGCGTCCACATCTTCACTGATGCGAGTGAAGATGTTTAGTAAGTCGCTGACTGGGCTTTGGAGTTCGCCATTTTCTAAACTGCGGTGAACGTTACGGATAGCTTCGACATCTGTACAGCGTTCTAATTTGTGTGCATCAAGTTCAATCTGCACAGCTTGAGCCGCCCAGCGCTGGCGACTGGTAGTTAGGTATTCTAGGGCAGCTTTTCCTTCAATTGGGTTACGTTCGATGACTAAAAGCAGGTGCTTGTCCAAGTTATATAAAGGTAGGCGCTGCCATTCATACCAAAAAGCAGAATGCCAACGCAATAAACTGGGTTTATTGTTTGTAAGTTGTTGCTCCAACCGATAAAGCCAGAGATTCCATACTGTTAACAAAGGAAAGAGTACTACACAAAGCCACAAGTTGATAGTTACTCCCACGCCAAACGCCACGACTGACGCTACGCTCGACGTCACGACCAACCCCACGACCAACCCCACGACCGACGTCACGCTCCACGTCACGACCAACCTCACGCTCCACGTCAACGCCACGCTCCACGCCACGCTAAACGCCACGCCCGACGCCACGCTCAACGCCACGCCCCACACCACGCCTGACGCCACGACCAACGCCACGCCGAACGCCACGCCCGACGCCACGCCCCACGCCACGCCCGACGCCACGCCGAACACCACGCCCGACGCCACGCCGAACGCCACGCCGCCCAACACCACGCCGAACGCCACGCCGAACGCCACGCCCCACGCCACGCCCCACGCCACCTCTTCTATTGGAAAACCCAATGCCCACAGCAGCAAGCCGAAAGTTAAATTAGCTAAAACAGGTAATATTATGTATGCCTGTAGCAGCAACCGCCAGACCGCAAATTGTCGCCATCGCCCTTGTCGAATAAAAAATAGCACAGGTAAATCAGTTTCTAGGTCAGGATGAATACGTTGGAGGTGATTACGGAAAGCTGTGGGACGAAAAAAAAGCCAGAACAACAGTTGCAGGCTACCCAGTATCAAGTTGGGGTGCTGCTGGGGTGCATCGGTGTAGATTTTGCTGTAGTCGATGGGAAGTGTCATGGGAGGTTGGGATTTTTTCAGGTTTCTCAGTCTAAGTCCACGCCCGCCAAGGAATAAATTCCCTGGCTGATAGCGAAAGTCCTCTCAAGAGGACTGAAAAAGTTAATTTTTTGATGGTTTCAGTCGGTTTGAACCGACTTGAGCTATTAGCCCGGAAATTGATTTCCGGGTGGGTGTGAGCGTATCCAATATAATCGGGGAAGTTAATTGTCATGGCATTTCTCTAAAAATATGGGTAAATGTTTACCTTTGCTCATCCAATTGCAAATCACACTGTTGAAAAACATAATTAACCGCAGCAAATAGCCGCTCTAAATCCTGAATTGTATAAAAAGTTTTATTTTGTGTAAAAATATCTAAATGTAGCTTGCCGAACTGCCATACTGCCCCATTAGAAACAATTCCAAAGATAGTTTGTTCTGGCTCATTATTCAGCCGCTGCACTGCCAACATTTCTGCCAAACACTGACCCCAGCCTTCAGTAAAATCGCTTTCTTTCTTTGCCTCAACTAAAACAAAATATGGCTTGTCAAAAACCACTGTTCCAAGGGGCGATCGCTTTGCCACTATGTAATCAGGAACCCCACACAATTTCTCATCATAAATCAATGTTTGATGACTCCAGAGAAGAAAGTTACTCCGGTAAGCTTTCCAAACTTCTTTCAAAATCGGATAAATGATATTTTCACAAATCGCAATTTCGGAATTATCAAAAACTCCTTCGTTGAAAATTAAATCTAATTCTTGACGAAAAGTATCACTGATTGAAAATTTTGTTTCAATAATAAAATTATCCCGCACATACTTAATTTGAAATTCTTTGGCAACAGCCCCAATACTCTTGTAGCTGCTAAAAGGCATTTTTTCACCTCTCCCTGTTTCATTCCAACAAATGAGCAAATGGTTCTATCTGTCGCAATCCCTCCTCACACCAGTCGTCAGTCTCCCCATCTTCTAAATTAAACAATCTTTCTCGACAAAGAATTTGCAGCAAAAGTGGTAAGCGTTGACTTTGTTGCAAAATCCACTCTACATCTTCCTTAGCGAAGGTAATAGGTGAACTAGCAATCAATTCCCGTGCTTCTGGCTCAGTCAGCGCTCCCAAAGTTGCGGTATAACCAAAAATATTAAAGAAAGGCGAACTATGCCCTGTATTGCGAGCAAGTTCAATCGGTGATTCGTGGGTAGCTAAGACAAACGCCAGATTTCCCCTTGTGTGGTTCGTCGCCAACGATCGCAAACACTCCCAAAACTCATCATCTAATTCTGGACAGCGTTGCAAGCCAACGCCAATTTCATCCAGTAAGATGACTGTGGGGGAATGTAGATTATCGCTGACTACATCCATAAAGTAATCCAAATTACAAGGCGTTGGCACTTTGAAACTCAGACATTCGAGGATATAGCTTAAAAGTCTTTCTCTACCAGCCATACGCGTATCTTGGAAGTCTACGAATATCCACTTATAATTCTCTGGATGCGGTAGCCAGTCGTACTTTTGACTGGAACGTAACTGTTCTGGTGGAGTGGTGGTGATGTTTTTCAGGTAGTGCAGCAGAGAAGTTTTGCCGATGCGCCGCTTACCGATAATTGCAGCGTTTTGCAAGGGATGGCGTTTGAGTAAGTCGAACAGGCGTTTGAGTTCTTTTTGTCGTCCGAAAAAGTGGCGAGGATGGGTGATGGGTGAACCAGTGATGAAAGGTGAGGTTACCTCAAAGGTTGTGCTTGAGTTGGGTTGAGTGTCTGATTCTTTAAATGCAATTTCTTGCCAGTCTAGCCCTAATTTCTGGCAAATTTCTACAAAATTCAGGTAGTCAACGGGTTTGCTACTAAGAAAGTTTTTGACGGTGGATAGAGATATCCTCAGATCATCAGCTAAAGCTTTCTGGCTGGGATAGCTGTTACGCTGGAGTGCTGATTTAACTTTTTGCAGGTACTCTTGGGCAACTTTAAGCGATCGCGCCATCACTTATCATTACAAAACTACTTTGAGTATATCAACCTCCAGTCAACGATAAGTCAGCCACAACTCAACGATTTCCCAACCAGGATGTCGTCTCCTGACAGATTTTAATGAAATTGTAGAGTGAACGGAGACGACAAATGTACGATCAGCAAATTCAAAGAATGATGTCTGAAGAACTCTTTAGTATTTATCGCCAGCAACGCCTGCAAGATCGTAAAGCATTTAATCTCGCTTACAGTTTAACAATTCTCGGTGCGATAATTGGTATTGCAAGTGTTGTACTACTATTGTTTGGAAAAGTTTCCGAAGGAGCATTTACTGCTACCGCAGGAGGTATGTATACATTTGTTAGTACCTCATGGCGGAAAATGACTAAAGATACTGATGACAGCTTGGAAAAGATTGCAAGGGCGCTAGAAGACAAGTTAACAAAAACGAACCGCCCTTCGGGGAAGACCTCCGGTCTCGCTGCGCTTTAGACCTTTGGGCGTGCGCTTTGCGCATACGCTAGTCCCCCAATCTCCTGCGGAGACGCTAGCCCCTAAGGGGGCGCTGCGCAAACGCTAACGTGACGGAAACCGCCAAGACGGAGGCTGGACTCACCAAGACGCCAAGAACGCCAAGAAATCTTAGCATCTCGGCGTCGTCTTGGCGTAAGGAAAATCTTCCTACACCGTACAATTCAACTCGACGGCTTTTCTGGAGAAACGGGCATTCTCCCGGTAGTCAACAGGACAATCTATCACTGCTGGGACATCCTGTGCCAAAGCCTCTTTCAGGATAGGAACAAAATCAGTAACCGATTCAACGCGGTAGCCTTTTAGACCCATACTTTCAGCAAATTTAACAAAATCAGGGTTGCCAAAATGTACAAAAGATGATCTGCCTTTGCCGAAGTAATTTTCTTGCTTCCACTCGACTAAGCCATAACCACCATCATTAAAGATGAGAGTAACAAAGGGTGTACCAACACGTAAAGCTGTTTCTAATTCCTGGCAATTCATCATAAAACCACCATCGCCTGTTGCAGCAATAACTTTGCGGTTGGGGTGCACGAGTTTTGCGGCTACAGCCCCAGGAATAGCAATACCCATTGCGGCAAAGCCATTGGATATAAGGCAAGTATTAGGACTATGGCAGTGATAATGGCGGGCAATCCACATTTTGTGTGCGCCAACGTCAGAGATGACGATATCTTCTGGTCCCATCACTTGTCGCAAGTCATAAATTAACTTTTGAGGCTTAATGGGAAACCCGTCATCATTGGCATACTCTTCGTAGTCAGCACGAATATTTGTTCGTAAACTGATAGCATGAGGATTAGGCTTACCTTCCCGGTCTGCGAACTTTAAGATTTCAAACAAAGAATCAGAAATATTGCCTACGACTTCAACATTAGGGATATAACTACTATCAATTTCTGCTGGGGTTGCGCCAACATGAATAATAGGAATTCTGCCATCGGGATTCCATTTTTTCGGGGAAAATTCAATCAAATCATAGCCAATGGCAATCACTAAATCTGTGCTATCAAAACCACAGGTAATGAAATCTCGCTGTTGCAATCCAACTGACCACAAAGCTAAGGAATGAGTGTAGGGAATCACACCTTTGCCCATGAAAGTGTTAACAACAGGAATATTCATCTGACTGGCAAATTGTGTGACGGCATCGCTTGCTTGGTCGCGAATTGCCCCGTTACCAACTAATATAATTGGGTTAACTGCTTGGGAAATTGCTGCGCCTGCTGCCCTAATACTTGCAAAAGAAGCGAAGGTTTTTTCAATATTATCCTTACGTAAGGGATAGCCTTCTGCAGGCATAGCGGCTATATTTTCTGGCAAATCAATGTGAACTGCGCCTGGTTTTTCACTTTGTGCCCGCTTAAATGCTTTGCGCACAAGTTCTGGTGTAATACTGGGGCGCACAATCTGTTTATTCCACTTTGTCACTGGGGCAAACATCGCCACCAAATCTAAATATTGATGGGATTCGATGTGCATTCTATCTGTGCCGACTTGTCCGGTAATTGCTACCAAAGGCGCACCATCAAGGTTAGCATCTGCTACCCCAGTCATCAAGTTTGTTGCCCCAGGGCCTAGAGTCGAAAGACAAACTCCTGCTTTTCCTGTCAGACGTCCGTAGACATCTGCCATGAATGCTGCACCTTGTTCGTGACGGGTAGTAATAAACTGAATGGAAGAATGTTTCAGCGCTTCTAAAACGTGTAGATTTTCTTCCCCAGGGAGTCCGAAAACGTATTGCACTCCTTCATTTTCCAAACACTGTACGAGTAATTCAGCTGTGTTCATGTCTCCTCTTATTGTTCCTCTGGGTTGATTGCACCTGATGTGGTTTGTTATTTCACCCACACAGTTTTCACATTGACGAACTCATGTATACCTTGGATACTCAGTTCCCTGCCATATCCAGAACGCTTGATCCCACCAAAGGGTAAGCGGGGATCGGACTTTACCATACCGTTGATAAATACCGAACCTGCTTCGATTTCTTCGATCAGGCGATCGCGTTCTTGGGAGTTGGTTGTCCAAGCACTCGCGCCTAAGCCAAATGGTGTGGCGTTTGCGATTTTTATCGCTGCGTCAATATCCGGTACACGAAATAACATCGCCACCGGACCAAAAAATTCTTCCTGCGCCACGGGATTATCTGGGGAAATATTCGTGAGAATGGTTGGTGGATAGAAGTTACCAGGACGATCTGATAAAGCATGTCCACCGGTTAAAACTTTTGCCCCATTCTTGACACCTGTTTGGACTTGCTGGTCTAAGTCTTTGATAATATCAGGAGTTGCCAATGGACCCAAGTCAGTTTCGCTTTCCATCGGATCACCAACTTTCAGCGCTTGAAATTTCTCTAGTAGTAGCTTTTCAAACTTGTCTGCTATTGTCTCAACAACTATAAAACGTTTTGCTGCAATACATGATTGTCCGTTATTTAACATTCGGGCTGTCGTTGCGGTGGCAACTGCTGCTTCCAGGTCTGCACTTTCCAATACAATAAATGGATCACTTCCTCCCAATTCTAGGACGGTTTTTTTAATTTGTTTTCCTGAGGCTGCGGCTAAACTTGCGCCTGCTGGTTCGCTTCCTGTCAATGTAGCTGCTTTCACTCGATCATCACTCATCAAGTCAGCAACTTTGGCAGCACCTATTAATAGAGTTTGAAATACGCCTTTTGGGAAACCTGCTCTTTGTATAATTTCTTCTATTGCTAAAGCACACTGCGGAACGTTGGAAGCGTGTTTGAGTAATCCTACATTTCCAGCCATCAGTGCAGGTGCAACAAATCGGAACACTTGCCAAAAAGGAAAATTCCACGGCATAACTGCGAGAATAATCCCTAGTGGTTGGTATTTTACAAAACTATGGCTTGCATCGGTTTTTACACTAACATCAGCTAGGAATTCAGCAGCGTGTTCAGCGTAGTAACGACAGACGTGGGCACATTTTTCTACTTCGGCGATCGCTGCTTTGAAAGGCTTGCCCATCTCCAGTGTCATAATCTTGCCAAAATCTGCTTTTTCTTGGTCTAAAATGTCAGCAGCTTTTTGCATCCAAACAGAACGTTCTTGAAAAGAAATTTTCTGGTACTTCTCAAAAGCCTGTTGTGCCAAATCTAGTTTCTCAGCAATTTCTGCATCGTTTAATGGCTCAAAAGTTTTCAGCAACTCTCCAGTTGCAGGATTAACTGTGGCGATAGCCATACCCTGACCTCCCCGTTAAAAATTTACCTAAGTTAGCATCCATACGTTGCAGACACCTTTTATGGAAGCTACATTTCAAATTGTAGTCTTTCAAAAAATGCTTACTTTACTTATATTAAAATTTGGCAATGAAAATTGAAACAAACTATACATATTTTTTATGTATTTATGCTTACAATCTCCCCTAAGCAAGTATGCATTTCACTGACCCTGGTTGATTTTAACAGGATGTGACACTGTGATGAAAAATAAATTTCAAATTTAATATTTTTTTTTAATTTTAATTGTGAAATTAGGTCTCAATAACTCTTAAATGTTAAATTATAACGTTAATCAGGCTCTTTTGGCAATTTTCCTCAAAAAAACTTTGATTAGTGCATCTTTGTTCGATAAATCTTGACTAGTCGATTAATACCTTTAAAGCGATAATCTCCCATTTCTAAGAAGCAGGAGGGTTGTGACAGTATTGTGTAAGTATCTTCACTGACAACACATTCACCTGGTGGGCAAATTGCTTCCATCCGTGCAGCCAGATTAATTGTGGCTCCTAATGCTGTATACTCAACCCTTTGAGAACTACCAACATCTCCAACCACAGCCTTCCCGCTGTTAATAGCAATTCGCAATTGTAGTGGTTCTGTCCAAAAATTTTTTGCATTAAGACGTTCCAGACGAGTTAACATACCCATAGCAGCAGTGACAGCGCGATCGGCATGATCCGGTTGTGGTTCCGGAGCACCAAAAAATGCCATAATACAATCGCCAATATACTTATCCAAAGTGCCACCGCCAGCAAACACTTCTTGCAACATCTCCTCAAATAAATTATTGAGCAAGTCGGCAATGTGAGTTGGCGTCAATCTTTCTGAAATTGCTGTAAAACCGACCAAATCAGCAAATAAGATACTAATTTCACTTTCTTGTGGAGGTAAACGTCCATTTGGCAATGCACCAACAGCGATCAACTGCTGTACAACTGCTGGTGAATGATAGCGTTCGAGTCTTCGGCGAATGAGTTCTTCGCTTTTGAGTTTCTCGGCCAACAGCCAACGTTGTACACTAGAAGCCACAAGGTTTGCTAAAGCAGAAAAAAAGCTCAGTTCTTCTTCACCTTCTTCTGCCCAATGGTGAGAAGACAAATGAGCATCAGCATAAAGAACACCAACAACCTTATTCTCATCCCATAAAGGCACTGCCATCGCACTACGAATACCTTTGACTAGAAGACTATTTTCTCCTGCAAACCTTTCATCGTTTTGAGCATCAGCAGTTTGAATGGCAACTTTTTCCTCGAAGACTTTTTGACATATACTACGACTAATCCAACTGCCATCAGTTGGCAGATATTCTTGGTAAGAAATATCTCTCGTAGCAGCGTTTAAGAGTTCTAGTTTGCCAGATCCACTAACATCAATTAATAATCCCAAACGGTCAATACTATTGAGGTAACGAAACACCACTTCCTGAACTTGAGAGAAAATTTCTTTTATTGAAGCTGCTGCAGATAGACTTTTGGCTATATTGACTAAGTCTTTCAGGCGGGCGATCGTTTTGTCTTTAATCCCAACATCACCACAGACATGATCAGCGAGAATCCATTGCTGTTGGAGTTGTTCAACGTTGCGAAGAATAGTTATTCCTGGCGAAACAACTCCCTGACTGAATATTGATGAGTCAACAGAACTCAACACGATTGTCAGACACACATCCCCAACCCAAATAATATCGCCGTCTTGCAACTGTTGAGGAGAACTAATCAGATGTTCGTTTAATTGAGTCCCGTTTTTGCTGCCCAAATCCTCAACAGTCCACGTATCGGAAGGAGTTTTCATAATGCGGGCATGGTAACGTGAAACTCCTCCGGAGAGTAAGTATAAATCACATTGTGGCAAACGACCGATAGTAAAAACATCTTGATGCACTGTGACCGTTTTTTCAGAATGATCCTCTTGTAGGCGCAGTTTCAGTTTAGTCATGATTTCTATAAAATCCATTCTGGACGCAGAGAATGCCATCATTGCTAAAGCAAAGGATATATTCAGGGTTCACCTTTCACTTTTTCAAAGATTGCACTCTCAATAGCATTCCAACGACCACAAATAGATTACCCAACGCATGAATTCCTCGCGACTATACTCAAAATCTCGCCCTACTCCTTATCCAGGTGGTAACTCTAAAGGAATTTCACCTAGCAAACCCTTACGAAAATCTGTTAGTAAGCTACGTGCAGTTTTTTCCACATCACCTTTATAGCGATACTCTGCTAAAGCAAACATATATTCATCTCCGGTTAGGGGAGTCGGGTCAAGTTTGTAACGTGATTCTAACGGATTTTCTGGTATAAAATCAGCAGTATTAACTCGGAGATTTTTCAAGATATCTACTAAAGTTGCTGCGACTATTTGATTGTCGTAAGATGCGTCACCGATATCGTCACAAATGGCTAACTTCAAAGCTGCTTCTTGATTTTCCAACTTAAGAGGAATAACACCAGGGGCATCCAGCAATTCCAATTCCTCAGAAATTCGCACCCAACGCAGTTGGCGAGTTACCCCAGGACGCGCTGCACTTTCCACCACTCGCCGTTTCAACAGACGGTTGATCAAAGCTGATTTACCAACATTGGGAAAGCCAATTACCACAGCACGGACTGGACGAGGTAACATTCCGCGACTGTTCCGACGTTCATTAATCGCAACTCCAGCTGCTTGTGCCGCTTTTAACACCGCACCCACCCCTTGACCTTGTTGAGCATTGGTAAAATAAGATATTTCTCCCTGACTCTTGAACCACTTTGTCCACACTTGCTGGACTTGAGGCAAAATCATATCAACTCGGTTTAATACTAATACCCGTGTTTTACCTGTCACCCATTCTCCGATTCGGGGATGGTGTGTTGCCAAAGGAATGCGGGCGTCGCGTACTTCCAGTACGACATCAACAAGCTTGAGATATTCTGTTAATTTTTTTTCAGCTTTAGCGATGTGTCCTGGGTACCATTGAATAAGATTTAATTTATAGTTTTGAGTTATTGACATTTATTCTTTTTCCTTGGTTTTTTGTCCTTTGTCCAATGACGAAAGACTGTTAATATTGCCTAGCAAACTGATGAAATGAAATCTGTAGGTTGTGTTAGCAAATTGTAACCCATCACTGAAGAAAACTGAATACAAGAATATTAAAATAGTGAACAGCTACCGACGCAGTTAAGAGGCGTATAGTGGACGATGCCCGACCCGCGACCAACGCATTCCACGATTTGGTAGACAGGTCTTTATCCAAGTGATGAAATTTATGACTGCTAACTGATAACTGATAAGTGTTAAAAACCACAGATGCATACAGATTAGCACAGATAAATCATCCGCGTACATTTGTGTTAGTGTATCGTTGGAATTTCATGACATTAACGTTTGTAAGAGCCTTATTATAAAATTTTAGGCATACAGTAGCAAAGGGCGTATCTACTTTGACTGATGTATAATTATTCTATTACCATCAGGATCATAAGCGTAAATTTCCCTACCATGAGAAGCAGTGATAATCTTTCCTGGTGGTGAATACCCCAGTATGGTCAGGTGAGCAATAACACTTTCTAAATCACTCACCTCTAAACACAAACTCACTTTACTTTTAGCTGAATGTTCAAATTCAGAAAAGTCAGTTTGTTTTGGTTGAAAAATACCTAATTTTAAACTAGGTAGTCGGAACTCAGCATAAATATTTGGGATATAGGTAGTTGGTTCTATACTGAGAAATTGGGTATAGAAATCAACTAAGTTTTCTATCTGAAAAGTTGCCAGAGCAATGAATGCATCAGTGTATTGAAAAGTCATCTCAAGCAGAAAGTAAAATCTTTATACTAAATTGCGTTCTAATGGAGAATTTAGTGTGGCTGAGATTGCTTCGCTTCACTCCGTTACGTATGCCCTATGGCTAACGCCACGGCTGCGCCTAACGGGCACGCTACGCTAACGCAATGACAGATTCGCTCTTTGAGTGCAACTTAGTATTATTCTGCTGTAGTAACTGCTGTGGCTGGTTTGTGTTGAATATCCCTGTCTGGATCACCCAACTCGCGCAAATTTGCTGCAAACTCTAGCAAAATACCGTCAGGATCAAAGAAATAAACAGAGGAAATAAATGTAGTTTCGTCAACTTCGGGAACCATACCAGAGGGAACATCTGCGTGGTGTAAAACAGGTGTTACTTCAACACCCTTAGCAATAAGTTTTTCTCGATACTCCTGAAGTTTTTCAAACGGAACATTGAACGCCAAATGGTTTAATGAAGCATGAGCGGTCATGAGATTACCACTTTGCAAAGCATCAGGTCTCACGGATGCTATACCAGGAGCGGCTTCTGGTGCTTGTGGAAACCAGAAAAAAGCGATCGCCTCTCCAGTGCCAATATCAAAGAAAAAGTGCTGTCCACCATTTGGGAAAGCTATAGTTTTTATTAACTTCATACCCAGTGTGTTGGTGTAAAAGTCCACAGTGCGTGCCATGTCTTTACACACTAAGGCAATATGATTTATTCCTTGTATTTGAAACTCGTTCATTGCTATCCCTTGTTTTTAGAAACGTTTATTCTCTCAAAACCAGTGTAGACATTGAACCGTTCCCCTCGCAAAAATCCAATGAGAGTAATCCCAAATTCTTTTGCTACAGACACTGCTAAACTACTAGGGGCTGAAACAGAACAAACAATGGGAACACCAGCAGCTGTAGACTTTTGCAAAATCTCAAAACTAGAGCGTCCGCTTACCATGACGATATGATCGCTTAATGGTAACTGCTGACTCAGCAATGCTGAACCTATTAATTTATCCAAAGCATTGTGACGCCCCACGTCTTCATGCAAATTCAGCAGCTGTCCTTGGGCATCAAACAAAGCCGCAGCGTGCAAACCTCCTGTAGCCTTAAATATACCTTGAGCCGCCCGCAGCTTATCTGGTAAATCATAAATCATCTCAGCAGTTACAATGGGTTGTGGAAGAATAACCGGACAACCTCGTAAACGCAAAGCCTCTAGACTTGCCTTACCACAAACTCCACAGGCACTTGTTGTATAAAAATGTCTTTCCAAAGGCTGTAAATCTGGATTCAAACCCTCTCGAAGGGTAACATTCACAATGTTGTAGCGTTGCTCAATATCTACAGATTTATCCACGCAGTAACTCATGCGTTGGATATCTTCTTTACAACTAATAACCCCCTCACTGTAAAGAAAACCAGCAGCCAGTTCAAAATCTGCCCCTGGTGTTCGCATGGTAACAGCTATTGTTTTTTCAGGAGAGACTAGGCGAATTTCCAAGGGTTCTTCTGTGGTTAGTTGGTCTTGTCGAGGGCGTCCTTGACCTTTTTCTACTACCCAGACAGTAGCTTTGCTTTTACTACCAGTTTGCGTTTTCATGCTTCCATCTCTCCATATGTACACAAAGTATCATTAATTCAAAGAAGAATTTAATATTGCTCTCCTGATTTAGAACAGTGTGTGGATGCGTTAGCAATCATTGCAGGTATGAAGGAGTGAGTGTGGAACAATATCACTTCGGTTGTCAGCTTTGAGCACACCAGTGTCAAGGTTAAACTCTTTTAAACCTTGTTTTAACCCAAAACTCTATTTTCTTAACCAAAAACTTTGATATTAAAACCTTAGACTCGTTAGGTTTTAAATATGCTACGAATCAAAGGTTATCTGTTGCTTCTATGCTTTTTCCTGGCATTATCTGTCTCAATAATCCTAGGAAGTATCAATTTTGCTGGTGCTATGAATCCCCCAAGTTCCAACTCGAACGTTTCCAAGCTCAATACTCTCAACGGACAAGTTCCCATAGTCATCGGTCACCGAGGAGGTGGAACTGGGTATCGTCCAGAACATACGGTGGGAGATTTTGGAGGTGACAAAATTGGTTCTCACAATCTAGGTATCCAATTCGGTGCAGACTACATCGAACCTGACTTAGTAGTGACCAAAGACGGAGTCCTCATTGTTCGCCACGAACCTCTGTTGGCAACAGTGAAGACTGATAACAATGGCAATATTACTTACGATAATAATGGTAAACCCATTATCCAAGAAGCCACAACAAACGTCGTCGATTTTCCAGAATTTGCTTCACGCCTGACTACAAAACTCCTTGATGGGAATCGTGTGACAGGCTGGTTCGCAGAAGATTTTACTTTAGCTGAGATTAAGACACTACGTGCGATCGAGCGTCTTCCCAATATTCGCCCTAATAATACCAAGTACAATGGTCTGTTCCAAATTCCTACTTTAGATGAAGTTATCAACCTCGCCAGAAAGCGCGAAGCAGAAACTGGTCGCAAAATTGGTATTTATCCCGAAACCAAGCACCCCACATACTTCGCTGAAGCTGGTAACTACCTGGATGGTACTCCTATCCATGTCAATACTTCACAACTGTTGATTGATAATCTGGTTGCCAACAACTATACCGATCCTGATCGCATTTTCATCCAATCCTTTGAGGTTTCTAATCTCAAAGACTTGAAAGAGAATATTATGCCGGCTGCTGGAGTCAATATTCCTCTGATTCAATTAATAGATAGCAGTGGCGCTCCCTATGACTTTGTTTACCACAACGTTGGGAAAACCTACGCCGATATTATTACCCCGAATGGCTTGACACAAATTAAGACTTATGCAGCAGGAATTGGTCCTGACAAGCGACTGATTGTACCCGCTTCTCCACGATTGGATAATAATGGTCAACCGATTGATATTAATGGAGATGGACAGATCAGCGATGCTGATAGATTCTTGCGACAGCCAACTTCCTTAGTTAGTGATGCCCACAAAGCGGGTTTACTATTGCATCCCTACACCTTCCGCAGCGATTCATATTTTCTGTCACCTGACTACCAAGGTGAACCGCTTCGTGAGTACGAGCAGTTCATCCAACTGGGGATAGATGGCTACTTTACTGACTTTGCCAATTATGGATACGCAGCGAAGCAAGAAGCAATACGTGGCTTACTGACCGAATTTTAGATTTTAAATTTTGAATTTTGGATTTAAAGGTTCAAAATCCAAAATTTAAAAAGGTGACTCGCCTGCCGAAGTTTCCAACGGCGCGCTTAACCCGCGCACGGAACTTCTCTGGGAATTTCTTCATAGAATAAATCTAAAATCCGGCAATTTTAGATTTGCGATTTTATATAGATTTTAGATTTTAACTAATTAACCCAATTCAAAATCTAAAATCTAAAATCCAAAATTGTCTGACTCACTAATCAACCTTTTCCAAACGCACCACAGTATTATAATCTGGCACTCCTTCACGCGATCGCTTACTTTTATCCAGCAACACATTCCCCTCAGGCCAATGTACCTGCAAATTTCCTGGTTTAATGGGTGCTGTGTAAACTTTTCCTTTTAAATTACCAAGCTCGTTTGTCAGAATAACTACATCGCCATCCTTCAATCCAAAGTGCTTTGCATCTACCTCATTGATCAAAACCGCCTCGCGTACTGCCCCTGTAATCGCATCCTTACGCTCTTGTACCATAGAATTAAACTGCTTACCTCGACGCGTAGCTACTAGGAAGCAACCTTCAGGTAATTCTCGCTCTCCACGAGACACCACCGCAAAATGAGCTTTACCATCAGCAGTTGGAAAATTCCAGCCAAAGCACAGATGTGAACCACTATACTGAAACTGGTCGCCTGCTTCCTTGAGGTGTTGAATTCCAGCGTATTGCAGGACAACTTGGGCAATTTCTTGACGAATAGCAGCAGTATCAGCGAAATGTAGAGACGTTGCATGCAACGTCTCTACACGCACCCGCCTTGCCAATTCCATAAACACTTCCCACTCTGAACGCGCCTCCCCAATACGGGGACCTGGAATTTCTGGGCTAAAAATGACTCGCCGTTCAGTGCTAGTTTCTGTGACTCCTCCTGGTATTTCGTAGCGAGTTGTTGCAGGTAACAGCACCACAGTATCTATTGGTTCCACAAGCATTTGGCTAGAAAGAACAATATCCATGTGTACTCGCATCGGTACTCGCTTCAAGGCATCTTCTACATAATCAGGTTCTGGCAAGACTTCTAGGAAATTCCCACCTACGGAGAACAACACGTCTAACTGTCCCTCAGATGCTGCATGAATCATTTCTGGAGCAATTAAACCTTTTGTAACTGGCACATCAAAGCCCCAGAGTTTGCTCAACTGAGCAGCATTTTCTGGGATAATAGGCTTACCACCTGGAAAGACTGTCGCGTAACATCCCATTTCTGCACCACCTTGTACCCCAGAGTGACCGCGAATGGGCATCAAACCGCAACCTTCGCGACCAACAAAACCTTTGGTAAGAGCCAAGTTAATAATAGCTCTGACATTGTCTTCGCCACACTCATGCTGGGTAATACCCATGCTCCAGACAAAGACAGCTTTATTTGCTTCTCCAACCATTTTGGCAAAAGCGTACATTTCATCGCGCTTCGCTCCTGAAAGCTGCTCTAACTCTTCCCAAGATTGAGTTTCAAGGAAAGCTTTAAGCTCATCAAATCCAGCAGTGTAGCGGTTGATAAACGACTCGTCTACCCAGCCGTTGGCAATCATATGCTTGATTGTCCCATTAAAAAATGCCATGTCCCCGCCCATGTTTACCAAAAAGAAATCTTCAGCAAACTTAGTACCAAACAAAGCACTTTCTGGAATTGAGGGAACCCAGTATCGCTCCATCCCTGGCTCGCGGTAGGTATTAATCACGACTATTCTTGTACCTGCCTTCTTGGCATTGTGCAGATACTTAACGGTGACTGGTTGATTATTGGCTACATTTGAACCAATGAAAACTAATAAATCTGTGCCAATCCAGTCTTTGTAAGAGCAGGTGGTTGCAGCAGCACCGATTGCACCTTTTAAACCAGCGGTACTAGGAGAATGACAGATACGGGCGGCGTTGTCAATGTTGTTGGTTCCCATCGCCCGCACAGCTTTTTGAGTGGCGTAGTATGTTTCGTTGACGGTGCCTCTGCTGGTAATATAAAAGCTTAAGCGGTCTGGCGTTGTGGCGTGAATGCGACTGGCGATCGCTTCCAATGCCTCATCCCAATTGACTCGGCGAAAGCCTTTTTCCCCACTCTGGCGGATCATTGGGTAAGGAAGCCGTCCCAACTCGCGTAGTTCAGCACTTTTTTTTGTCTGCAACGCAGAGACATCCGCCAAAATTGCAGGGTCAAAAGCTGGCATTGTGTTCATCTGCAAAAGCCGCAATCGGACATTGCAGACATGAATTCCATCAACTGTCCAATCTTTCATCCCGGTTGTCCCCAAAGCGCAACCATCACAAACACCCTTATTCAAGATGTTCCACGCATAAGGCAACTTGTGACGAGATAGCCAAATGGCACGAAAAACTTCCCAGTAGTTATTTGGATATTGCTCGCCAATACCAAAGGGCTTCCAACTTGCCCAATGTGAGGGTGTCCAATGCTTTTTGGGTTTAGGCAACATAATGAAGGAGCGCAGAAACTATTAGCTGAGTATGTACTCGTTGACGCACTTACTATTATATGTCTCTATTGTCAAGACCGATTATCAGATGCTTGACGAAGTACGAGCAAATGAAGCAAATATTTAACCAGCTTTTGACTTTACTCCTGATTTGTGACCAATACCTCTGAACCTACATCTAAACCAAACTCCAGTGGAATGGGTGAATCTGGTTCCTGCTTGCTGCGATTGATTTGAAAAGAGAGCGATCGCACCTGCTTAAGATCCAATTGAAAGCTATCTACAAGTCTGCCACGAATTTTTGGTTGAAACTCACTCAAAGGCAACTTCACTTTCGTCCAGTCTGTCCCAACAACAAACTCTTGCTCAAATGTGAGAGTTCCAGCGTCCTGCTGAGTTTGCTCGTCTTTGAGTGTTAGCGTGTAAACAACTCTGGCTTCTTTAGATTTAGCGTAGAATTCTATGTACTTGTATTGGCTCAAATCTTGGGATAAAGGTGTTTCTACAAACGCAAACCCGACAAGTCCCCCATTACCCTCAATCGCAGCCAGTGTACCCTGAAATTGTAATTCCTTTTGAGCTTTGAGCAATGTTGCAACGCTAGCACCAACTTGCGGTCTTTCAGTTTTATCAGTCTTGATCGACCAATCTGCCTCAATAGTTGAGACTGTCAGTCTGGGGTCTTCAAAATGATTAACTTCTGCGCTTGCCAAAGAAGAGTTCATTAGACAAAGGAGAATAGAGGCTACAACTAACTTTTTTATCATGTTAAGAATTATACAAGATTGCTACCACTTGTTCATAACATGGCGGCAAATCGTCTTGCCAAATCCCCAATGTCGTCCAAGCGAGCGATAAGCCGGAGGACTTCGGACGTTCGGTAAAGCTACTTCGACAGGTTTTACACTGAGTTTATCGAACTGCTCAGCACAAGTCAGTCGAACGCTTGACGCTTTGCGTATCGCGTTTCGCTACTCTACGGGAATCATTTCATAGCCGTGTTGTAATCGAGCTAAGCTCCCAGGAATAGGCGTTGAGCCGAGATGTTTGTAAAATCATCCAACCTGGTCTGAAAACCTTTGTCATATCTACTTTTTAGCCATTTTAAAAAAGCTACACTAAAAAGCATAAACATACGGTTGACAGATTATACTTTTTAAATGTTTAAAGCCTTGCTGTGAGATTTTCAGCTTGAAAAACTAAGTGCGTCTCAGCTTATGACTTTATAAGTGCATAAGTTAGTTTTACTTATCTCTATAAAGATATAAGTTTGTACATTTGGAATTTTGTGCCGTTCAATATTTGTAACCCTTATTACCTGTAACTATTATGCACATCAGTATTACGGACAAACTCAAAAAACGATTCCATGCGACTTGCGCTCTTCAGGGTTTGAAGATGAGTCAAGTAGTCAATGAGTTAATCGAACAATGGCTAGAAAAACAACACAGTTCGTCAAATTGGTCAGACAAAAAGTAAAAGGCTAGTGTCAAATCAGATGCTCTGTCTATGAGTAAAACCGAGTGAGAAAACTATGTCAACCATAACTGAAGTAAGGAAATGGTGCAAACAATCTTAATTTTGGCAGCAAATCCTAAAGGCACAACACCGTTACGTTTGGATCAGGAAGTGCGTGAAATTGATGCTGGACTACAGCGAGCTAAGCAGCGCGATCAATTTGTCTTGGAGCAGAAGTGGGCAGTCCGACCGAGGGATATCCAGCGAGCAATGCTGGATATCAATCCACAAATTATTCATTTTTCTGGGCATGGGACGGGAGATGAAGGTTTGGTATTTGAAGATGAAACTGGTTCGGCAAAGCTAGTCGATGGAGAAGCTTTAGCGGGACTGTTTGATTTGTTTGCTGATCACGTTGAGTGTATTGTCCTTAACGGTTGTTACTCAGAGATACAGGCAAACGCGATCTCTCAACACATTAACTATGTGATTGGTATGAGCAAGGCAATTGGAGATAGAGCAGCAATTGAATTTACTGTGGGCTTTTACGATGCCCTAGGAGCAGGACGACCCGTTGAATTTGCCCACAAATTTGGTTGTGCTGCAATTCGGTTAGCAGATATTCCAGAGCAACTAACCCCGATTCTCAAGAAGAAGCCAAATAGTGGTGAGACGGTAGCTAAGATAAATTTGCTTGAAGAGGAGCTTTCAGGAGCGAACGAAGCTACATCTGAGGAATCTCAAGAACTAAACGACTTTGACAGAGAAATAATTACAGAACTCTTAATACGTAGCGGACGTGCAGAGTATTCAGCACGAAAAGCATTATGTATAAAAATTGGAATTGAATCTAATCAACTTGGATTTATCAGACAATCTACTGATACTGACTTTGCCTTAGAGCTAATTAGTTATTTACATAATATTGATGACAAACAAGCTCTTTGTAAAATCTGCAAGGAACTAGAGATTGTCTTTAAAAGAGGTAAATACTCGGTTGAGTTAGAAAAAATTAAGTTAAAACTAAATTGTAATAATGTAGGAAGTTAAAAATATGTCCCAACAAGACTTACTAACTGAATCTGATGTAGATACATTAATAAACCTTTTGCTCCGTAGCCAGCAATCAAGAACACGAGAAGCACTATGTTTTAGTATTGGAATCGACCCAAAGCGACTTTCATTTTTAAGAGATTCTTCAGATTCTGACTTTTTTCTACTCCTGATTAGATATTTAAATGAAATAGGCGATCAAGAAGCTCTTTGCAAGCTTTGTAACAAAGAACTAATTCCTATTTTTAATAAAGGAACATATGGAAATTTCTTAGAAGAAATTGCAAAAAAACTCAATTGTAATCTGGAACTTAGACAGAATTATCCAAATAATAAAGCAGAAGAACAACTAAATTCTCGAATATCTAGTTCCACTGATGAATTTAACTTCAATATACTTAATCAAGTAGATGTATCAGAACCTCAATCATGGCTAAAAAAAATTTTTACTGCTAAATACAAGTTATTTGCAGGTGGAGTAGTTCTTTTAATTGGGTTTACAGGGTTTTATTTCTATGAGCAGAATATATCATATTCACCAGAATATGCTCAACTACAAAGTCTGCTAAAAAATAAAAATTGGAAAATGGCTGATGAGGAAACAGCTAAAAAAATGCTGGAAGTATCTGGCAAACAAAAAGAAAATTGGTTAAACTCGAATGATCTTGCTAAGTTTCCCTGTGAAGATCTCCGCACTATAGACAAACTTTGGATAAAATATAGTGATGGGAAGTTTGGTTTTACTGTGCAAAAGCGTATCTGGGAAGACGTTGGTGGTATACCAACAAAGGTAGACGACAATATTTCTGTATTAGAGGACTTTGCTCAGAAGGTTGGGTGGCGTAAGAGACCCTGGTCTCCAGATAATAACCTAAAGTACCAGCAAATTTCACCAGACGATATATATTATAATATAAACGCTCCCAAGGGTCATTTACCAACGGTTCATAGCATAGGTGTATGGTGGTTTGGTTATGGTAATGGTGGAGGGATTGGTGGTTCTTCTCTTTCTGTGCGACTTGAACAGTGCAACATACACTAAATGCGAAAGCTTACTTAGTTCCGCTTTTATGAGTTAAAACTTTATAGATATTATGTTAGTATTGCTTAATTTATCTTATAAGAAGGCTTATTGAATGAGTCATTCAACTTCTATAGGACTAGTATTTGATTTTTGAAAAACCAAATGAGCTAAGAGCTTACCGTACAAAGGTTTAGTTCTCAGTATACCTAGCAAGAATCAAGTATGATTCCTATATTGCTTGCCCACGCTCGCGTTTCTTGCTTGCTTGACAAAAATTTATTTCTTATCCCTCATTTATCACTCTCCGAAAACATTTGCCATTTCTGAATTCTAGAGCTTTTGTATAGCAAGTAATTGCGCGATTCTTTTCTAATAACAAATACAAGATCCATTTTTTTCTAATAGCATAGCTTGTATTGATTGCCTTATGAAGCTTCTAGCGATACGTCAGAGGCGTCTGCCCTTTGGGCAATCGTCTTTCTGGAAAGTGACAGAAGAGGGGTAGACTGAATTTCCTGACGTGGGAACTGGTGTACACTACGCTAACTTATTCAAACTTTCAATCTACAACATCAACTCGCTTTAATGCAGCCGTCAATTCTGTCATAAACTCAACAAAGACGCGAACTTTAGCCGAGAGATAGCGTTTTTGCGGATATAACACTGCGATCGGTAATCCAACTTGGGTCGTGTAGGATTGGAGAATTGGTTGGAGATCTCCACGCGCGATCGCTTTCGCTGCAATAAATTTGGGAAATTGAACCACACCAGCTCCTTGAATCACCGCCTCTAAAATGACTTCCGAATGATCGAATCGCAGATAACTGTCAACGCAAAGGTCAATAGATTTTCCGTCTTGTTCAAACTTCCATTTAGGCTCTCGCCCGGTCTGTGGATAGATAAAGTTGACACAGCGATGCTGCAACAGTTCTGTGGGCGTTGTGGGTGTACCATACTGGGCGAGATACTGCGGCGAGGCACAAGTAATGTAGCGTGCAGTTGCCAGGTGGTGCATGATTAAACGGCTATCGTTGCTTATTCCAATCCGCACAGTCGCATCGATGCCTTCCTCAATCAGATCGATCACGCGATCGTTAAAAGAAACATTCAGGTTGAGATCACGATATTGTGTAGCAAATCGCAGCAGAGCCGGAGCGATATGCATTTTGCCAAACACAAAGCTCAGATCGAGCCGCAATGTTCCGCGCGGCATTGACTGCGATTGTTTGACTTCGAGTTCGGCTTCTTCCAAGTCGTTGAGAATTTGCTGACAACGTTCATAAAATCGGTTGCCATCTTCGGTCAGCGTCAAACTGCGAGTCGTCCGCTGGAGCAAGCGCACCCCCAATTCATCTTCTAAGCGCAATACGGCTCGACTCACGGCTGAAGGAGCCATTCCTAACTGTCGTGCTGCCTCCGAAAAGCTGCAACATTGAGCGGAGCGCATAAAAATCATCACGCTTTTCAGCTTGTCCATTCACGCACACGCATTTTTGAATTTTTTGCATAACTGTTTTGAATTTTAACTACTTTTTCCCTTTTTCTGTACAAGCTACTATTTAGACAAAATGGAATTAGGACTTACGCACAAGAGATCCCCCAACCCCCTTAAAAAAGGGGCTTTTAAGATCCCCCCCTTTTTAAGGGGGGCTAGGGGGGATCCAAGTTTCGGGTTTTGAGTGCGTAAGTCCTAGGAATTTCAAATACACAAACAGCAATAAAAATGGAAAATTCAAATCAAACAATTCTCGTGACTGGCGCGACTGGCAACCAAGGCGGTGCGGTGGCGCGTCATCTTTTGCAGCGCGGAAATTTCACGGTTCGCGCTTTCGTGCGCGACCAAAACAAGCCCGCTGCCCAAGCACTCAAACAAGCGGGTGCAGAACTGGTAGAAGGAGATTTTAGCGATCGCGCTTCACTTGACCGCGCTCTGCAAGGTGCCTATGGCGTTTTTTCGTTGCAGACCTTCCTCAAAGGCGGATTGGAAGCTGAAGTTCGCGATGGCAAAAGGGTAGCAGATGCAGCAAAAGCGGCGGGTGTTCAGCATTTCGTCTACAGTTCGGTAGGAAGCGCCGAACGCAACACGGGCATTCCGCATTTCGACAGTAAGTTTCAAGTCGAAGAATACATTCAATCGCTGGGTTTGCCTTACACGATGATGCGTCCGGTTTTCTTTTTTTACAATTACAACGAAATGCGTCCGATGGTTGAAAAGGGAACGCTTTCCCAGCCGCTTAGTCCCGAGACGAAATTGCAGCAACTTTCCGAAGAAGATTACGGGGAAATGGTCGCCGAGGTTTTCTCACGTCCCGCAGATTTCTTGAACCGCGAAAAGGAAGTCGCCAGTGTGGACATGAGCATGACCCAAATCGCTGCCGCGTTCAGCCGCGTTCTGGGCAAAACCGTTAACTACCAACAAATTCCGTTTGAAGCGTTTGAGCAGCAAGCTGGAGAGGAGGTGACCATCATGTTTCGCTGGTTAGAGAACTTTGGCTACAAGGCAGATTTGGATCAGTTGAAACGCGAGTTTCCTGCCCCGACTGACTTTGAGTCCTATTTGCGCGACCACAACTGGGCAAAACCAGCCTGAAACGCGTCTGCTGTTGGGTCAAACAATAGATTGTTCACTTGAAGAAAACAGGTATTTACTCAGGTATTACTGTGTCCTGAAAATCCACACCACTAAGGTTGGCTCCCCTGAGTTTCGCTCCCTCAAGCTTAGCTCCTCTGAGATTAGCTCCTGCTAAGTTCGCTCCTTGGAGGTTAGTCCATCTCAAGTCAGCTTTACTCAAGTCAGCTTCACTCAAATTAGCTCGTAACAAGTATGCACCACTAAGGTGAGCTTGCCTGAGATTAGCTTTGTACAAGTCAGCTTTGTAAAGGTAAGCGCCAATCACTTCTGCTTCGTACAGGTTTGCCTGACTTAAGTCAGCCGCAATTAAGTTCGCTGCGATTAAGTTTGCAAAACAGAGGTTAGCACGAATTAGCTTTGCATGACCCAAATCGGCATCTCTCAAGTTAGCGCCTTTCAACTCAGTCCCAATCAAGTTAGCCTCACACAGGAAAGCGCCTTTGAGATTCGCCTCAGTCAAATCAGCTCCAATCAGATTGGCATGACTTAAATCAGCTTGTGTCAGTGTAGCAGCGCTTAAGTTAGCAACACTGAAGTTAGCAGCGCTTAAATTGGCTTTTATGAGGTTGGCTCTGTAGAGGTTAGCGCCATTGAGTTCAGCATCTCTAAGATCTGGTTCAATTTGGGGATTTCTCCTTCTCCACTCATTCCATGCCAGCGCACCTATTTCTAGTAAAGCTTCATGCTGAAGATTTGCCATGTTCTACTCCTGACGCCCACTCTGAGAATTTACCCGACCAGCTACATTTTCAATCGCCGTTAATGCTCCTTGAGCACCTGCAAGAATATCTTGTTCTGATCCACCTAAGTAAAGCCGTCCAAAGCTCCCTACAGGTTGAACCGCAAGGATATTAATCGCCGCCGCTTTCTCCGCTTCATTCGCAGCCAGTGCAGCATAAGCAGCAGGCTCAACTTCTAATACATACAGTGTTTGCCCTGCTAGCAGCATTTGTCCCCGGTTCGTGCGATTGAGAAGCTGTGCTTGGTAAGCATCAATGTTACGGATAATCTGGTTAGAGACAACACGCGGTTTGAGAGATTCGTGTTTTTGGACTCCTAGTGTCGCCAAAATGGCTTGACCAGCAGCTCGCGTTTCGCCTTGGGAACTAGAATGAATTTCCAATAGACCGTACAGTCGTTCGACGACCAGTGCTCCCGGACGGACAGAGGCTGCTTTCAATGCAACATCCGTAATCCGATTAATTTCGATACCAGGAGAGATTTCAATCCATAGCGATGTATCGCCTGGTAATGGCAAGAAACCTTGAGAGACTGTTCCCATATATGCTGCATGTTGAGGTTGCAGGTTGTCAAGAAATACGAAACTGCGTAGTTCTATTCCCAAGGTTGTGCTCCAGTCATAAAGGCAAAAGTTATCTGTTGCAATATGTTAAGTGCAACCAACCTTAAACTACCATAGGCTGGGTACTAGAATTGCTGGGTTACGAAGTTTGTTTTTCAGTATCCTTTTCCCCTACACCCCTAGTTCTGGTCATTCGCGCTTGTTGTTGAGCCGCGCTCTTTTTCAAACCCAAAGAACGTAGAATTTGGACAGCAGCCATTTCACCTGTTCTACAACCACCTTCCATATAACCTTGGAATTTTTGGGAGCAATGTTCGCCAGCAAAAAATAGATTACCTACATTTTCTTGTTCAGCTCCTGCAATTGTTGTCCACTGTCCAACAAGATAGCAAGCATAGGAGGCTCTTGTATAAGGTTCTGTGGGCCAATACGCACGAATAGCTTGACCTTTGCGCACACTAGGAATTCCTGGGAATATCTTTTCTAATTGTGTGAGCAGTTTTTGAGCTTGAGATTCAGCGGAACCTTGCCCAAGAAGTAAACTGCTTTGACCGCCAGTAAAATTGGTGAGTAGACCACTTGAACCTGGTTGATAACGAGAAGCTTCGTAGATGTATTCAAAGTCTAAGTCGGTAGAGACAAATGCAGTTGAGTTATAGCGTGTGCGCCAGATGCGTTCTCGATAAGCGGTAATTAACTTGGCATTGTTACCATAACCTAGTTGAGCGATCGCCTTCTTTTTTACTTCTGGCAAATCTACATTTAACGAGACTTGACGCAAAGTACTAAAAGGTAGCGCCAGCAAAACTCGTTCATATGTTCGTTCAAAAGAGCGGTTACCAGAACGCAAACTGACTCGGTAACTGCCATCACTTCGAGTTGCGATCGCTTCTAATTCCGTTCCTGTTTCGATAGAATTGGTTAAAATTCGTGCTAATAAACGAGGGACTTGGTCATTTCCACCAACAATCTGAAAACGTTCATCACTTTCGGCACTAATCTGGAAGCTGTTCGGATCTGTGCCAATAAAAAGCAGCATATTTATACTAGACTGCTCCTTCGCTTCTCGACCGTATAAACCAGTATAAGCAGCTTGTATTCTCTGACTCAGAAGCGGGTGAACTTGCGCTGACTCTAAATACTGAGTGATAGAGGTATGATCTAACTTACTAGCAGCCTGATTGTGTGTGCGATAAGTAATAGGTGTCTTGCCGATAGCAGCTAAATCTCGCTTTATTTTTTGTACTAATGGAGCAAACCATTGTAGAGTTTCTTTTTCTGAGATGTGACGCCCTTGAAAATACGATGTTGATTGTATCAAATCCTTATCATCTGCATACAAATCTGCAATTTGCAAACCTAATTCCTGTGCCAGAGAGCGTAAGCTAGTATGGATTGTGTCAATAAATTCTCCACCCAAGTCTACGGGTATAGAAGTACCTAAAGCATTTTGTACTGTATATATCCGACCACCAATACGATTTCTTGCCTCAACAATATCCACAGGAACCCCTGCTTGAGAAAGGCGATAAGCAGCTACGAGTCCAGCAATTCCCGCACCTACTACCAAGACTTTAGGAATTGTGGCATATGCAACGCCGTCACCTCCATCATCCCACGTCACTGCACTGATGGCACTTGCTAATCCCAAGCCTCCATATATCAAGTGACGACGAGTGGTCTTTTGCTGGAGAATCTCAACTATTTCGTCCGCAGGAATTCCTGTTTCTAAAGATACCTGAGTTATTTTGTAAGCTCGCTGTAAGAATGCCATCAACGCCGATCTCGCCATTGCATTTGCCTTTATTGTTTATTGTTATTTCAAGACAAAACACACCAGCTAGAACACCGATTGAGTATTCATAATTGTGACTAAAAAACCCGGTTTCTTCTTGTTGAATCAACCAAATTTCGGTCTTCCCAGTAACAGAAACCTGGTTTTTGGGATTAGTGAATCGGTGTTCTAGATAATTAGCTACTTTCATGAGTGTAACACCGTTCCTCTATAGTATTGAAATAGAACATTAGTTACCTATGCAAACATTAGGATAGAGTGTTGCAAAATAAAGAAAAAACCAGAGACTGAGCCTCTGGTAATATTTGGATAAAAGCAATTTCGATCAAAAAGTATTGTAAAAATATATAAATTAACTCTCGTCTCGACCGTGAACTTCAGCAGGTGGACTGGTTGCCTCAACAGCGGTAAATGGTTCTAGAATTTTGTAAGTGTGGGATGCTCCTTTTGGCACTACCCAGGAATTTCCAGGCTCTAATGAAACGACTTGACCTTCAATATGCAACTCGGCACGACCACTGATGACATAACCAACAGTTTCATATTCCCGTGTTGCGGGTTCTTTGGATTCATCAGGTTGTTCGTTCTCCCAAAGACGCATTGAAACAGATTTACCAGATGCAAGATACTTTTGACCCTGTTGACCTTTGGGAGAATGGGCGGAGTCTACTTTTTTAACGCTTGTGTCAGACATATTTGTTTCCTCAGTTAGGTTTATATCTGGGTGTGTAGAAAAAAAAACCAATGACTAATGACTCATGACTAATGACTCATGACTAATGACTCATGACTAATGACTAAACTTTGATGGTTTTGCCTGTGCGGGCTGCTTCGTAAATAAGCTGCATAAGTTTAACGTCTTGTAAGCCTTCTTCGCCGGGAGTTTTGGGTTGTTTGTTCTGTATGATGGACTCGGATAAGTGATCTATCTCTAGGGCGAACTGATTGTTGTCTTCAATTTTTTGCTCTTGGTTACCGTTTTTGCTTTTTATAATCAAGCGATGTTTGTAGTAATCTGTGGCTGGATCTAATTCCAAGACGGCGTCAGACCCGAAAACTTGTATCCGTTTGGTATTGGAGTAGCCGTAGCTGGAGCTGCAGTTAGCAAGAACGCCGCTAGGAAAACGTAGCACGAAGTTGACATTTTCCTCGACTTCCCGAAACCGGGGGTCGTTAGGGGTACTGTATATCATGGCACTAATTGCTACAGGTTCATCGCCTGTGATGTACCGTGCTGCTTGTAAGCTGTAGATACCAATGTCGTAGAGAGAACCGCCGCCAGCTAATTTTTTTTGCACGCGCCACCGATCTTGAGGTTCTTTGGGGTTGAGGTTTCGTCCGTGATCTGAGGTAATTAACTTGAGCTTACCTAGTTTTCCACTACGAGCAAGTTCAATGGCTGCGAGGTTGTATGGTTCGTATTGGGCGCGGTAAGCAATCATCAATTTGCGGTTTGCTTTTTTTGCCGCATCAATCATTGCTTGGCATTCTGCTACAGTAATCGCCATCGGCTTTTCACACATTATGTGTTTGCCTGCTTGCACTCCACGAATAGTGTATTCCGCATGTAACGCGTTGGGTAAGATGATATAAATAATATCTACTTCCGGGTTATTGCGGATAGAGTCATAGTTCTGGTAATTGTAAATATTTTTGGGGTTGACGCTGTATTGCTGGGCATACTTTTCGGCTTTGGCGCGATCGCCACTCACCAATGCTACCAACTTCGACTTCTTGCACTCTGCAAACGAGGGCATTATCTGTTTGGTGGCAAACTCACCTAAACCAACAATTGCCCATCCGAGCTTTTTTTCCGGAGATAAAGAAGGTTCATTGGATGGCGCTGGTGCTGCTTGGGCTAGAATACGGGTGGGTTTGATAATGTTTCCGACTGCCCCAACAACACTCAGTCCCATGAACCCAAAACCTGCCTTATATAAAAGAGCACGCCGAGATAGTTCTTTTTTTACAGAGTCAAACATAGTTAGTCATTAGTCATGAGTCATTGGTTCGCCAGTTCCTTACAGTGGGAGACCGGTAAGGGTCATTTGCAGCAAAGCACAAATGATCAATGCCCTTATGGTTTCAATACAACTTTGATGCAGTTGTCTTTCTTATCCTTGAAAATTTCGTAACCGTGAGGTGCTTGTTCTAGAGGTAAGCTATGGGTGATAATAAATGATGGGTCAATGTCGCCATTCTGGATGTGCTCAAGTAAAGGACGTAAATACTTATGGACGTGAGTTTGTCCCGTCTTAATGGTCAAACCTTTGTTCACAACAGCACCCATTGGCACTTTGTCCACAAAGCCTCCGTAAACACCCGGAATTGATACATGACCGCCTTTACGACAAGAAAGAAGCACTTGGCGCAAGGCTGTAGGTCTGTCTGTTTCTAGACGTACTGCTTGCTTTGCTTTGTCGTATAACGCCATAAAGTCTGTGCCGTGCGCTTCCATTCCTACTGCATCCATCACAGCATCAGGACCACGACCCCCTGTCATTTCTTTAAGGGCTTCACCAACATCCACTTCTTCGTAGTTGAGGACTTCTGCTTTGCCGTATTCTTTCGCCATTTGTAGGCGTTCGGGGACACGGTCAATGGCGATCACACGCTCTGCACCCAGCAAATAAGCGCTCCTGATGGCGAACTGCCCAACTGGCCCACAACCCCAGATAGCAACGATATCACCAGGTTGGATGTTACAGTTTTCCGCTGCCATGTAACCAGTCGGAAAAATATCTGTCAAAAATAGTACCTGTTCATCCGTTAAACCATCAGGTATTTTGAACAAGCCTACATCGGCAAAGGGAACTCTGGCGTATTCTGCTTGACCTCCAGCGTAACCACCTAACATATGGGAGTAACCAAATAGACCTGATGGTGAATAACCCATCAACTTTTCTGCCATCCAACTATTGGGGTTGGAGTTGTCACACAGGGACCAGTAATCATGTTTGCAAAAATAGCAGTTACCACAGGCTATTGTGAAGGGAACGACAACGCGATCGCCCACTTTAATATTTTTTACTGCACTACCAACTTCAACGACTTCCCCCATGAATTCATGACCGAGGATATCCCCCTTTTCCATTGTGGGGATGTAGCCGTTGTAAAGATGCAAATCAGAGCCGCAAATTGCCGTCGAGGTAATTTTGACAATAGCATCTCGTGGGTTAATGATTTTGGGGTCTGGTACCGTTTCGACTCGCACATCGTTAGCACCATGCCAGCAAACTGCTTTCATAGTCTTTAGTCCTTAATAATTGCTGATTCGTCATTATGGTGTAGGGAGTTACCGTACCCTACACCATAGACTCTACTTATCTGACTCTGGCAGAATCTTGATAGTATCCTTCTCGTCTTCCAGTTACTGGTTCAACAGTATTTTCAACTTTTTTTTCAGTTGACCTCAAAAATTCTTTTGTAGCGCGAGGAGGTTCTTGATCAAGATTGAGTTTTTCGCGGATATTCTCAGCAGCTCCTTTTAAGGGGTTTGAACCACTATTTTGAGATAGCTTATTGCCTTTGCTGAAATTGTCCTCATCGGGTGTTGCGTTGTAATGAGTAGCTTCTGGAGTTTTTACGGCATCACCCACTTTGTTGACTTTTTCGCGGACATTATCAGCAGTTTCTTTTAAGTTCTGTTTTGTTTTGTCAACTACGTTGTTGTCGTTGTGATTAATTCTGCCAGCGCCTTCAGGTGTTCCTTTGTAATAAACACCTTGTGGGCTGCTTACGGTGTCATTAGCTTGGGCTTGTAATGCGCCATAGCCAAAAGCTTGCGTGACGAAAAATGTTAATCCAACTAGAAAAACTGTCAAAATCTTACGTAAGCCAGTCATACAAAATCTCCGTTTTTTTTCCTTTTCAGTCAGATAATATGCTCATCATAATATCTGAAAATACTATGAATAAGTTACTATATCTGAAACTTTTTATTGCAGTTTTTTTTGCATTCAAAGTCATTCGTCGCTAGTCAAAGTTATTAACTAACAACTTCATTTTTCGCCTGTTGGTTGTCCCTCATTAGTCGCAATTTCGCCTGCTTCCATTAACATCTTGAAACGGCGTAAATCATCACCTATTTGCTGTTCTGGTTCTTCACCCAAAAATTTAGCAAATACAGATGCTAAAACACCACCAGGCGGGTTATATTGAAGAACAACTTTGACCTCAGTTCCACGATCACCAGGCGCTTTTTTGAAGCGGACAAAACCAGAGTTGTCAACATCTGCACCTTGTACTGAAGTCCAATAAATAAATTCGTTTTCCCGGTCTTCAATAATATTTGCATCCCACTCCACACTTCCACCCAAAGGTGCATTTGCGATCCAGTGAGAACGCTTATTATCGTACACTTTCACAGACTTGAGATGCTTCATAAAATTGGGCAGATTCTCGAAGTTATGCCAAAAGCGGTAAAGCTCGTCTGCCCCCTTATCAATCGTGACCGTCTTTTCCACTTTTATCACTTGACTTATGCCTCCGCCAATTACTTGCTGTGCTGATTTAATTGTGCTTCGTTGTATGTGATATTACTCTGATAAATCAGTCTACTTTCTGACAATAGCGGTTCTTCACGACAAAAATTACGCCGCCTTCTAAGAAAACGGCAAGCCCTCCTGCGTCATGCTGTCTCACCGCTCAAAAGACGTCTACTAGTCGAGTTTGCTCGCAAGGGCAGAGTGGCTACTCCCCAAAGGTACGATACCCCGCCCAGGTGCTTGTTCCACAAAGACGTTACATTGACACAGCAGATCCTGTAGTCGGTTTAGCAGGCTTGACGTCTGCACCCACCCGAGTCCGATACAGCTCTACCAGTTGCTGCTCGTCTGTCAACAGGTCTTTGTGAATTTGTGTGAACATTGCAGTTGATACTGGGTCAGTCGTTGCTGGTATCAAGTTGCCAATATCACCAATACCCGTTTGCACATCGCCCAACGCAGATCGCAACTGATAGATATCGTCACTTCCTGTAAGAGCGGTTTTGACTTTCGCGTACTGGTTAGCAATATTTGCTGCTAAAGAAGGTTTTTCGCTTAGTTCATTTAGACGCGCTTCCAAAAATTCGATGTGGCGCTGTTTATTACTAATCATCTGCTGAAACAGAGATTTTATTTGTGCATCAGATTCTTTCTCTGAGTACTTCTCCAACGCTTCTTGGGAATAACGTTCACCAGAAAGAGCTGTATTCAAAGCCTTAACAACCTCACCCTTGGTAGAACCACCCCAAGCATTAGCCAATTTCCACCATTCGGCTTTTGGATCTCTCTCATCTGGTAAAGCCGCATCTTTACCACCATAACCCAAACGACTCAATAAAGCTGTGGTGAAAATTGGCAAATCTCCGGGTTGACGTGAAGTAATCAAATTTCCGTCAACTACTAAAGGCTCATCTACATAGTTAGCACCAGCATTAATTATATCTTTGCGAATTGCTAAGAAACCAGTGGCTTGTTTTCCTTTGAGTAAGTCGCCTTCAATTAGAAGTTGTAGTCCGTGGCAAACAGCAGCTATTAATTTTCCTTGCTGCATCGCTTCTTGCACAAATCTGACAGTATTGGGGTTGAGCCGCATTTTATCGGGAGCCACACCACCGGGAATGACTACAGCATCAAATTCAGAAGCTATTGCTTCAGTTGTAGTCCCGTCGGCTTGCTTAGAAACTTTCCCTTGTTTCCCTTTATAAGTTTCGTTAACACGAGAACCAAGGACAACGACTTCCATTCCCGCTTGCTTTAATGCATTGAATGGTACTTGAAATTCTGCATCTTCTACATCATTTTCGATGAGGATAGCAACTTTTTTGTTTCCACTACTATTGTTGACCATTGGTTTTCCTTAATTCCTCAACTTACTAGAATATTCAGTGGTTCAAGTATCATTCCTTAACTTTTTTTGTGAGTTTTAACCTGTCACTCAGGACTTAATCACCTACACTCTTACAGTGACTTCACTTGTTAGTGATACTGGGAAGAGTTAAACGTAATTCTGCTGATAACTTAGCTTGAAATTATTCAAACTTAGTAAATATGATAGCATTCCTTAACACAATAATATAAGTATAAGTATTTATATTATTGTCAATTACTTTATCCATTTATTAGTGATTTTAGAAAACAGTCAGGAGCTATGATTTTGAGTTCAATTTGCTCAAAGCTTAAAGTCATAGTTCCTAACTACCTTATCACTCGACCATGAATTCATGTACTTACTTACTTTATGACATTTCAAAAGCTTTTATTCGTCGTTCTTTAGGGATATATTTTTGATTTATTAAGTGAGATACAAATGTTGCTTTTGAACGAGCACTTTTCACAAAATATCAAAAAAAATAGTTATGAGTTGTAAGGAGGTAATGGTCATCAGAAAAAATATTTTCTAATTTCCACCTCTTTCAACCCATAACTCTCCATGAAGTGGCTATAACGTGAATTGATACATATAAGACTATGCATCAATAAGTTGCTTCTCTTCATTCTTAAGGAAGATATTGTTTTATTTCAAAAGTCATACATCTTTAGGAAGACTACCCTTTGAGGATAAAGCGTTATCTTGAGGATGCAGCAAGGACTAGGATTATGGCAGAAAAAAAAGATTTAGCAAAGCAAAATAGTTATAACGAACTTGAAACAGATGATTTGCCAGAAGAAATTACCGAATCTTACGGCACTGGTGTTAAGACAGAACCGGGGTATAATATTGGCGATCATAAACTGCGGGCTGAAACCAAAAGAAATTCTGATGTCAATCCAGAACTAACAGCAGGGGATGTGGATGCAGCTTGGGAAACAGCAGCAGATGAAGGTGATGAAGCTGTAGGTGGTACCGCTCCTACTCCTGATCAAGATATTGTAGATGAACTCGGTGCTGCTGTTGGAATGGAAATGGACGACAAAGCCTTTTTACGCACAACAGAAATTTTAGATCAGCGCGATGACAACCGTTGGGAATTAGATCCAAAGTCATCGCAAGATTATGAAAACAGAAGAGACTGAATAACAAAAGGATGAGGGAGTCAGGGAGTCGGGGCTTCCTTCCCTTTCTTCTTTGCTAAGCATTAATTGCTGTTTCCACCCAGTTTTGAGGGTGGAATTGTTGTGAAACATCTCCTGCATAGGGTATTCCTTTACCACTGTAACGTTTAATTGAATTGACTACGTGCTCAATTGGATCATTAGGTAGTCGATTAACAACAACTGATCCTCCTTGTTTGGCAAATTTATGGGCGATCGCTTTTCCAATTTCAGTGGAAGGGCATGTAATAATAGCTACTTTCGATTATAAACGTCTTTCCATGTTTTAACCTCCTGAAAATTCTGTCAAAAACTCGAATTTTAGAATAAACAAGCCATTTGATAGATGTTTTCTGTTTGATCTTTTGAGCGCCTTCTGAGAATTCATCACAAAAAATCTAGAATTTTTCTAAAATCTCACTCCATTGTTTGTTTTCTTATTCTTCTGTTTGATTTCGATACATCTGCCTTGAGTGGGGTTAAATACTCAATAAATGTTTGATACTCTTTTTAATGTTAGTAATTTATGGCAATCGGAGTTTTTTATGACATCCATCCAAACGGGCGATCCAACTATTCGTGAATATGTTACAGCTTGGCAAGGGTTGGACGTAGATGAACAACTAGCTTTATTTTGGTTCGTTTACAAAGAGATGGGTGGTTCCATCACACCTGCTGCACCTGGTGCTAGTACTGTTTCTCCAGAAATTGCTGACGGTTTGTTCAATCAAATAAAAGAATTATCCGACGATGAGCAGTTGCAATTTCAGCGTGATTTGATTAACAAAGCAGATAGTGATTATACCCGGATGTATGGCTCATTGGCTGATACAACCAAACTACTGTTTTGGTATCGCTTAGCCCAAGGTATGGATCAAATTATTATCAAGCCTATGCCTCCAGACTATAAGCTTTCCGAGCAAGCTCAACAACTGCTCGGCAAAATTATCCAAATAGAATATGAGCAACAAATCACTCTTTTCCGCGATTACGTTTCACCAATGGGTGCTGAACCCAAACCAGGTGCGGAAATTTAAAATTCTCAAATTGTCAGATGGCATAATCTTTGTTATTTAGCAAAGAAAAAACTATAGATAAGCACAGAGTTAATATACTCTACTATTTACATCTGTGTTTATCTATGCTTATTAATATTGAAGAGTTGTATTTTTCTCGCCTGTCTTTAGATAGTACTAAGAAAGTATTTTTACATAATCATTAAACTTTGAGACGGAGATTATGTGATAGTATAAACAAACATTCAATATATAGCAGTCCGAATTGAATTCTGAGAAAATACGTAGTTTAACATCAAATCTTAATATGAAATTTTATTCAGTCCTGGCGATTATAAATCGCGGCTACACAAACCAAACCCGCTGGCGCAGGTTATTTTATTAAGTCCACGTACGTGAACTTTTTTTGTGTACTAGCGAATTTTATTAGCCCAATTGTTTCCAAATTTATCACCAATAGTTTAGGATTGCTATGGAAACAAGTGTAAGTTAAAAGGTAAAATACTCATAAATGAAATTAGTCTTTCGCCATTTTAATTGTATCGTAGTTTTTTCAGTTAATATAAAATAATAATTTTATGTTTAAAGAAGAGACATCTGTTAGACAAAATATTATCAAAAGAAAACACCTTATTCAGAGCCTATTTACTGGTCTAATAATTGGTATAATTGCTGGTACGCCTGTGGGCTGGACTGCTCATCAATACTATTATCAGCAACGTCTAGCTCAGACTTTGCTATGTCGTGAACAGAATAAAAATAAACCACTTGCAGTTGTTGATTCTATGTGTGGTCGAGAATTTTAATAGATTTTTTGGCGTTGCTGAATCAGGGTATGAATTGTCATTCTGTTAGCGTAGCGTGCTCGTAGGGCATACGTGGAGTGAAGCGTTCGCGTAGCGTGTCCCCTTGGGACTCAGCGTGCGCCTTTGGCGCTTAGAATCTCGCAGATGCTACCCTGCGGGAAGGCACCCCCTAAGGGGGCGCTGCGCAAACGTGCCTACATTTCGCTCCGCTGCATTCAGCACAGGCATTGCTGAATTCATACTTCAAATCAGCAATGCCGATTTTTTTACAAAAATTTGAGTTTGAGGGCTACTTAGAACACGCAGATGAACCCAGATTAATAAAGAAAAGGAGCGCACCGCTCAAAAAACGGTGTGCTCTGCGCGATCGCTCCTTGCTATGAAAAACTTTGGTTCAAGAGAGTTATTTCACTAAAGCTGAATCCGCTTTGTAAAATCACTCCTCTTGTTAGCAACGTTTTAAGGATGAGTGTCAGTGTATGTGTGGATCACAAACACTGTTTTGGTTAGCATCCAGCCTACCCACAGACAATATGTTGCCTCATCCCTAACTTTTGCTCGAACCATTCACACAGCTGTATTCTTAAGCATGACTTCCATACTCGTAAGCACCCATATCAGTGCCAGCACCTTGAGGTCGTTGTACACCATCCTTGTCATGTTGATCGTACTGACCAATTGCTGAGGAAGCAGTATCAATTGCTGGCGATCCAGATCTGAGGTGGAAATCATTGCCACTTGAATTGACAAATCCTACTGACTAAACCTTGATGTTGTTGGTATCCTTCATGTTGTCAATTCCAGTTCCACCTTCATACAGCTTGTCAAACTTGTTTGAAAACGAGTTACCATCCAAAGTCACATTGCCTGCATCTTCAATCAACCCATTCCGGTATGTACTATTAGTAAACTTATTGTTGCGTACCACAATGTCGGTTGGTTTATAGCCGCCAGTGACATAACCACTGCCATCAATGTTAAGGGCTTGGACATTATTATCAACGGTATTGTTGAAAATTTCAACGTTACGAACGTTACTAGTCACGGCAATGCCGTTACCAGGATTCATACCTTGTTTTCCATTTCCAGAAACAACATTGTCATGGATTCGGACATTAGAAACATCCCCTTGCTGAGGCACTTCATCTGCAACAACAATTCCATCAGCAGTGTTTCCAGTGACTACATTCTTGTAGACATCAATGTTAAATGAAGCAGCACGGTTACCCTCTATGTAAAGAGCAGGACCACCTTGATAGCCTCCATATGTACCAGAAAGCGAGGCTTGACCACTTATATTGTTGTCATGAACAGAGCCATTGCGAGAACCGGTTTTGATGTCGATACCTTCACGTTTGCCATCTTTAACGGTATTATTAGCCACCTCAAAACCATCAACACCCCAAATGCTCAGGGACTCTTGCGTGCCAGTTGGGTCAGATACAGAATTGTCGCCTGTGCCACCTGGCCATTTCGCATTGCTTTTTTCGACAGTGTTGTTGAGCACCTTGATATTTTTACTAGTAACCTCAGCATCTCCACCCTGGAAGTAATGGTCAGGCATGACGATGATACCTGAAGAGCCAGTATTGTAAGTATGGTTGTTTTGAACAGTCATATTGTTGGCATCACGTAAAGCGATTCCAGCCCAGGCACTATTCTGAATATTGAAGCCATCAATAGTCCAATAGCCTTTGCCAGCTGACTGAATAACTCCTTCTCCGAAGGCTCCACTACTAGAGTCAGGGTCATCTAGTGTGACATTACCATTGGCTTTAAGTGTGATATTACCTGACTGACTATTACCAGATTTACCAAGGGTAATTTGCTCATTGTATGTACCTGGTTGAACCATAATAGTGTCACCAGCTTTGACAACAGAGTTCTCCCCAACCGCATAATTAACAGTTTTCCAAGGTTTATCACTTGTACCTGGATTGCTATCATTACCATCCGGTGAAACGTAGTACATACCACCAGAGTTATTTGCTGTTGGCGTTGAAGAAGAGGGGGATGCAGGTGTCGGTGCAGAATTAGGGGATGGAGATGTCCCACTAGAATTGTTAAAGTCCTGAGTGAGCTGGTCTGAATTAGAGTCACCGACGAGGGTGTCTTGTCCTCCAGTTAGAGGGTCTCCATTGCTACCACCAGAAAGATTGTTGTTACCATTGTTGACGAGGCTCGGATCATGACTAGATAGACCAGGCAGAGTACTGCTTGCATTATTGCCATTAATCTGAGTCCCATTCCCACCAGAGGCGTTGTTGGTCCAAGAATCGATGGTATCTTGTACACCTTTGGAAATTCCAGTACCTTCTCCATTCGCATTAAGAGTGGAATTTTGATGATTGCTGGGATTAGGAATGACATCGGGAATTTGTTGACCCGAGACATTGCTTTGAAGTGCCTGAGATTGAGAATCTGTAATGTTCATTATTTTGCCTCCATCAAGTTCTTCGTTAACGTCTTAACTGGAGATGACCCGAAGAAAGGCAGAACCCTGAATGTTAGAGCAATTGAATTCAGCTCTAAAAGCTCGCGGAAATTACGTGCTTACTGGAGCAACGCACGTTCAACCCAAATCTTCAACAACAGAAACAACGCTTCTGTTTTTGAAGCTTTTTCAAAGTTAGGTAATTATGCAACAGGAATTAGGTAAATGCTTCACTCATTTTGGGCTTAGCCATTGTTTGGTGAATTTATTGAGAGATTTGGCCTAAGCACCCTTGAAGTTGGGATGAATTTTTTTCCTTTGTACATTATATCAGGACTTATGCAACGGTCAAGCACTTAAGTGATTTTTCTGCCAACTGCATCTAACTGGAGTTTAGACTAACAATTTGATTAATTCTCACCAATCATCGTCTATGTAAGGTTTTTGAGGTTCGCTTTCTTCACCCAGCGAGAATTTGAGCTATTTGTCCAAAACTCTTTCTATGTAAACAGCTTGGCGTTTATATAGAAATTAATCTAAAGTCCAAATAAAGCTACGATAAAAACATAGAGAAAGCAAAGGAAACAAAAATGACAACTACCACAGCAACAGGAACACCACGAGTCTATGTAGCATTTTAGTATTACTAATGTAATCACAAATGACAGGGAGCTTGGATAGATTGCGATACGCCCTTGGCGTCTGCGCTCCGCGCAATCGCCTCTGGAGTGAGAAAAGTCTATTTACCAGAGGGAAGCTTTAGTTCGAGATTTAATTTGCTCCCTATTTCCATAACATTGTTTGCAAAGTCTGTCATACCTGCAATCGGGGCAGCGACTAGAGTAGCAGCAGCTAGTAAAGCTAGTAGACGCTTTTTGAGTTTGGGTAAATCGCGTTCTTTTTCTGGCTTTTGAATTTCTGCTTCTACATCATCAATATCAATGATGATGCCTTCGCGGTCATCTGGTGGGAATTGGGCGGCAGTTTGGCGCAGGTTGCCGATCAGTTGCAGAATTTCGGTGATGTTTGCGCCGCTTGTTTGATTAAGATTGCTTACTGTGGCTTGGGCTTGGTTTTGAGCGACAAATCCAATAGTTGCGTCTTTGAAGTCATTTTGGTTTTTATCACCTTGGATTTTATCACCTTGGATTTTATCACCTGCAACGTTATCGCCTTTGCCGTATTGATGGATGGTGTTAGACATAGTTTTTAGGGGTTTGTAATGGAGTTTTAGGAGTTGATGGGCTGGTAAAGCTTGCATGGCATAGGTTTGACCGTCATCATCGCTGAATTCTACTTCGTACACTTCGGGGGCGAGGATTTCGACAATGGTTCCCACTTGACCTGCAAGGAGGTTATGTTCGGATAAGGGAGTTTTAAGAGCAACAATATCTAATAAATTGAGTTTGTTTGGAGTTGCAAACATGGGCATTACTTCAAAATATAGCAACTAACGAGACGGGGAAAATCTTCGGTGGGGCGGACGATCCAAGTTGTGCGGATGTTAGCAGTGTTTTGGTTGCGGGTGATGGGGAAATCGACGATATAGCGTTGACCATATTCATCTAACAGGCTGGGAATTGCTTGATAATTTTGAATCGCATCTTCGATTAGCAGTTGCAGAATTTCTGGATCATCGCTACCTAAATCTAGGATAGCGGCAAATAATCTGGCTTTGTGCTTTCCGCGATCATGTTGGGAGTTGAGGCTATAGTTTTGCAGTTTGTTGCGATCAATAAAGGCTAATTCAAAGTTGGGTAACTTGATCCTGTTTTATTGCCTTCGACCTCATCGCCAGCAAAATTATCGCCTTTTCCATATTGATGATAAGTGGTATTGTACTGATTATGAATAGAAAACTGTTTTTGCCTTTCTTCCTTGGATTCATAGCCATCTAAAAGTTGACGCAAATCGAGTTTTAATTTTAGTTTGCCGATGGTGATTGTGCTTTCACCCATTGCCTCAAGTCCGAGAAGTTCTTGGTAGTCGAGGGGTGGATGTTTGGGATATTTGGGGACGGGAACCCATTCGGTGATTTCGAGGTTAAGATTATTGTGGATTTTTTGGAAGACATCGCGGAGGATGCCGAGAAATAAGCGGCGGGTTTCTTTGCGTCCGCTAATGGTGATGAAGATTTTTTTGTCTTCGGGATCGGCTTTGATGCGAGCGATGTTGTAGATTTCGTTGTTTTCTTGATATTGCAGCATTACGCCACTGCGCCAATAGATTTGGTTATGAATTTTTTCGTGGGTGATGACGATGAAGCGGGAAATGATGCTTTCGGGGAGAACTTTGTAATGGTATTGAAATTCCAGGGTTTCGCCGTGGAGTTGTGTTTCGTCTGGTTGGTCTTTGGGCAGAAGTCCTGGAATCAAAAATTGTGGTGGTTGACATTCTAGTGCAAAGCAAAGCTCAAATCCTTTCATCAACTCGATCAGATAGTTGTGACGCTTGGTGGGGTAACGCTTTGGATCGAGAATGCGGGTGAGATCGGCGGGGGTGAAAATGCCTTTGGTTTTAGTTTTGAGGTTTTCATCGCTCAGGAGCGCGTAAATACCTTCTGTCACCCAGTTGGGTTTGAGGACTTTGGTATCTTGGAGGGAGTTGCTATCTTTGAGGATGGGATGATCGCGGAAGTTGAGAACTAAGCCGAGTCGATGCAGCAAGTCGATTAGTTGCTCTTGGTTTTGTTCTTCGGGAATCTCTTTTTGGTGGCAGATGCCGATGTAGCTGTTGTAGCTGATGAAGTCTTGGGGCATGGATTCAAGTTTTTGTTTAACCTCAAACCATGAGAGGGGTAAAAGGTCGTAGACTTCTTTGAGTTTGGCGATTTGCTGCAAAATTGCGGTGCGAAGTTCATCAATGCCGATATTATTTTGGCAGGAGGTTTCGATAATCGCTTGGATGTTAGGATATTTTTCGCGTAATGCCTTGCGGTTGATGTCGAGGGGTTGTTCGTCTTTTTTGTTGCCAACGATAATTACCGGAGACTGTCCGCCGAAGCTTTCGATGAGTTTGAGCCAATATTCGATGCGGTTTTCTTCTTCGCTGGTGCGACAATTACAAACGAGGAGATAGAGGCTGCGCTTAGTCAGAAAAAACTGATGGGTGGCATGATAAATTTCTTGTCCGCCAAAGTCCCAAACATTCAGGCGGATATCTTTGCTATTGACCTGCACGTTCCAAGTTTCCACATTGAGTCCGTCGGTTTGGGGTTGATTTTTATCATATTTATCGCGGATTAGTCGCTCGATCAGGGATGTTTTGCCGACGCTGCCTTGTCCGATGAGCAACAGTTTGGCTTCGTGGAGTGGACGCACTTCAGCGCTTCGGAGTAATCGCAAGTAATTGAAAATGTCTTTAACTGAACCAACATTTTCAAAAGCTCCTAAAATCTCTGGTGAAATAGGAAGCGGATTTCCTCGTAAATCTAGTTTTTCCAATTTCGGCAAACTTTCGATCGCCTCTGGAATCTGGGTTATTTGGTTGCCCTTGAGGTGAAGCTCCCTCAGATTGGTTAAATTAGCCAGCGCCTCTGGAATCTGGGTTATTTGGTTGCCCTTGAGGTGAAGCTCCCTC
Organism: Brasilonema angustatum HA4187-MV1; assembly: GCA_019359695.1. GTDB lineage: Bacteria > Cyanobacteriota > Cyanobacteriia > Cyanobacteriales > Nostocaceae > Brasilonema > Brasilonema angustatum. The sequence continues at coordinate 172,339 of JAHHGV010000012.1, forward strand.
AGATTGGTTAAATTAGCCAGCGCCTCTGGAATCTGGGTTATTTGGTTGCCCTTGAGGTGAAGCTCCCTCAGATTGGTTAAATTAGCCAGCGCCTCTGGAATCTGGGTTATTTGGTTGTAACTGAGGTTAAGCTGCGTCAGATTGGTTAATTTAGCCAGCGCCTCTGGAATCTGGGTTATTTGGTTGTAACTGAGGTTAAGCTGCGTCAGATTGGTTAATTGCGCGATCGCCTCTGGAATCTGGGTTATTTGGTTGTAACTGAGGTTAAGCTGCGTCAGATTGGTTAATTGCGCGATCGCCTCTGGAATCTGGGTTATTTGGTTGTAACTGAGGTTAAGCTGCGTCAGATTGGTTAATTGCGCGATCGCCTCTGGAATCTGGGTTATTTTGTTGCGACTGAGGTGAAGCTGCGTCAGATTGGTTAATTTAGCCAGCGCCTCTGGAATCTGGGTTATTTGGTTGTCACTGAGGTGAAGCTGCGTCAGATTGGTTAATTGTGCGATCGCTTCAGGTATTTCAGTTAGCTCTACTCGAATTAAGATAAGTTCCTCTAAATGTAGTATTTGCGTTACCACATCGGGAATGCTCTCTAAAGGATTGCCACTAATATCCAACTTACGCAAATTAGGCAAATCCAATAGTTCTAGCAATACCTTCGCCAAAAAAAGAGGATAAATATCTCAATCCCAAAACCTCGACTACTCGTCCCAAGTGGCGAACCGGATGACGCTTCGCTCTAATGGGCGGTGTCAGGAACGGGCTAGAAAAATT
>JAHHGV010000013.1 GCA_019359695.1 Brasilonema angustatum HA4187-MV1
TAGGTGGGTAGCTGTCTGCGACAATAGCTCGATGCCAGGATTTGATTTCAACTCATTACAAAAGGCAGTTGCTAAATTTAGTAACTGCCTTTTGTTCGTTTTACTTTGACATCCAATATCCACAAAACTAAAGAACCCAGAAACTCACTGAGTAAACGCGCAGTTGAGCGGAAAAGTTTCCTTCAAACTGACACCAACCGTCTCTACTAGCCCCTCAGTAGTTATTTTCATAAGAGTTTTATACACTCATCTCTAGCATTCGTTGAATTGGTCGCAATGCTGCCATGCGAATATTCTCTGGCAAGGTGATTTCGGGAGAGCGATTTTTCATCGCACTGTAGAGTTTTTCTAAGGTATTTAACCGCATAAAAGGACACTCGTTACACGCGCAGTTATTCAATGGTGGTGCGGGTATAAAGTGCTTGTAAGGCGCTTGTTTTTGCATTTGGTGAATGATTCCAGGCTCTGTAGCAACGATAAATTCTTGGGAAGGGCTTTGTTCACAATACTTGAGTAAAGCCGCTGTAGAGCCGATGAAATTTGCGTGGCGCAAGACACTAGTTTCACATTCTGGATGGGCGATCGCCTCTGCTTCTGGGTGTGCGATTTTTAACTGTACAATTTTCTTTTCAGAAAAGGTTTCATGGACAACACAGCTCCCTTCCCAAAGCACTAAATCTCGCCCAGTTTTTTCCATAACATACCGTCCTAAATTCCGGTCTGGGGCAAAAATAATTGGCTGATCCATAGGAATCTGCTGGACAATTTTGACGGCGTTGGAACTAGTGCAGATAATATCGCTCATTGCCTTAATATCAGCAGAGCAGTTGATGTAAGAAACCACCAAATGGTTTGGGTGTGCTGCTTTAAAAGCTGCAAACGACTCTGTTGGACAACTATCGGCTAAAGAACAACCAGCATTTAAATCTGGTAAAAGAACCATCTTGTCGGGATTAAGAATCTTTGCAGTTTCTGCCATGAAATGGACACCAGCAAAGACAATGACATCTGCATTTGTATCAGCTGCAGCTTTGGCAAGCTGTAACGAATCTCCAATAAAATCTGCAATATCTTGAATGTCGGGTTCTTGATAGTAGTGTGCCAGGATAACCGCATTGAGTTCTTGTTTAATAGTCTCAATTGCTGCAAATAAGTCTAGTGGTAGATCACCCTGTTCGGTTTTTTCTCGTTGAGCAAGTGCAGTCGTAAACACAGTTAGACGTTACTGAATGTTACAAGTTTTTGTCTGGTGGATTTAATTATAGTAGTTTTTACCAAAAATGTTTGAGGGGTAATGCTCCTCTGTGAAATTGTGTGAAGAATAATTCAGAACGCACCAACTCAGCTTGGGCACTTGTTATGAGCAATTGGTGACCCGCGACTCAGCATGTTGACCACATGCATCAAATATTTGCTGAAAGCTTGTACCTTCCTACATCGCACTGATTAGGGAGATCCAACAAAAAAAATATCCAACCTAAGCCCTCCCTTGCCCGCTACGCGAACAACAACGAGACTACGACTAATTAACGAGTTTAGGCTGTTTCCAGCCCAGAGGGCTGGAAACAAGGTTGGATATTTTTTCGCATGTTTGTGCCTTACGCACAGAACTCATGCAGCAATCGGTGATATCTAAACTTCTTTTATTTTTCTGAGTTGGTGCGTTCTGTCTTGGTCAAAATCCTCTAATTTTCCTATGCTGGAAACAGATGGCAAGGAAAGTGGCATGACCAGTCAGAAAACAAACTCAAAAAATTTGAAAATTGCTGTAGTAGGAGATGTTCACGACCAATGGGAAGAAGAAGACGGTATTGCACTCAAGCATCTGGGTATTGACTTAGTACTGTTTGTTGGAGATTTTGGCAATGAGTCGGTGGAAGTGGTAAGAGCGATCGCATGCCTTGACATTCCCAAAGCAGCAGTCATGGGGAACCACGATGCCTGGTACACTGCCACAGAATGGGGACGCAAGAAGTGTCCTTACGACCGCACCAAGGAAGACTGGGTACAGCAGCAACTAGATTTATTGGGTGAAAGCCAAATCGGTTACGGTAAGCTAGATTTTCCAGATCTAAATTTAACGGTTGTTGGAGGTCGTCCGTTTAGTTGGGGTGGATCAGAGTGGAAATATAGTGATTTCTACCAACAGTGGTATGGTGTGACTAGTTTTGAAGAGTCCACAACGCGAATCGTGTCAGCAGTTAAAAGTGCAGCTTACCAAACGATAATTTTTATAGGTCACAACGGTCCTACAGGGTTGGGCGATCGCCCAGAAGATCCCTGCGGCAAAGATTGGCACCCCATAGGGGGTGACTTTGGCGATCCAGATTTAGCTGAGGCGATATCTCAAACTATCACAACTGGTAAAATTATTCCCCTCGTCACATTTGGTCATATGCACCACAGCCTGCGACATACAAAGAAAGAGCCGCGAAAGCGCATTTTTAGAAGTCCAGAGGGGATAGTTTACTTGAACGCCGCAAGTGTACCCAGGATTGTAGAACATGGCAGCCATAAACAGCGTAACTTTTCCATTGTGCTGCTGGAAGATGGTGTGGTCTCCCAAGTCTCCCTCGTCTGGGTTGGAAAGGATTTGAGCATTATATCTGAGGAAATTCTTTATAAAAAACCTAGTCCAGTAGTGCAAACTGCATAGAGAATGAGATATAATTCGTATCTGGTTGGCTTAGTTTTTGGCTGACCGCTGACAGCTAAACGCTGACAGTTTTACTGGAGAGGTGGCAGAGTGGTCGATTGCGTCCGACTTGAAATCGGATGAACCGAAAGGTTCCGGGAGTTCGAATCTCCCCCTCTCCGTTGAAAGATTTGTGATGACTTGATTGAGCGTAACAGCACAAATTAGGCATTTGATCACCTGTAATAATATTTAGGTGAGATTTAAGTTGTTTCCCTTAAAACTTTATAGCTTCCTCCGCGTTCCTTAGCTCTTTGCACAGGCTTGTTAGTTGCCTCCTGAGCAATTTTTTCCCAATCTGCTTGCTCTAATACTGCATCCAGCACATCAGAGATATTACAACGTTGCTCATATGCAATTCGTCTGAGAATATCGTGATGTTCTGGCTGAATATATACGGGCTTTCTTTGTGTCTGTGCCATTTGCCCTTTTAGGATAAATAGTTTTTCTCAGTATACCTTAGCTAAATAGCTGTATTGACAATTGGCTAATTAGCTAATCTAATAATGAAGAGACGGCTTACCTCTGCCTAAGTATGTATAAACAGCTAGATTTGTTTGAACTGCCCTACCTGGAACCAAAGGTTCTTGAACCTATTACAACCACAAAAACCGTCATTGAGTTATTTGCTGGGGCTGGTGGTTTGGCACTTGGTTTAGAAAAGGCTGGACTGGTAGCCAAAGCACTAATTGAAATTGACAAAGACGCAGCAGCAACACTTCAGCATAACCGTCCAAAATGGAATGTCATTCAGGCTGATGTGTCTAAAGTTTCTTATGCAGGAATGAGTGCAGACGTTGTAACTGGAGGTTTTCCTTGCCAACCTTTCAGCTTGGCAGGTAAAGGTTTAGGGTTTGAAGATACCCGTGGAACCTTATTTTATGAATTTGCTCGTTGTGTTAAAGAGGTACAGCCTAAACTATTTCTGGCTGAAAATGTCAGAGGTTTAATAAGTCATCAGAAAGGAAAAACACTGAAAACAGTTCTATCTGTTCTGGAATCTCTTGGTTATAACGTCCAGTATCGTTTACTAAATGCAGTTAACTATGATGTTCCTCAAAAGCGAGAAAGAGTCATCATTGTCGGAACTCGTCCAGATATTCGCTTTCAGTACCCTGGTCCTTGTTCTAAAATTCTGACTTTGAGAGATGCCTTGAAAGATGTTCCACCTTCTGAAGGAATGAAATACAGTCCTAAGAGATCTCAAGTTTTAGAGTTAGTTCCACCAGGCGGCTGCTGGCGAGATTTACCTGAAGATATTCAAAAAAGCTACATGATGAAAAGCTACTATCTCACAGGTGGACGTACTGGCATGGCACGTAGAATTTCTTGGGATGAGCCAAGTCTAACTCTGACTACCTCTCCTTCGCAAAAACAAACGGAACGCTGTCATCCGGAAGAAACTAGACCTTTTACAGTAAGGGAGTATGCCCGAATTCAAACTTTTCCCGATGATTGGGAATTTATCGGTGGTGTAGGCTCAAAATATAAACAGATTGGTAATGCAGTTCCTGTAAATTTTGCTTATCACTTAGGAAGAGCTATAGTTAACGTGCTAGAAAATGCATGCCATTGATTTATTACGTCAGTAAGCCCTATCAAATATGCTTCTATAGCTTGCTAGCTGTTGCTTACTGAGTCTATCAAGTTCGGAAACTTCACAGATCACGTCTGGTAATACATCAAAAAGCATACTTAATGCTCCTGGTACACCAGTTGCCAAATCGTAAAATGCTTGACCACTGATTTGTCTGATTTTTTCATTTAAAGGTCTTCTTGTGCCAGTAGTCCTATCTGAAGGAGTAAAAGGTTTATTGTATAGTTCTTTTCTACTAGGAATAATTTCCACATAGTATGCTGTAAAACCTTGATAATCTGGTTCGTTTAAGCGGCTTGATAAATAATCGTATATTCCAAATTTATCGCTTCCTTTAACCGTGTTATGTTTATTTTTAATTTCCGCAAAAATTTGCTTTGTATCGTTACAGATATCGAATCCTTTAGGAAGTACTCGCCAGCCAGGAATACTACCTAAAATATTCTGATGAAAATAACCTATTTGATTTTGTACAGTTTTTTGAGTTTGTCTAGCTCTTTCCATTTTGAGCCAATCATCTAAGTTAAAACCTTGCACAGCACCATCAAAAATAGCTGAAAATGGATCGAGCACATTTTTATACATTGCTTCTTCAGCTTTTTGTTGAGTTTCAAGAATACAGTCAACAACTTTTTTGACGGCAGTTTTAAGGTCATCATCGGCTATATAAGAAAGATAACTCATGGTCAATAATTAAGTAGTTCTAACAATTGTATATACTAACCAATCCTCAGTTATACCTCAGCACAATCAGGGTAATGGGTTCGACTAGTTCAAACTTTGTGTAGTAGAAATTTGCCATTGCGCTGTTGAGAGCGATCTGCCTCACGCTCATGCTGAGCGCTTTGCGCGTGAGGCAAGCTAAGCTATCGCCCTCCTTTTCCCCTCCAACCCACGCCAATTGCATCGTGCTATCATGTCCAATATCAACAAGGAGTTTGACAGATGGCTATCCTTCATGACCTAGATTTACCTGATAAATTGTATTAAAAACTACAAGAAATAGCAACAGCCGAAAACAGCTCAATCAACGCTCAAGTCATCACTCTATTACGAAATGCTTTGTCACCAGTTGAGATACAGCGCAGGGAAGAACAGAGGCGACGAGATGTACCAAAAATTTTGGAACAAATACGTCGTCGTCGTGAGAGTCGTAGGACTGATGTCGAATGGCCCGATAGTACAGTCTAATCCGAGAAGACCCTGACAGATGTAACTTACCCTCACCTCATCTGCAACCTCACTGCTGAGCACTTTCTGAAAAAATATTACAAAAATTTAAGCTAACTCCGCATATCTGCTGAACTCAACCAACTACGTAGTTCCGTGTATTCGCACTAGTAAGTATCAGATTGCCAGTGCTAGCCTGACAGCATTACTCAAAATACTTTTCTTGTATAAGAATTTGAACTAGTACAGGCAGGGACTAAATGATTGTTGGGCATGAGGAACAAAGTAGCAAATTTATCACGACGGAACCGTTAAAAGCTAGCAGTGAAGCAGGTGAGCAGAAAGTTTGGGATGCTGTTAAGAGTGCTTTTTCTGATAGAAACTGTATTGGCTACTGGCGTTATCCAATTTTCTCGAAGGTGGGAGAGATTCGTAAGGAACCTGACATTCTCATTGCTGATAGAGAATTTGGTTTAGTGGTTATTGAGGTGTTGCCAGTTGCGATTGAGCAAGTTGTTGCTATTAATGGTGATATTTGGCAGTTGCAAAACTATCACACCACAGAAGCTAACCCTTATCAACAAGCCGAACATCAACTGCGAGCATTAATTGCATATACAGACCGTGAACCTGCTATCTGGCGCAGGGTTACCGGACGAGCGATCGCTGCATTACCTCTGATTACCCAAGAACAATGGCAACAAAAAGGCTTTGACCAATTACCCAACTGTCCTCCTGTGATTTTCCAAGACCAGTTAGGTAAAGTTGGTTTTACCGAATGCATTCAACAAACTGATCATGTAGTTCCAGGGGAAAACCTGGAAGATAAAGACTGGGAATTGCTACTGTCAGTTATGAGTGGGACACCCGTGTTTCGTAAACCTCCTCGTGCGACAGTTTCGACCACAGGCAAAACCCGCGCCAGTATTATGGACTGTTTGCGTCAAAGACTATACGAAATAGATTTACAGCAAGAACACATAGGAAAAGAAATTCCCCCAGGTCCTCAGCGGATTCGGGGTATTGCAGGTTCAGGCAAAACTGTGCTGCTATGCCAAAAAGCCGCTCATATGCACCTCAAGCATCCAGACTGGGATATTGCTTTGGTGTTTTTCACGCGATCGCTCTACGATTTGATAATTGGATTGCTGGATCAGTGGATACGCCGTTTCAGTGGTGGTGAGTTGCAGTATGATCCCAAAACTAATCTCAAGCTGCGAGTGCTTCATGCGTGGGGAGCAAAAGAACATCCAGGTTTGTACAGTATCATCTGCGACTACCACGGCAAAAGACGCGGAACGGTTGTAGACACAAAACAAAGACAACCTAACCGGGGTTTAGCAGACTTATGTAAACGGCTACAAGAAGAGGTAAAAATTGAGCCGATTTTCGATGCCATCTTGATTGATGAAGGTCAAGATTTAGTAGCCGAAGATGATTTGAAATATGAAGATAAACAAGCAATTTATTGGTTGGCTTATCAAGCTTTACAACCTGTCAGTCAGGAAAAACCAGAGGAACGCCGCTTAATTTGGGCTTACGATGAAGCACAAAGTCTCGATAGTATCGTAGTACCAAAAGCCAAAGAGGTATTTGGCGAAAATTTGAGCAATCTTTTGAGCAAGCAACCGCAATACTCTGGTGGTATTAAACGTTCTGAAGTGATGCGCCGCTGTTACCGCACTCCTGGACCAATTCTCACAGCTGCGCATGCAATTGGTATGGGTTTGCTACGTCCAGAGGGGATGCTTGCAGGTATCACTAATAAAGATGATTGGAACAAAATTGGTTACGAAGTTAAGGGAGACTTCCGGCGTATTGGTAAGCCGATAACTGTACATCGACCGTCTCAATATTCACCCAACCCTATTGCTGAACTTTGGGGCAACCCTATATTAGAATTTCAAACTTACGGTTCTCGCCAACAAGAAATGACAGTTCTGGCGCAGAACATTATGCATAATATTGTTCATGATAGTCTTAATCCCAGCCGTGATATCTTAGTCGTCATTTTAGGTTCTACTTCCGAAGCAATAGAGTTAGAAACTGAAGTTGCGGGTTTCTTAATGGACCAAAAAATCGATGTCTATATCCCCACTGCTTTGACTTTAAATGATTTAGTTCCCCAATGGCCCAACAACGACCCAGATAAATTCTGGCATGAAGGTGGGGTTACGGTGTCCCGCATCAATCGCGCTAAAGGACATGAAGCTGATATGGTCTATGTGGTTGGCTTTGATAATGTCGCTCGCAATGAAAGTGATGTCAATTGCCGTAACCAATTGTTTGTCGCATTAACTAGGGCGCGGGGTTGGGCAAGTCTGAGTGGTGTCGGTCATTATCCGATGTATGATGAAATGCGGCAAGTGATTGCTAGTGGTGATACTTTCACATTTACCTACAAGCGACCACCTAAACGGGATATTGGTGATGGGGAAGCAGTCTAACAACGGATGTAGTAGAACTTTTTGCCAATGAATACTGGCAAGTTCTCTTAGAACCTGCGTTGTGCAATAGTGACTACGGAAAGGGGAAGTGGTGATACGCGTCTCTTGCGCGTGTCCCCTTGGGACTCAGGGTCAAGCCTCCGGCTTATCGCCTTCGACACTTACCCTTGGGCGATGGCCCGTATCACGCCCGGAGGGTTTTCTTCCAGAAAACCCTCCGGGCGTGCTGAAAGCGCAGCCGGATTGGGGCGTAGGGCAGCTTCGTTGCCATCGCCCCAAAGAGCGATCGCACCCTTAGCAATCTTCTTGACTAACAAATATCTATTCTGAAATCTTATTCCTTGCTCGTTCTGCACGCGCCTGGGCTGATACCATCACCTCATCCATATTTTCTAGCATCTCACCAGGGAAATTTTCCAGAACTCTAGTGGAAAGAGCAACCCGACCTTTGCCTTGATCTAAATCTATAATGACAGCTTTTATTGGTTGACTAACTTGAAACACTTTTTCCAAATTGTCAATAAATTTCTGGCTCACTTGCTTAATATGAAGCAAAGCGCTTGTGCCATCTAAATCTACAAACACGCCAAAGGGTTTGATACCAGTTACTTTTCCGGACACTAGCTGACCAATTTCTAACATACTGAAGCTAGCAGATTGGGTTGCGATGCGCTGGGAAAGAATAAGCTTGTTGTTAGTACGGTTAACTTCTAAAAAGCCAGCAGTGAGAGATTGACCTTTGAGTGCTTCTAAATTATCTCGCTCAACCAAGTGCGATCGCGGAATAAATCCCCGTAAACCCAGCACATCAACAGTCACTCCACCCTTATTTAAATTCATTACCCGCACTTGTGTTGTTTGGGAATTCTCTTGCATTTGCGCAAGTCGTTCCCAAATCTGCTTGATTTCTAATTGCCGTCGCGAAAGGGTGACTTGACCTTCTGCATCTTGATCTCTGATGATTAAGAATTCTAAACTCTCATTTAGTGGCAGCACCTCCGATAAATTGGTTACTGCTCTCAAAGAAGCCTCATCGCGGGGAATAAACGCTGACGATTTGCCACCAATATCGACATATGCCCCATCTGAATCAAGTTGGAATACTCTGCCATGCACCACTTGCCCCTTTTGAAACTGATAATCGTGTGTTTCGAGTGCTTTGGCAAAGTCGTCCATTGTAAATGACGAATCGGCTTTTTGAGAAAACTTGGCTTCGGAATCCATGACTCTTAAAGATAAATTGCTATTCTAGCTAACGCCACTGAAGTTTGATTCAACACCAAACAACACTATTCGAGTGACTATGATTGCTTATAAAAACTGTCCTTAGTCATTTGTTATGACTCATGACTAGGGACTAGCTTAAGGCAAAGCGGACGTAAATCAATTGAATAGTTATAGTTGTTTAAACAGTTGTTTTACCTGCTCCCAAGCATCGGCTGCGGCTATAGAATTATAACTGGGACGTTGGTCGCAGAAAAATCCGTGGTCAGCTCCATCGTAGCGAAACACACGATGAGGAATCTTGTATTTTTCTAACTCTGCCTCAATTTGGTCTACTTGTTCCTGTGGGATGCTAGCATCTTCTATGCCAAAAAAGGTGTAAAGCGTGCCTTTAATATCTGGGGTAAGCGTGATCGTGGGATTCCCACCTCCTGGTGTGCGAGTGGTGATACCAGCACCATAGAAGGAAGCGGTGGCTTTGATTTCTGGTAAAGTAGAAGCAAGATAAGCAACATGACCACCAAAACAGAAGCCGATGCAACCAAAGCCGTTTTGCTTTACATTCGGTAAAGTTTTCAGATAGTCAATGGCTTTTTGAATGTCGCTTAATAGTTCTGAAGCTTTTGTGTGCTGTACGTATTGTCTACCCACCTCTATATCTTCCTTGGTGTAGCCAGTTTCAAATCCTGGGGCAACTCTTTGGAAAAGTGCGGGTGCAATTGCCAGATAACCTTCCTTGGCAATACGTTCTGTTACGTCCCGAATGTGGGAGTTGACTCCAAAAATCTCTTGCAAAACTACAACTCCTGCGTAAGAACCTTGTTCAGAAGGCTGTGCCAGATATGCCTCTATTTGCAAATGATCTTGCGAAAGATTAACTGTTGTGGTATGTATTGCTCGCTCTGCCATAATAGTTTTTACCAGTTCTCTGTGACTATATAGATATAGCTATGTTGATCGCTCAAAGCAATGTCCAATCAAATTATCAACTACAAGTAACAATCGCACCAGAATTTTTCAATAGAGAAATTCAATATATGAGTAAAATATTTGACGCTTAGCAGTCACAGCTGGTCAATAAGAGCCATTATCACGCAGGAGATTCGGTAATGATTCAGTTTCGTATTCAGCCAGACAGTGAAATCCCCGCATCAACCCAGCTGTTTAATCAAATCCAATTTGCGATCGCCTCTGGACAATATCCACCCAGTTACAAACTGCCGAGTACGCGGGCGTTGGCAATGCAGACTGGGTTGCACCGCAACACTATCAGCAAAGTTTATCGTCAATTGGAGGAGGAAGGATTTGTAGAAAGTCTTGCTGGCTCAGGAATCTACGTTCGCGCTCAAGGTCATGAGGGTGGTAGTAAGCTGCAATCGCCAATTCTCAAACAATATCCTCAAGCATACAAAGTTGTCCAGCAAGCAGTTGACGAACTGCTCTCCCAAGGTTGCTCGCTTAATCAATCGCGTGAGATATTCTTAGCTGAAATTGATTGGCGCTTGCGTTGTAGTGCGAGGGTGCTAGTAACAGCTCCAACTCAAGACATCGGTGCTGGAGAATTGATGGTGCATGAATTGGAAGAATCCCTCAAAATACCAGTACAGTTGGTAGCTATGGAAGAATTAGCTGCTGTGCTAAATCAAACTTCCTCAGCTACAGTGGTCACACATCGGTATTTTATTGGGGAAGTGGAAGCGATCGCAGCGCCAAAAGCTGTGCGCGTCATTCCCCTTGACATACAAGACTATGCCAAAGAGTATAACCAATTTAAAAATCTACCAAAAGACAGCTGTCTTGCGATCGTCAGCCTCAGTCCTGGCTGGCTTCGAGCTGCTGAAGTTATCATCCACGGTTTACGAGGTGATGAAATACTGGTTATCACTTCGCAACCAAAAGATGCCTACAAACTTCAGGCGATGGTGAAGCGGGCACAGGTAATTTTTTGCACCGACAAACCCAGTTTTGCTGCGGTGCAAGCAGCTATACAAGTCGTTCATGAAGACATTATTCGTCCACCCAAGCTGATGTGTGGTGACAATTTTATCGGTAGTAACTCGATTAACTTGCTCAAACGGGAGTTAGGGTTGGGGTAATAAATAACAGTTAACAGTTAACTGTTAACTGTTAACTATTGCAAAAACTCTTGCACCCGTTTGAGGTAAGTAGCTGCATCTTCCAACATTGGAAAATGAGCCGTTTTTGGAATCATGACAAACTCAACTTTATCGTTGAGTGCAGCTGCCTGACGACCCATCTCGGCTGGAATAATTTTGTCATACTCACCTGCCACGAGTAGAGTAGACACACTCAGTTGAGCAAACTCCTGTGGCATCAATTCAGCTGCGGCTTTACTCACAGATGTAAAAATTGTGCCTAAAGCTGCATCATAGTCTGCTTTAAGAAAATCTTCTAAGAAAGCCTGACGTTCTGCCGCTGGTATGGAACGATGCAGAAATCGTGCCATAAACATCCGGTCAACAAACGGTATTTTACCCAGCCACTTTGGACGAAATTTGACCACGTAGCCACCGAACTTATGAAAAGTTGTAAATGCTTTTTCGTCGTACTCAAAAATACCACTGCAGGTCAAAATCGCTCTTTTCACTCGTTGTGGGTAACGGTTGAGAAACAAAGTAGCAATGGATGCGCCCATCGAATGAGCAGCAATATATACGCGTTGAATCTGCAACTTATCTAGCAAAGCTGCTAAGTCGTCAGCATATTCCTCTAACTCATAAGTTAACTCTTGAATTGCTGATTCTGCCTGCGGTGACTCCAACTCAATAGACTCAACGACAGATTCACTCGCTTTGGTTACGCTTGGTTGCCCATAGGAACGCCCAAATCCCCGCAAATCATAAAGTAAGCAATCAAATTGTTCTGATAAAGCATGAGCAGTACCCTGCCAATACCCACAAGAGCCAGCCCAGCCGTGGATAAAAACCATCACAGGTTTGTCCTCACTATCTGATGGCTTCTTTATCCACTCGTAGTAATGCTCAGTACCACGAACATTTGTGTAGGACATTTTTCAAAAGTCAAAAGTCAAGAGTTAACAGTATTTTACTCATGACTGATGACTGATGACAATTAAGCTGATTCTGGCTTAGGTAGTGTGGATGGGTGCATCAGTAGTTCGGCAGTAGAACGCTTCTCTACCATTTCCGACGTGACTGTGCAACGAGTGAGATCTTTACGCGAAGGCAACTCGTACATCACATCCAGCATCAATTCTTCCACAATGCCCCGCAGCGCTCTCGCGCCGGTTTTGCGGCGGTATGCTTCTTGAGCAATAGCTCGCAGAGCGTCTGGTTTAAACTCTAACTGGACGTTATCCATCTTCAATAGCTTTTGGTACTGCTTGACCAAGGCACTACGCGGTTGGGTCAAAATTGCCATCAGCGCCTCTTCATCCAGCGGTTCTACCACCGCCACCATTGGCACCCGTCCAATAAATTCCGGAATCATCCCAAATTTCACGAGGTCATCCGGTTCTAAATAGCGGAGAGTGTCGGCTGTACGCTTGTCTTTGGACTGACCTTCTCCTGGTTGTACAAAACCCATTGACTTTTTGCCAGTTCTCTGCTCTACAACTTTTTCTAAACCAACGAAAGCACCGCCGCAGACAAACAAGATATTACTCGTATCAATTTGTATACAGTCTTGATAGGGGTGCTTGCGTCCTCCTTGGGGTGGTACATTGGCAACTGTCCCCTCTAACATCTTCAGTAAAGCTTGCTGTACGCCTTCACCAGAGACATCTCGGGTAATTGAAGGGTTCTCGCTCTTGCGAGCAATCTTATCTATTTCGTCGATGTAGATAATTCCGCGCTGCGCTTCTTCGACATCCAAGTCTGCAACTTGCAATAATCGCAGCAAGATATTTTCTACATCTTCCCCCACATAGCCTGCCTCTGTTAGGGTTGTGGCATCAGCAACGGCAAAAGGCACATCAAGAATTTTTGCCAGAGTTTGCGCTAGTAAAGTTTTGCCACAGCCTGTGGGACCAATAAGCAGAATATTAGATTTTTGCAGTTCTACCGCATCATCCAAACCTTTGCCACTGGCTTTAGACTGAACCAGTGACAGCCGCTTGTAATGGTTGTAAACTGCGACGGAAAGTACTTTTTTAGCTTCGTCTTGACCGATGACGTGTTCATCTAGATACTTTTTAATCTCTCGTGGCTTAGGTATTTGATTAAATGAGAGATTAGAGGAGCGGGCACGGCGTTTTGGTGGTGGTTCTGACTTGGGTGCTGGCTGCGACGATGCAGCCGCATTTGTGTCGAGTAACTCCTCATCCAGAATTTCATTACACAAGTCAACGCATTCATCGCAGATGTAGACTCCCGGTCCGGCGATTAATTTACGTACCTGCTCCTGAGACTTTCCGCAAAACGAACATTTTAAATGGGAGTCGTACTTAGACATACCAGCCTCTTATTTCAGAATGGTGACGTTTTCCCCTGGTGAGGGAAGATTTTGCCTGGAGATGACTTGATCAATCAACCCGTAGTTTTTTGCCTCTTGGGCCGACATAAAGAAATCGCGCTCAGTATCGGCTTCAACTCTTTCTAACGGTTGACCAGTGTGCTGAGCGAGTAACTGGTTCAACTTAGACTTATGATAAAGAATTTCTCTGGCTTGTATCTCGATGTCAACGGCTTGCCCTTGTGCACCGCCTAGTGGTTGGTGAATCATAATCCGGGAATCAGGAAGAGACATCCGTTTACCAGCGGTTCCTGCGGTTAACAAGAACGCCCCCATGCTTGCGGCTAATCCAAAACATATGGTGACCACATCAGGACGAATCTGCTGAATGGTATCGTAGATTGCCATACCTGCTGTCACGGAGCCACCAGGAGAATTAATATACAGTTGAATGTCCTTTTCTGAATCTTCAGCATCTAGAAACAACAACTGGGCAATAATTGAGTTGGCAACGTTATCGTCTATTGGCGTTCCTAAAAAGATAATCCGTTCGCGTAGCAAGCGAGAGTAGATGTCAAAGGCACGTTCTCCCACACCCGATTGTTCTACCACCATCGGGACGATGTTGCTAGGACTGTTTAGGGAGTAGAGTTTAAAGTCATTCAAACTGTTAGGTTGGTAGTTTCCCGACTGCGATACAAGCATAAAAGAACGTTTAACACTAAGTGTAACAATAATTTCCACAGCAACTGCTGCCTTTTTGATCAGCCTGATTTTTGATGTGGCTATGTGTTAACCATTATGCCTCATATAAATTCTTATCGTGTAAAACAGTATCAAACCAAGACGGTGATGTGTACTGGTACTCAAATAAAGTTTCTTAAACTTCTACCTTAGGACAGGGAGATGGGGGAGAGTCAGGGAGTGAGGGAGGGAAACTTCTCACTATGTTTATCCTTATCCCCTTATCATCTATTATCCCTCTGTTGACTCTGTGTCAACAGACGCAGTTTGAGTACTGGCTGGAAGAGATTGTTCAACAGTTTCAGTTACTGCGACTGGTTCACCTAGCGTGACTTCTTCAGTCTCAGTTTCTACTGTACTCAAAGAACCTTCAGGTACCAACTCAATTGTTGAGCGTTCTAGAAGCCAATCGATGATTTTTTCGGTCAACAATTCGTTTTCTACAACCTCAAACATTCTTTTCTCATCAACATCTTTTTCAGAGTACTGCTGCATCAATTCTTTGACTCTGGCTTCGATTTGATCTGCTGACACTTCGATGGACTCGCGTTTAGCAATTTCCAGCAGCGCTAGAGAACGTTTAATACGCTCAACTGCTTCACCACGAGAACGCTCCCGCAATTGAGGAATCACATCTTGAGTAAATAACTTTCTAACATCAAGCCCCTGCTGAGAAAGCCGCATAGCTGTTTGCGTCAGCATCTCATTGACTTCTTGTTGAATCATCGTTTCAGGCAAGTCAACTTCTACGTGCTTGAGCAGTTCAGCTAACAAGGCTTCTTGCTGATGTGATTTTGTTTTCTGTTGGGCTTCTTTTTGAAAACGCTCTTCCAAAGAACTGCGAAATTCGTCCAAAGTATCATAATCACTGACTTCTTGCGCAAAGTCATCATTCAATTCAGGCAGTTCTTTTTCCTTGAGTTCTTTGACGGTGACAGTGAAAAGAGCAGGTTTTCCTGCTAGATCTTCGTTAACATAAGGATCTGGAAACTGAGCAGAGACTTCTCTGGTTTCTCCAGGATTCATTCCCACTATCCCTGTGACAAAGCCAGGAATGAATTTGTCTTCCTGCATCTCCAATTGGAAATCAGTTGCTTCGCCTCCCGGTATTGGCTGGGGTTCACCAGTTTCGTCTTCGCCTTCAGTAGCAGCTATAACCCCTTTGAAATCTACCACAGCTACATCACCTATTTGCGCTGATCTCCCTTCCACAGGAATTAATGTTCCCATTTGTTGGCGTTCGTCTTCTAAGGCTTTGTCTACCTGCTGTGGATCGTACTTCACTTCCTCAGCTTTGAATTGCAAGCCCGTATATTCACCCAAATTTGGTTCTGGTTCCACATCTACAGATGCAGAAATTATCAGCGCTTTTCCTGGTTCATAATTACTAATCAATTCCTCAAATGAAGAGCGTAGCTGTGGTTGACCGAGCACCTGGATTTTTTCTTGTTCTAAGGCTTGCTCAATGCCATCTTGAATAACTTCTTCTAGCGCTGCTGCCTTGATTCGAGTTGTGCCAAGGCGCTGCAGGAGTATCTGCCGAGGTACCTTGCCTTTACGAAACCCAGGAATATTTGCAGTACTCGCTAAGTTCTTAACAACTTTTTCGTAAGTTTCCTTGGTCTTTTCTGGCGTAATCTCTATTTCCAGACCAATTTGACTGGCGGGAAGTTTTTCCTGGGTGACTTTCATGCTTCGTCTCTATTATTTGTATTTCTTTTTACTTGTTGTCTACTGACGCCAAAATTTGCGTCTTTAAGTTAAAGTTTCCTGACTTGGATTAAAAGTGGCTACATGGCTTGATTATATCCAAGTGCGCCAGGGTCTCCTTATAACATTTTATCAGTTTACTTTTGTTGTCAAAAACCTTGACATTTGAGCGCAAACTAGTTTCCTGTTCTCAACTCCAAATTGTTTTTTCCCAAAGGGCTAACACCGTGATATCCTGGTTCTCAACTAGCAGTTTGCACGCCAAGGTTGTCGCATTGGGGCTGGCTGCTATATCGAACTGAGCCCTGCTTTTGCCTAGCTCCTGTGTTGTGAGAATAGGTTAGCTTATCGCAATGCTCTCTAAAGTCCATTGAATCATAGTACACCAATCATCTTGACAACGCATCTATTCAAGGATAAAACCTGTTTTCAGTTATGCAAAAGTTTAGCTCATCCAAATATTAAAAGATGATCTACTCTATAATAGAAATCTTAATTTTCACAAAAAGTTTCGTCATAAAGTATTGTAAATCGCCATACGAATCAGGATGAGTAACAAAATAAATGTATTAGATTAAAATAAATGTATTAGATTAAAAATGACAACTATTTTATCAACAAAGAAAACTATTAAAAGGTTTATTTAATGTCTGCTATTGCCATTTAAGCTTTGAATTTCTACAAGAAATTGCACAGAACATCTCGTAAAGGAGGAAGTCAATTTGTCTAAATCCTACAGGGTAGCTATTTTGGGAGCAACGGGTGCTGTTGGTCAAGAGTTGCTGGAATTATTGGAGAACCGTCATTTCCCGGTTTCTGATTTAAGGTTATTGGCTTCCGTTCGCAGTGCAGGACGAACACTGCCTTTTGAAGGGGAAAATTTGCCAGTAGAACCAGTGAGTGAAAAAGCCTTTGAGAATGTGGATCTGGTGTTGGCGAGTGCAGGTGGTTCCATCTCAAAAATTTGGGCACCAAAAGCTGTCGCGGCGGGTGCTGTGGTGGTTGATAATTCCAGTGCGTTTCGCATGAATCCGGAAGTTCCTTTGGTGGTTCCGGAAGTCAATCCAGAAGCAGCAGCGAACCACAAAGGTATCATTGCTAATCCCAACTGTACAACGATTCTAATGACAGTGGCAGTGTGGCCCCTACATAAAGTATCACCAGTACAGCGCCTTGTGGCTGCAACTTACCAATCAGCCAGTGGTGCTGGTGCTAAGGCAATGGAAGAGGTGAAAATTCAAGCAAGTGCTATTTTAGAAGGCAAGCAACCTGTTGCTGAAGTTTTTCCCTATCCATTAGCATTTAATGTATTCCCGCACAACACCCCTTTGAACGACTTTGGGTATTGTGAGGAAGAAATGAAAATGGTTAACGAGACCCGCAAAATCTTTGGGACTCAGGAGATCAGAATCACTGCAACTTGTGTACGGGTTCCCGTACTACGTAGCCATTCGGAAGCGATTAACCTAGAATTTGAGGTACCATTTAGCCAAGATTTGGCGAGAGAAATTCTCACTCAGGCACCGGGTGTGAAATTGGTAGAAGATTGGAAGGCAAACCATTTCCCAATGCCAATTGAAGCCACAGGTCAAGATGAAGTTTTGGTAGGGAGAATTCGTCAGGATATTTCTCACCCGTGTGGCTTGGAACTGTGGCTGTGTGGGGATCAAGTCCGCAAAGGTGCAGCCTTGAATGCAATACAAATTGCTGAGTTATTAGTAGAAAAAAATCTGCTCAAAGGGGCAGTAGCGGTTAGTCATTAGTGAGACAATCTGCTGCTTTGAGGGTATCCTACCAGTTCTGGCTCTGCCGTTGGGTTGTTAGTCATAAGTGATTTGGTTATGAGTGCCAGACAAAGGACAAATGACATAAAAAGAATGTGTAAATTACGCTTGAAAGTAATAGTCAAATAAGTTATCACAATATAACACCACCAAGATCAACAAAAAGCAAAGAACAAAGAACTATCTATAAAGAAGAATATTTAGGAGTGAAAAGAGGGTGGTAGATTTTGGCAGAGTTCTAACCGCTATGATTACGCCGTTTAAGGAAGACGGCAATGTGAATTATGATGTAGCTGCAGCACTAGCAGCACATCTAGCTGACAATGGTACAGATACAATTGTGGTATGTGGAACTACGGGAGAATCTCCTACCCTGAGTTGGGAGGAAGAATACCAGTTGTTTTCTGTTGTATTGCAGGCGGTGGCGGGAAAAGCTTTTGTGATAGCAGGCTGTGGCTCTAATTCAACAAAAGAAGCAATTGCTGCTACCCAAAAGGCAGTTAAAATAGGAGTACATGGTGTACTGCAGGTTGTTCCTTACTACAACAAACCCCCCCAAGCAGGGCTTTATCAGCACTTTGCTGCGATCGCTCAGGCAACACCTGACTTACCGTTGCTGTTGTACAATGTCCCTGGTCGTACAGGTCAAAATCTCCAACCGGAAACTGTTGTTCGGTTAGCTGAGATTGACAATATTGTTGGAATTAAAGAATCTACAGGCAATATAGATCAAGCAAGTGAAATTCGTCGCTTGACGCCAAAAGAATTCCAGATTTATTCTGGTGATGATTACATGACTCTGCCTCTGTTGGCAATAGGGGCAAAAGGTGTTGTCAGTGTGGCTTCTCATCTGGTAGGAAACGAACTACAAAAGATGATTCAAGCCTTTGATTCGGGTAAAATTCAAGTAGCTAGGGAAATACATCTCCAACTCTTTCCTCTGTTTAAAGCTTTATTTGCAACGACAAGCCCCATCCCAGTCAAGAAAGCATTAAATCTTTTAGGTTGGGAGGTTGGTTCAACTCGTCCCCCATTGTGCGAACCGGACTCACAAATAAGTGAAAAGTTAAAACTCGTTCTCAAAGAACTTGGTTTAATTTAATAGGAATATAATGAAGGCAGACGGGGTAATTTTCTGAAGATTTTTATAAAAAAAGTGCTTTATTTTACCAAAATATGGGTAAAACCCTGTGCTAAGACTGGATAAATATATTATGAATTTTGAGCTTTTAAAGCCGAATTAATGAAGCAACAATTGAACATCTGATAAAAAATCAGCTGTTTTCAGACTGATTTCATAACCTGTTTGTCTTGTCAGTTTTACAACAATTGATTGGCAAAGAACAATCTTTAAATTTCACATTTTTATCAACAAAGAACACTCTAAGGAGAATATGGCTAAAAACGAAACTTTAGCCGCCCTAAAAATCATTCCGTTGGGCGGTTTGCATGAAATTGGTAAAAATACCTGTGTTTTTGAGTATGAGGATGAAATTATCCTGCTAGATGCAGGGTTGGCTTTTCCCACAGACGGAATGCATGGAGTTAATATAGTACTCCCAGACATGACTTATATACGGGAAAATCGCGACAAAATTAAAGGTATGATTGTCACCCACGGTCATGAAGACCATATCGGTGGGATAGCCTTTCACCTAAAGCAATTTGAAATTCCTGCGATTTATGGTCCAAGACTAGCACTGGCAATGCTAGAGGGGAAATTGGAAGAAGCGGGAGTGCGCGATCGCACTGAGTTAAAAACCGTCCTCCCCCGCGATGTGGTGAGAATTGGCAAACATTTCTTTGTGGAATACATTCGCAATACCCACTCCATTGCTGATAGCTTTACTGTAGCAATTCATACACCAGTTGGAATACTTATCCATACAGGGGATTTTAAAATTGACCATACGCCTGTAGATGGTGAGCATTTTGACTTGCAAAGACTAGCCGAACACGGGGAGAAAGGCGTACTGTGCTTGATGAGCGATTCAACAAACTCAGAAGTACCAGGATTCACGCCTTCAGAACGTTCTGTGTATCCAAATCTGGACAGAGTCTTCAGTCAAGCCACTGGGCGATTATTTGTGACAACCTTTGCCTCCAGCGTGCATCGCATTAACATGGTTTTGCAACTGGCGCAAAAGTATAAACGTGTCGTGGGCGTGGTAGGTCGTTCCATGCTGAATCTGATTGCCCATGCCCGTAATTTAGGATACATCAAGTGTGATGAGAATCTCCTTCAGCCGTTGCATGCTCTGCGCAATCAGCCAGATGCAAATGTGTTGATTTTGACGACTGGTTCTCAAGGTGAGCCAATGTCCGCAATGACCCGGATAGCCAATCAAGAACATCCCCATATTAGAATTCGCCAAGGAGATACGGTCGTCTTCTCAGCCAACCCCATTCCTGGAAATACAATTGCTGTAGTCACCGTCATCGATAAGTTGATGATGCAGGGAGCAAATGTCATCTATGGTCGGGATAAAGGAATTCACGTCTCTGGTCATGGATGTCAGGAAGACCAAAAGCTGATGATAGCTTTGACTAGACCCAAGTTCTTCCTACCAGTTCACGGAGAACATCGGATGCTCGTCAAGCATTCCCAAACAGCTCAGAGTATGGGGATTCCTGCAGAAAACATGGTGATTATTCAGAATGGGAATATCGTTGAACTCACTGAGGAATCAATCCGTGTTGCTGGTAAAGTCGCATCTGGTCTGGAACTGGTAGATACTTCCGGTAGTGGTATGGTTAGTGCCAAAGTGCTCCAAGAACGGCAACGTATGGCAGAAGAAGGTATCGTCACAATTGCGATGGCGTTAGATTGGAATGGCAAGCTGATAGCGAAGCCAGAAATTCACCTGCGAGGTGTTGTCACGAGCATCGAGCGCCCCTTGCTGCAAAAGTGGGTACAACAGCGAATTGAAGAAATCCTCAGCGTTCGCTGGTCAGAATTTGCTCCCTCTTTTGATGGTGAAAATCAAGAGGTGGACTGGGGTGGATTGCAAGGGCTTTTGGAGCGGGAATTAGCACGCTCACTACGAAAGGAACTGCATTGTCAACCGTCCGTAACTTTATTGATGCAAATTCCTGATGAACCACCAGTAAAAGTTTCTGACGGTAGAAGGCGGCGTACTCGTACTGCGGCTCAAGTTGCATCGTAGCTGACATCTTTATTCAAGCCCCTGGATTCATGAGCTAGTGCGTTGGGGAGGACAGTGCCGGGGTGAGGCAGCGCGGTCTTGGGGGTTTCCCCCATGAGCGACTGCCGAAAGGGTTTCCCGACAGTCGCGCACCTGTCCGTTGAGCTAGTACTTGATGAGGGTTTCCCTCACTTGGTATCTGGCGTCCGGGTTAAGCGACTTGTAGACGCCCGTTAGGCACAGCCGTG
Organism: Brasilonema angustatum HA4187-MV1; assembly: GCA_019359695.1. GTDB lineage: Bacteria > Cyanobacteriota > Cyanobacteriia > Cyanobacteriales > Nostocaceae > Brasilonema > Brasilonema angustatum. The sequence goes on from JAHHGV010000013.1 coordinate 21,200, forward strand.
GCGTTAGCCATAGGGCGGCTTCCCGTAGGGTAGCACCTGGCGTCCGTGGGGTCTTCAATTTTGAATTTTGTTAGCGCAGCGGGACGCAGTCCATTTTGAATTTTGAATTCCCCGAAGGGGATTATCCCGCTCATGCATGGGTGGAATGGTGCTGCTATCCACCCTAATTTTTACTATTCACGTGAAGTAGAGCTTAAAGACGCCAGGTAAGTCAACCCTAATACGTCATAGATTGCAAGTTGTCCGAGGAGGATGACAAATTTATGATGCTGTTATCAACAGTTCTGTAGCTATCAGCAAAATTACTCATATTCCAATGTCAGCTCACCACTTTTCCACTGAGAGTGAAAATATGGGTAAAATCGCGGAAAAATGGGTTTTAAAAAATTGAAATTCTTGATTCTTAATTAATTTTCTTCCTTGTATTCTTTTTCTCTCCTACTTAGTCTCTCTTATCTATAAGTATTTTTTTGGGGAAGGTTGTAATATTTAAAAGTCACTATCAGCGTCGAATTTACACAGTTTTGCTCTTAGCTAATGACTACCTGAATGCAAAACTGTAGTATTTCTACTTACGCAATCAAGAGTGATGTCAAATGTATTTTATTTTGTGACAAAGTTTTAGTAAACGTTACACCTTTATCTACCCAAAGGTAGATGTCTTTACTAAAAATTTAATTACGTCAAGTGAAAAAGAAGATATCTCTACTGCACCTCTGATCAAAAGGAAATTGCGCTTAACTTGACGTAATATAGAACAGGCTCTGATGCCAGTAGCTACTCAGTCATCAGATCAGACAAATCATCAGATTGTATCTCAGTCAGGACAAGGTTCTTCCGGAACAAGTCGTGGCAAAGTTGTAAATGTTCATCGGGTAGTTCAAGAGCCTCAGTCGAAATAGAGGAGTGAACCATGAAGGTATACCATAATACCACAAAAAAAATATTTTTGGCAAGCTGGGTGCCGCTAAATCAAGCACAACAAGACGCCCCAGCCGCCCAGATGCATCGTCCTTCGCCTAAGCCTGAGTTTGGTATTCTCCAATCCATACGGCGATGGTTAGACAATGTTCCAGTTCGCGATCGCCAACTAGCTCATCGCTTGTGCAAGTTCATTCCTTCCCAGTGTCCTTTTGAGCGCGATGTGAAATTATTTGGGAAAACCCTGTTTCATATTCCGCCAATGTGCAAGCTCAACCCTGTTTACGAAGAGTTGGTTGGCTTACGTTTTCGAGCGCTATGCTATCTAGCTGATGAATGCGGCGAAGATGTGACACAGTACTGCTAATAAATCAGTACCGTTTAGTTAAGGATTGTTTTCGGAGATTTCACACGTGTAGAGACATTGCACGCAACGTCTCTACTCATGACCAAAAACTAGTGCAAGGAGTCAGAACTCACCAACTCACCAACTCACAAGAGAAAAATTCCTCCAGAATCAGGATTTTAAGCTATTCCTAACCGTCTAGTTATTTCTGTCATCCTGTACTAATAACTATTTACCGTTTTTTTGCCATTGTGCAATTGCATTCTGCGCTTGTTTGTATGTGGCTGTTTCCTCTGGAACTAAAGCAGCGGTTTCAATCGCAGCTTTGAATTCTTTTCGGTTTGCTCGTTGTTTGGCAAGACGCAAAATATTTTCACTCCATGAGTTGATAGATTTTTGAGCAACATCAAAACCTGGTTCATCTCGTGGAACTTTTTTAGCAACTTCTATAGCGCGATTGTAGGTAGAAGCCTGTCCATCCCGAATTAAGCCAACAGCAGCATCAATAAGGGTTGTATTGGTTACATACTGCTTTGCTTCTAGCCGCCACTGCTTAATAGATGTTTGTGCTTTTGAGTATACAGCTTGGTCTTTGGGGACTAACTGTGCAGCGGAAATAGCATTTGCATACAGTTTTTGTTTAGCACGAGCTTGTGCTAAATCTAAAATCATGCGGCTCCAAATCTTGATGTTTTCCTGAGCTTGTTCATACTTAGGATCATCATGAGGAATTTTACCAGCCGTATTAATTGCTTGTCTCAAATCACTCGCTTGAGTTTGACTCAGGGACATTTTCTGCAATTCCAACACTGCTTGGTTGGATTGTTTTGATTCGTCAGGAGTTGGAGTGACTTGTGGACTAGAAGTGACTTCGGGGATTAATTGGGTTTCTGGTTGGGTGAGTATGGTTGGTGATGGTGTCAGACTAGGTTGTGGTGATACATTAACAATCTTTCTGTTGTTAGCCACACTTGTGAAAGATGGTGGTAGTATATGCGCTAACCGCAATCCTGCGCGATCGCGCAACAAAACAACCACAATTAAGCATAGAACAAGCATTGTAGCTATGCTCCACAGTAGAACCAGCGGCAAAAATTGGTTGTTCGACGACTTTTTGTGAGGATGAGGGGATGGATCAGATGAGAAAGATGAGGGAGTATTTTTTCCTGCGACTTCTGCGACTTCCCTTGCTACTTCCTTGACTGTTGCTTCACGTTTATCCTCCAATTGTGGGGAGGCAGCAACTTGTGTCTGTCGCTTGGGTACAAAAACAATGACAGGATTTTGTGTGGGACGCCAGTAATGTTGACACAGTTCTGGCGTGCGAAAACTCAGGTATTTTTCTAAATGCGTTAAATTACTGCCATTACCGTAACGTAAAGCTTCTAACAGCGCGGCTGTAAAGAATCCATGCCCGAGTTCGCGACTTTCGTGGGAAAATTGCTCTGGTTGACAAGAAAGAATAGTAGAAATTTGTAGTTCTTTAGCTAGTTCTATTGTTTGTTTGCCAATGTGAGCATCTGTGTAAGTTCCGAAAGCACGGTTGATATCAAGCAATAATAATGCATCAAGGTTCGCAACTTGCAGACTCTGCATGAGCGATCGCACTTCTATACCCGTCTGTTCAACGCGATTGGGATCGCCTTCGGCGGGCATTAAATAATCTTGTCCTTTATAGTTGACGCCATAACCGCTGAAGAAAAACCATAATCGGTCTTGCGGCTGCCAGGAAGTCGCAGCAAAATCTTCAAACAGTAGTAAAATATTTTCTTTAGTGGGATAAGTAGATCTATCTCCAAACGGTGGCGAAGTCTCTGTAATCAGCAGACAGTGTTGCGGCAAAAAACCACCATTCGTCACCAAAAAATCTTTGACTGCTTCAGCATCTGCTTGAGCGCAGTCTAAAGGTTGAAAGAACTGATATTGATTGATACCAATTGCGATTGCCCAGTTTTTTGCCATCGCGATTTTTCTTACTCGTTGTTTAATTGCCTAGGAAAGTGATTGACTTTGTAAGGAACAAGGCTAACCTATGTCTACTAACCTTGTCTAATAGTCTAAGTGATTCTGATTCAACCGTTATAGGATCTGCGGTCTCCTCAGAGTCTAAGACAAGCGTGGAACTTAAGGAGTTGCAATTTTTTGGTTGCTTCAAGGAGAAAGACCGACGCAAACCATAAGATAGCGATTTCTACTCAACAACTCACTACATTTGTTTGTATGCCTTAGAATAAAAAGGTTGTCTACATTTAGAGTACCCGTTACTATGGCTGTTCCTAAGAAGAAAACATCGAAGTCCAAACGAGATAAACGTCGAGCTACATGGAGGCACAAAGCCACAGTTGAAGCTCAGAAAGCTCTTTCTCTAGGCAAGTCTATTTTGACTGGACGTTCTACTTTTGTCTATCCAAATGCTGAAGAAGAGGAAGAAGAAGAGGAATCATAAGACGACTATTCGGTAATTGGTAACTGGTTGCTTGTGGGATGTTAGTTGTTAGTTATTATCTCACTAACCACTAACTGGTTACCGTTGCCCTTTACCTCTGACTGATTACTTAATATTCATATGAAAATTACAGTATTTTAACAAAAGTTATTTTTCTGCAACTATGGTGAGAAAATTTTTTCACAAGCCTACAGAACAAGAAGGAGAACGCGTTCCTCCCGGTCAGCACTTGGCTAAGGGGTTTCCTGTATTAACCTACGGTGCGACTCCTCAAGTTAGCACAGACGAATGGGAGTTTCAGGTATGGGGTTTGGCAAAACCTGTAACCTTTACTTGGCCGGATTTTCTGGCGCTTCCGCAGCACGAATTCACAGCGGATTTCCATTGTGTGACGCGCTGGTCAAAACTTGATGTCAAGTGGACTGGTATCAAGGTTACAGATTTTATGAAACTCATTGAGGTAGACACCAAAGCAGATTATGTTATGGAACACTGCTACGGTGGCTACACAACTAATATCTCAATGAAAGACTTTGTGCGAGAAGAAAACTTCTTTGCCTTTCAAGTCTTCGGAGAATCCTTACCAGCAGAACATGGCGGTCCAATGCGGCTTGTCGTTCCTCATCTCTACGCTTGGAAAAGTGCCAAGTGGATCAATGGTTTAGAGTTCTTGGAACGCGAAGAGTTGGGTTTTTGGGAACGCAATGGCTATCACCGTCGTGGTGAACCTTGGGCTGAGGAACGTTACAGCAATTAAAAGGTTAGTGGGGCGTTACCCCATTGGTGTCCCCGCCCTACTGACTTAACTTATAAGTACCTATAACTTTTTTTGTTTTGGGATGACAAACAGCGTTGCATATGACAAGGCTAATTTCAGTCACCCGCATTTCTCCAATATAAATATTTTCCAGTTCTTTGACTTTATTTTGAAATAATGCGCTCGGCTCATCTGTAAATCTACATAAGGTCATGTTTCCAAAAAATACTGTATTAGAGATATATTTTTTATTATCTGGTACACCTATTTCTCTTAAGCCCAAATCTAAGGCTTGAACTAACTTTTTTAGCGTCTCATCACAATACCCTGTTAGAGAAACACTCGTTGGAAATAAAATTAAACCCTCCAAACTAAAAGTGAATGATTGAAATTTTGGAACTATTTGAGTAAATAATTCATGGACTTTCACCACATCTTCGTTTTTAAAAAGCGGAGGATTGTGGACAGTTCGTATACTTTTAATAGTTATATGCAGGCATTCACTCGAATAATAGAAATGGTGAGAATCTAAGCTTTGTAACGGAGTAATAATTTCTTTTGATATTGTTTGGGTAATGTCTTTTGGCGGAAATGTTAATGATGCTAGACAAATAGCGTCATCGTTTTCATAATCACTTCGCATTTCAAGAATGCTCAATTGACTTTGCCCTTGATAAATATTGTCTTTCACCTGTTGGATGATTTTCTTTTGCTGTGTGATGTAGTTGTCACTCATTATGAAGTACTTGTTCTATTACAAAGAAACGCCCATAGCTGGACGTTAATAAGACAATTCCATCTTAATAACTAAAATTGCTAACCAATAACTCGCTTTAGTATAGATAGCTTATCTTTATAAGGAGCGTACAGTAATTTTAAATCAAGTAAAAAGGAATTGTGGAAGACACTTTTGTAATGGGAAAAAGTGTCAAAGCTGGATTTGCCGTGATACTTGCCAATTCCACTATCACCTACACCACCAAATGGTAAAGATGAAACACTATAATGCTTCATTGTATCGTTAAGACAAACTCCACCAGAGGAAGTTTCCTTCAAGATTTTTTGTTGGAAATTTTTATTCTTAGAAAATAAGTACAAAGCCAAAGGTTTTGGTTTAGACTTAATTAAGTCAATTGCTTCGGTTATGTCTGTGTATTCAATCACAGGAAGAATTGGACCAAAAATTTCTTCCTGCATTACGGTGGCTGTTGAAGAAATATCCTCAAGGACTGTTGGGGCAATATAAAGTTCTGAAGGGTTGGTTTCTCCGCCAATGCGAATTTCGCCCTCTTTCAGGAAATTAGATAACCTGTCAAAATGTTTTTTATTGATAATCCTTGCATAATCAGAACTCCTTGCAGGATTGTCTCCATAAAATTCCTGCAAGGTTTTCTGAATTTCATCTAAGAAATTTTCTTTGATTTTTTTGTCTACTAAAAGATAGTCTGGTGCGATACAACTTTGTCCAGCGTTGAGAAATTTTCCCCAAGTAATACGTCTGGCAGTGTGTTCGATGTTAATATCAAAATCTACGATGCAAGGACTTTTACCGCCCAATTCTAGGGTGACAGGTGTCAGGTTTTTTGCAGCTGCTTCCATAATTATTTTACCTACAGCCGTACCACCAGTAAAAAAGATATGGTCAAACTTTTCTGCTAGTAACTGTTGACTTGTTTGCACACCTCCTTCGATAACTGTAATATAAGCTGGCTCGAAATATTGTTTGATCATCTCACTGAGAAGATGAGAAGTGTTTGGTGCAAGTTCTGAAGGCTTGAGAATTGCACAGTTGCCTGCTGCAATTGCACCTACTAATGGTGAGATAATTAAAGAAAATGGATAGTTCCAAGGACCAATAATTAAAACCACTCCTAGCGGTTCTGGATAAATGCGTGCCGATGCAGGAAATAATTGTAGGGAAACAGGTGCTTTCTTAGGTTTCGTCCAAGTTTTAATATGCTTGATAGCATAGCTAATTTCTTGGATGACTCCAATTTCTGTGGCATAACTCTCAAATTCTGGTTTATTTAAGTCTGCTTTTAGTGCATTGATAATTGCGTCTTTGTGCTCAGTGACTGCTTGTTTTAAAATTTTCAGTTGCTCAAGTCGAAAATTAATGTCTTTTGTCTGACCAGTATTGAAATAAGTGCGTTGTTTGTGGATAATATCGGCAATTGACAGTTCTTGAGAAATCATTGTTCTTGTCCTCGTTAGCTAAGTTTAATCAATTCTTCAGTAGTGCTAAATTTTATGAAAATTCTGAGCGATGAGTACGGAAGTTCTTTTTGCTAATTTTCAAAATTGTACTTAATATTCAGTACTCAGGATTGTTTGAGTGAAAGTGTGTTGTTTGCCCATATCTGATTTATAACGAATTATAGATAAGCAATAATAATTACTGTTTGATGGGCAAACGTACAATGAATACACTCCCTTTGCCGACTTCTGAATTCACGAGAATCGTGCCTTGATGTGCTTCGACAATTCGTCGCGAAAGGTACAGTCCTAAGCCACTACCAGAATGATTATGACTTCCTTGGCGAAATCGTTCAAATAAAGTGAGTTGTTCTTTAGGAGAAATGCCTCGACCTGTATCTGTGATTTTAACTGTTATGCAATTATCTGAAGGAGTCGCTGGAGTGATGCTGATGGTTATTTCGCCGGTGTCAGTAAATTTGACAGCGTTACCTATCAAGTTGGTGAATAGTCTGTGGAGTTCTAAGCGATCGCCCATCACTGTACTACTCCCTGAGTCCTCACCTAAATCTAAATTGACTGCAAGCTGCTTTTGATCTGCTAGAGGACTCAATTCTTGTGAAACTTCTTCTAGTAACTGACTGAGATTAACTGGTTGAAACGCCAGAGTTTTGCGACCTGCTTCAAAGCGATAAACTTCCAGTAAGGTATTTACCATAGCTAGCAAATTGCTGTTACTGCGAGCCATGATCTCTATCACTTCCTGCATTTGCGGTGACAGTTCTCCCAAAGCACCCTCCGCAAACAGCAACAGCATTCGATCCGCTGCTACCAAGGGTGTGCGCAAGTCGTGGGTGAGGCGAGAGGCAAAATCTTGACGTTGACGGGCAATTTCATCGCGTTCATCTATACTGTGCTTGAGACGGAGAAGCGATCGCACTCGTGCCAACAATTCATCCACAGTCACAGGCTTGCGGATAAAATCATCTGCACCCAAATCTAATCCATGAGCAACATTAGGTGAGTCATGTGCGGTAATCAGCAAAATTGGGATAAATGGCAAAGTCATATTTTGCCGAATACGCTTAGTAACTTCATAACCATCCATTCCCGGCATCATCAGATCCAGCAACACTAAATCACAAGTCGATCTTTCAAGTTGTGCCAATGCTGAAGCACCATTCGCTGCCGTGCTAACCGTGTAGCCTTCTTCCTGCAAAATCGTTTTCACCAAAAATACATTATCAGCAGAATCATCTACAACCAAAATCTTGTCAGAGTTAGAAGATTTAGACATACAGCACTGAAGAAACGCTCATTCCACAAGAAAGAAAATAGCTTTAGCCCTTGCTATTTTCCCCTTAACCAATACTACTCACTTATGTGGATATTATGTTGTTGTGGTTGCTTAGGTAAAGATTTTTGCGGTGTTTTGAGTAAAACCCAATGAAAGTAGAGTAAGAGAATCTGCTTTTTTAGCAAGTGGTTAAGGAGTTTAGCGATTGTTATGTCAGCCGTGAAGTCAGACAAAAAATTGAGGATACGTTGCTGTTACCTATGGCGGAGATTGAAAAGCGGCAGAAGTGAGGCGATCTTTGAAGAAAGTGGGCGATACGCACAAGCTAAAGCCTCCGGCTTATCGCCTTCCCAAATAGCTTAAATATCGTGAAATAAGTTCCAATGCTACTGTGGTGATATCCTTTAGCCTTTAGCTAGCAATGAACACCATTACTATCCAAATTTCCAACGACCGTTTGGTGAAGCTGCAAGAAACCGCCTCTCGTCTTGGCGTATCAATAGAAGAATTAGTGCTAATGGGTGTAGAACAATTGCTTAATCAGCCAGAAGCATCCTTTCAAGATGCTATGGACTATGTACTCAATAAAAATGCTGAACTGTACAAACGGCTAGCTTAATGCGCTATTTCAGCATAAAAGAGGTTTTACAACTTTATCATCGCATAATCGAGCAGTCTGGTGGCTCGGCAGGTATTTCCAACATCGGCGGACTCGAATCCGCCTTGGCTCAACCACAGATGACATTTGCCGGGGAAGAACTTTACCCAACTATAGTTGAAAAAGCTTCAGCACTTGGTTTTTCTTTGATTAAAAACCACTGTTTTGTAGACGGTAACAAACGCATCGGTCACGCTGCAATGGAAGTTTTCTTAGTGTTAAATGGCTTTGAGATTAATGCAGCAGTAGATGAGCAAGAGCAGGTAATTTTGCAAGTAGCATCTGGTGAATTAGGTCGAGATGAATTTACTGAATGGCTTCGCAGTCATATCACACCTAAATCAGGTTTTGCTAATTCTGTATAGATTTTTTCGCTTCCTTACACTGTAGTGTCTGGTTCAATCGCTTCTAAAATATCACATAACTTTTGCCAAGCGCTCAATACTTGTCACGTACCACATTCTATATGCCTCCTCGTCACTTCTCAATTCTTGTTTAAAACTACGCACAAACTCCTCTGGCAATACCATTATCCAGTCAAGAAGCATTAATTTCTTTTTTTATTAACGGGATTAAGCGATCGCTCCCAGCGACTAAATGCTTGGGAAGAAAGCAGCGTCAGGAATAAATAAACCAGGGCGACAGTGGCGTAAATCTCAAACGAGCGATAGTTTTCCGCTACAATCAGCTGCCCCTTGCGGAACAACTCTTCAAACCCGATGACAGCGACTAAGCTGGTGTCTTTTAGCAGGCTAATGAACTGATTGCCCAGAGGTGGCAAGATCCGCCTTTGGGCTTGAGGAAAGATCACATAGCGCATCGTTTGCACTGAACTCAAGCCCAGTGATTGGGCGGCTTCTGCTTGCCCCGGCTCAATTGATTGGATGCCTGCGCGGACAATTTCAGCAATGTAGGCAGCGCTATTGAGACTCAATGCGATCACTGCTGCCGCCAGACGATTTAAGTTGAAGGTGAAACCAAAATTCTGAGCTACAGCAGGCAACCCAAAGTAAATCATAAAAATCTGCACCAGCAACGGCGTCCCCCGGAAAAAATCTACATACGCCCTAGCAATCCAGCGCAAAGGAACAGATGCTTGTAGGCGAACAATCCCAATTAGTGAACCCCCGATCATACCCAGCAATACTGAGAGTGCTGTGAGTTCAAGTGTTACCAAAGCCCCACGCAGCACAACCGGTAGTGACTTCAAGATAATGCTTAGTGAGCTAAATAGCTGGGATACGCCTTTTTCGCTAGTCTGGTTTTCAATGGGTGATTTTTCTGGAAGTTGTGGCGGCTGAGTACCAAACCACTTTTGGTAAATTTTAGTATAACTGCCATTTTTCAGCACCGTTGCCAGACCTTGGTTAATCAGGTCTAGGTTGGGCGATCCTTTAGGTGTAGGAATGCCATAAAATTCTTCTGTAAGCAGACTGCCGACCACTTTGAGTCCCTTAAGGTTGCCGCTTTTTATACCATATAAAATAACGACGCGATCATTAAGAACGGCATCGACACTGCCATTGAGTAATGCCTGAAGGGTTAAGGGTGAATCATTAAAAGTGCGAACTTCAGATCCAGGAAGACTTTTAGCCTTGAGTGCGCCAGTCGTCCCGATTTGCACGCCAATAATCTTGTTCTTAAGACTGTCTAAATTGGTAATGTTTTGATTGTCTGTGCGGGTGGCGATCGCTAAGCCCGATTTGAAGTAAGGGCGCGAGAAGGAAATTGTCTTGACTCGTTGGGCAGTAATTGCCATCGCCGCAACTGCCGCATCTACAGTTTGCGTCTGCAACGCTGGAATCATACCATCAAAAGGTATATTTTTATATTTAACTTGAAATCCAGCAGATTGCGCGATCGCATTCATCAAGTCAATGTCAAAACCCTGCAACTCACCAGTTGCAGATTGAAACTCGAAAGGCGGAAACGTTGGTTCTGTAGCAACAGTAAGTGTTTTACCAGCAGTGGAACCGTTCGTGAAACTACAACCGCAAAGTAGAAATAGACAGCTTAAGCCAAGAACTAGCCAACGGATAACAGTCAACCTTTGCATATTTTTTAGACTTTTCTCATCTCTGGAGTTTCATTTAAAGGATTATTGCTCATTCCTTCAGGCGATAAATTTCCAGAGAACAAGTTGTATACAAAAAACCTGGTTAAGCAAAGCGAGTTTTTGACTAGTTAACCATAATTTCTGCGAGCAATTTTCTTAACCTGTCACACATGCGGGAGAGCCTATAAATGTCCAACTTGCCCAATATGTTCCAACGAACTTACTTGAATAGTCAGTAGAGGCATCCTGAACAAACCACTCAGGAATAACTTTTTGCTGTGCAATTTTTTTTTCCAAGCCGATCTGTAGGCACAGATTCTCGTAAACAATGTTTGCTTTTGCAGTTTCCAGCATTTTTTCTACTAACTTTTGTAGCCATTCCGCTCGAACAAACAGACTATGATTTGGATGGTTGCCATAATTAAGTCCTATAATTATGATCAGATATCCTTTGTCGCTTATTATCTTGTCCAGACAAAATTGAATGATTTCCTGCTCATTTTTGCGTTGTTGGCTTTCCTTATCAACTGTGTGATATATCATTCCGCATAGTACCACTGCATCAAACTTTTTATTTTCTGTAGCAAGTTTCCGCAGAAATACCCATAAATCTTCGCACACAAAGGTTCGCTTGGGGTATAGGTTTGAACAGTATTGAATGGCATATTCACTGTGATCTACCCCAACGTAGTCGCATTGAGAAGGCAGATATTTGAGCAAAGCTCCATTCCCACACCCCAGATCCAACAAAGAGAACGACCTTTCTTTAAAAGCATCCTCTAGAAAATGAATTGGTAGTGTATAGCGAGTAGCATTTTCCGGCTGTTCCAAGTAGGAATAACTGTCTGATTGAAAACGTTCTTCTTCAGACATTTTACGCTGAGGGTTATTATCTTCCATATTGTCAGGATGTCAAATGAATGGTGTGAAGAGCGGAAACTTATAAACTATCTTCTTGGTAAGGTTCTAGTGGCGGGTAAATTTATCGCCTACTTGACTATTTTACAAGTAATGCTACCCACAGTGCCAAAAATACGTACGTTGTATGCTCCATCAGGATAATACTTGTAAAATTGCTTCTATTTGCTGCTTCAGGTTTGGCAAATCTCGCTCAATAGCAGACCAAAAAACTACGTCTAAGTCAATTTCAAAGTAATTGTGAGTCAAAATATTTTGCATCCCGATCATTTGTGACCAAGGTACTTCGGGATGTTGTAATCTAATGTCAGCAGATAAGGCGCGAGATGCTTCACCGATAATTTGCAGATGTTGAATAAACCAAGTTTGAATCAGTTCATTTTGTTCAAAGCTTTGCCTTCCTTAAATTGCGTACTTATCTATACGTTCAATTGCTTCTAAAATATCACGTAACTTTTCACGATCGTCTCTCATAACGGAACAGCCTCTGTTAAAACCCGCTCCCGAATACGCTGTCGTAATCCTTTTTCAGTGACTACATCTACATCACGATCCAATAACTCTTGCAACTCCATTCCTCTATCCACCTAAGTCAAAAAGGCTTCGTCCCGGTTCCATTTCTACCAGAAAATCAACATCACTGTCTGCATCAGCCTCTCGGCGTGCTACAGAACCAAAAATACGTACGTTATATGCTCCATATTTAGCCGCACTGCGGAGGATTTCTTCTCGTTTTGCTTGCAAAAGCTCGTAAATATTCATGGTTTAACTCCCGTCTTACGAAATAGTTTAGCCAAATCAACAGCCATGTTTGACCATAAGAACGTCCTATCAAAGGAGTAATGCTTACGCACTTTCATCTCAAGCAGGAGTGATGGCTCATTTGCCTAGGGCGATCGCACAAGCTAAAGCAAGCGGGCTTATCGCCTCAAAAACCAAGAGCCCCAACTTCTGGTGAGAAGTTGGGGCTCTTGTTTCTCACAAATGATTTCAGACTGCTATATAGTTGCTGAAGTCATTATTTTGAACTTACTAGCGATCTGTATTAACTTTTATTGGCATTTTGGCTACTTTTCTAAAGCATGAAAAGATAGATTAGGGCAATAAGCCGTCATGCACATCGTGGTTGAAACACCGTCCCCCAGGTCATAAACCTGGGGTTTTATTTTGTCTATTGTTACCTAATTCATTTGGCAATTTGGCAACTAATGAGGTTGAAACAAGCTTATCTTATTAATTAATGCGGTCTTGCACAAAAGACTCAAAGTACACGACAAAACCCCTTTTCCCCCGGTTAACTACCGGGGTTCCTTACTAATTGTGGTCAAGGTTAATGTTTTAGTGAAAGTCAACTCCACATTTGGGTTAGTGGTAAAGGTCTATGTCAAAGTCAATGATGATGTTGTTGTCAAGGTCCGAGTTGTAGTAAACGAAAGGTCAGACTGATAATCCCACGCTTAGAAAGCGTAGGATTTTTTCTTCACGAGTAAACCTATTTATTGATTTTCTCAATCATTATTTTCTTACTCACTTCATAATCATCTAAATCGGGCAATTAAATACGGCGAGTTTTACAGTCCCTTCACCAAGCGAATATCTTGTAAAAGCCATAATCCTAAACTTTTGTCTCGAAAAATACCACCTCCCTCACTACATTGCTCATTGATCAGCTGTAGTGGTGTCGGAAAAGAAAAAGGGGGTTTTTCTAAATTTAGTAAACGCCAGTCACCTGTGGTAATATCTTCGTTCTCCTCACAATTAGGAAAAGTAGTCGTCAGTAGGTAAGTAATCTGGCTCCTTTTCATGTTATTGAGAGCAGAGAAAATGTCTCTAAACGAAAGATGCACAAAGCAGTCTCGGCATAACAATAGATCTGCTGTTGGTAGAGGTTCACTTGTCAAATCCAGTGTCAGAAACTGATGATTATGGCTTCCGTACCGCTTCTGATTCTCTAGGATAAGTTCGGACACAATATCTGCACCGATGTAACCTGAAACAGGTAAGTCAATGAACTGCATCCAACTGAAGTCTCCGCACGGTAGATCGAGGAGTACGTCCACCTGTAATGTCTTAAGTAGTGCTGGAAGTTTAGCTTCTATCTGTTGTGTTTGGCTGCTACTCGCGCCCTCCCCTGAAACTGAATCGAGTCCACACCAATGATTAGTTTGGTAGATGTGGCGGAACGTGTTGCTGAGTGAAAAGGTCACATCTAGCGATGCCTGTTTCTCGAAGTAGTAAGGATCAAAGGGGACGTTATCTCGCCGTTTGTTCATGGGATGTATTTATACTGGTTTTCTGTAAGGTGGGCATTGCTCACTAATCTCTCAAATGTCCATTACATGGCTTTCTGAGCAATGCCCACCCTACGATTTGTGGTCTATTCTTCATAAAATAAGAAAAGTGGTAGTTATTTCACAGAGCTCGTTGAACTAGCGTTATCCAAAGTTTGCACTGTCAGCACCTGTGGCGGGGTGGCGTCTGGCGGATAGAGGAAGTCAACTTCTACAAGTCTTCTTTCGCCTGGTTTCATATTGAGTACTACTAATGGTTCTCCTTGTTGTCCTTGTTTTTGCACTAAATGCAAGTACTGGGTTTGCGGTAAACCCTGATCATCTTTGTAACGTACTCTGACAGAACCCCGGAATAATACTTGCGGTGCTGGTGGATTCAAAAAGCGCAATCCGGATTTTGTTAATTTGTCTTCTTTTATTGGTGTCTGCATTGACACAATAACTGTTTGCAGTTTTTGTGTATTGTTATACAATGGTAGCGTTAAACTGTATTGTAAAGCGTAGTTTCCATGAGCACGATATGCTGTGTCAGGATAGCGCACCATCATCGGTGCACTTTGTATTTGACTCGTTCCTAAGGTACCGCGATCTAGGGCACCCAGAGGGTAGGAAAAGGCTTGTCCGGAAGTGGGTATGGTTAAATGCTGAGCTTTTGGATCATCTATGAGTAAGGCTTTCCATTCAGATCCTTGTGTGACTCCGGCAACGCGACCATATATTATTGGTTTGTTAGTCTCTTCGAGAGGGGTTGGTGTTTTATCGCGTGGTCCGGATAAATCACCATTATTGAGCAAATTTTGCCAGTCTTCTAAAGTAGGCACACGTTCACTCTCATCAGGATTTTTTGGTGCAAACATTGCTAGGCTGGCTGCATACACTGTGTCATTACTCCACAGTCGCATGAGTGTAGATCGACCATTTAAAGGTGGTGTCAGTCCACTGACAGGAATGGGTGCATTCAACAACATCCGGCTTTCACCAGGTGGAATGATAATTTGAGGAGGAAAGGTATCTTGTCGTTGTCCTCGCAGAACATTATCCACCACGCGATCGCCTGGTCCAGCAAAAATTGTACCTAAAATATTCTCACTCCTAGATGGCAACTCTATAAATGGTGCATCTGGTTGGCTTAAATAACTCGCCGCCTGCAAGATATTCACTGTCACTGGTTGTTTTCCTGGGTTATGCAGGATTATCCCCAGATAAAGTGTCCGCGAGTCTTGTGGTGTGGGTGCTTGGGCAACATGGTGAGCGAAAACATCAAATCGTCCTTTAAAAGGAAAATTCAAGTGTGCGGTTGGGACTTTTTTGCCTGACGCTGGAAAGGTGGAAAGCAAAATTCCTTCCTTGAGAACTTTTTCAGGACTATTGCTGTTAAACACTGGGATGCTATCCACAGTCCCAAGTAAAGGGCGTACTTGTTGCTGTTGGACAATTTCTTCAGGCGGCGGTGGTGCAGAAGGAGTAATTTGAGCGAGCGGAAAAATTAGTAAGAATGGAAACATCTGTGTACATATTTTTTTCTTCAAACAGACGTAAGTAGATTTACCAAAGTGCCAGCCTGTGAATAATCAATAAAAAATCATCAAGAATTAAAGGGAGATTTTCTTCAGTCAAAATAGGAACGTGGACAAAAATGCAAGGGGTTGTGAGTTCGCGTTGGCGTAGTTCATCTAAAACAGAATAGTAAAGTCCTTCGCAAACAAATTTACCGCAGTCGTGACTAATCTCAACTGCCCTTGCCCCCGCCACTAACTTTTCTAAATTAACTGTTGTCTGCAACACAATTTCCCCAGAACTAGCACCAACTTCCACACTTAATAATGTTCGTCTTCGCGCCATCCCACAGCAAATGATGCAGTCTGGTTGCAGTTGGTGGATTTTTTCTATAACCCGAAAACTGGCAAGCTGCACATCCACTCTCAACTGTCGCAAGAAGGTTAAATCATAAGGTAACGAGTTAAGTCGGGAAACTTCTATCAACAAATCATCAGAAGAATTTGATTTTTGTTCAGGTAGCCAAGTGTCAAAAGATGTTAATAGAATGCTTTTCTTCATAAGAAATATTATTTAAAATAGAGATACTCTCCATAATAAAGTTAACAGGGAGCGAGTAAATGACGTTGATTGCAGTTGTAGATTACGACATGGGAAATTTGCACTCTGTCTGTAAAGGACTGGAAAAAGCTGGGGCAACTCCCAAGATTACTGATTCTCCAAAAGAATTAGAAAAGGCAGATGCGATCGTTTTGCCAGGAGTCGGTGCGTTCGATCCAGCAGTCCAACAGCTGCGATCGCGTGGTTTAGAAAAACCAATAAAAGAAGCTATCGCATCCGGTAAACCCTTTTTAGGAATTTGTTTAGGACTGCAAATTCTTTTTGAATCAAGCGCAGAAGGGACTGAATCAGGACTCGGAATTATAAAAGGAAGAGTCAGGCGATTTCGTAGAGAACCAGGAATTGCTATTCCTCATATGGGTTGGAATCAACTCGAACTGACTCAACCAAAAAGTCATTTGTGGGAGTATTTACCCTCTCTACCTTGGGTATATTTTGTTCATTCCTATTATGTTGAACCGCAAGATCCGCAAGTTTGTGCAGCAACTATCACTCACGGACATCAAACGGTAACAGCTGCGATCGCCCGCGATAACTTAATGGCTGTTCAGTTTCACCCCGAAAAATCTTCCAATATTGGGCTGCAAATTCTGTCTAATTTTGTCTCCCAAGTTTGGACACAAGTTGCTGCCTAAATACAATTGTGGTTGAGTTTATAGTCCATTGTTTCTTGTTCGTAGTCAAAAGGTTTGTTAAGAATTGATTGTTAAAATTTGTAACTTGAATACACGATGGGCATTGCCTACCGCGATAAGTGACTGGTGGGTAATGCTTACCCTATAAAAAAGGTTGCTAACTAATGATGAATGATGAATGATATAGCAGTTGCCAGTTACCAAGTACCCGCAGTATCAGTTACCAGTTTTCACTGTTCACTGTTCACTGTTCACTGTTCACTGTTCACTGTTCACTGTTCCCTGCTATAAATAACTGATGAGTTTAAGAATTTACGGAAACCGACCATTAAAAACTTTACCAGGAAAAGAAACCAGACCCACCAGTGCGCGGGTACGCGAAGCCGTTTTTAATATTTGGCAGGGAACAATAGAAGGTTGTCGTTGGCTGGATGTGTGTGCTGGAAGTGGTTCAATGGGCGCGGAGGCTTTGTGTAGAGGAGCCAGCCGAGTTGTAGGAATTGATAAATCCCATCGTGCTTGTGCTACAATCCAACAGAATTGGCAAGACTTAGCGAGTGCTGAACAGAAATTTCAGGTAATGCGGGGAGATGTTGTACAGCTTTTGCCAAAATTATCAGGACAGCAATTTGACAGAATTTACTTCGATCCGCCGTATGCAAGTGAATTATACCAGCCAGTGATAGAGGCGATCGCTCAGTCTGGGCTTCTAGATGCTAATGGTGAAATAGCGATCGAACATAATCCTCAAGATTGGAATCCTTTAGTCATTCCGAATTGGGAAATTTGCCGTGAAAAAGTTTACGGAAACACGGCTTTGACCTTTTACAGGGTAGTGGATTGAGGGGACAAGGAGATAAATCAATTCAAAATTCAAAATGTGCTGCGCACCGCTGCGCTAACAAAATTCAAAATTTCTTATGATCTCCCCTACCTCCAACTGAAGGTGCTATATCCCTGTGTCCTCGGTTTGGATGACTTTATAAACCGAGTTGATTGCCACGTTTGTATTGCTCGTAAGCTTTGTAAAACAACCCAGCTAAGGTTACAAAGATTAGACCCAGTACAATGCCGTCAAGCAAGGGTTCAACCACGTTAAATCTCCTTTGGTGCTACTGTTCAATATTTTCTTCCCATTATTGATTCTACCAAATTTGGCATAATTGCTTCTTCCAAAGTAGGAGTTAGCAAACTAGGGGTGTAAGGGGGTAAGGGTGTAAGGGTGTAGGGGATCCCCAATAAGCCCAAATAAGCCCAAATAAGCCGATAGAAGCCCAAATAAGCCGAAGGGCTTGAGTCCTTCTGGGTTCGGCGGCGTGGCAACAAAGAAGATCCCCTCTTCCACGCCAGGTGCCTCAAGTCGGGAAACCCGCCCACGGCACTGGCTCCCCTATACCCCTACACCCCTATACCCCTACACCCGCGCGTTCCGGTCAGGCATACTGCACACGTCAACTTAAGCCAAAACCCTTTTCAAATATCGTTTCCAGGTAGAACTGGAAATGCCGTCAAAGCAGCTTTGTCACTACTCACCGAAGGCAGCAAATAACCGCTTCTTTTCTCATTCCTTCCCTCGTTCATCCCCCTGCTGAGTTAGCAAAAAAACATTTGTGCTTGCAGACACCATCAAGAACTTTTAAGCTATGTGTATGAAATGAAAACTTTTTGTACACTTTGACTTCAAAAGTAAACATTTGGATAACCAGATTACCAAAACTGAAACTTTGATTTGGCGAATCATATTAACGGCGCTGGCGATTCTGCTAGTAGTCCTTGTGAGCATTTTTGCTGTTCGGATTATGAAAACTGCCGATCCATATGTCAAAAGCGTTCTATCGCTCAAAGGGGACCTAGCACTCGGACACGCCATCTTTCAAATCAACTGTGCCGGCTGTCATGGCTGGGAAGCAGATGGGCGCGTTGGTCCTAGTTTACAAGGAGTCTCAAAGCATAAATCCCCATATGGTCTCATTCATCAAGTCATTAGTGGTGAAACCCCACCCATGCCAAAATTTCAACCTAAGCCTCAAGAAATGGCAGATTTGTTGAGTTATTTAGAAACGCTTTAACGTGAGAGCCAATTTCCGCCAGTTTTCAAGTATAATGCCTCAGGTGGCGGTTTTCAATGGAAGACACCACAGCTCCAGACAGAATTAAGTAGATAGGTGGAAATAAACAGAGCTATGTTAAGAAATGTAAAAGCGCCTCAAACCCTTACTAATGAATGGCAGGTGACGCCAGGTGCTTCAAGCGGGGGAACCCGGCCAACGCACTGGCTCCTGTAGCCTGTGAAACCCGTCCACCCTTACGGGGAAGACCTCCGGTCTCGCTGCGCTTTAGACCTCTGGGCGTGCGCTTTGCGCATACGCCAGAGCCGGCACGAGGGAAACCCTCCCGCAGTGCTGGACTCACCGTACTGCCTCCTAATGACCAATGACTAATGACTGCCTTTACTAGTTAACTTTATTTGTACCGACCTACTTATCTTTTAACTCAATTGCTTTATTCATCTGATTAATAGAAACTGGTTTCCTTTCTGGTTTATGGCTGAGAGTACCAGACTGCAATATTTTGCTCTTTGCCCCTACGATATTCATAATTCCTGCATTTAAGTAGCCATCATGAACTGTGTACACCCTATGGCTAACGCCACGCCTTACGGCTATCGGGGAGAACCTATGCCCTGCGGGCACGCTGCGAAGAGCGGTTCCGCTAGCCCCTAAGGGGGCGCTGCGCAAATGTTAACGCTGCGCTAACACTCCTTATTTTCAAGTCAGGTAGCCGTAATTGATTCGTAGATAGCAGTAGTGGAACCCGGAAAGCTTCCTACTTTATAACCCACGCGGGCAGGATGCCCCGAAGTCGCTACAACGGGGGGAACCCTCCGAAGCTTTGATGCCTGCGGCAAGTCGCAAAGCGTCTACGGAGGAAACCTCCGCTCAAACAACTCTTGGCAACGCGCAACTCTTGGCACTACATTTTATATTTAATTCAAACCACCTACTTATCCTGTGCAGATTTAATAATTAACTGATGGAAAAAGTGATGACATTACCCAACTACATTAATGGTCAGTGGTGTACATCTAGTGCTATGGAATACTTGGATGTCCTCAACCCGGCTACAGCAGAGATACTGGCGAAAGTACCTCTATCACCTGCTTGTGAGGTAAACGAAGCGGTAGAAGCAGCAGCAGAAGCTTTCGTGAGTTGGCGACGCACTCCACCGACAGAACGAGTGCAGTATTTATTTAAACTTAAGAATCTGCTAGAAGAGAACTTAGAGGATTTGGCTCGTACTATTACATTAGAATGCGGTAAAACGTTGGCAGAGTCCCAAGGTGAGATGCAGCGTGCTATTGAAAATGTAGAAGTTGCCTGTGGTATCCCTATGATGATGCAGGGTACAAACCTAGAAGACATTGCCAGAGGTATTGATGAAATGATGATTCGGCAACCTTTGGGAGTTGCTGCAGTCATAGCCCCATTTAATTTTCCGGGGATGATTCCCTTTTGGTTCATGCCTTATGCCCTAGCATGCGGTAACACCTACATTGTCAAGCCGTCGGAGAAGGTACCGCTAACAATGCAAAAAATCTTCCAGTTGTTAGAAAAGACTGGATTGCCCAAAGGTATCGTCAACTTGGTAAACGGTGCAAAAAAAGCTGTAGATGCAATTTTGGATCATCCTAAAATTCGAGCAATTAGCTTTGTTGGCTCTACACCTGTCGCTAAATATATATATAGTAGGGCGGCGGCAAATGGCAAACGTGTCCAATGCCAAGGTGGTGCAAAAAATCCCCTGATTGTTTTACCAGATGCAGATTTAGAGATGACAACACGCATTGCTGCTGATAGTGCTTTTGGTTGTGCAGGACAACGTTGTCTTGCTGCTTCAATAGCAGTGACTGTGGGACAAATGCGTCACACGTTTACAGAAGCTATTAGTGAAACTGCTAAAAAGCGTGTGGTCGGTAATGGTTTAGAATCAGGCGTAGAAATGGGACCAGTGATTACAACCCAAAGTAAGACACGAATTGAGGATTTGATTCAAAAGGGGTCAGATGAAGGGGCGAGGGTGTTAGTGGATGGACGAGAACCGAATATATCTGGTTATGAAAATGGTAACTTTATACGTCCAACAATTCTGCAAAATGTTGACCCAGCAGGTGAAATTGCCCGGACGGAAATCTTTGGTCCAGTGCTAAGTTTGATACATTTAGAAACTATTGAGCAGGCGATCGCCCTGATCAACAGCGGTCAATATGGCAACATGGCTTGTTTGTTCACTACCAGTGGTGCAGCTGCGCGGAAGTTCCGTTATGAAGCAGAAGCTGGTAATATTGGTATTAACATAGGAGTTGCCGCACCAATGGCGTTTTTCCCGTTCAGTGGTTGGAAAGAAAGCTTTTTTGGTGATTTACACGGTCAAAGCAATCATGCTGTAGAATTTTTTACCCAAACCAAAGTCGTCGTGGAACGTTGGCCTAAGGATTGGTCGCGTCAATTTTGAAAATTGCGCCAGTAAGCGGAACCGTCCCGCTTTCTGTCAATTAACCCGCTTTCAAATAACTCTCGTCTCAACATCGCGGGGTCACCAAAGGTGTGGTGCACATTAAGCAGTGCATTCACCTCTTTTTCTGTATAAAAAATAGCAACCTCAAATTTTGACGCTAAATACTCCAACACCAACTTTTGAAACTTTCCTTTATTGCGCTTGGAGAACCACTCTTTCACACGTCCTGTGTTCATCAAGATAGCTTGTGTAATTCATAAATCATTTTGGTGCTGTGTCACAAAGAAAGAAACATTAAGACCAATCACGATTTCGTATCAATTTTTTGGAAAATCGACTCAACCCACTGCTAAAGTGGGCACTTAAGTAAGGGTCATTTCGTCACCATCAGTTATACTAGACAAACTTTAATTAACAGTTTTTCTCAGTAGTATTTCTATGAAAAAGATTACATTGTCACAGGTCGTGAAGGAGTGGAACGTGAAAAAAGCGTTAATGACAAAAACACTGTTCGCATCACTCAGTTTGTTAACTTTATTTGCCCCACAAAGTGCTCATGCTCAAATCATACCGCAACCTTGGGTATCAGTTGGTAGCAAAGATGGTGATGTTACCTATTCTGTAGGTGCAAGGGCTTTGAATTTGGGAGCAGAGTTAGGATTTGGTCCTGACGGTTCTACAGGTGTAGATATATTAAAATTTATCAATTTGCCAGTGGTTTCACCTTATGTAGGGCTGGGATACTATTCAGCAGATAAAGGTGTTGCTTTTTCGGGCGGGGTTCAGGTAAGCGCTACCGATAAAGTTTTTGTTGGTGTTGGTTACAACTCTGTTCGAGGAATAAACGGACAACTCGGAGTCAGGTTTTAATTTTTGTCTCTATACGTCTTTTTCCAAGGTATGTGAAATATAGTGTTCCACGTACCTTACCTCAACATTTTCCCAATCAGCAAGATAGATGATTAATCTCCTTTTTTAAAGCAATACGGTTCAGTTAATGGTGTTTGATTTTGTTAAGATCCCCCAACCGACGCCAGGTGCTACAACGGGGGGAACCCCCGCAACGCACTGGCTCCCCTTAAAAAGGGGGCTTAGTTCCCTCCTTTTTAAGGAGGGCTAGGGAGGATCAATTCTTAACTGAACCGTATTGTTTTTTAAAGCTAATTGATGTTTTTTCTATTTTTTTCGTGATTTATCTCTCAAATGAACTACTAAGATGCAAAAAACACAATTTATGAGAGATGAAGCAAAAAGCATTATCTGACAACTCATTTAAAATTTTTCTATAATAGTTGAGTGAACAGAAAAGCCATTGATTAGGTTTTCATATCAATTGTTAGAATTATCAGCTATTTATAATTATTATCTGATTACTAAATTTTTTTATAACTTATTTTTTGATGATTTATGGCATATTATTTCTTTCGGAAGAAAGAATCAAACGCCAGTTAGTAGTAGGATATGCTATATCTATCTTTCGGTGTAGATAGCAAGAATTAACACAAAATATGGCGAGCATCAAACATTAAACAGTATTAACTGTATTGACCTGGCAGATATCTTTTTATGGATCTAGGAGTAAGATTACTGTTTCAAATAGTATTAGAGTTGACACCTGTCATTGCAGCTTTAATACAAAAAAGAAATGAAGAACGTCCGACACTCGCAAAATACTTAGCTTCCCAAGAAATTAAAGAATTTATTCAATCTGTTAGCAGTGCTAGTCAGAGTATCAGTCATTCGGGAAAACTGGAGCAAGAAAAAATTCAGCAACAGCAATTAGCATTTGATGTTCAAAAAACACAACTAAAGATAGCAACACAACAGCAAGAAACAGCGCTCAAATTACCAGAAGTACAGAAATGTTTTGAAAATTGGCCTTTACGATTATTGCCTTCACAAATTTTAGAGTCTCACACTAAGAATCAACGCACTCCACTCAAAATTTTTCTTGCTCCTCCTAAAATAAAGTTTGATAAATTTGATAATCGAGGAGAAGATATTTTAGATATCGAGTTCATGTTAGCTGAAGGTTTACGAGAATTTATTAATCAGCATTATTCTCTACACAATCCAGTTAGACCGATAGAGTTTTTAGCAGGGGCTTGGGATAGTAAGCGTTTTCATAGTGAATCAAGTATTAAGGCTCTGTTTGGAACATTGAAAACAGAGCCTGTTTTAATTTTAGAGTCAGAAGCTGATGGAGATTATCTAAATTTTCGTATTGGTTATTGGGGAATTGGACAAGAGAATTATTATTATAAAACGATTTCTCGTTTACCATACAAGGAAATTGTTGATGAGTCAGCAATAAGTCGTGCTAAGAAGTGGAAAACAATAAGAGATGAACTAATTGCACTGGGAGAAAGCTTAGAGGAAATTAATCATCTTGGCGGAGAAAATGTGAGCAACTTGGCAACTTTGGAAAAAGCAGAAAAATGGAAAGAAAAAGGAATTGATATTAGTCAATTGGGCTTACAATACCAAGTGAATCGCCAAGATATTGAAAAACTCTGCCAGGTTTTGATTACGTGTCATACCCTTGCTGCAAGTTGGGTAGCAGATGCATATCACTTAGTTCATAATGATGTTCCTCCACTACTACCTGAATTACTACCGAGTTTTCTGACAAACACTATTAATTCAAAATTGCTGCAAGCGATGTCTGACGACAACCCACTTTACATGTATGCTACAGGATATAAACAACTTTACCAAGCCTTGGAAGTAGAGCGACATCACTGGATTCCTGATTTAGCATTGAAATTGGCGCAGACTTTATCGCATTTACTTGATGAGGTATGGGCAAAGGAACAGGTGGATTACTCAGTTAACACATGGTTGCAACTACGCCAAGTTTCACAACACAGAGAAATCCATCCTTTACGAGCAATGCAATCAGCTATAAAGATAGAAGATGAAGAATATATTGAAAAGTTAAAAGAATATTTTACAGCCGTTGGTGATAGTCAAAGTGTCACCTATGCTGAGGAATTATTGAATGCTATTGCTCAAGAGAAAGACAAACGTCAACACGAATCTGTTTATCTTAGTCACACCCTGATTGGACACTCTGATCAAGTCACATCTGTAGCCATCAGCCCAGATGGACAAATTTTAGTCAGTGGGTGTGCAGATAAAACCGTAAAAATTTGGAATCTTAGTACAGGAAAAGTTGTCCGCACTTTAACTGGAAAAATCGGAGAAGTTTCATCAGTGGCTATTAGTCCTGATGGAAATTTGCTAGTTGTTGGTAGCTGCGAACACCCTAGAAATAATGTTAAAGTATGGCATCTTGCAACTGGTAAATTATTGCATACTCTTTTAGGGCATCAAAAACCTATTAACTGTGTAGTGATTAGTCCAGATGGACAAATTCTTGCCAGTGGTAGTAACAAAATTAAAATTTGGAACTTGCGTACAGGCGATCCTCCAGCTCTTAGCCGCCCTTTGGGCGAACGCATTTCCACTCTTTGGCATTCATCCCCAGTTTATGCTGCTGCGATTAGTCCAGATAGTGCAATCCTTGCCAGTGGTAGCAGTGATCATAAGATTAGACTATGGAATCCAATCACAGGAGAACTATTAAGTACTCTGGGCGGGCATTCAGGTGAGGTGAAAGCAATAGCTATTTCTCCTGATGGTCAATTCTTGCTCAGCGGTAGTACAGATAAAACTATCAAAATTTGGCATCTTTGCACTGGTAAAGTATTACATACACTGACTGGACATTTAGATGAAGTGACATCAATAGCTGTTAGTCCTGATGGAAAAACTCTTTATAGCGGTAGTGCTGATAAAACCATCAAGATATGGCATTCGCAGACGGGAGAATTGCTGCAAACCCTTCCTTCTCCTGTCCCAGACGCTACGCGAACGGAACGCTACGCTAACATAGGACATTCACAGGTAGTAAATTCTGTTGCTATTAGTTCAGATGGTCGTTTTATTGCTAGTGGTAGTTCTGACAAAACAATTAAAATCTGGCTTAGGTGAACCATAATTAGTTTCAAACAGGTAAGCAGTGAATCTAAAATGAGTCAACATTTACCAATTGCGATTAAAAGAGGTTTTGTCGATAAGTCGTGGGGACAGGTGCATTACCGAATGGCAGGGAGTGGTCCTGTGCTGGTGCTAACTCACAAAACTTACTTTTCGTCTCGTAGTTTTATCAGGTTAATGCCGCTATTGGCTCCTCATTTCCAAGTCATTGTGCCGGATACTCCCGGTCAGGGCGAGTCTGACAATCCACCCACTCAGTGGAGTATTTCGCAGTATGCTTCGGCTCTGTTTGAGGTATTGGAAGCGATGGAAGTTGACGAGTTTTACCTGGTGGGCAACAGCACTGGGGCGGCAATTGCTTGCGAAGCGGCGGTTATGTGTCCAGCCCGAATCAAAAAGCTGGTGCTTTTTGGTATGCCACGTTGGAAAGATGAAGCAGCACGTTTTGCTTTGCGTCAAATACCACTTTTTTACGGACCGCCAGAGGTGAAAGAGGACGGCAGTCACTACACCGTCAACTGGCAGCGTATTAAACCACTTTGGGAAGGTTATCCCTCTGAATGTTTTGAGATATATTTTCAAGAAGTCATGTCTCGCACTCAGCGTAGTTATGAGGGCATTGAAGCAGTTTTGAGGTATGAGGAAGCCACCCGCCTACCACTAATCTCAGTTCCAACCTTATTGATGTGGGCGGAAGGTGACACTATGTTCACACCTTTTATTGAGGATACGGCTCGGCTAGTTCCTCACGCTACTACTAAGGTTCTGCACGGCACACCTATAATGTACCTACGTAACCCCAAACTTTACGCCGCAACCTTGCTGGAGTACTTGCAATCTTGAAACCTCGGTAGATGTAGGGACAAGCTTTAAGCTAACTCTTGACAAGCTAATGCCCTGACCTTATCTGCAGAATCTTGTTGCAATGCTGATGCTACAATCGCCTCTGCTTCCACCATTGTCAACTGGGCGATCGCCTGCTTAAATGCTGGGATACCTTGCGGATTCAAACTCACCTCATCCAATCCTAACCCTAGTAAAATCGGCGCTGCTAGAGGATTGGCTGCGAGTTCTCCACATAACCCCACCCAAATACCTGCTTTGTGTGCAGCTTGGACAGTTTGCTGAATCATCCGCAATACAGCTGGATGCATTGCATCAACCAAAGTTGCGACTTGCGGATGCGTGCGATCTGCCGCCATGACATACTGGCTAAGGTCATTCGTTCCGATACTAAAAAAGTCCACTTCTGCGGCTAACTGTTCAGCAAGAACAACTGCCGAAGGTATCTCCACCATTATCCCCACTTCCATCTTTTCATCAAAAAGCACACCTGCTTGACGTAGTTCTGCTCGTACTTGGGCTAATATTGCCTTGGCTGCTTGTATTTCTTGCACAGTAGCAATCATCGGAAACATAATCTTAATTTGATGTCCGAGACTCGCTTTTAAAATTGCCCGCAACTGGGTTTTCAAAATATCAGGATGATCCAGACAAAAACGAATTCCGCGCCAACCCAAAAAAGGATTACTTTCTTGTGGGAAATTCAGGTAAGGAATTGGCTTGTCCCCTCCCACATCAAGTGTACGAATAATCAACGGACGATGATCAAGAAGTTGGGCGATTCTTTGATAAACTGCTATTTGTTCTTCTTCTGTTGGCGGTGTTGTTCTTTCCAAATAAAGAAACTCAGTGCGGAATAGTCCCACGCCTTCTGCACCCAAGCTCAAACCTTCTTCAGTATCAGAGATACCCCCAATATTAGCGTATACTTTGATTTGCCTCGTCTTGTCACGAGTCACTGCTGGATTCGCCGCCGTTGTGATTGCTTGCTGATGAGCAAGTTGTTGTAGATTTCGCTTTGCTTCAAGTGCAGTTTGGATATCTGGTTCTGGTTCTATCCAAACTCTGCCAATCTCTCCATCCAGTGCTACTATAGTATTATTTGCGACTTGCATAATTTCTGGTGGTAAGCCAACAATCGCAGGAATATTTAATCGGCGAGCTATTATGGAACTATGTGAAATCGCACTGCCAGATGTTGTACAGATTCCCAGGATTTTAGTTGGATCTAACCTAGCAGTATCAGAAGGACTTATATCAGTTGCAATTAAAATAACTGGCTCAGATAGATTCAAATGAGTAAGTTTGTCCTCAGAATTTCTCAAATGGGATTCAAATCTACTTAGCAGTCGTAACACTCGCTGTCCCACGTCTACAATATCAGCAACTCGCTCTTGTAAATAAGAGTCCTCAATTCTACGATAGTTATTTGCCAACTCATTGACGACTGCTTGCCAAGCTGCTTCCGCATTTAAGTGTTGTTCAAAAATACGTTGTTGAACTGCCTCAAGTACCACAGGATCTTCTAGAAAAAGCAGATGAGCATCAAAAATGGCAGCTTCAGCGTCTCCAATTTGGATAGATGCTTGTGAGAATATAGCTTGAATTTCTTCGTGAGCCGCTTTCACGGCAACTTGTAAACGTTGCCACTCCCCTTCTATATTTTCTACGTGGTATTGCTGAATAGGAATCGGAGTGGGATGATAGAGAAAAACGGGTGCGATCGCCACTCCATTAGAAGCAGGAATACCTTGGATAAAGTGATCAACAGACGAAACAATCTGGTTTGCTGGACTAGTAGTAAGAGGAGCTAAAGTGGCATCTTCTTCGCCAAAGTTATTTTCGACTAATGTTTGCAATGCTGCCAGCGCCTCATCCGCATCAGAACCAGTAGCAGTAATAAGCAATTCGTGTCCTTGACGCACACCCAAAATAGAGACTTGGTTGATACTGTCAGCGCGTACTGCTTCAGTACCCTTAGTAATATTCTGTACTTTGATTTGGGATTGAAAACTGGCTGCTGTTGTGACAAATTTCGCTGCAGGACGAGCGTGTAATCCCAAGGGATTACGGACTGTAAGACGTATTTTTTTTGTCATTAGTCCCTTAGTAACAAATGACGTAGATACGTCTGTGCTTTGCCCAAGGATATGGCTCACGTTTACACCCAATTGAGTGGCTTTAGCAACTAATGCTCCCCTTGCTTGGGCCATCACTTGTTGAATGTTGCAACCAGAAGCTGCAGCAACAGCAGCTGCAATTGCACCTTCAACAAGTGGTGCTTCACACAGATGGACTTTTTGGCGTTGTTCTTCCGAGAGAAACTCAAGTGCCATTTCTGCACTCATCAAAGCGCTGCCCAAATCCATTAAGACAAGGACACCTTGATCATTGTAAATTGAGGCGATCGCCTCATAAACTTGTATAGCATCTGTACCTAGAGGGTTTTTTGGGTCGTCAATTCCTGCTGCAACAGCCAGGGAGACTTTGCGCTGAACCATTTGCACTGCCAGTTCCCGAACTCCTTCTGCTAGCTGGCGACTGTGAGAAACTATGACAATTCCAACCGCTGCCACATCATCAATTCCTTGAGAAGCGTGTACGTATCCACCTACTTTAAGCTGAGCGTGGCTTGGAGGCGTAGAATGCGTAACGAAGTGTAACGCACCTTCTTTCATCCCATAGCTATCACGAAATAGATTTTATGTACTTGGTTTTACCGGAGTTACTGAAGGTTGAGTAGTTGTTGTTGGTATCGGTTGTGTTGGTGTTGGCAATGACGGGGTTGCTGGTTGTGGTGCTGTGACTGCCGGTAGTGTTGGTGTTGGCAATGACGGGGTTGCTGGTTGTGGTGCTGTGACTGTCGGTAGTGTTGGTGTTGGCAATGACGGGGTTGCTGGTTGTGGTGCTGTAACTGTCGGTAGTGTTGGTGTTGGCAATGACGGGATTACCGGTTGTGGTGCTGTGACTGTTGGTAGTGTTGGTGTTGGCAATGACGGGATTACCGGTTGTGGTGCTGTGACTGTTGGTAGTGTTGGTGTTGGCAATGACGGGATTACCGGTTGTGGTGCTGTGACTGTCGGTAGTGTTGGTGTTGGCAATGACGGGGTTGCCGGATTGGGCAGTGTGACTGTCGGTTGTGTTGGTGTTGGCGATGAATTTACAGGTTGAGAAGGCGTAACTATTGTTGAAGTGCCAGTTGGTTGGTTAATTGGCGGCGTCACCGAATCCGTAGGTGTAGTAGACCTACTAGGCTTGGATGTGGAAGATGAAACAGCATTTGGCACAACTTCTCCTGCTTCCAGTAACGTGTTAACCGGGGAATGATCTCTAGTAACGTTGTTACTGGTGGGTAAATCGGGGTAAGTCGTTGGCTTTATAAAAGATGGGTTTTCAACAACATCCTGACCAGTAAGGGGCGATTGTGCAGCAACAGCAGCAGCAGTTTCAGCTTGAACGCTGGCGATCGCCGCATCCTTACTTGGCATACCATTTTTTAAAGTCAGATTTAAATCCCGAACCAGGGTACTCGTTTGATAAAAAGTTCTGAGATCAAAATCGTATAAACCTTTCAATTCCCCTTTAACTAAAACTATCAGTTGTCCTGCTTTTAGCTCTTGTTTTCGAGAAGCGTCTTTATTAGAGACTTGAATACCACTGTTTGTCAGTGCACCAACAATCGTGGTTTCCGTTTGCGGGTCATAACGTACAAATAATGCTGAACCGCGAATTGCTGCTGCTGCATTTGGCGTACTTATACGTGTTTGTCCCCTACCTGGTGGAATCAGCAGTACCACTGTCCCATCGTACAGGCTGAAGTTTCTTTTTTGTGGCAAGAATTGAAAAACTGCCTGTTCTCCGATCCTAGCCCAAGAACCGTCGTTAAAACGCAAGTCTGCCAAGGCAGATCGCCCTGTGGACAGCTTATCTCGCGGACTCATAGAATCCGATTTGCGTGCCTGACGCTTAGAATTTTTGTAAGGCATGAGTTGCACCAAATTGCGGAGGTCTTGAATGACCGCAGCAGTCAAAGGAGTTGTAGCATCTGCTTGTTTTGGTACAGGGAGGACAACAACTCCCCAGAAACTAATGATGATGAGTAGAAAAAACTTACGAAACATAGTTTGGAGCCTCAAATAATTTTACTGATACCAAACCAATTGAAGACAGGTTCTGATGTTCACAGTTTAAGCCTACTTGTTTGTTCTGGCATTACTTACGTAAAATTGCTTAACTTTTAATTGATATTTTTTTCATTTTATGCAGAATTATACTGTTAACTGGTCATTGGAGTTTCTTTCTTTGAAAAACTATGGTGTAAGCTTCATACAGACCTCGTAACCATATAAACAGCTAAACACTGGTTTAACTTGAATTAAGAAGTAGACATTACCTCTGTTTTCAAGTCCCGACCCTTCAAGGCGGAGTCAGTAAAAGTTTATTTGCGTTTTTGATATAAAAATGGGTACATTTACCAAATACTGTGGCTAAAGTCCCTTGAAATTCTAATTTTTTATCATGGAACTTTTCGCACAGTGAGTAAGTCTACTGTTGCCAAAAATGAAAGATTAAATATGCAACCCAAGGGCTGGATAAATTTGTTCTTTTGGATTGTATTAGCTTATAGTAGTGCAATCTTGTTTTACATCAAGAAGGTAGATGCGGCGCACGCTGCCAATATAGACCTGTCAATGACTGAAGATGATCTAATACAAAGAATAACATCTTTAGGGGTCGCATGGATACCCGCTCAATTGAGCCAAGAGTGTGGGCAAATATCTCGCAAAGAAGTAAAAAAAATAAATTTTGGTAAAAAAGTTGGGTGTGGGTTAAAACGTGAACAAAAGTGGACAACCCTTGCAAAAACGAACGGACTTATTGATACTGACAACATATTATTGAGAATACACCCCGTTCGTTTTTGCCACTTCACGAATAATCGTGACGCGAACACGACTAACCAAAAGGGTTGTCTACTTTTGTCTGGTTCAGATGAAATGGGATGTCAGGATAAAGTTGGCATGTCTTCCAGCTCTTTTGACTTTACAAGCTTCCCTGTAGCAAATACTTATGATGGAGTCTCAAATTTCTATTCCCAGACACCACCAGATCAGACACCCCCACCCCCACCAGCATCACCACCCACTCCAGCACCACCACCACCACCAGCACCACCACCCACTCCAGCACCACCACCCACTCCAGCACCACGTCCTGCATCCCCTACACCGGATAACCCTCCACAGTTAGAAGGTCAACCCGCTGATTTTCCCCAACTTTCTTCACCAGCTATAGACCAACGGTTGCAATTACCTGAAATGGATTACGCACAAAGATTGCAGAAGCTATTGCAATTGTTGGAGAAGAAAAAGCAAGCGCCTACCCAAGTTAGCGATTTAGGAACGCTAAGGGTACGACCAACAAAACGATCACAACAGCAACAACCCCCAAAGCGTCCTCAGCCTCAGCCCAGCAGATCTATAGGCTATTTACAGGCTCATGTTGGCTATTTCCAAACAAATAATATTTTTTCGTCAAAAGTCAATCCCATAGAAGATGGCTTGATTTACTCTGGATTAACACTAGCTTCTATGCCTATACGCTTAGGAAACAAAACCTTTTTGAATGGATCAATTGATGGCAATTTAATGCGTTACATTGATCAATCAAAATACAATTACAACCAGGTGAGATTCAACGTTAGTATTTTCCAGCAGTTATCGCCCCAAATGTATGGGGAAATTGGGTGGAACAATCAAAAGTTGTTTTATGCAAGAAATGGTACTAATTTTGCTGCAGGCGATCTCTTTTTGAATGAAGATTCTTTCCACCTGTCTTTAGGACGGCGAGACCCCCTCACATCGAAATTGATGTTAGATAGCTTTTACGAATTGCGTTTGAGCTTGACTGATCCTCCCAGTAAACAAGACAACCGCGATCGAATCATTCATACCGTGTGGGTTTCTTTGAACTACTACTTAGAACGATCTCTCCAAATTGGTCTTGATTACCAATTTGGTTTGTCAGATTTTACCCAACGCGATAGAGAGGACGTATACCATCGGTTATACGGTCACTTAACTTATGGAATATCCAACTACACAAATCTAAGTTTACAAGGAGGTTTGACCCTAGGTGGTTCAAGTGATAGATATATAGATGTTGATGGCTGGTTTTTCAGTATTAATTACAATCTGGAATTAGGTCGTTTCTGAGTGTTGTCTTTTATCTTGACTTGTCAGAAGTAAGAAATATCTGTAGGACTCATTTTCGATTTTGCTCAGCTAGGTACATTTGATATTAAGCGTTCCCTGTTAAGAGTCTTCACGAGTAAATCATAAATCAAACCGGATTCCTAATAACTAATCCAATCACTCCAGCTGCCGGGATAAAGTTTACCTGTAGGAATTCCAGCCAGTTCTAGGGAGAGTAAATTTACACAAGCAGTAACCCCAGAACCGCAATAGACAAAAATTTCCTTTGCATTTTCCAATTCTAACCAGCGTTGACGTTGCTCTTGTTGCGGAAGTAAAAAACCTGCAGAGTCAGTTACTTCCTGCCAAAAATAGTTAACCGCACCAGAAATATGACCCGCAATTTTATCAGTTGGTTCTCTAATACCGAGAAAACGATCTTGTTCTCGTGAATCAACTAACACCACCTCTTGTGAATCTTTGCGGTTTTTCACTCCCAAAAAATCCACAACCATCTGTGGCTGTAGATTAGGGACAAAAGTCGCTATTCGAGGTTGAGGAATCACATCTGTAACAGGATATCCAGCTTTTTCCCAAGCAGAAAACCCTCCATTCAGTACTGCCACTCGCTCATGTCCAAAATAGCGCAACAGCCACCACAAACGAGATGCAAAGGCAAGGCGAGAGTCATCATAAGCGACTACAAAAGTTTTTTGAGAATTGATTCCTATAGCTGATAATTTTTGAGCTAATTCAATAGAGTTAGGTAAAGGATGTCTTCCTCCGTGTTCTCCCACTGGACTGGAAAGATCCTGATTCAAGTCGAGGTAATATGCTCCACGGATATGACTTTCTTGGTATTGCTGTGTTCCCAGTTGTGGCTGAGCCAGAGAAAAGCGACAATCCACGATAACAACTTGGGAATCATCAAGATGTTGAAGTAGCCATTCACAAGAAACAACGCAAGGGTTATCGATCATAAATTCAGGTTTTTTGGTCAATTGTCTATTATTAATTGTTAGTTGTGCTGTTCTTTACGAACCACTGATTACTAACAACTAACCACTACTTATAACTATGTCAGACTCAGACAATTTTACACCCAAACTCACAGCAGATGGCTCGTTCACTTTTTTTTCTGATGAGTTTAGGGAGTCGTTTCACAGCCATTACGGGGCGCGTCAGGAGAGTTTTTTTAAGTTTGTGGGTCCAACTCAACTATCACTGAAAGCACACAAACCAACAGTGCGGTTGCTGGATGTTTGTTATGGTCTAGGATACAACAGTGCAGCTGCTATAGAAACGATTTGGACAGTCAATCCCAACTGTTATATAGAAGTCATTGCTTTAGAACTCAATAGCGCTGTACCACAAGCTGCGATCGCCCATCACTTATTCGATAACTGGGAATATAAATATACCCAAATTTTGACTCAGTTAGCCTTTGAGCATCAAGTACTGCAAAACCGTCTCAAAGCGACTTTACTCATTGGTGATGCCAGAAATTCAATCAAACTTGTTAACCAGTCGGGTTTTCAAGCTGATGCAATTTTTCTCGATCCGTTTTCACCACCTCATTGTCCTCAGTTATGGACTGTTGAATTTATCAAACAACTATCTGTTTGTTTAGACATAAATGGCTTACTCGCGACTTATTCCTGCGCTGCTGCTGTACGAACGGCACTTTTGGCAGCTGGACTACAAATAAGTTCTACGTCACCAGTGGGAAGAAAGACACCTGGTACAGTCGCCGGACATCAACAAGTAACTAGCCATCATGAACTACAAACAACCGTTGATATGAAAATCTTTTCTTGCAACACCGTTCTATCCTCCTCATCCTTCTTTCTCCCACTTTCTCTAGCAGAACAAGAACATTTACTCACTCGTGCTGCTATTCCTTATCGCGATCCACAGATGTGCGATGCTGCTGATGTGATTTTGAGACGACGCCAACAAGAACAAGAAACTTCCTCTCTAGAGTCTACCTCTGGTTGGCGTAAAAGATGGTTCTCAAAAAATCTACAAAATTACATGTAATATTTGTAGTTTTATTGCTCTGATACCGTTTCACTTTAAGGTTGATACAAATGGGGGGCACCCGAGCAGGGCAGGGGGAAAGAATTAGAGACCAATCATTTGTATCAGGCTCGATCATGAAATGATATGACAATCTCATATAGCAGGGAGCAGGCGTGTGATTGTCGCGTGGTTTCCGTATTTTCTCATTCGTTGATATCCTAATCTACCTGGCAACTGCTATACAGTCAGTTTTTGTGATCCAAATCACTCGTATAAAAAGTAGAGTATCACTGACACGCAGAGGTAATGATAGTTAGATAATTCACATCAATATAACAGCAATAACACGCAAAAAAATGTCTTAAAATCATAACTTTAAACTCAATACATCTTGTTTTGATAGAGATTGCATCCGTTAATCATTTTGTTTGAAGATTAGATGAAGAAAAATCAGTAAAAACCCGAATTTATATATTTTTCTAAATTGCTTATACTGAAAACATAGAAAATAAAAGAATGCAGTCAAAATCTCAATTATATAAGTCGAAAAAAATCTTCTACTATCGAATAAAAAATCAAAGTATAGATTTGTATCAAATCTTGTCACAATCAGGATTATACCAAGATGAACCCAAAAAAATCTATAAATTTGAATGTTAACTGTAAGAATTCAGCACGGACTGCGTCCCGCTCCGCTAACAGGAGTCAAAAGTCAGATGTTAGAAGATATCCAGTCTATTGATAAATGAATTTTTCAAATGTTTTCTTGATTCTTTAAATCTTCTGACTCCTGAATTCTTACTGTTAACTTTTTCTAAATAGGAGTCACATTATAGTAAAAAAAAACGAGATGATACAGGATAATAAAAAGAAAAAAATGAGAAAAAATAGCTTCTGATGCAAGAAAGCAGGAAAGAATTGCTTGGCTTGATTACCAGAATAATGATGTAAAAAAAGATATATAGAGCGCCTTAATTAATGAACATTCTTGTTACTGATACTCATGATTTATTCGTCTCCCAGACGGTAAAAACTCAAAAATCAACAGTGAATACCTTTGATTCAGATGCGCCGAGAATTTTAGTAGTAGACGATCATCCTATGAATCGGATGACTGCTGCCGCCCTTTTGGGAATAGAAGGTTATGAAATTATAGAAGCAGAGAATGGTTATACGGCGATCAAACTGGTAATGCAGAAACAACCAGACTTGATTCTGTTGGATGTGATGATGCCAGAAATGGATGGATTTCAGGTGTGCGAGTTGCTTAAGCAAAATGAACAGACCAGACTCATTCCAATCATTTTCATTACTGCTTTGAATGACAGGCGATCGCGCATTCGAGGAATTGAAACTGGGGGAGATGATTTCATCACCAAACCCTTTGATCATGTAGAGTTAGTGGCGCGAGTAAAATCCCTAGTCAGACAAAAGCGTCTGAATGAAGACTTAGATCACGCTGAGCAAGCCCTGTTTTCTATCGCAAGGGCAGTTGAAAGTCGTGATCCTAATACTGGTGATCACTGCGAACGTCTGACGCATATGGGGAAAAGTTTTGGAGAGTATCTCAATCTCACACGCAACGAAATTCGGGATTTAATGTGGGGAGGATATCTTCATGACATCGGTAAAGTGGGCATTCCCGACGCAGTGCTGCTGAAAAAAGGCAAATTGACTGCCGAAGAGTGGGATATTATGAAGCAACACGTTTTAATTGGAGAAAAAATTTGCCTGCCACTACGCAGTATGCGGGGTGTGATTCCCATTATCCGCAGTCACCACGAACGTTGGGATGGCTCAGGCTATCCTGATGGACTTGTAGCAGATGACATTCCAAATCTCGCGCAAGTATTTCAGGTAATAGATATTTTTGATGCCCTGACTAGTGAAAGACCATATAAAAGAGCTTTCACACCAGAAGAAGCCCTTGCTATGATGGCGGAAGAAACAGCAAAGGGATGGCGTAATCCAAAACTCATGCAGCAGTTTACAGAGTTTATTTGTTCTTTCAAAGATTAGTCCGCTAACAGTTTGATAATATAGAAATAGTCTTTGATTTTTGAGGTGGCTCGTAGAGGCAGGCAACAGGCAACACCGAAAGAAGGGAGCTAGAGGTGTACAGAATTTTTTAAAAATCAAATTGGATTCCTATATTTGTCTACGCTACAAGAAACTATAAACTGAGGCTACACTCTATTAGCAGATGCATTTAAAGCAATTCACTGATAGCTAAATTATGGTAGTTGTAGCAATTCTGGCGGCGGGACGTGGAACACGCATGAAATCAAACCTGCCCAAAGTTTTACATTCTTTGAGTGGGCGATCGCTGATCCAACGAGTTATGGACAGTGTCAAACCGCTTTCGCCCACTCAGCAGATGGTGATTGTTGGGTATCAAGCTGTTGAAGTCAAAGCAGCTATCCAGTCAACACCAGATTTGGAGTTTGTTGAACAAACTGTGCAACTGGGAACAGGTCATGCCATCCAGCAATTACTCCCCCATCTGGAAGGCTACACAGGTGATTTGCTCGTGTTGTCTGGCGATGTCCCTTTGCTTCGCACACAAACTCTCAAAAATCTGTTGCAAACTCACCAAGAAAACCAAAACGCCGCCACCATCCTCACCGCATACTTAGATAATCCTAAAGGTTACGGACGCGTTTTTTGTAATAGTGAAAATATTGTGCAACAAATCGTTGAAGACCGAGATTGCACACCGAATCAAAAACAAAATAACCGTATTAATGCTGGTATTTACTGCTTCCATTGGCAGGATTTAGCAAAAGTTCTGCCTCATTTGCAGACGAATAATTCTCAAAAAGAATATTACCTGACGGATGCGATCGGCTTACTGGAACCAGTTATGGCAGTAGACTTGGAAGATGATCAGGAAATTCTGGGCATTAATGACCGCTTGCAACTAGCAACGGCATACGAGATTTTGCAAAAGCGAGTCAAGGAAAAATGGATGAGCGCAGGTGTGACCCTCATTGACCCTGCCAGTATTACAATTGATGACAGTGTGGAAATAGAGCCAGATGTTATTATCGAACCCCAAACTCATCTGCGGGGAAATACAGTTATTCAGACAGGAAGTCGCATTGGGCCCGGAAGTTTAATTGAAAATAGCCAGATAGGCGAAAATGTCACGGTGCTGTATTCAGTGGTGATAAATAGCATTGTGCAAGCAGGAACCTGTGTAGGACCGTATACCCATTTTCGCGGTCAAGTACAAGTAGGTGCTGGTTGTCGGGTAGGAAATTTCGTGGAATTGAAAAATACCAAGTTGGGCGATCGCACGAACGTAGCCCACTTGTCGTATTTGGGTGACACCACCGCCGGTACCAAGGTAAATATTGGCGCAGGAACAATTACCGCCAATTATGACGGTGTGAAAAAACATCCTACCAACATAGGCGATCGCACAAAAACTGGTGCCAACAGCGTTTTAGTTGCTCCTGTAACGCTAGGAAATGACGTCTACATAGCTGCGGGTTCCACTGTTACAGAAGATGTCCCTGATGATTCTCTGGTAATTGCTCGTGCCCGTCAAGTTGTCAAACCAGGGTGGCGCAACAAGAGTACAGAGCCTCTTAAGAGTCCTGAGTGAAAATACTCAAAACTTGTCACTTAGCCGTCAGAACTGAATATACAGCCAACTTCTGTGCCAACGGGCATTTCTAAGGTATCGCCGATTTTCTCGCCGTTGTGGTAAGCAGCAAGGAGAGCATCGCTAGTTTTACCCCAAGCGATCGCCCCATTAGCATCTAGGGCGATCGCTCCAAAGTTCCTTTTGTGTTCTTGTGCTTCTGCAAATGAGCGCTGCATTGCTTCTTTAAGAGACAGACCATCAGTGACACGTACCACAACTCGTGCTGCTAAACACTCATCAATAATATCTTCTCCAATACCAGTACAACTAACAGCTGCATATTTGGTCGCATAATTTCCTGCTGGCATTGCAGAATCACTCACGCGTCCAATTCGCTCAAATCCCTTACCACCAGTAGAAGTGCCTACAGATATTTGTCCTTGAGTATCTAATGCAACAACACCAATCGTACCGCGTCGCGCATTGCTGGCTTCCACCAGTTCTGCGTCTGCTACGACCCCAGCCATCGTTCTTTGAAAATTGTCCTGACGCTCCCGTATCCACTCTTGCAAGCGTAACTCGGTTAAGCCATTGTAGCTGGGTATTTGCAACTCCCGTGCCAGTTCTGCTGCACCGTAATCAGAGAGTACGCGGTCAGGAGAGGTTTGTAAAGCGATCGCCAAGTCAATAGGATTTTTGACTCGCGAGACATTAATCACCCCACTAAAGCTTTGGGATGTCCCATCCATCAAAGAAGCACTCATGCGGATTTGACCATCCGATTGCAGTACAGAACCAGTACCAGCATTAAAACGGGGGTTGTCTTCCAACATTTGACAACCCCGCACAACCGCCTCATTTGCAGATGCTCCCGACTCTAGAAGAGAATAGACTTCTTCTATGATTTGGTAGAGAGAACGGCGTACCGTCTCAATTCCTCCTTTTGCCTTTAGAGAACTACCAGCGCCTCCATGAATAATTAACTTAGGTTGTACCTTGATCTCCATCTGTTTGTTTATTTACCCGTACCTTTACGGTCATTGATTTGCTTCATTTGTAGCTTGCGAACGGTGACGACGGCAACGTTCTGAGCAATATTTCACCTCATCCCAGCAATCTGCCCATTTTTTGCGCCAAGTAAAAGGGCGCTGACATACCGGACAAATTTTTGTAGGCAGGTCAGATTTAGAACGAGCACGTCCCATATTATTAATCAGCAGCTTGGAGCTGGATTTCTGAGATTTGGAAACTAAT
Source organism: Brasilonema angustatum HA4187-MV1 (assembly GCA_019359695.1). Classification (GTDB taxonomy): domain Bacteria; phylum Cyanobacteriota; class Cyanobacteriia; order Cyanobacteriales; family Nostocaceae; genus Brasilonema; species Brasilonema angustatum. Next base: position 60,261 of record JAHHGV010000013.1, read on the forward strand.
TATAGCTACTTTCGTACAACACAAGAGTAAATTTTGTGACTTAATTGTGGGGCATTGATTGTCATGCATCTTCAGAGAGAAATTGTGTGAACTACCCACACCAAACTGAGTACAGTTATGGTGTAGGCTTCTGGCACATCGAGAGTGTTTCCAGAACTTCCTTCAAGATGATGAGCATTGGTCAGGGATGTCTTCCTTATCCCCCGCCTTATATCCCAGCACCAAGCTTTCAGCTATGGTGTGGGGCTTACGACGAAGAAGCTAAGGAGTGTCGCAACAGTGAAGAGCTTTTTTCCACTTCTGATTATCCGTGAACGTAGATTGCTACTATATAAGACGCCATAACAGTACCCAGACGCAGCGATTTAAATTTTGGATTGTGGATATTTATAAAAATGCACTTCGTCCCCTCTTGTTCACTTTGCTTAAAGCAGATCCAGAGTGGATGCACTCCTCAACGATTCGCAGTTTAAGCTGGTTGGGAAAAACTGACCACCAAGCACCTGCGAGTTGGATCAACCAACGTCTGGTACAGTCGTTTTGTTTATCAGATGCACGCCTAGAACAAAATCTCTTTGGGCTGCACTTTCCTAACCCTTTAGGTTTAGCAGCTGGATTTGATAAGGATGGCGTTGCAGTTCCTATGTGGTCAAGACTTGGTTTTGGCTTTGTAGAAGTGGGAACTGTTACCTTTCATCCACAGCCAGGAAATCCCCGTCCTCGCTTGTTTCGCTTACCCTTAGACAAAGCCGCCCTCAACCGTATGGGCTTTAACAATCAAGGTGCTGCAGCAATGGTGGAACGGTTAGCACAACGTAAGCAAGAGTTAAATCTATCTGTACCTATAGGTATTAATTTAGGAAAATCTAAGATAACTCCTCTCGAAGAAGCCGCAAAGGATTATCTCGATAGTTTTCGCTTACTGAAGAATTTTGGAGACTATTTTGTCGTCAATGTCTCTTCACCTAATACGCCAGGGTTGCGATCGCTTCAAGATGCCCCCATGCTTAGTTCTATCTTGGATGCTTTACAACAGGATAATAATGCATATAAGCCTATTTTTGTCAAGATAGCTCCAGATTTGGAATGGGAGGCGATCGCCGATATTATTTCCTTAGCAAAAACTTATCAATTAGCTGGAATAATTGCCACCAACACCACTATCCGTAGAGATGGACTAAAAACACAGGTGATTGACCAAACTGGCAAATCACCTCAACAAGAAGCCGGTGGTATCAGCGGTGCCCCACTAAAACAACGTTCCACCGAAGTTATTCGTTTTATTTGGCAGCAAACAGCAGGTCAATTACCGATTATCGGTGTTGGTGGCATTTTTACACCTGAAGATGCTTGGGAGAAAATCACTGCTGGTGCTTGCCTTATTCAGGTTTATACAGGCTGGATTTACGAAGGACCAGCCATGATACGCCACGTTCTCCAAGGGTTGCTATATAAGCTAGAACAAAGCGGATTAAATAGCATCTGCGAAGCTGTCGGTTTACAAGGAAAAATGGAATAAACAATAGAAAAGTAAAAAGAAGTCTCTTTTAACTTTTGCCTTCGTCAGCCGGGAAAAACTCTTTCGTTTTTCGGGAGTATTTCCAAGCAACTCCATCTGGATCCCTGCTGCGACTCCACTCTGGAAAATCGGGATCGTCCCGCCGCTTATAAACTGTGCTGGAATAAACATTGAGACGTTTGGCAAGTTCAGATTGAATCAAAGAACCAAACATCAATTGTTTTTCCAGCGGTTTTTTTGCTTCCTCTTGAGTTGGCTGAGGTAGCGGTTCGGTTTCTAGTTCTTGTAAAACTGGCTGGGGTGTTGGTGCTACTAGAAACGGTAGTGCTTGCTGGGCAACTGGTTGACTTTCAAGTTGTTTGGGTGGTTCGCTACTGTCAAGTATGCTGCCTAGAGTACTCGCGGTGATAAATTGATAGACTTTGCTTCCGTCTTCGGAGTTAACCGCGCTGGCAGCAAATTCCGATGCTTTCGTATCTAGGTAGCGTTTTGCTCTTTCCCCAGGAAAATTGCCCTTGATTGCCAAATCCATTGGTGTAATCTTGCCTTGGTTTTCCCGAATCAGTTGATGGAAAATCGGGTTTACCTTCTGGCACCACTTTTGCCATGTGTAAAGTTGCCAGACATTGAAAGCCAACACAAGTAGGATTAGTGCCAGCCAAATTCGCCAAGTAGCAACGACGAAAATAATTAAAAACGAGATTGGCAAAAGTAGAACTAGAAAACCCTTGCCGTCACTTTCTATAGTTTTTTCACTCATGCCGATAACTGCCAAGTGACTGTGTGTGGAAATAATAATATATCTTGGCAAAAATTGGGAACATTATTTGTGTTATTCGTCAGTTTGCCAAAAAAGATTTCGGCAAAACCGAATAGAAGCTATAAGTTTCTCCTCCCAAAGCCCCTTGTGTGATGTGTGGAGAGATATAAAGTTATGAGAAAATTTTTTACCCCAGCCCTTGACATTATATAATACATATACTACATTATAAATAACAAGCACATGCTTATAAAAAATTCAATTTTCAGGCGTGGAGAATGCGTTAAAAATTAAAAACGTTTCTTCTGATTTTGAATTTTGTTAGCGCAGCGGGACGCAGTCCATTTTGAATTTTACTTGTGGCGGGTAGCTCAGTTGGTAGAGCGCCAATATCCTTATTCAACTCTTGCCTGAAAAGGACGAAGAATGAGGGTTATCGTTTGAAGCACGGGAGGTCGCAGGTTCAAATCCTGCCCCGCCACCTTCCATTTTTGCCTGCAAAGGCTGGGAGAGAAAGCCGTGAATTACAAATTCTTTACTCAAAAAAAGACAGCAACGCCGCAGACTCAGCCTATCCCTGGACAAGAAGCCCAGATGATCCAAGGACGTTCTGGTGGTTGGATGTTCGATGCTGATGTTTGGAAGATGCTGCAGCGTTGTTTGCTGATTGGCACGGCAAAAAGCACTTATTATGCGGGCAAAAATGAATTGACAGAAGATTTTGTTGAGGTGATAAGACAGGCGATCGCCGAAGATCCTCAGCGAGTCGCACAAGAAATCCTTTCTGCCAGCGATGGACGCGCCATTAACAACAGTGCGCCTATTCTTGCGCTGGTTCTACTGTCGATGGGTGAGTCGCCAGAAGCCAAAAAAGCATTTGGTGAAATTTTCCCGCAAGTTGTCCGCACAGGCAGCCATTTTTACGAATGGCTGAACTACACTAAGTCTTTGCGGGGATTTGGTAAAGTTGTACGCGAAGCTGGAAAAAATTGGTTTTTACGGGAAGATGTTAAGGGTTTGGCTTACCAGTTGCTGAAGTACCAGCAACGTTATGACTTCTCCAACCGAGATGCTTTGCGGCTGTTCCATGTCAAACCACCTACAGAAGATCATCAACAACTGTTTGAGTGGGTAGTCAAAGGATGGGAAGTCTTGCCAACAGAAATCCCATCTGCGGCGTTAGCACAGATTTGGTGGTATGAGTGGCTCAAGCGCAATCCAGATCAGACTCACGAAGCTATTGTCCAAGGACGCCTAACCCATGAAATGGCTGCACCTGTGGGCAAGATGGATAAATCTGCTTGGCAGTTGCTGTTTAACGAAATGCCAATTGGTGCATTGTTGCGTAACTTAGGTTCACTCACTGAAATCGGTGTTTTAACATCTGATGAACTTGTCAACTTGCAGCGAGTTGAAGCGGTTCTCAACAACAAAGAACATTTGCGTAAAAGTCGCATTCATCCAATTGATGTTTTAAAAGCACTCAAAACATATGAGTCTGGTGGGAAATTGGGACGCAGCAAAAAGACTTGGAACCCAGTTCACAAAATTGTGGACATTTTAGAAAAAGCAGTGGAACTATCTTTTGATGTCGTGCAACCCACAGGCAAAGTGTTCATGCACGCTGTTGACGTGTCTGGTTCTATGGGTTCTCCAATTGCGGATATGGGACTAACTTGTTGTGAAGTCGCCGCAACAATGGCACTAGTCACAGCAAAAGCAGAGACAAGCTATATGATTCGTGGTTTTTCCACTCAATTTTACAACTTGGGTATCACCGCCGAAGATACTTTCCGTTCAGCGGTTGACAAAGCGAGTGACAAAAACTTTGGTGGAACAGATGCATCTGTTGCTTACGAGTGGATGATTAGGAAAAAGTATAAGGCTGATGTCATCTGCTTTTGGACTGACAATGAATCTTGGGCAGGTGACAAGCATCCAAGTCAAGCATTGGCTGAGTATCGCAACAAGGTAAATCCTAATATCAAAGCAGTGTACATCACACTTGCACCTTATCAGATTACTTTGGTAGATCCGAACGATCCACTGTCTTGGGATTTGGGCGGCTTCGATCCAGGAACGCCTCGGATTATTCAGATGCTGGCTACGGGTGAATTGTGATAGATAAATTTGCTAATTTATTGCCTCCACAACATGGGGGCTTTTGTTTTTTTGGGGTAAAGTGCGATATCTGAAGACAAGCTACTATGAGTCTACGCACCATTGTTAAAATATCCACAGAAGCTGCAAGTGGCAAGATATGTCAGCCAAGGATAGATTTCACGATACAGTAAAAATAGCGCTTCAGAAAGATGGGTGGTTGATTACAGATGATCCACTACGTATTCGTATCAGTTCTACAACAAAACTGTACATCGACTTGGGCGCAGAGAAAATTATTGCAGCTGAGCGCGATGGACAAAAAATTGCCGTTGAAATCAAAAGTTTTTTGGCTGCTTCTAGAATGGCAGAATTCCATACAGCAATTGGACAATATATCAACTACCGCTACGCTTTAGTGGATTTTGGCTATAAACACACTCTATATTTAGCAGTACCCTTAATTACTTATGATGATTTTTTGACACAGCCATTTGTTCAGTCAGTGATTCAACGTAGTCAAGTAAATTTACTCATTTACGATGACGAAAAAGAGGAAGTTGTGCGATGGCAAAGCTAGATAAATACCGAGAGTATATTCAGCAATTACTCACGAAATATGCAGCGCGTGATTCTGGTGAAGATGGTGTAGAAGCGCAGACAATTTTTGACACAAAGCATGATCATTATCAGCTGATATACGTAGGTTGGCACAATCGGCGGCGGATTTATGGACCTGTGATGCATTTGGATATCAAGGATGGCAAGATTTGGATTCAGTGGAATGGTACGGAAGATGACATTGCTGCTGAATTAGTCGAGATGGGTGTAGCAAAGCAGGATATTGTCCTGGGTTTCCACACGCCTCATATGCGACAGTTTACGGATTTTGCTGTTGGATAGTTAAGAGGCGATACGCTTTGCGTCAAGCAAGCGGGCGTGGCCACATTCAGGCGATACGCGTAGCGTCAAGCCTCTGCTGTATTCCCCTCTTTATAAGTTGTCATGATATAAGTTTCCTGCTCAAAGGGTTTAAATCCCCGCTTAAGATAATTGCTAAGTGCCGCTGGATGGTCTAACGTGCAGGTATATACCGAAATGCGATGAGTTGCCTTTTTCCAAGCCTGCTCAATTGCTATTGTCAACAGATACTTACCTAGTCCACGTCCTGTATACTCCTTGAGTAGTCCAAAGTAGGCAATTTCAACTGAGCCATCTTCGTATTGCTCTAACTCAAAGTAACCGCTAGGTGCTCCTGTGTAATAAAGCACCCACAATGAAATGCTTGGTTGACTGAGGTGTGTTTGAATCTGCTCATCTGTCCAACTGCTACGATACACCCAATAATACTCACGTCCAACTTCACTATATAGGTAACGGTAAAAGGATGCAGGACAATCAAAAACCTGAGTAACGTGTGCGCAATGATCGCCTACGATCTTTACTGGGTTATGCTCATCGGGCGATCGCATTTGGAGGTGAGTTCTTGTAACTTCGATGCTTTTCATACTCAAAACTTTACAGAAGAAAAAGGAAAATATCTACTTCTGTAGACCTTTCAATACAGTCCCAAGACAGAAGATAAACTTTTTTAATCTTGATAACAATAATAATCCGTCGGGAATCTGGTAGAGTCGTCCCCCTAGCGGTTACACCTGCTCACGTTGTTCAGTTGTGCTACTAGGTGAACCACAAAGTTACTAAGAAAATTTAACTAAAGCCAGAGGGCTTGTCAAAAAATCATCCCCAGAAAACTTGACAAAACAAGAGATTTAAGAGATTTGATTGCAGACAGCAAAATCCAAAATTAAAATCAAAATCAAGATAGATGCAGCTGTAACTAAAATTAGTTGAAAATAGAAGCAAAAATCAGTACTTTGCTTTTGATTCTCCCGAAAGTCATGACATTCGATTACGACCTGTTTGTGATTGGTGCTGGTCCAGGAGGACTGGCAGCAGCTAAGGCAGCAGCAAGCTATGGCGTCCGTGTCGCTATTGCCGAACAAGAAGCCGTCGGTGGTACTTGTGTCAATCGCGGCTGCGTACCCAAAAAATTGATTGTCTACGCTGCTGATTTCGCCTTGCAAAACCAGATAGCACACAGCTACGGTTGGAGTGACGGCCAAAGCCACTTTGATTGGACACAATTCATCAAGTCTGTATACCAGCATATCGAAGGCATTCACCATTCGTATTCTAAGCAGTTCCAACAAGCTGGCATTGAATTGATTCGGGGTCATGCGACTTTCGTCGATCCTCACACTGTCGAGATTAACGAACGCAAATATACGGCTGATAAGATTTTAATTGCTGTGGGTGGGGGCGCTAATAAGCCAAACATTCCAGGTATTGAATACGCCATTACTTCCCGCCAGATGTTTGATTTACCCTACTTACCCAAACGCTTAGCAATTATTGGCGGCGGCTATATTGGTGTGGAATTTTCCAGCATGATGAACGCTTTTGGGTGCGATGTCACGCTCATTGACCATGATGAGATGATTTTATCAGGATTTGATGAGGACATTCGCTTGGGTGTTCAAGAAAGTTTCAACAAAAGGGGAATTCGCTTTATTGGCAACAGTAGCCTCAAACAGATCAAATACTCAGAAGAAAAATTGGTGTTAACCATAACTGGCGATTCCCAGAAAACAATTGCGGCGGATACTATATTGATTGCTACAGGTCGTATTCCAAATACCAAAAATCTAGGTTTGGAAAACGCTGGAGTAGAACTTGAGGAAAAAGGCGCAATAAAAGTCGATGACTACAACCGCACAACTGAGGAAAACATTTTTGCCGTGGGTGATTGCACTAATCGTCTGCAATTAAGCCCAGTTGCCAAAGCAGAAGGTCGTGCTTTTGCCAATACAGTTTTTGGCAAAAAACCCCAAAAAGTTGATTATGAACTAGCCCCCTCTGCTGTTTTTGCCCGTCCAGAAGCAGCAGCTGTTGGTATGACCGAAGCAGAAGCACGGGAAAAATTTGGTGAAATTGTAAAATGTTACAGCGTTCACTTTCAACCAATGCTATTTCAAATGACAGAAAAGGACGAACAAGCTACGATAAAAATAGTAGTGAATGGTGAATCTGAACGCGTTTTGGGCGCTCACATGGTTGGTGAACATGCCGCAGATATCATTCAAAGTCTTGCTGTTGCTATTCGCAAGGGTATTACCAAGCAAGACATAGATGAGACAATTGGCATTCATCCCACAACAGGTGAGGAGTTTCTTTTTCATTCCCTGTAAGGAAATCACTCAATGGTGTCAACAAAACATACCTGAACTTTGCGAGAATAAAATTGTACAGCAAAGAATGGGAATTTATGGCACAACGAATTGAGTGAGGGTTATCTGAGTGCGATTAGGAAATCATTTCGTTGTGCCTCAAAACTTTTCTTAAAAAGATACCATCTCACCTACAGGATATTAACTTTCATTGGTGGAGTGGTATCAAGTTTTTTTAATGATTCTTAAGGACTTAATTAACGGAAGCTAAAAACTATGACATATGATTACGACCTATTTGTCATTGGTGCTGGTTCTGGCGGTTTGGCTGCTTCCAAACGCGCTGCAAGTTACGGGGCAAAAGTAGCGATCGCCGAAAATGACTTAGTGGGTGGAACCTGTGTGATTCGTGGCTGTGTTCCCAAAAAACTGATGGTGTACGCATCCCACTTTCCCGGATTGTTTCATGATGCAGCTGGTTATGGCTGGAAGGTGGGTGAAGCACAACTAGACTGGGAACGTTTCATCACAACAATAGATAAGGAAGTTCGCCGACTCTCACAACTGCACATCAACTTTCTAGACAAAGCAGGAGTCCAACTTTTACAAGGTCGTGCTACCCTGATAGACCCGCATACAGTAGAAGTGGATGGACGTAAAGTTACAGCAGACAAAATTTTGATTGCTGTCGGAGGACGTCCTATCAAACCTGATGTATCAGGAATGGAACATGCCATAACTTCCAACGAAATCTTTCACCTCAAAGAACAACCAAAACATATCGTCATTATTGGTTCAGGCTATATCGGCTCAGAATTCGCCTCTATCATGCGCGGATTAGGCTCTCAAGTGACGCAAATTATCCGCAAAGACTTGATTTTGAGAGGTTTTGATGAAGACATCCGCCTTGAAATACAAGAAGGAATGATCAACCACGGAGTGCGGTTCATCAAGAATACTGTAGTAAAAGCCGTGGAACAAGTTCCAGAAGGTTTAAAACTGACGTTATCAGGAGAACATACTGAACCACTGACTGCTGATGTGTTTTTAGTAGCAACAGGTCGCTCACCTAATGTAAAAGGATTAGGTTTAGAAAATGTTGGAGTTGATATTGTTGAAACTTCCAGCGAAGGACCAGCATATAACACCATGAACGCGATCGCTGTCAACGAATACAGTCAAACTTCTCAACCGAATATTTTTGCTGTAGGTGATGTTACTGACAGAATTAATCTCACTCCTGTAGCGATAGGCGAAGGTCGTGCTTTTGCAGACAGTGAATACGGTGGTAACCGCCGCGTGTTCAGTCACGAAGATGTCGCCACAGCCGTATTTACCACACCAGAAGCTGCTACAGTTGGTATGACCGAAGCTGAAGCACGTTCTAAATTCGGTGACGACGGAGTGAAAATTTATCGCACTCGCTTCCGTCCGTTATTCCACAGTTTGACAGGCTCATCAGAAAAGACAATGATGAAGTTGATAGTCGATGCTAACACAGATAAAGTGTTAGGCGCTCATATGGTGGGTGAAAGCGCAGGTGAAATTATTCAAGGTGTGGCGATCGCCGTGAAAATGGGCGCAACCAAAAAAGACTTTGATGCTACTGTTGGTATCCATCCTACATCAGCAGAAGAATTCGTCACCATGCGCTAAACAAGTTAGCTACACCCGCCCCTTTGGGGCTTGGTCAAACTTCATGTCTGGTGAATTTATTTATCTTCACGGCTTTGCATCAAGTCCTGATTCTGCAAAAGCAAAGTACATACGTACTTGCTTTGCACAAGCCAATATCAAGTTAAAAATCCCTGATTTGAATGCTGGCGATTTTTCTCACCTGACAATCACTCGCCAGCTTTCTCAAATTGCGTCCGAATTCAATCATGATTCTACACCAGTCACGCTTATTGGTTCCAGTTTGGGTGGTTTGAGCGCCGCCCATCTGGGACAGCAATATCCACAAGTGCAAGGCCTCGTCCTTTTAGCGCCTGCTTTTGGGTTTTTATGCCATTGGTTACCCAAGTTAGGAGATGAGGCGATACAGCGTTGGCAAAAAGAAAGATATCTGATGGTTTACCACTATCGGGAGGAGAAACAACTTCCTCTAAGTTACGATTTCGTGACAGACGCTCGTCAATACAAAGAGGAGGCGTTGCAACGTCCCATCCCCACCCTTATCCTGCACGGACGACATGATGAGGTGATTCCTATTCAAGCCAGTCATGATTTTGCCCAAAACCGTCCTTGGGTGGAGTTGATAGAACTTGACAGCGATCACGGTTTAGGTAATGTCATGGCAGAAATTTGGCAGACAATTCGGCTCTTTTGTCAGTTTCCATAAAGTTGTATAATCAACGATCCTTAGTCATTGATTATTTTTTGCTAATGACTAATGACTCATAACTAATTATGCTGCCATTCATCAGGTCAGACTTAGCGCAATTTACCGCTTACAAACCTCATCCCAGTAGCGATACTGCTCAAAACGTCCAAGCATCTACCCAAATTGACCGCCTAGATACGAATGAAAGTCCCTACGATCTGCCACCAGAGTTAAAAGAGAAACTCGCTTGGACATATCAGCAACTCATTGAGACGAACCGTTACCCTGATGGCGGACATGAAACACTCAAGAGTGCGATCGCCGAGTATGTCAATGAATCTGCTCACCTTTGGCCATCTGTCTTCACACCTTCCCATATTTCGGTTGGGTTAGGTTCAGATGAACTTATACGCTCGATACTCATTACCAGTTGTTTGGGGGGAGAAGGCTCTATTCTGGTAGCTCAACCCACTTTTTCAATGTACGCCATTTTGGCAAAAACTCTTGGGATTCCCGTTGTCACGGTGGGTAGAAATGAGGCGAATTTTGAAATTGATTTACAAGCTGCCCAATTAGCCATAGAGCAAACTCAACATCCTCCCATCCGCGTAGTCTTTGTTGTTCATCCCAATTCACCCACTGCTAATCCCCTCACCATAGCAGAGTTGGCATGGCTGAAAAATCTACCTGAACATATTCTAGTCGTCATTGATGAAGCTTACTTTGAATTTAGTCAAGACACCCTTGTTAGTGAATTACAACAGCGTCCTAACTGGGCAGTATTACGTACATTTTCCAAAGCTTTCCGGTTAGCGGCGTTGCGGGTTGGGTATTGTGTTGCTCATCCTGAATTTATTGCCATTTTAGAAAAAGCTCGCTTACCCTACAATCTTCCCAGCTTCTCGTTAGCAGCAGCAACGGTTGCTTTGCAAAACCGGACAGTCCTGTTGGAGTCAATTGCCCAAACGCTTACAGAACGAGCCAAACTTATTCAAGCTTTCTCTCAACATTCAGCATTACAAGTTTGGGAAAGCGCGACAAACTTTGTTTATTTACGTCTCAAACCAAATAATTCTCACTCACAAGACGCTGCTGCAAAAAATCTTCACCAAAATCTGAAGGCTGCTGGCACTTTAGTGCGAGAAATCAACGGAGGATTGCGAATTACTGTAGGGACTCCAGAGGAAAATGCTCGGACACGAAATCGACTACAAGCTGCTTTACTTTGTTTAAATAAATGAATGAATTTCATTTTGATCTGACATTAACACAAAAGCACATTGTTTCAATTCGTAATTGTTGAAATAGGATGTAAAACTCACTTATACTCAAATTGTGCCTGATGAAAGCAAAACAGCTAAAATTCAGTCATCTAAACTGCTATCTTCTTCGCTACCCAGGCGGCGTAATTTTGCCACGGTTTGTGGTATCACACCCACTAAAAGGGCAAATGCCTCATCTGGCAATTGAGCAACCATTTCTGGTGGAAAGTATTGTTCAAATTGGTCTAGTATCTTCTGAATTCGCTGTCCAGGTACTTGGTTTTCTGTAATTTGTTTAATTAACCGAATCCACTGTCGCCTAATTAAGTAGGCTTTTTGGCGTTCTTCATGAGATTCCGGATTTAACAACGACAGGTTACCTATAGGCAATGCACCTCGACAATCACGATCATAATCACCACCCACGGCTGCTCCTGGACCCGCAAACTCGGCATGGTAACGTTTAAACAGTATTAAACCATTTCGTCTACGACTGTTGACGATGAAAACTTTTCCACTCAGCAGCATCGTTAGGAGGTCCGAGCTATAGGATTGCTCAGTTCCATCTGGCATGACAAGATAGTCGAGGAAACTGGTGTCAGGGCAATAAGTAGATACCATAGTAGTCTGATAGCGCTGGTAATTTTCGCTATCCATCTTTTTTCAAAATTTGAATGAACTTGGTAGTTGTTTGCACTATCAGATAAGGAATATATTTCTAGTACAATCAGAGCTTCAAACTTTCTTTACTATTAACAGTTCGCATCTCTATTTATCTTAAAGAACAAAGAGAGCTTATCAGTAATTAGGTATTCACATTTTACGAAATTTAACTGAAGTTGTCTTCTACAAAAGAAGCCTTTTATTAAAGTTTAGATAAAGAAAGATATCTAGAATACAAAGTTATCGTGAGCAATGAAATTGTTTTTAGCGTTATTTCTCTAATGTCATAATAATAATCTATTTGAGAGAGTAAGCATTAAATATTTACGTTCTTGTTTCAAGAGTCAATTATTTCTTAACAATTATGCCAACTTAATACATAAATTTTCCTAAAAAAACATTGATTTCTTCATATGCTAAGAAAGTTGTTCACATAATATTTTGACTCAATACTTGAAGTTATTTGTGATTAGGTAAAATTTATAAATATAAATCTTTGATTTTGTTTTTTTATAAATATTTGTAAATAAAGACTATCAGAAAAAACATAGTATAGCAGTCCTATTTCATTTGTGAAAAAACAAAGTACATTTGTACATTCTTCTTCCCTGTTCCCTGTTAAGCGTTCCCTACCTCAACGAATAATTTCACAGATCCTGCACGGATTCCTATATTTCTTTATTGTAACTAGTCAAGTCTATTTGGTTAGGATTCTCTAACATTTTCCGAAAAATATTCTTAATGACAACCTTTGTATTCTAGTAAATAGTCAGTCAAGAAGCCGTCATGCTCTCGTTTGTGCTAAATATCTTGAATTTGCTTATATAAATTTAGAATAAGTTAATTGGGAAAATACTCATCTTACGATTGCTGGAAACTCAATGTCAAACCACGAATAGAACACAGATTTCCAGATCATCGAAATCAAGTCCCAAGCAGACACAATCTCCTCGTATCAGATTAAGAGTATTAAGTTGAAATGTCTGTAATAGATATTCACGGGAGAGATAGAGGCTGTCTAGTGGTGCACCCGAAGCGAATAGCACAACTGTTTTGATCTGTTAATCCTACAAGTGGTGTTGCGATACACCATACGCCAGAAAACTCATTGAGGAGAGAATTCAGACAATTAAGTCGCATTTAGGCGCTTACGCAAGAGAATCTGGCGTGAACGTCTGAAAAACACTATATTCAAATGGGATTCCACTTTCTGCTCCTGATATCCCAACTTGAAATAGAGCTGCCGTGCCTGATAGTTATTTTCCAAAACATGGAGGTATAAATCTTGAAATCCCCAAGAGAGGGAAACCTTTTCACAAGCTGTCAGTAACCCAGAAGCAGCACCTTGCCTACGGTATTTTGGGTGTATAGCTAAATTAGACAAGTACGGAAAACTCTTACCTGCTTGCATCCAAGAATCGCTAAAACGCACACCCAATTCTACAGTCCCAACGATGTTGCTTGCAGTATCCTCACTAGTCATGTCAACAGCAACCAAACACAGATGATGAGGTGCAGGAGATGCGAAACGATGCCTTAAGTCTTCGTATATACCCAGACGCAATAATGGAAAAAGCCACTTTAATACACCACTTTGGCGATGAAAGCTTTCGGCAATTATTTGGGCAACACCAATCAAATCAGCAGGTGCAGCCGCACGCATTTTAAATTGGCAAGAAGCTGGAAACGCTGCGGCTAAGACTGGTTCTTGAGGAAATGAGTGAAAAAACAAAGGTTTCAAAGCTAGTTCAATTTTGATTTTATCCAATATAAATATTCTCGAATATCGTAAAACATCATCAAACCTATAGGAAAACTTTGTGAACCCTCAATACTGATGAACCGTTTACTGTGAGCAAGTGATTCAGCATAGCTTTGTGATGATCCCGATTGCTAAATTGGAGGTATGTATTTGTTGAATAGTATACTTTGCTATTTAATCTTAATTGTTGCCATATCGCAAACTTTACCATGATTGCCACCAAAAACAACTTAGTTGCTAATGTTAAAACGAGTGCGATGCTCCCTTCGGGAGCCGTCCTTTAGGCAAACGCAAAAAAACTTAACATACTGAGTGAGAGTGACGCATTGGGACAAAGAAATGGGGCAAGCCCTAATAACCCCACGATTAATCATGGGGCTTCCGGATCAACGCAAGAGGGCACAGCGGGGGAACGACTGGAAAAATCAGCCAGCCCTATTACTTCGACTCACCGAGGAGCCAACAGAGATCAACAAAAACAAGGGCTGGCTGATTTTTTTGATCCAAATGCGACGCCCCATTTCTCCAGTCATTCCCCCGGTGAACAAACTGTTATTGAACAAATCGCAACAAGTAATAACGCAGTGTTAGACTGGCTCAGGATTAAGAACACATAAGTTGATATGACACAATCGGTTACTGACAAAACTCCTATTCCAGATCAATCATGGAGGCGACACAGCGATCCACCTGGTTTGTGGATTGCTGTAGCCACTATTTCTTTTACTCTCCACTTGTTGCTCTTTTGGCTACTGCGCTCGTATTCGTATAATCTCTTATCGCAACGAAATTCGTCAAATCCTATCCCAGTAGAATTTGTAGAAATTCCTTCACAGCCAAAAGCGTCATCAAACGCAAAACCAGTTTTGTCTACAAAACCCTCGACAACTCAAAAGTCGTCTGTAACAAGCTCACCAAAGCTAGCTACTCAAGGAAATTTAACACCAAAATCCACCTCTACTATAGAAGATAGCAATGCGATTGCACTGGCAAACCCCACAAGCCCAAAAACTTCTCAACCTCAAGTAAAGGATAAAACTCAGCAACCCTTAAAAAAACAGGTTATTAAACAACCACAACCAAATCCTCAACCTATTGCAACATCTCAACCAACTCGCCAACCTGAACCATTCATAGCAAAGACTCCAGAACCTCCACTACAACCAATTCCAGAAGATACCCCACAAGCACAACAACCCCAGCCAACGCACTCGCAAACACCAGAACCTCCGCTACAGCCGACTCCAAAAGCACAACAACCCCAGCCAACCCCAGAACCAACAACTTCAGCGGATAATTCAGATACACAGAATCAACCATTACAAAATCAAACTCCAAATCCGCAGAATAACACCACAGATTCAACTCGTCCTGATTCTTCACCCGATACAGGTGAGCAACCAAAACCTCTTAATGAATCTACAGAATCACCTGGTACTCTTCCCAGACAACCTGATCAACAGGTTGCTTATGGAAAAGAAACACCGCTACCAGATCTTGCTCCACCAGTCAAACCAGAACAGCCCCCACTAGATGAGCAAAAAGGGGCAGGAGTGGCGTTAGCAACCTGGGAGATAGACACTGATGCTATTAAGAAAGATAGACAAGATAACCCTCCTCAGATACCAGCAGATTTCAAGGAAAAACAACTAGATTCCCTTCCACTCAATACAGAACTCAGCGAGCAGCCTGTAGAGTTTAAAGCTTTGTTAATAATTGATTCGGGCGGAAATTTAAATACTATATTTTTAGATCCTAAACAAAAAATTCCCGAACCACAAGCAACACAATATAAGGAATACGCCGAGAAAATTTTCAAAGGTCAAAAATTTATCCCAGCAAGCAGTAACAATGGAAACAAGCCTGATTTAGGTCAGCTTGTAGTCAACATCAAAATACAGCGCAAGTCCCCGAAGTCATGATCAAATACTTGGCATGTGACTAAAATTGTGTTATGTTCTAATAGTTGTGAATTTGCGGGCGTAGTTTAGTGGTAAAACTATAGCCTTCCAAGCTATTAATGCGGGTTCGATTCCCGCCGCCCGCTTAGCTAAAAATGAAAAAAGTTTTCAGGTAAACCCCGAAAACTTGAAGTGTCTTGCTATGAATCATTATTGCAACAAAAAAGAATATGTAATTTTTAACCGAACTTACCGCTGACGTATTCCTTGGTAGCTTGTTGTTTAGGATCTTGGAAAATAACCTCTGTGCGGTCATATTCTACAAGATAGCCAGTACGACCTCCTTTTTCGGAAGTTTGAACGTTAAAAAAGGCTGTCTTATCTGAAACCCGCGAAGCTTGTTGCATATTGTGAGTCACGATCAAAATCGTATACTGCTCCTTAAGTTCATGCAGCAAGTCTTCAACGCGTAGGGTGGAAATGGGGTCAAGAGCAGAACAGGGTTCATCCATTAAAATAACTTCAGGTTGAACCGCGATCGCCCGAGCAATACACAAACGCTGTTGTTGTCCACCAGATAAAGATAAACCACTTTGCCGCAGTTTGTCTTTGACTTCATCCCATAAAGCCGCTTGTCTGAGCGATCGCTCTACCAGTTCATCCATATCACCTTTGAAGCCGTTGAGTCTTGGACCAAAGGCGATATTGTCATAAATTGACTTGGGAAACGGGTTTGGTCTTTGAAACACCATCCCAATCCTACGACGCACTTCTACAGGGTCAATGTGAGGTGCATACAAATCTTCACCCTGGTAAAAAACTTTTCCCTCTGCTCGAAAACTTTCAATTAGATCGTTGAGGCGATTGTAGCAGCGCAGCAAGGTACTTTTACCACATCCAGAAGGACCAATAAAGGCTATTACGTTATTTCTTGGGACATCCAGCCAAATATCGCGTACTGCTAAAAAATTTCCGTAGTATACATTGAGTCCCTCTGTACGAAAAACCGTATCTGTTTGATTCCCGGTTCTAGTGTTGGTAGTCATAAATAGTGGTGCTTTTTTTTTGATTTTAGTTAAGTGTTCGATTGGCTTTTTCTATTTAAGTGTGCGACTAGTTGCCCACCGGGCAATGATATTTGTCAGCAGAACCAACAACACCAAAATCAAAGCTGCCGCCCAAGCTAGTGACTGCAAATTTGCATATGGCGAAGTACCAAAGTTGTAAACAAAAACAGCAAGAGAAGCTGTACGTTCAAATAAGCCACTAGGCCAATACTGAGAGGCTTGAGCGGTAAACAGTAAAGGTGCAGTTTCTCCAGAAGCACGAGCGATCGCCAGAGTCACCCCAGTGACAATTGCTGGTATTGCTGCTGGTAACACCACTTGGGAAACTGTTTGAAACTTAGTTGCTCCTAACCCGGTGGCGGCTTGGCGCAAATCTTGCGATACTAATTGCAAGGATTCGTCAGTAGTTCGCACTATAATGGGCAACATCAAAATTCCCAGAGCGACTCCTCCAGCTACCGCTGAGAATGTACCAGTGGTTAGAACCACAACTCCATAAGCAAACACTCCCGCTATAATCGAGGGAACTCCGCTCAAAACATTAGTAGCAAACCGAACCCAGCGAGATAGTTTTCCAGAGCTAAACTCTGTCAAATAAATTGCTGCCAAAACTCCAAAGGGAATGCTAAATAGTGCAGCAAGTGCTACTACTATTATTGTTCCGACAATGGCATGACCAAAGCCTCCTCCTGGTACGAAAGGTGGCGGTGGTAATTGGGTAAATGCGTTCAAATTCAAACTGCTGAAGCCTCGCAAGAGGACGTAAATCAGCACTGCCAGCAAGGGCAAAAGAGACAATATCCCGCATAGAAATGCTAAAACCGTCATCACGGTGTTAAACAATGTCCGGGGAGACGAGCGAGAGTAAGCCAAATTGGTGCGGCCTGATCCACCAGAGGACTGCGGTGAAAAATTAGAAGTCATATTCCAAGATACCCAAATGTTACAGTCGCTTCACTCGCAGTACTATTAACTCTGCCAAAATGTTGACAATAAAAGTTAAAACAAACAGAATTAACGCTGCGTACATTAAAGCTGAAACTTGCAGTCCGCCGGCTTCTGCGAATTGACTTGCCAGCAGAGAAGAAATCGTATTGCCTGGTGCAAATAGCGAGGCGCTAACGTTATTGGCGTTTCCAATCAATATGGTTACAGCCATTGTTTCTCCCATTGCCCGCCCGAGTCCCAGCATCACAGCACTCACAATACCAGAAAAGGCAGATGGAATAAGAACTTTTAAAATCGTTTCCCAACGGGTTGCTCCTAATCCCAAAGCTGCTTGACGCAAACTGGGCGATAAAGAAATCAAAGCATCACGAGAGATGGCTGTGATGATCGGCAAAGTCATAATCGCTAGGATGACTCCAGCGACCAACATATTAGGACCAGCGGGAATAGTGCTAAAAATTGGCAAAAAGCCCAAGGTAGAATTAAGAAATTTTCCCAGGCTTGTTAACGGGGGGACCAAAACAAAAAATCCCCAGATTCCATACACAATGCTAGGAATGGCTGCTAGCAGTTCTACCAAGAAGACCAGTACTAAGCGTAATTTTGATGGTAAGAAATTTTCGCTCAGTAAGACAGCTGTGCCAACGCCAATTGGTACAGCTATGAGTAAAGCAATAAAAGCGCTTACTAAAGTTCCGTAAATTTGCGGTAATGCCCCGTATTCATTTGTAACGGGGTTCCAAGTGCTGTTAACAATAAAGTTAGCACCATACTTCTGAATAGCAGGCAACGCCTGAATCGTAACCTGAAGGGCTATCCATACTAGGATGGCAGCAACTCCCAATGCAAAAAGCCGAGTCAGCCAAATAAAGCCACGATCCAGCGACTTTTCTGCTTGAGAAGGTGGTTTAACTATTGGAATTTGGGCTTGTGTAGTCATGACGAGACCCATTAATGGCAGAAGAAGTGGGAGCGAACCACATCAAAGAATTCAAAATTGAAAATGGACTGCGTCCTGCTGTGCTAACAAAATTCAAAAGTCACAGCAGACAAGCTAAGCGTGCTATTTACTAGCGCTGGCACCAGTAGCACTACCACCCCCAGAAATTTTATAATCTGGGCTGATGGCATCAGCAGCAGCTATCACTTTTTTTACCACGGTTTGAGGCAGAGGAACATAGCCTAGTTGTATAGCCATTTTCTGACCTTCAGTCAAGCCGTACTCAATCATGGCTTCGACTGCTTTGGCTTTTATGGCATCTGGATATTTTTTGTAAACCAAAATCCAAGTGTAGGTGACGAGGGGGTAGGACTCGTTACCGTCTGGATCTGTAATGAAGGCGCGGAGATTTCCCGGCAAAGTTACTGATTCCAGGGTTTTAGCTGCCGATTGATCGCTAGGTGCAACAAATTGCTTAGCTTTATTTTCCAAAGCAGCAAAATTGAGTTTACTATTTTTGGCGTAAGCGTACTCGACGTAACCAATTGAGCCTTGAGTTTGTTGTATTTGGGCAGTTACACCATCATTGCCCTTAGCAGCAAGCCCTACGGGCCAGTTTACAGTTTTACCGCTGCCTACTTTAGATTTCCATTCCGGATTAATTGCACTCAGGTGTTGGGTAAACACACCTGTGGTGCCACTACCTTCTGCACGATGCACAATAGTGATTGGCGTGTTAGGAAGCTTGGCGCCAGGGTTAGCAGCAGCAATTTTCGGATCGTTCCAAGACTTGATAGTGCCTAAGAAAATACCGGTATAAACATCCCGTGTAAGCTTTAGTCCCTCTACACCAGGCAAGTTGTAAGCCAGCACAATGCTACCAGCGGTCATAGGTAGCAAAAGTACGCCATTTTGCACCTTCTTGATTTCTTCATCCGTCATCGCGACGTCGCTGGCACCAAAGTCTACAAGACCTTTGGTAAATTGCTCAATTCCAGCACCGCTACCAACTGGTTGATAGTTGACTTGGAGATTGGGATTTTTCTGGTTTAAAGCCTGGAACCAAGTTTGGTACAGCGGTGCAGGGAAGGTGGCACCAGCCCCATTCAAGCTCACCTTTCCACCTAGGTCTAGTTTTCCAGGAGCACTAGCAGTAGCATCCTTTGCCGCACCACCAGGAGCTTCGCTTGTGGTATTACCGTTTTCCGCTTGCGGACCACCGCAAGCAGCTAAGCTAAGACTCAGTGCTAATACTGAAACTGTTCTTGTTAAGCAAGAAATATTAGTTACAGAGTAACGAGAAAGCATGGATATGTTTTTTTGGTGATTTTCCAGCTAAGCGATCATACTATACAGCGCGAAAGTAAAGAGAAGGTTAAGATTGTCCAAATGACTACTTTTTCTCACCCCGATATCGCAAAATATAATATTCTTTACTCGAAAAAATTTTCTCAGTGCAATTCGGTAATTCGGAAAACAAATAATACAATAGTACCTTTGTTTTAGTATAAGCTCAGCAAAAACACGCGTTTACAACAATAGTCGTTTAGGAAGTCTTTCCAATTCAGGGATCATAAAGTTCTATGAAACAGCTAAACGTCTTCAAATAAAAGTTTTGAAATTGTTAAAATACAGAGATAAAAAAACAAGATAATACAGAAATAAAAGAAAAAAATACTTAATTGATTGACATATTTGTACGAGAGTCCTTTGCATGAGTACTTTATAAATGCTAGCTGCATCCAATCAATTACTATGGTCTATGATTGGCTTATTACTAACGATGGGTGGTACCTTTTTAGAAGGTTATGTCGCCACCTCACCGTTGAGTTGGAGTCAATATGGAATTCATGCATTTTCTCTAGGTGTCACCTATCAAATTGGTGGGGTGCTGCTAGCTGGTTGTTTAGGAGGTAAGAATGCTGGTGCGCTCTCGCAAATTGCGTATATAGTAATGGGGTTAACATTATTACCAGTATTTGCTGATGGTGGTGGCATTGGTTATGTTAAAGTATCCCAGTTTGGTTATTTGATCGGTTTTATTCCTGGAGCGTGGATTTGTGGGTTTTTCGCTTTTAAAGCTAGACCTCGATTAGAAACTCTTGCCTTTAGTTGCTTTTGTGGCTTGTTAATTGTCCACTTATGCGGTATTACTTATTTGATACTCAGCTATGTTTTGCAATGGCAAGGAACAGAAACTCTGTCTTTGATGCAAGCTATGCTTAGATACTCCTGGTTTGCACTCCCTGGACAACTAGCCGTAGCTTGTGCTGTCGTCGTAATAGCATACGTGCTCCGCCACCTGATGTTTTACTAGTCATGAGTCCAAAGTCAACAGTCAATAGTGAGCCAGCGCGGACGCCACATGCCTCTGTCGGGAAACCCTCCTGCAGCAGTGGCTCGTCTTGGGGGTTTCCCCCATGAGCGACTGGTGAGACAGCGCTACAGGAGGGGAGCCACTGCGTTGGACGGGTTTCCCGGCTTGAAGCATGTGGCGTTCTCCCTCCGTAGGCGACTGCGTTAGCGCGCAGCGGAACCGAAGGTTCTCCCCGATAGCCGTAAGGCGTGGCGTTAGCCATAGGGCGAACCCGTAAGGGTCGAGAGTTGTTTGACTAATGACTGTTGACAAATGACTAATGACTAATGACTAATGATTAATTCACCATGAGTGTAAAAAATTTCCTCTTCTGGGTTGCTGCCTTTTTAGCTTTTCTCTTAGACCAACTGACAAAATACTGGGTGGTGCAAACCTTTAACTCAGGACAAACACAAGCCCTGTTACCAGGGATATTTCATCTTACCTACGTTACCAACACTGGTGCAGCCTTTAGTTTGTTCACAGGGAAAGTAGAGTGGTTACGCTGGCTATCTTTAGGAGTGAGTTTAGCATTGATAGCACTGGCATGGTTTGCAGTGTTGAATTTTTGGGATCAACTAGGGTATGGTTTAATTTTAGGGGGAGCCATCGGTAACGGCATTGACCGGTTTGTTCATGGCTACGTGGTTGATTTTCTGGATTTTCGACTAATTAACTTTCCAGTTTTTAACTTGGCAGATGTCTTTATTAATATCGGTATTATTTGCCTACTGATTGCTACCTTTCAAAAAACACCCGCTTCACATCGTAGATCACGGTAAAAAGTCAAAGAAAAAATAAAAAGTCCGTCTGACGGACTTTTTATTTTTTGACCCCAGACTCTCACCTGAGGGCATAGATTTCTTCAGATACGACAGTTAGGCAAGGCTAAAACTGCTTCTTGACTCCATCTGTACTGGGCTATTTTTACCTACCAGAGCCTGGAGGTCCAGAGGGAGTTGGAGGAGTGCTGGGATCAGTGGTGCTGCCAGGGTTAGCAGGGTTACCAGCGGGAGGCGGGGCGATTTCATTTGTACCACCAGGAGTATTTGTAGTGCCTGGGTCAGCAGGTCCAGTACCTGGTACACCTGTGCCACCAGGAGTGCTGCTATCAGGAGCACCTGTTGTTCCACCAGGAGGAGTCGTTGGAACGTCGCCTGTACCACCACCAGGAGGAGTCGTTTTAGTATCTCCACTGGGGGTAGGATTAGCAGCAGGAGGCGGCGCGACTTCGTTGCTGCCGCCGGGAGTGCCTGTTGTGCCAGGATCAGCGGGTGCAGTGCCTGGTGTTCCTGTACCACCAGGGGTACCGCTGTCAGAAGGTTTCTTTGGTGTTTCAGTACTGCTACCCGAAGGGCTTGATGTAGATGCTGAGCTTCCTTGACACCGGGAATTAAGAGGGTAATCCTTACAAAACTTTTCCTTATTTACCCTTGGTGAAAGTTTGAGTTCCCCCGATGATCCAGAGGATGGACCTCCGCTAGATTGACCTATCAGGAATTTGGTTGACTGGGCAACAGCAACGTTGCTGGTTAAAGCTAGAGTTAGTGCTGCACCGATAAGGGTCAAATATTTTCCGTTCATATTACTTCACCTCAACACCTCAACGGAGTACTTCCGCTCATTAAACCAAAATATGAGCTTTTAAGAAATCATCCTAAAAGAAGATATGTATTGTTGCTTTTAAAATTCTTATATGTTAACAATATAGGGTTTATCTGTTTACTTTAATAAAGTAGTCAGGGAAAAAATACAGCATTGGAAGTCTCAACTTCACAAAATGTGAAGAAAGTAAAGGTAGACAAAACAAGCATGACAAGGTAACAAGAAAAATAATGGCAAGATTATGATGTGGGAAAATTAACAAGATAAGTTGAATTATTATTTATATATATTTTTGAAGTGTCAAATTGAATCGGGAACAATTCCATGCCGCCAACGTCTTCGTAGGCTTATGATTACAATGGTGGAATACTAGCATCGAGGTTGCAATGCGCCCGATTCCTTACCAATAAATGTGGTGTAAATAGCCGATGAGTTCCCCCCAACCGCCTCAAAAGCCACAAACTTTGCTTGGTCAAATAACTCAAGCAGTACAAACAATTCAAGCGAGAGTCGATTTCTCGAAACTAGCACTAAAACCAAACGCCAAGGTACCAGAACTTTTGGTGCAGGATTCAGGGGCGGATAAGGCGGAGGTGTATCCGTTGTTGGGCGATCGCTACATGCTAGGTCGCAGTTCCAAATCCTGCGATATTGTTGTCCGTAACCCAGTTGTCAGCCAAATTCACCTGTCTCTTTCACGGGATTCTGCTCAAAGACAATCTGTTTTCGTTATTAAAGATGAAAACTCCACAAATGGCATTTATCGGGGTAAACGTCGGGTAAATTCTTTAGAGTTACGTCACGGCGATGTTCTCACTCTTGGACCTCCAGAACTCGCCGCCTCAGTCAGAGTGCAATACGTTGATCCACCTCCTTGGTATGTCAGAGCAGCAACTTGGACAGCTTACGGAGTGGGTGGAGCCACCGCCCTCATGGCTCTGGTTATTGGCGTCGAATCGCTGAAATTTTCTGTCAAACCTTTACCTGGAGCAACGCGAGCACCAGTAGTTGTTTACGCTCGTGATGGAGTCACCAAGTTACGCGAACCTCGGACGACTTCTCATATAGATATGAAGCAGTTGAAAGATTTTGGTCCTTACTTGCCAACTGCAGTCGTTGCTTCTGAAGATACCCGTTATTACTGGCACTTTGGAGTTGATCCGCTAGGGATTTTACGAGCCGTATTCATAAATAGCAAAAGCGGTGATATCCAGCAAGGAGCTAGTACCGTCACGCAACAAGTTGCCAGGAGTTTGTTCCGCGATTATGTTGGCAGGCAAGATTCTCTTGGGCGTAAAGTTCGAGAAGCGGTTGTCTCCCTAAAATTAGAAACGTTTTACAGTAAAGATTTCATCTTACTTACTTATTTAAATCGGGTTTTCTTAGGAGCAGATACCTCCGGTTTCGAGGATGCTTCTCGGTATTACTTTGACAAGTCAGCAAAAGAGCTAACTCTGTCAGAGGCGGCGACTTTGGTGGCAATTTTACCTGCTCCCAACGGTTTCGATTTTTGTGGAGGAGATAACCAGAACAAGTTAAGAACTATCGAGTACCGCAATCGAGTCCTCAAGCGGATGCTAGAGATAGGCAAAATCAAACCAGATGAGTATAACCGAGCTAGGCGATCGCCTATTGAAATCAGCTCTAAAGTCTGCGAACGGCAGGCAAAAACAACTGCTCCTTATTTTTATAGTTATGTCTTTCAAGAACTAGAAGCCATTCTGGGAAAAGAACTGGCAACAGAAGGAAACTTTATTATTGAAACTCGGCTCGATCCAGCAATTCAAAAACAAGCAGAAGAAGCACTGAGTAAACATATTGGCAACGCAGGGCCCTCTTTTGGTTTTTCTCAAGGAGCAATGCTAACTCTTGATTCCAGCGATGGAAGTATCCTGGCAATGATTGGAGGCAAGGATTATAAATCAAGCCAGTTCAATCGTGCGGTTCAATCAAAAAGACAACCAGGTTCCACCTTCAAAGTCTTTACTTACACAACTGCTATTGAGCAAGGCATTTCGCCCGGAAATTCATATTCGTGCTCTCCTTTTCGTTGGCAAGGCTTTACCTACAAACCATGTCGTACAAGCGCAGGTAGCTTGGATCTTGCCACAGGGCTAGCATTATCTGAAAACCCGATCGCATTGAGGATTGCCAAAGAAGTTGGGCTAGATAATATCGTGAAAACGGCGCGACGATTAGGGGTGAAGTCAGACCTAGATCCAGTTCCTGGCTTAGTTATAGGTCAAAGTGTCGTGAATGTCATGGAAATGACAGGTGCATTTGGCGCTATTGGTAATGGGGGTGTGTGGAATCGCCCTCATGCAATTAGCCGGATTCTAGATAGCAGTGATTGCCGCGATCCAAAGGATCTGAAAACTTGCCGTGTGATGTACTCCTATGACCAAGATCCGGATGCCAACAAACGAGTGCTACAACCTAACATTGCCAATACAATGATTGATCTTCTGCGCGGTGTGATCGCAAAGGGTACCGGTCGAAGTGCACAACTAGGACTAGGGGAAGCAGGTAAAACAGGTACAACAGATAAAAACGTTGACTTGTGGTTTATTGGCTTTATTCCTAGTCGGCGGCTGGTGACTGGTATTTGGTTGGGAAACGACAATAATGCCCCCACATCTGGCAGTAGTGCTCAAGCTGCTGAATTATGGGGAAAATACATGGGCAAAATTACCAAGTAAAAGGAGTCAGAACAGAGAATTCACCAATTTTTGGAGCCTGACTCCTAACAATCTACCGATATCCTCGCCAGGGAAGAACCTCCAGGCTACCGTTAGGCTTAAACAGCACCTGGTAGTGTGCAAGAGGTTCTTTCTTATTTGGAGGAGCCAAGTTTGAGCCGTAGACATCTTGAAACATTTTAGGAAGGGGTGTTGCCCGATAATAGTCAACGGCTGGTTGGTTGAGTGGTTCGTAGTCGGCAATAACGCCATCTTTATTAACTGCTACCCGGTATCTCAAATCTTGTGCAAAAGTAGAAGAACTACTCCAATTTTGGCGGATAGTGTTAGAAAGCTTTTGCTTCAAATCCTTGACTGCGTTAGGGTCTGTAATTTTTGTACCAACAACATCTGGCCTTTTGGTGTATCCCCGCCAAGGGCTAACCTGTAGCACACCTGTTGTCGTAAAGACCACTCTATATTGGGCGATCGCTTCGTTTTTAGCAGAAGTGCGATTTGCCGGATTGTTAAGTAAGCTTGCTAAAGGAGTTTTCTCGACAGCATCATTTGCTTGCTTATTTACAGCTTTATATCCAACAATTGCACCATCTGCACCAACTCCCACACGATATACCAAATCCTGACCTAGTCCTGAGCGTTTGTCCCAACTTGGATTAATTTTGTTATATAATTCACGGTTCAAGACACGCAGTTGAGATGCATCTGTGATTTCTCCAGATGTATTTAAAAGTACTTCTAAATCCTTGGTAACAGGTGGTGCACCTGGTGTGGGAGTTGCTGCAGTAGAATTTAGCACTACTGAGGAAGAAGCTGTTGTGGGCGTAAATGTAGGATTTGCGGCTATCTGTTCATTAGCAGTTGGTGTAGGAGTAACAGACGCCGTTGAAGGACTATTGACATTAGTAGTTTGATTGATATTTTGCTGTGTGTTCGCTTGGGGCGAGCGAACTTGTGGAGCTGGAATCATGGTAAAAGCAACAGCTGCTGCTGCCAAACTCGTCACTCCCACACTCGCAGGCACTGCCTGCTTGATCACAGCTTGACTGACACCGCCATGACGTCTGGCAACTGGTTGTAATTGTAATGTTAATTCTGGTAAAGTTTGACTGTCTGCGAAAAACTGGTCTATCGCTTCGACTAAATCGAAGAACTGCACCGTGTTCAAATCGACTTGTATTCGCTGGTTTCCATTGTTGGAGTAAGACTCTATTCCATCTGCTGCTGCATCAGAATGCACAATTAATCTATGTTGGTTATTGCCAATTTTCTGGAACTGCACTAACTCTGACTCAGTGTTATGCGCATCGGCATGTGGCACACTACTCAAAAATTCTTGAGCATATGCACTGACTCCCCTAAGCAAACTTTCAAAAAATTCTCGCCCTCCACTTAGTGGTCTAGTGTAGCCAGATATATAGCATTCTGCATTTACCAATATAGATAATTCTGGCCGCAGTTCCTGAAAATGCGCTGCCCTTGAGGCATCACTTAAACCCTCCAGCAGTAGTGTGCAATTCGGTAAACTATACTTACGTTGAATATTCATTCCACCTCACCGTCAAAAAGACTAATCCAGAACCGCTGCATTCCAGCTGTACCAGTACAAAATAATAATTGTTCCAACAAAGTTATAGCTAGATCATTTAATTTTTCCTCGGAATTTAACGCTAAAACACCAGAACGTCGAGTATTCATTCGGCTCTTAAAGTGGCTTCTAAAGCGCTCTAAGTAGTTAGATAGACGTAAATTCTGTTCCAGTGGAAGCTGTTTTTCAACCATTTGTTGATGTATCGCTAGCAACTGGCGAATGACAACAGTTAAGCGTCGCGCAATGTAGCAACCAATAACCACTAAAGCTTTTGCTTCCATGATAGACAGAGGACGGCGGATATGTGCTCGTCGCATGGGGTTGGTATTACGCATTTGCCATAAATTGACCCGGTTTTTAACAATTCCTTTAAGATCCAATTCTTCAGCAAATGCCAAAATAGCTTCAGAGCCACCAAGCTCTAGCGCTTCAATTGCCAGTAGCATAAGATCTATTTGCAACCTAGCTCTACGAGGACATCCCTGTCCTTCAACTACTGGTTGGGGTAAAGAGTCCAGAATCATCGGCACAGACTGGGGAGTTGGACTGTTAATTGGTGTGATACTAGCAGAAATATTCATTATAGATACCATTAACGGTTGCAACAAACTGAGTAAAACTAATTTAAAATAGATTACCAGTCAATAAATCAGACTGATAGCATTATTGGCAAGTTTGCCTGATACATACATTACTTACTCTTTTGACACAAAGGTTTCCGCATTGCTTTTCATTAAAGTTTATAAATTTTAAGTTCTCTTAGCTGACTGGTTATATCCTTATATCCATAGCTTGGTGTAGATTCCAATAATCGTCAATGGATAGACTTTTTTGAGGTCTCATACCAAGCGTATGACATTTTAGTGTACGATTTTTCCGGTATATACCTCCTGTTGAACCGAAAGCTTGCAATCGGGCGATAGTGGTTGTAGCTTGTACTGCTGGAACTAAAACTTTTCTCTATTTTATGAATTTAAAGTCTCTGATTCGTGACATTCCAGATTTTCCTAAACCGGGAATTTTATTTCGCGATATCACTACGCTGCTGCGCGACCCTGAGGGATTGCGCTACACGGTTGACCTGTTTGCACAAAAAATAAAAGATGCTGGATTGACGGCAGAATACATAGTGGGAATAGAGTCACGGGGCTTTATTGTTGGCGCACCACTTGCTTATCAGTTAGGAACTGGTTTTATTCCTGTTCGTAAACGTGGTAAATTACCAGCAGCAGTCCACTCAATTGAGTACGCACTGGAGTACGGTACTGATTGTTTGGAAGTCCACCAAGACGCTTTGCATGCAGGAAGCCGAGTTTTGATTATAGACGACCTGCTCGCAACGGGTGGAACTGCAAGTGCAACGGCAAAATTAGTCCAAAAAATTGGCTGCAAACTTGAAGGTTTTGGGTTTATTATCGAGCTACATGATTTACAAGGACGAAAACATCTGCCAGATGTGCCCATCGTCACCCTTGTAGAATACTAGTACAATTCGGCAGGAGGCTCAATTAGCAGCTTTGCTGAAGGCGCAAAAGTTAACCACATAAAATTTTTGTGTCCTTCTAACGAGCAGATGACTCCCGCCTTAATGTACTGCTAAGTTAATAGTCTAGATTCCAAAATTTTTTTGACCCTTACGGGTTCGCCCTTCGGGTTCGCAGTCGCCTAGGTCGGGAGACCCTCCTGCAGCGCTGTCTCACCAGTCGCTCATGGGGGAAACCCCCAAGACCGCGCTGCTCACTATTGACTGTTGACTAACAAGTAATGACTAATGACTAATGACTACTACACGAATTTCCTTGGATGCAAGCCGTGACTGGCTTTTAAGGTTAGTCACGAGCGAAAGTTTTATTTATGTCACCAAGCGGCTATTGCAGGCGCTGTTGACTTTGTTCTTAGCGTCGGCGTTGTCGTTTATCATTATTCAACTTGCTCCAGGAGACTATGTAGATACGCTACGGCAAAACCCAAAGATTTCTCCAGAAAGAATTGAGGAACTCAGACGACAGTTTGGTCTGGATAAATCTTGGCCAGAGCAATTTGGACTTTGGCTGTGGCGAATCATAACACAGGGGGATTTTGGCACAAGCTTTGTTTACCAGCGGTCAGTGGGGTCGCTGTTGTGGGAACGGGTACCTGCCACTTTGCTGTTGGCAGTGTCTTCTTTGATTGTAACCTGGGCGATCGCCATCCCTTTGGGGATAGTCGCGGCTGTGAAACAAAATCAGTTGGTTGACCGCATTTTGCAGGTAATTAGTTATGCTGGACAAGGGTTTCCCAGTTTCATCACAGCTTTATTGTTGCTGATTTTAGCCCAAAACCTCTCACCCATTTTTCCAGTGGGTGACATGACTAGTATTAATCACAATGAACTCAATTGGTTTGGTCAAATCTTAGATATTGGCTGGCACATGATTTTACCCACGATTGCTTTGAGTGTCACCAGCTTTGCTGGCTTACAGCGTATTACTCGTGGTGAATTATTGGATGTGCTACGTCAAGATTATATTCAAACAGCTCGTGCCAAAGGACTGCCAGAAAACCGTGTTATTTATGTTCATGCTTTGCGCAATGCAATCAACCCTTTGATTACTTTGTTAGGTTTTGAATTAGCAGGTTTATTGGGTGGTGCATTTATTGCAGAATTTTTCTTCAATTGGCCTGGTTTAGGAAGATTGACTTTACAAGCGGTGCAGGCTCAAGATTTATATTTGGTGATGGCAAGTTTGGTTATCAGCGCTGTACTACTGAGTATTGGTAATTTGATAGCGGATTTGTTACTGAAGGTGAGTGATCCTCGCATTCGTTTAGAAAATCTCAATTAAATCATTTTAAATCAAAGGAATGGTACACTCATATTGAGCGTCCTTCGTCATTAGTTATTGGTACAAAACTACTGACTAATGACTAGTGACTAATGACTGATAACTATGTTTTCTGAAGTTTATTATCTGGTGCGATCGCAAGCTGATGGTCGTTATCTGGTGGCTCGTTCCGACCGTAAAGCTAATGGTTTTTTACTGTTGTTTCGCGAACACTTTGATGCCCTCAGCTACCTCAACACTCATGCTGGTGAGGTGGCAAACCGCTTTGCTGTAGAATCTGTTGCTGGCTCTCAAATAGGACCTTTGCTGAAACGCTGGGGTTTTAGTGGCGTGGGTATTGTTTCTGACCCATTATTACCAAAAATTGAATTTTTGCAACAAAACTAAACCGCAGAGAAACTTTTTCTGCGGTTCAAAACCTAAAATCCCTAAACAGATACTTTCTCCAATATCAATTTAGAACGCTTCACTTGTTCGGGAACAGAAACTGGGTAGTCTCCAGTGAAGCAAGCACAACAAAAGCTTTCTGGATCTTCTCGTGTTGACTTTAGCATTCCTTCCCTAGTGAGATAGGCAAGGCTATCTACTTCTAGTTGCTTGGCAATTTCTTCTACTGAGGTAGTAGCAGCAATCAGTTGGTCTTGGGTATCAGTATCAATACCATAAAAGCAGGGATGAGTTACTGGTGGAGAGGAAATCCGCATATGCACTTCCAGCGCACCTGCTTCACGCAAGGCTTTAACTAACTTACGGCTGGTAGTTCCCCGCACAATGGAATCATCTACAATGATCACGCGTTTACCAAATAGCACATCTTTGAGAGGGTTGAGTTTCATGCGGATACCTGATTCTCGCATACTCTGTGTTGGCTGAATAAAAGTACGCCCCACATAGCGGTTCTTAATCAATCCTTCCGCATAAGGAATGCCAGAAGCTTGAGAGTAGCCTATAGCAGCGGGAATTCCAGAATCAGGGACACCAATCACCAAATCAGCATCAGCCGGAGATTCTTGAGCCAGTCGCCGTCCTATACGCATCCGATAGGTGTACAAACTTTCGTTGTGCATCACGCTATCAGGACGAGCAAAGTAAATCATCTCAAAAATGCACATCTTTCTCTTGCACTTTTGACTCCATTGAAACGAAGTTAAACCAACTTCCGTAATCCAAACCATTTCACCTGGTTCCACATCTCGCAGGTATTGTGCACCAATGATGTCTAAACCACAAGTTTCAGAGGAGAGAACATAGCGAACTGGATTATCACCCAAGGTACCAATCACAAGGGGACGAATACCATTGGGGTCGCGAACGCCCATTATACCTTGTGATGTACCAATAACTAAGCTAAAAGCTCCTTGGCAGCGGTGAAAAGCCCGCATGCAGCCTTCTTGCCAATCTGCACCAGCGTTGATTTCTTCAGCAATGGCAAAAGCAATCATTTCTGAGTCAGTGGTGCTAACTAAGTTGCAGTTGTTCTTCAACAACTCCTCTCGTAGCGGCACAGTATTGACTAAATTTCCATTATGTGCTAAAGCGACAGTTCCCAAGCGAGTTTCCACAACAGCAGGTTGAGCGTTCACTTTGCGGCTAGAACCCGTGGTTGAATAACGAGTGTGACCAACAGCTATAGTTCCAGGCAAGTTTTCCAAGATTGATTCATTAAAGACTTGGGACACCAACCCCATGTCTTTGTGTAACTTGACTCGTTCACCCTCAAATGTGGCAATACCAGCCGATTCTTGACCCCGGTGCTGGAGGGCGTACAATCCAAAGTATGTTAGTTTGGCAACGTCTTCTCCTGGTGCGTAGATACCAAAAACACCGCAAGCTTCTTCTGGCTTATCTGGACGATTTTCATGGTCATTGACTGAGTTATTAGGCAATTGAGAGTCATCCAAAGAGTCGGGTTGGTGAGGAATCATGGCAGCTGTGCTCCTGATGAGGATGTCAAGTCACAAACAATATTTCTAAGGACAGTTGCAGATAATTTTAATAATTCTTAACCATCCATTAACACAGTACCGCAATTATGCCTATCAACGCCAGTGTCTTGAATAAGGAAATGCTATCTATGAATTAGAAGTCGTGTTATGAATGGTCAAACGGCTTTGAATTGCGTTTAGATAGCGATCGCTCACTTCCTCAATTGTAACTTTTATTAAAGTGTGATTGCCAGTTGTTAAGATTCGCAAACCTATTTCGGAATTTTCAACCGTACCAAGTTTTTGCCAATGATGACCTAGTTGTTCTGTTAAAAGACTCTCCCAAGTTTTTTGTTGTTCTCTTCCAACAGAGACTACAATTCGTGCGCCACCTTCACCAAAAAGAACTTCATCCCAACGTTGGTTGTTATCTGCTGGTAACTCTAATTGGATTTGGGCACCAAATTTGCCAGTTATACAACATTCTGCCAGAGCAACGGCGACTCCACCCTCAGCACAATCATGAGCCGAACGTACCCAACCTTTGCGAATTCCCTCGCGACAGACTTGTTGTACTTGGCGTTCCAATTCAAAATCAACTCGTGGCGGTTTTCCAGCAACAGTGTTGTGGATAGTGGCTAAATATTCCGAACCGCCTAGCGTTGAGTGGGAAGAAAGTTCACCCAACAAATAAATCAAATCACCATTCACTTGCCAAGCTTGACCACAAATCTTGGTCAAATCAGGGATTAAGCCTACCATACCAACAACAGGGGTAGGATAGATTGGTTGTGGCTTGCCTTGAGAATCGAGAGTTTCATTGTAAAGAGAGACATTTCCCCCCGTCACTGGAGTTGTCATTTCTCGACAACCTTCAGCCAAACCACGACAAGCTTCTGCTAATTGCCAGTAACCAATAGGTTTTTCTGGACTGCCAAAATTCAGGTTATCAGTAACCGCTAAAGGTTCAGCACCTACACAGCTAAGATTTCGTGCTGCTTCTGCGACAACTGCTTTAGCTCCCTCATAGGGATCAAGATAAACATAACGGGGATTGCAATCAACCGTAGCCGCTACAGCGCTTTTGACACTGGAGACTATTTCCTCATCCTCGCCCAACTGTGGACGCAAGCGAATCACAGAAGCATCTGCACCACCTGGCAACATAACGGTGTTATTCTGCACCTGATGGTCGTATTGACGATATACCCAACGTTTTGACGCAATGCTAGGAGTATCCAGCAAAGTCAACAGAATGTCATTCCAACTTTGCAAGCGTCCTTGAATTTCTATACCAGCAGATGTACTCTTAGGCAGAGAATCAGGAGTCCATTCCCAAGCTTTTTGTGCATATTCCGGTGGTTGGGCCAACAATTCCCGGTGATATAGTGGGGTATTTTCTGCCAACGCCGTTGCAGGAATTTCTGCAGCAACTTCACCCTGGAATAAAATCCGGACAATGGGTTCAGCAATAACAGAACCTGCAACAACTGCCTGCAGTCCCCATCGATGGAAAATGTCAATTAACTCTTGTTCGCGTCCCTTGTGTGCAACAAACAACATCCGTTCTTGAGATTCGGAAAGCAAATATTCGTAGGGAACCATTCCTGCTTCCCGTACAGGAATTTTGTCTAAATCGAATTCGATGCCCACATCGCCTTTTGCAGCCATTTCTGAGGTAGAACAGGTAATACCCGCAGCCCCCATATCCTGTGCGGCGACGACTGCACCTGTTTTAAACGCCTCCAAACAAGCTTCAATTAACGACTTCTCCAAAAAAGGATCGCCCACTTGTACCGCTGGGCGATCGTCCATAGACTCATCACTAAGTTCTGCACTGGCAAAACTTGCACCTCCCATACCATCACGTCCAGTCGTAGAACCAACATAAAGCACGGGGTTACCTATACCAGACGCCCCAGATTTAACAATTTCTGGCGTTTCCATCAATCCCAGCGCCATCACATTCACCAAAGGGTTATCAGAGTAAGCCCGATCAAAGTAAACTTCACCGCCGACAGTGGGGACACCTACGCAATTTCCGTAATGGGAGATACCAGCAACAACGCCACTAAAAAGCCTTTGGGTTTTCGCATCGTCTAGAGAACCAAAGCGCAGAGAATTTAACACGGCAATGGGACGCGCACCCATTGTAAAAATATCTCTTAAGATACCTCCTACTCCTGTGGCAGCTCCTTGAAAAGGTTCAACCGCTGATGGATGGTTGTGTGACTCAATCTTAAACGCAAGTCGCAGACCATCGCCCAAATCTACAACACCAGCATTTTCACCAGGTCCAACAAGAATGCGGGATCCTGTTGTGGGAAACTGTTTGAGTAACGGACGGGAATTCTTATAACAGCAATGTTCTGACCACATCACCCCAAACATTCCCAGTTCCGCTTTGTTGGGATGACGCCCCAGACGCCTGACAATTTCTTCATATTCTTCTAGCTTCAAACCAACAGCTGCGATTTCTTCAGGAGAAAAAGGAGCATCGGAAATGGGGATCATGGTAATAATGCAGCAAGGGGACAGAGCATTATTTTAGCGATTTAAGTGCCCCGTAGGTATCCACGTAAATGGTTTTCTATTTTTTCAAGTAAGATGCTGCGTGCTTTGTTCTGCTGCAATCGTTATTCTTGCTGAAGTTAATTGCAACAGGTGACAAATTAATATTGCTACGAAGGGGCTCGTTTTTTCTGTCCAAGTGCTTACATTTAGCTGAACTCTGTTCATGATAGAGGTTTTCGGTCAACTGTATAAACACGTAATTTTTTATAGGCACTTTAAGTTTCCGAAAAACCAAATAAGTGTTTTCACTATTTGAAGAAGAGAGATCCTTTCATACGATTAATATTAACTAAGTCAAGTGTGATAAATGAGTTTTGCCATATACAATACGCGTATCTAAAGTGATGATAAAACAAGTTCGAAATTGTTAAAATCATCAGTTTTTTCATAGGCAATCATACTTGTATTAGTTAACAAAATTTGATTTTTGTAGTGTCATAACTACTACTCAACACAATTGTCCCACGTACCCAATTGATTGAATTTGTGGCTTAGTCTGTTCTTTTCACAAAAGGAATTGTAAAAAAATGTTAGGGGAATCTTTCTCTGTTGAAGGTTCCTCTAATAAAATTTACCAATAGACGGAAAACCCATTTATTGACATGGCTGGCTCGCCAATGTACTAGTGTACGTTAAATGTGGAAAGAGAGCGACCATTTTAAACAAGTAAAAATTTAACAATACAAGTATTCTTTGTTTTCACTTTTTCCTTGTTGTACTAGTGCAAAAAAGCACTTAGACTGTCAGCCAAGGCGTTACTCCAGGTAAGGCTGTAATCCTTATATAATCTATTTTTTATCTGTTCATAAATGTCGCGCTGTACTAACTTGGCTTCCTATGTGAAGCGCAAGTTACACATTTGGGATGCTCCTGAAATATCTACTATGTGTATAAAATAATTTATTGAGCCAAATATTGTTTCTGATTCTCCAGAAACTGGCTGCTTCTTAGGTAAAAGGCTATGCTGGTTATAGCTTAATTTTTTAGTTATTAAAAGATGAAATTTTGCGTTTTTATCTGTCTATGCAGTTTATTAGAAATAATTTTGTGATGAAAATCACTGATGCTGATGATTGAGATCCTATTTTTTATATAAATGAATAGACATAATACTAATAACTGAACTCTAGCCGAGTCATTAATAGGGAACACACTAAACGCCGACAGCTTTCACAAAAAGACTGCCGGCTTTTTGTATATCAGGGGAAATAGGGAAATAGGAAAATAAAAGTAGTAACAAATGACTCTTGACTATCAAATAAAATTTCCCCACAACCTGTTAGTAACTTGACACAAGTTGTGCCGTAGCCACTATCTAGTGTGGGGAGGGTATGATCAGTATATGGGTATTATTGACATTGAGGGGTAGTTGACTGCATTCTAAATTTGTAGTCCGCAAATCCACTCAAAGAAGTCTCACTAACTTTGTCTTAAGACATCGCTTGAATGATGTAGTCAAAGTAGGGGGCTGTTTCAGCCGCGTCTTCTGCATTCAGTAAGTTAAGGGAGGCTTTTTTCAGACAGTTGATTGCTTCTACCATTCCAGGTACGGGAACGCCGAGGGAATTGTACATTTCCCTGACACCAATTAAACCAATATCTTCAATTGGTTGTTTGTCACCTGCTAGTATGCCGTAAGTGATTAGGCGTAAGTACCAACCGTAGTCACGTACACATAAAGCACGTTGTCTTTGCCCGTATGC
Source organism: Brasilonema angustatum HA4187-MV1 (assembly GCA_019359695.1). GTDB lineage: Bacteria > Cyanobacteriota > Cyanobacteriia > Cyanobacteriales > Nostocaceae > Brasilonema > Brasilonema angustatum. The sequence goes on from JAHHGV010000013.1 coordinate 96,011, forward strand.
ATTGCCCCCAGGTGAGATAAAATCCGGACGCTTCTGCCAAAGCTGTTTAGTAGCTTCTTGAACTATCTTTTTTTCATTTTCGGCTAAGGTTGAGACAATTCGTATCCGTTGCTCGCCGGTTTGCAAATAGTCTTTGATATTGTTGAGCTCGCCACTGCTAGGATAACGCAGTTCGTCGTCGGCTTGGAGAATAACTTGGCTTACTACAGTCATGATTATTGCAATGACATGAATTAATTATTATTTGCTAGTTTAACGAGTGTTGAGGACACAAGTGAAGAGAGGACAACGAAACAATGTGATCGCTTTCCCAGCGGAAGACACTTGGGTACCAAGAGTTGTTGCGGACTTGCGCCGCCCCTGGAAACTATGCCCCGAGGGTGGTTTCACTGCCTTGCAGTGGCGGCTATTGATCAAAAACGAATGACTAATGACTAAAAAAACTTGGAAACAGGGTGAATTAATTGACGTTGATATTGTGGATTTGAATGATGCAGGTGATGGTGTGGGGCGTTGGCAAGAAAGGATCGTATTTGTAAGCGACACTGTACCGGGCGATCGCGCTGTTGTCTTTTTGGTACACGTTAAACCCAACTACGCTCACGCTAAACTCAAACAACTTCTCAAATCATCGCCCTACCGCGTCCGACCTAGCTGTATCGTGGCTGATAAATGTGGTGGTTGTCAATGGCAGCATATTGATTATCAGTACCAGTTGCTAGCAAAGCAAAATCAAGTTATCCAGGCTTTGGAACGTATTGGCGGTTTTGTCCAACCACCGGTAGATCCAGTGCTTTCGACTGCTGAATGTTTGGGCTACCGTAACAAAGCGACTTATCCTGTGGGATTATCTGCCACTCTTACGGTTCAAGCTGGTTACTACCAAAAAGGTAGCCACCAATTGATTAACTTGAACCAATGTCCTGTACAAGATCCAAGATTAAATCCTTTGCTGTTGGAAGTTAAACAGGACATCCAAAAGCGGGGTTGGCAAGTTTACAACGAACAGCGCCACACAGGTGTTGTACGTCATCTTAGTTTACGCATTGGTCGCCGCACAGGGGAAATTTTACTAACTTTGGTGGTTAAGGACCCGAATTTAGACGGAATTCAAGACCAAGCACTCGAATGGTTAAAGCGCTATCCCCAGTTAGTGGGGGTTTGTTTGAACCGCAACCCAAACCGTACTAATGCCATTTTTGGACGGGAAACTCATTGCATTGCTGGGCATTCTTACTTAAGAGAAAAATTTGCCGGACTAGAATTCCAAGTACGACCAGATACATTTTTCCAAGTAAATACGGAGACTGCAGAAGCATTGTTGCAGGTCATTAAATCAGAACTCAATTTACAAGGTTCTGAGGTGTTACTTGATACTTATTGTGGTATTGGGACGTTGACATTGCCACTTGCCAAACAAGTTAAAAAAGCAATCGGGTTAGAATTGCAACCTGAGGCAGTAGAACAAGCAATTTTAAATGCAAAGCATAATGAGATTTCAAATGTCATTTTTCAGACTGGGGCTGTGGAGAAATTACTTCCTGAGATAGAAATTTTGCCAGACATTGTTCTGCTTGATCCACCACGTAAGGGATGCGATCGCACTGTAATTGAAACTTTACTCAAATCTAAACCCCGACGTATTGTTTACATCAGTTGTAAAGTCGCTACCCTTGCTCGTGACCTCAAATTACTTTGTCAAAACGGGGTATATAGTCTCACACGGGTACAACCGGCTGATTTTTTTGGGCAAACCGCTCATGTGGAAGCTGCCGCATTTCTTGTCCTCTCACAATTGGACAAAGGTACTAACTCATTTACAACTTAGGTGAAATAAAAATTTGTCGCCCAATGCATCGTCAGAATGCTATAATACTATTAAGATAAATATATAATTCCTTTTGTGTAAAGAGATTGACGTTGCAAAAACTCTCCGAAAAATATGAAACGAGCTGTCTAAAATGCGAATTGGCGTAAAAGAGTATTAACGTACTCTTTTCACTAAAAAACATATCAGTTGCTTACTGTTGAAACAGTTGCAAATAAGCCGTTTTTTCTGTAAGTGACTCTATGTCAAAAAGGAGAGTTAATGCTCCCTAGCATTTTCAAAATTTAGTTGTGAAGACGAAAGTTTGAAGGCAACATAACCACCTCAAATTCTATCAGGGTGCCTGTGACAGCAAACTGATGTCTAGCTAACTCTGAAAGCTACGGGGTTTCTATTGTGATCACTATCTCGCTTCGTCCTACAGGGCGTAATTGGGGTACAATTAGTTTTGCCTCAACTTTGTACCTCTGTCCGATACTAGATTTGCTTTTGGCAGAAATTCCGGGCAAATTACAAGCAGAACTGCGGCTAGGACTTCAAGAAGCTCTGGTAAACGCAGCCAAACACGGTAACAATCTAGATCCTGGGAAAAGGGTTGTTGTTCGCTTTTCCTTAATTGATAATCAGTATTGGTGGGTCATATCAGACCAAGGTAGCGGTTTTACACCATGTTTTACTAGCGACGTTGATATCGATCCCACAGAATATTTACCACCCGATGAGTCAGAAAATGGTCGTGGTATGTCTATTCTTCATCAAATTTTTGATCAGGTTCAATGGAACAGTAAAGGTACAGAGTTGAGGCTTTGTAAACAAATAGAAAATCGAAACCGGCTTGCTTTGCGACGCTGAAGACGGATAAGCCAGAGGAGGAAGTGAACTTTCAAAATCTGGCTTATCCTCCTTATCTTGCCCTATTTCTTTTGATCGCCGTGAGTTGGACAAGGTGGAGCAGAAATAGAGCGATCCAACCAACCAGTTGCTTGCTGTAGTCTGAGTAAAGCTTCTTGTGGTTCATCTTTAAGAAGAAACACAACAGCGGCTGCCACTTGTTCACTTGCGCGAACATTGCGGTTAGACTTGAGACGATGCCAATCGTTAGGAGAGATGCTCAGCTTCTCCATCAGGGCTTGGGCTAGTTCCAAGCTGCTAAACTGATTGAGTTGACTAGCTTTAGGTAGCTGGGTTGATTTCGACATAATATCAGACATGAGTGCTGAGTACTGAAGTTGTACATAAGAGTCTGGGGCTATTTCATTCTATGCACAACCACCCGGAAATAAATTTATAGTCTAATAGCCGAAATTGTTAAAACGGACATCTTGCACCCGGAGGGTGCAAGTATGATGTCTATTAATTTGTACATGAAGCCGCCTAAACAATCATCTGATATCCCATTTGGAGAAGAAAATCAAGATCCAGAATTTGAACAAGAACTTTTGAAAGTGGAGCGTGCGCTTGTTGCTTTAAAGGAACGCTACAATCAAGTGCAAGCAGACAAAGCCAGTCGAAGAGAATTGCAACAACGTCTCCAACGATCGCGCCACAGTAAATTACCAAATGTAAAAGCCGAGTTAAAGCAAATTCAACAACAGTTGGAAGAACTTGAACTTAACTTAGAAAGTCAATTATTTTCCTGGGATAGCCTTAAAGAACCTTTTTGGCAAGCCATCCGCTTTGGTGGTTTGGGCGTTATCATAGGCTGGTTATTAAAGTCTGTTGCTGGATGATATGGAAAATCGGCGGATTGCAGAAATATTACGAAGTGGTGAACCTGATGAATTTGTAGCAGTTCAAGGCTGGGTTCGCACAAAACGAGAGTTAAAAGGATTTTCTTTTATAGAAGTAAATGATGGCTCATGTTTGGCGAGTTTGCAAGTGGTACTCAATGAGGATTTACCAGACTACGATGATATTTTAAAAAAGCTGAATACAGGTGCTTCCGTGGAAGTGGCTGGAGTGTTGGTGGCTTCTGTTGGGAAAGGACAGCGGATCGAGTTGAAAACAGACAAGATAAAAGTCTTTGGGGAAGCTGATCCCGAAACATATCCGCTGCAAAAGAAACGCCATTCCTTTGAGTTTTTGCGAACTATAGGACATTTGCGATCGCGCACCAATTCCTTTGGCGCAGTTTTCCGAGTTAGAAACGCCTGCGCTACCGCCATTCATCAATTCTTCCAAGAACGCGGCTTTTTGTGGGTACACACTCCCATCATCACCGCTAATGACTGCGAAGGTGCTGGTGAACTTTTCAGTGTAACTAGTTTGGATCTCAAAAATGTTCCCCGCACACAAACCCAAGCTATAGATTATAGTAAAGACTTTTTTAGTAAACCGACATATTTAACAGTCAGCGGTCAACTTGAAGCCGAAGTTATGGCGATGGCGTTTACGAACGTCTATACTTTTGGTCCTACCTTCCGTGCAGAAAACTCTAACACCTCCCGCCACTTAGCTGAATTTTGGATGGTAGAACCAGAGATGGCTTTCTGCGATCTCAAGGGAGATATGGATTTAGCCGAGGCGTTTCTCAAACATATTTTCAAATATGTACTAGAAACTTGCCAGGAAGACATGGAATTTTTCAATCAGCGTATTGATAATACTGTATTGGCAACGGCAGACAACATTATTAATAATAAATTTGAGCGCATAACTTACACAGAAGCCGTCAAACTGTTAGAAAAAGCTGATGTTCAGTTTGAATATCCTGTCAACTGGGGCTTAGATTTACAATCAGAACACGAGCGCTATCTTTGCGAACAACTTTTCAAGAAGCCGGTTATCGTTAGCAATTACCCAGCGCAAATCAAAGCCTTTTATATGCGCTTAGATGAGGACGAAAAAACTGTTTCTGCAATGGATATTCTGGGTCCCAAAATCGGTGAAATTATCGGCGGTTCTCAAAGAGAAGAACGATTAGATGTCCTGGAGCGTCGCATACAAGCTCAAGGAATGAAACCAGAAGATTTGTGGTGGTATCTGGATTTGCGTCGCTTTGGAACTGTCCCCCATGCTGGTTTTGGGTTGGGTTTTGAACGACTTGTGCAATTTATGACGGGGATGGGAAACATTAGAGATGTGATCCCGTTTCCACGCACGCCGGAAAGTGCTGAGTTTTAGATATTAAAAAACCCGATTTATGATCAAATCGGGTTTCTTTTTAGTTGGGGATCACTGGTGAGGAATATTGTTATCTCGCCACTAATCAGCATAGAAGTGTAGTGTTAGACCGCATTTTTGCAGGCAACAGTCATAATGTGAGCGCTCATCCCCAACATTGAGGGTTCGCTTTCTAGCCAACGGATGGCTTCTAAAAGGCGTTGACGACGACCTAGTTCATTCCAGTGTTCCGAGAAGTTTTGTAGTAACCAGCCTGGTCCTTCGATCGCTAACGTTCTTTCATAATGTAAACCCGCTTCTTCAACCTCTGCTTTAAGTTCTTCAGGATGATGAAAGAAGGCTGTTGTAAAGTAACCAGGATGGTTGTTTGGGTTGCGGTGTTGACCATCAGCCAGAGCCCGTTGAACAATCCCCACAAACTCTGGATCATCCAAATATCCCTGAAGTAATCCATCTAAGGTTGAAGCAAAGCGAGAAATTCCAACCGCGAAGACAAGACCTCCAGTTTTTAAAATACGATAAGCTTCACGCAAAGCAGCCAAACGCTGTGTGCGCTCAGTCAAGTGATATAAAGGTCCAAGTAAAAGAACAGCATCAACGCTATCATCCGCCCGATTAAGTTGACGAGCATCACCAACTGCCAAACTAGCCAGAGGATAATTCGGTTGAGCTTGAGAAAAACGCTGGGCTTGCTCTATATGCAAAGGAACTGCATCAATGAGATGAACTTCATAGCCCTGTTGAGCAAGCCAATAAGAATAGATACCAGAACCGCCGCCAACATCGAAAATCACAGCGGGTGGAGGGGGTAGGTAGCGACTCAGAAGTTCTTGGGTTCGGGCTAACTCAAGCGAACCAGTACCTCTTGATAACCGTTCTTGCTCTTGACCACTGGCGTAATGGGTTAACGCCTCATCTGAAAGCAGGTTGTGTAACTCAGATAAATCCGACATCGTGTTTGCTGATTACAAAAGCTGTTTCATTATTTATTAAACTGCCTATAGCGGTAATATCGTTTCACTTTAAGGTTGATACAAATGGGGAGCAGGGGGCACCCGAGCAGGGAGCAGGGGGCAGGGAGTAGGGGGAAAGAATTAAAAACCAATCATTTGTATCAGGGATTTCGTGAAATGGTATAACACCAGTTGGAGAGCAGGTGATTCAGGAGGCGCGTCAAATTTTGCATTTATTAGAAGTGATTCAGGAAAAAGCCAACCTGGAAAAAGGATTACAGGCTGGACAGGTGCGGGTTGCTTGTGTTCGCAGCATTGCAACTCACGTGCTACCAGAGGTGATTGCTCGTTTTCGCGAGAAGTTTCCAAAGATTAGTGTGGTGATAACCGAATATGATCGCTATGCAGAAGTAGAACAGGCTTTGCGAGAAAATCACGCGGACGTTGGCTTCACGTTATTACCGACGACAACAGAGTTTGACACACGGGAGTTATTCCGAGATGAGTTTGTAGCGCTGCTACCTCCCAAGTCCATAGCTCCTAATGAGTCGCTTATACCGTTTCACTTTAAGGTTGATACAAATGGGGAGCAGGGAGCACCCGAGCAGGGAGCAGGGGGAAAGAATTAGAAACCAATCATTTGTATCAGGGATTTCGTTAAATGGTATTAGTTGGGAACAGCTAGCAAGGTATCCGATGATTGTGAATATCCGCAGTCCTCAGCACAACAAGACTGTCCAAGCTCATTTTTTAAAATTTGGTCAAACTCTCAAAGTTGACTACGAGGTGAGAGAAGATTCGACGATTCTGAGTATGGTTAAGCAAGGATTGGGGGCAGCTGTAATGGCTCGATTAGCAGCTGAACCTATACCAGAACCCATATAAACGAGGAGTTTACCAGTACCGTTAGATAGAATTATTGGAGTTGCTATCCTTGGAAATGCTTTATTGCCCAGAGGTGTCTTTGCTTTTCTGGACGTTCTCAAAGTTGGTTGATGTATTTGGCATAACTGCTACACCTTAAACTAGATCGAAACAAGCAGCAATTATTCAAGTAATTTTCATCCTTGGGCTGTTCGCGTAGCATACCGTATCTCCTGCACGCCTACGCGATCAAGAGCGGCGAAGTGCCGTGGTGTAAGCCATAGGCTTAGCCACAAACCCTTAAAAATACCACCTTATAAAAAGTAGTGTCAAGATTTTTGTTACGGGAGAAAAATTCGTTGTAACATAAAACCCGCATCTAAAAATTACAAAGGAAAGCTATTATGGCCATTCCAAATCAACAGGGTAAATCTACTATCGATTTTCGAGACAACCGACGCACTACAACTCACATTACCGTTCATATTCCCAAGGAGTTGCACAAACAACCAGTTATTTCAGGCCTGATATCTTATTGCGGCATCACAGTCAATATTGCAGCAGCCCAACTGAATGGTCATATGCCGCAACGAGGCTGCTTTGATTTAGAGCTACGAGGAACAGTTTTCCAGATTGCTAGTGCCTTAACGTATCTTAATGAACTGAATTTAGAAATTTCCCACCCATTTCTTACTGAACAAGAAGGTTGGTAAGTAGAGTTTCTACGAATAAGTAACGAGTGCTGGGCTAGGTAGCTACTCAGCACTCGCCAAAACTAGTCGTCACCCTTATGGAAGCGCTCTTAGCGCGTCTACAAGTCGCTTAACTATGTGCGGCAGTCGTCTGCACAGATTGATACACTAGTTGAACTCAACGGGAAGGGGAAATCCTAACCCAAAAGCCAGTCACCACCCTCACGGAAAGCAGTTGCGGGTCTACAACGAAGGAAACTTCCGTAGGCGGAATTTTTTTTCTGTGTAAACATTGAGCTTGGCGGTTTTCGTGGATACCCCAAAGTCTGCCGGGGGAAGCAACCCAGACCAGCGACCTTTGACCGTTGAGGCAACTCTGTGCTGATCCCTTCCCCTCGGCTGCGCCGAAGGGAGACGCTACGGGAACCGAGGGTTCCCCTGAGTGTACGAACTGCCGCTTTGTGGCGTCTACAGCACTGTGCTTACGCCATTTGATTTTCAATTGCCCACCGCGCTAATTCAGTGCGATTGTGGAGATTGGTTTTGCCCAACATATTGGACACATGGCTTTCTACCGTGCGTTGGCTGACATTTAATTCTTCAGCTATTTCGCGGTTAGCTAAGCCCCTAGCCACAAATTGCACTACTTTGAGTTCTGTTGGGGTTAACTGCACATCGAAGGGAACTTGGATGCGGGAACCGTTTTCTCCTCCTTTTGCTTGGTGTTCTTTCCAGCGAATGGTCTGCTTCAGAGAAGATTCTACTTGTGCAACCAATTCTTCTGGTTCAAAAGGCTTAACCATGTACACATCAGCACCTTTATTCAGACCTTTTACTCGGTCTGCGCTTTGTCCCTTAGCTGAAAGGAATAGAACGGGAATCCAACTGGTGCGTTCGGCTTGCCGGACTTGTTCTACAAAAGTATAACCGTCCATTTCTGGCATCATCACATCGCAAATGATCATGTCTGGAATATCCTGCTCTAAAATGTCCAGTGCTTCTCGACCATTTTCGGCGGTGCTGACATCATAACCCCGGAATTCCAAGTAATCCTTCACCAGCAAGATGAGGTTAGGATCATCATCAATAAGTAGAAGTCGTTTGTGATCTTTCATGCTGGGTTCTTTCATAGCAGTGGCACTTATGGCGCTTGATCCATCAAGGTCTTGAATCAATATCCTCTTTGGTGGATTAAGGAGGTGTTGTGCTTTTTCCTACTTAACTTGCGTTTGCTTTATAAAATCCTAAAAATGGGTCTCACTCTCAAGAAATTCTCTACAAACAGCAAAAGTCCAGTAAGGATACGTAGAGCAGTAGTATTTATAATGCGTTATTATATATCGCTTTGAAAGCTGCGGGTTAAAAAACACTGATTAAATAATAATTATTCAGGTTAACTAGTAAGTGTTGGACTCAAGATGCTCCCAAATTACAATTAACCCACACTTTCATCTGTTTACTACTGTGCCATATCCTTGTTGGATGTTAAGCTTCTATAAGTTGTTCACGACAACCTAGGGAACTTTTTGGCAAAGGATGGGAAAACACAATGCATATTCTTCTACCACCTTGTTGCCTAAGAAGTGCTCTTGTATAATCCGCTCAATGGCTTCCGGGATTGTTGGGCGATACCGCACAGCATCCGGGTAATCCTTTATTATCAGTCTAGAACAGCAAACTGGCAAGCAGTTGATTTTATTTCCAAATATGCAACTAGAATTGCCATCTTGCCTTTGGTGAAGACTTAACTGTTTGAGTCGTTTTTTTAAGCCTTCCCAAAAAGGTAAACGAGCTTGTTCGCAGAAGCAGTTAGAAACTATTTGGACAACACTAGTTAAAATGTCCCTCGGAATGTTCAACAGTTCTAAAGCTTCTATAGAAATACTTAGGGCTTTATTCGCTGGTGTAAGCGTGGTTTTTCGTAGCTCTTGGCAGGACTGGATCACTGTAGTGTTACTCAAATGGCGGCTCCCTGATTACTGTTCTATATCAATTTCCCAGCTTTGCAAATAAAGTTGCCCATATATCCATATTCGTCATTTACGGAGTAAAACCTGAAAGCTGAGAAAAGTAGAGTATATGTACTTACGTGGGTTTGGGCAAGCAAAGTTCGGGAACCCGTACAAAAGAAAACGTTGCCATTGCACTTCACCTTTAGGTACATTAGCACTCAGGAGTTGAGAGTGCTAACGAGGTGAGAATTTGGTATGGCAGCTGTAACTTTAAGCGTTTCTACAGTTAAACCCCTGGGCGATCGCGTATTCGTCAAAGTGAACGCGGCTGAAGAAAAGACCGCAGGTGGTCTCTATTTACCCGACAATGCAAAAGAAAAGCCCCAAGTAGGCGAAGTTGTTGCCGTCGGTGAAGGCAAAATCAAAGATGACGGTGCTCGTCAAGCGTTGGACGTGAAGGTCGGAGATAAAGTTCTCTACTCCAAATACGCTGGTACCGACATCAAACTTGGAACTGACGAATACGTCCTGCTGTCTGAAAAAGACATTCTGGCAGTCGTTTCATAATCTTTTAGTCATTTGTCATCAGTCATTTGTCATGAGTTGTTGGCAAAGGACAAAAAACAAATAACATTCTTTGTAGTTTTCTGCTAAACATTCTTTGACAATTATGGCAAAGCGCATCATTTACAACGAAAACGCACGTCGTGCCCTAGAAAAAGGCATGGACATCTTGACTGAAGCGGTAGCTGTTACCCTCGGTCCCAAAGGTCGTAACGTAGTCCTAGAGAAAAAGTTTGGCGCACCACAAATCATTAATGACGGTGTGACCATTGCTAAAGAAATTGAATTGGAAGACCACGTCGAAAACACTGGCGTTGCTTTGATCCGTCAAGCGGCTTCCAAGACGAACGATGCTGCCGGTGATGGCACCACAACTGCGACCGTTTTGGCTCATGCAGTGGTCAAAGAAGGCTTACGCAACGTTGCAGCTGGTGCAAATGCTATTTCGCTGAAACGTGGTATTGATAAGGCTACCAACTTCTTGGTAGACAAAATCAAAGAACACGCTCGTCCCGTAGAAGATTCCAAAGCAATTGCCCAGGTTGGTTCAATCTCTGCTGGTAACGACGAAGAAGTCGGTCAGATGATTGCCGAAGCAATGGATAAGGTGGGTAAAGAAGGTGTAATTTCCTTGGAAGAAGGAAAGTCCATGACCACCGAATTGGAAATCACAGAAGGGATGCGTTTTGAGAAAGGCTACATCTCTCCCTACTTTGCGACCGATCCCGAGCGGATGGAAGCAGTTTTCGATGAGCCTTTCATCCTGCTAACCGATAAGAAAATCGCTCTGGTACAAGACCTCGTACCCGTATTAGAGCAAGTAGCTCGTGCTGGTCGTCCTTTGGTGATTATCGCTGAAGATATTGAAAAAGAAGCTTTGGCAACTTTGGTCGTTAACCGCCTGCGTGGTGTGCTGAACGTGGCTGCGGTGAAGGCTCCTGGGTTTGGCGATCGCCGCAAATCAATGCTAGAAGACATCGGTATCCTCACCGGTGGTCAAGTTGTCACAGAAGATGCTGGTTTGAAACTAGATAGCACCAAGTTAGATTCTCTAGGTAAGGCTCGCCGCATCACAATCACCAAAGACAACACCACCATTGTTGCCGAAGGTAACGAAGCTGCAGTTAAAGCTCGGATTGACCAAATTCGCCGTCAAATCGAAGAAACCGAATCTTCCTACGACAAAGAAAAGCTACAAGAGCGTCTTGCTAAGCTAGCTGGTGGTGTCGCCGTCGTTAAGGTGGGCGCTGCGACCGAAACCGAAATGAAGGACAAGAAGCTGCGTTTAGAAGACGCTATCAACGCTACCAAAGCTGCTGTGGAAGAAGGTATCGTTCCTGGTGGTGGTACAACACTGGCTCACCTGTCTCCTGCACTGGAAGAATGGGCAAACGGCAACCTCAAAGCTGAAGAGTTGACTGGTGCGTTAATTGTAGCTCGCGCCTTGGCTGCTCCTCTCAAGAGAATTGCTGAAAACGCTGGTCAGAACGGTGCTGTCATTGCCGAGCGCGTTAAGGAAAAAGACTTCAACATCGGCTACGATGCTGCTAAGAACGAGTTTGTTGATCTGTTTGCAGCTGGTATCGTTGATCCTGCCAAAGTTACCCGTTCTGCTTTGCAAAACGCTGCATCCATTGCTGGTATGGTGTTAACCACTGAATGTATTGTGGTTGACAAGCCTGAGCCAAAGGATAACGCTCCTGCTGGTGCTGGCGCTGGTATGGGCGGCGGCGACTTCGATTACTAAGATTCTTTTGACATCCCCCTAGCTTGTGCTGCATGGGGGATTCAAAAGAATCACTACTGAGGTTTTCTGGTTGTACGAAAATCCTCACCGAAAGACGGGGGTTACCGTGAACCAGAGGTGATTTAAATATTTTTATAAAAATTTACCGCCTGTCTTGTTAAGACAGGCGGTTTTTTGTGCTAATGATTTGTCACACTGCTATGCTGCCGTTACACAAGACTGATTCACATTTCCGCAATACCTACTCAAAATTGACTAGTTTTGAAGATAAATACGTACGAACTATGTTACAGTTTCCAACCCTGACGGCTGAGTGTAAGCTTTTAGCAGATTTTCTTTTTCTATAACTTCCCTCTACGGCGTTTGATAGTAAGGAATATGCCCCGCCTTGCTTATCTTTACAAAAATAAAGACACTTTTACTTGCGTTGAAGATTTTACACACAAGAGGCAGGGACGAGGTCTTACAAGATCACGTTGGAGCACCAAGTCCGGCGTAGGATCCATAAAAGAAAATACCTACAACGGTGATGACACCTAAACCTGCGATTGTCGCGACAACCCACAGAGGAATTCTGCCACTTCCAGACACTGCTTTTTCTCCTCTCTTTGCTAAAAAAATTAATGACAAAAGTTAAAAAAACATGACTCAATAGCCGTCATTCCAGTTAGTTAAAGAAGTAACTGGAAAACAAAATACCAAGAACGAAAATCATTAACAGTCCGAGGTAAAGCGAAGTTCGGTTCAGTTCAACCGGCTGCTTATTAGGATTGGGGCTTCTTTCCATGATTTTTTCCTAACGTTGAATAAACTGCATTGCGGCGATCGCGCCTAAAAAGAAGATAGTTGGCACAGCTAGAGTGTGAACTGCCAGCCATCTGACTGTAAAAATTGGATAGGTAACTGGTTGATTGACGTTATTTCCGCTAGTCATGATTTCAAACTACTTTGTGTTACTAAACTGTTCTACTTGTTGTTTTGCATCAAAACGGTTATTCACAATTGGCAATTCCTGCCGTGCTCCTGGGTAATATTCATTAGGACGAGGAGTACCAAACGCATCGTATGCCAAGCCAGTGCTGACAAATAACCAACCCGCAATAAACAGTGCAGGAATGGTGATGCTGTGGATCACCCAGTAACGAACGCTCGTAATAATGTCCGAAAATGGACGCTCTCCAGTAGTTCCTGACATTTATATCCCTACCTTCACAAAAATTGTTATTGAGATCATTATCCTACAAAGTTAAGAAAGAGTTACACCTCGTAACTTCTTTCTCAGAATTTAGCTTAAGCAGCCTCTGATTTGGTAGCAGCTGCAATACTTGGATTGTATTTTAGTAAAATACCGCGATCGCCAATCACAAATCCCTTGTCTGGATTCAGAAAAACAATTTTGTAAAAATTGGCGGGAACTTCTTCAACGTCACGGTCTTTTTCCCAAGTTTTGCCACCATCAAGACTGCGCAGCAAATTACCGCTACCACCACTGATCCAAAGTTCATCTGGTGTACGATAAGCCAGATCTAGTAACCCCCAACTAGTAGAAAGCTCTGGATTTTGAGCTTTTTGCCATTCCTCTGGGTGAACTGGGTCGGTAAACTGTACCTGACCACCTCGTGCTAACATCCATACTTGACCATTTTCGGCAAATCCCATATTTTCTACCCGTCGGGAACTATTCCGGTTGTGGGGTTCCCAAGCATTTAACCCTGGTTCCCAAGTTGAGTAGAAGTTACCTTTTGCAGAAACAGCCACATATTTGCCATCAGGAGAACGTTCGATGTTGCGAACCACGCCAACAGCTTGTTCTACCTGTGCTTTCCAGTTTTTACCGCCATCTGTAGTTTTGTATATCGCTCCTACATCTGTCGCGATCTCAACTGTGTTTTGTCCCAGTGCGACAGTACTAACAGGATTACCTGGTAGCTTTTCACTCAGTTGAATGCGGAACCAAGAACGACCTTCATCGGTGGTGTGTAATAACAGAGCCGGTTCTCCAGCTATCCACCCCTCTTTACCTCTAAAACTGATCGTGTTAAAACGATACCTTTGGTCATCTAATTCTAATTCTAGAGGTTGCCAAGTTGTACCACCATCTTTTGTTTCCAAAAGAGTAGCATTGCTGCCTACTAGGAAACCATGCTGGGGGTTATCTGTAAAAGCAATATCCAGTAGTTTTGCTTGTGTTGGGACAGAAATAACTTCCCAAGGATTGAAGGTGGTTGAGGGAACATTACTACAACCAACACACATCAGGATGACCACGAACAAAGCGAGTATTCGTTGGCAAATTTTTACAATCGGGAGCATCTGTTATCTGTTTGTTTTTTTGTGAATTTGTGAATTTGTGTATGGGTTTTGTGTTATTCAGGTATTACCCACCCGTAAAGAACGTGTTTTATCGTAAGCCATAGAGACTAAGAAAAAACAAAAAGGCAACAGCCAAAGCTCCGAAAATGAGAAGATTTTTCTGACCTGGTGTGAGAGTATTCACACCCAAACCAAAGTTTAGATTTTCTTTAAAGCCGGATGCTGTGCCAGCAGGACCAACGTTTGCAAAAGCACTCTTTTTTGCACCGCAAACTGGACAGCGCCAATCAGAAGATATTTCCGCAAAGCCTGTCCCTGGAGCGATGTCACGCTTGTCGTCCCCCTTCTCGGGTTCGTAAACGTAACCGCAAGAACGGCACTCGTAGCGGTCTAACGCAGTTGTTTCAACAGCTTGTTCGCTCATGGCTCTTGGCCTCGGTGAGAAGCAAATATTAAATATACGTTAAAAATTATGACATTAAGTGTTAGGTTTTTCTATGTTGACCAAAAACGAATCAAATCATCTACAACTCTGTTTGTTGAGATTCAAGAAAGTCAAAAAGATATAATGTAAAAGAAGTTTACACTTCACCGGATGCCTCTCGCTTGCCCCTTGAGCGATCTGCCGCTATCTGGAGCACGAAGCGATCGCCCACTCAGCGCAGCTTCTTCAAAAGAAGGCACGGCATCCGGTGAAGTGAACGCCCTCCGGGTTCGCCCAAGGGGAGAACCCAAGCCCAGAGCTAGTTGCCGTGAGAGCGAGAAACCCTTTCCCAGCACTGGTCTGGTTAAAGTTATTAGCACCAAAAGCGGTAGAAACTGATTGTGTTTGTCCTTAGCGGTTACGAGTATCTTCTTGGCTTCTTCATTATCTGTAGCCTAGTGCCTGCCTTGGCTCTGTCAGCGTCCAAGCTCCTGCGACCCAGCGGTCGCAACCCAGAACGGCGCACCACATATGAATCCGGCATGGAACCCATTGGTGGAGCTTGGATTCAATTCAACATTCGCTACTACATGTTCGCGCTGGTCTTCGTCATCTTTGATGTTGAGACTGTATTTTTGTATCCTTGGGCGGTTGCTTTCCACCGTCTTGGGCTATTGGCATTTATTGAAGCGCTAATTTTTATTGCAATTCTTGTCGTTGCCCTAGCGTACGCATGGCGTAAAGGAGCTTTGGAATGGTCTTAGATACTAACATAGAACAGCAAAAAGAGCGCATTCTCAACCCAATGTCGCGGACTACAGTAACCCAAGATTTGTCAGAAAACGTTATCCTGACGACGGTTGATGACCTCTACAACTGGGTGCGCCTTTCTAGCCTTTGGCCGATGCTGTTTGGTACCGCTTGCTGCTTTATTGAATTTGCAGCTTTGATTGGTTCCCGATTTGACTTTGACCGCTTTGGTTTGATTCCCCGTTCTAGCCCTCGTCAAGCTGACTTAATTATTACTGCAGGCACAATTACCATGAAGATGGCACCTCAGCTTGTGCGTCTTTATGAGCAAATGCCAGAACCCAAGTACGTGATTGCTATGGGTGCTTGCACGATTACTGGCGGTATGTTCAGCGTGGATTCTCCTTCGGCTGTACGCGGTGTCGATAAATTGATTCCAGTGGACGTTTACTTACCCGGTTGTCCCCCACGTCCAGAGGCGATTATTGACGCAATAATCAAGCTGCGCAAGAAGATAGCAAATGATTCGATGCAGGAACGCGATCGAATTAAGCAAACCCACCGCTATTACAGCACAACTCACAACCTCAAACCCGCAGAGCAAATCCACACTGGTAAATATTTACGGACAGAATCTCGCTTCGCACCACCGAAGGAGTTGACTGAGGCGATCGGTTTACCCGTCCCACCTGCTCTTTTGACTCAAAAGGTACAAAAGGAGGAAACTAAGCGTGGCTGAAGAATCGAAAGAAGAATCCAAAGCTGAAGAATCTAAAGCTGAAGAATCCAAAGCTGAAGAATCCAAAGCTGAAAAATCCAAAGCTAAAAAACCTAAAGCTGAAGAATCTAAAGAAGAATCCAAAGCTAAAAAACCTAAAGCTGAAGAATCAGAAGAAGAATCCGACGACGAAGCAGCACCAGCAGAGGAAAAGTCAATAGTCAAAGCAGGCGCGGTTTCCCTGTGGTTAACTGAAAATGGCTTTGATCATGAGTCTCTACAAGCAGATCATAGCGGTATAGAGATTATTAAAGTTGAGGCAGATTTTCTGCTTCCACTTTGCACTGCACTGTATGCTTACGGGTTTAATTCTCTCCAGTGTCAAGCTGGGATTGATTTGGGGCCAGGACAGCAGTTGGTTAGTGTCTATAACTTGATTAAAATCAGTGATAATGCTGACCGTCCTGAAGAAGTGCGTCTCAAAGTGTTCCTCCCACGGGAAAATCCCAGAGTTCCCTCAGTTTACTGGATTTGGAAGACAGCAGACTGGCAAGAACGTGAGTCCTACGATATGTATGGCATTTTCTACGAAGGACACCCAGATCTGAAGCGGATTTTGATGCCAGAAGATTGGGTAGGTTGGCCCTTACGTAAGGATTACGTGTCGCCTGACTTCTATGAGTTGCAGGACGCTTATTAAAGCAAGCGCATCTTATTGTTAGCCCCTCTTTGCGATTTGTCGTCGAAGAGGGGTTTGTTTTTTTGTTTCGCAACAGAGGACGCACACACGCATAAGTGTAGAAACACACATCTACATGTAGGGTGGGCATCGGTAATGCCCACCCTGGCTAATTCAAGAGTGTATTGCACCTGAAAGTGGGTGATGATAGAAATAGTCAGCACGTCATACGCTATTATCCGATGTCTGAAGAATTATTAAAGTCTTTTCAGGAAGCATATAGAAATTTGGAACTTTTGCCACTTGTAGAACCGAAGGATCTGTCTAGATTTAGAGTTGATTACGGTGGCGAGATTATTGAAGAATTAGAGCAATTAGTTGAAGATAGCCCTAGTGCTGATGGCAAGATTATCTTTACAGGACATCGTGGGTGTGGTAAGTCCACTTTGTTAGCTGAATTTAGCAGGCGATTGCGCGATCGCTATTTTGTGGTTTCCTTTTCTATTGCCGACACAATAGAGATGTCGGATGTTAATCATATCAACATCTTATTTGCCATTGCACTCAACTTAATGTCTGAGGCGGAAGCAAGCCGAGTGGAAATTCCTCAATCCACTAAAGAACCTCTTTATAAGTGGTTTGCTAAGCGCACTCGTACTGAAGAAACAAAATTTCAAGGAGAAGCTTCAACAGGCTTTGACTTTTTCAAGTTAATTATTACAAAATTGAAAGTAGATTCTACCATTAGGTATGAAATTAAGCAAGAGTTTGAACGCAAATTATCAGATTTAGTTGCTAGAATTAATGAAATAGCTGCTTTGATTCAAGTGGCATCAAAGAAAGAAATTTTAGTTATTATTGATGATTTAGATAAACTTGATCTAGCAAGAGTTAATGAAATTTATAAAAATAATATCAAGGCTCTTTGCCAACCTAATATCCGGATAATCTATACCATACCAATAGCTATCATCCGCGAAACTTTTCTCAGCACAGTCATTGCTACAGAAACCAACAATCAAATTGTAGTCATGCCTGTCTTAAAAATATTTGAAAAAGGCAAAAACCGTTTGCCGGATTCTCGACCACGTCAGGAAGCTACAGATGTTTTGTGTGAAATTTTAGATAAGCGGCTTGCTACTAACTTAATTGAAAGTCATACTGCTGAAAAGATAGTTGTCACAAGTGGTGGAGTGTTGCGAGAGTTAATTAGAATTGCCAATGAATGTTGTCGGATTTGTTTAAGGTTAATCAGGCGAAAAACAGGAGAACAAGTCATTATTGATGATAGTGTTCTACAGCAAGCAGTGACTAAAATACGTAATGACTTTGCTATTCGCCTAAGCAAGATTGATTATGATATTTTGCAAAAAACTTATCAAAACTTCATGCCGGATGACCCAAAACAACCAGAGTTCTTAGATTTACTACATGGTTTATATGTGCTGGAATATCGTAATGATGAGCCTTGGTACGATGTTCACCCGGTTGTTGTAGAAACTTTGAGAAGGCGAGGGTTAATTAATGGAAGCTAGCGAATCTTACCCTCAATTTATCTTTGTAAACAAAGAGGAAACCCAAACAGAATTTGCTCGGACAACTCAAGAATTATTAGATGATGAAGAAAATCAAGATGCTTATGATGATTTAATCGTCAGCATTGAGGCAAAAGAACAGGGATTAAACTTGCTGATTGGGGTTTGCGATGATGGTAACTTCCGCGATCGCATTATTTCCCACTACGAAGCTGAACTACAACAGAGCTTCCGTCCCTATCGAGTCACACTAACGCGGGGTGAACCGAGTCTCAAGGCTGCTATCAACCAACTGGTGGAACAAGAAGAATATCTCCGTCAGCTTAAGTCAGCGGTGATAACTGTAACGGGTGTAGAACAACTTTATTTTCTCAGACTGGGGGAGGAACGTTCTGAACAGGAGAAATTTTTCGGGTACTTGCAGTGGACACGGGAAGCATTACGCGAGTTTCCTTACGCTATTGTCTTATGGGTGACTCACCAAATTCTTGTCAACCTGAGTCAAAAAGCACCAGATTTTTGGAGTTGGCGCAATGGTGTTTTCCGGTTTGTGTCAAAAAAAACTGTTACTGTTTCCAGTAAAGAGCTTGAATCTATCCGCTTTGCCTTCAGCGACTCGGAATTAGCTGACACAAATGACTCTAACCCCGACTTCTTGCCCTTAGAAGATTTGCAAAACTTAATCGAGAAAATTGAACAGGAAAGGGGAGTAAAAGACCCTAGCTTAGCTACTTTGTATTCAAGGTTGGGGCAAATTTACCGAAGGAGGTTAAATCGGAGTGAGGCTCAGGATTATAAGAAAGAACAAGACTTGGCAATTCTATATTTTACGAAAACTACTAAACTGCAAAAAGAATTAGGTTTGGAGAGAGATTTAGCTATAAGCCTCCACAATCTGGCATCACTCTACCATTTTCAAGGACACTACAGCGAAGCTGAACCGCTGTATGAGGATGCTTTAGAACTGACAAAATGTCTGTTGGGAGAGAAACATCCCAATTTCGCTACAAGCCTTCACAACCTGGCGGGACTCTACGAGTCCCAAGGACGCTACAGCGAAGCCGAACCACTGTACCTACAAGCTTTAGAATTGAGAAAACGCCTGTTAGGAGAGGAACATCTCTCAGTTGCACAAAGCCTTAACGACTTGGCACTACTCTACTGTTCCCAAGGACGCTACAGCGAAGCCGAACCCCTGTACCAACAAGCTTTAGAACTGAGAAAACGCCTGTTGGGAGAGGAACACCCCTCAGTTGCACAAAGCCTTAATAACCTGGCAGTACTCTACAAGTCCCAAGGACTCTACAATGACTCTGAACCTCTGTACCAGCAAGCTTTAGAACTCTACAAACGCCTATTAGGGCAAGAACACCCCGCTGTCGCCACCAGCCTCAATAACCTGGCATTACTCTACTATTCCCAAGGACGCTACAGCGAAGCCGAGCCCCTGTACCAGCAAGCTTTAGAACTGACAAAACGTCTGTTGGGAGAAGAACATCCCGCTGTCGCCACCAGCCTCAACAACTTAGCATTACTTTATAAATCTCAAGGACGCTACACTGAAGCCGAACCTCTATACCAGCAAGCTTTAGAACTGACAAAACGTCTGTTGGGAGAAGAACATCCCGCAGTTGCACAAAGCCTCAACAACTTAGCATTACTTTATAAATCTCAAGGACGCTACACTGAAGCCGAACCTCTGTACCAACAAGCTTTAGAACTGACAAAACGCCTGTTGGGAGAAGAACATCCCGTAGTTGCACAAATCTTCAACAACTTAGCATTACTTTATAAATCTCAAGGACGCTACACTGAAGCCGAACCTCTGTACCAGCGAGCTTTAGAACTGAGAAAACGCCTGTTGGGAGAGGAACATCCCGCAGTTGCACAAAGCCTCAATAACCTGGCAGAACTGTACCGTATTATTGGACACTACACTGAAGCAGAACCACTGTATCTGAAAGCTTTGGAACTAACAAAACGCCTGTTGGGAGACAACCATCCCGATGTTGCCCTTATGTTAAATAATTTAGCATTACTCTACTATAATCAAGGACGCTATCGAGAAGCTGAGCCATTGTCATTACAAGCAATAGAGAGGGATAAGCGATTGTTAGGAGAAAATCCTGGTTTTGCTACAGACCTTCACAATTTGGCATTGATATACTCTGCTCAAGGAAGCTACAACAAAGCAGAAGCATTGTTTCTACAAGCTTTAAAACTTAAGCAACATCTACTACCAAAGGATCACCCGCTTTTGGCAGACACTATGTACGCTTTAGGTAATATGTACAGACAACAGGGACACTATAGTGAAGCGGAACCTTGGTGTATAAAAGCATTGGAACTTGATAAACGTTTCCTGGGAGATAACCATCCAAATGTTGCTGAAAGTCTCAACAACCTGGCAGATCTCTATTTTTCCCAAGGACGCTACAGCGAAACCGAACCGTTGTACCTGCAAGCTTTAAGGATTTGTGAGCAAGTTTTAGGTACAAATCATCCCAATACTGTTAGTGTCCGTAAAAATCTTGAAAGACTGCGCGTCGCAATGCATTCAGATGGTTTGAGTGGTGATAATACACCGTAGAGCGATCAGTACATACAAAGAGTGCAAGTAACCATTTGGCGACAAAATGCTTCATCCGAAGACATCGCAATTTTTGATAAAGTTTTAGCACAGTATTCCTAATACAGTTTAACAACGTGCGGACTGACAAAATATTCTACAGTTTGTTTCAAGCTTTTCCCAGCATATTTTTTGATATAATTGGCGACACAACCATCAATCCCAATACTTATGAATTCGTTTCCATTGAACTCAAAGAAACTGCCTTTCGGATTGATGGTGTGTTTGTCCCAGCAACTGAAACCACAAATCAGCCAGTTTATTTTGTCGAAGTTCAGTTTCAACTAGACTCAAATTTTTATAGGCGCTTTTTTGCAGAAATCTTTCTCTATCTGCGTCAAAATACATCCGTTAAGTTTTGGCGTGCAGTTGTTATCTATCCCAACCAAAATTTCGATCCAGACGATCAACAGCCATATCAGTTGTTGCTGGAGAGTCCACAAGTCCAGCGCATTTATTTAGATGAATTAGGTACAGCCGCAGAAAACTCACTTCAACTTGCGGTTGTGCAGTTAATTATAGAACGAGAAGAGACAGCCGTTGATCGAGGTAGAGAATTGATTTTGCGGGCAAGACAACAACTGACAGATGAAGCGACCAGGACGCAAATTGTAGAATTGATAGAAACCATCCTGTTGTACAAGTTTACTCAGTTAAGCCGAGAGGAGTTGGCAGCAATGTTGGGCATAGATGACGAATTCAGAAAGACAAGGATGTATCAATCCATTAAGGAGGAAGGTAAGGAGGAAGGCTTAGAAGAAGGTAAGCTGCAAGCAAAGTTAGAAGCAGTACCCCGATTGTTAGCTTTAGGTTTGAGTGTCGAACAAGTAGCAAGGACTTTGGATTTGAGGCTGGAGCAAGTACAGCAAGCAGCCCAAAACCAATCTAGCTGATAGCTAGTGCATAAGGTGTTTCATGGCTACAAAACAGAGCGATGCGGAAGCCGCCACCTCCGGTGAACGCACTTTCGGTGGCTCCCTTCTTTAACAATTATCAGTTATCACTCTTTACTGATAACTGATAACTGTTTACTGATTTAACGAGGTGGATAATTTACGTTTGATATTTGTTGCCACAAATTTTGTGCATTGTTCGCCCACTGGAAATTCTTCTGAGCTTTGTATAAATCTCTGGCATATTGCAATACTTCTGCTGCCTGTGGGTATTGCTTTAACTCTATAAAAACTAACCCAGCGCTATAATAAGCATTGGCATTATTTGTGTTTGCTTGTGCTGATTTTCTAAAAGCTTCTAATGCATCTTTTAATTTTCTTTGGTTCAAAAAAATGGCACCGAGATTGTAATAAGCTTCGGAATATTTTGGATTGATTTTAACTGCTTTGCGAAAGGCATCTTTTGCTTTATCGGCTTTGCCTTGCTGTAAATAACAGATGCCCATATGATACGCAGGTTCTGGTGCGTTTTGGCTCAGTTCCATTGCTTTTTTAAAGGATGCGATCGCTTGCTCACAATCTCGTTGTTGCTCGCGCAGCAACCCTAAGTTATAGTAAGCCACTCCCAGTTTAGGATCCAGTTGTATTGCTCGTTGCAAGTAATCGTTTGCTTGTTGCCAATTGCTTCCTTCCAAGAGTGAACCACCAAGATTAGCGTAAGCCAGGGCAAACTGGGGATCAGATTGTGTCGCTTTGTAAAATGCATCAGCCGCAGGTTGTAATTGTCCGGCTTGTCGCAGTGCTAGTCCTAAGTTGTAGTGAGCTGCGGCTAACTTGGGATCAAGTTCTGTGGCTTTACGAAATAAGGCGATCGCATCTTCTACTCTCCCCACCTGAATGGCTTCTAATCCTTGTGTTAAGTAATCTTGAGCGCTGCTATCAATGTATTGCGCCAGTTTTAGAAGGTGATCAGATAAAGGAGCAGCAGGAGGTGGAGAAGCTGAGGATGATGGGCACACAAGGCTTTGGACTACTAATATGAAACCCACTAAAGTAGGAAGGCGATTTTTATAAAGAGGAACCTGCATTGTTTTCTGGTGTTGGAACAGTTTAAGTTACGTTTACTTTACAAAGTTTATCTAACATATGACCACATTCATATAAGTTTAATTTTATATAGCAAATTTTGTAATAGTTAAATTATCTTGATTTAAATATTACGAGAAACTACAATTTTTCACTACCTATATTAAAAGAGAGATAATCTCAAGTTAAGGAGACAATAATCTTTGGGATCATCAAATTTTGAACTATCAATAACATAAGATAACGCGGCTAGATATGTCTAGCTGCAAGGGAGGTTGTATGAACGAAAAAGTGAAATCGGGTTCGCGAAATGTGGCAATTGTTGGTCCATATTTAAGTGGAAAAACCACATTCCTGGAAAGTTTATTATTCGTTACAGGTGCAATAACTCGCAAAGGCAGCGTTAAGGATGGTAACACAATAGGAGATAGTGCTGCTGAATCGCGCGATCGCCATATGAGTGTAGAAGTGAGTGCTGCTAGCACTGAATATAATGACACTCGCTTCACATTTATTGATTGTCCTGGAAGTGTGGAATTTGCCCAAGAAACGTACAACGCCTTAATGGGCGTGGATGCAGCAATTGTGGTTTGCGAACCCATCACAGACCGAGTCCTCACCCTTGCCCCTTTATTTAAATTCCTTGACGACTGGGAAATTCCTCACCTCGTCTTTGTGAATAAAATGGATCGGGCTAATATTAATGTTTTAGACACGCTACACGCCCTCAAAGCCGTTTCCAGTCGTCCCTTGGTAGCCCATCAATATCCCATCATCCAAGGGGAACAGCTCATGGGCTTTATCGACTTGGTGAGCGAACAAGCATACAAGTACCATGCAGGTGCACCTGCTGACCCCATCGCCTTCCCGGAAGAACTCAAAGAACAAGAACACACAGCACGGGCAGAAATGCTCGAAGCTTTGGCAGATTTTGACGACCATTTACTAGAAGAACTTTTAGAAGACATCGAACCTCCCCAAGAAGAAATCCTCAAAGACCTGAAAATGGAATTAGGGGCAGATTTGGTTGTCCCTGTTTTCTTTGGAGTTGCTGAGCAAGATTACGGTGTACGCCCACTTCTAGAAGCTTTACTCAGAGAAGCGCCTGAACCAGAAACCACAGCAGAACGTCGCTTAAAAGTTAAAAAAGGCGATTCCCCTGTGGCGCAAGTGCTGAAAACTTACTACACCCCCCAAGGTGGCAAATTATCTCTGGTACGAGTTTGGCGGGGTAAGTTAACTGATGGCATTGTTCTCAACGGTGTTCGTGCTGGTGGTCTTTACCGCCTCATGGGACAACAACAGCAGTCAATTAATCAAGCTTGTGTTGGTGAAATCGTTGCGATTAGTCGTTTAGAGGGTATTAAGACCGGGGATACTCTTTCTTGTGAACAGATAACGACAGCATTACCCAAAGCTGGACAACTAGAACCAGTTTATGCCCTGGCAATCACTCCCGAAAAGCGCAACGATGAAGTAAAACTCAGCAGTGCGATCACCAAGCTGTTGGAAGAAGACTGCTCTCTTGCTTGGGAACAACACGGCGATACCCACGAAGTTATTTTGTGGGGTCAAGGTGAGATTCATTTGCAAGTTGCACTAGACCGACTGCGCCGCAAATATAATTTGCCGATGACAACGCACTTACCGCAAGTGCCTTACAAAGAAACCATTCGCAAACCGGCGTCATCAATTCACGGACGCTACAAACACCAAAGCGGTGGTCACGGACAGTTTGGCGATGTTTACCTTGACATTCAGCCATTATCACGCGGCGAAGGCTTTAACTTCAAAGAAACTATCGTAGGTGGTGTCGTTCCTAGGCAATACATTCCTGGTGTGGAAATAGGCGTGCGGGAGTTTCTGTCACATGGTCCCTTGGGTTTCCCCGTTGTGGATGTGGCGGTAACTTTAACAAATGGTTCATACCACACTGTTGATAGTTCCGAGCAAGCATTTAAGCAAGCTGCCCGTCTTGCCATGCAAACAGGACTGCCGAAGTGTGAACCTACCCTGCTAGAACCGATCATTCGTGTGCAAGTCTCCACTCCCAACGAATTTACTGCCAAAGTGCTGCAACTTGTCACTGGTAGGCGGGGGCAGATTTTGGGTTATGAAGGTGTGCATGACTGGCAAGGATGGGACTGTGTGATCGCTTATCTACCACAAGCAGAGATGCAGAACTTTATTGTGGAGTTGCGATCGCTCACTCTTGGCGTTGGTTCCTTCCATTGGGAATACGACCATCTTCAAGAAGTTCCTGATAGAATTGCCGATCGCATTCTTACGTCTGGTAATGGCAATGGTGGTAATGGCAATGGTAAGTAATTCTTGATTTTGGATGAATCAAAATCCTCTAATTTTGCACAGTTGCTGATTTTGGTAATGATCAGGACTTATACCAATTCTCCATGAAGATGCACTTAATATTTATGAAACGAACCGCCAAGACGCCAAGAACGCCAAGAATGAAAGAGTAAGTATTAAGTGCAAGTTTACAGAGAACTGGTATTATATCATGTCCGTTCAAATAACCGTCCGCAGCGACCGTTAACGCGGGCACCATTTCCCGCGTTGACCTCGAACCAACATAGGGAGGCAGCGCGTTGGAGAGCCAGCGCTGCAGGAGGGGAGCCAGTGCGTTGCGGAGAGCAGCGCCTTGCGGGGGTTCCCCCCGTTGTGGCGACTGCGGAGGGTTCCCCCCGTTGTAGCACCTGGCGTTCTCCCGACCTAGGCGTCTGGCGTCCGGGTTCCCCGGCTTGTAGCGCGTGCCGTTCAACGGTGCACCACGTTTTTATCCGCCGCAAGACCGAGCGCTAAGTGGAGTACCACTATAGCGTGGGGCTTACGGCGAAGAAGCTAAAATATGACATTGACATGATCAGCAGGAAATTCAATCAAGCTCTATCAAAGTTAATATTTGAATTGAAGATGTATTTTGTAAGGTATCTATAATAATGAAGCGAAAAGATAAAACTCGGTTACAGTCTGTTTTCAGTGTCCTGCTCCTCTTTTTGTTAACTCTTTGTGGGTTGCTGTTGAATCCCGCCGCTGTTTTAGCTCAGGAGAATAAGGTTAATTACACGCTCGCCAACTTAGAACATCAAGATTTTTCCAATAAAGATTTACATGGAACGTCCTTTGCAGGTGGAATTATGCAGGCGGCAAACTTCCAAGGGGCAAATCTCAGTGGAACTATTCTCACCAAGGGATCGTTTCTGAAAGCAGATTTAAGCGGAGCGAATCTTGCAGAAACATTTGCCGATCGCGTGATCTTTAGTGAAGCGAATTTAACCAACGCCATTTTGACTGATGGCATTTTCAGCAGTAGTCACTTCTTTGATGCAGTGATTACAGGAGCAGATTTTTCTAATTCAATTGTTGATCCTTACGAAGTGAAATTGATGTGCGAACGTGCTGATGGAGTTAATCCTGTGACAGGTGTGTCAACCCGTGACAGCTTGGGATGTCGCTGAATTGTCAATTATCAGTTAACTGTTCACTGATTTCCTCATGACTGGACGCTACTGTAATACAGCAGACGTTATCCTCTTGGATATTGAAGGCACCACTACCCCGGTTGACTACGTCTTCGGGGTGTTATTTCCATTTGCCCGCGACTATGTAGCGGATTTTCTCACAACTCATCAGCAGGATGCACAGGTGCAGACTGATTTGCAATGGTTAAGGCAAGAGTACGAAACTGATTTAGCACAGGGGTTGTCAGTACCTGATTGGCAGGAAACGGAGGCGACGGCGGCTGTTCCTTATATCCACCATTTGATTGCTATTGACCGCAAATCCACAGGGTTAAAATCGTTGCAGGGTAAGATTTGGAATCAGGGGTATCGAGATGGTACATTGCGATCGCAAATGTTTGCAGACGTAAAACCCGCATTTGAACGCTGGACAACTGCTGGCAAACGGCTGTTTATTTTCTCATCTGGCAGTGTGCAAGCGCAACAACTCCTATTTCAGTACAGTGAAGTGGGAGACTTGACTGTTTTTATCAGCGGTTACTTTGACACCCAAACGGGTTCCAAAAGGGAAGCCGAGAGTTATCGCAAAATAGCCGATGCTATCGGAATCGCACCAGACAAAATTCTCTTTATCTCAGACGTCACTGCTGAACTAAAAGCAGCTCAAGTTGCTGGAATGCAAACGCTGTTTTCCGTGCGACTGGGGAATCATTCGTCGGAGTCGGAGGGATTTACAGCGATTCACAATTTTGATAACGTTTGATGCCTTTTACCAGATGCATGTCACCCCACCTGCTTTACTATCTAGCAAATCATTCATTGAACAGCATATATCAAATGGCAGTAAGCTGTTTATTTATGAGATTTGTATCAAACTACTATGGCAACAATTAACGACAACTACCTCAAGCTCAAAGCAGGTTACCTATTCCCGGAAATAGGGCGACGAGTCAATGCTTTTGCACAAGCAAATCCGGATGCTAAGCTGATCAAGCTAGGTATTGGCGACGTCACAGAACCACTGCCAGAAGCTTGCCGCACAGCGATGATTAAAGCGGTTGAAGAAATGGGCGATCGCGCTTCATTCAAAGGTTATGGTCCAGAGCAAGGCTATACTTGGTTACTGGAAAAAATAGCTGCCCAAGATTTTCAAGCGCGAGGATGCGAAGTTGATGCATCGGAAATCTTCACTTCCGATGGTTCTAAATGCGACACAGGCAACATTCTCGACATCTTTGGTAACAACAACATCATCGCCGTCACTGATCCTGTGTATCCTGTATATGTAGACACAAATGTGATGGCAGGAAATACTGGATCAGCAAATGATAAAGGCGAATTCGAGGGCTTAGTTTATCTGCCAATTACGGCTGAAAACAACTTCACTGCCGAAATTCCTTCTCAAAAAGTCGATTTAATTTACCTCTGTTTCCCTAATAACCCCACTGGCGCTGTCGCTACGAAAGAACACTTAAAAGCATGGGTGGACTATGCTAGAGCACACGGCTCGATCATTTTCTTCGACGCTGCTTACGAAGCTTATATCACCGATGCAGAACTTCCTCACTCCATCTACGAAATTGAAGGAGCAAGGGAATGTGCGATTGAGTTTCGTTCTTTCTCCAAAAACGCAGGTTTTACCGGTACCCGCTGTGCGTTCACCGTTGTCCCGAAAAACCTGACAGCAAAAGCAGCCGATGGTTCCGATGTGGAACTGTGGAAACTGTGGAACCGTCGCCAGTCCACCAAGTTTAATGGCGTATCTTACATTGTGCAACGTGGAGCTGAGGCAGTTTACTCCCAGGAAGGACAAGCGCAAATAAAGGAACTGATTAGCTTCTATTTGGAGAATGCCGAAATTATTCGCGAGAAACTCACAGCCGCAGGATTAGCAGTTTACGGTGGTGTGAATGCACCTTACGTTTGGGTACAAACTCCCAACGGTTTGTCCAGTTGGGATTTCTTCGATAAGTTGCTGCACACCTGCAATGTTGTAGGTACACCTGGTTCTGGGTTTGGTGCAGCCGGGGAAGGTTACTTCCGCATTTCGGCTTTCAATAGTCGGGAGAATGTGGAAGAGGCGATGAAGCGAATTACAGACAGATTCACGTCTTAGTGTAAAATTCCCTACAATCGTACGTTGTTTCCATAAACTGCTCTCCTCTAGTTTACTGACTAGAGGAGCTTGCTTTTTACTTGCTACCTCATTTGATGGCGTAGGACAGTTTACCTACCCACAGAATTAAGCTGAATCACAGCCCCAGTATCCTAATGGTTTCGACATGATTTAAAATCTTTAGTGAGTGTTTATCGTTTCGCGGTAAACGCACCTGTTTCAAAATCAGCAAACACTAAAGATTGAGTGTCGGTAGTGTTTGCTTTTTTTATTCACTTTGAAAAGCTTCAAGTTGGGACAAGTCAAGACTGGTGATTTTCTCTCAAACTTTGTACTTTGCTTGTTCTGCATTAAGCTTTGTGAAAATTATTCTATTTGAGTTGGTGGCAAATCTCCAGAAGATAAAGCGATCGCCGTGCCCAGTTTAAAAAGTTGCTGGCGTTAGTTGAGACGGCAAATTTTATGCCTAGCCAGTGCGATCGCCCAGAGGGCAGACGCAATCATGCGTATCGCCTAGCGCCCGCAACCTTGAAGCGATCCCATGATTCATATTTTGATTCAGCAACGCCAAATAAACACCTCTCTCACTCAAGAGTGTTTCTTCACAGTCAAATCAAAAAACGCTAAGTTTGATCTCAGCGTCTATGAAACATTGTGATATTCTCAGGTGAATAACTTACTCACGAGTTGATTTCACAACATTCAAAAGCCGATCGCGAATTGCCTTGAGTTGCTCTTGGTTGTTGACTGGTGAGCGTGGTGCTGGTAACTCTGTATTAGGCCAAGTGGTTAAATCAAAGCAAGGACATACCAACGGTGGCATGCCCACATTTTTCACAGGTACTGGCATATCGCAACGCCCGCAGGGAGAAACATCCCAAGCAGGTGTCAGCAATTCTGCTATGGTTTCCCGTGTACCTTCTATGTAGCAGTCGCCTGACTCAGGTAAAATAATCCTTTGCCAGCACTGTTCAAACTCGTCGCTATAGCGATCGCCAGCTATAACTTTTTGCGGCTGTAAGGTTGCCGCACCGTTGTCTATGACAACTTTTTTGCCTAGCTGGAACCAGTAAGCTAAATATCTTTTTACGTCTTGTTGTGATGCCATACTAAAATTCTAGACTGTAGATTCTAGTTTTTCTGTGAGGAATTTTGAATAAACTCTTAAGAAGAGTTACTGAGTTCTTAACTATTAGTTACTTTGCGATTTCTATGCGAGTTTTTTTATTTAGGCAAAGGCGAACCGAGCAAGCTCAAATTGAGAACATGACCCCCTGTGACTAAATAAACTTCTTGGCTGATACCTGCTAACTGACGCACCAAATGACCTAGGCGATCGCGAAAGGTTCGACCAATAGGATAAGCTGGCACAACACCCCAACCTGTTTCCTCTGCAACAAAAATCACATCAGCAGAAACTAACTCCACTGTTTCTAAAAACTCTCGAACAATGTTTTCCCAAATCAACTCGTCTTGTTCTAAAAGATTTGCTACCCAAGTGCCTAAAGAATCTACCAAAAGACAGATATTTTGTTCTGCGTTCGCAAGAGTTGCAGACAATTCATATGGCACTTCTAATGTCGCCCAATCTTGAGGACGGCGTCGTTTATGTTGTAATATACGTTGTTGCCATTCTTCATCTTCTGAGTTTTCTACTGCCGTTGCCACATAGATAACCGCTTTTTGTGATTGTATAGCCAAAATTTCTGCCCATTCACTTTTACCAGAACGTGCTGGTCCAGTTACTAATACGACTTTACTCAAAGCTGTTTACCTAGTATCTTGAATTGAGAAGGGTTGCAACTCTACTAGGTTATCAGTAAATGATGTGGTGACTCTTGTGCCTTTGCCCTTGAACACTACAAACACAACACACTTTGATATTCGTATGAAAGCAGGCATAAAACGCATAGAGGCAACTCTACACGATTTGGGGACTCGCAACACTGCTGACTCTGTCGAAGCAGATATTTCTACAAAGCAGTCTCTATCGTTTCGGATCAGCTTTGGGGGAGTAGAGCACTCAGGAGGTGATCCTGAGCTTTGCGAGCAAGAGCCTTCTGGGCACTTGGAACAAAACTTAGCTACCTACAATACTTCTGTGCAGACTTTTCCAGCGCAAGAGAACGGTAGCAAAACACCAAGCCTACCTAAGCTCAAAACTCCTAGCTTTACTAGCCATCGCAACGGAGCAAATCCCGCCTTGGCAATGAATTTGTTGCAAGAAATTCAGGAAAGTGTCGGATCTTGGCAAAAAGAACTGCAAAAAATTCTCCGCCAGATTCAAGATCTTTATTTAGAAGGACCGATTGTCAATGGCTGGCTAGAATCCCATGAACGCGAACCCGAACCAGGAGGAACCGCAACACTGCGCCATGCAGAAGTTGACCGTCTGATGGACTACGTAGAAGAAATTTGTGCAGAAAAGACCAATGTTTCCTGCCAATCACCCCGTGCTGGGTATCGTTTGTGTGGTTTGGATGCTTCTGGTAAAGTGTGGTCACGCCCATGTCCACCCGACCAGGTTGCGAGCGTGAGTATGGCAATTGCGCGTTACCAAAAATTGCGCCAACTGTTGGGACGAAAGCAAGATCTAGAAACTCGTCTCAATCAACTAGCAGAAACTCTTGTGATTTTGCACGGTCATATTCAATCGCAGTGAAATTTGACTGAAATTTCGCGCTTAGAATACAGAACTCAGGACTCACCAACCCAGAAGGGTTCTTTTACACCTATTAATGAGTCGGAAACCAGAGAAACTAAAGTTATTCGTATTGAGTCGTAGACATAATTCTGAGTTCTGTTTTTTGAATTCTTCAGAAAAATCTTCGTAAAGAACTAAAGATAATTTTATCTTTTCTAAAAAAAAGTTGTTTGTTAGTGGGAAATATTTGCTATAGATAAGATCAACAGCAGGCTAGAGTGAGACTTTGTTATTGCTTAGTCGTTAATGCTTAGTGGTTAGTAAAATAGCTAACAACTGTCAACCGAAAACGAACAACCAACAAAGTCTAAAAAACATAAACTTAAAGTCTATGCCAAACACACAAATCTCTGCGATTATTTGTACTCACAATCGAGACACCTATCTAGGCGCTGCGATAGATAGCCTTTTGGCACAGGATTTTGATGGTGAGTTTGAAGTCGTGGTCGTGGATAATGGATCGAGTGATCGCACTGTTGAAGTTGTCAGACAAAGAAGCGATAACCCCCGCCTCAAGTATATCTTTGAGCCTGTCCTTGGTTTATCTGTTGCTCGCAACACTGGCGCGAGAGTTGCTAGTGCTGAAATTTTGGCATACCTTGACGACGATGCAGAAGCTAGCTCTGACTGGTTACAGGTTTTATACTCAGCTTATCAAGATAACCCGAAACTAGCAATTGCTGGTGGCAAAGTGACTCTATTATGGCCAGAAGGAACCCAAGCACCACGTTGGCTATCAAAAGGATTATCTGCCAATTTGGGAGCATACGACTTAGGTGAGAGTATTGTCTACATTGATAACCCAGGACAAACGCCCAGAGGCTTGAACTACTCTATCCGCCGCAGCTTTCTCGAAACAGTAGGGGGTTTTAATACTCATCTTGGTCGAATTGGGACAAAATTATTATCAAACGAAGAACTGCAAATGACTGAACTTGCCCTGCAACACCAAATGCAAGTTGCTTATCTTCCCAACGCCACAGTCGCTCACAATGTCTCCCCAGAACGCCTCAAACGCTCTTGGTTTATTAGCCGGGGTTGGTGGCAAGGGGTTAGTGAGTGTTACCGCGAACAACTTGCGGGCAAAGCTGGTTTAGGTCAATTGGAGCGTGGTACCGAGCGTTTTTTACGTGGTTTATATAAAACATTACAATATTTTCCCGACCCAGCAGAACGATTTGATAAACTTGTGTATGCTTATGGTCAAATTGGATACTTAAATACTGCAATTCAGGGTCTTCTGTCCAAATCTAAAAAAGAGTAACAACTCGAAATTCCCCAGCTTTTTGTAACAAATGAATAGAGCGAAGTTTTTAAAGCTGGGGGATGAGTTAATTTTGAATTTTGAATTTTGAATTCCCCGAAGGGGTGACTTGTATGTCTTTCAAATTACCTGTGTCCGTACTGATTCCAGCAAAAAACGAACAAGCGAATTTGCCTGCTTGTCTGGCAAGTGTTCAAACCGCTGATGAGATCTTTGTTATAGATTCTCAAAGTACTGACAAAAGCATCGAAATTGTTCAAAGTTATGCTGCGAACGTCGTACAATTCTACTTTAATGGAAACTGGCCTAAAAAGAAAAATTGGTCTTTAGAAAATTTACCCTTGCGTAACGAGTGGGTGTTAATTGTTGATTGTGATGAGCGTATTACCGCCGAACTGTGGGATGAAATTGCCCAAGTTATTCAAAATCCCGAATACGATGGTTACTACCTTAACCGCCGAGTCTTTTTCTTAGGAACATGGATTCGCCACGGTGGTAAATATCCCGATTGGAATTTGCGTTTATTTAAACATAAAAAAGGTCGCTATGAAAACCTGAATACTGAGAATATTTCCAACACTGGTGATAACGAAGTTCACGAACACGTTATCTTGGATGGAAAAGCTGGATATCTGAAAAACGACATGATACACGAGGATTTCCGTGACCTTTTTCACTGGATAGAACGGCATAACCGTTATTCCAATTGGGAGGCTCATGTTTATCGAAATCTTCTCGCTGGCAAAGATGATAGTGGTACCATTGGCGCAAATCTCTTCGGGAATGCTCCACAACGTAAGCGCTTTCTGAAAAAACTGTGGGTGCGACTGCCATTTAAACCGTTTTTGCGGTTTATTTTGTTCTACATCATTCAGCGTGGTTTTTTGGATGGTAGAGCCGGGTATATTTATGCACGGCTTCTCAGTCAATATCAGTATCAAATAGAGGTCAAACTTTACGAATTACGTCAATATAGCGGACAACTCAACATCACATCCACAACCAGCGGCTGAGAACCACATGCCCTGGTGAGTGTGGGAGAAAATCGCCCCGGTTTTAAAATTCAAAATTCATTTTTGAATCAAGCAAATAGTGCTTTACGAGCATCTGACAAGCGGCTCACCACCCGTTATCAATCAAAGAAACACTCTTTCCCTTCTATTCTGTTAAGCGTTAAGCGTTAAGAGTTAAGCGTGTTTATTAAAAGACAACAAGGCTTGTAACCTTGGACTAATGATTAATAAATAATGACTAATGACTAGTGACGAACCTTTTGTAGATTTACGTAAATATAACCAATCCTGGTTTGACCGAGGACGAGCAGGTTGGTATATATTGTTATGGTGGTTTGTACAGGCGATCGCCTTCCCCCTGACTCCTCACCCGCTCAATAGTCTACGTTGCGCGTTGCTGCGGCTGTTTGGCGCTCGTGTTGGCAAAGGCGTAATCATTAGACCTACTGCTCGCTTTACTTACCCTTGGAAAATTACAATTGGGGACTACAGTTGGATAGGAGATGACGTAGTTCTCTACAGCCTTGACGATATCAACATTGGTGAGCACTGCGTCATTTCTCAAAAAAGTTACCTGTGTACTGGTAGTCATGATATAACAGACCCAGCTTTTGGGTTGAAAACAGCGAGTATCACCGTTGGTAATGGAGTATGGATAGCCGCTGATTGCTTCGTTGGACTAGGAGTAAAAATTGGGGCTAATGCTGTGATTGGCGCTCGTAGTAATGTTTTTACTGACATACCTTGTGAGCAAGTTAGCTGGGGAACCCCTTGTACTCCCCGCTATTTAAGAAAGCGGGAGTGAATAAGTTAACATTTGTCAAACTTCTGGTTTTGGTGTTGGAGGCATGACTACTTTTTTCGCTAATCCCAGAGTTTGTAATGTCTTAATTGCCCACCAAGTCATATCCACTTCCCACCACTGATATCCAGCTTTAGCAACATTTGGGTAAGCATGGTGATTATTATGCCAACCTTCTCCATAAGTTAAAAGCGCTGCCCACCAAAGATTACGAGAGTTGTCCTTCAACTGGAAACGACGGTTACCGCGCAAGTGGGCCGCAGAGTTGATGAACCAAGTGGTATGCCAAAGCAAGACTGCCCTCACAAAGACACCATAGACAACAAAAGACCATCCACCCAAAGCATACAGTAGGACACCAACAGGAATTTGAAGCAGTAAGAAGGAGCGATTTAGCCAACGATAAAATGGATCACGGTATAGTTCCTGGGCAAATTTTTTGTAATGTTGTTCCTCAAAAAATTCTGGACGTGGGTAAAAAATCCAAAGCATATGACTCCACCAAAAACCACGCTTGGCAGAGTAAGGATCTTTATCTAGGTCTTCTGTATGCGCATGATGCAGCCGATGTCCTGCTACCCAAAACATTGGTCCTCCTTGCATAGCAAGTGCTCCCAAGGTGGCGAGCGTATATTCCAACCACTTCGGCACAGATAAACTTCGGTGAGTTAAAAGTCGGTGATACCCTAAACAAATACCAATGCTGCCAAATAACCAGTGCAGCAATATCATGGCTCCCAAAGCAGACCAAGAAAAACACCAAGGAGCGAACATTGCCAAGGCATGAAATGTACCGAAAAATGCCACGTTAGTCCAGCTCAGAGTAAGCGGCTGCTTATCAACAGCCACAGCTGAGTTAATAGTCATAAATGTTTCCTTTTACGTGAATACCGTAGATACACTAGTACAATTTTGTACTAGTTACCACATACCCTGTCAAAACTGGCGAAGATAGCTAAAGTAAAAACAGAGGATGCAAGTGCTACTTACATCTGTTAGCTTAGCAAAGATAAAATTTTAATGCAAGTGCCACTTGCAGTTTTGACTTATGTCTAATGAAATAATTTCGACGCGACAAAGGCTGATTAATGCAGCAATGGAGTTGTTTGCAGCTCAGGGAATTACCGAAACGACAACCAAGGCAGTCGCAGAATTAGCGAAAGTTAATGAAGTGACGCTATTCCGGCAATTTGGCAATAAGCACGGATTGGTTCTGGCGGTTATTTCTGAATCACCAGTGTTTAAAGAACTGGGTGAGTCCTTAAAAATCCAAGCAAGTCAAATGACCAATGTTCATGAAGCTCTCAAAAATTATTGCGAAGACCGCTTAGAGGCTCTAGAACAAGTTCCGGAATTGCTGCGTTCTATGGTAGGAGAGGCAGGAAAATATCCAGTAGAAAATCGTCAGGCACTGGGAAGAAGCTTAGCGCAAGCCAACAACTATGTTGCTGAATATTTAGCAACCATGATGGAACGCGAGCAATTACACACGCAATTGTCGGCTCAAAAGCTAGCCAGTTTACTCAATAGTATGTTGGTGGGGTATGCCGTGATTGAATTTACCAGTGAATTCCATGAACTTTGGCATGACAGAGATGAGTTTTTGGAAAATTTGGTGGCACTATTTCTCAAGGTAGCCACACAATCCTCAGATCAACTCAACAATGAGTTTATTCCGACAGAAAACGTTGTAGATTTACCAGCGAATTTAGTCCACTTGGTTTTGCAAAGAGCCAAAAAATCAGGACTGCGAGATTATGCCCTGACGTACGTTTTGTTTGGCGCAGGCTTATCTCCAGAAGAAATTGCTCATTTAGAGCGATCGCACCAAATCAAAGACGCCAACCAGTACTTATTGCAAATCACTCAGGGCGCTACTCGACAAGTTCCGGTGAATCAGTGGATTATGGGTAAACGATATGGATCGTATACTCGCAATCCCTTAACTCAGTGGCTCAAAAGTCGTAAAGATGACCACTCTGCATTATTTCTCAATGATGATGGAATACCAATGACACAGCCAGAAATACAACAGCGCTGGCGAATATTAACTGAGGGATTATTAACACCAGAAGGGCAACAGCCAGTTATTGAGCAAGCTCAACAGACATGGTGTGTAGAAATGTTAATGAAGGGAATGAATTTAGAAGATATGAGTATAATTACAGGCTGGAATCGTACAAAATTACAAGCGTATGCTCGTAGAGCTAAAGAAAAATCAGCTTTAGAGCAAGCGATTCGCCTCGATCAGAAGCCTCAATAGCAATGAATACATCACTGACTCTCTTCTGGCAGCCAATCTTCATCTAATACGAACTCTACAAGATATGGACACTCTTTTGGAAACACTAGTGCGGTTCGTTGTTAGCTGAATCGCGGTAATCAGCCCGTACATAAGCTAACCAGTCAGAAATGACTGAACTCTGGATGGAATGGAGGCGAAAACCCTCCCCCTCAAACTCAGAGGTGACTCCTTACCTGCCCACAGTGAGTAAACTCGGAATTTTTACAGGCTGAAGCTGGGAACAGGGCGCAATCAGACGACTGTTATGAGTTGACACTGGCGCTAACGGGGAGTGTACAAGGTAAAAACAGAACCTAGAAAAGCAACCTATCCAAAAGCGGGGCATAACACTAAAACCCCGACTTTGCTAGAGACAAAACCCCGCCGACTGATTAGTGTAAGAACGGCAAGAGTAAGGGATTCTAGCGGTTGAATTGGTTCTACCTGACGGCACACAACAATCTCATCCAGGGAACGAATAAAAACGAATTAAAGGTCTTGGGAAAGGTCGAAAACCCAGGTAAGCCAGACGAGCGGCAGAACTCCTTTAATTCGGGTAGGACAGACCGTAACTGGTCTGAGGTGTTCAGAAAACAATCAGTAGGAGTAGAGCATGATTGGGCACAGTAGTAATACTAGTGAATCTTGGAGCAAATTACCCTGGAAGCAATTCCGACGTAATCTGTTTCGCCTACAAGTTCGGTTGTATAAAGCAGTTAAAGCAGGAGACATGCCCAAAGCACGGTCTATCCAAAAACTGATTCTGAAATCGAAGGCTGCACGGTTACTGGCTATTAGACAAGTAACTCAGCTAAATGCTGGCAAGAAGACTGCTGGTATGGATGGAAAAGCATCCCTCAACTATGAAGAACGCTTCCAACTTGAGGAATTCCTCAAGAAACATCATCTTAATTGGCATCATAGCAAATTAAGACAAATTCCCATACCCAAGAAAGATGGAAAAACCAGAATTCTTAAAGTCCCTACTATTGCGGACAGAGCATGGCAATGCCTTGTGAAATACGCACTAGAGCCAGCGCACGAAGCAACTTTCCATGCCAAGAGTTACGGATTTAGGACAGGACGTTCAGCGCAAGACGCGCAAAGACAATTGTTCAATAATTTAAACTCAAGCTGCAACGGAATAAATAAGCGAGTCATCGAGCTTGACATTGAAAAATGCTTCGATAGGATAAATCACTCCGCCATAATGGATAATCTCATCGCTTCACAAGGCATAAAGAAAGGTATATTTCGCTGCCTCAAAGCGGGAGTCAATCCGGAGTTCCCAGATCAAGGGACACCACAGGGAGGAGTAGTAAGCCCACTTTTAGCCAACATTGCACTCAACGGAATCGAAAGTATCCACAGATATCACAGTGGAAAAGGGAGAAGAATAACCCCTAACACATCACTTAAAGATATCATTGAACCCTCAATCCGCTATGCGGACGATATGGTAATAATACTCCGACCCGAAGATAACGCAACAGAAATACTTGGAAAGATAAACCAGTTCCTAGCAGACAGAGGAATGAATATCAGCGAAAAGAAGACTAAGATAACCGCATCGACAGACGGTTTTGATTTTCTTGGCTGGCACTTCAAAGTGCAAAGTAACGGAAAGTTTAGATGTATCCCTTCGGTGGATAACTTCAAAGCATTCCGTCAAAAGGTCAAAACCATCGTCAACTGCTCTAACTATGGTTCCGAGGTCAAAGCTGAGAAATTAGCCCCCTTGGTTAGAGGTTGGAGGAACTATCACCGCTACTGCAAAATGGATGGTTCGCGAAACTCGCTGTACCACACTCAAGCAAGAGCGCTCAAGAAGTTCAATAAGGAAGCAAAGAATAACCGATATTCCAGTAAGAAATTACTAGACAAGGCATTCCCAAAAGTTCCTTACTCCGAAAACAAATTTGTTAACGTCCAGGGAGAAAAGTCACCATTTGACGGAGACATACCATATTGGAGCGAGCGCAATAGCAAGCTCTACGACGGACACACCTCTAAAGCCTTAAATCGGCAAAACCATTCATGCGGAATATGTGGAATGAAGATGATTCCAGGTGAGACAGTCCACCTACATCATATAGATGGAAATCACCAGAATTGGAAAACCAAGAACTGCATAGCAGTCCATCAATCATGCCATCAATACCACCACATGGGCAAGGAGAAATCCTAGAACATCGAGAGCCGGATGCGTAGAAATACGCACGTCCGGATCGAACAGAGAGGTGCTCGGGATAATACCCGACATCGACTCTAACAAATCTGCATATTAGTTTGCTTAGCTGCTTGGTGGCGTGCGCGTTGGTAACTCTCTTCAAGTTACTCTACAGGATAGTTTTTACAGCGTTTTTCTGTAAGGTGGGCATTGCTTACTACTATCTCAAATGTCTATCACACAAGCTTTTCTGAGCAATGCCCACCCTACGATTTACGGATAAATCATCCACTTAGACTTACTGCTGTTGCCTACTTCTATTGGTTTGTGAGTTCATCTAACATTAGTAATTCCAAATTTGGAATAGCAGGCAAACGTGTATCATTTGTTAGAAAAAATGTAGCATCTCCTTGAATTGCTGTTGCAATTTGAATCGCATCTGGAGTTCGTAAATTGTGCTTTGCTCTAAGTTGGGCAGCAAGTTCAGCAATCGCAGGTGAAACAGCAACAGTCGTTAAATTTTCTTGCTCGAAGAGGATGTCACGATATTGCCCAGCAAGTTCAACATTTCCCGCTCTTAACGGATGGATCAGCACTTCTGTTAATGTAAGTGTAGATGTGATGACTTGAAACTCACCTTGGCTCATCGCTTGAAAAAAGGCGTGAACAACTTCCAGATAAGCTGGGTTTTGTTCAATGAAATAAATCAAAGGTCCAGTATCCAAGCCAACAATTTGACTCTGTAGCTGGATTAACCATTCCATGAATCTCTTTCCCGATTCACATATTCTTGAGCATCAATATCCTGCCAAATCTCTTTTCCCAGCCCCTCTAATTCCATAATGCTGCGTTTGTGTTTAGGGGTTATGCGCCGACGCACGAGCGCAGCTAACTCCTCTAACAAGCGGAGTTGTTCATCTGGTGTGAGGTTCTCAACTTGACGACGGATTTCTTGGTAGGTAGCCATAATGATTTATCAATTTTGCCTGTATTGCTGATCGTGCCATGTTGCCATTACATAGACTAACAACCTACAATTTGTAGACAACAAAGCAGATATCAAAATATTAGTATCAAAAACCGCAACGTATAGCACTAATCCTCATGCACCACTTTATCAACGAAAGCTTCACGCTCCTCCTCGGTCATTGTATCCCAGTTGTAGCCTCGTTCTTGGGCAATAAGTCTAACTTTATCGATTCTATAGCAAGGGTAGTGCCTCCCACTGCCCCCACT
This sequence comes from Brasilonema angustatum HA4187-MV1, assembly GCA_019359695.1. GTDB lineage: Bacteria > Cyanobacteriota > Cyanobacteriia > Cyanobacteriales > Nostocaceae > Brasilonema > Brasilonema angustatum. The sequence continues at coordinate 135,829 of JAHHGV010000013.1, forward strand.
GTTGGAGAAGTAGGAATCTAAACACCTCTACTTGCTGTTCGGTAGGTAGCAGTTTAACTAATTCAATGACTTGCTCATTAGTCAGCTTTAATGTGGGCATCTTGTATCTTTTGAAGATTGTGGAACCACTTCTAATTTTAGGCATAATTAGGAAACTTCAACGGCTACTTCAGTAAACGAATAAAGCCTGCTTGCTCAAAATGTTGGTCGGTTGTCAAAGCCTCCTGAATGCCTAATTGTTGCATCACAACGAAAGATGTGCAGTCAACTAATGACCAAGCTTTGTCTGGTCTACTTTTGCAAAGTTCCCAAGCTGAAGTATCAATTACGTTATTAATGTGAATGATTTCAACATATGGCACAGTCTTGATAGCATCAACAATTTCAAAGACCTGTAAACGAGGAATCCGAAGCGGGCTGTTTAACAATGCTACCAATTCAGCAACTACATAATTTGTCGTAACAATCTTTTTCTGCTGTTGAAGAGCTAAACGAAAACACTGATCTGCTTGTGAATAATAGGATTGAGTATTAACAAAAAGACTTGCCCAACCAGATGTATCCACAAATATGCTACTCGACACCCTTCAACTCCTGACATAAAGCTTGCCCAAGATAGTAGTCATGGTTTTCTGCTAAATCAGGAATGTCTACACTAACAGAGCCAATTAGTCGTAAAAGGGGGTCTGTTTCTGTTTGTTGCATGGAATCAGATTGAAATGAAGTCGTTAATTGTTGTGACAGGACTTGCAACACGACTTCCTCTGGAGACTTATTCAAGCGTTCTGCTTGAACAGCCAGTGCTTGCTCTAAGTCGTCTGGAAGAGTAATCACAAAAGTTTTAGCCATAGATCCTCCTTCAGGCTGGGCTGTAACTATTTTAGTTGACTGCACTGATAGACGGATCAGCTTACGGAATTATACAAAACGACCTGAAAACTTGAGCGATCGCTACCAACATCTTCACATTGCCCTTATGATCGCATCGCGCTTAGTTGATATTGAACATTAACTCATAACTTTCACATACTGTCCAATCGAAATTAATACCAATTCTCTATGACTTTGCACTTTATTCGCCCTCAGTCTAGAAGACTGGGGCTATACAAACAAAGCCTGCCTACGCAGGCTATTAAATGCATCTTCATGGAGAAATTGCGTTTCTGGCTTTTCGCAAAGCATCTAATGCTCCACCAAGCTTGTATTTTCCTTTGTATTTTCCTGACTCTTGACGCTCTGCATAGCGAAACAATGATAGCTTTACCTCTGTAACTAAGAGATCGACTGCCTCATCAGAACTTACTGTATTGCCATTTTTTCGATTTTGATAAATCAACGCCTCATCATGTTTAACCAGCCTTGCTTTTAGAAACAGTTCAACGGCGTGAAAAATATGCAGAATGACATACTTCCAATCAGTTTTTCTTCTGCTGTAAAGATGATGCTCTACACCATGCACCAGAGAATCCATTGCATTCTCTTCAAGCTTTACGACTAGCCTCTGCTGAGTTAAAACCGGCTCATCCGTCATTTCTATTCCTCTACGATCTCAAATCACTGGCTCATTTCAGTTTAGCGATTTGCTGAGATTACCTCACAGTGCGATACGCCTAGCACCTTCTGCACTCCGCGCGATCGCTCTACGCCATTCCACAAACTACACAAAAAAAATCCCGCCATAGTCACAAACTCAGCGGTTTTCAATTGCCAGCATAATCAAATCTCAAGCACTATAGCAGGGAACAGGGAACGCTTAATAGGGAACAGGGTTGAAAGTCTCGTGGTGTCCATATTTTCTCATTAGTTCATGTCCTGATCTACCGGGCAACTGTTATACCCTAAAACTCAATACGTTTGAGTTAAGGTGTCGGTTATTTAATTTTCCAGGCGGATCTGTGGCAAAACGACACAGATCCTTTTTGTAGTTTTGATACCGATGGTTAAGCCTTACTTTCCCGTAACGTGAGGATTTCAACGCCGTCTTCAGTGACGGCGAGAGTGTGCTCAAATTGAGCGGAAAGTTTGCGATCGCGTGTCACAGCAGTCCAACCATCACCCAAATGTTCAACTTCCCACGTACCTTCGTTAATCATCGGCTCTATGGTAAAAACCATACCAGGTCGCAGACGTTTTCCCTTACCACGGATACCGTAATGAGGTATTTCCGGCGCAGTGTGGAAAACGTTGCTGACACCGTGTCCTACGAAGTCTCGCACCACAGAAAAGCCCTGCGCCTCAGCATACTCCTGAATGGCTGCACCAATATCCCCAATACGTGCTTGTGGCTTAACTTCAGCAATACCTCTTCTGAGGCATTCCTCTGTCACCTCTACCAACTTTTTGGCTTTTGGGGAAGGGGTACCAACAAAGAATGTCTTGGATGTATCACCGTGATAGCCATCAACAAGCGGCGTCACATCAATATTAATGATGTCACCTTCCTTAAGAATTTGCTTGGCATTAGGAATGCCGTGACAGATGACTTCATTCACACTCGTGCAAATTGACTTAGGAAAACCCTTGTACCCAAGAGGTGCACTTTTTGCACCATGCGCCTGTGTCCATCGTTCCGCTTCGTCATTCAGTTCAAGAGTACTAACCCCCGGCTTAACCAGTGGTTCAAGATGGTCTAAGAGTTCGGCTGCCAAGCGTCCAGCCTTACGCATTTTATCTAGTTCTCTGTTAGATAAAATAACAATTGTTTCACTTTTCATCAAATTTCGTCTAAAGAAGAATCTCCCATAAATATAGTTTGCCGTGTTTGTGTGGATAACTGTATATTGGTTTGATCAACACAGAAACTCAACTAATCCTTTTATGGTTGGGTTTCATCCTCAACGATGACAGTCAACCCCATTTCGGCAGAACGCCTTGCTGCATCTGCAACCTTGAGGGTGTACAAGCTTTCTTCTGGGGTGACGTACAAGGGAGTGCCATCAATCAGATGGTCTAACACCATTGTCGTATCTTTGGCAAGCAAACCGCGACGAGCACCAACTTCTATCGGTTTTGTTTCTCCTCGCTGTACCAAAAGTCCCTTATCGCCATCAAAAATTAATCCGCCATCTTCACCATGAACCTCAAATCTACGTTCTGCCTGCCACAAAGTTTCACCTTTACCATAGACAACATGGGCTAACAGTCCGCTGTTGAAGGACAAATGAGTATCGCAGAAACAGCTTTGGTAATACTCTTTCTCTATTTGCCAAAATCGGTTATGACAGTTGACCGATACAACTTTACCAAACAAATCGACAAGACGGTGCAATCGAGAAAGTGCGCCGATCAAAGGAAAGCCGAAAAGCTCATGATTGTACGTCCATTTGCGGGGTGCAGGATGTTCCGGCTTGGTTGTGTTGTAGCGCACAAAAAACACTTGACCAACTTGTGATAGATGTTGTTTCAAAGCTTGATGCAATCCACCCAAAAGTTCGATATGTTCAACATGGAGGAATTTTTTTTGTGCTTTTGCAAAAGCAATAAGTTCTTCCGCTTCTGCCACGTTTAAAGATAGAGGGTACTCTACAACAACGTGTTTGCCATTCTCAAGTGCTTGTCGGGCGATTATACCATGATCCCGAGTCACAGTACAAATCATAACTAAGTCTATGTTGTCTTGCTCCACCAGTTGCTGCCAAGAATTTACAACCATTATCTGGTAATCTTTGGCAAAAGCTTGTGTCTTCTCTGGTGTGTGACCGACAACAGCGACTAAATGGGAGCGCTCATCATGCAGCAATGCTTCCGCCCGTAATTTGGCTGTATATCCAGTACCAACCAAACCCACTCGTATGGGGTGTTTTTGCGAAAAAGTAGAATTATCGTACATTATGATTGTTACTATCTTGAAAATAAAAATCATCAACTGTGAAAATAACCCTATTTTCCTATTTTTGATTCAAAGAGCGTGACATAAATCAACTTACCTAAGATTGATATATATAGCAATTTTTTATACTACTATTTCCACTTACATTTCTTTTTTTTTTTTTCGTAATATCACAAGTAAAGCAATTTCAATGAACGACTGATTTAGTTAAGATAAGCCGTTGTATTTGCTTTAAGATAATTTATACGATCCATTTGCATTCATAGAGGATAACTAAATGGCAAGTTACAAAGTCACACTTATCGACCCTGATGGAGGGAAAAAAACAATTGAGGTAGGAGATGATGAATACATTCTAGACCTTGCTGAAGAAGAAGACATTGATCTGCCCTACTCTTGCCGCGCTGGTTCTTGCTCTGACTGTGCTGGTTTGATTAAATCAGGTAGTGTTGATCAGTCTGATGGGAATTTCCTGGACGATGAGCAGATTGATAAAGGATATGTGCTCACCTGTATCGCCAAGCCTACCTCTGATGTCACCATCGAAACCAACAAGAAAGATGATATCGAGTAAAGGTTAGGCACCTCAAAAATTAACTTTTTCCAAAAAGTAACTGATGTAGCAGGGATGAAAAAAAGCAGCATAGTAAAGAGAAATCTTCTCTCTTTACTATGTCTGGTCTGCCGCTTACACTTACTTTGGCAATAAATATAGGGCGTCGGTCAAGTATTCGTAATTGAACCAGTGCGATGTTTGTGCATACCCAATTTTTGATAGAATTGGGCGGGTTACAAGCAAGTAACTTAGGTGAGTGAAAGTACAAATGCTCTAAATACAGATTGTGTCTGTATTGTCAACCGTTATTACTTGACCGGCTTTCTAAATTCACCGTTATTAGGCTAAACCACATCTAATTTTCCAAAGTGAGCCAAGCCATTCAGAGGTTTCAGGCGACTAATAATGCAAGTTAAATGTGGAACAGCTTGCAAGCAGGAACACAGGGAACTGTATGCTACTGCTTGATTATTTACAGCAATTTTCAGATATGCAGACATACGTCTCAGACAGAGAGGAAACCACAGAGTCAGGGAGTAGAGAGTGGTATAGTCAAATCAATTGAAAAACGCTGTAAAAATCTAGGAAGTTGATGCTCCTTTTTATAAACAAAACTTATATTTAATAACTCACAAAATTTCATTACTAATCGAGTTCAATTTTTGGTTACATGCTTTTATTTTTCTCGTAGTATCAGAAGTGGAGCAAATTTTAAGCAACGGCTGATCCGATAAGATGAGTTGTGATCTTTGCTTTAAGATAACTTATACGATCCGTTTGCACTCATAGAGGATGACAAAATGGCTACTTACAAAGTGACACTGATCAACGAAGCTGAAGGGCTGAACAAAACAATTGAGGTACCAGAGGATGAATTTATTCTAGACGTTGCTGAAGGAGAAGGTCTTGACCTACCATACTCTTGCCGCGCTGGTGCTTGCTCTACCTGTGCTGGTAAAATCACAAAAGGTTCAGTTAACCAGGATGAGCAGTCTTTCTTGGACGACGACCAAATCAACGCTGGATATGTGCTAACTTGTATTGCTTATCCAACGTCTGACTGTACCATAGAAACCCACCAGGAAGAAGAACTTTATTAAAAGTTAGGCACCCAAAATCAACCTCTTTCAAGAGTCACTGATGTGGTAAGGAGGGAAAACAAGCAACATAGACGAGAGAAATATTCTGCTTGTGCTGTGTCTGCTGTTTGCACCTAGCTTAAAAATGGGTGTAGGGGTCTAAGAGTGTAGGGGTTTAGGGGAAAGACATTCTTGAAAATAAGGAGTCAGGGAGTCAGGGAGAAATATTTTCATGTGTTCAGTGGTTTGCAGTTCATAACGGCTACTTTGGCTGGAAGTCTAGATTCACGTTATGCAAGTAGGAACACAAGGAAACCCTATGTTTTGTTTCATCTTGATTCCAGACTAGCTGTTCAATCTATCTGACGTTGCGGCTTCTTGTTTTTTCTCATCTCCCCCCGTTAAATTACTCAAACTCCGACTCGCAACATCCGCACTCAGTCCCCAAACTAATAATCCCAAATAATCAGAAAAAGGGTCAGCACCAAAAGTTGACCCTTTTTGCACGTAAAGCGATAGCTAGCCCCTTAGGGGGCGCTGCGCAAACGCTGCTGCGCGGAGCGCAGATCGCCTGCTACTGGTGGCTTTTGACTACGACTTAATTATTCCGATGCACCCGGATTCGATATTAAAGCCTAAAATGCATGAGCAAGGTGCATAAATTCTTTTGGGCTAGCCCTAATAAATAAAAGGAAAAAAGATACACACTATTCCCTACCATCATGTGGTGGGGATTTTCATATGTACTATGCACCTTAGAAGAAGAAGCACAGGGAGCAGGGAGAAAGGAGAAGGGGGAGAAAATAACTCACGTGAAGAGCGTTTCCCCTCAGCACCCAGCAAAGCTGCTCCCAAGTGAAGCGAGCTCCGGAGTTTCCCCTCACCCAGAACGCTACAATCAAACCAAATCCGAAAAAGTCTTGGCGTTCAAAGATTATTGATTTTGAGTTTCCGATTAAACTGCTGTATGAAGATGTTGTATTTGGAAGCGAGGAATAAACAAACATACACTCGCTCATTCCTAGAAAAACAGCACCATTACCTCTCCCTGAACCAGTATTTTCTACATTATATTTGTAATTAAGCGTGTTACTCACAACATTGGCGCAGGTGAAAGGTTGAATAGATGATGAAATTAGACCCCAACACTATCAATGAGTTGGCAGAAATCCTCAGTTCATTTGTAGAATTCGAGAAAGAACGTCGATCTTTCTTAATTGCTGCGTTGGGTACTGATGCACCTGTATTGCAACACATCGATTGGAGCGGTTCCGTAGCAACTTTCACACCACATATGTTGGATCAGTTAGCAAATATTGGTGAAGAACAAGCTTTTTACGCGGTTTTGGAATATATGAAACTAAAGGTAGGACTAGATCAAAAAGAACGTATAAATAAAATTATTGAGCAATTTCATTTATATCCTTTTAAAGAAATTAAGATTGCTCTCTCTGATTGTTCATCTGATCTTGAAAAGTTGCAACAACAATCAGATTATGTACTAAATAATATACGAGTTGATATTGGTGGTTTCAAGCTTGACCGAACTGATCTAATTGCTAACGCTCGAAAAAAGATTTCAGAAGCATCATTAATCGAGATAGTTGGCTCCTCTGGGGTTGGTAAGTCAGCCATATTGAAAACTCTTGTTGAGTATCGAGGAACTGTTTACTTATCTTCAAGAACTAGATGAACCATTCGGCTTGTATAGAACTGTCCAGCTACTTGGGTTAGTTTTGCTAGAAAATTCTAAGACAGCAGATGCTTGGATACAATTGGTAGAGCAATTTGAGCAAGCTTCAAAACTTTCTTCTAGATGGCGGCAAGCATTACTGACTGCGCCTCTAGTATCTCCACGTTCCAGCGAATTGCTTGATAAAGCTGAACCGCTACTCATAGCTGATAATGCACGGCGGCTTATCGAGTTACTTGTTGCGGTACGCACGTTGGAAGTAATGCCGAACTTTTCACTAAAGTCTCTATTTACAGAAGCAGAGCTAAAGTCTAGCGATCGCTTGATGCCACTTTTCATGAGCGACCCAATTCCAAGATGGTCAGTGTGGCAACCTTTCATGGGTTGGTTGTTAAAACGGATCAATGATTTACCTACTAACGTTCGTCCAGAAACTGTCAAGCTAATGGAGATTTGGCAAGTCAAGTCACCAACAGGCTCAATTTATCGAAAAGAAATTGGTGAAATAGCGATCGCATGGCTTGAAGAAAAGCAAGCGGAAGATAGGAGAGATTGGTAATGACAAGATATGACGAATACCAGAACCGATTGCACAGAATTGTGCTACACTCAGCACATGTTTTGCCAGAGATAGTTGGAACTTACCTTAGCGAACTCGCCAAATCTAGGAATTATGACACAAAAGAGGATGTAATTTCTAAAATTCAAGACTTCAAGCCTCTTGTCGATTCAATTCCAAAAGAATTTGTCGATTTTGGAATCAGTGTGCTTATTAAAAAACCAATCAATCCAGAAAATGACCCTAATACTCCTAGAAGAATAACTAGATCACCAGAAGAGAGAAACTTTGGTATAAACGATATCTCGAATTTTTTTCCGCCCACACCTGTTCAAGGACCCTTCTTATATCTCTTACTTAATAATGAGAATGAAGGACTGCGGCTAGTCCATGCTCTCACCAATGCTGCATCTGAAAAATGGCGCGAGTATCAACAGCGAGAAGAATTTGACCGACCTAAATTGACTCCTCTACCAGTCATAATTAACTTACCCTCTGGTCTTTGTGAATTCTGGGGTGATACTCAAGTTTATTGCTGGTTTCGAGGAACAACTGTTGGTCCATATCCTGTGATTTCTGCCTTGATGGCATTAGAAGAGTGGATGGAGAGACAGATTGAAGCAGGTAGAGATGTTGAAGCCCTTTTTGAGAAAGTGTTGCGTGGAAGCAATTCTGTTGCTGTACTAGGTATTTGTTTAAGTATGGCGCTTGCTTATCCTGAAAAGTGTCTAAAAGTGGCATTGCCAATTGCCAGCTGTCCTGATATTTGGGAAATGGATTTAAGTCGTTTAGTTCATGACAGTAGCAATTCATGGAATGTCTTTAAAGAGTGGGAATGGAATGAGAGCAAGAAGTTCTATTACGAAGTCCTTGAAAGGCGAAATAAAAGACCACAGCGTTCGCGGGAGATTAGAGGTTTAGCAATGTACTATGTTTTGTCGAGTGATGACTCTTTAAGAGTTCCATTCGAGCAAGCAGTTGAGAAATTTACAGAAAACCTTCCCTTTCGTTATCAAGAAAAAAAATCAGATCCAAACGCTGTGGCTGCTCTCCGAGAAAATATGGAGAACTATCAAGTGTTTGGGAGGAGAGAAAATTATCGACAACAGCAAGTGGGTGAAGATTGGCACATCTGGGTTGAGCGACCCGAAGAAATTAGAAAACGCAATGAGGAGCTTTTTGCCCCTAACGTTGAATGGGAACGTTGGCTTGGCGTACACTTATGGGCAGAACAAACTATTAAAGATGGTAGACCACAAGAGCGGATGACTTTAGAAGAGGCTGTTGCCGCAGCGAAGGAATTACAAACATCTTCTGACTTTACTCAATCTGATCAAGAAGATATTTGTGGTGTTACTCGTATTCAAGCAATAGCTGGTGTTGCAGCAGCAATTCTCATTGCAGATTTTGAGTGGGCAACAACACAGAATCATTTGGAATGGTGCCGCGCTATTCTACTTGCGGCTGCTCGTATGGCTGAAGCATCCATCTATGCTATGTCACCGTCTAGCGTGAAAGTTTCTGCTGGGCGAGGTTTAGCCTTACTGGCTACTCATGGTGTAGCAAATATTGAAGTACGGCAGCAGATTCTCCAGTTAATAAGTGAGTCACTGAGGCGCTTTTCCCATGCTGGAGAAGTGGTTAAAGCAGTATTTGGTGGTCTACAAAATGCATGGAATGTTGATCGAGTATTGTGCTGGAATGCTTTGAGCCTTTGTCTGTCGCTATCTATAATTCCTCGGCAACTTCACTATGGAACTTGTGTTGGGCAATTTGAAACTAGCTTTGAGGAGCTCAAGACTTGGGAAGACAATGTAATTCAGAATCACTTTGACTATTTAGCAAAAGATGAAATACCTGAATTTCCAAAAATCCCCACAGCAAAAAATATTGTTTTTGTTCACGAACATACTCAGTATGGGCTTTATGCTTTGCCGCTCACAGAACTGTGTCGAAACTCCGATACAAAAGACAAATTGCTCCAGCTTTGTGACGATTTAGTAGCTCGAACAATTGTAGATAATTTACCAGTGAAAGGTAAAGCCTATTCCCAGTCCCATAAGCCCTATACGTGGAATCGTTTTATCTTTAATTGGGCAGCATGTTTGGCAAAATCGCTAAGTGTTGAGGAAACTCGTCAGCACATTTTGACACCATTGCGAGACAATTGGTCTCAGGTTCCAGAACTGACAGCCAATCTTCTAAATGGATATATCAGTCATCAAATCGCTTACGTCGAGGGGCCAACCGCACAAGCTTTAGAAATTTGGAAAGAAATTTGCAACTGGGTACTGGATAGTCCAGAAATTGCTAGAAAGACCAGTTATGACTACCTTGATCGGGACACTGGGGAAGTTTTACAACTGATCATCTTTACCCAGCATGATCGTTCTCGTATTGAAGATGATTGGCAGCACGCTCACCTTTTTATTGAAATTTTTGACAAGTGGGTTAGCGTAGCTGGTCATAATCCTTACGCTTATAGCCATCTTCTTACAATGCTCAATAGTATTGGCTGGCAGTTTGCACCAGAACCGATACTCAAATGGTTAAATCGATGCAAGAATAATGCTGTTCATGACCTTTGGAATGAACAGAGTAGGAATGGAAGGCGGACAGCCGAATTATTAAACCGTATTTGGATCAGCTTTGAGCGGCAGATTCGTAATGATAAGGCAATCCTACAACCGTATTCTAATCTGGTGTATCGATTGGTGGAAGCTGGTATTCCCCTTGCGAGTATACTTCGACAAAAGTTAGAGGGGCGAAGAAGTTCAGCTTGAATACCCATTATTACGATTCAACCCCAAGCAGAGAAAACAGTCAATTCTACTTCCACTAATACTTGTTGTAGATATAGCGAAAATTATCCATGCAATCACAGGAGCATAACTGAAGAACTAAACTATTTAAATATTATTGAACTTGCTATAGGAGTAAAGACATTGACTATGCAGCTATCACAACCTGACTTCCAACGCCTCATCCGCATTGTGCAAAACTTACCCGACTTTGCCAACGTGCGCGATCGCCGTCGCTTAGTTACAGGTGCATTACAAGGTGCAGACCAAGCCGATGTTATCATGGCGTGGTTAGATTTGGATGGTTCGCCGATGAATGTTTCTGTGGAAGTGGTGAGGTCTTTGTGCAGATTTGGACGAGTTGCTTACGATAAAGAAGCCCTTGCTGTCTTCCTCAACTATATTCAGCCCTTTACTGGGGATGAGGATAAGGATTTTATTGTAGAACTATTTCAGAATTACCCGCTTGATGTTCCAGCTAGTCCTAGCCGTGGAATTAACAATTGGAGAGGAACGGATAATACTGCTGATATCAAAGAAAAGATTATTGGTGAAAATACCTTACGCGATATTTACATTTTAAACTTGGCTCTGGAAGCATCAAAAGCTGTGGTTCGTATCGCCACTCCTAAAAGTTTGGGTACGGGGTTTATGATTGCACCCAATTTACTCATGACGAACAATCACGTCATTAAAAGCCAGAAAGTAGCAGAAAAAAGTAATTTTAGCTTCAACTACCAACTCGATATTAATGGTAAAGAATGCCCAACACAGGTTATTGGGGCTTTGTCAGATAGTGCTTTTTACACTAACGAAGAACTTGATTTTACAGTAGTAACCCTGAAAGATGTCCCCGACTTCGGCAAACCCTTAATCTTCAAAAGTAAGTTGATGCGACGAGATGAACGTGTAGCAATCATTCAGCATCCCGGCGGACATTTGAAGAAAATCTCCATACAGAATAACTTTGTCGCCTACGCCGACAATCAAGTATTGCAATATACTACAAGTACAGAACCAGGTTCATCAGGATCGCCTGTTTTCGATGATGATTTTCTAGTAGTTGGTATTCATCATAGCGGTGGGATGCTTCCGGAACCAAGTACGCAGCGAAGGTATTTACGTAATGCAGGTACGAGTGCAGTAGCACTCTTAAACGACTTGAAAAACAACGCAGCGGAAATTTATGCTCGTTTGGCGATATAGTTAGCCGATGACGATAAGTAGCGAGTTACTGAATTTTTAACTATTACTCGTTCTCAATCAAGTATCTTTGGCGAGAATTGTCCAGTTGTGTGTAACTTTGGGTAGGCTTTATATAACGGTTTTGACGAACTTTCACTTTCACCCATAACGCTACAATCAAACCAAACCTAAAAAAGTCTTGGCGTTCAAATATTATGGTAGCTGTCACCCAACAACCCCAAAAAATGACCGTCGAGGAGTATCTCGAATGGGAACTTCAGCAAGACATTCGCTACGAATACGTCAACGGCGAAGTTTTTGCCATGACGGGTGTTACAATTCCCCACAATGACATTGCACTTAACTTTTACACTACCATTAACCCACATCTGCGTTCTAGAGGTTGTCGGGTGAATGTGTCAGACGTGAAAGTACAACTCAGTGCCCAAAGCCAGTACTACTATCCTGATGTTATCGTCAGTTGCGACCCTCAAGACCTCAACGCTCGCAAATTTATTCAAAATCCTAAACTCATTGCGGAAGTTCTCTCACCAGGTACAAGCGCCAAAGACAGGGGTGAAAAATTCACTGATTATCTAAAAATCCCCACTTTGCAAGAGTATATCTTGATTGACTCTGAAAAAATCTCCGTTGAGCGTTATTCTCGGGGAGACGGAAGAATGTGGCTTTATTATCCTTATACTGCTGAAGATATTATCACTCTATCAAGTATTGAATTTGAGTTTCCGATTGAATTGCTGTATGAAGGTGTTGCATTTGAAACAGAAGCATAACAAGCACGGTAAACTGGTTCAATTGACTAATATAATTAAGCCCAGCTTTCCTTGAAAAATAGTCCTATGCCTTCATTTTTATTAGAAGTTGGTACAGAAGAACTCCCTGCAAGTTTCCTGAGTAGCGCTATCTCGCAGTGGAAATCTCGCATTCCTCACACTCTGGAAGAAAACAGCCTGACTTACGATGCTGTGGAAGTTTACGGAACTCCCCGCCGCTTAGCGGTACTGATCAAAGGTTTACCCTCCCAGCAGGCGGATCGCGAAGAAGAAATTAAAGGTCCCCCCGCACAAGCAGCGTTTAAAGATGGGAACCCAACACCAGCAGCACAAGGCTTTGCTAAAAAGCAAGGTGTGGAAGTCTCTGCGTTGGAAGTTCGCCCTACTGAGAAGGGAGATTTTGTCTTTGTCCGAAAAGTAACTCGCGGTCGTCCAGTCGCTGAGATAATAACAGAACTTGTTCCTCAATGGATTTTCAAACTCGAAGGAAAGCGGTTGATGCGTTGGGGTGATGGAGATAAGACATTTTCTCGTCCCATCCGCTGGATTGTTGCTTTGTTAGATGAGGCGGTGCTGCCAATAGAATTGGATAATGGTTCCGAGACGGTAAAGAGCGATCGCATCTCTCAAGCTCATCGTGTCTTGCATCCAGAACCTGTGACAATATCCCACGCGACTGATTATGTCACCACGCTTCGCTCTGGATCTGTTGTGGTTGATACGGATGAACGGGTAAATACGATTACGCAGCAAGTCAAAGAATCGGTACAAAAGTTAGGTGGTTATGTAGAAATTTACCCAGATTTATTGCAGGAAGTCACAAATCTTGTAGAATTTCCCTCAGCTGTTATTGGTAAATTTGAATCAGAGTTTTTGAACTTGCCTACAGAGGTGATTACCACTGTGATGGTAAGTCATCAGCGTTATTTTCCTGTGTTCCAAAGTTCAAACACCAAAGACTTACTACCTAATTTTGTTACAATCTCTAACGGTGACCCCACAAAATCAGACATCATTGCTGTGGGAAATGAAAGAGTTATCCGCGCACGTTTAGCTGATGGTCGCTTTTTCTACGATGCTGATTTAGAAAAACCTTTGGAAAGCTTTTTACCTCAATTGGAAACCGTCACTTTCCAAGAGGATTTAGGTTCGCTACTAAAGAAAGTCAACCGCATTTGCAAAATTGCCGAACAAATCACAGAACAGTTGCAATTAAGCGAAAAAGAACGCGAAAACATCAAAAGAGCAGCTCTTTTATGTAAAGCTGATTTGGTCAGTCAAATGGTCTATGAATTCCCGGAATTACAGGGAGTTATCGGACAAAAATATGCTCTTGCAAGTGGAGAAGAGGAAGCAGTTGCAACGGCAATTTTTGAACATTATTTACCTCGTTCGGCAGATGACATATTACCCGAAACTTTGACAGGACAAGTTGTCGGTTTAGCAGACAGACTTGACACATTAGTCAGCATCTTTGGATTGGGGATGATACCCACGGGTTCTTCTGACCCCTTCGCTTTGCGACGGGCAGCAAATGCAGTCGTGAATATCACATGGACAGCCCATCTACCTATCAATCTACAACAGTTACTGGAGAAAATTGCTACAGATTTCGCGAGTGAATATCACAAAGATAGAAATCAATTAGTTGCAGCATTACAAGAATTTTTCCTGCAACGTATCCGTACTTTACTGCAAGAAGAAAAACACATTGACTATGACTTAGTGAATGCTGTTTTGGGAGAAAATGACCGGGAATATACAGAAAGGGCGTTAAAAGATTTATTGGATGTGGGCGATCGCGCAACTTTCCTGCAAAAAATCCGCGCCAATCGTACATTAGATAACATCTACGAAACCGTGAATCGTTCCACTCGTTTAGCGGCTCAAGGAGATTTGGATACAAAACAACTTGACCCCAAAGCGATCGTTCGTAAAGAACTCTTCCAAAAATCATCCGAGAAAGCATTTTACAACGCGATTGTGGAATTAGTGCCACAAACTCAAGCTGCACAAGAATCACGAGATTATGGACAGCTAGTAACAGCATTAGAGCAAATTACCCCCACCGTTAGCAACTTTTTTGACGGTGCAGAAAGCGTTTTAGTTATGGACTCCAATCCAGAAATCAAACGCAATCGGTTAAATTTGCTCGGATTACTTCGTAACCATGCCCGTGTTTTAGCGGATTTTGGGGCGATAGTCAAAAATTTGTAGCATGAGTAAAAAAAAGTTGTGTGATTTTTGCAAATAAACGCTACCATAATGGTGCTTAACCAGGGACCTCTGCCACAGTCTATGCCCACTATGCCCAAAGCCCACGTAATTGGATTAGGAAAGTCCGGTATTGCTGCGGCGAGATTGTTGAAACGAGAAGGTTGGGAGGTGGAACTCGGCGATCGCAACACCTCTCTTGACCTTCTAAAGCAACAACAAGAACTTGCCATAGAACAAATTACTGTTAAATTGGGGTACTCTTTAGAACTCAATGATTCAGACTTACCTCAATTGATAGTAGTTAGTCCTGGTGTGCCTTGGGATATACCCGTGTTAATTCAGGCACGAGAATTAGGTATTAAAACCATCGGCGAGATGGAACTCGCTTGGCAGCATTTGCAATCCGTCCCCTGGGTGGGAATTACAGGCACAAACGGTAAAACCACTACCACAGCCTTAATTGCTGCAATTTTTCAACAAGCAGGATTAAACGCTCCCGCCTGCGGTAACATTGGCTACGCTGCGTGTGAAGTTGCCCTGTCTGTCGGGAATCAGGGACAAATCAATTCAGAAACCTCCCCCTCATCATCTGACAATCAAATAGACTGGGTGATTGCAGAACTCAGCAGCTATCAAATAGAATCATCTTCTTCTCTTGCGCCTCGCATCGGTGTATGGACAACTTTCACGCCAGATCATCTCAGTCGCCATAAAACCTTAGAAAACTACTACAACATCAAAGCGCATCTGCTGCGTCAGTCTCAGTTGCAAGTGTTTAACGGTGATGATCCATATTTAAGGAAAGTTGGTGCAAGTGATTGGTTTGACGCCTATTGGACAAGTGTCAAAGGTAAAGATGATTTAATCGGTTCTCAAGGCTATTACATTGAAGATGGCTGGGTTGTAGAAAAGTTGAATGCAAACTCTCAACCAGAAAGAATTGTGGAAGTTTCCGCTTTACGGATGGTGGGAGAACACAATCAGCAAAATTTACTCATGTCAGTTGCAGCCGCGCGTTTAGCGGGAATTGATCAAGATGCGATTGTTCGCGCCATCAGCACATTTGGTGGTGTTCCTCATCGTTTGGAACACATTTGTACTTGGGAAGGAATCGATTTCATTAACGACAGCAAAGCCACGAACTACGACGCTGCTGAAGTTGGCTTAGTCTCAGTCAAAAGTCCGGTTATATTAATTGCTGGTGGTGAAGCCAAAGCGGGTGATGACACTAACTGGATAGCAAAAATTAAAGACAAAGCCGCCTGTGTATTGCTCATTGGCGCTGCTGCACCTGCTTTTGCTAAAAAATTGCAAGAAGAAGGATATCAGAATTACGAAATTGTAGAAACAATGGAAAAAGCTGTTCCCAGATCAGCAGAATTAGCAAAACATTATCAAGCATCTGTGGTGCTGCTATCCCCAGCTTGTGCAAGTTTCGACCAATACGCCAATTTTGAACAAAGGGGCGACCATTTTCGGCAGCTGTGTTTGGAGTTGGGTAAGGGGTAATATCATGTCCGGTTTCACATACCCTTAAATCCCATACCAGCTTGTACCTCTTGTTCTGCTTGGGTAGAACCTACGCCGGAAGATGCAGCAGTGTGAGAAGTTTCTTGCCTTTTGCCAACTTGGCTCAACAAGATGCCAATTAAAATAACGCTGCCGCCGACATATTGAGCGAGGGTAGGGACTTCGCCCAAAATCAAATAAGCTGCCAATATACCTGCGATTGGGGTAAACGAGCCAATTAAGGAAGCCATAGACACCGTGGAAGCTTTCAAGCCCTTGCTCCAGAATAACTGACCTAGCACCACAATCACCGCACCATACACAAACATCCACTGCCACAGGAAAGGCGAGAACACATTCATAAAATGGTCGCTGCCATATAACTCTAAAGCAATAAAGAAAAAGATTAAGGTTCCTAAAGCAGTACGAAAGATATTGTAGATTCCCAAAGGAATTTTGGCGAGAGATCGTTTGCCAATAATTGTGGAAGCGCCTGATGCCACAGCTCCTGCGGCTGCCAGAATTTCCCCAGTGCCCACATGGAAACCCCCCACATTCATCATGGCTTGTCCTGAGGGTTGAAGGATAATGGTTAGGGTAACGCCGACAAACGCAGCGATCGCTCCCACAACTTCCCAAAGATTCACCCTTTCCTTCAACAACCAGACTGATAAAGCCAGAGTCAGGGGCGGTTCCAAGCGTCCAACTAAAACGATATTGTTAACTTGGGTTAACGCCAATGCCTGGAAAATTAAACCAGGGGCAAGTGCTCCAGATAGAATCGCTATTGCCACAAGAGCGCTCCAATCCTTCCTTGATAGTTGTTTCAAAGCCCTAAGGTTCCACTGTCGCCAGTAAATTGCTATGAAAATTATCAAGGCGCACAGGTTTCCCACGAACAAAACATTACACAGAGAAATTGGATTGCCATCGCCCATAAAGTTTTGAGCACCAATTTCTGTCAGCTTCCTAGTCACTGCGCTAGATGCTCCAAAAATCAGGATTGCTAGCCAGAGATAGATTTGTCCTGGAATTCTGGGGATACGACGATGTGTTCTTCTGTATTTGGTCACCATAACACCACTGCTAAGCAATTCAAAATTCGCTCATGGACTGCGTCCCGCTGCGCTAACAACATTCAATCCGGAAGAAAACCAGTGATAGCAACAAGTCTCGCTTCTAGCTATGTGCATTCTTATATGCGTGACAGCTTATGAAAGCACTGTCAACGATACTAAGCTTTTCTGATTAACTCAGGGTGAGGTGAATCTGAGAGAACGCTGAGGGCAGGCTAAAATCTAACAATACCATCCTAGTCTGAGAAAATGCTGAGTAAAAATTGAATTTTATCCAGGGATAAATTCAGAAAATTCATGGTTTGGTTTCAGATGAGTCTCACTACCAACTGGGATACTTTGGACAGTTGAGATAAATCAAAGATAAGGAGTCACAATGAAATTCGCTTCGTCACTACTTGCAACTGTTGCCCTCGCTGGTTTGGTTACGGTTTGGGATGGTCCAGTAAGCTTTGTGAATCCTTCACTAGTTCAAGCATCAGCCCAGGAAACAAAACAAAACATGAAAGATGTCACTGGCATGACGACTCAACAAAAAATTGACATGCTCATCAAGAGTAAGGGTAAGTTTGGTAGTGGTGACCAGCTGCGGCGTTACTTTTTTGGCGACCTTGAGCCAATTGCCGTACAACCAGGGGGTGCTGGCATGGTAGTTAACCTCTACAACAAAGCTAACGATATCACGATTTCCTACTGTGCAACATACGACGTGATAGTTGCACTTAAGAAAGGCAAAATTACTGCGTTTGCTCCGAACGAAGTTAAATAATTGTAAGTAGTATAATTTGTACTTCCTTAACTTCACAAATCGTAGGTCAGGCATCTTGCCTGACCGAGGCTAAACACCCTTTCTAAAAGCTTTACTTTTGCTGTTCTACACGTGAATTGAAAACAGCTAGCACATTGTTGAGTGTTCATTAATACTAAAACAATTATTCAATACCCCAAATAATATATCTTCAAAACAGAGGTTTGCTATGGAATCGAGAGATGTGATTTTGCTGTTGCATCCAGTGATCGCTGTGACTGTGGTCTTCCCTTTAATCGGTATCGTCGTCAACCGCGCTTTACAAACTCGTCAGCGCCGACTGGAAACTAAAGCAACCGGTAAGAGCAAAATTACCCCGGTTGCAGGACAGGAGCATGTCCAGCTAGGTCGCTATTTGACAGGTGCTGTCGT
Source organism: Brasilonema angustatum HA4187-MV1 (assembly GCA_019359695.1). GTDB lineage: Bacteria > Cyanobacteriota > Cyanobacteriia > Cyanobacteriales > Nostocaceae > Brasilonema > Brasilonema angustatum. The sequence goes on from JAHHGV010000013.1 coordinate 154,307, forward strand.
AGGAATTGTTTTAATAGCTCTAGCCTACGCTATTTTTGGTAAAATCTTAGACCATAATAGTTGGATGAAAGCACCCTTTCAAGTCATCTTTATTGGGTTATTATTTGCTGCTACTCTTGGTTCCTTAATTCTACTCTATCAAACAAGAGAACGAAATTGGCGTGCTATATTTGCTACGCTGACTGGAATGGGTTTAGTGGTGCTTGGTTGTCAGGATGGTGTGTATCGCAAAACTAACCAGTGGTATATTTCTCATTACTACTACGGCTTAACCGCTGCCCTATTGATGATTTTTTCTTTAGCAATTTTGCCAGAAATCTATAAGGACAAGAAAAATCGCTGGCGTAAGGTTCACATTGCTTTGAATTGCATTGCCCTCTTAATCTTTCTGGGATTAGGAATTACGGGGACGCTCTCATTGTTGGAAATTCCCCTCACTTGGCAAGAACCCTATGTTAATAAGCTTTACGAGCAAAAGTGTGACACTAAACCCTGCACAATTCAGGCACCCTCTTTACCTAAAAAACTTTGATAAATTGCTTGTAAAAAACCTACATATTCCTGCAAGTGCGATACGCGTTTGCGGAGCGCCCCCTTTGGGGCTAGCGTCAAGCCTCCGGTTTATCGCGCTTAACCCCTATTTGATAGAAATACTTGCCTCTAGAGGTTTCATAGCTTCTAGGGGCTTTTTTTAGTAAAAGGTCTAACAAATGCCTCTGCAATAATTTCTGACATGAGCTGTGCAAAGGGTATACCAGCAAGGTGCAAAATAGTGCCCACGGAGCTTTGAGACTTTTCAAATAAGGGAGAGAAAGGCTGAGAAGAGATACTGCAATTTGCATTCACCTCAAGTACAAAAAGTTCTTGAGATGTTTTATCCATTCGTATATCCACTCTTCCATATCCATTACCACCTACCGCACAGTAAGCACGCTTACCTAATTCCGAAACTTGGTCAGATAAGGAAGAAGTAACTAGGTGACCAGACATATGGTCTTCCACTTCAGTGCGAAATTTACGAGACTTAAATTTATTGAATTCAGGTAATTTGGATTGAAAGATAAATTCCAGAGAGGGATAAGTTTTGAGATAATCAGGTTGTTGAGCAGACCCTATGACCAGTACAGTAAATTCGCGTCCATTGATAAAGCGTTCGATAAAAATATTGCCTAACGTAAATTGAGCGGCTTGTTGTTCTTGTAGTAAGTATTGTATTTGTTGATATATTTCTTCATCACTGTGGACAATTGACCGCTCAGACAAGCCTATCCCACCATAGTAATCAGATGGCTTAACAAACAAGGGAGGATTAAGACGTTTGCAAATTCCCTGAATATGATTGAGTTCCGAAATAACTTCATATGGAGCAGTCAATACACCTGACTGAAGGAAAGCATATTTCATTAAAATTTTGGATGAAGTGAGAGTATAAAAGTTAGAATCTGCGCCCGTAAAAATAATACCTTTGGCTTCTAGTAGTTTGATAACTGAAACACCAGGGTAGCCATCTAGTTCATCACACCCATCACAGTAGTTCAGTACCACTGGAACAAATTCATCCCTCAAACAAGCTATCTCTTCTACAATTGAGTACATATTTGACAACGTGATCGGTTGCCACTTCGACGCTATACTCATATCTTTAAAAACATCTGCTAGTTCATGACGAATCGTAGGATTGTCGTAGTGTTCGCTTATTAATCCTTTCTCTGTCATCCGGTAGGGAATAAATATCCATACAAATAATTTGCTACTAGGTACAGGAAATTTCTGGAACATTAGTGTTTTCGCTTTAGATCACGCAATTAATATAATATTTTCAACTTCAGACTAGTTCTTATTAGTCAAAACGATTCATTTTTTGCCGATGAAGAGCGGGAAGGTACAGGTTGGCTAGTCGCTTCATCCAAGGAGATTGAAAGCGATAAGCAATGTAAAGTGGCACTATCTCACAGCCGCGATCTCGCTTTGCTTGATGAGTACCTGAACCGTAGTCGATCTCTCGAACACCTAACTCTAAAGCCAGCTCAATCAGCTTGTAGTATACCAAATTGAAGTAGACGTAGCTTTGACGGTTAGCCGGTGTATCATCAAAGCCGACATGCTTTAGATATAATACATCACCATAAACAAAGACGGTGGCGAAACCCACTAGGTTTCCGTCTAACCACGCGGTCAGGTGGATAGCCCGATCCCCAAGGGATGTGAGAATACGCTGGTAGCGGTTGGCTAGTTCGGTATACGTTGGTTGGAGGTTATGTCGCTGTTGTAAAGCAATAGCTAGACTGATAGCTTGTTCTTCAATATCAGACCAACAGTCATGGTAGCGGATGTGCCCACCTGCTTCTTGGAAACACTTGATTTCACGCTTAATGTGCCAACGGTGCTTGGAACGAAAGCACGCAGCAAGGTACTCGTCGAAGGATGACCATTTAATCTGCAAACGAGCTGTCGCATCAATTCTAATGAGGTGATAGTCCTTACGTTTGAGAGCTGATAGAAGTCGGTGTTGAGTCGCCTCAATCCAGAGGAATGCAGTACAACCCAGACCTTGGGTATGACTGTATTGTTCGATACCATTCAGAATAGTGTCTAGGACGCCTTCTGGATCTGGTTCATTCGGTCGGATCAAAGTTTCGCTAACGTAGGCGAATGGTGAGGTGAATACTAAATTAGGGAACACAAAGGAATCAAGAAGGGGACGTAAAGTTGCAATAGCTGTTTTAGCTATCAAAAAAGCTGTGTGTGGCTGCTGTGGAAACAAAAAACTAGTTACCTCTGCAAGCTGAGTAGGTTCCAACACTGCCTCGCGAACGTTATGGTAGACGAATTCAGTTGGCTTGGACACCTTGAACGCAGGAATTACCCCTACTGGTATTCCAGATCTGTATGCGGTAAACAGTAGAACTTGTTCCCCGATGTCGGGTGCTACTGCTTGCAACCAGTCGCGTGTGTAGTAAAGTGAAGCATTGGCAGTCAATTCCTGCCAATCAGTCATGCTTAATGAGTCCAGAGACGACAGAACGCTTACCTCCATTGAACTCTCTCCTATGTAAAAGGAACCTTTCTGCTCAGAGTTTCTCCAGCTTTTGTTTTATATAATCGCTTAGCTTATATGTTTGCAAAATAGTTGGGTGTAAATATAATGCTCCCTGAATGCGTCCCAGGCATTTCTGAGTTTTGCAGTTACAATCAAACGTTTGAGCCATACACCATTCAGTAGATGGGTAAAAGAAGGTCATTTCTTCACCCACCTCAATCCTCCTCAGACAGATGACAACAAGATTTGTGGTGTTAAAAAACACATTTGGATTGCAACTGTGATTTATGTATTGCAAAAACTCTGGAGCGAGCATAATATGTTCCTGCTCATTCAATTGCACTGTCAAATAATTTGGCTCATTCAATATTTCTTTAGGTACGAAAGTGGAAATCACCTCATCAGGTATAAAAGTAACACTTGCATGGAGGGATTTATTACCTGTTGTAGGATACTCCCATACCTCGGCAAAAGATGAAATTTTGGTGACTTTATGTTGAGGTTCAGTTAGCTTTTTCTGGTGTAAAAACACTATATCTGTCATGAAATATTATCAAGTAAATTTGACTTATTTAACTTCTGTTCGTGCAAAGTTACAGAATTCAAAGGTACTCCACGAATAATTTTTCGGCACTTAGGCGAGTGACATTGGCACTGAAATTCCAACATATTCTCGTTATACATTGTGGAGTAATCAAAAGTCAGTTCCTCACCAACGGCAATATCCCGGATCGCATAAATATTAAGTCCTTGAAAAGCGGTGTTGGGGTCGCAAGAGTGGTTAATCGGTGCCCATTCAGTTGGGTTGCTGTCCCACAACATGAAAATCTCTTCACTCAGAGGATAAGCGTAACGCTGAAAAACTTCTTGCTCCGTTGCACTCCAGTGAGATTGGACGTAAGAACGTGTCACAATCTTTAGTGCTTTCTCCTCTTTTTGTATTACAATTTCGCCAGTTTTCAAATCCTTTGCTGCATAGATGCCATAGCCACAAATCGGGCTTCCCCACATTTTATATTTCTTCTGTTGGCGTTGATATCGAGCAATTCCTTCAGTAATAATGTGTTGAAGAAATGCACCGTGACCTCCATCATCAAACTTGAGAATATAGTCAACAGCATCTTCTGAACCTTCCGGGGAAAAAACCGAGCAGGGAAAGTTAATTTCTAAAAAAAATATCTCTCCTTTTTCGTTCACTCGGCAGTCAAGACGAGCATAACCAACCGTTGTCTCAAATCCTAAGAAAAGCTCTTTAGCAACATCTCTCAAACGTAAATCAAGCTGGTTGTCAGAACAGGGAATGTAGCGCCCTGAGTGATGTTGCCGTATTTTGAGGTCATAAGTTTTAAAACTCTCTTTTTCGGAAAACACAAACTCAATCGGTCTATAGACTATAGGCGATCGCGCATCATCCGGGTTAGCTACCACAAGCACAGTGAACTCTCGCCCATCCACGTATTCCTCAATCATAACTCGATCAAAATTAGCGATGATGTCAGCCGCTTTACTCAAAAGCTCTTGTTTTGTCGTCACATAAAATTGCTTGTCAGTTAAGAGACTGTCCCCTGTTGCAGTCGGTCGGACAAACAGGGGAAATTTTAAATCATCACAAGCCTTGTCCACATCAGCCAAACTTTCGGCAATCACAAATGCTGGTGTGCCGACGCCTTGGCAATAGGCAACATATTTCATTAACTCCTTGGGAAGGTCGTACAGGGTTGATGTAGGACCTGTATACGGTAGGTTCAGTTCTTCCAAGGCTGTAGTCACATCATGAATAGAACTCACATCCCAGTCTCGGTAGCCCTCGCATAAGTTGACAAAGATATCGTAACGTTGTTTTTTTAATTCTTTTAACTGACGGTAAATAATGGTCTTTTGAAGAAATATATGATCTAGCTGGTTTTCTGGTAGTAGATGAGAAAGGTCACGAGGCTGATCTATGTTTTTGTAATCTAATGTCGATTGAGAATAGTCAGGTTGCAGAACGCACACTTTCATATCGTTTCCCTAGAGTATCACTTTAGTAAAAAAAGTTGACAAAAGATTGCATATGTGAAGTTGACCGTTTACCACACTCAAAAACCCAGTCATTATTCAAGTTACTACAAAAAGGGGGTGAAGGGGCTGCCATCAGCAGCCCCTTCACCCCCTCATACTAATTATCATTATTATTGACAGGATAATTTATTTTCTGGAAGTCCCCTATTTAGGCGTACTCAGCTTGGGTAAAGTCCAACTCAGGGTACTATCTTTTACTCCCGCAACGCATACCCCACACCACGCACAGTATGAATCAAGCGTTTTTCATTATTTTCTTCCAGTTTGAGACGCAAATAACGAATGTAAACTTCGATAATATTAGAATCACCCATAAAGTCATAACCCCAAACTTTCTCTAGAATTTGGTCTCTAGTAAACACCTGACGGGGATGGCTAAGGAGATACTCCAATAAATCAAACTCTTTTGCCGTTAGCTCAATCGCTCTTTTGCTGCGAAACACTTCACGAGTGCGGCGATTTAAGCTCAAATCTTCAAACTGCAATAAATCCTCATCTGTTTCTTGAGTGCGGCGTAGATGAGCACGGATTCTTGCCAGTAGTTCCTCAATGCTAAATGGTTTGACCACATAATCATCAGCTCCTGCGTCCAAACCTGCCACGCGATCGCTCACTTCATCTTTTGCTGTCAACAAAATCACTGGCATTTTGTTTCCGGTTGTACGCAAGCGACGGCAAACTTCCAAGCCAGATAACCCAGGTAGCATCCAGTCGAGAAGCACCAACTCTGGTGATTCCTCTCGCGCCAGCGTTAAACCCATGATTCCATCATGCGCCACACTGACTTTGTAACCTTCGCTACTTAGTTCTAATTCAACAAATCGCGCCAGTTTGACTTCATCTTCAACCAGGAGGATATGCGCTGTCATATTTTTGCTCCTAATGCAGGTAATCTCACAATAAAGGTGCTGCCATAACCAGGTTCTGACCGAATTTCAACCTTGCCCCCCATGCGCTCCACAAGGCGTTTTACTATAGATAAACCCAAACCTGTTCCTCCAGTTGAACGGGTACGGGATGGATCTACTCGATAAAAGGGTTCAAAAATGCGGGATTGATCTGCTAAAGGAATTCCACAGCCGTTGTCACTGACTTGAATCACTGCCCAATTATCAACCTGAATCAGTTCTAAAGTCACTGACTCACCTACATCTGAGTATTGAAAAGCATTGTCAATCAAATGGTTTAACGCCTGCATTAGCTGGTTGCGTTCCGCTTTGACTTTCATGGGAAACGGAACGACTTCAAGCTGGATTGCTCGATGGTCAAATTTTTCTCTCATCTGTGCTATTTCTGCAATCAAATCATTTAGGCTCAGTGTTTCAGCTTGCAAGGGCATAGCACTGCTACCTGCGCGTGCCAAATCTACTAAGTCTTGCAAAATGTGACTCATCCGTTCTGCGTCAGAAACAGCCATCTCTAGAGCTTCTTTCTGGGAATCTGCCAAGTTTTGACTACGTTGCAGAGTTCTCTGTAAATATGCATAGACCATGCTAAGGGGTGTGCGTAACTCATGAGCCAAGTCGTTGGTAAACTGTTGCTGTTGTTCTCTAACCTCTGAAAACCTTGTTAACAATTCATTCCACGTCTGAGCTAGCGCTTTTACTTCGCTTGGTGTCCGATTTAATCGTGGATGGTACGGACTCAGTTGGGCAGGGTAGTCAGCCGCCCACTGATTCATCTGTTGTAACGGTAAGAGCGATCGCCTGATAAACACAATAGTGAAAACTATAGTGGTGGCAAGCAACACAAGGCTCATACTTTCCAGATTTTGAATAATTGCCAACAGCTTGGGGTCATCATAAGACATACCATATTGTTGATAAGTCATAATGATAAACTGTTTTATTTCCCAACTTATCCATCTAGTAAAACTACTGATTCCTACTGTAAAGATAACGATGATTCCAATACTCAGGCGAAATTGTAGCGAAGAGGGGTCAATTCTTGCTCGAAGAACTTTCGCTAATTTTCTCCTAAACTGGTCTAGAAAAATCATTATAATGACTCATGCTCCTGCATTTTATTAATTTAGGTAATCACATTTATGGTGATGCGTTAAAACAAGAAACAATAGATTATTTAATATATAATTTCACTTTAAGATAGAAGTTCCCGATAAAAATGAGTTTTTCCTGAATAGAGTTAAAGTTTTTGGTTAGAAATTGGTCATAATCTTGATATTTTATCTACAAAGCTCTTATGACTTTCTCAGCTAATTCTAATTTTCGGTTATGCATTTATAACATTTTATATTTTCATGTAAATTTTGTGATAATTTCTGTAGATAAACAGAAGACAGAACTAATAAAATCTTCGTACCAAAGCATCCCAAACCAAAACTCTGAAAACTTCACATCCTACCAGTTTATCTCTAAACTTATTTTGCGCTTACCACTAACCAATGAGTAAAGCCAATGAAGATGAAATTTTGTTGCAAAACCAGCCGTGGCAAAGGGAACTACGGGCGATGGCGCTTTTGTCCTCATTGAACTATCGAACTGGAGAATTGTATAGTTATTTACACAATATTGCCTGTGGTGTCAGCGAACTGATTGAGGTAGATTGGTCGGTAGTAACCCTATGCCAGGAAGGGTTTGAAACAGTTCTGGCAAGTAGTATTGACATGGGCGAGGGCGAACATATTTATTCACTACATGGTTCACTCACTGGCGCTGTTATAAAAATTGGTCACTCGTTAGCAGTGGAAGATGCTGAAAAATATCCGGAGTATGGAGAGGCTCCAGAAGGTTATTGCTCATATTTAGGGATACCGTTACGGACAGCCCAAGGTGAAGTAATTGGTACTGTCTGCTCTTTTCATCAGCAGCCAAGGAAGTTTACAAAACAAGAAATCCAAATTGTAGAACTGTTTGCAGAACGTGCGGCTACAGCACTCGACCATTACCATCTCTACCAGCAGCAGTGCCAATTTAATCAAGTTCTGGAAGCTGAGGTAGAAAAACGCACCCAAGAACTACAGGCGGCGCAAACCAAGCTTGTAGAACAGAAACGGCTGGCAGCCATTGGTGAATTTGCTGCTATGATTGTGCATGAAATTCGCAATCCCCTGACCACAATGATCATGGGGTTGAAGTATTTCAAGAAAACTACTCTGGTTGAACCAGCTCAAGAGCGATTATCGTTAGCACTTGACGAGAGTAGTCGTCTGGAACGTCTGCTAAGTGAAATTTTGCTTTACGCCAAACCCCAGGTTTTGCAGTTGTGTGAATTGGATGTGAATGAATTTATTCGTGAGTTGCTAGTGCCAATCTGCGAAATGCCAGAAGCACTTTCACGGCAAATCGAATTTATTCCGGCGTCACCAACAATCAAAATTCTGGGTGACAAGGATAAGCTAAAACAAGTGTTTATCAATATTGTCCGCAATGCCTGCGAAGCAGTCTCAGATGGAGATGTCGTCACATGGAAAGTAGACACTTCGCCCGAAGATAAAGTCTGTATCAATGTCTGCAATGGCGGCGAGCCAATTCCCCCAGAAGTCCTCTCAAAGTTAACGCAACCGTTTTTTTCCACGAAACCTGGTGGTACTGGGCTGGGGCTTGCCATTACCAAACGCATCGTCAATGCTCATGGTGGGGAATTATTTATTCAGTCTGACGCAGTGACAGGTACTACAATGAGTGTTCAACTACCTGTGGCTATTCTTCACAGCCTTTGAGATTCGACACTACTACAACAGCAAGCTGTAAGAGTCATGAAAAAACAGCGCCCTGCCTACTTAGAACAAATATTTCAAGCTTGTTTGGGAAAAAACTCGCGCCCAGTGTCAAATCAAGCAACAGGAAAGTTATATTGAGTTGTGCTCAGACAGCACGGCGCACGCTAGTCTACCTCACAAAATCACTAGGCGCAAAGCAAGGCTGAGTCAAGATTCGCGGGGAAAAGCCTTATATACAAATAGCTCAGTTGCTCAAATTACGCCAGACTGAGAGTACAAGTGCATAACTTAACTGTACTCAAACCCTATTAAGAATTTAAATATAGAGATTTATCAATGCGTAAGTCTTCATACTATGATCACGATAGCCGTAAACAGGAACTGTACGTACCCTGTGAAGTCCATGAAATGGATGCTAACAATCGCTCTGATTTTGAGCAGCCTCACCTATTATCCAGCAAAGGTAACAGCCCAAACTCAACAACCAACAACGACCAAGCAGCCTGCACAACCAACCAAAGGTGGGACTTCACCTCAACAAGGTACCTCTCGACCAGTTTTTGTTTTCCCAAAAACACCCGAACGGTTAAGTCCTGTATCTGGGCGTAGAGCAGGAATGGGTAGCCGGGATAATTGTCCTGCGGTTTCAACTGCACTGACTGCTTTAGTACCGTTGCGAAATGAACAAAAGGCTAGCAAACAGACAGACAAATCAACTTCGGGCATTGTGGGGGGACTAACTACCTTTGAACGACCAACGTTTTGGTTTTACGTTCCTTACACTCAGAATTTAACAGCTAGTGCTGAATTTATCTTACAAGATAGTGCGGGAAATGATGTTTATAAAAATGCGATCGCACTACCTCCAAAGCCTGGTATCATAGGTGTTTCTCTTCCATCCAATACATCCTTGCAAGTAGGTAAAACATATCGCTGGTATTTAAAAGTCCGTTGCAATCAACAACAAACAGCCAGTGTTCCTATTTATGTAGAAGGAGACATTCAAAGAGTGAATTTGGATTCTCGTGTGATCCAGCAACTGGAAGCAGCAGTTGATCCGCGACAAAAGGTTGCAATCTATGCGGCTAATGGAATTTGGTTTGATTCTCTGACTATGTTGGCACAACTGCGCCAGAAGAATCCTAATGATGCATCTGTTGCTGAAGATTGGCAAAGTTTATTGAGATCTGTCAACTTGGATAATGTTGCTACAGCTCCTCTGGTGAAATAACAGTAAATAGTTATCAGTTAAATAAGGTTTAAATGATAACTGTTTCTCTACAACCAATTACCAACTAACACATAAGGTGCCCAGTTAAGAGGACGAGTGTATTGCGAATCAGACAGCAGCTTTAATTGAGCTTCGCGTAAAGCTTCTGCTGTAGTTTTGCCAGTTGTTAACTGACGGTAGAATTCACTAATAAACAAAGCAGTAGAGTCATCCCCAATCTGCCATAAGGACGCTAAAGTACTCCGCGCCCCAGCTCGAATAGCAACTCCTGCTAATCCCAATGCAGCACGGTTATCTCCTGCTGCTGTTTCGCAAGCACTCAGAACCAGTAATTCAATTGGCTGTGTTCGTTTTTGCTCTCTACTTTTGAGCAAGCTATCTAATTGACTTACATTGATACGTCCATCGGCTGCTAAGATGAAAGTGTCTTGTGCTTTAGAGCTAAATTGCCCGTGAGTTGCCAGGTGAACAACTCTAAAAGGTTGGGCGTTAATCGTTTTTCCTAAAATCGTACTTTTGAAATTTTCATCTAATAGTGTCGTTGTCGATATGCCCGATTGCTGAATCAATTTCAATTCAACTTTGACGTTAGGAAGCGGTGCAAACTTTTCATTCTTGGGTGGTTCCGAGAGTCCTCCAGCAAGAGCGTTTAATCTTTCTTGCCCTAGAGGTTTGGGGGTAAACAGTTGCAATCCTGGGCTAATGGCGATCGCGTACTTCTGGACTAAATACTTTTTGCCATCATACAATGCAGACATTGGGATATTTCGTAGTGACCCATCTGGGATAAAGACTAGAGTATTCACTCTACTATTTTTGAGTTCAGCTTCAACTGGTTTAATTAGCCAATCATAAAGCTGCTGGGAAACAACTTGAAATTTCTTACTTGCATCAGGTTCGACTATTGTCTCTCGCATTTGTGTAATGACTTGCTCTACTTGCTGATGGTTCACCACAGAAGTTTTATGTATCAAAGGTTGGTTGGGAAGTTTGAGGATAACTTCTAACTGGTTATCTAGGATAATGGGGTAAAAAATGGCAGTATTAGGATTATCACGGTCTACTACTTTGTCCAGCACCACAAATTGGTTACTCAAGCAAGCTTCTCGGAAAAAATTATCTAGTTCTGCTAGTTGCAAGGCTTCAATTCGCTTGCGGACTTTATCTAAATCAGGCTTTCCTTGTCCTTTCTGTTGTAAAAGCAGTTCTACTGACTGGCGATAAATAGGTTCTACGCTATCACGAAAATTAAACTGTACGTCTCGGTTGACTGCAACCAAATCGGTGCGGAGAGATTGAAGGGATGCGACTGCGCTATCATAAGCAGCGATCGCTCCCTCAATATTTCCCTGTGCTTTGAGTAAGCGTCCCAACTGCCACTCCCAACGGTAAGCTATATCTGAAGCATCGATTTTTTGAGCGATAAACAATGCTTGCTGCGTCAATTTCTGTGCTTCTTGCCATTGATTGTTTTGCTCGTAGACTTCTGCTAAACTGCCAAGTGCATAGGATTGAGTACGTTCATCACCTATAGTTTTGGCTTGTTGAACGCTACCGGCTAGAATCTCGGCGATGTTTTTTTTGTCACTAATTTTGCTTATGGTGCGAGCAAAATTGATACGTGCATAAATACCAGCTTGATTTGTCGGCAGAGTTGCGAGTTGAGATTGGATTGTAGAAATTAGTTGAGACGTTGCATCTGAAAGTTTTACATCTGTTGTATTCTTATTCTCGACAAGCAAGCTGAGTTGATTAATTTGAGCTTGAACTTTGGTGAGTGGGTTGGATGCAACTAAAGCCGCATTTTCATAATGAGTTATAGCGTCTTTTATATTACCATTAGCTCTAGCAGTATTACCAAGAGAAAATTCTGTCAGACTAATTTCTTGGGGTAGTTGCAGACGTTGAGCAATTTCTAAGCTTTGTTGTAAATTTTTCTGGGATTGTTCTAAGTCACCCAATTGTTGCTGGGTATTTCCAAGGGAGCGTAAAGCAGTGACTTTTTCAGGTGAGTCAGGTTGGGTTTGTAACTGTTGAGAGACTGTATTCAATATGTCTAAGCTACGGCGGTAAAAACCAGAAACTAGTAAAGCTTGTGCAGAGTTGATACGGCTGCGCGTCACTCTAGTATTGTATTGTTTACCTAAGCGCTTCCAGATTTGCTCTGCTTGCTGTGATATTTTTAGAGATACATCTGCTTGTCCCTGTGACAGCTGGAGTCCACTTTGAATCTCTAGAGTTTGTGCTAAAACTTCCAGCAATTCTGACTTGGGATTGTTGACATTTAACTTTTGATTTATATTGTCCCAGCCAAGTAGATTTAAGCTGGCGTTAATAGCTTTTGACGCTTCTTTCCATGAGCCAAGTTGCTCAAACGCTAGAGAGAGGTTCGTTGATGCTGCGGCTTGTGCAAGGCGATCGCCTTGTTGTTGATAGATGCGGACAGCTTGTTGTAAAACAGTTACAGCTTCAGCAAAGCGTCCAGATTGATAAAGCGCTTCTCCTTGAGAGACAAGTTGCTGTGGTGTAGTGGTTGGGGGTTTGGTAGTTTGGGTGTGAAAATTGTCTACTGAATTTGTCTGGGGTTGTTTGGCGAATGTGCTGGGGATAATAGTTAGGGAAAAAGCAAGGGCAAATAGGACTACATTCGTTAGCGCAAATCTAAGGAGTCGTTTTGTCAACCGAAGTTTTTGCATATTTCACACCTTACTGGGATACAGGAAAAGTTACAGCGTTTTTGTTGTTTTTAGCATGATATCCGTGTCATTATGCTTCTATGATCATTTCATTTAAAGACAAAGGTACCGAAGATGTTTTTGATGGCAACGATACAAAAGCAGCTCGAAAAACATGTCCTATAAATCTCTGGTCTGTGGCACGAAGAAAACTAGACCAACTTAATGCCGCAGTGTCTTTGGATGATTTGAGCGTGCCACCAGGCAATAGGTTAAAAGCATTATCAAGATGAGCGGGAAGGTCAACATAGTATTCGGATAAATGACCAATATCGAATCTGCTTTGAGTGGACACCAATCGGTACGTTAGAAGTTGAAATTGTAGATTACCATGATTGAGGTAGCAACGGATGAGAGTTCCTAAAAATCGTCCTCCCACACACCCTGGAGAAATTTTACTTAAGGATTTCCTAGAACCAATGGGAGTATCGCAACGTGAACTTGCTGATGCAATTTATGTCCCTTATCAACGCATTAATGAGATAGTAAATGGGAAGCGTGGTATCACTCCAAGTACTGCGTTACGCCTAGAGAAGTTTTTCGGGAATAGTTCGGAGTTTTGGTTAAACCTTCAACAGATTTGGGATCTGTACCATGTGCTCGAACAAGAGAGGGAAGAACTGGAAACAATAGTAATGTTCAACTCATGAAAAGGAGAAATAAAAATGACTCAAGCCTTACACAAACTAGTAACATTTGAAGAATTTGCAAAATGGAAACCGGAAGATGCATACTATGAATTGCATGATGGAGTCATCGTTAAAATGCCGCAGCCATTAGGAGGACATGAGGAAGTTATCGGTTTTTTGGTCAGAAAACTGAGTGTAGAATTTGACCGCTTAAATCTCCCGTACTTCATACCCAAAACAGCATTAGTTAAACCACCAGATCAGGAATCAGCTTACTCACCAGATGTCCTAGTAGTAAACCAAAGTAATTTATCATCAGAACCCCTATGGAAAAAAGAATCGACTCTAATTTATGGTGCTTCAGTTCCGCTGGTTGTGGAAGTTGTTAGTACTAACTGGCGTGACGATTACTTTAAAAAACGTGGAGAATATGAAGGAATCGGGATTCCTGAATATTGGATTGTAGACTATTTGGCATTGGGCGGTAAGCAGTTTATTGGTAACCCCAAACAACCAACAATTTCTATTTACCACTTAATAGACGATGAATACCAAGTTACTCAATTTAGGGGAGATGACCGCATCCAGTCGCCAACATTTCCTGAGTTTAACTTGACTGCACAACAGATTTTTAACTAATTCACCTTTCGGTCAAGCGAACTGATAAGTACTAATGCAAAATTAAATATACATTCTACACTATTGGGAAAACTCAAACTCAAATTATTACCATCCCCATTCAACCCAACTGTTCCTGCACTCCGTAACCCACCTAACTCAACTCGCCCACCAAAAGCATTCAACCCTCCACCATCCATTTTGATATCGCCGCCTACTAGCAGCAAACTGTTTCCATCTGGGACACGTAGACCAAATGCATCCGCGCCACCAGGAGTAGATCCTGCTGGTGCAGTTGAGTTATTTTGAATAGGGGACGCCGCAATTTGATTGAAAAACAAAGCATTTGGATTGATTGTCAGCAAGGGTGAAGGTGCTTCTGGATTC
>JAHHGV010000014.1 GCA_019359695.1 Brasilonema angustatum HA4187-MV1
ACCAGTGTAATAACGGCTTTTACTGTCATGGTACTTTTTCAGTGTATAAGTGATTGACTCTAAAACTCTTGTTAACTGTGTTTCTTTCATTTATTGTGGGCGTGTAATCGCGCCCTTTGGGCGCTCATATCTTGCACATGTTTGTAGAAAACCGTACAACCTAAAAAGATCCAAGGGTAAGTTAAATAATTTTTCTTAGGTTTTGTCCCTAAATAAAGAACTTTTGATTTAATACTGAGTGACTAAATACCATCAATTTTTCTGGGTGCAAGATTTGAGACTTGCCACTTCTAACTTCCAACTTTTGATTTCTGTTTCAAAAAGAATTCGTTGGATTCCACAAATACGAAACCCAACGTACAATTGTTCTTAATTGAACAGTGTTAGGATTAAGCTCTATTTCGGCAACAATCCTAAAACTCTTGCGATATCTTAGTCTCCAGTAATTGACAGTTCCTCAACCCAGATTTTGGGACATACACCTCCAGGAGTCAACTCTGGTTCTTTTTCGAGAAAAATAATTGATTTCAGGACTTCGAGAAAATCTCCCGCAACTGTTGCAGACTCAATGCTTGTCTTAACACCTTTGTTGACAAGCCAGCCATCAAATGGTAAAGAAAAGGAACCTTGTAAAGCTTTCACACCTGCATGCAGAGCTTGTAGCTCATCAATAAAAACGACATTTTCTGCTGTTTCCAAACTCAATTCCTGTTCAGCAGGTGCGGCTGCAAAAACATGATAGAAATTCGGGCTGACACTAACTTTTGCACCAATATTAGCGTTACCTGTCGGCTGAGCGTTCATCCTTTTTGCAGTACCTGCACTGTGGAGAAAGCCTGTTAAGACGCCATTTTCAATCAACGAAACTTTGCGGGTGGGAGTTCCTTCACCATCAAAAGTTTCTGCACCGATGTTTGCTGGATGTAGTGCGTCATCGCACACTGAAAGCAGGGGAACAGCAATTTCCTTTCCTAAATCATCAGGGGTAGATAAGCTTTGCTTGTCCAAAATACTTTGAGCATTGAACAAGTTAGAAAAAGCACCCAATAAACTCAAGAAAGCATCTGGAGAGAAAACAACTCGATATTTCCCAGTCTTGATTTTTTCATAATTCAAGTGACTGATAGTTTTCTCTGCCGTTTCTTTAATGCAACCATTGATATCTAGATGATCTAAACCTTTGCTAATTCTAAAAGCGCCACCACTGCGAGGTTTCTTTCCATCTTCCTCAGTTTTGCTATAAAGAAAAATCGACGATGTTGAGCCAGATTCAGTTCTCATCGCACCATCGCTATTGAGATAAAATCTGTCAAAATCTCTTTGCGACAAACTGTTATAAGGAACTCCTTTGATAGCAGAATGAGCAGCGAGGACTTCTTTTTCAGCAGCTAACAAACTTTCTATCAGATCAGAAACAGGTGCTTGAGTTGCTTTGTCGTGTGATGAATTATCCAGGGGAACCGTAGACTCTGGGCTAAAATCAGGGACGTTTTCTTTGACACCAAAAAAACTTGCTTCGTAAGCTGTTTTTAAAGCTAATTCAAGTCCTTTGGCGTCTACATCGGTTGTGCTTGTGACACCCATTGTGTTGTCTTCATTCCAAACACGAACGATGACACCAGAAAGATTAGAAGCTTTTACTTGCTTCGGCTCACCTTGATCCACTTGCACACTCGTTCCATCTGCTGTTGAGCCATAGATATCGAATTTTTTGATGCCAAGTTTACTAGCAGTTTCCTTGGCGTCAGTTGCAATTTCATTGATATTTGGCATAGTTCGTCAATTTTATATTTGCGTGTTTTCTCGCTCCCAGGTTCTACCTGGGAGTGTATTACAGGAGGCTCTGCCTCCTATTATCATGTGGCAGAGCCACATAAAAGGCATTCCTAGCCAGAGGCTAGGAACGAGTTAAGAGGCTGCGAACGAGTTAGCGTCCACCTACGGTAATCGAATCAACCTTGATGTGTGGTTGTCCTACTGTTGTGTAAATACTGCCACTAACAGAACCACAAAAACCAGGTGCAAGGGATAAATCTTGAGAACACATGGAAATTTTATTCATAATTTCCTTCGCTTCACCAATCAAGATAGCTCCTTTGAGTGGCTTGGTGATTTTACCATTTTCAATCAAATAAGCTTCATCTACACCAAAGTTAAATTGCCCTGTAGCACCAACGCTACCACCGCCCATCTTCTTACAATAGATACCTTTATCTATAGAGGCAAATAAATCATCAGTGCTATATTCGCCAGGAGCAATGTAGGTGTTACGCATGCGGCTAGCAGCAGCATAACCAAAACTCTGGCGGCGTCCACTACCTGTTCTGGGGTGTCCAGTGCGTACTGAACCTGTTCTATCTGCTAAAAAGTTCTTTAAAACGCCTTTTTCAATTAATAGCGTTCTTTGAACTGGCATACCTTCGTCGTCCATATCAATTGTGCCGAAGGCGTTTTCGGTTCGTCCTTCATCCCAAGCTGTCAAGGCTTCGTGAGCAATTTTTTCGCCTTTCTTGTCAGCAAAGGGAGTGGTGTTGCGTTCAATTTGAGTGGTTTCCAACAGGTGTCCGCAGGCTTCGTGGAAGATAACCCCACCGAAGTGATTTGCCATGATGATGGGGTAAGTGCCTGATTCTACATAATCAGCGTAGAGCATTTTGCCTGCTGATTCTGCGATTTGCTCTGCCGCTTGTTTATGATCCCAAGCTTTCAGGAAATTGGGATCACTAGTGTTACCACCACGTTCGGCGAGGGAAGCGCGATTAGCACCATCAGCACATAACAGCATAAGTGCGACCGACTGAGTCAGGCGAATATCGCGAGCAAAGGTACCATCACTAGCGGCGACTAGCACTTCTTGCCAATCACGGAAATAGGTGGCGCGGCGCGATTGTACATGACTTGCTTTTTGCTGTAGTTGGGTAGTACTTTCAAGGAGAACATCTCCCATATCCCGCATGGAAGTGCACAGAGGTAGCCAGCCATCTTTCCCTCTTTTTGTAGCATAATCTCGTAGCAGTTCCAGATTGATTTCTGGGATGAAAGCATTAGGAGCAGGAAGTTGCAATCCTAGAATAGAAAGACCTTTTTCCAAAGCTGCTTTCAAACCAGAAAAGGAAAGGTCGTTCGTGCTAACGTAGCAGTCAGCTTTGCCACGAAATACTCTGACTCCTGCACCTGTAGAAAGACGCGGTGTAATGCTGGTGATGGCGTCTTCCTCTGCTAAGCAGCTAATATAGTTGACACGTTCTAAAAAGAATTCAATAAAATCAGCACCAGCAGCACGTCCCAGTCCCAAAAGCGTAGACAAGGGAGCTTCCCAAGATTCATCAAATCGCTCTGGTGTGGAGGAGTATTGTAAAGTGGGGAGTTGTTTGGACAGAAGTAGAGTACTTGTAAGCATCAGTAGCCTCAAAAAGCTGGCGTTACCAGAGAATTAACTGAACAGTCCTTTGTGTGTTCAGTCTAACAAATCAATGGAAGCCGCAGTCGGGATCAAGGTGGTAGAGGTTTCCCCACCTTGAAAACGAGTAATACTTACTCTTTCACTCAGCCGCGTGCTTGGCGACTTGGCGGTTCGTTTAATAAATATTAAACGCATCTGCATGGATAATTAGTCTAGTTCCCGGTGCGAAACTCAGAAGGCTGATTCTATCAAGCATAAAAACCAAGGTTTTGGTTCCTGGAAACATCTTAAATTCGTACCCTTATTTTTTGGAAATTTAGTTTTGCACCGGGAACTAGTCTAACAACAAAATAACTCAGCGCCGATATTCGTCGCCGCAGTCACCAATCAACTGATACAAATCCCGTGATTTGCTAGATACAGCATTTATTTGATTAAAATCCTCTGCATCCAGTGTGAAGTTAAAAACTTTGGCATTGTCTTCTATATGTTCAGATGTACCAAGCCTTGCACCCACAATCACACCTGCAACAGTTGGCTGATCCAAAATATAACGCACTGCCACATTGGAGATACTGACATTGTATTTGTCAGCTATTTCTTTCAGGGTAGAAAGTAATTCTTGAAAAAGTCTCCAACCACCCCAACTATCTATCATATTTTTGTATTTTCTCAAGCTGGCAGTGGTTAAGTCAAACCCTCGCGGTTCCGGTTTATTCAAGTACTTTTCAGATACCAAACCACCGCAGACTGTGCCATATGTGAAAAGTTTTATGTCGTGCTGTTGACAAAACGGAATCATATTCACTTCTGGACGGCGGTCAACAAGAGAAAATTGCACTTGGTTGGAAACTATTTTGATGCCAGCTTCTGTAATAATTTGCAAATGTTCCGTATCAAAATTAGTCAAAGCTAAATGCTTAATTTTTCCCTCTTTTTGCAGTTCTGCCATATACTTGAGGGCTTCTAGGTAATTTTTATCCCGGTATTCCCACCAGTGAAATTGCATCAAATCTAAAGATTCAACGCCCATCCTTCTTAAAGAGATATTGATGTTTTCTTCCACCAATTCTCTGGTCATCTTGGTAGGACGAGGTACCCATTTCGTAAAGGCTTGAATATTGGATAAAGCTTCTTTACCACGAGTTGCAATCAGTTGACGGCGAAACTCACCAAGAAAATCTTCTGCAGGCCCATAATGGTCTGCTAAATCCCATGTTGTAAAGCCTGCATCCACATATTTGAACATACTTTGAATAGCGGCTTTTGGATCAATGCGTCCATGCGCACCAGAGACTTGCCACATTCCATTTAAAACCCGACAAATGTTTAAATCAGGTGTAAATTGTAGACGGCTTGAGGTGGGTAGGTTCATCACAAATTACGGCAGAATTCCTTTCATACATTAAGCATGGCAGGGAAAGGTGCCGTCCTCCAACTATTGAACGACAATTGAACAACAAAAATTTTAGGTGTTGCTTGAGAGCCTTAAACTCGTGCGGCTTCGCAGCCAGCAAAATATGAAAGAAACACCTTTTTCCCTTACACCCCTACAACGCGCTTGTGCTTCAAGTCGGGAAACTCTAGCCGAGCACTGGCTCCCCTTACACCCCTACACCCCTGTGTTTCTTGAGAGTATAATCGATAGCTGAGTGCCCTGGCTGTTTCATGCTGGCAAATGCACCATCTCGCGTACATTTCCCCGCACACCGCCCACGCCCTCAGCAAATTGGCGATCTTGGTTGTGAAGTATCATCGGCATCCCGTGCTTGGGAGTCATGACAATAAAACCACTGCGTTCAACAGGTTGTTGGGAAAGGTATTGCAGGCGGTATTTTTGTAGGAGCATTGCCAGTACAATCTTAATTTCCAACATCGCAAAGCCAGCTCCGATACAGATGCGTGATCCAGCACTAAAAGGGTTGTATTCAAACATTGTGGGTTCAAATCCTTCCCAGCGCTTAGGGTGAAATCTCTCTGGTTCTGGATAAACTTCGGGCATATGATGAGTTTGATAAATGTTGACTAAAACCTCGGTTCCGCTTGGCAAGGTGTAACTTCCAAGTTCAGTCGGTTGCGAGGTAACGCGCCCGTTCCAAGGTACAGGAGTCAACACCCGCATACTTTCTTTAAGGACTCGTTCCAACAACGGTAACTGCTGCAACTGCTCGACGGTTGGTGCTTCCCCATGTAAGACGCTTTGCAGTTCATCAAGCAAGTCGGCAGTTACCTCTGGATGCTGTGAAAGCAGAAATAATGTCCATGTGAGGGCATTGGCACTGGTTTCATGCCCTGCTGCAAATATTGCACCTACGTGTCCCAGCAGTTCGTCTTCAGTTAGCGATACGCCACTCTCGGCATCCCGTGCTTGGATTAACATTGAGAGTACGTCCCCATCATTAGTGCCACTTGCTCGTTTACGCTGAATGAGAACGCGCATTTCGTTATCCAGTTGCGCCATTAAATTGAGTAAGTGATGGTAGGGTAGCCCTGGTAAGTCAAAAGGCAATAGGGAGACTCCAACACTACCCTCTAGAGTGAAAGCTTGTTGTAAGGTTTTGGCGGTTTTACCCCCCTCCTCACCAATATCACAGCCGAACAGGGTTTTCGTGGCTATGCGCAGGCTGAGGAGTCGCATTACATCAGCGATGTCGGTTGGTTTGCCAATTGGCAATTGCTCCAGTAGCGATCGCGTTATAACAACAATATCGTCGCCGTATGAATTGATTCGCTGTTTATGAAAGGCAGGCATCAAAAGCTGGCGGTGCTGGCGGTGAGTGAGACTGTTGACACCAAATAGCCCCGCAGCAAAGTGCTTTAGCGGTTCTGTGCGCGTTGAATCATTCCGCTTGCTGTACAACCTCCCGGACAAGGGATACTTGTAGTAAATCTCGTGCTGGCTGGTTACTTGACGGACATATTCCGGACCGTATGTCAACACTGTGCCAGGACAGTTGGGGAGCGGCGAGTAGAAATTAGTGCCCCCGCCAGCTGTCAGGGAAACCACTGAACCATAAGTTTGAAACAGAGAACGCGATACTCCTATCGAGTCTCTGGCAAAGCGCAAGACCATAGCAGGGCGTCCTAGAATTGGTAAAGGGCGAGGTCCAGGTACGCTCCATCTTGGTTGAGCGGTGATTGTTGTCATCGTTTATAGAACAGTTCCTAGTTTGATGGACAAATATTCTAACTAACGCCAGCCTTTTTCAGCTTGCTCTAACACATAAGCGGATAAATCTTGTATTTCTTGTTTGCTAAGGCGATCTTCGTAGGCTGGCATATTATTTTTGCCATTAGTAACAATCGAGGAAATTGCTTCAATGGAATCCATATGATATTTTTTTAGTGCTTTTAATTTTAAATTCTTGCCTCGTCTAACAATGTTGCTACCGTTAATATGACAACCAGCACATTGAACACTAAATATTTTTTCGGCGTTCACTGTATCTGTAGCTAATGCTGTAGGAATGAAGTTC
This sequence comes from Brasilonema angustatum HA4187-MV1, assembly GCA_019359695.1. Lineage (GTDB taxonomy): Bacteria > Cyanobacteriota > Cyanobacteriia > Cyanobacteriales > Nostocaceae > Brasilonema > Brasilonema angustatum. Next base: position 6,880 of record JAHHGV010000014.1, read on the forward strand.
AGATTTAAGACAATGAATGTCAGTAAGATAATGATGATTAGCTTTTTCAATTTGATACTCATTTCAATATCACAGAAAGTTGGATTCTTGGGTTAACAATTTCTATTTTCAAACCAGTTCTAGCGATCGCCCGTCCCTTGCGCGTGTCCGTAAGGACTCAGGGCAGACGCAATCATGCGTATCGCCAAACAATTGATTTCTACAAGCTACATAGCTAAATCTCCTTTGCTGGGTAGAATTTTGATGGTGTATCTGTTGATTATCATCCTATAGAGTGTCAGGAAAATCACGACTTAGATGAATCGCAATGCTGTATTATTGGCTGTCGCCGCACTATTGTTGATTGCCTTTTCTTGGTGGGGTGTCACTACAGCGCAAACTGGGTTACTGGTGCGTCACCTTAACCGTGAAGGAGTGCCTATACTATACGTTGCACCACGTAACGCCGAGAAGATACCAGGTGTCCTTGTCGCCCACGGTTATGCAGGTTCTAAGCAGTTGATGTTGGGTTACGCCCACGTTTTAGCACACGCAGGTTACGCCGTGATGCTGTGGGATTTTAACAGTCATGGGGCTAACGCCAAACCACTGGAACGTGGTTCACTTCAGCAAAATCTAGACGTTGCTTATGCAGCAATCTTGGAACAGCCAGAGGTTGATTCGTCGCGTTTAGCAATGCTCGGTCATTCTATGGGGAGTGGTGCAGTCATGTCAGCCGGTATTGAGAATGTAAACCGTTTTGCTGCTACTGTTGCCGTTTCGCCTACGGGTGCGGCGGTAACGCCCAAAGCGCCGCATAATCTCCAGTTGCAAGCAGGTTCTTGGGAAGGAGGTTTTGTTGGGAATGCACAGCGGTTATTGAAGGCGGCGGGAGGAGAAAATGAAAATTTGGCTGCTGGCAGAGGACGCCAACTTGTCGTCATTCCCAACGCTGAACACATCACAATTTTGTTTCGCAATGCTAGCCACCAAGCTGCCAAAAACTGGCTTGATGCCACTTTTGGAGTGCAACGTACTAGTCACTACGTTGATCGTCGGATGATTTGGTATTTCTTGCACTTGTTAGCGTGGCTGACTTTACTTGGCGCAGTTGCTTCTATCAAAGAGGACACGGGCAAATTCTCCACATCTTCTAAAACGTCACTACGTTTTTTCTCTGGTTTGAGAAGTTGGATAGGTTTACTAATAGCACCGTTTGTAGCAAGTGGTGTACTAGTGTTACTGAGTCGTAGCGGTGATATTAACAGTTTGGGTGGCTTGCTGGTAGGCGGTGCAGTAAGTATTTGGTTCGGCGTTGCGGGTTTGGTTTGGTTGGCTGTCATGTTTCGCTTACCACGTCCTACACTACGAACTGTTGGTTTAGGCATAGCACTATTTATAGTCTTGTGGATTGCCTTTGGTGCAATGGCACAGGTGGTGTGGCTACAGTGGTGGCTTATTCAGGCGCGTTTAAAGTTATTTCCCCTGATGTCACTGGCTTGTTTTCCTTGGTTTTTGGCATCTGGAGTCGCACAACAAGACGTTGGAGTTGGAAAACGAATTTTGTGGTGGCTAGGGCAAAGTGTGATTTTGATAGGGGGCTTTATTTTGGTGCTTTACTTATTGCCTGAACTTAGTTTTATTTTTCTTTTGCTACCATTGTTTCCTTTGATTATAGGGATTTTTTCCTATGCTTGCAGCTTGTATAAAGAAATTTGGAGTTATGCCCTTGGCAGTGCGTTATTGTTTGGCTGGATACTAGCTGCTGCCTTTCCTTTAGCTAGCTAGGAAAGCAGGATGGATAACAATTCAAAATCACCGATAGCGTTTGCGCAGCGTCCCTAAGAGGGACTAGCGTGCCCGTTCGCGCAGCGTGTCCGTAAGGACTTAGGGCATAGATTGGATCGGAGGAAACCTCCCTCCGGGTTCGCCAGTCCCCCAATCTCCTGCACCAGACGCTACGCTAACGTGACGGAAACCGCCAAGACGGGGGCTGGACTCACCGCTCCAACTTCTCTCAAAATTCAAAGTTCAAAGGAAGGCTAGCCCCTAAGGGGGCGCTACGCAAACGCCCCGCTGCGCTAACAAAATTAAAGACAGTTTGAGTTAAACCCCAACTCAAACTGATACTACGTGTAGACGTAGGGGTCTTAAACCCTTTAATGTACGAGAAAATTCTAGATATAAAAATTGGTCATGTTTTAGCATACGCGCCAAAATCACCAGATGGAATATGGCTCGATGTCGCAGTCTGCGAGATTGTTGAGGAAATTGCAAGCATTGAGCTTGAACGAGCTATACAAACTGGTGTTTACAATAAGTGTCTAGTTGTAACAAAATTAATTGACCAAGGTGAAGTCCAAGAAAGACAATTAGCTCAAACATATCGCAGTTATGCAATTGCAGTAGGGGATACTCATCCCAGAACAGCCGCAATATTACGTCGCATCGCTGATAGTTATAACTCTGATGCTTATAAAGAAGATATTTGGGCAGAGTTAGAGGACTATTGAGAGAAGCCTAGCTAATTATTTTCTACCTAACGGATGTACCACCAGAGAAAATATTGCGTCAACATAAAAGATAGACATAATGTCGATAAATTTGTATAAGTTAAATCTCAACCTGAATTGAAGATGCCTAATAACATAAAAGAGCAAATTACAAACGACCTGCAACAAGCTAAACAAACCGGACAACTCAGAACAGAACGCATTCGAGAAATTGTCAAAGCCGCAGTTTCTCAAGTTGTTTCTGAATTCAAAGAAGGTTCTACAGAACTTCGCACTATTGTGAAAGATGCTGTGAGTACAGTTGTTGAGAACTTGCAAGACAAAGGTGGCGAACTTAAAGAAGAAGTGACGGCGTCTATTGAAGGAGCCTTGGAAGCCGTTAATAGTAAAAGACATGAAAATATTGCAAAAACCCAAGCTGAAGTTAAACAGCTACAAATTAAGTTGGATGAAGAAGAAGATAATATCCAGCGAGAAGTCGATGGAATATTAACAGAAATTCAAGACACAAGTAAAGAAAAATCAGCTAGTTCAAAAACCGCGATTGATTCTGCTGTCGATACTATTAAAGATAGTGAGGAATTTTCACTATTAAAGAAACGCTATGCTCAACTACGAGCACAGTTGGCTATAGTCCAAGCTAACTTAGCTGCACGTTATGGTGGACGTTCTGAGGAAGTGAAGGGACATTTAGACGACGCGAAAAACTGGTTTAACCAAGCGCGTCCACAAGCAGAAGCGGTGGTTACACAGGTACAAGAAAAAAGCTCGCAACTGGATGATAAAATTGGGGAAGCTGGTACGGCGATCGCCAAAAAAGAACGTCAAATCCGACAAATCTTAAGAGAGTTGCTTTTAACAGCGGCTGACAAGATTAAAGATAAAGAACCGATTAATAAATAGAGATAGATTGGTGCTCACAAAAAAGAGTCCGTATTGGCGGACTCTTTTTTGTATTTGAAAACCTGCGGATGCAGGTTTTTTATGTGTCAGCGCCACTTGTTGTCGCTGGGATAATTTACTGGACTTTAGTATACTTCCTCTCCATTCAATTTGTCTTCGTATTTTGCAATAACCCAAACTGCATGAATACTGCCAGGAAGCCAACCTAAAAGTGTTAGCAAAACGTTAATCACTAAAGTCGGACCAATTCCAGCTGTCAAGAAAACACCTAAAGGAGGAATAACCAAACCAAGAACCAAACGGAGTAGTTTCGTCATAATATCACTGCTACTTTTTCAAAATCTGTTTTCACTTACATTTTCCGGAATTAACCAAAATAATAACTCCTCCAGAGGAATTATTTCAATTCGGCATCAAGTAGAGATCAGAAGGTGTCGTCTCTACAACTCATTGCTAACATTTAACTCGAAGGTAGTTGCGCTTTGTCCTTGACGGCATCTTCACTACCAGTTAAAATTCTTCTTTCAGTAAAGTAGTTGTTAATTAAAGTACTAGCAAAAGAAAGAACAACTGGACCAAGAATAAAAGCTATTAATCCGTGAACTTGGAACCCAGGAGCTAAAAAGGCGGCTATTGAGAAACAAATACCGTTAACAACGAGTGAAAATGCTCCCAAGCTTACTAAGTTAAGTGGCAAAGAAAGAGCTGATAGAACTGGCTTAACTGAACCATTCACAAAGCCTATAAGCAAACCAGCAACCAAAGCCGATACAAAGTTACTAATATTGACACCAGGAACAACTAAATCAACAATTAGCAAGCTCAAAGCTGTTATTAGAGTCGTTAAAAATGTTGGCAGTAATGTTGGCGGCATAAATTTTTTCCTAAAAACTAACTAGAGAAGATGTTTTTAGCATCCTTCTTCTATCTTGAAATGATCAGATGCGTGTCAACCTCTCTAGTAAGGTAGATATCCTATTACGCCATTTGGCTAGTTTTGAAAATAATTGAGAGTTAAGTGTTATTAATAAAATAAAGACTTTCTTGTTAGCTAATTATAAAGAAAATATTAAATTTGTAAGGTGCATTACTGTTGGTTAACGTACCCTACACTAACTTTGATAAATGTCCTTTATAACTATTCTGATGGTGCTGCATTTGACTTCAAATAAAGCGATGATTTATACAAAACTTGTTCTTGATGAGTTTCTAAAGTGCAATCCGATAAAGGATAAGCGACACAGGTGATTGTGTAACCAGCTTCCACTTCATGCGGACGTAGAAATTTTTGCTCACTTTGATCAACTTCCCCACTGATGATTTTGGCAACACAGGCGGAACATTCCCCTTGATTGCATCCTGAAGGAAGACGGATACCAGCTTCTTGAGCGATATCAAGAATATATTGATCATCTGGGACTTCAATGGTGCGATCCAATCCGATTTCGGAATTAACGAGTCGAACTTGATAAACTGTCATGTGTGATTATTGTGATTTTTATTTATACGTGATTTACCTTTTTACTCATTCCCAGGCTCTGAACTTTGTTATTGTAGTCGTTATGCGCTCTCGCGTTCAATTGTGATAGGCGCAGCCGTCCCGCAGGCATAGTGTCGCGAATCAATCGATTTATTAGAAATAGTTTTCGATGACTCCTTTACCGCCACAAGAATACCGATTTTAAAACCGCAGAGGAAGCAGAGAACGCAGAGAAAATACGCTTCGCTTGATAAGTAGTTTTACAGTGGGAAGGGCGTAAGACGAAATCCGGATCTAATTACCCTGTTTATTATTTAGTCCGCGTAGGCGGTGAGTCCAGCGCTGCGGGAGGGTTTCCCGACAGCCAGGCGACTGGCGTTAGCGAAGCGGAACCGAAGGTTCTCCCCGAAGGGACTTTGCTTGTGTAGCCGCGACTTCCAGTCGCCAGGGTAAAAAGAGGATTATAAAAGCGGATTTAGTATAAGACGAAAAATCCTGCTTGATTTGGTGAACCAGCGCAAATGATGGATTTCCCCCTACACCCCTACACCCTTACACCCCTAACCTACCCTCTTGTCAAAGGTTAGTGGTCGCAAACTGAAACAAAATGCAAGAATATATAAACGTACTTAATGAGTGCTGACTGAAATCAAGACAATAAGGAGAAAATGACTCAAGATTTTCTTACGAACTTATAATTTATTTTTCAGGACTCGGAACTCAGAAACTTTATTCGTTGATACTATTTTTGTAAATACCCATGTCTGATTATCCCCAATACCTCAGCGGAAACGATATTCGCCAAAAATTCCTTGACTTCTATGCTCAACGGGGACACCAAATTCTCCCAAGTGCTTCCCTCGTACCAGAAGATCCAACCGTACTGCTGACGATCGCGGGGATGCTACCATTTAAACCCATCTTCCTCGGACAGCGGACAAGCGAATTCAAACGTGCTACCACTTCCCAAAAATGCATCCGCACCAATGATATCGAAAATGTTGGACGGACGAAACGGCATCACACATTCTTTGAGATGTTGGGAAACTTCAGTTTTGGGGATTATTTCAAAGAACAAGCCATAGCTTGGGGTTGGGAAATTTCCACAAAAGTCTTTGGTTTACCACCAGAACAACTCGTTGTCAGTGTCTTTGAGGAAGATGACGAAGCTTTTGGAATCTGGCGCGATAAAATTGGTGTTCCGGAAGCACGAATCAAGCGCATGGGGGCTGATGATAACTTTTGGGTATCTGGTGCTACTGGTCCTTGTGGTCCATGTTCAGAAATATACTATGATTTCCACCCAGAACGCGGTGATGACAACATAGATTTAGAAGACGATACTCGATTTATCGAGTTTTATAACCTCGTCTTCATGCAATATAACCGGGATGCTGAAGGAAACTTAACACCACTGGCGAGCAAGAACATCGACACTGGGATGGGTTTGGAGAGGATGGCGCAAATCCTCCAAAGAGTTCCCAACAACTACGAAACTGATTTAATCTTCCCGATTATCAAAACAGCAGCAGAAATCGCTGGGATAGATTACACCAAAGCTGATGAGAAAACCAAAGTCTCGTTAAAAGTGATTGGAGATCATATTCGGGCAATTGTTCACATGATCGCCGATGAAATCCGCGCTTCTAACGTAGGACGAGGTTATATTCTGCGCCGCCTGATTCGTCGGGTTGTCCGTCATGGAAGATTGATTGGAATTCAGGGAGAGTTTACTACTCAAGTTGCTGAGACTGCGATCGCCCTCTCGGAATCAGCTTACCCCAATGTGCGCCAAAGAGAAAACGCCATAAAAGCAGAACTGCAACGAGAGGAATCCCGCTTCCTGAAAACTTTGGAACGCGGTGAAGAACTGCTGGCGGAAATTATCCAGCAGGTGCAAAGCAAAGGCGCAACCCAAATTACTGGTGAAAGTGCTTTCACCTTGTACGATACTTACGGTTTCCCTCTAGAACTGACTCAAGAAATTGCTGCTGAAAATAACCTCACGGTTGATGAGGCGGGTTTTGATGCGGAAATGCAAAAGCAAGTAGAACGCGCGAAGGAAGCACACAAAACAATCGACTTAACAGTACAAGGTTCTCTGGACAAGCTAGCAGAGGATATCCAAGCGACAGAATTTATCGGATACACGCAACCTGTGGCGACATCCAAAGTCGAAGTGTTGTTGATTGGTGGCGTCTCCCAAGAAGAAGCAGAAGCAGGAACAGACGTGCAAATTGTCCTCGACCAAACTCCATTTTATGCAGAGTCGGGAGGACAAATTGGCGATCGCGGTTATCTCTCCGGTGATGGTGTCCTCGTGACAATTCACGATGTGAAAAAAGAATCTGATTTCTTTGTGCACTTCGGACGCATCGAACGCGGTATAATCCGAGTAGGAGATGCTGTGAGCGCCCAAATTGACCAAGCTTGTCGTCGTCGCCTCCAAGCTAACCACACCGCAACTCACCTCTTGCAAGCAGCGTTGAAGAAAATTGTTGATGACTCGATATCGCAAGCAGGTTCGCTGGTGTCATTTGACAGGTTGCGGTTTGACTTCAACTGTCCCCGTGCTTTAACACCAGATGAAATACACCAAGTTGAGGAACTGGTGAACTCTTGGATAGCTGAGGCACATTCTGCCAAAGTGGAAATTTTGCCTTTAGCCGAAGCAAAAGCCAGAGGTGCTGTCGCTATGTTCGGGGAAAAATACGGCGAAGAAGTACGCGTCATTGATTTTCAAGGTGTATCAATGGAATTGTGCGGAGGGACTCACGTCAGTAACACTGCGGAGATAGGCGTTTTCAAAATTATCTCTGAAGCTGGCGTGGCGTCAGGAGTGCGGCGAATTGAAGCCGTTTCCGGTCCTGCAATCCTAGATTACTTGAATGTACGGGATAAGGTCGTGAAAGATTTGAGCGATCGCTTCAAGGTAAAACCCGAAGAACTCCCCGACAGAATTACAACTCTGCAAAACGAACTCAGAACCAGCCAGAAGGAATTAGAAACGCTTAAATCACAACTGGCGATCGCCAAATCAGATAGTTTGCTGCAAACAGTCGAGTCCATCGGCGATTATAAAATTCTCGTCGCCAAAATGGAAGGCGTTGATCCAGAGTCCTTAAAAACTGCAGCCGAACGCTTGCTGCAAAAACTTGGTAATGGTGCAGTGGTGTTGGGTTCTGTTCCAGAAGAAGGGAAAGTGAGTTTAGTTGCAGCTTTCAGTTCAGAAGTGAATAAGAAAGGGTTGCAAGCAGGGAAATTTGTGGGTGCGATCGCCAAAATTTGCGGCGGTGGCGGTGGCGGACGTCCGAATCTTGCCCAAGCAGGCGGACGCGATGCGAGTAAATTACCAGAGGCGTTGGAACAAGCGCAAAATGAGTTGCGATCGGCTTTGGGTTAAGAAATATGTAGATTCCCTAAGATGTCTGTCTTGAAATAGTAAACAAATTATTTTGTAGGGTGGGTTAGGCGAAGCCGTAGTCCATCCTTTTTTTTAGGATTGCACCACAGAGTAAGCAATTTTATATACTATTCGTTACTATTTGTGAATAAAGAGTCTAATATTTGACAGTGAGTGCTGCCCAGGAAAAACCAGCAGCACTACTGGCTAAAACCACTATATTTCCAGGTTTTATTTTCTTGTCTTCTAAAGTTTTTGCTAAGCAAAACATAGTATCTACTGCACCCAAGTGACCATATTCAGGCAAAGAAATTAATGTTTGCTCATCTGTTAAACCTAGAGAGTTTAGAATTCCTTGAGATAAACTCTTTTTGACTTGATTAGTAAATAGGAAATCAACTTCATTGATCTTATAACCACTTTTCTGTAGTGACTTTTGAATGACCTTGCAATAGTTATCTAAATAAAGGTCTGATAATGTTTTTTCCAGTTCTTTAGGATTTGCCACTTTTAAATAACTCAGTTTGCTGTCAATTGGTTGACCAGAAACGGGAAACTTCGTTCCTGCTATAGGCACTTTTATAGAATCAGCTAATTTTCCATTAGTGATGGCATGATAAGAGAGGATTTGATTGCTTGGTTCTCCTTTATTCAAAATTGCTGCTGCTGCGCCATCAGCCATAGTAAATGTTGATAGGCAGTCTTGATCCGAATAATCAAGTAGCATGGATAGTTTATCGCTACAGATAACTAATGCATAATGCAAATCACAATCTGCTAGTAACATATTCCGACAGATATGTATTGCTAGATTGCCGCCATTACAAAAATTTTTGACTTCAAAGGCAAAGGCGTTTTCTGCTCGAATTTCATTTTGAATTTTGGCAGCGGGTGACCAAAATCTGTAGTCGTAGTCTCCAGCTCCACAATAAGCAATCAGATCAATTTCGCTTGGTGTAATTCCTGCCTTATTGATCGCTTCTAAAGCTGCCTTAATTCCCATATCACTTGGATGCTCATCTTTATTGGCAATAGGTTTCTTGTTAATGCCAATTTTCTCACTGAAAACAGACACAGGCAGATGAGCTAGCTTCGCCATTTCCTCACTGGTTAAAATGCCTGAGGGAACATAGTAGCCAATAGATACGATACCAACAGTTTCTGTTTTCATGTCATTTAACTCTCAAATTTATCTCATTTGTGAAACTTCATAAAGGCTCAGTATCTCTAAGCTTATCAAGAGGAGGAAATTTTTAAAGTTTAGATTTATAGCAAGCCTTGCTGTATTCTTAATAGGTGTAATTTCAATTTACTTATGCACTGTTAAAACAAAAATCAGTCGTATAATGCGAATTAGTAATGAATGTTACAAGTTTAACTTCACTTCATAATTCTTTTTTTGTATCATCAATAACTTAAAGCTATATAATTATAGCAATTGTTTAATAAATGATACTTTTTCGGCGTAGCATTTCAGTACCATATACTAAATAAATAGTGTTGCATAGAATGAAATAGCCCTAACTGCAAGGTGCGATTGCGCGAAGCAAGAGACGCCTTTGGCGTATCGCATCCAAAAAATAAAAAAGGGATTCTTGTCAAAATCCCTTTTCCAAAAAAACTTTATCTTAAGTTAATATAATTAGAAAACTCGAAAAATAAATGGGTAACGGAACGGTTGATCAGGGTTGCTGAAACAGTGCAACAGCGCCCAAATTGTCAGTCCCCAGTGCAGTAAAAAGCCGAAAGCAACAACGGGGAAGAACAAAATTCCGCCAAGACCAAGGGTGAGAAAAGATATAATCCCAATTGGAACTCCAATTAATATTGCCCAAAACCAAACATTAAAGTGAAAATTAATAGATTCTTTAGCGTTGCTTTTAACAACAGGATCGTCAGAGATTAAGTTAATTATAATTGGAACACCAATCGAAAATAATGTTGTACTAAAAAAAATCGCCCCATGACACAGAGATGATAACAATTTGCGCTTATCAGAATCGTATGTAACTCGCATCGTTGGTGGCTCCTCAATATCGTTTTCTTATTTTGATTTTAACGATTACCTAAGAAATTTCGCATTACAGTTTACCGTACTCAGAAAGCTTTTGCGTTTTTCCTTAGCTACAGCTTAACTTTGAGTGCGACTTATCAACTACAGGTTATGAGGTTTTCCGAACTCTTACACAGTAGAAGAGAAGTTAAGATCTAACAGGTGTGAATGCGCTCCGCAGCTTTAAGGTCACTCCGAGGTGCTTCCAGCATGGAGTGTCTGGCGAAGATGATCGCACTCGTAGCAACAGACGCGCCGCACGCCTATCGGTAACCAGAAAACAATTGAGGTGTATTTATGAGCAAATCAATTTCTAAGTTAGTTGATGAACTACCTACCAGCAATTTGACCGTTTCTGCATTGCGCGCGCTCGATTTTATTGCTCCTGGTGAGTGGCGAAATGTAGTTGGGTTTGTCAACACGATCAAAACTGTCACTGGCGAAACCGACGAAAGGCTGATTCAACAAATTGGCGAACGAGCAGTTTATCTCTACAACGATCGCTCTCAGGGATACCAAAGAGCAATGTGGCTTTATCAGACCGTTGAACGCACAGATAAAGCACTTGGTGCAGCCGCATTCGCAAACAAAGTGGGTGAGAAAGTTCCCCTTTTGGGTTTTTTAAACCGACTTACTCCCAAAGCTGATAAAGCACAAACCATAGACTTGTGCTTAAAACTAGTTGTTGAATTAGTAGCTTTCTGCCAAATTAACGGTATTCCCGGAAACAGTATTGGGGATTTTGTCAGGTCTTTGGGTGAATACAGCGATGAATCCTTCATCCGCATGGCTGCATTAGTTTGCTTTGATGGTTTGATACCTCTAGGTCCAAACTTCATCAGTACCGCACTATCTAGAATTAATCACACAAGTCCTCAGGAGTTAGAGCAAAACTCAACCTTTCAAAATATCAGAACAGAAATTCCAGGTAACAATTCCAGTAGCAAACTCAACTTTATTGGCGAAAGCTTCAATTCAGTGAGTGGTTGGATGACTACTCTAATTACTTCAAAGCATTTGACACCACAAAAGGTCGCCAACCACTTGCAAAGTTTTGTCGATGTTGCTGATGATAAGCTAGACTTCGTTGCTGCGTTGCTGGATATGTCAACGAATTACTACGAACATACAGGTACACAAACTTTAGCACGTCGATTGATAGAGCGAGCTGCGGCTGAAATTTAACCCAGGTAAATCCGGGTGCTAGCGCCAGCAAGTATCGGATAATAAATTATACTTTAAATTACTTACAAAGGTAGTCAACAATGGGCAGACTCAATCCCTACACTCTACAGATGGAACTTACCCGGATGTTTGAGAACGGGCAATCGTTTTTCGCCACAACAAAAGTGCATGATTGGTTAAAAGAACGCAATCATAATCCCGCAGATTACGATATTCTTTTCCATCAAAAACCAGCACCTCCTGGTTCCAAATCAGTTATGGTTGTTGAAGTTGAATTACGTCGCAAAGATGGACAACCTGTTGATCCGTGGTTGCAAGAACAAGCCAATCTTCATGCTTGATAACGATTATAACGGTTCCCGACCTGGTGAGGTACGTTTTCAAGGCTACTAACTCTACTAAAAAAGATTTGGGTGTACCTCAGTTGCTTAAAAAACGCTATAGCAGTCGTAAATCATTCGTGAACAACAAGATTCCCGACTCCTTTAAAAGTTGTCGGGAATCTGAGGATGCCCAATTTATTCGCTACGCACAGGCACTTTCACACAAATCAAATAGGATTGCTACAGAGCACAAAAGTCCCTCAGTGATCTGTTTTAGTTTTTCCAAAAGTTGCTCATCAGAAAATCTCAGGACTTACGCAACAAGGGAGAATGTCATTGCGAACGGAACGTAGCGAGACCAGCGCTGCAGCAGGGTTTCCCGACCTAGGCGACTGGCGAACCCGAAGGGTGGAGTGAAGCAATCTTGACCTTGAGGAGATTGCTTCGCTGTCGCTCGCAATGACGGAATTACGTTGAAATGCGTAAGTCCTGAATCTCTCTGGTTGAAAACTATCTGTAAGCGATATTTTACCTGTAAATATTATGGATAATAAGATTGAAGACATTTACAATTATATAAAAATTTCAGATTTGATTGCCACTTCAGGACAACCAACAACAAAAGAATTTTCAGCAATTCAACAAGCAGGATATCAAATCGTTGTGAATTTGGCACTACCAGAATCTACCAACGCTTTACCTGAGGAAAAACAAATTGTTGAATCTCAAGGTATGCAGTATGTTCACATTCCTGTTGTTTGGGAAAAACCCACTATTGAAAACGTGAACGATTTTTTTAGCGTCATGGAAGCAAACACCGATAAAAAAGTGTTTGTTCATTGTATTGCCAATAAGAGAGTTTCAGCATTTATCTATCTTTATTGTCGTCTACATGAATATATGAGTGAGGAAGATGCAAAGAAAGAGTTACATAAAATTTGGGTTCCCAATGAGATTTGGCAAAATTTTATAGAACAAGTGATAAAGAATTATCATTGAAAAAAACTTCCAAGTTACGCTCGGATAAACTCTGAATTGAGTGTAGTTAGAGTAGTTTTCTGGTAAATAGACCATACGGGGCGCAAGGCATTGCGCCCATCGTACTGAATGAAGTATATCCGCAGCGTAAAGGCGAACGACCCTTCGCCCTACCCGATGTACCTGATTGAATCGCAAACCGCTATAAATTATGTAGAGTGTGCAAGCTGAGAGTACGAAACTGTTTACAGGGTTTTGGTGCGTTAGTAACACACTCTACAAAATTAAAGTTTTGCATTTTTTTTGCTCCACGTTCCTTAGTCGTTGTGAGCGTGTTTAAACTCATAAACATAGAATAGTCTGCTGAACTTCTTAAGCACATAGCCCACCAGAGCAAATAATATTGCGCTCCCTATTGCCCACCAGAATCCGGCAGATGGGGTAAAAGTTGAAAATGTTGTGGTCATTTGCTCAGAAGCTGTAAGATCTGCTTTGATTGCAATAGCACGTGCGTCCACAAGCACGCCCAAACACAGACAAACAACAGAAGCCAAATAAGCCAGCTTAGTAATGCGATTGATGTTGTTCAGAGCTTTTTGGCAAACCATACACTGTTGTGTATGAGTCGTCCACACGTCAAAAAGCTTTTGCGTGTCTCGCTCTTGGTGGGGAATCTCGTGGTTACATTCTGATACCCAAGGTATATCACCTCCGGCTCTCTCCTCCAGCCATTTACGAAACGCAATGACCATCTTATCTTGGGGATTGGGTGTATAAACAGCATTCAGCCATTTGTCTTTTCCCCGTTTAGCCAAGTTCTTCTGCTGGTAGTGAAGAAGCGCCTGGTCTTGATGCAGGAACAGGGGTGCCAAGACGTGACCCAACCAAACAGGCATAGGTAGAGCAAAGAATGCTATACCTGGCGGGCGCTTCCCTTCCTCATTCTTCACTAACACCTGACATCCAATGTGACGACACCACCCAGGACGAGTAGGGATTGCATACAAAGCAAGGATCATTTGAGTCCCACCCTCGTATGTGGAAGCAATTCTCATGTAACAGGGGGGTTGAAAGTCGTTGATAGTTTGCTTGGCATTTGGGAGAACCGGCGGCTTAACTTCAAAGGAGAAACCTTCTTGTGTAGACATCTCCTTAACCCGAATCATGTCGTAATAGTTGGCATCCTTGTACCTGTTACCTGACATCCCATGGTGGCTGACCGGCACATGAGCAGGATCTGACACATTCTCCATGAAAAAATCCCATCCATATGGTAGGTCGCGCACATACCAAAAAAGCTTCTCTGCTCTGTCTGAATGATTCTCAAGCTCAGAGATAATCCGTGGTGCCTGCAACTGACTTTGGGCCACAGCCTGTGAACCTGACTCTGGCCATACCCACAGCAGACCTTGACGTTCCTGTGTAGGATAAGCAACTGCACATGACTTACTGTCTGCACAATGCTTCGCTTCAGTCTGCTTGTCTTTAGATTGCGGCATGCTGATACATCGCCCTTCGGAGTCAAAGCGCCAAGCGTGGTATGCACACATAAGAGAGCCATCAGACTCAACACGTCCTTCAGAAAGAGGAGCAAGCCTGTGTGGACAAGAATCTTCAAAGCAACGCCATTGACCAGAGCCATCACGCCATAAAACAATATCTTTACCCAATAACTGCATAGCATGTGGGCAAGACGCGTCAAGGAAGTCCACTACTGCTACTGGATACCACTGCTTGCTCCACTGGAATATCCCAACATTTTCTTCTTTAAGTGGCTCAATAGTGTCCCGTGTGTTCTGTTTCAGACTGTTTTCAGTAACCATTGTGATTCCTTTACTTTTTTCTATAAAGGTACTGTAACTAGTCTAACTAGTACTCCAAGGCGTAAATTCGGTTAGGGTGTAAATATAGACTTTTAAGGGGAAGCGTTTGGCAGTATAACCCTATCTAAACTTACGCCGCACTGTACTAGGCGAACGGTTGTCACTCGCTTCTCAAAAGTCAAAATTCAAAGCTATGTCCTCTGAACACGCATTCGCGTTGACTTCGCGGAAGCTGAGCCTGCTTGCATTGAGCGCGGTCGTTGTGTCGAAGCTCAGCTAGTACGTCGAGCGGTTTACATTGAGCGAAGTCGAAATGAGCCGAGACGTCAAAATTCGCTCATTTAAAATTGAAGCACGACCAGGACGCGCTTGTGCTAACTCCTGCCCAGACGCTCTTGTAACAAGTTGCGGAACTGAAGCCTACGCACTGGCTCATGAATCCAGGGGCTTGAATAAAGTTGCTCCGCATTTTTTCTCCATAAATCAATTTAAGTTTAGTACAAGAGTTAACTTCATACCTCCGTTTTTCCTAAATATTAAGCATAATCACTAATTGACAAAAGTAAGATTGTCTTAAAAACTTGCCGATGTAGTCGGGAATACAAGCCCCCACTGATTGAATTCCAAATTCCGAATTATGACTTCTATCTTCAATGTTTGAGCGATCGCGACTCACCAGCTTATGGGTTGGGAATACACTCATCTACCTTGAACCATCGCTTTTTACCACGTGGTAACTTCACTAACACACTACCGGGTTTCCACCAGGGTGAAGGAATAACCAGACCGTTACGACCGTTGGGGAGTTTAACAACTGTACCTGGAACGATAGTCATAAGAGCTTCTGAAAAATAAGAGATATTAAAGCAAATCAAAAAAGTATTCTTTTAGAGCTATATCAATCTCGCTTCTAACTTACAAAAAGGTTGCAGGTATGACTACCCGCAACAGACTTGATTAGAAGTACGGAGAAAATTTTGTTAAGAGAATCTAAAGAATGATCAAAGTCTAGCTAAATCTTTATGTTCGTTTTAATAATTGAAATATTTCTTTACAGATAACGGAATATGAGTAGTGCTTTCCGTTAAACATTAGTCGTGCCACAACGGCACAAACGCTGTAGTATAAGCTTTGATTTGTTGAAAGTAAGCGGTTTGATCGCAATATTACGCGTAATTATGCAAATCAAAGTAGAAAAATTTACTGTCAATAAGCGTTTTCCTTTGACCATTAGTCGTGGTACAACGGCACAAACGACGAATATATGGGTAAGGATTTTGCACGATGGTATCGAAGGCTGGGGGGAAGCATCGCCGTTCAGTGTAGGCACTCATCCGCAATCAACTGAGGTCATAAAAGATGCTTTGCTGCAAGTAGCACCCTCTTTGCAAGCATTCAGTCCAATGCAACGACAAGAAATCGAACAAATATTAAGAAAAGCTTTACTACCCTCATCTGCGATCGCAGCGCTGGATATAGCAATGCACGACTGGTTGGGAAAGCGTGTGGGGCTACCCCTGTGGCAGATTTGGGGACTCAATCGCGATGCCATAGTGCCGACTTCAGTCACAATTGGTATCAATTCGCCAGAAGGGGCAAGGGCGAGGGCGCGAGATT
Source organism: Brasilonema angustatum HA4187-MV1 (assembly GCA_019359695.1). Classification (GTDB taxonomy): domain Bacteria; phylum Cyanobacteriota; class Cyanobacteriia; order Cyanobacteriales; family Nostocaceae; genus Brasilonema; species Brasilonema angustatum. Next base: position 23,137 of record JAHHGV010000014.1, read on the forward strand.
GGCTCGCGTTCACGAATGTCCGTGTTTTCAAGGTAAAGTTAGGTAATCCGGATGGTATTGACGCAGACCGAAAAATGTTAATAGCAGTGCGAGAAGAAGCAGCAGCTAGAGACTTGTACGTTGATGCAAACGGGGGTTGGAGTTTGGAAGATGCTGTATCTATGTGCAATTGGCTTGCCGATATCGGTGTAAAGTATGTAGAACAGCCACTGCCAAAAGGGCAGGAAGAACATTTAGCCGAACTAAAAAGGCTAATTCCTTTACCTATTTTTGTTGATGAAAGTTGCTTCAACAGCTCCAATATTCCCAAATTGGCAAGCTATGTAGATGGGATTAATATCAAACTTATGAAATCAGGGGGTTTAACTGAGGCAATGCGAATGGTACATACAGCACGGGCATATGGGTTGCAAGTGATGTTCGGTTGCTATTCTGACAGTACGCTAGCGAATACAGCAGCAGCACAACTTGCCCCATTAGCTGACTATCTCGACTTGGATAGTCACTTAAATTTAACAGATGACCCTTTTACAGGTGGATACGTGCAGGAGGGGAGAATTTTACCAAACGATTTACCAGGGTTGGGGGTACAGTATAGTGCGTCTGGCGCTTAATCAACGAGTAGCTGTCCTACTACATCAGGAACTTCTGGGACGTCATGGCAAAACTGGGCTGTCAATTTTACGCTACAGTGAAGCCCCAATTGTCGCAGTGATTGACCGCGAATATGCAGGCAAATCTTTAACTGAGTTAACGGGTATCAAGCGTGATGTGCCAATTGTGGCATCAGTTGCAGCAGCGCTGGAATATCAACCTCAGGTTTTGGTTATTGGTATTGCCCCTAAAGGAGGTGTTTTGCCAGATGATTATTGGCATGAACTTAAGAACGCTTTATCAGCGGGAATGTCAATAGTCAACGGTTTGCACACGCCATTGGCAAGTATGCCAGACTTAAAAGCATTACTCAAGCCAGGGCAAGTGATTTGGGATGTACGTAAAGAACCATCTAACTTAGATGTTGCTAGCGCTTTGGCACGTAATCTTGCATGTCAGCGAGTTTTAACTGTGGGTACTGATATGGCAGTCGGTAAAATGTCAACTAGCCTAGAGTTACATTGGGCATCACGCCGGCGGGGTTTGCGTTCTAAATTTATTGCCACAGGTCAAACTGGTTTGATGTTAGAAGGGGATGGTGTGCCATTGGATGCAGTCAGGGTAGACTTTGCCGCTGGTGCTGTGGAACAGGTGGTCATGCGATATGGTAAAAACTACGACATTTTGCATATTGAAGGACAAGGTTCCCTACTGCACCCCGGTTCGACTGCAACGCTACCCTTAATCAGAGGATCGCAACCAACACAGATGATACTCGTTCATCGTGCCGGACAAACTGAGGTGATTAATGGTGTACCGATTCCGCCTTTATCAGAAGTAGTAAAACTTTATGAAACTGTTGCCCGTGCAGGTGGTGCATTTGCATCTGTACCTGTTGTTGGCATATCTTTGAATACAAAAGATTTAGATGAATCACAAGCATTGGATGCTATCGCTCAGACTGAAATAGAAACTGGAATACCCTGTACAGATTCAATACGATTTGGTGCTGATAAATTGTTGAATGCACTGATGCAAGGGTGAAGTCTATCAGGGCGGGGAAAACCCGTCTTTGATGCTTCACCACTTACTACATCAAGCTAGAAGTCAGATGAGCTTTTTTCTCTAGAAACGGTTTCCCTTGCTTGATATAAGCGACAACCTTCACATGGTCCACTGGGGTTGACAGCACAGCGCAGGTAACCAGAACGAGCATTAAATCGGCAGCTGATATCGCCAACAAGGTAACCGACTCCTTCGAGATAATAGCGATCGCTTGTGAGGGCGCTACGTTCTGTGCAATGGCTATCATCGCTGATTCTGCTTTGTTGCACTCGCCCTACAGGATAAATTGTAGCAGCGGCTCGTCTAAACCGTGAACGTGTTCTACCGTGGGTTTTACGCATCAACCACAGGGATAATAGGGACGGTAAGAAACCAATGGCAATAACCAAAAGTATCTCCACTTCAACACCTTCTTTTAATCTCTTTTGTGCGCTGATCGTCTGGTGTTATATCCTCACATTTTAGGGAGAGTACAACCCGTGAGAAATTGCGTGCGGAAGAAACCTAACACTCAAACGAGTGTTGTGTTTGCCGCCACTTTAACCAGCATAACCGTTGTAACCCAAACCGTGGGCTTGGGTTAAAGTAGGTTTAATAAACCTGAATATCGCCTTCAGGTTTTCCTCTCGTTCTCTCATATTTGATCACCGTAGCTGTAATTGTTTTTTGATTTCGCTCATGAATCCACTGATGTTATACAGACGATTTGGACGCACAGAATTAAAAATGCCTGTTTTTTCCTGCGGTGGTATGAGATACCAGTATAAATGGCAGGATGTTTCGCAGTCGCAAATACCCCGTGATAACCAGAAAAATCTAGAAGCAACGATTCGACGGGGAATGGAATTAGGAATTAATCACATTGAAACTGCCCGTGGTTATGGTAGTTCGGAAATGCAGTTAGGGAAAATTTTACCAACGTTTCCTCGTGAGCAGTTAATTGTTCAAACAAAAGTTAATCCTGCAGCAGATCCGAAAGAATTTCAGCGTAACTTTGAAACTTCACTACGAAATCTTCGGTTAGATTATGTTGACTTGCTAGGAATACATGGTATCAATCATCCTGAGTCATTTAACAATAGCATTCGTCCTGGTGGCTGTTTGGATGTTGCAAAAAAACTTCAAGCACAAGGAAAAGTTAGGTTTATCGGCTTTTCCACACATGGTTCAACAGATACTATTATTCAAACCATTCAGACTAATCAATTTGATTATGTCAACTTGCATTGGTATTACATCAATCAACTGAATTGGGCTGCTATTGAAGCAGCAAATAGCCACGATATGGGTGTATTTATTATTAGCCCATCTGATAAAGGAGGGATGTTATATAAACCACCACAAAAATTAATTAATCTTTGCACTCCTTTGAGTCCGATGGTTTTTAATGATTTGTTTTGTCTAAGTCACCCTCAGGTACATACTTTGAGTCTGGGGGCTGCAAAACCACAAGATTTTGATGAACATCTGAAAACTTTAGATTTGCTGGAGAATGCATCTGAAATTTTGTCACCAATTTTGGCACGTCTAGAGGAAGAAGCTATTGCTACCTTGGGTGAAGAGTGGGTGAAAACTTGGCACGTCAATTTACCCACTTTTGAGGAAACACCAGATCAGATGAATATTCCAGTGATTTTATGGTTAAGAAATTTGGCGATCGCCTACGACTTACTGGAGTATGCCAAAATGCGTTACAACCTGCTTGGCAATGCGAGTCATTGGTTTCCTGGTAACAAAGCAGAGGAAATACATAAGCTAGATTTGCGACAATGTCTTAGCCGTAGTCCTCATGCTGACAAAATTCCTCGCCTTCTTGCACAAGCACATCAGATGTTGGCAGGTGAAGCAGTGCAGCGGTTATCGCAAAGTTAAACAGACAAAAAGTACTTTTGGACACAAGCACCAGTATTTATAATGTTAAAAGCATTTTTTAAAACTATGAAAAATCAGTATTAACAATTGATACGTGTTTGGGTCTACTTATGGTTAGAATTGAAAATCGATATAGTTTTTAGTCTCAATTTTCAAAAAACAACAACTAAAGATAACATTTTCTACCACAGTCACTATTATGCCTATTGCTCGTCGTCATTTCTTAGTTTTACTCGGGGCTAGTGCGGGTGCATTTGCTTTAGATTCTTGTGCTTCGGCACAGAATCTGCAAAGCCAAAACAAAATAAGTCCAAATACAAACAATCCAAGTCCAAGCAACACAGGGGCTATCCAATTACCACCGTTACCCTATGCCTACGAGGCGCTTGAACCACACATAGACGCCGAAACAATGCGATTTCATCATGATAAACACCATGCGACTTACGTAAAAAACTTAAACGCAGCATTAGACAAACATCCAGAACTCAAGAATCAAACTGTTGAACAGATGTTGCGTAACCTTAACAGTGTGCCAGAAGATATTCGTAAAACGGTACGCAATAATGGTGGTGGTCATGTGAACCACTCAATGTTTTGGAGAATCATGAAGCAAAACGGTGGTGGAGAACCTAGAGGATCGATTGCAGACGCGATCAAACAAAACTTCGGCAATTTTGCAGCCTTCAAAAATCAGTTTAACGAAGCTGGTACAGGTCGTTTTGGAAGTGGATGGGTTTGGCTAGTCCGCACCAAAGATGGAAAGCTTGCAGTCACAACCACAGCCAATCAGGACAGTCCTTTAAGTAAAGGTAGCTATCCAATTATGGGTAATGACGTGTGGGAACACGCATATTACCTCAAGTACAAGAACAGCCGCGCTGATTACTTGACTGCTTGGTGGAACGTCCTGAACTGGGATGAGATCAATAAACGGTTAGTAGAGGGAGGTAAAGGGGCGTGACAAGGGGACAATAGGAGAGAGGGAAATTTTTCGGCGTTGCCAAATCAAGAAATTTCAAAATTCCCATTGATGTAGAGACGTTGCATGCAACGTCTCTACACGGATTAACTCTCGCCTTCTCTGACTGCCTCACTGTTGCAATCGTCCCATCTCCTCCTATAGTGGTTTTTGAGTAGGAACACCAGCAGGACGGGGAAAATGAACTGGTGTAGTTGCTACCTTCCGTAAGTAAAGACAGTGACGAATGCTTTCACTTAAGGGAGTTGTAAATTTGTCAACTAATTCAATAACACCCCCCAATTGGTCAACAGCATTTTCTAAAGCTTTCGTTTCTTGTTCTGTCCAATTTCCTCGGTAGATAACAGCTAAACCACCCTGCTTAAGTAATGGCAGGGCATATTCAGCACACACAGAAGCTGTCCCTACAGCGCGAACTAGGGCGACATCATAATTTTGTCGGTGCTGGGCTTGTTGACCGACTTCTTCAGCTCTACCAGTCAAAGTTATAACGTTGGTCAAATCAAGCGCAGCCCTTGTTTCTTCAAGAAACACAATCTTTTTTCGAGTAGAATCAAGTAAAATTACAGTACTATTAGCTACAGCCATAGCAACTGGAAATCCCGGAAAACCCGCACCCGTACCGATGTCAATAACAGATAGGGGAGTAGAGGAAGTGGGGGAAGATAGGGAGGTGTTTTCTCCCTCTACTCCGCCAACTCCTCCATCTTTGAGAATGGGCGCTATTCCTCGCAGAGAATCCCAAAGATGCTTTTCCCAAAATTCTTGGGCGTCGGTAATGCGAGTCAGGTTGAATTGGTTGTTACCCTGTAATATGAATTCGTAAAGTTGTTGGAATTGCACTTGCTGTTGGACAGTAGGAGTCCATTGGAGAGTTTCCTGCCAAATATTTGCCATATCCGGCAAAGAAGGCAATTTTAAGTTGTTCACAGTAACACAAATAGCTTTGAATTATATCCCAAGTTTTGTTTGTTTATTGTTAGAGTCATTTCATTGAGTGTAGGGTATAGGGTAACAATGCCCACTTTATTTATAAAACTGTAAGTTTTTCCTATGTTGAGGCTGTATCACGATCCCATTTCTCCAAATTCGCGCCGTGTCTGGATTACTCTGTTGGAGAAAGAACTTGAGTTTGAGTTGGTGGAGGTGAAACTGAATGGCGAACAGTTTCAACCAGAATTTCTGGCGCTTAATCCCTTCCACCATATTCCAGTTTTAGTAGACGACGGCTTTAATATAGTGGAATCTCTGGCAATTTTAGATTATTTAGAGGCAAAGTACCCCAAGCCTGCGATGTTGCCAACTGATGCGAAGGATTTGGCGATCGCCCGAATGGTACAACTCGTTACCGCGAATGAGTTGTTCCCTGCTATATCTCCACTGTTTCCGGTGATATTAGGCTTAGGAGAAGGAAATCCTGAAAAAATCGAAAAGGCAAAGCAGAAAGTCTCAACGGTACTGAAGTTTTTTGAGAATCTATTAGATGAACGCCCTTACTTTGGCAGTCAAAACCTAACTTTAGCCGAGGTTGTGGCTGGAACTGTAGTACCCTGGTTGCCGAGAGGGGGTGTGTCCTTGAGTGATTATCCAAAATTAAGTGCTTGGTGCGGTCGCTTGATGGCACGTCCGGCGTGGCAAACTACTGAGGCTACACCCGAGATGATCGAAGCGTTTAAGTCTCGCATCGCGGCAAGAATGGGGCAGACACCTACAAACTAGTATAAAATTGCATTCGTTACCCGATGACTGTTACGGTTCTCCAATCTTGTGGGATGGGATTAGCGCCTATCCTATATCGTGCAAGGTTAGAAGCTTACCCCACAAGATTTGTCGCTATATACAAGAGGTTTAGTTTTTTAGAAAACTAAACCTCTTGTATAAATTAAATTTTTGCCCATTTTTATTAACTTGAGATGAAAGTCTAAAAATGGCATAGTATCTGTAAATTTTTTTAACCAAGAAGTTCTCTGAAAACGATTTGGAGGATTTAACTTTGCAGTCCGGAGATAAAAATGATTTAATACAATTCTTGCCAAAATACTCTTAATGAGTATGGTGATTCTACAGAAACAGTCTTGAACTATAAACAGTCTACTTTTTGTCAAGACTAATACTAAATTTAGCATTCCTTGACCATGAAACAACCTACGACTATTACAACTGCAATATTTGCTACTTGTGCTATCCTGCTAACAGCCTGCGGCGGTGGCACTAACAGTAGTTCAAATACTGGAACGAATTCCACCCCAAATTCTGCGACTGACGCCGCCGCAACAACTACATCTGGTTCTATTCCCGTGGGTATTGCTTTCGCACAAACCAGCAACGTGGCGTTACTCGGTCAAGAAGGAGTCGCCGGGGCAAAGATTGCTGAAAAGTATTTTAATGATAAAGGTGGTGTGAATGGCACTCCGATTAAATTAGTGCTTCAAGACGCGGGTGGTGATGAAGCCGGAGCAATTAACGCTTTTCAAAGTTTAATTAATAAAGATAAAGTTGTTGGTATTGTTGGTCCAACTTTATCACAGCAAGCTTTTAGTGCGGATCCCATTGCCGAAAGAGCAAAAGTTCCTGTGATTGGCGCATCTAATACCGCTAAAGGAGTTCCAGAGATTGGAGATTACGTTGCGCGTGTTTCTGCACCCATTTCTACCGTTGCACCTCTTTCAGTGAAAGCTGCACTCAAGCAAAATCCTAACATTAAAAAAGTAGCGGTTTTTTTCGCTCAAAATGATGTTTACAGTAAGTCGGAAACAGAAATTTTTCAGAAGACAATCAAAGAGCAGGGGCTGGAAATAGTCACAGTACAAAAGTTCCAAACAAGTGACACTGACTTTCAGTCTCAAGCTACGAATGCTCTGAATTTAAAACCAGATTTGATCGTGATTTCTGGCTTAGCTGCTGATGGTGGTAACTTAGTGCGACAACTACGGGAACTTGGTTACAAAAGCTTAATTGTTGCGGGAAATGGTTTGAACACAGCAAAAGTTTTCGCAGTTTGTCAGCAAGCGTGCGATGGAGTGATTATTGCTCAAGCTTACAGTCCACAGCAACCAGGAGAAGTTAACAAGGACTTTCGCGCTGCATATGTAAAACAATTTAACGAAGAACCACCTCAGTTTAGTGGTCAAGCTTTTGCTGCTGTACAAGTGTATGTAGAAGCATTGAAAGCTTTGGATAAAAAGTCCAAAATTAGTACAATGCCTCTTAATCAGTTACGTACAGAATTGAACAAGCAGCTTTTAGGAGGAAAGTATGAAACTCCTTTGGGTGAGATTGCTTTTACAGCTGTAGGCGATGTTATTCAAAAAGAATTTTATGTGTCAAAAATTCAGGTAGATCCAAACACTAAGAAAACTAATTTTACAATATTAAAATAGTTGCAACATGAATATATCTATAATTTTGCAACACTTTTTGAATGGGTTATCTATTGGCAGTGTCTATGCTATCTTTGCCTTGGGATATACCCTTGTTTACTCTATTTTGGGCATCATTAATTTGGCTCATGGTGCGGTTTTTACTCTGGGTGCATATTTTACATACACACTCATGGGTGGTGCTTTTGGATTTAATGGTGTGCTAGCTAATGCATCGCTACCTATACAATTACCATTTGCTGTTGCCTTGATTTTGGGAAGTACCATAGCAGGGTTAGTTGGGGTTTTTATTGAACGCATTGCCTTTCTACCTTTACGACAGCGCGGTTCTGATTCATTGTTAACCGTTGTCTCTAGTTTGGGTGTAGGAGTCGTGATTGTTAACTTGCTCCAGTATCTCGTAGGAGCAGAAAGTTACACATTTCCTGCCAATACTTACGGTAGTTTGCCATCATCTATTAACTTTGGAACTCCAGGGAATCCCATTCCGATTCGTACTGTTCAAATAGTGATTTTTGCGATATCAGTCGTGGTTGTCGCAATGCTGACTTGCTTTATTAATTATACAAAGCATGGTAAAGCGATGCAGGCGATCGCAGAAGATCCAATAACAGCAAGTTTGTTAGGAATTAATAGCGATCGCTATATTGTGCTGACATTTTTTATCAGTAGTTTTCTAGCAGGAGTGGCGGGAACTTTAGTTGCTTCTAGTGTCAGCATTCCTGGACCATATTTTGGCCTTAGTTTTGGGTTGAGGGGTTTATCGATCATTGTATTAGGTGGTTTGGGCAGTATTCCCGGTGCTGTTGTAGGAGGTTTGGTTATTGGACTAGTAGAGGCTTTTGTCCCAGGTGAATATTCAGGCTACAAAGATGCTGTTGCTTTTGGCATCCTGTTTATTATGTTATTAGTTCGACCTCAAGGTTTACTTGGGCGTCGGTTTGTTCAGAAAGTTTAAAAGCGGATTGGTGATTCAATGATTATCGACCCAGAGAAAGTTCCTACTGAAAGACGCTCGAATTACCCCGATGAGTTCAAGCCAATGGTTGCGGGACGAATTCGACAACGCTTAGGCAACTTTGCAGGACTAAAAAACTTTGGAGTGAATCTTGTGAAGTTAGAGCCTGGAAGCTGTTCTGCTTTGCGACATTGGCATTCACATCAAGATGAATTCATATATGTTTTAGAGGGTGAGATAACTTTAATAACAGATGCAGGTGCTGAAATTCTCAAACCAGGAATGGCGGCGGGATTTCCAGCCAATGAAGCTAATGGACATCATTTAGTTAATCGCTCATCGGTGGTTGCAGTTTATCTGGAAGTAGGCGATCGCACTCTCTATGACGAAGCGACTTATCCTGATCATGATTTGATGACACAAGCAAGTCCTGATGGTAAGTTCAGCGGATTTATCTACAAAGATGGAACACCCTACTAATACCAATTCTCCATGAAGATGCACTTAAGATTTCTTAAACGAACCGCCAAGACGCCAAGAACGCCAAGAGTGGAAGAGGTAAGTATTTAGTGCAAGTTTACAGAGAATTGGTATAAAGCTTAGTCAAAACTCTTGGTCAAAACTTTTGGTCAAAACTTTCAAAAATGGCTGAATTTATTGCTACTTATGGTTCTCTTATCGTCTCTATGGTACTAGGGGCGTTGCTGGGGCTGTCGTTATACTTGCCACTCATGGCTGGACAGTTATCTTTGGCAAGCCCTGGCTTTTATGCTTTGGGTGGTTATATTGCTGCGATTCTCTCCACAACCGTTTTCTCTTCCACAACTGGTTCATTCCCGATTCCACTGTTACTGCTGGAGATGTTGATTGCTGCAATCATTTCTGGTTTACTGGGTGTAGCGGTGGGAATTCCGGCGTTGCGGTTGCGGGGGATTTATTTGGCGATCGCCACCATTGCTTTTGTAGAAGTTCTGCGAGTCATATCCCTAAATTTGGATATTACAGGTGGTGCTGTCGGCATTTTCGGTATCCCTCAACCTTTTCAAACACCAATCGAATATTTATGGATTGTCCTACCATTGCTGTTCATCAGCATTGCATTCATTTACCGTTTAGAACGCATCCGAGTCGGAAGAGCATTCATCGCTATCCGTGAGGATGAATTGGCTGCTGGTGCGATGGGAGTTAATGCAACTTACTATAAAGTTTTGGCGTTTACCTCAGGATGTATTCTGGCTGGAATGGTTGGTGCAGTTAGCGCCCATTTTCTCAACACCTGGAATGCACGTCAAGGAACCTTTGATGCTAGTATTATCTACTTAACTTTTGTGTTAATTGGTGGTTCCAGAACTTTCTTAGGTCCAGTTGTTGGAGGTATGGTATTTACAGCTTTGCCAGAAGTGCTGAGATCAATATCCGATACAAGCGGTTTACCTTCTTGGTTTGCGCAATTTCTACGAGATGGTAGATTAATTATCTTTGGATTACTTATAGTGATTGGTACAATATTTTTCCCCCAAGGTCTTGTCACTCCAGATTTTTTGAAAAAATGGAGAAAGCGCAGTAATAGTCTCTTTAAATAAATACAATGATTCAAGAAAATTTCACGACAAGTCAGTTAGGATTACCAATATTAGAGGTTAAAAATCTCACTCGCCGCTTTGGGGGATTAGTGGCGGTAAATGATGTCTCTTTTACAATAACCCAGTATGAAATATTTGGACTCATTGGTCCAAATGGGGCTGGCAAGACAACTCTGTTTAATTTGATGACAGGCTTTATCACACCTTCTAGTGGACAATTACTTTATCAAGGTGCCGATTTTTCTCAATTACATCCTCATCAAATTGCAAGTTTAGGTATTGGACGAACATTCCAAAATATTCGCTTATTTGCTGAACTATCTGCATTAGAAAATGTGAGAATTGCGCGTGATTGCCGTATCAGAACTAATACGTTCAAAGGTATTTTAGGACTGCCACCTGCTCCTAGAGAAGAAAAAAAAAGTAAGCAAAAAGCTTTAGAATTACTAGAGCTTGTTGGTTTAGGTGAACGTCAGGACGAAAAGGCTAAAAATTTTTCCTATGGCGACCAAAGACGACTAGAAATTGCCCGTGCTCTTGCCTTAGAACCACAAATATTACTGTTAGACGAACCAGCAGCAGGTATGAACCCCAATGAAAAGCAACAACTAAGTAAATTTATCCGTCATCTCCGTGACAGATTCAACTTGACGATAATTCTTATTGAGCATCATGTCCCCTTAGTTATGGGTTTGTGTGACCGTATTGCTGTCTTAGATTTTGGTCAGTTGATAGCTTTGGGGGAACCATCTGTTGTCAGAAGTAACCAAGCTGTGATTGAAGCGTATTTAGGTAATGATTAAGGATATGAAATCAGGGAACGCTTAACAGTGAACAGTGAACAGTAAACAGGGAACAGGGAACAGGGAACAAGGGGTGGACGAGTCCGTTTCCTACCAGATAACTGATAACTGATAACTAATAATTGACAACTACATAATATGTAAACAAATGAATACAGATATATTAAATGAGAAACAGGTTTTAAAGATATTAGAAATAAAAGCTCTTTATGTTAACTATGGGGGCATTGAAGCTCTACAAAATATTAATTTATTTGTGAACAATGGTGAGGTAGTTACCCTAATAGGTGCTAATGGTGCTGGCAAAACAACAACTCTCCGCGCTATCTCCAAAATAATTAATCCTCGCCACGGCACAATTATGTACAACGGACGTAATATTACCCGCCGACAACCTCATGAAGTTGTACAATTAGGTATTGCCCACTGTCCTGAAGGAAGAAGAATATTAGCTCGCCAAACAGTTTTAGATAATTTACTTTTGGGTGCTTATATTCGCTCTAATCAAACAGAGATCAGAAATCATATTCAGCAACAATTTGATATGTTCCCGCGTTTAGCACAAAGACGTAGTCAACTTGCAGGAACTCTCAGTGGCGGTGAACAACAAATGTTAGCCATAGCCCGTGCTTTAATGAGTAAACCTAAACTTTTGCTCTTAGATGAGCCTAGCTTAGGTTTAGCACCGACAATTGTTCGTGAAATTTTTAGTATTATTCAGAATCTGCGTGCAACAGGCGTTACTATTCTTCTAGTTGAACAAAACGCCAACCTTGCTTTACAAATTGCAGACCGTGGTTACGTATTAGAAGCTGGTTGTATGACCCTATCAGGTGTAGCATCGGAATTAATCACTGATGAGCGAGTGAAAAAGGCTTATTTGGGTTGATGAAGTTGAGAACCCTCTGGTGTTACTCTCCGAAAATAAAAATTTCGAGAGAGACTTTTTATCCATCTGGAATATAACGCTTAAACTCATTCATAATGTCAACCAGATGTAAAAAGCTTCACATCAAATCAAAAATCGTGAAAATGCCAAAAGGGTGTTAAATGTTAACTTTTATTCTTAGTCACCGACGAATATTTCTCTACGGTAGCCTTGCAGGACTATTACTACGACTATTTTTCGTTATCTGGTTTCATACAACTAATGACGATACCGTTATTTATGCTGATATTGCTAAAACTTGGTTAACATCCGGTGTCTACGGAACCCAGGAAGATGATAAATTGATTCCTACCTATGTTAGATTACCTGGATACCCTGCATTCCTGGCTGCTATTTTTGCCATCTTTGGAAATGACCATTATCTGCCAGTTCTACTAATTCAAACTGTGGTGGATCTGGGTTGCTGTTTGCTTGTAGGGGCGATCGCACTGGAAATATTTGGAGAAGGCGCGGCTATTGGGGCATTTTTAGTCTCAGTGTTGTGTCCATTCACCGCGAACTACTGTGCTATAGCATTATCAGAAACACTATCTATCTTCTTTAGTGCACTTGCACTTTGGCTAGCGGTGAAAGGAACCAAAGCACTGAAGCAACCCAAAGATTGGGGTGCTAAGTGGTGGGCTATGTGTGGGCTAGCCATTGGTGCGGCGACGTTCCTCAGACCAGATGGTGTTATTCTGCTGATGGCAGTATGTATTTTTTTACTTTTGAAACTAGCTCAGTTTCGGCACAAAAAAAATATCATATTTGCTGGTGCGCTGACAGTAGCGATGGTGTTGGCAATGCTAACGCCCTGGACATTGCGTAATTTGTTTGTTTTCCATGAATTTCAACCGCTTGCGCCACGTTATGCGAATGCACCTGATGAATATGCTCCCACAGGCTTTTACCAATGGGCTAAAACATGGATGGTTGATACTGCTTCGGTGGAAGATATTTACTGGAAAGTTTCAGCAGATTCTTTGGGTGAAATAGTTGATTTAAATGATCTTCCTTACTCGGAGTTTTATAATACTGCGGAACGTGAGAAAACTGTGGCACTGTTCAGTAAACTGAATCAGACTAGGTTGCTCACTCCACAATTAGATGCACAGTTTGCCTCTCTAGCACAAGCACGCATTGCAAAAGCACCCCTGAGATACTACTTATATCTTCCTGTTCTGCGAATTGCAGATATGTGGCTTCGCCCGCGTACAGAATATTTAGATGTTGATCTACACTGGTGGAAATTTGAGGATCCTGTTGAAGATTCCTTTAGCGTTGCTTACGCTCTACTAAATTTCTTACTAGTTTTGATTGCAGTATTGGGGATGTGGAAATTCCGACAGTTTCCGTGTACCGGACTATTGATTGCGTTTATTATCATTCGTTCAGTGCTTCTAGGAATACTACGCGAGAATCCTGAACCCCGTTTTATACTGGAGTGCTTCCCTGTAATTCTTGTGTTCGATGGTATTATGTTCTACACATTTTGGCAAATATATAAACAAAAAAGCAGGAATAAACGTAATTAATTCCCCCTACACCCCTATTCTCTCACTCCCGTGATCCCCTAATTCTTGAGTTTAGAGATAATAGAACTGACGATTACAGATTATGATAAAGAATTTTATATGGAAAGACGAAGTTTTCTCAAACAAATGACTCTATTTTCTCTTTCTGGATTTTCTATTAACTTTAGTGATAAAGTGAGTAGAAAATTTCTCAAAGCAGAATCTAAAGATGTGGTCAATAAAGCAAAAATCTTTGAACATGGTAAGTATACAGTTTGGAAATTGGTAGATAGACCTGGATTTTTTTTCAAATCAGGAATGGCAATTGATGCTGATGGCGCACCGAACGCTTACCATCCCCAAGATGTCGGTATAGATAATTTAAAACATGCTGGAAAACCTGGCAATTGGTGGGCACTTGTTACAGATAAAGGTATACCAAATGGCAATCCGATTATTCAAGGAACTGATGATCCATATCCAGGCTATTACATCTCTACCACAGCGCTTTGTGATGAAACCAAAGAAATAACCAATCCAAAACGGTACGTTGATTCTAGAGAAATTCCCTATATAGTCCTTCCAGAGAACAATAATGAAGAATTTTTAAAGAAGACAAACATTAAACTCGGAGATTTTGCTGTTATTTACAACGGAAACAATGGTAAGTTTGCCTTTGCTATCTTTGCTGATACAAGTCTGTACTTCGCTGGTGATATTGAAGAATATAGGTTTGGTGAAGGTTCAATAGCCCTTGCTAAGGCGCTAGGTATTTCCTTAAATCCTAAAAATGGTGGCGTTAAAAATAACATAATATACACTATCTTTCCTGGCTCAGGAAACGGTAAGCCTAGATCCATTAGAGAAATCAACACACAGGGGGCAAAGTATTTTCAGCAGTGGGGCGGAGTGGCTCAAATTCAGACTTGCTTGATTTCAATCCCTGATAAAGATTCATAGAAATTACCGAGCCTAGGGTTGGGCAAACCCTCTGGGCGCTCAGACAGCGAGCAGCGAACAGTCCTTGTTTCCCTCTGGAAGAAACAAGGACTCCGAATGAGGGCTTTCCCGCTCTCGGGAGCGACTGCGTATCTCCTCCACGCCTAAGCGATCCAGAGCGGAGGGAGACCCTCCTGCAGCGCTGTCTCACCAGTCGCCTGACGCCACATTCTTCAACGGGGGGAACCCCCCGAAGCTTTGAGTCTTCTGCAAAGACGCTGCGCGAACGGAGGAAACCTCCGCTCAAACTTCTCTCCGCACAGAAGTGACTCCGGAGGGAGACCCTCCCGCAGCGCGCTTACTCACCGTAAGGCGTGCCGGAGCGCCATAGGGCTTTCCTTCGGGTAGGATGTAGCGTTTTCAAGGGCAGAAGTAAGTGGCCTGCTGGCTCGGTTTTTTGCAGTCGATCCACTTAATCATTACTGTTTTTTTTGTCACAATATTGCCATTTTATTGACATTCTCCCGCCACACAAACCGATTAAACTTCTTGGTTGGTGTATAGAAAACACTATGTTTTTTCACTAATGTCTTTCCAGTATCAGACAAGAAGCAGTTTGTAGCGCTTTTTATTACTTACTTCAAAATCAAGAAAAATCGTATGTCAAAAAAATTAAATCATCCAGTATTTTATGATCCAAATAATCGTCGCTGGCGGCGGTTCAAACATACAGTACAGGTCTTAGCTGTTGGACTGACAATCATGTTTAGCGCCTTTATTGCTAGCATGATTATCCAACCGGATTTGCCAGAACTAAATTTGTCGCCTGTAAATAAACTTCTACAAGTTCATCAAATTTTTTCGCGCCATAAGTTACAAAATTCACAACACCAAGACGGTCTTTCTTCACAGTTAAAGTTAAACAATTCTCCTGGTAATACTAGTAATACACAATCGTCTATAGTTGCTTCTACTCAAGTCACAAAACCTAAAAAATCTGAGATCATTGGCTTTTACGTTAACTGGGATGACAACAGTTTTACCTCACTCAAGCAGAATATCTCAAAGCTGGATAAGCTGATGCCTGAATGGCTGCACCTTAAGACAGCTGATGGCACGATTTCTATTGATGATGAAGTAAAACAAAAAAAGGCGCTGACTTATATACGTAAGCATCGCCCTGAACTACCCATCATGCCACTGATTAACAACTTTGATAACGAAACTCAAAGTTGGAATTCTGATAAGCTTGCACAAATGTTGAATGAGCCGACGGCGCGTACACGTGTTATTCAGAACCTGCTGAATTTTGTCCGCAGTAACGGTTTTGCTGGGATCAATATTGACCTTGAAAATCTCCCCTCTTCCAGCCAGCAAAACCTGATAGCTTTCATGCGCGAATTGTACGCACAGTTTCATCCCCTTGGCTTGGAAGTTTCCCAGTCAGTGCCTTTGGATGATTCTGAGTTTAACTACCGCACCTTAGCCCAGTTCAATGATTATCTCATTTTAATGGCTTACGACGAACACGAGACCAGCAGTGAAGCGGGTCCTGTGGCTTCCCAGAAGTGGTACGCAGAACACGTGCGGCGGCGCTTCGCTGAGTTACCACCTGATAAATATGTGATTGCTATTGGTGGCTACGGCTATGACTGGAAAGCGAATACTCATTCAGGTACAGAGGTTTCTTTCCAAGAAGCGCTGAAAACAGCACAGGAATCTGAAGGGCAAATTAGGCTTGACCCAGATGCACTTAACGTCACCTATGATTATTACGACGATAAAGATCAGTTGCATCACGTCTGGTTTCTTGATGCGATTACAGCTTTCAATGAACTCATAGAAGGACAAAGTGATGGTGCACGAGGATTTGCATTATGGCGACTAGGTCAAGAAGACCCCTCAATTTGGCAAGTTTTTGACAAGCGTACACAGCTTGACAAAAATACAGCTAAGATGCTAGAAGTACTCCACTACGGTTTCGATGTTGACTATGAGGGACGGGGCGAAGTACTGAAGGTGACAGCAACCCCCCGTGACGGAAAACGAAAAATTACATACGACCAGAAGTCCGGTTTAGTTATTGGTGAACGTCTCATTTCCTATCCATCGCCTTATGTGATCAATCGTTGGGGGGGAGATAGCAAAAAGAAGATTGCACTCACTTTTGACGATGGACCTGATCCAGATTACACACCAGATATATTAGATGTGCTGCACCGCTACCATGCACCAGCGACTTTCTTTGTTATCGGTATGCATGGTAACAGCAACCCAGATTTGCTAGAGCAAATTATCAGCGAAGGTCATGAAATAGGCAATCATACCTTTACACACCCGAACATAGCCTTGGTTTCTCACAAGCAGCTGAAGTTGGAACTCAACGCCACTGAACGCCTTTTAGAGGGTCAACTGGGACTGCGATCGCTGCTGTTTCGACCCCCCTATGCCGAAGATGTTGAACCAGAAACGCCAGAGCAAGTCGCTCCTCTGAAGTACACTGGTAATCTTGGTTACTACACTATTGGTATGCAAATTGACCCAAGTGATTGGCGTCGCCCTGGTGTGGACAAGATTGTCAAAGAAACAATTGATCAGGCGGTGAGTGGTGAAGGTAACGTCGTCTTATTGCATGACAGTGGTGGCGATCGCTCTCAAACTGTGGAAGCACTCCCCCAAATTATTGAAGGCTTGCGCTCTCACGGCTTTGAACTGGTGACGGTTTCTAATCTCATTGGTTTATCACCAGCTCAAGTTATGCCGCCAATTTCTCAGAACCAACAGATGATGGCGAAGTTTGACAGTACAGGGTTTGTCCTGATTAACTGGTTTAACACACTCATCTACTATCTGTTTGTCATTGGCATTGGACTGTCGATTATGCGGTTGCTGTTTGTTGTCGCTTTAGCTCTCTACAAGTGGTCTCGCGGACGTCGCATCCAATTCAAATATTTGTCCAATAATCAGCCCTCTGTGTGTGTGGTGGTACCCGCCTTCAACGAAGAGAAGGTGATTAGTAGAACTATTGATTCACTGCTACGCTCCCGTTACCCGAACTTCAACATTATTGTCGTGGATGATGGCTCAACTGATGGTACTTACCAGTGCGCACTCGAAGCTTTTGGCCAAGAATCACGTGTGCGCATTTTTACAAAGGCTAATGGTGGCAAGGCGCAGGCAATCAACTATGGTATCAGACAAAGCAACGCTGAAATTATCGTCAGTTTAGATGCTGATACCATCCTGCGTCCCAACGCTATTAGCAAGATGGTGCGCCACTTTGCCGATCCTCACGTGGGAGCGATCGCAGGTAATGCCAAAGTTGGCAACCGCATTAATATTCTCACCTATTGGCAAGCAGTGGAATA
Source organism: Brasilonema angustatum HA4187-MV1 (assembly GCA_019359695.1). Classification (GTDB taxonomy): domain Bacteria; phylum Cyanobacteriota; class Cyanobacteriia; order Cyanobacteriales; family Nostocaceae; genus Brasilonema; species Brasilonema angustatum. The sequence continues at coordinate 41,123 of JAHHGV010000014.1, forward strand.
CATCACTAGCCAAAATCTGGAACGTCGCGCCTTTGGTTTGCTCAACTGTATCTGTGTTGTGCCAGGAGCAATTGGTGCATGGCGGCGAGAACTGATCATACAAGCAGGTGGATATACTAACGATACCCTAGCGGAAGACGCTGATCTGACGCTGACAATTTTGCGGATGGGCTACAAGATAGACTACGAGGAAAATGCGATCGCCCTAACAGAAGCACCTGATACTGTACGCGGTTTCGTGAAGCAGAGATTTCGCTGGATGTTCGGTACTTTACAAGCAACTTGGAAACATCGTGACACCTTATTTCGTCGCAACTATGGTGCAATAGGATTGTTTGCGATTCCTAATGTATTTGTCTTTCAAATCTGTTTTCCCCTGATCTCTCCATTGATGGATCTTGTGATGCTGGAGTCAATAGCTTGGGCTATATGGCAAAAACATCAGCAACCTGTGGGGTATTCCTCCAATGGACTAGAACACGTCATCTTGTACTACGTGCTATTTTTGGCTGTCGATTTTCTTGCTGCCTTCGTTGGCTTTATGCTGGAACGTAAAGAAGATTGGAAGTTACTTGTTTGGTTACTACCGCAGCGCTTCTTCTACCGACAGTTAATGTATTACGTGGCGATTAAGTCTATTATCACTGCGATTAAGGGTCAAATAGTTGGTTGGGGAAAATTAGAGCGCAAGGCGACTGTGAGTTGAGTTGCTTGGTATCTTTGGGAACTGATGATATATCTTAACTAATCTTCCAGCAAGTCAAATGTAAAAAGCCTCTCCAATGCCACCAAAAAGCGTTCTAAAGAGTGATCGCTTTCGGCTTGTTGTGTTTCTAAAATACCAAAGACAGGAATAAATAGACCTCTCCAGAAATTAAGTATTAACCCAGACAGCACAAGGGTTTAAGATTAGTTTTTGGAGATGTCTAATAACTGGAGTTTAGACTAAGGCATGGAAAATGACCCAGCAATGGTGGGTTAAAGAGATCATGACTAAAGATCAGAAAAATGCCCGAACTAAGCCGACTTAGTAGTTTGTTTGCGAGGCTTAGAAATGCGTTTTCTAACAACAGGATAGTTAATTCTACGCTGGCGTTGCTGCCCGGTTTTCCAGCCAGGTGATTTTCCCCGAGGTTTTGGAGGTGATGCTGGTGTTCCAATCGCCATCAAAACTCCTCCCATAGCTTGGGCAACCCTTCCAGGGGTCAACTTATCGACTGACTTTTGCCACGGTAAAGGGTTATCTGAGACAATATCACGAGCTAACCATACTTCCCAAGTTATTATCGGCATGAGATCACTCCACCGTTCGCATTGCTTTGGTGTAGCAATTTTAGGCAGTGTCCAATGCAGGCGTTGTTTGAGAAATCGATACCAATGCTCACGGGGTCTAACACGTGAAAAAATCAGGCAGCCTTTGTTTGATTGATCTGTCGGCGTAGTCGGGTACTCGTTGTAATAAGGCTGCCTGATTTTTTAGGGGACAATGCGTCAACAGCAAAACGTCTTAAATAAAGTCGCCAGACTTCATCTATAGGTGGCATTTGTTCTCCACAAAAAGCTAACCACAAAGGTTTCGCCACCCGTATTGAACCATCTTCTTTTAATCGTTCAACTAAAATCAGTGAGATTGCATGTTGTGCAGCATTTCTAAAATGCAAATCATCCCACAGGCGAATTCGCAGCAAACCTAATTTTGAATCATTGATTTCAAGGATTTGAACTGGCTCAATCCAAGTTCCAGGTTCGTTTAGCTTAAACTTGCTTCCATGAACACGGGGTCTTCCCTTACCCGAATACACTGGGGGCTTACTCCATAAACATAAGTTTGAGCGTAAACGCATTAATTTATCTGCATTTATACCAGCCGTTTTTAACACAAATGGGGCGCATCCATACTCACTGTCCCACAAAGAAATCGGTCTTGATGGCAAGAACTTACATACTTGTCTTAGTTGCCACACCGCTTTACTGATAGGACTTTCCCAAGATGTAATTCTCTCGTGCCTTAATGGCATTGCCCAACTACCTTGGTTTTCTGGTATCCAAGCAATGGTACTATAGCCTTGACCCGAGGTAATTGGCTTGTTTGCTGGTATCCCACCAATGAGCGTGATGTTCCATTGTCCGCTCTTTTAGTGTGACTGCATTTGGTCTTGACCAAGCTGTATGGTCTCCTGCTAGTACAATTCGACCTGATGTGGGCATTTGTTGTATGTAGAGTTTCATCAACTTTTGACGTTGAGGTCTTGTATCCTGTAATGCTTCATAGATACTTGGCCACTTCCGGCGAAATATTGGGCATTGGGACAGATCTGCAAGGCAATAAGCTTTGCGTGTAAGCATTACAGCATCGGTTAGTTCAAATGTCGCATCGTGTGCTCGGCACAAATTGTTGTAAACATCTTGACGGAAGACCTTTAATCTGGCAAAAACATCCATAGTGGTTGATGTGAGTTGGTAGTGCTTCTCTCATCTTCCGTTGGGGGATGCTTGTTTTAACCGCAGGCATCTCCATAATTTTTTATACCTATTCCTACGTAGCGTGACCGGGTAGCGATACGCCCTTGGCTTGACGCTCCGCGTATCGCGTGGTTTAGTCTAAACTCCAGTAATAATGATATCCCTACACTCCGTTCAATGTTTCGGCAGACTCCCTTGTTTGGATGCATATGGTAAATGACCTAGCGTCGGGGGTTCGTGTGTTTGACAGATTCTGTATTTATACGAGTGAAGTGTTTCCTTGAAGTCTTCGAGAGAACACGCCCCGTCAACAAAGATGCGTTTAGAATGAAAAACATCGTCTCCTTGCCGATTAGCGCCATCGCTTGCAGTCAAGACTGCTTCATAATGCGCTGCTTTTGCCATTTGCAGAAGCTTGTTATTATACCAACCGTGTGGCCAAGCAAAATACTTAATAGAGCGATGTAATTTAGTTTCAAGCACTTTTTTAGATTGGCGAATCTCATATTCGGCATTAAGAGCAGATCGACCTTTGGTTTTCCCATCAACCCAAGTGACGAGGTTGCTACGAGGATCGTCGGGATGAGTCATTGAGTGAGCGCCTATTTCAAAGCCAGGAACATTGGCAATTTTCCGAACCTCTCTCCATGAAAGATAGTCCCCATAGGGGTCTTGAATGCCACTTCCTGGAAACAACCAAAATGAGGCTTTGAAGTGATACTGTCGTAGAATGGGGAGGGCGAGCATTTGGCTTTTCCAACCGTCATCAAAAGTAATGACGACCGACTTTGGTGGAATAACTCTTTTGCCCTTCATAAAGTTCACGAGCTCCTCTATGTTCAGTGTTGTGTATCCCTGTTGATAGAGGTAGGTCATTTGCTGGGAGAATTTCTTCAAGGAAATAATGGTTTCACCAGGACGCTTGTACTCATTTCCGTGGTGGCCAGAAAGAATTTCGTGGTAGATAAGAATAGGGACAACAGTTCCCTTCTCGTTCTTTTGATGAGGAGACTCTGCTATTGCCAGAAGAGGGAGCAGGACATTTAGAGTCAAGACAATGACGAAAAGCGCTTTGGGCTTTAGTACATAAATGATCAGGTAATCCGTGATATGTCTTAAACGGCTAGGCATTTTATTTTTTAGGTCAAGATACCTGGGCAAACACACCTTTTCTGGGGTAGATATAGCGTAACTAACACCAGGAGCAAAGTAGTACAAATTTTCCTGAAATCAGATTTTGTAGTATACCAGTAACATAACTAAAACCCTATGAATTATTCTATTACGAATAGTTACAGACTATGTAATATTATTTAACTAATAACCCATGCTAAACGGGCTGCATGCATAGAGCCACAGGCTTTACTTTAGAAAAAACATTTAATCATACCATGAGTCAAATTGTTTGGATCGCAAGACACGCCAACCGTCTCGACTTTGTTAACCCTGATTGGTTTCTCACAGCAGAACGACGCTACGATCCACCACTTTCTGAAGATGGCATGGTGCAAGCCCAGCAGTTAGCCAATCGCCTCAAGCGAGAACATATTACTCATATTTTTGCTTCCCCCTTCCTGCGGACAGTACAAACAGCAAACGCCGTGGCAGAAGTTCTTGATTTGCCGATAAAACTAGAAACAGGCTTAAGCGAATGGCTGAATCCCGTCTGGATGAAAGAAGAACCACTGCGACTCTTAACCCGAGCATTAGCAGAATTATTCCCCAGAATAGATATTAGCTATACTCCGCGCATCGCAGTAAATTACCCAGAAACTTACGAAAAAATGCAGGAACGCTCGGGACAAACTGCCAGATGCCTAACGACAGAATTCTCTCCAGAAAATATTCTTTTTGTGGGACATGGTGCGTCCGTATTGGGGGCGACAATAGGCTTAGTAGGTGAAATTGCCAGAACGGAAGTGAAGGCTTCCCTATGTTCTTTAGTAAAAGTTGTGCGTCAACACCCAGAGTGGTTGCTAGAACTAAAGGGAGATACCTCGCATTTAACTCAGGTAGAAGAAGTAATTCGGTTTAACTAAGAACAACTCACATGACATTACTATTGGCAGGAGACATCGGCGGCACGAAAACCATCTTACGATTGGTTGAAGCATCACAAAAAGCTTCATTACACACCATCTGTGAGGAACGGTACCCCAGTGGAGACTTTCCCGATTTGGTGCCGATGGTACAACAGTTCTTGCTCAAAGCTAACACACAAACTCCAGAAAAAGCGTGTTTTGCCATTGCAGGACCGGTGGTGCAAAATACCGCGAAGCTGACTAATTTAGCTTGGTTCCTTGAGAGCGAACGTTTACAACAAGAACTAGGTATATCTCAAGTTTCTCTCATCAACGACTTTGCTGCTGTTGGTTATGGTGTTTTGGGTTTAGACAATCAAGATTTGCTCACTTTACAGGCTGGCAAACCCAACCCCGAAGCCCCTATTGCTATTATTGGTGCTGGGACTGGTTTGGGACAAGGATTTTTGATTAAGCAGGGACACAGCTATCAAGTTTTTGCTTCTGAAGGTGGACACGTTGACTTTGCCCCCCGTACCGAATTAGAGTTTCAACTTTTGAAATACCTGCTCTCTAAACATGATATCCAACGGGTTTCTGTAGAACGAGTCGTTTCTGGGATGGGAATTCTAGCAATTTACCAATTTCTACGAGACCGTAAAATTGCTACTGAATCACCAGAAATTGCCCAAATCATAAGAAAATGCGAACAAGAAGTCGGAGGGCAAGAAAAAAGCGTTGATCCAGGCGCTGTCATTGGTAACGCTGCATTAGAGAAAAGCGATCGCCTTTGTGAACAAACCATGCAGTTATTTGTAGAAGCCTACGCTGCAGAAGCAGGTAATATTGCACTCAAACTTCTACCTTACGGTGGTTTGTACGTTGCTGGTGGAATTGCTCCTAAAATATTGCCTTTAATTCAACAAGACAGGTTCATCCTCAATTTCACTCAAAAAGGTAGGATGCGTCCTCTGCTTGAAGATATACCTGTTTATGTTGTCCTAAATCAACAAGTAGGACTCATTGGTGCTGCCATCTGTGCTACTAGGTTATGACTACTAGTAGCACAGTTGAAAGTAAGTTAGTAACGGGTTATGTTCCTACCCTACTTTGAATTGATGAAAAAGCGCCTGCAAATGCGTCAATAATTAGGGGTGTAAGGGGAGCCCCTACACCCCTACACCCCTACACCCCTTTCTTGGTCAGAGTCACTGCATCGCTAATCAACTATTAGAATTTGGTTAAGTCGTATGCACCTCCACGTTCAAGGGCACGTTTATAAGCAGGTCGCGCATGGATGCGCTCGACAAATTCCTTAATCTTTGGTCGGTTCTCGACCTGTTCGGGAAGCTGGGCGAGCATTTCCAGAGGAAAGCTCATTTGGATATCGGCGGCAGTGAATTCTTCGCCTACAAACCACGTATTCTTACGAAGCTCGCCTTCTACGTAGTCAAAATGAAGCTTTATCTGTGGCGCGATGAACGCATCTTGAGCGCCGCTGTCCCCTTTCCCAAAATGTTTGAAAACTACCTTCATCACCAGCGGTGGCATTGCAGAACCTTCGCCGTAATGCAGCCAATACGTATAGCGCAGACGCTCCGGTGTACCCGATGCTGGGACTAACCGACCATTGCCGTAGCGATCCACTATATATTCGATAATGGCACCCGACTCAGCGATCGTCAGGTCTGCATCTGTGATCACGGGTGACTTGCCGAGTGGATGGATTTGGTACAGCGACGCTGGTGCCAGCATCGTCTGAGCATCGCGTTCATAGTACTTGATTTCGTATTCGATACCTAATTCTTCGAGCAGCCATAGTACGCGCTGCGATCGCGAGTTGTTGAGATGATGGACAACGATCATAAAACCCTCCTCCTAGTGGCTGATTACTGTTCGATTTCAGCGAGTCCGTAACTCTTTCTTAAAAAGAGTTTGTTAGCATGACTCCCCCAATTGGGTACTTAGCCAGACAGTTTCCAGCCTAATTTTTTGATTGCATTATGTCACACTCAGCTTAGCTTGAGACTCTTCTGAAAAATTCATTCTTTAGAGGTTCTTTCTAGAAAAAAATTGAAGAAAAGTCCGTAACAGTTGACTTTGTAGACATTGAAGAAATTTGCAGAAAAAGTGCTTTTTGTCAATCATTGCGTTAATAGTCATTATCCGCCACACACATCCCTTTACATTTAATTCCGTTTGTAGCGGTGCGCTTACAATGAGAACATAGAACTTTTTCGTTTTCTGTTTCTTGATTTGTCTTGATATTAGTGCTTGCTGTAAGAAAGTCTTTTTCGGTCTGGATTTCTACAGTCATAGAGTAGTTGTTTTAAGAGGATGTTTTCAGAGTATGGTTTTCGTTATGCTTTTAGCGTAGCGTGCGTTTTTGACGCTTAGCATTTGAGCTGACAAAAACACCTTTTTTCCTTACACCCCTACACACGCCAGATACCTCTGTCGGGAAAACGCCAGGTGCTACAACGGGGGGAACCCTCCGCAGTCGCCACAACGGGGGGAACCCTCGCAAGGCGCTGCTCTCCGCAACGCACTAGCTCCCCTCCTATGGCACAAAGTGCCACGCTACGCGCTTGCTGTACTGGCTCACGCCACATGCCTCAACGCGGGGAACCCGCGCACGGTGAGACAGCGCTGCAGCAGGGTCTCCCTCCGTAGGCGACTGCGTTAGCGCAGCGGAACCGGAGGTTCTCCCCGAAGGGCAGTGGCTCCCCTACACCCTTACATCCTCACACCCCTACACCCATGTGTTTCTTCGAGACTCTGCTGTATCACTGGCATCTTGTCGAACTTGGGTAGATCTGGGTTCATGTAATCCCAGGGTTGGGCACTCACTGCGTAAAGATCCATCGTAGGTCGAAACCAGCTTGGATAATCAAGACTCCCTGCCATAATACCTATAAGTCCGGGAATTGGGGGCTTGCTAAATAATCGGGAACCACAGTTTGGGCAAAAGCCTCGACCAACAAGATTTCCACTATCACCTATTACGTCATAGTATTTCACATCTCCGGTAATGGTAACTGCACTCTGCGGCACGAGAAGCGCGGAAGCATAAGCACTTCCTGTTGCTTGTTGGCAATCGCGACAGTGGCAATTACCCATCGTAATCGGTTCGACTGAACATTCGTAGTGGACAGATCCGCATAGACAACCGCCAGTAAATTTTGTCGCCATAAGAGTATCTCTCCTTAAGAGCTTTCTGGTTTTGTTACTTCTAGGACGCGAGTGCAGGTAGCAGAATTCTTTAACTCGTAGTTTGTAAGACCAAGCAAGATATGACACTTGCAGCGCGTCCTGATTTCTAAAGTAGCGATCGCACTCTTATTTGGTCTTACAAGTTTTTGCTTTTTTTTACACGTTTGTGCTATTTTGCTCGAACGACTTTAGGTGTGACTCCAAACAGGCGCTTAAAATGACTGGTTAAATGTCCTTGATTCGCAAAGCCAACTTTGTAAGTGATATCCGCGATTGACAAGTCATCTTTGAGGAGAAGTTCACGAGCACGCTCAACACGACACTTAATGACAAACTGATGAGGAGAGTATCCGGTTGACTGTTTGAATAATCGAGAGAAGTGCGACAGACTCATTTGAGCTAAGTCAGCCAATTCAGTCAAGCCAATATTACACTCAAGGTTGGCATGGATGTAATCAATGACCTGTTGTACTTTGTACTTAGGCAAGCCACTTGTTGTGATTAGCTCCTTTTGTTTACCTTGGGCGTAATGGTGGAAAAGATGGGTGGCAAGAAACGTCGCGGCAGATTCTGCATATAAACGGCTAGAATGCCGATTATGTTCTAGTTCAGCTTTGAGCGCCAGCCCAATTTGATAAATAAGCGGATCAAACGTCGGAAACTGAGGATGGAGTTCAAGACAATCTAAGTCAATCGATTCACAGAGAGTTCGCTCAAGAAAGCTGAAATGAAAACCTAAGGTAATCCCTCGGCTTTTGTGGTTATCTGATTGCCAATAAACTGTGCCGCGTGGAATGATGAGACTATGACCCGTGACAAGAGAGCTTTTTTGCAACCGTCCATTAATTCGTGCTTCAAGAAGGTACCCAGAGGGCATATCTGTATAAATATGAATCGCATTCTCTGGAAAGACTACTTCATCTGGCAATGCACTTGCGCTTCTACTTTGAGTGAACTGGAAGCGGATACCGTTCCAAAACGAATTGTCGTTGGAGAGTAGAGATTGACGATTAAAGCTTTTTAAGATTGCCTTTTCTACAGCGCAGCATTCATGCTCTGTTTTTGACATAACTCTCACCTTTTTAGCTCGGCTGAGAACATTAGGAGACAGCAACGACAAATACAACCAGATGCAACACACTCAATTTCCATGCTTGGGAACAAATCTTAACTTTACTTAACTTAAAGCCTTAACTGAACTATATTGTCACCATAGAAATTGAACAATTTTGCTGGGCAAAAGGCAGAGAAGATTCTTCCCGCCTTATTGCTGTCCTAGGATCGCAGCTACCTGTGCTAGCCCCTAAACTTGATGCGAAGCGAGAAAAGCTTCCACTTCATCTGCGGTGGGTTGAGATGCGATCGCCCCCGCTTTCATTGTCGTTAATGCCCCCGTTGCACTTGCATATTTCACGATTTTTCTCGCAGTTTCTGAATCATTTAAGCTTTGGATTCCGTGAGTGAGCAACTGGTGCATGAAACCAGCGACAAAGCTATCCCCTGCACCTGTTGTATCAACGACGGAGGGAGAAAAAGCAGGTAATTTGCCTTCGTTTTCGCCAAGGCAGTAGGCGCAGCCATGTTCTCCATCTGTCACCAGTACACCCTCAACAGTACCAAGGCGGTAAGTGATTACCCCTGGATCTGCGGTATCAAATAGCCATTCTGCTTCTTCTTTTGAAAGTTTGATAAAGTCTATATACTTAAATAATTCTTGAATTTTTTGTGGAGCGATGTCAGGATTTGTCCAAAATACTGGACGCCAGTTGACATCGAGCAAAATTTTGACATCATATTGCTCAGCCAGTTGAAGGGCGCGGTGAACTGCTTGCCCACTTTCAGGATACGCTAGTCCCAGAGTACCTAAAATCAGAAAATCTGCTGCTTGAAATAACTCCTTCGGTAATTGATCGGCTTTGAGGCGCGTATCAGCAAATTCTGTAGTTTCATAATCTTTAAATCCAGCAAAAGTGCGATCGCCCTCAAGAGAACGCACAACATTTACTTGCCGCGTTGGTGCTGTAGAATGACGCTGTACTCCAGTTGTACCCACACCTACTTCTTGTAATAATTCTACCAATTCATTACCTGGTGCGTCCTCACCAACACAACCAATAAATGCCACTGGTGTCCCCAGCTTCACTAAAGCACAGGCGACGTTAGCTGGTGCTCCTCCAGGGTAGGCAGTCCATGACTCAACTTCTTCTAGCTTTCGCCCCAGTTGATCAGCTAAACGATCAAATAAAACTTCACCCAGGCACAAAACACGGGGATTACTCATTGAATTTCAGATTTTGGATTAGGATTTGCCAGTATAAAATCTACAATAATTTGTGTCACTATGTTGGCAGTCGTTCATACAATGAAATAGCAATTTCTATGAATTAATTTAGCCATTAACGATGGTGATCAGTGCTTATTTGCCATCAGTATTATTTCTATTATTTTTAATTTATTTTTTATAAAAATTACTTATAAATAACTGATTTGGGATGAGGTGAAGTGTAATGGTGTGGGGGGAGCAAGGATAGCGTCCTGATAATTTCGGGTTTTCAATCTTGATCTTTTTCTATCTTCTGCTCCGATACTGTAAACCCAACTCTCAAAGAAAAATAGTATTTATGCCTACACTTGAAACATCTACCTACAAAAGAATCTTCTAGAATGGGATAGAGCGATTGAGTACATATACCAAGGAGGATAAAGTAACTCTATGGCTGGTGGCGAGTCTCAGACCCCCGTTAGTCTGTCAGACAGAGAACTGCAAATTATCGACTTAGTGGCCGCTGGCTTAACTAACCAAGAGATTGCAGGTAAATTAGAAATAAGCAAGCGTACGGTTGATAATCATATCAGCAATATTCTCACCAAAACAGGTACCGACAACCGAGTGGCTCTTGTCCGCTGGGCTTTGCAATGGGGCAAAGTCTGCCTGAATGATGTTAATTGCTGTACTTTGCCTCGGCCTGAGCAAAAAGAATAGATAAAGTGCTAGTATACTGCCAAGCTCATTTTGACTGGTTACTTATTGTTCTCCTCACAACTTAACGTATAAGTGTAAACCTCTCAAAATCAAGCACCACAGAGTACTCGACTATGTTGTCTTGGGTAGAGGTTGTATTTCCTCAGATTATTCGATCTGTACGCATAAGGACACGAAAAGCGCGGCAGAAAGCGCAGCTTTGCTCTTTTTTAAGTTTGTCCACCAGAGCAGAGAAACCAAGCTTTCTTGGCTTTTAAATGGAAGAACCTTGCCGTTGCTATGTGTCCTTATTAAGATTTTGCCTTTAGTCAATCAAAGTAAACCAAATAGTAAACAAAATTTAGCAACTATCTCCAGGCTAAAACGCTACATTAAAAAGAAATCTCTATTGGTTTATTAGCTTAGGAAGCAGTGTAGCAATGAATACTTCCGCTTCTGCTAAAGGTAGCTTGTCTTTCTATAACTTTTTCAATTCTGATTTTACAGTACCTCAGCCCACACAAGATGCTGATTTACTCAGACAGCTGTCGTTTTTGCCTGGATTAAAAGAAATTTTAATGCTGCGTCAGGTTCATGCTCTAGAACACGCTACAGTTTGGCTTCTGAGTGCATCAAAAAACGTCCAAGCTTCCACAGCAAGACCAAGACCAAGCAATTTCCAAGTTGACAACGAACTCTTAGGCGGTTTGTCCACAGAGCGGGGATTCTATCTTTATGGTGAAGTTAATATCAGCGATTTGCGACGTGCAGTCACACTCGCTCTACATCGCCTCACCAACGGAGAATGGGACTTGGCTGTACACCCCCGTTGTGGAACAAATGTATCAGTAGAAATGCTGCTGACAGCAGGGCTAGCAGTGGGGATGCATCTGCTGCTACCGCGAGGACTAATTGAGCAACTGATAGGTTTGGGGGTCGCGACGACAACAGCGGCTGAACTAGCTCCTGACATTGGTGCTTTAGCACAGCGTTACCTGACAACTTCCATTCCCTTTAACCTCAAAATTGAAAATATCACACATACGCGTGACCTTTGGGGACGACAGGCGTATTTTGTTCAAGTGCAGTGGCGGGAGTAGGAGGAGGGAGAGAAAGAGGGAGAGAGGGAGGGAGTGAAACTTTCTTCATTCCTTCATTCCTTCATTCCCTCATTCCCTCACTTCTCATCTCGCCATTTGCCGAGTTTGGGTTGTAGAATCATTGGCTTGTGTGTTGAATATTCTTGTGCTTTATGTCTTTAGACCCTGATTTTGCCATCTTACTGCGTGCTTCGGCTGACCGCTTGTTCTTTTTATTGGAAAAATTCGCTTCTGCACGGGTACTGGTTATCGGAGATTTAACTTTAGACGAGTTTCTCACAGGTCAAGTCGAAAGAGTTTCTCGGGAAGCACCAGTGTTGATCCTGCGCCATGAAACCACCAAGCAAGTCCCAGGAGGTGGGGCAAATGCGATTTATAATTTTGCCCAACTGGGAGCAAAAGTTTTGGCAGTAGGGCTATTGGGCAAAGATGAACAAGGAAAGGCGCTACGTAGTCTTCTGGAAGCTGCGGGAATCAATACTGATGGCGTTTTTGTTGACTCCAGTCGCCCAACAGTAACTAAAACCCGGATTTCTGGTCATTCCCGTCAATCGGTGACACAGCAGATTGTTCGCTTAGACCGAAAGTCGGATGATTTGCCAGACTTAGATTTACAAGTTCAGATATCTCAATATATTAAAGAACAAATTAATTCCGTAGATGCTGTTGTCTGTTCTGACTACGGGGATGGAACTCTAACTCAACCTGTGATTTCAGCAGCATTGTCTGCTTCTCGAACAATTGTGGATGCTCAAAAAAATCTGGAACGGTATCGTGGAGGAACATTGTTTACTCCAAATTTGCCGGAAGCAGAACTTGCTGCTGGTTATGGAATTACTGATGAAGCAACTTTGACTCAAGCAGGACAAGATTTGCTGGCGTTGACGCAAGCGCAACATATACTGATTACCCGTGGTGAGCAAGGGATGAGTATGTTTAACCGCGAGGGTAGCGCATTTCACATCCCAGCTTTTAATCGGACGAAGGTGTTTGATGTCACAGGTGCTGGAGATACTGTGGTGGCGGCGTTAACTTTAGGTTTAACCGTTGGGGCGTCGGCTTGGGAAGCTGCAGTTTTAGGTAATTTGGCAGCTAGTATTGTCGTGCGACGGTTTGGTACCACAACCACAACTCCTGAAGAAATGAGGGTCGCGTTGCAACGGTTATTGGAGGAAGGTTAACAGCCGCCAATAGTCCAGAGCTTAATCCCATTGAGCGTTTATGGGAACACATTAAATCTGAGTTGTCAGTTGGTTTTTCGGCGAGCACCCATATTTACCGACACTATCACTTAATTACTCGTCAATTCTACCGATTTACATAATTTTCTCACCTAAGCGAAAAGTATTTGAGAATTTCTTAATAATGATAATCGCAGAAGCAGGAAGAGTATGCCTATGGCGGACTCTCCCTGCTTCTCCTTTTTCTGATTATTGTGATCAGGAAATCTTTTTATACACTAAGAGATATTGACAAAATATACTTTTTTCTAACTTATTACCAATGATATGAGAGCGATCGCCTTCAAAAGTAGGAAATTCCCCACACGGCATATCGCTTTTGATTGGCGCGTGGAGAACAGCCGAAGTTTATTTACTTCTCGCTTAAGATAGGACTCACAAGTGCTAGCACTTCCTCCTTTGTAGCGTAGCCATCAAAAGCTTCATTACTGAAGGGAATTGGGGAATTAGACCCTTGCCGATTTTTGTTGAAGATAACTTCACTAGCATCTTTTATCCAAGGTCGCACATCTGCACCATAATAAGTTTGCCGTATATAGCGAACACCAGCAGCATGTCGAGCTTCTATAGTGTGGATTTCCAAAGCTCCAGCTAAGACAACTTTACCAGCATCACCGGCGGCGAGCAAGTTCTGCACCTGTCCCTTATAAGCTGCTACCCCCGTGTCTTCAACATACTGTAACGCCAGAAGAAAATCTTCAGGATTAGCAAATGGGTCGCGATTGAGTATAGCATCGTAGTTGGGGTTCTTTGGGATAGCGATCGCATCTGGATTACCTCCCAGAGATTTTAATACAGCCGATAAGTCTGTAACGTGCATACCCTCATCCTGTCCGTAGGACATGATTGCTTTTTTAGCAGGTTCTACCAGACTCATTAATCCACCGCTCTCGATTGCAGTAAATGCACGGCTATACATATCAGCTTCCAGTTTTTCTAAAGTCAAAGCGTATTCCACAACTTCCTTGGGTGTAAGCGTTGCTTGTTGAGCAGAAGCTGGTGTTACGGGGATTGTGAGCAAGGATAGAACAAGTAAAGACAGGATCAGCATTCTACCCCTTACTGCCAAACAAAAGCTGGCAACTAATTGCCCTGCTAGAGATAAAAGGGTTTTCATATTCTTTGTAACTCCTAGGGTTAAGCGACAAGTGCGCCGTTGATTGGATTTTTCAATATATTCAAAGAGCCGACAATTGCTATAATCTGTTTGGGTGTGTATAGCTCATCGTAGGCACGTCCCTTAAATGGATTAAGTTCAGGAACTAAATCAGCATCGCTCACAGCGCGATCGCTATCTGGTTCTGTGGTAGGTCGCTTCAGAAGCGCACGTACTCCAGCAGTGTGGCGTGCTTCAATAGATACGATAGAACCAGCTGCCAGTAAGTATGTGGGGTCTTTCAAGCTTGTTCCCGCGCCATTGTAAGCGTGAACACCCGTATCTTCCAAAGCTACAGCCGTATTCAAGATGGTATCGCGGTCTGTGAGGACAGCATCTAACCCAGCTTTGTTAAATTTGAGATTTTTTGTCTTAAAAGTCGCATTTTTACCTAAAATTTCCCGCAGAAATTTGACGTGGGTAGCTTCATGAGAACCTATAGCTTTGATATAGTCATACTCTTTAGGATCTGTAATTTTGCCAGATTTAAGCACAAGTAAATAAAATGCTGCTTCTAGTTCTTCTAATAACAAAGCAAAGTTGAGGATACCAATATCATCAGCATTAAATGTCAGAGTTTTGCCATATTCATTAGTCTGTGCAGTCACTATCTCAGGTAGAGTGGTTAAAGCTGCCGTACCAACGCTTAGAAGACCCCATTTCAACAAGCTGCGTCGCGAGGTGAAAGATAAATTCTTTTTCATTTTCATATCTCCTAATAAAAGTAAGCGCTTATTGCTGATAGTTAAGAATTAATTACCCGCGTCGAAATCAATTACCGCGCTTATATGTTGCAAGAAGTTATATCCTTAGAAGGATGAAACTAACTGCCATTTCATCAAGTCTTCTCCCCAACTCAAGTTAGGAAATTCCGTTTATAGTTCTACCCCGCTGTCTTCTACGCGAGGCAATAGCACCTGTACTCAAAACACCAAAAGCTAATAAACCTAGTCCAGAAGATGCTTCCGGGATTGCTTTCGCACCAGCAGTTTGAACGCCCGTGAGGGTGATATTATAACTCCCACTGTCCAATATCAAGCCGTCAAACTCCTCAAGTTGAAATCCATCACCAGTACCAGATGGTTTCAAAACTGTTTGAAAATCAACATCGGGGAAATCTGAGAAGATTTTACCTTTACTACCAACAGGATCGTAGTCAAAACCAGAGATCCCTAAGTAATACGTACCAGGGTTACTGGGGGAAAATTCACCTTTGGGCAAAGTAGCTTGTTTTGTATTAGAACTCTCGTCGTCGTTTGCGTAAATGCCTTTGCCGTTTGAATCGAATAGAAACAACTGTGGATCGGCAAGACTACCTGGATTGATTTTAGTCGTAGCTGAGAATGTCTTTGCGCCAGTTAGGTAGATTTTAAACAAATTGGCAGGATTCGTTTGGGAGATTGTCCCAGAGATTGAATCCAACGATAGTGGTCTCGATGGAATAACTTGAACTGTAGTAAGAGTCTCACCAGCTTCCTTAGTTGCCGTAAAACTAACAGCTTTTACCTGAGTTGGTATCAGCGCACCGATAAGTGCAAATATGACTGTTTTCCATGCAAAGTTTTTCATTAGCTAAATTCATCTCCATATCCAGCTAGCTATGTCTGGAAAAGCACTTAGAACGAACACTTATTAGAGTCGCACTCCTTTAGCTCATCTTCCAGTCCAAAAAGTGTTCATTAACTGCTCATTTCTGACTCATTTTTTATAATGACCAAAAAAGTTTCATTGATAGAGCTATTTGTCAAGAGAATTATTTGATTTTTATTTAGTTGAATAAATCAAACACCTAATTTATAAATTTTGTCAAAATAGATTTTATGAATCAAAAACATCCTTCATACTTGAAAATAGTAATCCTACGTAAAATTTGAGGAAGGGATGCTAATGACATCTCTATTAGAGCGACTAAGTGCAGAACGAAATCGCAGATTTGTAGGACGTGGGCGGGAACTGGAGCTATTTGATCGTGCGATCGCAGCTCCAGAATTACCTTTTCACATTTTGCACGTCTTTGGTTATGGCGGTGTGGGCAAGACAACCCTCATGCAGCAGTTTTTGCGATTTTGTGAACGGTCAAAAATATCAACAATCTACGTAGAAGGACGTAATCTAGAAGCTGCACCAGAATCTTTTGTTAGCACGTTGCGATCGTTGATGGGACTGAATGAATCAGATTCTCCTTTGGATGTGCTAGCCCAAAGACAAGAACGTAATGTAATTTTCATTGATACCTATGAAGCTATTACCCAGCTAGATGAATGGTTGCGGGAAGGATTCTTACCCCATTTGTCTGTTAATACCTTAGTTGTGATTGCTGGACGCAATCCTCCCTCATCTGGTTGGTGTAGCGATCCAGGTTGGCAAGCTTTGATGCACACTTTTCCCCTACGCAACCTGACCCCAGAAGAAAGTCAAACTTATCTTACCACACGAGATATTCCCACCACACAACACCAGGCGATTCTAGATTTGACCCACGGACATCCTCTAGCATTATCTTTAGTTGCTGAGGTGTTTGCTCAGGGAAAAGAAATCTCTTTTCAAGCAGAATCTGCTCCCAATGTTGTGAAAACACTGTTGGAAAGATTCATAAAAGAAGTACCAACACCCTCACACCGTATGGCTTTAGAAGCTTGTGCGGTGATTATGCTGACTACCGAAGCCGCACTAAATCAAATATTGGCTGCGCCTGAAAATACCTTGGGTGGTGAGGCTCATTCTTTAGGGGAAGTACTTGATGTTCACGATTTATTTGAGTGGTTGCGCGGGCTGTCGTTTATCGAATCAGGACAATTGGGTTTATTTCCCCACGATTTAGCACGAGAAGTTTTAATTGCTGACTTGCGTTGGCGGAATTCGGAATTGTACACTGAATTACACCACCGATCGCGTCAATACTATAGTAAACGACTAGGACAAACTCAAGGGCAAGAAAAGCATCAAGTGCTACTTGATTATATTTTTTTGCATCGGGATAACTCGGCAATTCGATCCTGTTTCACCTGGGGTGAGCAAAGTAGTTTATTAACAGACTCACTACGGGAAACTGACAAAATTCCACTGCTAAAGATGGTGGCACAATACGAAGGTGAAGAATCAGCAAAAATAGCAGATCACTGGTTGAAGCGCCAACCACAGAATGTAGTAGTATTTCGTGACTTGCACTCCGAACCTGCGGGATTTGCAATGATGGTGGCGTTGCATACAGCAACGGTTAAAGATTTGAGTGCAGATCCGGGCGCTGTTGCATCTTGGCAATATCTCCAAACCCATGCACCATTACGCCCTGGCGAAGGCGCAACTATTTTCCGCTTCTGGATGGCGCGGGACACCTATCAAGCTGTTTCCCCTACCCAAAGTCTAATTTTCATTAACTTTGTGCAGTATTTTCAGAAAACACCAGGGTTAGCATACACCTTTCTACCTTGTGCCCAAGCAGATAGTTGGACAGCAATGTTAAACTATTTCGACTTGGTGCGACTTAGAGAAACTGATTTTACAGTTGGGGGAAGACACTATGGTGTTTATGGTCATGACTGGCGAATTGTGTCACCTGCCGCATGGAAGGAAATTTTGGCACGAAAAGAGGTGACAACTGCCGGAGAATCTGTAGAGAATACTCCAGTCGGTGAACCTCTGTTAGTTCTTAGTCAGCCAGAATTTGTGGAGGCGGTGCAGAATGCGTTACGTAACTTTAGTTGTCCTGATGCATTACAGAATAATCCCTTAATGCGATCGCGATGCGTACAAGAAGTGTTCTGGCGCTTAGTGGAAGGACAAGTTGCCACAAAAGCAAGTATGAGCGAGAGTCCTTCATACACGCAATCCGAGAAGCCGGATGGACACTTAGGCGATGCTTGCAGCGGGCAAAGCCAACGGGTTAAGGTTTTACAAAATCTGTTGAAACAAGCAGTTGAATCCTTACAATCATCTCCGCGTGATGAAAAACTCTACCGCGCTGTTTATCGAACTTATTTAAATCCCGCCCCCACGCAAGAACAAGCAGCTGAGTTACTAGATTTGCCTTTCAGTACCTATCGCCGTCATCTGAAAGCTGGGATGATGAGAGTTACAGATATTTTATGGCAAAGAGAAATTAGCTAATAGGGCGAAAATAATGTCTTAAACGGCTGTTTTCTCCTTCAACTCTTCTTGTCCGGGGGAAAACCTGCACAAAACGCCCAAGTGCGACGTGAAAGTCGTGCGGAGGTGCAATAGAACATATAACTGAGGAGCCGTCTCCTCCTGGGGTTCCTTACTTAACTTTTAAAATGGGCGGTACTGGACTCGAACCAGTGACATCCTGCTTGTAAGGCAGGCGCTCTACCAACTGAGCTAACTGCCCGCTGTTGCACACAAAAACAATATTAGCACACACATTTTGAAAAAGCGATAGTCTTAGAAAAAATTTTTTGCCTTATTCTGCATCTGTTGGATTGAATTGCGACTCGGACAGCAAGATACTGATTAGCAATGGCTTGAATATTTTTGAATTTTGAACTTTGAATTGTTTATGCCCTCAGGTCGGACTCATGATCGCATTACTCTCTGGGCTTTGCCGTTTGTAACTGGTGTTGCTTTTTGGCTAACCAACAGCGGTAACTTGACTTTGTTGGTTACTGGTGGGTTTCTGTTCGGAGGGCTGATGTTCGGTCCTGACTTGGATATTTACTCTCGCCAGTTCCAACGCTGGGGTTTTTTCCGTTTTATTTGGTTACCTTATCAAAAAAGTTTACGCCATCGTTCTTTGTTATCTCACGGACCAATCATCGGTACAACGCTGCGTGTCGTTTATCTGGGCTGTTTGGGAGCAATAGTGGCAATTTTCACTTTGTTGATTGTCGAAAAGCTGTGGAATGTGCAGTTCAATTGGCAGATGACAGGGGAAACTGTAAAATTCACGCTCGCTCACTACAGTATGGAATTTCTTGCTTTATTTGTCGGGCTGGAAGTTGGTGCTATGAGCCATTATCTTAGTGACTGGGGAGGTTCAGCTTATAAGCGTTTTCAAAAGCAGGGAGTTCGCGGATTGCTGCCGCGTGCGAAAATGAAGAAACGTAAAGTGACGAGTCGTGGTAATAGGAGTAAAGTCAAACCAAAAAATAGCCGCCGCACCTAATACGGCTCGGTTAAGATCCCCCCGCCTACGGCGACCCCCTTAAAAAGGGGGTAAAAGAGGGTTAAAAGCCCCCCTTTTTAAGGGGGGTTGGGGGGATCTTCACAAAGTCATAGATAAATTGTGAGGTAGGATCGGAGCCTGCTGATTAAAAAGAATAAGGGAGCATCCCAATGCATGCAAATTTACCAAGATGATAGATTGTCATTGCGAATGAAGCGAAGCGGAATGAAGCAATCGCGAAGTCTAGATGTTGCGATTGCTTCGCTCCATTTCATTACGCTCGCAATGACAAAATAAGATCGCTTGTCATTGCGAATGGAGCGGAGCGGAATGAAGCAATCGCGAAGTCTAGATGTTGCGATTGCTTCGCTCCATTTCATTACGCTCGCAATGACAAAATATGTACTCCCAAGAATAAGATTTACAACCGCAGAGGACGCAGAGGACGCAGAGCTTTTATTAATTATGGAAACTAATCAAACTGAGAGAAACGCTGAGACTTTGGTGGCGTTGCAAAAATTAATTGATGTGGTGGCAAAGTTACGTTCTCCTGATGGGGGTTGTCCGTGGGATTTGGAGCAAACTCCTCAAACGCTGACACCATATGTGATAGAAGAAGCTTACGAAGTTGTAGATGCGATTAAGAGTGGGGATCAAGATGCGATCACCGAAGAATTAGGTGATTTACTGTTACAAGTTGTCCTGCAAGCACAAATCGCCAGGGAATATGAACAATTTTCTTTGAAGGAAGTCGCCGAAGGAATTTCACAAAAGTTGATTCGCCGTCATCCTCATGTTTTTGGTGATGTGTCGGTGCAAAGTGTTGATGATGTGCGGCGAAATTGGGAAGAAATAAAAGCTGCTGAGAAAGGAGAAGCTTCGGCGGATACTCAAAAACTGAGTTATAAACTCAGTCGTTATGCACGAAAGCTTCCTCAGTTAGCAGCGACGATGAAGATTTCCCAAAAGGCGGCTGCTGTTGGATTTGAATGGGAAAATATTGATGGGGTGTGGGACAAGTTTAATGAGGAATTGACGGAATTTAAGCAGGCGTTAGCTGAGGAAACACCAGAACGACAACAAGCTGAGTTGGGTGATTTGATGTTTTCTCTTCTGCAGGTTGCTCGTTGGTGTAATCTTGATCCGGAAGCTGCTTTGCAGGGAACAAATCAGCGGTTTATTCAGCGTTTGCAAAAGATGGAGGTGTTTGCTGAGCGTCCTCTGACTGATTACACTTTAGAGGAATTAGAAACGTTGTGGCAAAAGGCGAAAGTCCAACTTGCACAGGAAGAGTAAAAATCTGGTTTAGGGGTATTTGGAACCGCAGATAAATATATAGCAATCCTATATGAGTTGTGAGAATTATCGAACCGCCAAGACGCCAAGAACGCCAAGAAAAAGAAGAGAAAATCTTACTAATGATTTAGGACTGCTGTAGATAAATACAGATAATTGAAACTTAGTTTTGTAGTATGACTATTTCTGTTGAGAATTCATCAAACATCATTGCAGCGGCTAAAAAAACCAGACAAGCCGCACTCAAGCTGGCAGTTCTCTCTACTGAGGCGAGAAATCAAGCAATTGAGGCGATCGCTCAAGCTTTAGAATCTGCCAAAGATGAAATTTTACAAGCTAATGTTGCTGATTGTGAAAGAGCGATTACAGATGGAATTGCTAAGCCACTTTACAAGCGTTTGCAGTTAGATGAATATAAGTTAAGAGATGCGATCGCTGGGGTGAGAGATGTCGGCAAACTCAGTGATCCGGTTGGTGCAGTGCAGATTCACCGTGAACTGGATCAAGGCTTAATCTTGAAGCGAGTGACTTGCCCTTTGGGTGTGTTGGGTGTCATTTTTGAAGCACGTCCGGAAGCAGGAATTCAAATCGTGACTCTTGCTATCAAGTCGGGAAATGGTGTGATTCTCAAAGGTGGGAAAGAAGCGATTCGTTCTTGTGAAGCGATAGTTAAGGCGATTAAACAAGGACTTTCTCAAACTGCTGTTCATCCAGATGCCGTGCAGTTGTTAACAACACGAGAAGAAATTTTGGAACTTCTAAGATTAGATAAATATGTGGATTTAATTATTCCTAGAGGTTCTAACTCTTTTGTGAGATTTGTGCAGGAAAATACTCGTATACCTGTATTAGGTCATGCTGATGGAATTTGTCATCTATATATAGATAAAGCTGCAGATTTAGAAAAAGCGATCGCAATTACAGTTGATGCCAAAACAAACTATCCTGCTGCTTGTAATGCAATTGAAACTTTGCTACTTCATGCGAGTATTGCTGCAAAGTTTTTACCAAAAGTTGCTGAGGTTTTGGTAAAACTCAATGTGGAATTGAGAGGGGATGAACGTACTCGCGAAATTCTACCAGATATTGCAGATGCAACAGAAGAAGACTGGGAGACAGAATACTCTGATTTGATTTTGTCGATAAAAGTTGTGGATTCATTGGAGGATGCGATCACCCACATCAACAACTATGGTTCCAAGCACACTGACGCTATTATCACTGAAGATGCAGAAGCTGCCCAAACTTTCCTCGCGCTGGTAAATGCAGCCGGAGTTTACCACAACTGTTCTACCCGATTTGCTGATGGCTTCCGCTATGGTTTTGGTGCAGAAGTTGGGATTAGCACTCAACAAATGCCTCCTCGTGGTCCAGTTGGTTTAGAAGGTTTGGTAACATACAAATATCAGATGATTGGCAATGGTCATATTGTGGCGACTTACACAGGTGCAGATGCCAAGGCTTTTACTTTTAAAGATTTAGGATGAATCAGCGCTCACAAAATACTATAGCAATCCGTGCAGGAGTTGTGAAATTACTCGTTGAGACGCTTAACAGGGAACAGGGAACAGGGAACAGGGAACAGTAAACAATTGATCACTGGTAACTGGTAACTGGTAACTGTTAAAGTTTTGTCTGACGTTGAGTAGCTAAGATCGCATGAGTGCTGAAAAAGTAAATTGGTTTCAAACCGCCTTACGAGTACGAGGTTCAGTTATTCCTGTTATATTACCTCGTATATTTTTGTTTAGTGGATTTGGAGTTATCATATCCATAATCCACTATTACGGGTTTTCTCTACCAGAGGAAATTGGCAACGTTACAACCAATGTAGCTTTTAATCTTGTCTTAGGTTTGTTGTTAGTTTTTCGCACAAACACTGCCTATGAGCATTATTGGGAAGGTCGAAAAATTTGGGGTGGGATAGTAGTTAATTCCCTGAATTTAGGCAGAAAAATTCAGATAGCAATTTTAGAAAATGATCCTACAGATAGAGAGAAAAAAGCAGCATCTCTGCGGCTATTAAGTGCTTTTGCAATTGCCACTAAATTACACTTACGTCAGTCACAAGAAAACAACGAACTAAAACCTTTTCTGACAGAATTGCAATATTCACAATTACAAAATGTGAAAAATCCTCCCTTGAAGATTGCTGTTTGGATTGAAGAATATCTCAAACAGCAGCAAATTAACAATCGCTTGAGTATGGATGAATTGCTGTTGATGAATAATTTACTAAATAACATGGTAGAGTCATTAATCGGCTCTGAGCGTATTTTAAAAACACCAATGCCCTTAATTTATGCTATTTACCTTAAGCGATTGTTACTGATATATTTTATTATATTACCCTTGGATTTAGTCGATGATTTACAGTGGTGGACTGTACCCATTGTGGCGTTAATAAGCTTTACTTTACTTGGAATAGAAGAAATAGGTAACCAGTTAGAAGATCCATTCGGTTTCGATTTATATGATTTGCCCTTAGATGAAATTTGTCAGACATTAATCAAAAATATAGAAGATTTGATGGCTCGAAGTGAAGACGAGTTAATTAGTCAAACAGAATCAAATTTGCCAAGCTGAGCTTGAATAGCAGTACCTTTTCTTGTCGCATATTATTCACCAAATGTCAAAGCATTACACTATTAAGCAATTATTACAAGCATTGGACAAAATTATAAACTCATGCTTTTAGCAACGCGAGGCTTTTGAGTTGAAGTTCTGCCAGTTCTTTGTCAGGATCGGAACCAGCAACGATACCAACACCTACGTAAAGTCTGAGGCGATACGCGTAGTGTCAAGCCTCTGGCTTATCGCCGTTGAAGAAGTCAGCATTATATGAATAAACTGTCATAGGTCTAGAAAGAGTAAATTTTTTTGAAGTTAACTTCCAAAAGAGTAATATTTCGTGGTCGTATTTTTACAGGTAAAACAAAACAGTTACCTTTTTACCTGCACTGGCTTCTAATGGGTTATCGATTTGAGTTTCGTCCTTATCAGCACAAATTGGTGACTTCGCTCATGACAAGTCATGGTATTTGGGATATCCGCGAAGGAATTATTCTTCGTCTCACCGATGAAACAGGAAAAATCGGCTGGGGGGAAATTGCACCCATCAGTTGGTTTGGTTCAGAAACTCTAGAACAAGCTTTAGAATTTTGCCGTCAGCTTCCACAGCAAATCACACAAGAGACGATTTTCTCTATTCCTGACGAGTTAAGCGCGTGTCAATTTGGATTTGAGTCTGCTTGGGAAATGATTAGCACCCTCGCCCGCCCGGAAATTAATTTCCGGACTAATAGCCCAAGTCCATTAAAATGGACAACAAACTTTTTCCAGTCGTCTTTAGATGACTTGGATTATGAGCCTGGGGCTTTAAACCCCAGCCGGTTGTTGCCACTGGTACAAGATCACAGAAAAATTGAGACATTAAGCTACAGCGCCTTACTACCAGCTGGGGAAGCGGCGCTAGAGGCGTGGCAAAAGCTGTGGAAGGAGGGATATCGTACTTTTAAATGGAAAATTGGTGTCTATCCCATTGCTCAAGAACTAGAAATTTTTAAATTACTCTGTCAAACTTTACCAGCTTCTGCAAAACTACGATTAGATGCCAACGGCGGACTTAGCTATGAACAAGCTCAGTTATGGCTCGGGAATTGCGATAATATCAAGAGAAATGAAGAATTATTCCCAGAAATTGAATTTCTTGAGCAGCCTTTATCTGTGGATCAATTTGCGGCGATGTTGGAGTTGAGTCATTGTTACCAGACGGCGATCGCCTTAGATGAATCTGTCGCCACACTCAACCAACTCACGACATGCTTCCAACAAGGTTGGCGAGAAATTTTTGTGATAAAGCCTGGGATAGTCGGTTCACCATCCCGTCTGCGTCAGTTTTGTCAACTGCATAAAATCGATGCTGTGTTTTCATCCGTGTTTGAAACTGCAATTGGTAGACAAGCTGCACTCCAGATAGCAGCGCAATTATCTCAAAATAACAGAGCAGTGGGTTTTGGTGTCAACCATTGGTTTGCTCAAGAGGAGACAACGCCCGAAGATTTATGGAAAAAACTTTAGAACATTTTGTGCAGTATACATTTTGCCAGCCTCTTTCTAATGACTGGCTCATTTGTCATGATAGCCATTTATTTGCTCAATTAACCCAACAACTTTATTTAGAATTAACCCAGTTTTCATACTATCGAGGCACACCAATCAAAATTCTTTTAGCCGAACGTGAACCAGTGCGCTTTTTAGCAGGTTTTCTCGCGGCAAGTGCCGCTCGTTGTCCAGTTTTTCTTTGCAACCCCGACTGGACAAAACAAGAATGGCAACAAGTTTTTGATTTAGTAAAACCGGATTTAATATTGGGACTAGGGACTAGGAATTGGGGACAAGACTATTCCAAATTAAAAAATCCTATGATTCCATCTCCTCACTCAGGACTGATCATGATTCCCACAGGTGGATCATCAGGAAAGATGAAGTTTGCGATCCATACTTGGGAAACTTTAATCGCATCCGTGCGAGGATTTACAGAACATTTTTTGATTAATCATGTTAATTCTTTTTGTGTCTTACCGCTCTATCACGTCAGCGGTTTAATGCAATTTATGCGCTCCTTCACCACTGGTGGAAAACTCGTTATTCTGTCATTTAAAGAAGTAGAATATCGTCAATTCGACAGTACACAATTATCCAATTTCTTTATTTCTTTAGTACCAACACAGTTACAACGTCTGCTACAAAATCCAGAGTTAACTCAGTGGTTATCCCAATTTCAAACTGTACTATTAGGAGGTGGAGCAGCATGGAATGAACTTTTGGAAAAAGCAAGATACTACAATATTCGCTTATCTCCTACGTACGGTATGACGGAAACTGCCTCCCAAATTGCTACCCTCAAACCAGATGAATTTCTTAATGGTAAAGATAACTGCACTCAAATTCTCCCCCATGCCTCTATCAAAATTCGCAATCAGCAAGGCGAGGAATTGAATTCAAATCAAATCGGAAACATCACAATCAATTCTCAAGCTCTTGCCCTAGGATACTATCCTAACACTTGGGAGAATCAGGCTTATTTACAAGTGGATGATTTGGGTTTTTTAGATAACAAAGGTTATTTACATATCGTCGGACGTAACAGCGACAAAATTATTACAGGCGGTGAAAATGTCTATCCAATAGAAGTTGAATCTACCATTAGAGCTACAGAAATGGTAGTAGATATTTGTGTCATCGGCATACCAGATAAACTCTGGGGACAAGCAGTCACAGCAATTTACATTCCCAAAGACTCAAATACCTCTGATATAGAAATCCGAAATTTGCTGAAAGAGAAACTCAGCAAATTTAAAATTCCTAAAAATTGGATTCCTGTACAAACCTTACCTCGCAACTCCCAAGGTAAAATCAATCGTCAAGAGCTACAGCAAATAGCCACAAAATTTCTTCAAACTAGCCTCGCTGATTAAAGAGAAAAATTACAGCATCCCAATGCGTGTGAAAGTAGTGCGAGCCGGAAAGCTCGCTTGTGAGTGTACTGCATTTGGGATGATCCCATAAAAATTGGAAAAGAAAAATCTCTTTTAACTCTTGATTCCCAACGTTTCAAACAACCTCTCTTGACTTTCTTCTCTCTGCTGTTTCTGCACCTCTCTTGTTTCTCTCCAACCATTCCTTCATATTTTCTGGCAACTCTGTTTTCGTTTTATTACTTGTCTCAATGCAAACGTGCCTAGTCACAGCTTTAGCAGCGATCACCTCACCAACTATCACCTCATAAGCCACTTCAAATCTGTCAACACTAAGCTGTTGAGGCATTAACCTAATAACCAAATTGTCTCCACAATATAGCGGACGAAAAAAGTCCACACTAGCATGAACAATCGGAAAAGCTACAGAAGGATTCGTGAAAAAATCTTTGAGATTAATGCCAGAGATAACTAGAGACTCTTCATAAGCCTCATGACAAATACTCAAGAGATTAGCAAAGTAAACTACCCCAGCAGCATCAGTGTCTTGAAAGTGAATGGTGCGGTTATATGTAAAGGCCATAATTCAAGCCAAAGTTCAAGCCAAACTTCAAAAATATATAGCAAACAAATAGCCTGCTACAGTAAACAATTTTACCGCAATCATCTGGTTTCTAGTATTTGCCAGGTAGAGTAGGACATGAACTAATGAGAAAATACGCACACCACGAGATCATCAAGCCTATTAAGCGTTCGGGTGTTAAGAGTTAAGCGTTCGGGTGTTCCCTGTTCCCTGTTCCCTGTTCCCTGCTATATCAGTTCAAGGGGTAATAAATATCCTCAGAGCAAGGATTGAGGTAAGGACGCTGTAAATCAATACCAAGCCGAGTAAAATGTGAGTCAATTGCCTTCATCCGCTGATCAGTTGAATCGTTATCTTGTTGCCAAACTTCCAACAAAGCATTCGCTACGATTTGACAGCGGTTCATCCCAAAACTTTCCTGTACCGCAAATTTTTGACTAAGTTCTTCAGCTAAACTCAAGCCAGGTGCTAAAAACTTGGTAAACAAGGGGATTTCTGTGTGGAAATGAGATTGATGTTCTGCATAGACACTTCTTAGGACTTTTCGCACTGCTGGATAGTCTTCGCGTTCAAAGGATAGCACTCCTGAATCATAGCGCCCATAAGCAGCCCGATTGTGTAACACCTGAAAACTAAAGGGAATTGCTGCAGCGTTCAGTTGTTGTGTCAAGCTATCCATAAGGGCTAAGGCACCCATTGGAGTAACATTAAAGTAAATTCGCCCTGCCCCCAAATCAGTATCCGGGTTAGTCTGCAAATCCTGTCCGACATTGCTAAGCGCTATATAAAAGCCGTTTTGTAGTCGATTTTTAGGCATCCATATATTTATCAAATCTCCTACCTTGGCAGTTGGCGTTGACGGCTCTAGATTGTGATTGTACTCAACATACAACGTCAAACCACCTTTGCTCACTGCAATACTACCATCTGGTTCCCGTCGCAACAATTGCCAATCTGGATCAAAGTAGCCTATCCCATGATTACTGGTATGTAGTAACTCGTAAAATTGCCAATCCATCTCTAAGCTAGAATAGCTTTCCAAGTTTTTCTGTGGCAAATCATGAGCAACATCACTACTGAGTGACAACGTGCTTTGCAGAGAACCATTGTAATAAATACCGTGAACGAAATTCCGCAATAGCAGAGCAAGATACTTGTGTTGTAATGCTGGCGAATTTTGTCGAAATCGCTCTGCTATTTTAGATGGCAGGGCAAAGGGTTGATATTTTGGATGGCGAATGCAAAAGTTGGATTGAATTTCGATATTGCTAGCAATATCCAATAGAGAATTTAGCAGTGGTTTGGTAGAAGACTCTAGCATGAGTGGAACTTGTCAAGGAAGAATTATCAGTTATCAGTTTGAGAATTTAGGTTTTAGTCCTTCAGCATAAGCCAACAAGACTATTCACTGTTCACTGTTTTAACAACCGCGTAGACGAGTTTTATTATAATAAAGACGAAGTAAGTTATTCTGTTTTTTTGGATGAGAAAGTTGAACAAATTTTGTAAACAGCTTTAGGATTTCTGACTCTGTGATCCCAAAAACAGTCAATACAGACTCTTGTGGTCTACTGAGTAAGCTTTGAGCAAATTTGAACATACAAATACTGGAGTTATCAAAGTATTTGTGAAAGTTTATTTTTTCCTTGATTCGATGAAGTAGAACTAAACCCGCAAATTGGATAACTCGTTGAACAAATTCACAACGATACTCAAGAATCACTGGAAAAGTATCAAGATAAGCTAGAATAAGAGTTAGTAGTGAAGGTTGGATCACTTCCAATGGAATCGCTGCCAGAAGTAATGACTCTTCTAACTCAAGAGTAGGATCTACCACTAGGCTTTCTAACCAAAGTGTTAAGTAGCTTGCCACTAAAGTTCCCAAATCAAAAGCTGGATCTCCCCAGGAACAAGCTTCCCAATCAATGAGTCGTATAAGACAGTTGTCTAACTTCTCCCACCTTGAATGCACTAAAACATTTTCCAATTTCAGATCATTATGAGTTAAGCAGCAAGGATTCCATTCATACGCCAACTCAGAAATTGCTGCTTCTAAACTCTCATAACGTTGATAAAGAGCGTAGAATTTCAGCGCCTCTGTAGGAACATTGCCAAAAATTTCTGGCCCAATTGACTCTATCCCTTGCGCTGGATTATAAAATTGATAGCGAAACTGTCCTTCAGGAGCAGTTGCCATAAAATCACGATACTCCCGGCGGTTGAAAGTGGCACGATGCAGTGCTCCCAAACTACTACCAATAGCGCTTGCGATCGCTTTTGGAAAGTGCAAATTTTTTTGATAAAAACTTGCTAGTTCAAAATACTCCTTGAGGTAGTGACGAACAAGAATAGATTTTTCTTGCTCAAAATGCACTACCAAAGATGCCGCAGCAGAAATATTTCCTAAGACTGGAAACTGCTGAAGTAGTTGATGAAACAACCACTCATTCCAAAACTCATGTGGGTTTTCGTTATTATCAATACATTGTTCTTGCTTAACCAGCAGCTTCTGATTTCCAGGCAGAGTAACTAGTAAATTTAAATTTTTTTGACTCGTTTGCGGGAGTTCAAAATAGGAATTTATACCTTCTTCTGAGCTACACAGACCTGCTTGATGCAGATAATGAATAACATTATGAGAAGACAGTGAAAGTACCATGTCTTATTTCCTAAAGCGTAAGATTGTTCCTAAAACCACTATTTCAGTATTAGCTTTACTTCAGTGGTCTTCAGTAGATATTCATGGCTCGTGCAAATATCAATAACGATTAGCACAATCTACTAATATCCGATTTATCAAAAATAAACCTGCCAAAATGGCAATGTTACTTTTGCTATTGCTTTAAATTTTGCTCAGCACTCAGTCAAATCTTTGAAACGACGTTGTAGAATAATTCGCGCTATTATCGCTACTACAACAGGACTTAAAAATAGAAATCAGAAATCAGAACTCAGAACTCACAACACAGAACACAGAACACAGAACACACCAGAAATATTCACCTGCCTTGGTGTACGTAGTTCATGATGACTACTTAAACAGAGAATGAGCTAGTAGGGCTGCTTGGGTGCGATCGCGCAAAGGGCAGACGCAATCATGCGTATCGCGCAAGTTTAAGCGACTGAGAATATTAGTCACACAGTTCTTAACAGTATTCTCTGAAAGGAAAAGCGACTGAGCAATCTCACGGTTATTCGCTCCGGAAGCCATTAAACGCAACACATCCAACTCTCTGGGTGTGAGTAGGGCCATTTCTGGGGAATATTCAACGGATGAGACTAGTAGTCTGCCAAGGTAACAATGCTTGGTTAATAGCAGCAAGAAAAATCTCTTTCTCCCCCTGCTTCCTCTGCTTCCCCTGCCTCCCCTGCTTGCCTTAACCCGGCAATTTTGGGTTGGTCGAGTACTAGTAGTCCACCACATCAACTTTGCGGGGTAAAATAAAAAACCGCGTTCGCGTAGCGTGTCCTCTGGACATAGGCACAAAGAGCGCAAAGGAAGAGGGAAAGAAGACTAGGAGCGAAAATTGATTTACCCATTAAAGTTTTTGTGGTGAAGTACTAGTAGTGTTATGGACAAAAGTGCTTTTTATAACAATTCAGGTTCAAGTTGAGTATGTCCTTTGGCGGTAATTGTCAACCAATTTTGGATTTAGGATTTTAGATTTTGGATTAACTCCACCCTAAAAGTGCTCTGCTTGGAGCGGAACAAAACGAAGCCTAGATTTTTAAATTTATGATTTTGGATTAATTCCGTCCAACAAGGACGGGGCTTGTACCGAAAATCAACGCCAAGTACCTCTGTCGGGAAACAAGGACTATGGCACAAAGTGCCACGCTACGCGCTTGCTGTATTAGCTCCCCAATTTCAAATCTAAAATTTCAAATCTAAAATTGTTTCGGTCAAAAGTCTGGAACGACCAAATCCTGTTAATACACATGATGTATCATTTGTACAGTGCTTAAGTGCTATATTTTTTTACTGATTTGGTTATGGATACTCGTGACTTTCTTCCCATTTCATATTGAAAATCACCGTTGTATATTGAAATCACCTGAAAAAACCTAACTAAATCTACGTGGTAAAAACACCGTAAAACTGGTGAATAAGACAATCAGATTAAGTAAATATTTTTCCAAGATGAATTACACGTTGCCGTAAATCAATTGACTAGGCGACTGGCATAAGTATGAGTTGTGTCAGTGTTTTTCTTATTCATACAAGTTTACTCACTTTGTGTTCTACCCAAGTAAAAATTACTGTAAATGGAGAAAAAATGATCAACAAACAGATAATATTACCAACCCTTCTATCTGCAACTATCCTTCTGGGAGGAATCGCTGGTTGTTCCGAATCTAAATCATCGGACGCAACCAGTCCAGATGCGTCTGGAACTAACGTATCTCAAAACAGCCCATCTACGACAAACAACAATAAAGCGGATACACCAGAACGTGCTCAGAAGCGTGAAGAGATTCGCAAACAAATTGAAGCCGTTTTAACCGCAGATCAGGTGAAACAGTTGCAAGCGAAACTGCAACAAGGGGAAAAAATGCGTAAAGCAGTGTTGAGCCTCAATCTCACTGCAGAGCAAAAAACTAAAATTCAGGATATTTTTAAGACTGCTTATCCCCATCGTCAAAGGAAATCTCAAGAGAATTCCTAGTAGTTTAATAGGGATGTAAATCTGAGTTTCCAGAAGGTTTGCTGCAATTTTCTGTACTGTTGTTTGTGAATTTATTGTTATCAGTGAAAGCATGTTCAAGCCAAAATTGCTCGCCAAGATAAAACTTGCTTTTATGGCAGTATTCCTGACAGGAAGTAGTCTCTATGCTGTAAAAGCTCTAGGACAATCTCAACCTAGCCCACAACAACTGGTAGATGAGGTGTGGCAAATCTTGAATAAAGATTATGTAGATACCAGCTTTAACCATCAGGATTGGAAAGCAATTCGACAGCAGTATTTGAGCCAGAAATATAGCTCTAAACAACAGGCATACAATGAAATTCGAGAAATGGTAGCTAAATTAGGCGATCGCTACACCGAATTTTTCGATCCCCAAGAATTCCAGGCTTTAGATAACGACCTTTCTGGCAACCTCAGTGGTGTAGGACTGGAACTAGCGGAAAATGAAAAAACCAAAGCTTTAACCGTTATCGCCCCAATTGAAGGAACACCTGCTTTTAAAGCAGGTATCTTGGCGGACGATGTAATTGTCAAAATTGATGGTCAGCCAACTCGGGGGATGAACATCAACGATGCAGTTAAGCGGATTCTCGGTCCAGTTGGAACTAAGGTGATACTTACGATTCAACGAGGCAATCAATCGCAATCTTTCAAACTTACCCGTGCCAATATTGCTACTCATCCTGTAACTTACAACATACAAACAACGGCTACAGGCAAAATTGGCTACATTCAACTACCAGAGTTTACACAAACGGCTCCCATAGAAATGGGTCGGGCAATTCAAGCCTTAGAAAAGCAGCAGGTACAGGGCTACGTTTTGGATCTACGCTCTGATCCAGGCGGACTCGTGGATGCGAGTTTGGAAATTGCCAGTATGTGGTTGAAGCAAGGGGCGATCGTCTCTTTGGTAAATCGAGACCAAGTAAAAGAGAGCTACAATGCGACAGGACATGCCTTAACCAATAAACCCCTGGTTGTGCTAGTTGATCAAGGGTCTGCCAGTGCTAGTGAAATTCTGGCGGGGGCACTGCAAGATGATAATCGCGCCAAGCTAGTAGGAACTCGCACTTTTGGTAAAGGTTTAGTTCAATCAATAGAACCACTGGAAGATGGTTCGGCATTGAAACTCACCATTGCTAAATACTACACACCCAAAGGTCGAGATATTAATCATGTTGGTATTGTGCCAGATATTACAGTAGAGTTGACCGAGGCACAGCAGAAAGCATTAGTGCAGAACCACACTTTAGGCACGTTAGCCGATCCTCAGTATGCTAGTGCAGTTGCAGACTTGAGCCAATTGATTCAGACAGGGGCGAACTCTGTTGGTTTACAGCGTGGGAAATAAGTTTCTTCACAACAGCCAAGTCCAAGAGGGCGATCCCACTTGAAAAAAATAATTTGTATCTTCTCTCCTGTACCCCAACAGTCATTATCGGTAATTACTGAAATAAATTTACAAAAAAAATTATAGCCCCTCAAACTCCCCATCAGTTAAATAAAGAATGAGCAAGCAGTGCTGCTTGGGTGCGATCGCGCAAGTTTAAGCGACTGAGAATATTAGTCACATAGTTCTTAACAGTATTCTCTGAAAGGAAAAGCGACTGAGCAATTTCACGGTTATTCGATCCTGAAGCCATTAAACGCAACACATCCAACTCTCTGCGTGTAAGTTGCGCCAATTCTGGAGGTTGTGCAACTGAAGCGGCTGGTGCTGGGGCGGGCGTAAGTGCTTTTTCAAACAATCCTGGTCCGAGTTGGGTATGTCCTTTGTAGACAGCGCGAATGGCTAGCGCCAATTCATCTGGTTCAGTGTCCTTGAGCAAATAGCCCTTAGCCCCCACTCGCATCGCTTGCGAGACGTACCCATCATCATCGAAAGTTGTTAATACCAGAACTTTCGTGTCGGGATATTGTTGAGCGATCGCCCCAGTAGCAGCAACTCCATCCATCACGGGCATCCGGATATCCATCAGCACAATGTCCGGTTGTAGGGTAGAGATTTGTTCGATCGCTCGTTGCCCATTTTCCGCCTCACCCACAACTTGCATATCGCAATTGGACTCTAGCAGACTTTTGAGTCCTTGACGGATGAGAAGTTGATCATCGACTAACAAGATCCGAATCATAAAACCTCGCAGGAGTTTAGATACCCTCGTGCTTTAGGCAGGGGAATGCTTACAGTAACAAATTTGATATTGGAAAAGAAACACAGACCCGGCAACCTTTTCCCGGTTGACTGTGAAGAGAAAACTGACCGCCCAACGCCAGTGCTCGTTCTCGCATCCCCTGCAGTCCAAACCCGGTTGTATTTTGAGTTGGATTAAACCCTTCACCATTGTCCTCAATCGAAAGATCAAGTATCCCAGCCTGATACTGTAGCTGAACGCTCACAGTTGTTGCCTGTGCATGTTTGTAAATATTTGTTAGCGATTCTTGCACAATGCGGTAGACAGTTGTGTTCACTTCTGTGGGTAAGGATAATGGTAAATTAATTTTACTAGACAGTTCAATCCCTGTGTTGTGCTGAAAATCCTTCAGCAGCTTTTCAATAGCTGATTCAAGTAATTGTCCTTGCAACGGATTTGAGCGCAAGACAGAAACTGAACGCCGGATTTCCAGCAACGCCTCAGCCCCTAGTTGCTTTGCTTGTTTGAGAAATGTCAATGCCTTCTCGTCATTCGATTGCCAGAACAGCAGGGCATTATTCATTTGAATGGTTTGAGCTGCTAGGGTGTGTCCAAGTCCATCGTGAATTTCGCGGGCAATGCGGTTACGTTCCTGCAAAGTAGCCTGATCCTCAATCAGCAACGCATACTGTCGCAGTTGCTCATGGGTCATTTCTAGTTTTTGATGGGCAATTTCCAATTGCTTGCGACTTTGCCACTCTGCAAGCAGAGCGTTAATCAACAATAAAGCAAATACTAATGTCAAGCTATATAATAACAACGAACTCAGTCGCCAATCCCATACAGCAACTTTAAGCTTCGCAGGCACGATGGGTCTTGACACAAGCAGCATGAGATAGGATGCAAGAGTTAAACTCAATACAATCAACTGTCCCTTTCGCTCAAACAGCAAGCAACTCCGCATCACCAATATTAGGCACAGCATGAAAAGAGAGCGAATGGTTAAGCCTTGTGGAGTGACTGCAAGCATTATCAAGCCAAACTCCACACTCGTGTAAAGCAATTTTTCTGCCAACTTCTTAGTTGGCAATCTTAAGCCCATTAAACCGAAGGCAGCAATTATAGAAATTCGCAGCAGCAACTGCCAAGACAACTCGAACGGCAACAGGATTTCCATTAACACTGCTGTGGCTAACAACAGCCATTCCAGATAAAGCAACAGACGAAAGGATTGGTAACTCGGGCGAACCATAGGACTGTCTGAAATAAACGACCAAAGGAACAGTACCACTAGCATTATCCTGATTTTAAAAGGAGTACAGCGCCAACACAGAACGTTGGAAACCTTAAACTTTTTGCAAAGGTCAACAGCAGTGAACCTAAAACCACAGATGCACACTGATCAACGCTAGTTATTTATTTGTATCCATCCTTGGTTCTAAATATCCATTAATCATACTTTTGCAAGAAGTTTATTCTCTTCAACTCTTACAAAATTGTTACCAGTATCGATAGAGTTTTTTCTACTGATTCTCTTTCTGGACTAGGAAAAAAGTCACATCAGTTTTAGTAATTTCTGACTGATCAGCTTAGGAATCCTGCTTCATGTAAATATTCATGTCCATTTCTAAAATTGACATAGTGAATGCGGAGATTTCACCATCAACCATAAACTTAAACCAATTGGAGGCTCTGGTGCTCGATAACATTCCCAAAGAGAGTTTAGCGGAAAATCACTCAGCGGAAAATCACTTAGAAAAGCAAGATCCTCCATCCAGGAAACGGACTGGTGAGGCTCTGGTGGTCTATGAGATTCCCAAAGAGAGTTTAGCGGAAAATCACTTAGCGGAAAATCACTCAGAATTCAAGCAAGCTCCTCCATCCAAGAAGCGGACTGGTTTGGTTTTACTCGGTTTGATGTTGCTCGCTACGCTGGGCTTTTTTAGTTTGCGTAACGTTGCCAAGCCTAACAAAACTGACAGTTCCCAAACGTCGCAAAGGTCTGGACGTAAAGGAAAAGGACGGTCAATGATAACTCCTGTAACCGTCGCCAAAGTCGGCCAAAAAACAGTTCCGGTGCAATTGCAGGCAATTGGTAATGTTCAAGCGGAGTCTACCGTATCGGTGACACCCCAGATTGGTGGAAGAATTACCGGAGTGTTTTTCAAAAAAGGTCAGCAGGTGAAAAAAGGACAACTTTTGTTCACACTGGATGACCAAACACAAAGGGCTGCCATCCAACAAGCAAGAGGAACTGTCGCCAAGGACTTGGCGCTGGTACAGCAAGCCAGAGCAAACTTAGCCAAAGATCAAGGAGCGGTAGAACAAGCCAGAGCCACGTTAGCCAAAGACCAAGGACTGGTAGAGCAAGCAAGAGTGACGTCAGCCAAAGACCAAGCACTGGTGCGACAAGCTGAGGCGACTTTGGCAAAGGATCAAGCGCAAGGACAATACGCACAGGCACAAAGTAATCGTTATACTAACTTGTACAAGCAGGGTGCTGTTAGCCAGGATCAAGCTCAGCAATACTCTACTAATAGTCAGGTGAATGCGGCAACGCTTCGGTCAGATAGAGAGGCGATCGCCAATGCTCAAGAAGTTGTCAAGGGAGATCAAGTCGCAATCAAGAACGCTCAAGAAGTCGTCAAGAGCGATCAAGTTGCAATCAAAAATGCTCAAGAAGTCGTCAAGGGCGATCAAGCAGCAATCCAGAATGCACAGGCGGTCGTCGATTCAGATAAAGGGGTATTGCAAAACGCCCAAGTGCAACTTTCTTACGCCAGAATATACGCCCCAATCTCCGGTCAAGCTGGAGATCTTTTGGTGAATCAGGGCAATGTGGTCGCAGCTAATAGTACGAGTCCGCTTTTGACAATCTACCAGATTCGCCCAATTCAGGTTTCTTTTTCAGTTCCAGAGACGCAACTACCGGAAATTCAAAAGTACGCGAGCAATAACAAGCTGGCAGTGGATGCTACTATCCCCAACACCAATAATCAGATACGAGGCTTTTTGACATTCATCAATAACACAGTCGATAACAGCACCGGAACCATAAAACTCATAGGCGAGTTTGATAATGCTCAAGGGCAACTATGGCCTGGTCAATATGTGAACACAACACTAACGCTGAGGACACAACCGAATGCGATCGTCGTTCCTTCGCAAGCAGTTCAGAATGGGCCCAATGGTCAGTTTGTCTTTGTTGTCAAGCCAGATAACACAGTGGAAAATGTCCCTGTAACTGTTGGCAGTATGATGAATGGTCTAAACGTTATCGAGAAAGGACTGCAAGCTGGTCAAACAGTTGTGACTGATGGTCAGGCGAATCTTATTTCTGGTAGTAAGGTAAAAGTCAGATCCGCCTCGAAACGAGCAGGAGGTCATCATTCATGAACCTCTCGCAACTATTCATCCGTCGCCCGATCATGACCACTTTGGTTATGGCGGCTATTCTTATCTTCGGTTTGATGAGTTATCGGTTACTGCCAATCAGCGACTTACCCAGCGTTGATTATCCTACCATTCAGGTGTCAGCGGCGCGACCAGGAGCTAGCCCGGAAACAATGGCATCTTCTGTTGCCCGTCCTTTAGAAAAGCAGTTTTCTAGTATTGCCGGACTTGATTCGCTCAACTCAACCAGCACGTTAGGTAGTAGCCAAATTACGCTCCAGTTTAACCTTAGCCGAAACATCGACGATGCGGCTCAGGATGTGCAGGCGGCGATATCAGCAGCGTCTGGACAAATTCCTGACGATTTACCTAACCCTCCATCTTACAGCAAGGTCAACCCAGCCGATCAGCCAATTCTTTACTTATATATAGACTCACCGACTCTGCCGCTTTCCCAAGTAGACAAGTACGCTCAAACGTATTTAGCACAAAAGCTTTCTACAATCAACGGGGTGGCTCAGGTACAGGTTTACGGTTCCCAAAAGTATGCAGCTCGTATTCAACTTGATCCTGAGAAATTAGCAAGTCAGCAGATTGGACTTGATCAAGTGGAAACTGCAATACAACAAGGAAACGTAAATTTACCGACAGGTAGTATTTCGGGCAAGAACAAAAATTTTACAGTCCAAGCTAACGGTCAATTACAAGATGCTGCGGCTTATCGCTCTCTAATTGTCGCCTACCGCAATGGTGCACCAATCTACCTTGAACAACTCGGTCGAATTATTGACAGTGTCCAAAACGATAAAGTGGCAAGCTGGTACAATGACACCCGCGCCATCATTCTCAGCATTCAACGGCAACCAGGTACAAATACGGTACAAGTTGTAGACACAATCAAAGAATCGTTACCGAAGTTGAGTGACCAAATTCCAAAATCAGTTGAAATCGGGGTTTTCTATGATGCATCCCAGTCCATTCGAGAATCGGTGGATGATGTCAGATTTACTCTGGTTTTGACCATTGGTCTGGTGATTTTGGTCATTTTCCTGTTTTTACGGAATCTCTCGGCGACGGTGATTCCCAGTTTGGCTTTACCTGTATCGCTGATTGGGACTTTTGCAGCGATGTACATGTTGGGTTACTCGCTGGATAACTTATCAATGATGGCGTTGACGCTTTCAGTGGGTTTCGTGGTTGATGATGCGATCGTCATGCTGGAAAACATCGTTCGCCACATGGAAATGGGTGAATCTCGTCTAGAAGCTGCCTTAAACGGTTCTAGAGAAATCAGTTTTACCATCTTGTCGATGACAATTTCACTGGTGGCGGTTTTTATCCCAATGCTGTTCATGGGTGGAGTATTGGGACGACTATTCCACGAATTCGCGGTAACGATCGCCGTCGCAATTTTGGTGTCTGGGTTTGTCTCCCTATCCCTCACCCCGATGCTATGTAGTCGCTTTGTAGGCGCACCCAATCACGAAAATCAAAGTCGTCTGTATCGTGCTTCCGAGTATGTGTTTGACCGCTTCTTAGCTGTTTACGATTGGACCTTAAAAATAGCTTTAAAGTTTCACCTAACCACAATGATTTTGTCTGGTGTGCTTTTTATTGTCACTATTTATCTGTTTATTGTTGTTCCCAAAGGATTTATTCCTAGTGAAGATACTGGACAAATTATTGCAACAACACAAGCAGCACAGGATGCGTCTTTCGATAA
The DNA here is from genome assembly GCA_019359695.1 of Brasilonema angustatum HA4187-MV1. Classification (GTDB taxonomy): domain Bacteria; phylum Cyanobacteriota; class Cyanobacteriia; order Cyanobacteriales; family Nostocaceae; genus Brasilonema; species Brasilonema angustatum. Next base: position 79,696 of record JAHHGV010000014.1, read on the forward strand.
CTTAGTGCGTCACCAGCAAGAAGTGGTAAATTTGATTCGGCAAAACCCAGATGTTGATGCGGTTAATTCTAACATTGGTCCTGGTTCGAGTGCGAGCGGTGGTGGAGGAGCAGTCGCAGGTAATTCTGGGAATTTGTTGATTCGCCTAAAGGAGCGATCGCATCGCCACAACAGCGCTGATAAAATCGTCCAAGAACTGCGCAGCAAGCTAGCAAGTGTCCCAGGGATTAAAGTCTTCTTACAAAATCCCCCTGCCATTCCCATCGGAACACAACAGACAACTGGACTATATCAGCTTGCGCTTCAGAGTACTGAGGTCCAATCCCTCGAAAAATACGTCCCGCAACTTGTCGCGAAGATGCAAACTCTCCCAGAACTCTTGGATGTCAACAGCGACTTACAAATTGCACCCCAAATCAAAATTAATATTGACCGTGATAAAGCTTCCACCCTTGGCATTACCGCCGAACAAATCGAAAACACTTTGAAAAACGCCTATGGCGCTTATCAAGTGTCAACCATTTACGCAGCTAGTGACGAGTACGAAGTCATATTAGAACTACAACCGGAGTACCAGCAAGATCCAAATGCTTTAATGAAGCTCTACGTTAACACTAGTACGAGTACGAACTCTACCACGAATACCAGTACTAGCACCAGTACAAATTCCACCACGAATACCAGTACTAGCACCAGTACAAATTCCACTACTGGTCAAGCAGTTCCTCTCAGCACATTTGCCACAATATCCCAAGGTGTTGGACCGCTGATGGTCAATCACTATGGTCGGATGAATGCTGCGACCATCTCCTTCAACTTAGCACCAGGTGCATCGCTGGGAGCAGCCACTCAAACCATAGAAGACTTGGTGCATAAAGTGATTCCCGCCAGCATCACAACAAGCTTCCAAGGAGCGAGTGAGGTATTTCAATCTTCACTGCCGAGTTTGGGATTGTTGCTAGCCGTCGCTATTTTGGTGATTTATCTGATTCTCGGTATCCTTTACGAAGATTTTATACATCCTTTAACGATTCTTTCTGGTCTGCCTTCCGCTGGATTTGGTGCGTTGTTAACGTTATTAATTTTTCATGTGGAATTGAATGTTTATTCATTCATCGGCATCATCCTCTTGGTAGGTATCGTTAAGAAAAACGGGATTATGATGGTGGACTTCGCCATAGAAGCGCAGCGAAACGAAGGCAAAAGTCCGTTTGATGCCATTTATGAAGCTTGTTTGATTCGGTTCCGTCCGATCATGATGACGACAATGGCAGCTTTAATGGGAACATTACCAATCGCCCTAGGTTATGGTGCAGGTTCTGAATCTCGTCGTCCTCTGGGAATTGCCGTTGTTGGTGGATTGGTGTTTTCTCAGATATTAACGCTGTATTTAACACCAGTGTTTTTTACATACATGGAAGCTTGGCGGAAAAAACTCACACAGGTTAAGTTTCGTCGAGTTTCTTCGTTGACAGGAGTTAGGTAAGAATGAAAACATTACTTAGGCAAAATAATGAAAAAATAAACCGCAAAGGACGCAAAGTACGCGAAGAAAGAGAAAAAAGAAGAGAAATTGAAAAGTTCATTTACCCATCAAAATTAATGCGATAGACCAGTAGTTTACCTCGGAGATTGATCTATGAGTTTAATACTAGAACAAGAAAGTCCTCCCCTAAGTCAAGATGCCACAGGCGCAATTCGAGTGGGTAAAACAAGAGTTTTGCTGGAACTGGTCATTCGCGCCTTTGCTGATGGTGCATCTGCTGAATCAATTGTTCAGCGTTATTCATCGTTATCCTTATCTGATGTTTATCTGACAATTGGTTACTATCTTCGACATCGGGATGCTGTGGAAGCATATCTAGATCAACGTGAGCAGTTAGCTGAATCAGTTCGTCAACGTTTGTCCAGTGTTCAACCTGATTTGAGACTGATTCGTTCTCGCTTGTTAGCTCAGTAGCAATTCTATGAAGCTTTTAGAAATCAGTAGACACAATAATCTATAAAATTCCTTTTTCATCATTTTACCTAAGTCCTTAACTTTATTAGGACTTACGCAGGAACTCTCTAAAACTCTTATTCCTTTGTGTCCTTCGCGCCTTGGCGGTTCGTTTTTCTATTTTTTGTTCACTAGCTATCTAGGATTGCTGTAACTTCACATTTGCCAACATCATCCACCCCAAATTTTGAAATAAAAAATCTGGAACAACACAACTCATGAACCTTTCAGAACTCTTTATCCGCCGTCCTGTCATGACAACCTTAGTCATGATAGGTATCGTCATCTTCGGTCTCATGAGTTATGCACTGTTACCAATTAGCGCTTTACCTCATGTAGAATATCCCTTTATTTCCGTCTCTGCCAGTTTGCCGGGTGCGACGCCTGAAACAATGGCATCTTCTGTTGCTTCACCTTTAGAAAGACAATTTTCCAGTATTGCTGGACTGAATTCCTTCAACTCCACCAGTTCAACAGGCAGTACCAACATCTCCCTGCAATTCGACTTCAACCGCAGCGTGAATGATGTTGCCAAAGATGTCCAGGCAGCAATTTCAGCAGCAGCAGGACAATTGCCACCAGGTATGCCTAAACCACCTACCTACCGTAAGGTCAACCCGTCGGTTGCACCGATTCTCTACCTGTACATGTATTCCGAAACGCTCCCTATCGCTACAGTGGACGAATACGCAGAGATTACGGTCGGTCAGCCAATCTCTATGATTGATGGCGTTGCCCAAGTACAAGTATACGGTCAGCAGCAATATGCTGTTCGCGTCCAAGTTGACCCACAAAAATTGACAACGCGGGGAATCGGGCTAAATCAGGTCAAGACTGCGATCGCACAGTCAAATGTAAACTTGCCAACTGGCAGTGTTTCTGACCGTAACAAAACTTACACAATCCAAGCAAACGGTCAACTCACGAATGCTGCTGCTTATCGTTCACTAATCATTAGCTACAAAAATGGCGCACCTGTGAGACTCCAAGATGTGGGGCAGGTGATTGACAGCGTGCAAAATGATAAAGTCTTGAATCTCTACAACGGCATTCATTCGGTTCTTCTGGCTGTGCAGCCTCAACCAGATGCCAACACGGTGGAAATTGTCGATACCATCAAGCAACTTCTACCCACTCTGCGCGAACAAGTTCCCAAATCACTTGAGATGGGCATCATGTACGATCGCTCTGAATCGATCCGCGCTTCGGTTGATGACGTGAAATTCACGTTATTTCTATCAGTTTGTTTGGTTGTCGTAGTCATCTTCCTATTTTTGCGTGAACTCTCTGCCACACTCATTCCCAGTCTGGCACTCCCTGTGGCACTGATCGGCACATTTGCCGTAATGTATCTGTCGGGCTATTCTCTGGACAACATCTCACTGATGGCGTTAACGCTCTCAGTCGGCTTTGTTGTTGATGATGCGGTCGTTGTACTGGAAAATATCGTTCGTCACCGCGAAATGGGTGAAGGTCCAATGGAAGCGGCGTTCAATGGCTCGCGAGAAATCAGCTTCACAATTGTGTCGATGACATTATCGCTGGTGGCGGTGTTCATCCCCCTGATATTTATGGGTGGATTAATTGGTCGGTTGTTTCATGAATTTGCCGTGACAATTGCCGTTGCGATTTTGGTGTCGGGCTTTGTTTCCCTCAGCCTCACGCCAATGCTATGTAGTCGATTCATCCGTCCACCAAATCATCAGCATCAAAGCCGTCTGTATCGTGCTTCGGAGCGTGTCTTTGATTTACTGTTGCGGGGGTATGAGTGGAGTCTCAAGCCATTTTTTAGATACCGCCTGACAACACTCATCGGTTCAGTCATTCTCTTAGCGTTGACAGTTTACTTGTTTGTCCTTGTTCCCAAAGGATTCATTCCCACAGAGGACACTGGACAAATCATGGGAAACACGCGAGCAGCACAAGATATATCCTTTGATGCTATGCAGCTTCACCAAGAGAAGATCGTTAACATCATTCGTCAAAACCCTAATGTTCAAGCTGTTGACTCTATTGTAGGTGCGAGTGGACCCAATGCTGCTGTCAACTCTGGTCGAATTACTATTCTGTTGAAGCCGCGTTCCCAACGCCGTCTCAATTCCGACCAAATTATTCAAGAAATGCGCCCTAAGTTGATGCGCATACCAGGCATCCAAGTATTCCTACGCTCTCCACCTGCTATCCCTATTGGTGGTCAACAAACTAATTCATCATACCAGTTTTCGTTACAAAGCCTGGACTTACAAGCACTCCGTCAATATGTTCCTATACTAAAAGATAAAATTAAAGCACTACCAGGATTCCGGGACGTTGACAGCGACTTAGAACTGAGTACCCCACAGTTACAAGTCGAGATTGACCACAAAAAAGCAGCAACGCTTGGTATTACGGCAGAACAAGTCGAACAAACACTTGGCGCTGCTTATGGTTCTAGCCAAATTTCAAAAATTTATACCCCAGACGATCAGTTTTACGTAATTCTAGAATTAGAGCCGCAGTATCAGCACGATCCCAACGCTCTATCGCTACTCTACGTCCAATCGAGTAATGGACAACTGGTTCCTTTAACGGCGATCGCCCGTATCACCCAAGGAGTTAGTCCTCTCACCGTCAAACACGTTGGTCAGCTGCCTTCTGCCACTATTTCTTTCGATGTAGCAGAAGGAATGTCTCTGAGTCAAGCGACAGACACCATCAAGCAACTCGCTAGTCAGATTCTGCCTGAAAGCATCACTACCAACTTTCAAGGTTCTGCACAAGTCTTTCAACAGTCTTTCAATGATTTAGGCTGGCTGTTGCTTGTGTCGATTGTGGTGATTTATCTGATTTTGGGTATCCTCTATGAGGATTTCATTCACCCCATAACCATTCTTTCTGGTTTGCCTTCGGCTGGCTGTGGTGCTTTGTTAACACTGTTGATTTTCGATGTCGAGTTAAATCTCTACTCCTTCATCGGAATCATTTTGCTAGTAGGTATCGTTAAGAAAAACGGCATTATGTTGGTAGACTTCGCGATTGAAGCGCAGCGACGGGAAGGGAAAAATTCCTTTGATGCTATCTACGAAGCCTGCTTGGTTCGCTTCCGTCCAATTATGATGACAACAATGGCAGCTTTGATGGGGACAATACCAATTGCGTTGGGGACAGGTTCGGGTTCTGAAGCACGTCGTCCTTTGGGGATTGCGATCGTCGGCGGATTAGTGTTCTCTCAGATTTTGACGCTTTACCTGACTCCTGTGTTTTACACTTACATGGAAGAATGGCGGAAAAAGCTTGGTCAACCCAAGTTTCCGAGATTTTTTTCTCGCAAGAAAGTTAAGCATTCAGGCTGATTTCTCAAACCTAGTAGGTATTAACTGGAGAAATATGTCAGTAGGGTGGGCATTGCCTAAAACAGTTTTTCTGCAAAGGTTACAAGCTTTGAGTAGGCAATGCCCACCATTAATTTAATTTTGTCCACCCACTTATAAGCTCAATCCTAATTAAATAAAATTTGGGTAGTGCTCAAGATGTAATGATGGAGAAGTAGAGTTTCTTGCTGTTCTCTTTCCATGCCTGCCTGCCCTATTTGTGCGTCTTCCCAAACGGTTAAGAATGGCCACATCCACAACGGTAAACAACGGTTCAAATGCCATGACTGCGGACGACAGTTCGTCGAACAACCGACTAAAAAAGTGATCAACCAAGCCACACGGGAACTGATTGACCGATTGCTACTGGAACGCATTTCTTTGGCTGGAATCGCTCGTGCAGCCCAGGTTTCTGAACAATGGCTACAAACCTACGTCAATGAGAAATATGCTTCTGTGCCTCGAAGCGTGCAAGTGACGCCCAAAAAAAGGGAAGGCTAATGATTCAATGCGATGAGTTATGGTCATTCGTGGACAACAAAGGTAACAAGCAATGGGTCTGGTTGGCTCTAGATGCAGACACCCGTGAGATTGTTGGCGTTTACATTGGCGATCGCAATGAATCTGCGGCGCGTAAATTGTGGGAATCCTTGCCTGGTGTCTATCGCCAATGCGCGATCGCATACACTGACTTCTGGGCAGCCTATGCGGCAGTTCTGCCGAGCAAGCGACATCGCGCGGTAGGAAAACAAACAGGCAAAACCAGCTACATTGAGCGATTTAACAATACGTTGAGGCAACGAGTGTCTCGATTAGTGCGAAAAACCTTGTCCTTTTCCAAGTCCTTGGAGAATCACATTGGTGCTATTTGGTATTTTGTGCATTACTACAATGCATCATTACTTGTTTAGCACTACCCGCAGTTCAATTAATTGTTGAAGGTACAGTGGATATATTTAAAGCTAATGTACTAAATCTACTACGGTAAGTTATTTCAAGACACCAAATTCTAAAACAGACTTTTCATGGGAAGTTCTCAAACCACGAAACTAGAATTACAGTGGGGACGAAAGCTTGAACAAAAACATCATAGAGTGAAAAAGAAAGTTGAAGAAAAGGATTATCCATGAAGGATCAGCAGATTAATTTACCATATATTGACCAGCTTTTGACATTGCTCGACACTGGTCATCCTGAGGTTGATCTAGCGTTTGGGCGTCATGTACATTGGGGCTATTGGTTCAACCCAGAACAAGCATTGAATACACCAGAAGATTTTAGCAAGGCAGCCGAACATCTGACTCGCGAAGTTTATTCTGCTGCAAATGTTAAGAATGGTCAAGATGTTTTGGATGTTGGTTGTGGTCTTGGTGGCACAATCGCTAGCTTGAATGAACAGTTTTCGCAAATGAATCTGGTTGGGTTGAATATTGATGGACGGCAATTGGAGCAGGCACGAAAAAAAGTAATAGCACGGGATGGCAATACACTTCGGTTTGAAGAAGGTAATGCTTGTATGTTACCGTTTCCCGATCAATCGTTCGATGTGGTGTTAGCAGTTGAATGCATTTTTCACTTTCCGGATCGTCGGCAGTTCTTTCAGGAAGCCTTTCGCGTGCTTAAGCCAAATGGGCGTCTTGCTTTGTCGGATTTTATTCCTGTAGATTGGTTTCTACCACTTGTATGGTATGCTAAACCACCTGAAGGCTTTTACGGCTACTTCGACATAGGATACACTACTAAATCCTACTGTAAACTCGCTGCCGAGACAGGTTTCGATCAACTGCTCGAACGGAATATTACGGTCAATACCTTACCAACTTATAAATTTCTTCAGAGTATGAAGCAATATCTTAAGTTAGACGTAGATCTTTTTTCGGCGTTATCGCAAACTTTAATCCTTGAATGGGTTAGTCGATTGGAATTGATACGTTATATGATCTTCTCATTTAGAAAACAGTAATCTTGCCATTTAAGTAGGTCGGCGTAAATAATTCTTGTTGGAATAAAGCAGGGAGCAGGGAGCAGGGAGTAGGGAGAGAAAGAATTTGAGCCTTATTTACTTTTCTTTACACAGTTTGATTTTTTTGCACCGACTTACTTATATATTTATATCTATTAAAGAAATTGAAGAAAACCCATATGCAGAGCCGTCTAAACCAGCTGAAATAGCGACAGTGCCACAGTGGCTAGTGGTAGCAAAGAATCGACGGGTTAATCGAGACTGGGAATTATTACTGTCGCGTGCGCCAGAAAATGCTAGTCGCTGCTATGAGGATTTATCTACCACGCCTATGACGCCGGAAACCTGGGCGCGTTTTTCCGTTGAAAGGCAAACCCTATAAGGGCGCATGGGAATATGAAGTCACCAAGGAAGATAGGGTATTTTATGTCCCTGACGCTCAACAGCAGAAAGTAGTTGTTTACTATGCTGGAGAGCATCCTAAAAATGCTCCCCTACCTGAATAGCGATATCGCTCTTTTTTCATCTAGAAATATAGTGGTGCACAACGTCAAAAACCAATACTGGTTATAACTTGAACGCTGATGCTATCCCAATACCACCAGCTGATTGACCATCATCGCTAGTGCTACCAAACCCAAAATAGCCATAACTCCTGCAGGCATAAACTTCCGTGTTTTCACGAGCCTAACCCCAAAAGTTATGACTAAAATAGCGGTGATCGCAGCTGCTAACGTCAAACCCCAAGTTTGTCCTTGGAACTGGACAAAAGCAGCAATAATCAGTAATAAGCCACTGATACCACCACTGATAAGAGAAACTTTGCTATTCGCTTTACGGTAGCCGATGATGCCACCAACCAGAGCCACAACGCCGTAGGCAAGAGCTGTAACAATACCTAAAGTCATTATTAAAAACCTATGTAGATTTTGATTTTGTTGCAACCATCAGCAGACAATTTACCATAGCTATTGAGCTATATCACTTTTTTGATCAATGGATAATCAAGGGACCTTCTACGAAGCGGCTAAGCCGATCGCAAAAGTTCAATTCCTCCAGCGCGAAGCTGCATCCCTCTTACTCTACCAATCCGTCCTCCAAACCGAACTGGGGAGGGTATATCTTGACCTATTGCAAGCAATACGCTACACTGATGCGGATGGACAAGGTTGTCTCCAAGCATACGGCAATTACTTCAGGTGCTTGGCTGCCAGACATCAAAACTGGGAGGAATATCTCATTACTCAAATTCTCAGAGCAGATAATCCTTTTACTCAACTTGCTCAACAACAAGAATTTGAAAATCTCCCTCCAGCTTTAGTCGCAGCAGTTGAGCATGATTTACGAGCGTTGCAAAGTCTTGATGAGTGTGGCAGTGCTATTTTGAGTCAGTGGGTGCAAGAAGTAGCTCATTTAAGCGTTTCACCAGTCGTATGGTATGTAGAGCAAAATCGAGTCGCAAGAGTTCACGAATTTCCACTTATAGAGAAGTTACAACAGCTGGAAAATTGGGCTGATGCCGTGAAAGAATTGGCAGCGTATTATCGCCAGTTTGGTACAGGTTTATTTGCAGAGTATAAAGCTGCGCGTTGGCAAGGTGGGGAGTTTATTCCAATACGCTATTGCGATCCAATTGAGTTAAATCAACTTGTGGGTTACGAGTTGCAAAAAGAAGCATTGTTGAAAAACACAGAGTTTTTATTATCTGGACAGGTGGCGCTGCACGTCTTGCTTTACGGTAGTCGCGGTTCGGGAAAATCTTCTTTGGTGAAAGCTTTACTGAATGAGTATGGCAATTCCAACTTACGCTTACTGGAAGTCACCAAATCTGACTTGAAAGACTTACCAAAAATTGTGGAACAGTTACGAAGCGTCCCACAGAAATTTATCATCTTTGTTGATGATCTGTCTTTTGAAGAAGACGATGATGCTTTCAAAGCACTCAAAGTGGTTTTGGAAGGTAATGTAACCGCACGATCTCAAAACATTGTGGTCTATGCTACATCTAACCGCCGCCACTTAATTCGAGAATTTTTTGCTGATAGACCATCTCCCAGAGACAACGATGAAGTTCATGCATGGGATACTATGCAAGAGAAGCTATCTTTTAGCGATCGCTTTGGTTTAACCTTGACTTTTGAAGGGGCTGACCAGAAAACTTACTTACAAATTATCCGGCATCTTGCGGCACAAGCTGGAATTGATATGAGTCAGGAAGATTTGGAACATCAAGCTTTACAATGGGCAACTCGCCATAATGGTCGTTCTGGAAGAACAGCAAGACAATTTGTTGATTTCTTAAAAGCAGATTTGACTGTGTCTAGTTCAAGCCATCATGCAGCAAACACAGAATCATAAAATAAAAAAATTTCGTTTTTAATTTTTCCGTTTTCTCGACTCTAATGTTAAAAATAATAACACCTATAGCTTGAAAGGCGACAATGTGAGACTCCTTAACTGAAAAATATTTAGAATGATTTGGCTATGTTAAAAACAAGCAATATGCAATCAGCGATCGTGAGTAATCGACTTATTATAGGTATAGTTGCCTTTGGCGTGAGTTTTGGTCTTAGTCTCGTCCTTAGCTGGGATTTTAATAAAGCCTTTCTCACTGGTCTAGTGACTGTACCTGCTACGTATCTATCAGCCTTATTTGTAGACAAGCGCAAAAGAAATTATGAAATGATGATTTTAGATTCTCTACAGAGGCGAATTAGAGATCTTGAAGGACTAAAATCTCGCATTGTCACAGAAGTTAATCAACTTGAAGCGCATAACGCTTTACTGCACGCAGAGTCAAGCAATTTACAAAATCAAGTTATAGAACGACGTAACCAGAGAGATACTCTTAATAGAGAGCTAGGCGTTTATATAATAGAAAAAAAACAGTTACAAGGAAAAATAAACTATCTACAAAATGAACTTCGCACAATTGAGGAATCAAAAGTAGAACTTAACAATACCTTTTCGACACTAACCGCTGAAAAACGGCGTTTAGAATTAAACTCTAATATTTCACGTTCTGAAATTATTCAACTGCAAGCTCAAATCAGCGAACTTCAGCAGCAGAAGCAAGAATCAGAAAACAGCTTAATTCTGCTGAATCGGCTTAAGCCTCAACTAGAAGAAAAATTATACGAGTTGCGAGTCCAAATACAAGAGGTTGAAATCCAAGAAAACCAGCAAAAGCAACTCATGTTAGAGAGAAAAACTGAGAAAGAACATATAGAAGTAAGCCTGAATGCTTTGCAAACCGAATTAACAGAACAACAAACTCAACAACAACAGCTACAAGGGCAAGTTATATTGTTGCAGGAGGAACGTGACGAATTGCAAAGTCAAGTTTGGGAACTTCTCCACCAAATGGAAACCCTGACAACTCAAGAAAAAATTAATGAAAACGAACAGGAAGAGGACGAAGATTTATTTCCTTTCTCTGAATTAATAGATACTTTAGAGCCAATAGATACTATCAGTGTATCAGATGTTTCCGAAGAATGGGGGGAATTTACCAAGCAGTTACAGGGTTATGAAATTCGGGTATTAAAAGCTATGCTAGAGCAAGACAACCCTTATCCTGTCATTAAAAAGATAGCTGAAGAAAATATTACAATGCCAAATCTACTGATTGATTCAATAAATGAACTTGCTAATGATACTATTGGTGAATTGATAATAGATTCGAGTTCAGAAACGCCAGAAATTTATGAGGAATATAAAACAAACCTCAAAAAAATACTTGACATGTATGAATATAAAATGACTGAAGAAACCTCACTCAACTAAAATTCAGTACAATATTCTTCCATATTTCAGCTATAAATACTTTCACCTAGGTTACATATTTGGTAAATTGCAACAGAGGAGACGCCCACTCAATGCTTTTCCACGTGCTTCCTAGGAACAAGAAAAGTTAGGTGTATTAATCTACATGACAAAGCTCAAAATCTCAAAAAAAGTATCCACTGCGTTGATAAATTCTCTAGGTGCAGGTGTCGTACCTAGAGTCGGACTAGAACACATAGCAGTAGGGCGGGAACAAGAATTTAAAACTTTATCGCAAAATCTTGATGACATAGCAGAAGGGGTAGCAGCATTTCGCTTCGTCATTGGTAATTACGGTTCCGGCAAAAGTTTCATGCTACAATTGCTTCGCAACCGTGCTATGGAGCAAGGTTTTGTCGTAGCTGATGCTGACTTATGCTGGGAACGCCGATTAGCAGGAAGCAACAACGAAGGGTTGGCAACGTATCGAGAATTAATGAGCCATCTTGCGACAAAAACTCGTCCTGATGGTAATGCGTTGATTTCCATTTTAGAAGGATGGATTAATAAAATCCAACAAGAAGTTGCCAAACAAACCGGGATGCGTCCTAATGACGAAGGTTTTGATGATCGAGTTGAAGCAAAAATCAGGGAAGTCGTTCAATATATAGAAGACTTAGTTCACGGATTTGATTTTGGTAGTGTTATTGTTGCTTACTGGCGCGGATATCGATTGGATGATGATGATTTGAAAAATGCAGCACTGCGATGGTTGCGTGGAGAATTTTCTACTAAAACAGAAGCAAAAGCCGCCTTGGGAGTACGTGTCATTATTGATGATGAAAGTTGGTATGACTATATCAAGCTTATAGCTAAATTTGTTGCGGAGATTGGCTATAAAGGTCTTTTAATTCTGCTAGATGAAGCTGCACTTTTATACCAGATATCTCCAACAGTGACAAGGGAAAAAAACTATAACAGATTGCTAGGGATGTTTAATGATATTATGCAGTGTAAAGCAGAACATCTTGGCATTTTTCTTGGTGGTACGACAAGATTTTTAGAAGATCCAAATCGAGGTCTTTTTGCAGATTCTGCTTGGCGGAGACGGACAAAAGAAAGCCGTTTTGTCACTCAAGCAGGAGTCCAGGAATATATGGGACCAGTCATGCGGCTGAACCCACTCACACAAGAAGAAATTCTGACACTTCTGCAAAGATTAACAGAAATCCATGCCGTTAATTTTGGTTATGAGAAGAATTTAAAAAATAGTGATTTGAAAGATTTTGTACAAGAAATTGTTAACCGTTTGGGTGCAGAAGCTTTGCTAACACCAGGGGAAATTGTACGGGATTTCCTGAGTGTATTGAATCTTCTTTATCAAAATTCAAATCTTTCTTTTGCTCAACTCATTCATGGTGCTAACTTTAAACCGACTGTTAAGGGTAAAGATGCAGATTTGGATGATAATGCAGCAGAATTTAGTTTGTAAAAGTATAGCAGGGAACAGGGAACAGGGAACAGGGTTGAAAGTCTCGTGGTGTCCATATTTTCTCATTAGTTCATGTCCTGATCTACCGGGCAACTGCTATAACTGCAAAATATAAAAGATAACGTAGAGTTACACGATGCGTTATAGCAATCCTGTTAAGGTGTAAGTACAAGATGAGCGATGCTATATTTGCCAGACTCGCCCCTTTTATCCAAGAATATATTTATAATCATAACTGGACTGAATTAAGACCAGTTCAAATCGAAGCTTGTAAAGTCATCTTTAACACTGATGCTCATTTGCTCGTTGCTACTGGTACTGCTTCGGGGAAAACAGAAGCAGCATTTTTACCAGTTTTGACTTTATTACATGAAAACCCTTCTGCTACAATTGGCGCACTGTATATTGGTCCTATTAAGGCTTTAATTAATGATCAATTTGAACGTCTGAATGATTTGTTGAAAGAGGCTGATATTCCTGTTTGGTATTGGCATGGTGATGTTAGCCAAAGTCACAAAACTAAGCTTCTTAAGAATCCTAAGGGTATTCTGCAAATTACACCAGAATCTTTAGAAAGTTTATTAATTAACAAACATCATGAGTTAGCGCGTTTGTTTGGTGACTTACGGTTTGTGATCATTGATGAAATTCATGCATTTATGGGTTCAGAACGAGGTTGTCAAATTCTTTGTCAATTAGCACGGTTGGCAAGATTGACGCAAAGAGAACCCCGAAGAATTGGTTTGTCGGCGACTTTGGGTGATTACTCGATGGCTGAAGAGTGGTTACGTTCTGGGACTGATAAGTTGGTGCTTACTCCGAAGATTGAGGGGGGAAAACGTCAAATTCGACTTGCGGTGGAGCATTTTTATGTTTTTGAAACGAACCGCCTTAGCGCAGCGTGTCCCCAGGATATAGACGCCAAGGACGCAGAGAGAGGAAAAGAAGATACAAGTCTATATGATAGATATGTTTTTAATTTGAGTAAGTCTCGGAAGTGTCTGATTTTTGCAAATAATAAGTCGCAAACGGAATCTGTGATTTCATCTTTGCGTCAAATTGCTTCTGATGAGGGGTATCCAGATATTTATCATGTGCATCATGGTAGTATTTCTGCGAGTTTGCGTCAAGCGGCTGAAGCTGCTATGCGTGAACCAAATCAACCAGCGGTGACTGCTGCGACGTTGACTTTAGAGTTGGGTATTGATATTGGTTATTTGGAGCGAGTTATTCAGTTGGAATCGCCTCTTTCTGTTGCTAGTTTTTTACAACGGTTAGGACGTACTGGAAGAAGAGGTGAAGCTGCTGATATGCGGTTTGTTTGTGCTGAGGAGAAAGTAGATGCAGAAGCATCTTTACCGGAACAAATTCCTTGGCAACTTTTGCAATGTATTGCAATTATTCAACTCTATTTGGAAGAGCGGTGGATTGAACCAATTAAGCCTTTGATATATCCTTTGAGTTTATTATATCATCAGACAATGAGTGTTTTAGTAGCAATGGGAGAACTTTCTCCTGCTGGTCTTGCTAAAGAGGTTTTAAGTCTACCAAGTTTTGCTGCTATTTCTCAGGAAGATTTTAAGTTATTGTTGCGCTATCTCATTGATATTGACCACCTTCACTTAACTGAGCAAGGTAAACTTATCGTAGGTTTGGTAGGAGAAAAGGTGGTAGGTAAATTTCAGTTTTATGCTGTTTTTCCTGATAATCAGGAATATGTTGTTAAGCAAGGAACAACAGAAATTGGTAGTATCACAACGCCGTCTCCTGTTGGACATCTATTTGCTTTGGCAGGGAAAACTTGGGAAGTTGTAGATGTTGATTTTAAAAGAAAGATTATTTTAGTTAAGCAGGTAGATGGTAAGGCTAGTATTTATTGGCGGGGTGGTAGTGGTACGATTCATACAAGAATTTTGCAACGAATGCGACAGGTGTTGTTTGAGGATATGGAGTATAGCTACTTACAAAACAATGCTTTGAAGCGTTTGCAGTCAGTTCGTGAATTGGCAAGAGAAGCTGGACTCGATAAACATAATATTTTGCAATTAGAAAAGGGAAAGTGCTGCATCTTTCCTTGGATGGGTACTGTCGCTTACCGTACTTTGGAAAGATTGCTAAACAGTTTTTGTCGTGAGTCGTTGGAAATTAGCAGTATAAGTGGTGATAATCCTTATTTTTTGACAGTTAAATTAGCTCAGAAAAAAGTTGAATCTCTTTATTATGAAATTGTTTCGTTATGTGAGCAAAGAATAAATAATGAGGATTTAGTGAGTGATATGGATGCTCCACAAATTCAGAAGTATGATGAATTTATTCCTTACCCACTTTTACGAAAAGCGTTTGCTAGCAATCATTTAGATATGTTGGAATTGAGACAACAAGTTGCTCTTTGGCAAGAATAGAACAAATCGTATTGATACTGTTTTCAAGACTAATACCAATTCTCTGTAAACTTGCACTTAATACTTACTCTTTCATTCTTGGCGTTCTTGGCGTCTTGGCGGTTCGTCTAATAAACATTAAGTGCATCTTCATGGAGAATCGGTATAAATATATAATCACAAATATTCCAATCAGCATCTTCTCTAAGTAGTTGAAAGTAGTCACGTTTGAGTTGGTTAAGTCTGCTGTATGACACTAACAAAGTCTTGCTATTACTAGATCTAATGAGAAGATTTCCTGAAAGACGAACAATTTAAGTTGACACCAATGTGCTGGGTGTCGTCCTCTCATATCATGTCCGGTGAAAGACTTATCATTAAGACGGCAGGGAGCAGGGGAGCAGGGAGCAGGGGGAAAGAGGATTTCCCAGTTGTTGCACATATTTGGTAATCACAACTAATTAGCCGGACATGATATCAGGTACATCTCATATTTTTATCGAACAAAAATTTACCAGATTCTTTTACATAATCGCCAAAATAGCTTACACCGAAGTCAAGCAACCAAGAGTCGGTTCCAAAAAGATTAGAAAGCTGAATATTAATCTCATTGAGTACCACGTCATAAAAATAGCGATCGCACCCAGTGAGGATATGGGGTTCTCCACCATGCTGTCTCAGACTTTTGATAAAATCCTCTTCTTGTGCAAAACCAAGCTTTTCGTCGCCAAACACTACAAGTAAGTAGAACGGCGTAAATAATTCACACTATGTCATAGCGAGTGGAACGAAGCAATCACAGGGGTTTGAAGAATTTTACTTTCTGTTACATAATTAGGTTTATTTTCACCGACTTACTTATACGTGCAGTTGCTTTCAGTTGTGGCGTTTGCTGGGGTATAAGAAGGGTGTATGGAATAAATCTGTGGTTCAAGGTATCTGCCACTGATTTTAGACCACCAAATCTACGATTTTCTTAATCAACAAGAATCGAAGCTTGCAAACCTCTGATATTTAATCATGGAGTAATGTCCTTCATCAATCGGGACAAGATATCCCAATCTTTACAGCAAATGAAGGGCTGATTCGATAAATGATTTAATAGTGATAGGAGTTACTAAATTTATGTAGTCAATGTCACTCTTGTTACACTTTATTAACGATTGTAATTATAAATACTTTTATGTAGTATATAAAATTACTATTTTCGAGGTTTTCAATCACTGTTTCTTGTTAAAAATATTAGAAAAACACCGAAAACATACAAAAAAACAGAGATAATACTAAATATTAATAGCTCAGTTGCCAAAATATATTTTTCTCAAAAAGTGACTTCAGGTAAAGGTTACAGACTTATTTGTTAAGTAAAATACTATATTTCTTGGAAGATAATCAGGGAAAATTACTGCAAAAAACAGACTTTATAATTGATGCTATGCTTTTCTGAAACATACGAAATTTTTTGTAACAAAATTGTGGATGGCAATTATTGTATAAAAGAAATTACGAGTGAATAGGCGAAACAAAGTAGTGAAGCTTCTGTTTTATTGAGGTTCATTGCTTTTATAACGATTGTGAATTTTTCTCAGATACTAAAAGATAATCTAGTCTTTTGGAAGAGGATGTTCTTGCTATAAGAAAGCAAATGGTTAAGATTTTTATAATCTTGGCTTCAAGTTTTTCTTGTGCGATTCTCCGTCTGAGAAGAAGTGCAAAGCTTAATCCTTCACTTCCTGTTTTAAAATCACATCATTCATTCTCAACTCATCAAAATTTAGGAGATTTCAACTATGGTGCAGGATGCTTTTTCTAAAGTTGTTGCCCAGGCTGACTCACGAGGAGAATACCTTAATGACTCTCAATTGGATGCTCTACTAGGTTTAGTTAGAGACGGTAACAAGCGCGTTGATGTCATCAACCGGAT
Source organism: Brasilonema angustatum HA4187-MV1 (assembly GCA_019359695.1). GTDB lineage: Bacteria > Cyanobacteriota > Cyanobacteriia > Cyanobacteriales > Nostocaceae > Brasilonema > Brasilonema angustatum. The sequence continues at coordinate 96,570 of JAHHGV010000014.1, forward strand.
TACTAGCAATGCCTCTACTATTGTTGCTAATGCAGTTCGACAGTTGTTCGCTGAACAACCTCAGCTGATAGCGCCTGGTGGAAATGCTTACACAAGCCGTCGTGCTGCTGCTTGTGTACGGGATTTGGAAATCATTCTACGCTATGTGACTTATGCGATTTTTGCAGGAGATGCCAGTGTATTGGATGATCGTGCCCTCAATGGTTTGCGGGAAACTTATCTGGCACTAGGCACCCCTGGGGCTTCTGTTGCTGTTGGTATTCAGAAGCTGAAGGATGCCTCGATCGCCATTGCCAATGATCCCAACGGTATTACCCGTGGTGATTGCAGTGCACTGATTGCGGAAGTTGCAACCTATTTTGATCGCGCGGCGGCGGCTGTTGCCTAAATCGTCACAACTACATCAAATCAATCCTTTATAGAACAAACTTGGAGATATTAAGTCAATGAGTAAGACGCCTTTAACGGAAGCGATTGTTTCTGCGGATTCCCAAGGTCGCTTTTTGGGTAGCACTGAAATCCAGGTTGCATTCGGTCGTTACCGGCAGGCAGCTGTCAGCTTAGAAGCGGCAAAGACGTTATCTAAAAAAGCGTCAAGTCTGGCTGAAGCCGCAGCTAACGCTGTGTATCAAAAGTTTCCTTATACCACCCAGTTGGATGGACCTAACTACGCTTCTAGTTCCACTGGCAAGGCAAAATGTGTGCGCGATGTAGGCTACTACCTACGGATTATTACTTATGCTTTGGTTGTAGGTGGAACAGGTCCAATCGACGATTATTTGATTGCTGGCTTAGCTGAAATCAACCGCACCTTTGAGTTATCTCCAAGCTGGTACATTGAAGCCCTCAAACACATCAAGGCCAATCATGGTTTATCAGGTGACCCCGCTGTTGAAGCGAACTCCTACATTGATTATGTGATCAATTCTTTGACCTAGCGGAAGTCTTTCAGTTTTGTGTGATGCAGCAAGAAAATAATTTGGTAATTTTGCATCCAAAGTAATGTTATTACGAAATTATTTTCACCAAACTTCGTTACATAGTTCCACAAAACTGAACCTAAAGTTTGCAAATGCGTCGAGCCTTTGTGTAGTCAGCCTGAAAGGCTTCAAACACTGGCATCATTATCTGTTCTCTCAATTCAAACTGACTGAGATACTTATGCTGTTGGAGTTTTCTAGCTTTTCAATGACTACGCAAGGGTTTTTTTTAAATGTCTTTTTAACCAGATTCGCAGTTGTGTGATCGAGATTTAAGAGGTGGAATTATGGCAAGGCTGGGAGAAGCAAGCCGATTAGGAATTAGCCCATTTGCAGATGCTGAAAAGGTTGAACTGCGTCCTGTGAGGACAGAAACTGATGTCCAGGCGGTGATTTGGGCGACCTATAGACAAGTTTTGGGCAATGAACATCTGATGCAAAGTGAGCGTCTTTTGAGTGCAGAATCACTCTTGCGTCAGGGACAGATTACACTACGGGATTTTGTGCGTGCGATCGCCCAATCAGAACTATATCGACAAAAATTCTTCTATTCCAACTCTCAAGTTCGCTTCATTGAATTAAATTATAAACATCTTTTGGGTCGTGCGCCCTACGACGAGTCAGAAATTGCCTACCACGTCGATCTCTACAATTCCCAAGGTTACGAAGCTGATATTAATTCCTACATTGATTCTGTCGAGTATCAACAAAGCTTTGGAGATTCCATTGTCCCTTACTATCGAGGCTTCCAAACCGTGGTAGGACAAAAAACAGTTGGGTTTCCGCATTTTTTCCAGTTGTATCGAGGTTATGCGAATAGTGATCGCGCCCAAAGCAAGCCCAAAGGACAATTAACTTGGGATTTAGCAAAAAACCTGGTATCCCCCATCTACCCTGCTTCTGCTGGCACTTTAACTGGCACTTCAACAGGTCGTCGCGGTGGTAACACTTATCGAATTCGCCTCACGCAGGCGGCTTCTCCTAACTCTACAGTTATCCGCCAGAGTATTAGTGAAGTGGTTGTCCCTTTTGAGCAGTTGTCGGATCGATTGCAACAACTCAATCGCCAGGGACGCAAGATTATTAGCATCACTCTTTCATAGGACTTACGCAAAGTTATGGAAAAACGAACCACAAAGACGAGGCAGTGCGTTGCGGGGGTTCCCCCCGTTGTAGCACCTGCCGTGCAAAGGACACGAAGAAAAGAGGTTAAGAAGAGTTTTTGCGTAAATCCTGTTTCATAAAAGTTTTTAATCAAGGAGACTTTTAGATGGCTATTACAACAGCCGCATCTCGACTCGGAACCTCTGCTTTTAGTAATGCTGCCCCTATTGAATTATGGTCTAATGCCAGCCAGACAGATCTTTCTGCTGTGATCGCGGCTGTTTATCGTCAAGTCTTAGGCAATGATTATTTATTAAAATCCGAACGCCTGACTGGCGCAGAATCTCTGCTGTTGAATGGCTCAATAAGCGTGCAAGAATTTGTCCGTCAGGTGGCAAAATCCCAACTGTATAAAGCTAAGTTTTTCTCCAGTAGCTTCCACAGCCGTTTCACTGAGTTGAACTACAAACATTTTTTGGGTCGTGCCCCTTATGATGAATCTGAGATAGCCTATCACCTGGATTTGTACCAAACCAAAGGATACGACGCTGACATTGATTCCTATATTGACTCAAGCGAGTACCAAGTCAACTTTGGGGAAAATATCGTACCCTACTATCGGGGATTTAAGACTCAACCTGGACAGAAAACCGTGGGCTTTACCCGGATTTTTCAGTTGTATCGTGGGTATGCGACGAGCGATCGCTCCCAAATCCCAGGCAATTCCCCTCGTCTAGCTAGTGAACTGGCGAAAAATAGTGCATCAACCGTAGTTGCTCCTGCCCCTAGCAATAATGGCTTTGCCTATCGTCCTCCGCTAAGAGGAGAAACTCCCAGCAGCACATTTGGAGGCTCACAAGCTTTTGGCACAGGACGACTCTATCGAGTTGAAGTGGCAAGTATTTCCAAACCAGGATATCCCAAGGTTCGCCGCGTCAACCAAGCAGTCGTTATCCCCTACGAACAGCTATCAGATTACTTTCAAAGGGTTCAACGCCAAAATGGCAAGATTGCCAGTATTACGCCTCTTTAATTCAGACTTTATAAAATTTGTCAATCCCCCGATAAGGGGGAATTTAAATTTCCTTTAATTTCTGGGATAATATAATGGTTTATCAAATTGTTAGCGGCAGAGGCAACAACTCCATTGCAGCGAATCGGAGTTTCCGGTTTGAAGTGATCGGTCTCCATCAAAATGAGGTTACGGATAATAACAATTATGCCATTCGCTCCAGTGCCAGTGTGTTTATTACGGTACCGTTTAGCCGCTTAAATCAAGAACTCCAGCGGATTAATCGACTCGGTGGCAAAATCGTTAATATAGAACCGTTGGCACCTGAAACTGATCAAGCTTAGGACAAATTCCCATTTGATTTGCAGATAAAATTAAAAATTAAAGGTAATGACATAGTGATAGGAGTAACTAAATTTTAGTAGTCAATATCACTTTTGTTACACTTGATTAATCTTGGATGCTGCTTCTTTGATTTTACTACAGATGTCCACCCAAGCTCCATCTTGCTCTGCCTCACTCAACCTACTTAGAGGATTCTTGGGATCGTGCGCTGCTTGATACTTTTCAATTGCTGTTTCTTTGTAACTGCTAAAACGCAACGGTATCCAAATAATCGTAAGTCCTTTGGCTTGAGCTGTATTTAGTAGTGGAGGTAACTCATTCTCAGCAATGAAATCTGATGCTAAAAAGTCAGGGCTAACCATCAACACAGCTACTTTTGCTGCTGCGATCGCTTCTTCGATTTCTTGTCGCCACTCAGCACCGGCTTTGATCTTGGTATCATCCCACACCGCGAGTTTTTGATTGCGAATCATGGGTTTTAGGTGTTTCTGGAGTTCGGTAAGCGATTGTTGGTCTTCATGACTATAGCTTATGAAGACTTGATTTCTGATTATGGGTTCTGGCATAAATGATTGCTGAGATTCATTTTTCTTCTGTTCTAATTCCCGTTGCAACTGTGCACCCGAAGTTTGCTCCATAACATCATCAATCAACTTTCGGACATCTACCATTTGAAAGCTGTTCTCGCACTCAATTTGTTTTCGACCAGCTTTTAAGCGCTTTTGCAGTGCATCCAGAGGATAAGCATAAGGCGTCTGACTTCCTTGACAGCTTTGGCAATTGCAGGGAACAAAGATTTCAGGCTTCAAACGCTTGAAAGACTGATGAATTTTTTCGAGTTCGTGGGTGACAACTGCTAGCAGTTCTTTCTTGCGGTTTCCGGCGACACGAATTTTAATTTCCCTTTGATTATAGTTTTCAATAACTTTGGCACGGGTTTGGTCTTTATTGAGAACAACGCCGCTTTTCCAAACGAGTTTTTGTTCATCAATCCAAGGGTATGTCTCAACGATGAAGCGGGTGAGGATACCTTTGGGCATGAATTCCTTGTATTCGTAGCGCAAAATCAGGTTGTTGGTTTCGTCCCAGGTGTAGTCGGGTTGGTTAGCACAAAGCAGTTGAGGTGCAATATAGGTGTCAGGAAGATTGTCAGGACGATTGGGAATTTTGTAGCACAGTTTAAATTTCATCATTAGCTGCAACAGTTCTGCCCGCATATCGGTATATTTGTTGTCATGCCAAATTTTTGCTAAATCATTGCGGTCAAATTTACCCAAGTTTTCAATGACTTGTGGGTTATCCAAAACTTTGTAAACGGCATCTGTACCCCAACTAGGTTTGAGAATCACGGTTTTTCGTAGCAAGTCATCCTCTTGGAAGTGAAGACATACGCCTAAATCATGCAGATAGCCGCTGAGTTGGAATTTGTCCTTATTTGCAGTAAACCCATATTGTTGACAAATAGTGAGATATTCTTCCAAGCTAATATATTCGCGGGGGTCGTCTTCTAAAGCTTCCCGGACTTTAACCCAGGTTTTGGGGAGTTCTGTTCCTACATGGGGTAACTTTTGAATGTAATGCTTAATATTATTAAGGATTTCTGGAAGACCACGATTAGTAGCAAGATTTGTAGTGAGTGTTTCTTTAAAATTAGTGAACTGACCCCGTAACTCCCGTTCGTTGATTTCTGGTTTACGGTCCTGCTTTTCGTTTTTGATAATTAACAAAGGACTATTATCGCTGAGTAACTCTACCACTTTTAGCCAGTAGTAAAAATCTGTATCTTCTTTACGAGTATCTGCGACCACAACATAAAGGGAGCGTTTGGTGAGGAAAAATTGGTGAGTAGTATGATAAATTTCCTGACCGCCAAAATCCCATATATTAACCTGAAACTCTCTGCCAGTTAAGAGTGGAAATTTCCATTGAATAACATCAATACCTTCGGTAGAGATTTCATCCTGTTGTAGCTGATAATTTTGGTCTTGAATTTTTTTTGCTAGCGTAGTTTTGCCCGCTCCAGCTTCTCCTACAATAAGTAATTTGGCTTCGTAGAGGTAATCAGTTTCTTGTTCTAGCTGTTGCCTGTAAAACTCCAGAATTTTTCTAAATCCTTTTGTTTGGATTTCTGGTGGAAGTGATTTTAGGGGATTGTGATCAAGCTCAAGGTTTGTGAGTTTAGTGAGTCGTCCAATTTCCCTTGGCAAGCTGTTCAGTTGATTGCTGCCCAGGTAGAGCCATAGCAGGTTGGTGAGTTGTCCAATTTTTGCTGGCAGTGCGCTCAGTTGATTCCTGTCGAGGTGGAGCTTTTGCAGGTTGGTGAGTTGTCCAATTTTTGCTGGCAGTGCGCTCAGTTGATTGCTGCCCAGGTGAAGCTTTTGCAGGTTGGTGAGTTGTCCAATTTTTGCTGGCAGTGCGCTCAGTTGATTGTCGCCCAGGTGGAGCTTTTGCAGGTTGGTGAGTTGTCCAAATTCGGGTGGCAGTGCGCTCAGTTGATTGTCGCCCAGGTAGAGCGTTTGCAGGTTGGTGAGTTGTCCAAATTCTGCTGGCAGTGCGCTCAGTTGATTGCTGTCGAGGTGGAGCGTTTGCAGGTTGGTGAGTTGTCCAAATTCTGCTGGCAGTGCGCTCAGTTGATTGCTGCCCAGGTGGAGCGTTTGCAGGTTGGTGAGTTGTCCAATTTCTGCTGGCAGTGCGCTCAGTTGATTGTCCCAGAGGAGGAGCGTTTGCAGGTTGGTGAGTTGTCCAATTTCTGCTGGCAGTGCGCTCAGTTGATTGCTGCCCAGGTGGAGCGTTTGCAGGTTGGTGAGTTGTCCAATTTCTGCTGGCAAACTGCTTAAGCGATTATCAGTAACCTGAAGTTTTTCAAGATGGTGAAGCTGTCCGATTTCTGTAGGTAAAGCACTCAGGTTATTCCCGATAGTACCATCAATACAGCCCGCGTCATTATATTTATATTTGCCGATAATCAGTTTTTTGAGTTGAGTCAACTTGCCAATCTCAGGCGGTAAAACTGTCAACTCATTACCCGATAGGTCAAGTTCTCTGGCTCCCTCACTCGCCGCCTCCTCAATTACCCGCTGCAATTCTTCCTGAGTCATCAGCAATCTACTGAACTATTATTCAATATATTAAAGGTAGCCCAAATTCTGAGGTACACCTACTCCTTTCCCACCCGAAGATTACCGTTTAGGTAGCAGGGGAGCAGGGGAGCAGGGAAGCAGGGGAGAAGAAATTACATCGGTAATCTTACACAGGGAAGGGAGTAAATAAAAATCAAGCCCGCGTTAGCGAAGCGCATAGGCGGGCTTTGTTTGTTTCGCCCCACCCTTCTAGAATGTGGGCGTATATTTGCAAAACTGACGTACTCAGGACTTACGCAAAGAAACCCGGTTTCTACCAAAAATCGTCTGTTTCGCAACCAAAGACGAACGAAGAAACCGGGTTTCTAGCAGATGGTGCGTAAGTCCTAGTACTTTCTTAAGCAATGAGCAACCTAGCCTTATCCGCTTGCTCTTGCACACTTTCCTTAAGCCACTCACTGATAGATTTACCCAATTTGACACCTATTGTTGGATCTTGGATTAAAGTCTGTTGAATTTTTTGCTGCAACTCTGGTTTCTTCTGATAGGCTAATTCGTCAATTTTTTGATCAGGCACCAATTTGCGTATCCAGCCCGGTATATCTGTTTCCTTAACTAAGGACTCACCTATAAAGTAAGCTATTATTCCAACAATCGGTGCAATGATTCCCGTAAAAAGTAGGATATGGAATAATCCTGCTAGGACAACGCCTACGATTAAAGCAACAAGGTGCCCAACAAATATAGAAAGCCCAGTTAAATCATCCAAAGATATAGATGTGGGAACTTTGTCTGTGTGATCGCCCAAGTCAATTGTTTTGCTGCCAAATGTTTCGAGTGGTAAACTATATTTTCTACAGATTGAATCTGTTTTTTCCCTCACCTCGTTTTGAACTTTTGACAACCACTCAACTAAACAGGTCGTCACTTTATTATTGGCATCACTTCCTGTTAGCCAAGCTTTGGCTTTCTGCTCTATTTCCGATTCAAGAGATGATAGCGTTATGATCTTTCTGTTCCGCCAAGATTGCACGCTTGGTTTTATCACGTCGTCTACCAAACCATTTGCCAGTTCTTCGGCTAATTTTTCCAAGAAGACGGGTATATAATTTCCTACAATACCTGTCAGTTCTCGGTCAAGAAATTGATTAATTTCTTCCAGAAATCCCGCTGTGCGAATGTACACACGTCCCCAACGTGCCAGTCCTTTGGCAATACTAAGTTCAGGTTCTCCATCTCGCTTGCAAGGCAAATCGGGAAAGACTTCTTGGCATATTTCCAGAACAAATGACATCTTGGAAGCACTACCTGTCAGGAGGATGGCACTTGGTTGAATGCCTATGTGTGGCAACTTTTCTTTGACTGCCTGCAACTGGTCACGGAAAGCATCACGCCAACTTTTATTGTCAAGTTCTCGTAGAGGTTGACTGAGAATAGTGTTCATTATTTTGCCATTGACAAGAGGCAAAAACTTAAATTTTCTCTGAATATCTTCAATACCTACATTAACAATAGTTTCTTCGTAAGAATCTTGATAATTAAAATACTCTTCTTTTGCTTTCCGGCATCGAAGTTCACAGCGATTTTTGTATATTGGGTTTTGCTCAAAAATTTTTTCAAGTTGCGAAATTTCTTCTAGTTGCAAAATTTCTTCATCTTTAAGAATTTCTCCAAGTCGTAAAATTTCTTCGCGTCCCTCCCTATATTGTGTTTGACATTCCAGGGTTTTCTTAAGAATTTCTTTCTCAATTAAGGATGCACCCAAGTCGTGTCCAAAATCTATCGGAGTGTCAGACATACCCTTGACAAGGGTGTAATCTGTGGTGGAAGAACCAATGTCAATGACCAGCACCGACTTTTGTAATTCTTCTATGGTGAATATGCCACTTTCTTTGGCGTGCATCAAAGCAGCGCGTGACTCTTTGACTACGGTTGCATTTGGCAAGCAATCTTTAGAGAGGAGTTGTTTGTAAGTCTCAATTTCTTCTTGCCACCATCCTGATGGACAACCGATGAAAAAATAGTTGTTATCTCCAGACTGAATTTGTTGGGTATCAATCAAATGCTGGTATATAGCATTTACAAATTCTTTAATATTTTTTTGATATGCGGTTTCATTAAAACGCCTAGATTTGAAGGCGATTTCAAAGATGGTGGCATCGGGCATTTGACATGCCATTTCACCAATTATTATTCCTTTTTTAGGATGATGGGCAATGGCAGTGATTTGGCTTTTCCTATTATTAATGAGTAAACTTTGAGGAGTCGTTTCTGCATTATCTGCTCGCACCCAGCTAAGAGCCGTTTCTCCATGCCCTAAATCAAATCCAATGATTTTGATATTATGATAATCGCGCATGAGTAATTCTGTTTGCTCCATACAATTAATACTATTGATTCGTTCCCATGATCTACGTGAGAACGAGAGTAAAATGATGAATATTGCCCACCTTACGATATTGGTTATACAGGCTCAATTACGCTACCTGGTAAAAGTACTTGGTTATCTTTAACAAAGGCTTGTTTCAAGGTGATGTAATCTGTAATTTGTGGATCGAGACTTGGCTCAAAGTAAAACATTGACCAAGCTTCCATTCCCGAGTCCTGTTCCTCTATTGGTTGATAAACTCGTGTCTCAATTCCGTAGCGTCTCAAAATCGTCGCAGCTTGTTCAATGCGCCTACGCACCGCAGTTGGCAGTTGAGTTTGTTCATCGAGTCCGTCTGCCATCAGGTCTTGTAAATACTCTAACAAGTCTAGATGATTTTCCAGACCGGGTTTGAATGATTTCTCTTCGCTTCCCCCGTACGCAGCAACAGTTAGATCAATTGATTGAAAAGCTTGATAGAGATGGTCAAGTAATTTATCAATATCTATTTTTACAATACTTGTTTTCAACGTGTTTTTAGGTGGTTCTGGCTGCGAGACAACACCTGTGTTTTCAGACGACTGGGTTTGCTGAACTATTTTTCCAATCACTCCTCCGGTAATTGCTCCTATTAACCCCCATATATAACCCCCTGCCAAGGTTCCCGTTATACCGCCAGCAAGTAAGCTACTCATAACCTCGCGGTTTTGCTGTACTTGTTGTGATAATCCCTGCTTGTAATAGTCAAGCGATGTCAATGATTTCAGATTTTTTTCTATCTGAATCATTGTGTTAAATGGCGCTAAAGTGTTAGAGGTTAATTCAGTCAAGCCTAGCTGGTTTTCGGATTGTGAGTTAGCACTACTGTGAGATTTTTCCGAAGTGCTTAGGATTGAATCTTGCAGTTTGACTAATATCAAAATGCTCGTGTATTGATTAAGCGCCTTTAACATGACTGTAGCAAGGCGTGCCTGTGGTGGGGTTAATCCTCTAATGTAATCACCACTCAAGTCTGCAAGCTTGTTAATCTCGTCTTGAACTATCTTGACGACTTGCTCAGTTGTTTCTGTTCGTTCTAATTGAGACTTTAGCTTTTCTTGTATTTCTTTGTAATAAGATATAAGTGTTTTCATAATAAAAAAATTTAAGGTATCCTATTTCTATACTATCGTTGCGAGATCACAGGGTGATATTTATGTTTGTTGGGTTTGCACAACTCTTATAGTAGTATTTTCAGTATATAGGAATCCGGTTTGATTTCTGAACAGCTCGTCAGGGCAGGGAACAGGGAACGCTTAACAGGGAACAGGGAAAAAGCAATACAGGTATACTGAGTTTTTTTCAAAAATCAAATAGGAGTCCTATATATAGAATTTGTTAAATAAAACACTTTCATATTGAACCCTTGGTAGCTAATACCTTTCCCTCTCCTTTATAAGGAGAGGGATGCCCGATAGGGCAGGGTGAGGTTTCCACGGGGTTTTAGTTAGTTCAATGACTTCTATGTACACCATAGTCTTGCGGCGAGGAAAGCCTAAGCGCAGGTTTTGCTGGGTAGAGTTCTTCAAATCTACTTACTGACCTCGTAGAATTCCAACACCCGCTTTTGTCTCTATATAATCTGCTAAGCTGATAAAGTCATCACGTGGATAGCACCTTCCTCCAATCAAGTCAAATGCCAATCTGCTAGATGGATTTTCTGGATTTTCTAGAATATGTATTCCCCAGTAATAAAGTTGTTCACTGGCTCGAATACAAACTTCTTCTGGGTCTATACAATGAAACTTATCATCTTTTGTGAGAATATCTTTATATGTCTCTAAATAAACTTTTCTGAGAAGACTTAATTTTTGATATCCAGGATTTTTAAAGTTATTAACTAAAACAAATAAGTGAGCATTTTTGTTTATGTGACGTATTTCTGTTACAGTATCTCGAATCACTTGACCATGCTTATTTAAGCCGAGTGGATTTAAGGTGGTTGGTATGATGCAATAGTGCAATTTTTCGAGTAAGTTTGTGGGGTTCCGCTCAAGTGCAGGAGAGCAATCGCAAATAACTATTCTACAATCACGGGCGGAATCTTCATGCCAATCCCTGCCATCAAATACTTCTATCGTCGTACCCCTACCTCTAGAATTAGGAACAAAAACCCCATCTCCTACTAGCTTTTGCAAATTTTGTTCTGGATCTAAATCTACAAGCGCCACATTGAATCCTTGTAGTGCAAATGCTCCTGCTAGATGCGCTGCTATAGTTGTTTTTCCAACCCCTCCTTTACAAGTAAAAATGCCAAAATAAATCTTTTCTGAGGTTGTGGAATCGTCATTAATTCTATCTTCGTAATCAGCGCCATCAATGCCAACTAGCTTTTTTTCCTGAGCAATTCCACAGCGGATTTTAGCATCTTTCCCCCAGGATCTAATTAAAGCCAGTGCTGGTCCACTGAAACCTCTTGTTGTTATGAATAAGCCAAATTGAAATGTTTTACCTTCATCAGAATCGAAAAAATTAGCAAACTTTAAAAGCTGCGGTGCTGCGACATTATTTCTTAACCACTTGATGCAAACAGCGCCATATAAATTTCCTTTTTTCACAACCAAATCGTAACCAGACTGGTTTGATTTGGCAGCTATCACTGTCCAACCCGCCCTATGGAGAAGTGTTGCTACGTGCTGTTCAAAGTGGCTATAATCCTTTATGTAAGCAGGCTCCATAGATTAGATTTAGGGATACTGTAAGCTTATAGTAGCTCAAATAACTTTGTTAATAATAGGACTTACGCAAGAACTCTCTAAAACTCTTATTTCTTGGTGTACGAGTGCGTCCTTGGCGGTTCGTTTTTCCATAATTTTGCGTAAGTCAAGACTTAAGTTTGTTATGAAGACGAAATCTAGTTTAACATCCACAAGAACTTTGATAAATTTTTCAAAAAGTTGTTCCAAACCCTATACTCGCTTGGCAATGATTTGTTAAGCTGTAAGCGCTGGTAAGCGGAGCCATGTCAGCGCAATGCACTGGTTGTTATCTGGACCTTTAAGCGTCGAGAAGTTAACGGTTAATATTGCAGGGTTGCCAGCATCGTTACAAGGTACGAAGCTGGTTCATATGTCGGACCTGCATTATGACGGTAAGCGGCTGTCGGAAAAAATGTTGGAACAAGCGATCGCAGTTTGCAACGAAGCTGAACCCGATTTAGTTGTTTTAACAGGTGACTATGTGACTGACGATCCGTCACCAATTCATAAGCTAGTGCTACGACTCAAACATCTGCAAAGTAGCGCTGGGATCTATGCCGCACTTGGTAATCATGATATATATTATACTCGTTCCAAAGCAGAAGTCACAGCTGCATTTGAAAGTATAGATATTAAAGTTCTTTGGAATGAAATTGCATATCCTTTAGGGAAAGAACTACCCTTGATTGGGTTAGCTGATTACTGGTCACGAGAATTTAAGCCTGAAATTGTGATGAATCAGCTAGACGATACTATTCCTCGTATTGTGCTATCCCACAACCCAGATAGTGCTGAAATATTACAAAAATGGCGAGTGGATTTGCAACTGTCTGGTCATACCCACGGCGGTCAAATTGTATTGCCAGGACTTGGTCCTGCGGTGATTTACTATAAGCCGTTTATTCGCAAACTTCCCCGAAAACTACGGCGAGTGGTGCCATTTTTACGAGGAGACTGTTCTAGAGTTATGAAACACTGGGAATGGGCGCAGGGTTTTCACAAAATAGGAACAAATCAGCTCTATGTTAATCGTGGGTTAGGGACTTATCCACCAGGACGTTTGTTTTGCCCACCAGAAGTCACTGTGATTACTTTAATTAGCCATTAACGGATTAACCGCCGAAAGCTACGATGGATGCGTATCAGCAGCTTGCGGCGGTTTTGTAGGTGTAAATGATTGAGAAGAGTAAAAAATGAGAAGAAAGTCACTCAACTAAGGTGGACAAGGTTCACAACCAATATCTTCGCAATTGTGTATTCTCGATTCAAGCTAAGCAGGCACTTTTGCTGTCAGTTAAAAAACCTCCAAAACGACTTTACTAAACTTTAGGCGAAATACATCACAACAGAACACAACAACTGAGAAATGGTCGCGAATATATTAGAGCAGGAGGCACAGGCTCTAACAAGTGAAGGTTTAGATAAATTTCTAACTTCCATGCGCCTACTTTTAAGTTAGCATCTCCTGCTGAGAAAGGTTTATATATTTACCAAATTTTATAACGATTCATCTGTCTTAACATTTTATAAAATTTGTTATAAACATAGTCTTTTTTTACTCTCTTACCGGAAAAATTGATTTGCATTGCTTGATCTGCTGATTTCATTTGCAGTCTCCAAGTGCTTTGCCCAGCTTAATCACAAGGCAATAGCATGACAGTGTTATCACCATAGCCACCCACTGCCAAAGTCTTACCATCTGGACTAAAGACAACACAATAAATTGGATCTTCACCAAGAGTGAAAGTACGGATTTCCTTCCCTGTCTCCACTTGCCAAAGCCTTACCGTCTTGTCTTTACTACCACTTGCGATCTGCTTACCATCTGGACTGAATGTTACAGAACAAATATCATCAGAATGTCCCCCAATAGTGCGGAGTTCTAGACCATTTGAGAGTTGCCAAATTTTAATTGTCTTATCTGTACCGCCACTTGCAAGAGTATTTCCATGTGGACTAAAAGCAACAGAATAAATTCCTCCCAATTCTTCAGAGTGACCTTTAAGAGTCAAAAATTTATTTTCAGCCAGATACCACACTTTGATAGTTTTATCCTTTTTACCACCACCACTAGCTAAAATATTTCCATCTGGGCTGAAAGCAACGCAGAAAATCTCGTCACAATGCCCGTGGAGTGTAGATGTTTCTTTATTTGTATCTATAGACCAAAGCTTGATACTCTTATCTTTACTGCCGCTAGCTAAAGTTTTTCCATCTGGGCTAAATGCTACAGTATAAACCTTATCTTTATGCCCTTTGAAGGTGGAGATTTCCTTTCCAGTGGAAATCTCCCACAACTGAATTGTTTTGTCATCATTTCCACTTGCCAAAAGTTTTCCATCAGGACTCAATGCTACAGAATTCACTGCGCCAGAACAGGAAAATCCTCCGGTTTCCCTAAGCATGCGAGGTTCCTTGTCAGGCAAATGCCAAGTTTTTATAGTTTTGTCATCACAACCACTAACTAATGTTTGTCCGTTCGGACTAAATGCGACGGACGTCACTTTATATGAAACAAGACTTTCTGTTGTCAAACTTTCTAGTGTTGGTGGTGATGTTGTTGTGCTGACAACAGGTGTAGAAACTTCCGGTTTTGGGGGTGATGTTGTTGCGCTGACAACAGGTGTAGAAACTTCCGGTGTTGGAGGTGATGTTGTTGCGCTGACAACAGGTGTAGAAACTTCTGGTGTTAGGGGTGATGTTGTTATGGTGACAACAGGTGTAGAAACTTCTGGTGTTAGGGGTGATGTTGTTACGGTGACAACAGGTGTAGAAACTTCCGGTTTTGGAGGTGATGTTGTTGTGCTGACAACAGGTGTAGAAACTTCCGGTGTTTTATGATTGACCTGAGAACTTGGGTTTTGTGTCACCGTCACTGGAGATAGATTTGGAGAAAAATTTGTTGTCTGTTGCTTCTTTTCCTGCGGGGGTGGTGGTGGTGCTGGTGATTTAATCGTTACTTGAGGAGGCTTGAAACCTTCTGGTTTTTGTTTTTTTTCCGACAGGTTTTGAGATTGCTGCTTTCCCAAAGACAACTCCTGTAGTTCAGTTTGTATGAGTGCGATCGCGTACTGAAGTTCTTGAAACTGTTTTTGAGTATTTGCACTTAAATTTTGTGTCAGGGCATCCAGTTCAGTCAGGTGTTGTCTAACATCATCCACATTTTGTTCCTGCTGGGTTTGCTGTAATGCCTGTACCTGGTGCTGAGTGTATCGATTTAATTGCTGTGCAAAAGAGTCCAGTTGAGAAAGGCGCTGAGAAAGTGGATTAATTTGCTGTTGTGTCGTTGTACTCAACTGTTGCATGATGGTGTCGAGTTGAGTGAGTCGTTGACTCACAACATCAATATTTTGTTCCTGCTGGGTTTGGTGTAATGTCTGTATCTGCTGTTGTGTCCTTGTACTCAACTGTTGTGTCAAAGCATCAAGTTGTGCAAGGCGCTGATAAATAGGGTCTATCTGTTTGTGAGTGTTTGTATTTAATTCTTGCGTTAAGGTGTCGAGTTGAGTTAAGCGCTGTTTGAGATCATCGGTATTTTGTTCTTGCTGATTTTGCAGTAATCCTTGTATCTGTTGTTGAATGTTTGTACTGATTTGCTGGAAAGAGGCATCAAATTCTTCAAGACGTTGAGTGAAAATATTGGCGTCTTGCTGCTGGTTCTGTCGTAACTCCTCAAGCTGCTGTTCAGTTGTTGCACTGAGTTTTTGAGTGAAAGTATCAAAGTTTGTCAGTCGTTGTCGCAGTGGATCCATGAGTAGATCCTGTTTGGCAATTGTTGCTTGTTGATGCTGCTCAATCAAATACTTTAACCTTTCTCGATTAGCAACGTTCAAGCAAACTGTTACAGTCAAAGGAGCAGCTACATAAATCATCTGTTGCGTGAGTGCGGCTGTGACTAATCCCAGTGCAGAAAAAGAGACGGAGGCGTATTCGCTAACTTCTAACCAGTGGAGTTTGGCCATAATCAGGTGAGTGCTGTGCTTGGTGCCTAAATCAGAAAATAACTTGAGCGCGTAACGCGGTTTCACTACCCTATCCTCATCTTCTTCTAATAAATTTCAAAGAATCTATGCCCAGAAGTACTCATGTCAACAAGACATGACAAACACAAGTGCATCCGGATGACCTCTTAAAACCTAGCCAAACGCTTGATCCAGTGTAAAAACCTTTCTAGAAGGGATCTGAGCTTTGATTTTCTTCGGGAGGTTTTGGACGATCTTGATGATGGCGATGCTGAATGAGTCTGTTTATTTTTCAGCCTCGCTTCGATTTGTGCGGCTTTATTTAAATCAGAACTGGCTCGATACTCATATCCAAGTTGGGAGCAAATAAACCCACGGTATTTGTAAGCATCGATGTAGTTGGGATTGAGGCGAATTGCATGAGTAAAGTCCGCAAGTGCTTCCTGGTATCTTCCTTGTTTTGCATTCTCTGCTCCCCAGTTGTAGAAAAGTTCGGCATTGGAGCGACTTGTATAAATGTTTGTCTGTGTTGTCTGTGTTGTCTGAGTGGGCGGATCAGTAGAACTTGGCAGATCAGATTTAAGCTTGTCGTAAGCTTCGTTGATTTGTTTAATTTTTTCTTCTGCTTCCTGTTTTTGGTGCGGATGAGAAAACCGATCAGGATGCCAAATCTTAACTAGCTTACGATAGGCTTGCTTAATCTGTGTTGGTGATGCACCAGGTTTAAGTTCCAGGATAGAGTAGGCATCATTTATGTTAAGGCGATCGCTCATACTGGGAAATAGGCAGCATGGTAAATCTATGTTAACTATTTCCACAAATTCTCATCATTTAATCCAAACACCCCACAGTGGTTATCACTGGGACGGTACTGCTCGTCGCTTCTTTGAAGGTTGGTATTACCGCGTCACCTTACCAACTGAAGGTGAAACTTTTGCCTTTATGTATTCTATTGAAGACCCAATCGGCGGTAAACACCACAGTGGCGGTGCAGCACAAATCCTAGGTCCCAATGACGAGTATTTATGGCGCACGTTTCCCGATGTGAGCAAATTTTGGGCAAATCGTAACGTTTTGGGCTTAGGTCATTGGGGCAAAACAAACCTTCTACATACTAAACCTGTGTACCTCCTACCACCTGAGTTTGAACACCATATTCAAGAAGGCTACCAAGCAACAGCCACCCTGAATCAAGGGGCAATTCACGATCCTGCTACTGGTCACTACTGTCGTTGGGAGTATGAAATTCAACCCATTTATGGATGGGGTGATAAAGGAAGTATTCAACAATCAACCGCTGGTTGGTTGTCATTTTTGCAGATTTTTGAACCCGGATGGCAAATTCTCATGGCGCATGGCTTAGCTTCCGGTTGGATTGACTGGAATGGTAAACGCTACGAATTTCGCAACGCCCCAGCTTACGGCGAGAAAAATTGGGGAGGCGCTTTTCCCCAAAAATGGTTTTGGCTCAACTGCAATAGCTTTGAAGATGAACCCGACCTTGCTTTGACTGCTGGCGGTGGACGACGCGGTGTTTTATGGTGGATGGAATCTGTAGCTATGATTGGCATACACCATCAAGGCAAGTTTTATGAATTCGTACCCTGGAATTCCCAAGTAAAGTGGGATATTCAGCCTTGGGGTAGATGGCAAATGCAAGCACGGAATTTGCTGTATGAAGTTGAAATCACAGGAACTACCAATTTACCTGGAACTTCTTTACGTGCGCCAACAGCAAATGGTTTGAGATTTTGCTGTAGTGACACTATGAAGGGAGAGTTAAATTTAGACCTGCGAGAATTAGGTATTGGAAAAAGAAAAACTATCCGGAAAGCACGTAGCTTGCTATGTGGATTAGAAATAGGCGGCGGATCTTGGGATAATTCTTGGCAGTCCCCCTAAAAATGGTATCATGTTGAATGATATCTGTTTGGGGCTGTAGCTCAGCAGGATAGAGCGAGCGCCTCCTGAACTATCGGGCACTATAGAGGAAACTCTATGAGTGAATGTAGTTAAATTCGGTGAACCCTAAAAAGAAAGGAAAAAGTAGGATTGGTTGTCTTTCGACTACAATGCTGACACTTCATGGGAATACCGAGCCAAGCCTGGGCTAAGACTTGTCATTTCTTATACAGGTCTGCTCAGGAAGGTGTAGAGACTAGAAAGCTACCACCTAAGGGCTTAAAGCCTATGGTGAAGGTATAGTCCAGAGAGTGGGGAAACTCACACAAATCTGAAGCGCTAGGTCGCCGGTTCGAATCTGGCCAGTCCCGTCCTCTAATACATTTGATAAACTACTTGGGAAATCTTTGGATTTGCTTAGATGGAGGTTATAATCATCCATTGAATCTGGAGATGTCTCTTATTTTTAGGCACAGATAAGACCACATCTCGTGTCTGTTAGTTCAATAAACCCTGAGAATTGTGAGTCGTGGTTTGTCAAAAAATATTCTGATATTGGGACTTTAGAAAAGAAAGATATTTACACCAGTGGTGTACAAAATTCGTGGAACAGAAATATGATAAAAACACAAATGTGAGTTAAATTTTTATTGCTTTGATAATGTACGTTATGATTCCCGCAAAAAATTCAGTTTAAGCAACCGAGGTGATAAGCCCTTGAAAAAGCAACAATCTAAAGGTATTTATTCTCGGTTTATGTTCCTAGCACTACCACTGATGATGTTGTGGGGTTACAAGGAAATTCAAACCCAATTTATGCAGCCTCAAGCAATTTTGGTTTTAGGTGGTTCAACATCTAAATTAGAGCGAGAGAAGTTTACAGCAAATTTTGCCCAAAAACACCCCAATTTAAGCATTTGGATTTCTGGAGGTAGCCCTCCAAAGGTAACTAAACAGGTGTTTGCTAAAGCTGGAGTTGATACAAGGCGGTTGCGTCTAGACTATAGAGCAAATAATACTGTAGAAAACTTTACAACCTTGGTAGATGATTTGAAAAAAAGAGGCATAAAAAGTGTCTATGTAGTGACTTCTGACTACCACATGCGCCGTGCTAGAATCGTTGGTGAAATTGTTTTGGGTAGTCGAGGAATTGATTTCAAACCTGTCACAGTCCCTTCAGAGACTTCTCCCGAACCAATTGGAAAATCTATCCGTGATGGAATTCGAGCTATAGTTTGGGTAACAACTGGTTACACGGCTACTGATGAAATTAAAAACAAGCAGTCATCAAATCAGTTATTAAAAGAATAGTCAAAAAATTATAATTTAAAAAATATTTCAAATTGAGGAAACTGAAGAACTTTAGCGATCGCTTTATCTTTTTTAGGGAACAGTTTTTTCTTGTATCATCACGTAAGGTTGTACAATTAAAGTTTTAAAACGCTTTGCACCCTGAGTGTTCCATTCTCCTATTTGTGTAACCGAGGGTTTGGTAATCAATGCCTCATCTATCCAAGTTTCGACTTGCGATACGTTATCGCCAGCGATCGCCACTCCCACATCTAGTATATCTAGCCCTACCGCCACGAGAATTAGAGCATCCCGTTGCGCATGAGGAATCAGCCATTCCCACTCTGCCTCATCTAAATTTTCTGTTAATTGCGCTCTTAAATCTGTATCACTCATTAGTCATGATTTCTTAGCTATCAGTTACTATTTATATCATAAATAAATCCAACACAAATAACATGTTTTTTTGCCATCTTTAAATTATGTATCAAAACATTATACTTTGCGATTAAGTATATTTATTATTAAATTTTTAGAAGTAGTTCAACATTATTAAATGTCAAATATCATTATGATTAGAACTAAATTAAACGTAAGCGCATAGCGCACGTCCAAAGTGCGTTATCAAAGCGTCAGGTGGAGAAGATACAAAGCTGCCTGCCTCTTTTAGACTGGTGCGATAAGCCGGAGGCTTGACGCTACGCGTATCGCAAAATTTCTTTTTTAATCTTTTTAGGTTGACTGACTTAATGACTAATATAGGACTCCTATTTGATTTTTGAAAAAAACTCCGTACGCTTTTATTGCTTCTTCCCTGTTCCCTGTTAAGCGTTCCCTGCCTCTACGAGTCAATTCACCCTATGGCTAACGCCACGCCTTACGGTGAGTCCAGCGCTGCGGGAGGGGAGCCAGTGCGTTGCGGAGAGCAGCGCCTTGCGGGGGTTCCCCCCGTTGTGGCGACTGCGGAGGGTTCCCCCCGTTGTAGCACCTGGCGTTCTCCCTCGTGCCGGCTCTGGCGTATGCGCTTTGCGCACGCCCAGAGGTCTAAAGCGCAGCGAGACCGGAGGTCTTCCCCGGAGGGCTATCGGGGAGAACCTCCGGTTCCGCTAGCCCCTAAGGGGGCCGGAGCTAACGCAAACGCTAGATGCCTAGGTCGGGAAAGCCGTCATTCGCAGTGGTCTCACCAAATCAAACCGGATTGCTATAGCTAATGACTAAACTTCAGCTTTCATTTCATCAATTTCAAATAAAGCAACTAAAATTCCAGCAATCGGAATAGAAATAAAAATTCCTAATAAATCTGCAACCTTAGCCCCAACGAGTAAAGCAAAGAAGACAACGACAGGATTAAGATTAAGAGCACCTCGCATAATTCGAGGCGCAATTAAGTTATCTTGGATTTGCTGCAGTACAATACAAGCTACCAAAACTTTGAGTGCCAACCAGACATTTTGCGATAAAACTATGAGAGTCACTATACAAACTCCTAATGTGGCTCCTATACCAGGAATTATGATAAGTAGTCCAGCAATCAATGACAATACTAGTGGAAAAGGCACATTTAAGACCAAGAAAATAATGAAAGTTGAAGCTGTATGAAACAAGGTTAATATTAATTGGCCTCGAAAAAATCCTAAGAAACTACGTTTGATAATCTCCGTAAATTTAGAACGTCGTTTCTGTGGAACTACTTTGATGACAAAATGCCAAAGCTTTTCACCATCCAGTAGCATGAATAAAGTCACAACTGCGATCCATATAAATGTTACAAAGTTAGTCAGAAAGCTTTGGAAAATAAGGAAACTCGAACCAAGTAGAGATATAGCTTGATTTCGCAGTTGTTCTTCTAATAAACTTAAATCTATTCTCAGATTCCGGTTACGAAGATATTCTTCAAGTCGCTGGACTAAAGGTACTAAAGAGTTTAAAAATCCAGTGACACTGTCAATTAATTGTTGCGCTTGAGATAAAACTGTTAAGCCTACAGTAACTGTTAAACCGCCAAGAATCACAAGCGTAAGCAAGAAAACAATAACCACAGCTACACCGTGAGGCAAAAAACGCCGTAACCATTGTACGGGATAGCTTAGTAAAAAAGCCAAAATTGCAGCAACTGTAAAAATAACAATAACTGATTGAAAATAATCTAGAAGTAGTGTAACTGCCCATCCGGAAGCAACTAAAAGCAAAAAACGGACTAACGCCAGATTATTCAGGCGATACCAAAAATTGTTGCCATCAAAACTGCTCATATATTATTTCGGAAGAGCTTGATGAGGGTGAATGAAGTTCAGCAGCGTGGAACTAATATCAAGTCGAACTTAAGATTTTAGATTAAGGTTTTTTACTCTCTTTCCCTAAAGATAGATGCAAAAACTCTACTAATGTTCAGATAATTATTGATAATTTTTTACGTCAATTACCGATCCAAAATCTCAAATTAAAATTGTATGGTTTTAAATTGGCATAAATTCAGTGGCTGTTGCCACCTCCTTTAAGCATATTTTTAGGCTCTTCCAAATTATCGTCCCAACTCGTGGAGCGTGTTAATTGCTGCTGCACACTTTTGCGTTAACGTCTCCAATTCTTCTTTATCATTAGAACTGGGAGCATTTATCAGTTCGCCAATTCGCACTGTGACTGGAACTGAAACAGGAGTTTTTGAACCTTTTTGCTCAATTGCCTGAGTTCCCCATAAAGATACGGGCAAAAGTGGGACTTTGGCTTTAGCAGCAATCAGGGCTGCACCTCTTTTAGGATCTGTAATGCGTCCGTCTGGAGTACGTGTTCCTTGTAGAAAAAGACCTACAGCCCACCCGTCATCAAGATACTTCATAGCTGCACGGATAGCAGTGCGATCGGCACTACCTCGACTCACAGGATAAGCACCGTACAACTGAATTGCTTTACTGAGAATTGGGATTTTAAAGAGTTCTTCCTTTGCCATAAAAGCTACTGGACGGCCTACGCAATTAGAAACAATGGGTGGATCGTAGTTACTAGCATGATTGCTAACTACTAGTAGTGGTCCTGTTTTAGGGACATTTTCAGCACCATAGATTCGTCCCTTGAAATAAACCTGAAGCATGGGACTGACTACTGACCACTTAAATGCGTGGTAAAGTAACAAACTTACATATGGTTCACGGCTTCGAGACATAGTCGAAAGGGAGGGAGAGAGGGAAAGAGGGAAAGAGGGAGTATTTTTGCTTTCTGCTGCCTTAACTTCTATGAGATCTCGTGGGAAAAGTAACAATTGCCACTGTAGTGGAGAAAGGGAAAAGGTTTTTTATATTCTTTCCCCCTTACCTCTTACCCTACAACTGACGCGAAGTTTATTGTTTACGCTCCTAAATCATCTAGGCTGCTGACGTTTTTTAGAATTAAGTCAGAGCAAGTGCGTTTAATTAAACCAGTTAGCACATTACCAGGACCAATTTCTACTACTCGTTCAATGCCATTTTCTGGTAGTGCTAATGAAATTTCTCGCCATCGCACTCCTCCAGTCATTTGTTGTATTAAACGTTTTTTCAAAACACTTGCATCAACAGTGGGAACTGGTTCTACGTTTGATAATACTGGTAAAAAAGCTTGATAAAATTCGACTGATTCTAAAATATCTTGAAATTCAGCTGCTGCTGGTGCCATTAAAGGGGAATGAAATGCTCCAGAAACATTTAAAGGTTTAGCACGCCTTGCCTTAACTTGAGACATTACGGCTTCTACTGCTGCGGGTGTGCCTGAGATGACCACTTGAGCTGAACTATTATCGTTTGCTATCACTACCTCAGGAGTTTCAGCAATGACTTTTTCCAACTGTTCACGATCAAAGTTCATTAAAGCTGCCATCATCCCACCTGCAGTGGTCTCCATAAGTTCGGCACGACGCTTTACTAAACGCAACCCATCAGACCACTCGAATACTCCAGCCACGTAAAGGGCGACGTATTCTCCTAAACTGTGACCTGCAACTAAATTCGGTTTTTCTTTTTCTCGCATAATATCAGCGAGAATGCTTTCTACAACGTATAAACAAGGCTGTGTGTAGAGAGTGTACGCCAACTTTTCGGGATTGTTCTGACAGATTTCGATGACAGACCAGCCCAATATTTTCTCAGCTTGAGCAAATTTTTCTTGTGCGGATGGCACATCTAATAAGTCTATTCCCATTCCCTGGGACTGCGAACCTTGTCCAGGAAATACCCATGCAGTTTTAGTCATTAGTCATTAGTAATTGGTCATTGGTCATTGGTTATTGGTTATTAACAAATAACAAATAACCAATGACAAAGGATAAAAAACTATCTTCCCCATTGGAAGATGGCTGCACCCCAGGTGAGTCCAGCACCAAAGCCAGAAGTGACAATAATATCACCCGTCTTGATTTTGCCTTGCCGCACTGCTTCATCTAGGGCAAGCGGGATGGAGGCGGCAGAAGTGTTGCCGTAATTGGCAAGATTACTAATAACTTTGTGTTCTGGAATATTCAGGCGTTGAGCAACAGCGTCGAGAATGCGCTGATTTGCCTGGTGCAATAATAGCCAATCTATTTGGTCAACACTAAGGTTGGCGCGAAACAAAGCTTTGTCAATAACTTCTGGCACTTTTTGTACGGCAAAGCGGTATACTTCTTTACCATTCATGGTGATGGGTTGGAAGTTGCCTTTTCCAACATTGACTTCTTGAGTCAGTTGTGTGGGTTGTGTTGCATAGGCAAGGTTAAGGCAGTTATTTTGAGTTCCGTCGCTTCTGAGTTCAAATCCCAGCAAGTAATCCTTCTGGTTTGCCTGTATGACTACAGCCCCAGCACCATCACCGAACAATACACAAGTACCCCGGTCTTGCCAATCTACCCAACGAGAGAGAAAATCCGCTCCAACAAGCAGTACGTTTTGATAAACCCCAGTCCTGATGTATTGAGCAGCAGTCACTAGCCCAAACACAAAGCCAGAGCAAGCTGCGGTTATATCAAAGGCTACCGCTTTAGTAGCTCCCAATTGGGCTTGAATGTGACAAGCACTGCCAAACAAGTCATCAGGACTAGAGGTTGCTAACACAATTAAATCTAAGTCTTGTGGGGAAATTCCAGCCATGGCGATCGCCTGCCCACTAGCAGCAGTCGCAAGTTCAGTTATCGTTTCACTTGCTTTTGCCAATCGCCGTTGACGAATTCCTGTTCTTGTGGTCACCCATTCGTCTGACGTTTCAACCAGTTTTGTTAGTGCCTGGTTATCCAGGAAAGTTGCTGGTACTGCTGATCCACTTCCTGTGATTGCTATTCCTAAGTTTTGCACTCTGGCATCTCCAAAGCTATCAGCTTTTAGTGATTAGGAGGCAGTGCGGTGGACGGGTTCCCCGGCATATAGCACCTGCCGTTCATTAGTCTTTAGTCGTTAGTAAAAGACTTTTGAGTTTGACTTTGACTGAAAACAAGGGAAGTGTTAACCACTTTCTTGCTGAATGCTTTGATATTGAGACTGAATTCTGTGCAATACTCGGTTATCTACAGCTTCTTTTGCCATGCGAATTGCATTAAAAATCGAAGGTGCTTGGGAGCTACCGTGACTGATAATGCAAATTCCATCAACGCCTAAAAGCAAGGCACCTCCATGTTCTGCATGGTCCATGCGCTGCTTTATTCGCTTGAGGTTAGGTTTTAAAATTGCTGTCCCAATTTGACCGTGTAATCCTTGGGGTAATTCTTCTCGGATAATCTGGAGCATGACTTCCCCAACTGCTTCGGCAAATTTTAACAACACATTGCCCACAAATCCATCACACACAATCACATCAAAGCGACCGGAAAGAACATCACGTCCTTCCGCATTGCCA
This sequence comes from Brasilonema angustatum HA4187-MV1, assembly GCA_019359695.1. GTDB lineage: Bacteria > Cyanobacteriota > Cyanobacteriia > Cyanobacteriales > Nostocaceae > Brasilonema > Brasilonema angustatum. The sequence goes on from JAHHGV010000014.1 coordinate 121,183, forward strand.
ATAAATGAGATTTGGGGATTTTCACGCAGTAGTTGGTTAGCACGAACAGCGGCGTCATTGCCTTTGGTGTCTTCTTCGCCAATATTCAACAAACCTACTTGAGGTTCTGGAATACCCAAGACATACTGACTATAAACTGACCCCATAATAGCAAACTGCTCTAAAAACTTAGGACGGCAGTCTACATTTGCGCCGACATCAAGTATGAGCACTGGTTTTCCTGCTACCATAGTTGGGAACATTGCACCAATTGCTGGACGGTCAATTCCTCGCAGTCGTCCCAAGCGGAGCAAAGCTGCTGCCATTGCTGCCCCAGAGTGACCGGCAGAAACCACAGCATCAGCCTGGTGATTTTTTACCAAATCCATAGCTACGTTGATCGAAGCCTTAGGTTTGCGTCTGATACCGCTTAAAGGCTCCTCGTCCATTGTGATCGTCTCCTCAGCAGGAACGATCTCTACTTGCCGCAGATGAGTTTTTGGCGGCAGTTTGCTTTCTATTTGTTGGGGATCGCCTACTAATAAGACTTCTACACCCAATTCTTCTCGTGCTCGCAGTGCGCCAGCAACGATTTCACCGGGTGCGTAATCCCCTCCCATTGCGTCAATTGCGATCCGTGCGCCAGTCGATCCCATTGCTCAGAGCTTCTAGAAACCTTACAAATTTTACCAGATGCCTCTACTGAAAGTAGTAGATGTTCTGATCAAGGCAAAAGTGATGAAGTATGAGTTATAAAACTTTCAAGCTTCATTCTTGAGCCTTGATCGTTTCTCAAGAGGTGCTAACAAGCTCAACATAACATGAATTACCTCTGTAACTGAGAAGCAAAACCACAGTATTGAGGATAAAGTTTAATCTGTTAGTCAACCCTTTTCACAAAAGCAGGATTTTTGGCAACACACAAAGCACCACAGCTACCTAAAATCATAAAATTAGCCTGATTTGGGCGTAAACCTCAGAAATATGTGGGATAGACAAAAATGAGTACCCTGCATTAACAACTAGATTCACCAAAAGTGCAAATGAAGACTTTCTATTTTCAAATGTTTTGGACGAATGGTTATACTTTCTACCAAAGCTTCTTTGCATGCCCTACTTCCGCATGGCAAAAACTGCGGTTATCATGACTCAATGCCTAGTCTGCAGGGAACACTTACGTAATCATACATTAAACAAAATAGCATATTCTACAGAGGCAATGAAGCATGCTGGAATTGTTCGGTTCGGGTTTAATTTCTATTTGGCTGGAAATGGCTGGAGTCAATGTCAAGCCCATAAATGCTTTGGATATCTTAACTTGGCAAGGTAGCCCCGGCTTAGTTGTTGCCGCCGATCCAAATCCAGTTGGTGCTACTACGGTGCTGGAATATCTAAAAGGACTACAAACATCGAAATTAGTGCCAGCAAATCAGATCGAAAGTCAGGGAATTTGGATACAGTCTGGACCGATGCTTATGGCTAATCACCAAGGCACGACTCCTCTTCCAGCCGCTTCCTTAACCAAAGTTGCTACCTCACTCGTTGCTTTCAAAAATTTTGGTCCAGATCACCAATTTCAAACTTTGGTCAGTACTACAGGACCTTTGCAGAATGGTGTGTTACAGGGTGACTTGGTGATTACAGGTAGTGGCGATCCGATGTTTGTTTGGGAAGAAGCCATTGCCCTTGGTAATAGTCTCAACCAGATGGGCATTAAACGTGTTACAGGAAATTTGGTGATTACCGGGAATTTTGCGATGAATTTCCAGCGTAATCCAGTACTCGCAGGTCAGATGCTTAAGCAAGCCTTGAATTATGCTACTTGGTCCCGTGCTGCTAGTTTTCAACACTTGCTGATGCCAAAAGGAACTCCCAAGCCTCAAGTTGTGATTGCAGGGGGAGTGAAAGTAGAACCAATAGCAAATCCTCAACCGACTTTGCTATTGCGTCACCACTCACTACCTTTAAAGCAAATCATCAGGGAGATGAACGTTTTCAGTAACAATGACATAGCTCAAATGCTAGCAGATGCTGTGGGGGGAGCGGAGGTTGTGCAATCAACAGCTGCTACTCTGGCAAGGGTACCGCAGTCAGAAATTCAGTTAATTAACGGTTCAGGGTTAGGACCGGAAAATCGCATTTCTCCCAGAGCAGTTTGTGCTATGTTTATGGCAATTCAACAGGAAGCATTGGCTTATCAGTTGACTTTGGCTGACTTATTTCCAGTCTCCGGATTTGACCATCGGGGAACGATGCACTCTAGACATTTACCTGCTGCGACGCTCATGAAAACTGGCACTCTACGGGATGTTAGTGCTTTAGCCGGAGTAGTGCCCACGCGCGATCGCGGTTTGGTATGGTTTGCCATTCTTAACCGTGGTACGAATGTCTCAGGTTTCCGCACTGGACAAGACCAATTGTTGCAACGTTTAGTGCAGCAATTACAAGTTGCTCCAGGTGTTCCTGCTACTGTCACTCCTCACATAGCTATCAATACAATACCTCAATTAGGTGCAGCTAGTCGTAATGAAATGTTATACGGAGGCTAGTAAGAAATTCAAAATTCAAAATTCAAAATTCAAAAATAAGAAATGAGCGTCCTGGTAAGTATCGTGCTTATTAACTAAGTACTGCATTTCATAAATCCGTATCGAAAAGTGTCATGCTGTAGACGCTTTGCGGCTTCCCGCAGGGTGCGTAACGCAGTAAAGCGAAGCATCTGGGATTCTTCGTTCCGCTTCACTCCACTCAGAATGACACACATAACGCTACGAACTTGTGCAATGTTGTACTAAGTAGATAGGTGGAAAAAAACCTAACTATGTTAAGAAATGTAAAAACGCCTCAAACCCTTACTAATGAACGGCAGGTGCTCATGGGGGAAACCACGCCACATGCTACAAGTCGGCAGAGCCGGACGCCCTTCGGGGAGAACCTTCGGTTCCGCTTCGCTAACGCCAGTCGCCTACGGAGGGAGACCCTCCTACAGTACTGGCTCCCCAACACAGTGGCTCCCCAAGACCGCACTGCCTCCTAATGACCAATGACTAATGACTGCCAAAACTAGTTAACTTTATTTGTACCGACCTACTTATATGTGTACCTTTGGGACTTACAAAGCACGTTCTTAGAATGCGATTAGAGCGGTACTATTGATTTTTCACTTTTCTGTCTTGAGGAATAATCTCTGTCACGACCTTTTTACCAGAACCATCGCTGTTGACGACAATCGTTTCTGCCTGCAAATCACCGGAGGCTTTTTGACCTGTAAAAGCTAATGGAGGATCTGCTTGGCGATAAACGACATCCCCTTGAGCCTCAACTAATTTCTTGTCAAAATACCATGTTAAGGTCTTTGATTTAAGAGACTGGCCACGCTCTCCAACTCCAGAGACGTTTCCTGTTAAATAAACACTGTTTTCCGGTATCTTCATTTCGCCTTGATTTGCAGTAACTACTACTTTTTCAGCTTGATGGAAGACCCGCACAGGAGAATTAGTTTTTACTGTTTCTGAGTTTAGGTTCCAAGTCATAGAGTTACTAGCGACTTGCACTGGTGGGTCTAATAACTCTAGCTGTGCATTTTTGTTAACGGTAGCAATATTTGTCTTCAAGTTAACTTCAGCAGAATCTCCTTGACCTCGGTCGGTAATTTGGTTGTTTTTATAGTGATCCATTTGCACAGGGCGATCGGCTATTAATGTTTCTTGTTTTATTCGCCAAGTCAAATGCTCGGTTCGCATTTGTAATTGCGGTTCCAAGCAGTTTGCAACCACTCCTCCAGAAAATTCCATGCGTTGTTCGCGAGTTTTGACTCGCGCCTCCTGCGCTACTGCTTGTAGTTGTTTATGAGTTCCATGAAGCTGGTTACGGACAATGAGCAAATCTTCTTTTGGTCGCCACTCCAACTCATTACCGTGCAATACAACACCATTGCGAGGATCTATTGCAACAATTTTCCCTTTTAGAAACAATTGCTTACCATCTTGCGCAATGTCTGCCATTTGAGCTTGTACTTGATAAACAACTTTGCCATCTTGGTAAAGTTCACCATATGGACTTTCCGCTGCACCAATTTGTTTTTCTTTGGTGTATTTTGCCTGTTTTGCTCTGACTCTCCAAATTGGTCTGCCAACTTCATCTGCTTGCTCTAAGGTGACACCAAAGAAAGTCAGGTTACTATCTTTCTCTCCAGGTGATGGACTCTCAACAGGTGGTTTGGTCGTGACGTGAGTTTGGCTCCCAGCACAAGCAACTAGCCCTACGGAGATTAGGGAAATAAGCAGCCAGCGCCATGAGGAGGACAGCGTTGGAGCAAACTTTCCAAGAGGAATTTTGAATTGATTTGTCCGCCTCATCCTCCTTATCTCCCTTTCTCGTGTTGCTTACTGCTTCATGACTCTTGAATTTCAATCTGCTGGCTGTCGCTTTCCCTGGGATCTTCCAAAAATCCTATAGGGGCTAGTGATCGATCTAGTGCTCGATAAGGAAAGCTTTGGCGAGGGGTTTTCTGAATGTCTTCTTTAATTGCTTCTAAATCAATATAGCGATCGCTCACATTAATCAAACTGTCGCTTGTCATGGAGCGTAAACTGACCACCTCAACCCGCACACCGCGATAGCTGACTGAATTCACTGCATACGCCAGATCCCCGTCACCACTGACTAACACTGCTGTATCATAGGAATCTACTAAAGCCATCATATCTACCGCAATTTCTACATCCAAGTTGGCTTTTTTGGATCCATCTGGCAACTGTACCAAATCCTTGGCAATAACCCGGTATCCATTGCGTCGCATCCACAACAGAAAACCCTGCTGCTTTTCATTTGTGCGGTCTACTCCAGTATAAAAGAAGGCTCGCAACAATCTAGAGCCTCCGGTTAATCGACATAGTAACTTGGTGTAATCAATTTCAATTCCTAGTTGTAGTGCTGCATAAAATAAATTTGATCCGTCAATAAATATAGCGACACGACCCCGATTTTCTAAAACTTGTTCTGGCGTAAAAATCGAATCATTTTCCAGATTATTCAACATTGTTGTCATACCTCATTTTTATGAAAATGTAATAATTGATACTTTTCAGTTGTTACAGATCAACAGAGAACGGCTTATGATAATTTTTCAGAACTGATAAATTTAGTCCTGATAAAATTCAGACAAAATCAGTTATGGAAGTTGAACTAATTGTTTTTAGGAGATTCTATTCGTTTAAAGACTGGGCGGGCTTCACCCAGCTTTTGTTGATTTGTTAGTACTCCCCATGTTCCATGAATGGCAAAAGGAGCAACGGTGGCAGTTTCTATTTGTTCATTAAAATTAATTCCGAAACCTAATTGCTGGTAAATATCACTACTTGTATCAGGGATAATTGGAGATAGGAGATAAGCTGCTAGTCTCACTGATTCCAGCACTGCATACAGGACTTGTTCTACAGCTTGCTGCTGTCCTTGTTTATACAATGACCAAGGAGCTTGTTCATCAATAAACTTATTACTGGCTTGCACCAGTAAAAGAATAGCTTCGCAAGCTTGATTGAACGCTAACGCTTCATATGCATGTTTCACTTGTTCCCCAAGACGTAAACCAATCGCTTTCAAAGGATGCTCAAAAGGTATATCTTCCTTTGTAATCGTCGGCACATTCCCATCGCAGTATTTCTTCACCATGTTTAAAGTGCGGTTTAGCAAATTACCTAAATCATTTGCCAAATCTGCATTTATCACATTAATGAATCTACTTTCATTAAAGTCGCCATCCTTGCCAAATTCGATTTCCTTAAGGAAGTAATAACGAACAGCATCACTACCATAGCGCTGCACTAAACCTATAGGATCGAGGGTATTACCCAGACTTTTGCCCATTTTCTGACCATCTTTGGTCAAAAAACCATGCCCAAAGACTCGCTCTGGCAATGATAAGCCAGCTGACATTAGCATTGCTGGCCAGTACACTGCATGGAAGCGCAGGATATCCTTACCAATCAGATGCAAATTGATCGGCCACCATTTTGCTAAGGCATTTTTAATGGTTGGTTCTTCATCCGGTTCGAGCATTGCGGTGATATAACCTAAAAGCGCATCGAACCAAACATAAAGAGTATGGTTAGGATCAACTGGTACAGGAAAACCCCAATCTACATTCACCCGTGAAATGGAGAAGTCCTGCAACCCTTGATTTACAAAGTTGAGGACTTCATTTCGGCGGCTGTCTGGTTGGATAAAATCCGGTTGAGAGTGGTAAAGTTTTTGCAGTTTCTCTTGATATTTAGATAAGCGGAAGAAATAGTTCTGTTCGTCTCGCCACTCAACTTCTTTATTTGGGTGGAGAGGACAGCGGTGTCCTTCTAACAGTTCTCTTTCTTCTTTGAATTCTTCACACGAAACGCAGTACCAACCTTTTTGTTGTCCCTGGTAAATGTCTCCAGCTTCCCACACTCGCTGAAAAAATTCTTTGACCAGAACTTCATGACGAGGAGCGGTTGTACGAATAAATCTATCGTATTGAATGTTTAGTAACTGCCATAGGGAGACAAAACCCGCTGACATTTCATCACTAAAGCTTTGAGGCGATCGCCCTTTGCTTTCTGCTGTCCGTTGAATTTTTTGCCCATGCTCATCTGTACCTGTAATCAGGAGGACTTTGCGTCCCAATAGTCTCTGAAACCTTGCCTCCACATCTGCTGCCATTGTTGTATAAGCACTGCCAATATGGGGTAAGTCGTTTACATAATATAGTGGTGTTGTGAGTGCGAATGTCTTTTGTGTTCTATTCACTTGATTTATGCAAAAAAAAACTAGTTGTTAAAAACGTTTTCTCTCTTACCTTTTTTGGATAAAACCACGCAATTATATCATTTATCTCCTTTTTTCAATCATTTGTTAATTTTAACAAATTTATGTCGTTTGAGTTTGTTTAATGAATGTCATAATCTCAGCTTATTTGTCCAAAGAATTGGCAAGTTATTTACTAAGATTCCACACTAAACTTGTCATTACATTAAGAACATTAGAAAACAAACCTCTTTTACACAAAGAACTTTACCGATTTTGTTGCTCTGAACATTTCTACCTTAAGGCAGTCGCCGTTATCGGTTAAAAAATGTAAATTCTTAATAAAGATAAGCTGCGAATTTTCCTGATCCTATATCAAGATGAGTGTAAATAGCCCCCTTGAGGTTTCTCGCTGGTTACTGGCGGCGCTATCAACCAAAATGTTTCGCTACTACGAGGATCGCATTCCCCAAGATGCCAGTGTGTTAGTAGTGAGCAATCACCGCAGCTTTATGGATGCACCCATTTTAATGGCGGCTTTATCGAGTTCTATTCGCTTTGCTTGCCATCACTATATGGGGCAAGTGCCAATAATGCGGGAGATTGTTACAGGACAATTAGGTTGCTTTCCTCTAGAGGAGGCAAATCAACAGCGCCAGCAAAGCTTTTTCCAACAGTCACAACTGCTATTGCAGTCAAAGCAAATAGTAGGAGTCTTTCCTGAGGGAACAAAACCAATGGTAGAATTTACCCAACCGAACCGGGTGGGTGAATTTCAACGAGGTTTTGCCCATTTGGCATTGCGAGCACGGGTACGAGATTTAGCAGTTTTGCCAATCGCAATAGCATCCCTTGAAGAAGTTAACACATCTGCTGTACCTTTGAGGGTATTAAGTTTGTTTGACCCTTCAGAACCTTTATTTAATCAGTCAGGTTGGCATCCACTAGTCACATATCAACGTGTCGCTGTGCTCATTGGTCATCCATATTGGATTAAACCTCTACAAAAAGAAAAATATCAGGGAAAAAAAGCAAGAACTATGGTGACAGAATTGACAAATCATTGTCACTCAGAAATAGCAAATTTATTGTGTGAAGGTTGCTATTAAAAAATTTAGTCATTAGTCCTTTAGTTAGCCTATGACTAATGACTAAGGACTAATGAACAGCAGGTGCACTCAACATGCTTGACTTGCAAGGGCGCACTGCCTCCTAATGACTAATGACTAATGATTAATGACTAATGACTATTCCAAAAGTTGATCTAAAACCATGTTTCCTCAGTCCTAAACGACTCCAGCCAGAGTTACCATTGTTTGTGTATTTACCAGGAATGGATGGAACAGGTCAACTGTTGCGATCGCAAACTGCTGGATTAGAAGTTGGCTTTGATGTCCGTTGTTTAGCGATACCAAGGGAAGATTTGAGCAGTTGGGATGAGTTAGCTAAGAATGTCTTGGACTTGATCCATGCAGAATTAGAAAAAAGCCCCCAGCGTCCTGTTTACCTGTGTGGGGAATCCTTTGGTGGTTGTTTGGCGCAGAAAGTAGCGGTCATTGCACCACAGCTATTTAAGCGTATTATTCTCATCAACTCAGGAAGCGCCTTCCAGCTTCAGCCTTTGTTAACTTGGGCATCTCAATTGAGTTCCTTGGTTCCATCCAACCTTTATAACATCGGCGCACTAGGTTTATTACCTTTTTTGGCAGCTTTGGCACGTATTTCTAGGAGTGATAGACAAGAACTCCTAAAAAGCATGCGTTCGGTACCACCAAAAACTGTCCTGTGGCGAATATCGTTACTGAGAGATTTTTGCGTTGAAGAGGAACAGTTACGTTGCCTGACTCAACCTGTTTTGGTGATTGCTGGTGCTAGCGATCGACTTTTACCTTCCTTAGCTGAAGCAAAACGTTTGGTTAGTATCTTACCCAATTCCAAAATGGTGGTACTACCACATTGTGGGCACGCTTGCTTGTTAGAAACAGATACTAACCTCTACGAAATTATGAAGGCAAATGATTTTTTAGACAGTAGTGTTGAAGCAGCCCAGGAGCAAGACGCCAGGGGATAAGGATGAGTAGTGAGGCAGTGTGCCCTTGCGAGTTTGCCGACTTGTTCTGTGTAGACGTCGCCCTGCAAGTATATCCAAAGGATAAGTGGGCGCGTAGTGATTTTCATAAATTATACTTAATAATTGAGATTTTATTATGATTAATTTAGCTATCTCCATTTATAAAAAAATATCATTAGCTCACCAATGAAAATAAAAAAGAACCTGAGGTAACGATGAATATACAACTGGTTGAATCCTTACTACAAGTTATTCTCGCTTTACCAAATGAAGAACGTTTGTGGTTAAAAGAAAAGCTTTTTGAAAAAAAAGATTTCTTATGCTTCTACTAATGAACTGATGCATCTTGCTCAAAACGGAAAAGTATTTGATTTTTTGCATAATGAACCAGAACTCTACAATCTTGAGGACGGAGAACCTGTCTAGAGAGCCGGTCCAGTAGAAGTAGTTGACGTAAAATGCAAAATATGAATGGTGTTTAAATCGAACATTTAGGCTCTGCGTTTTAATGCGATCGCCCAAAACCCGACCTAAATATTTACCCCAAAATAGGCGTTTTACTTATATACATATATTTTTTTATTTGTCAACATATATTAGTGAACCGGCTCTCTAGTAGCACTTGACAAAGGAGATATTGTTTTAGTTCAATTCCCATTTACTGACTTAAGTCAGACAAAGTTACGTCCTGCTGTAATTCTTCTGGAAAACACTAGTTTGAATGAAGTTACGCTCTGTTTCATTTCTTAACAAAAGGTTGATAATCTGAGTTCAGATGAATTTGCCCTAAATAGTTCAGGTTCAGAATTTTCTGGGACTGGATTACGAGTTGCTTCTAAAGTGAGAGTAACTCGAATTGTGACCTTGCAACCTCAACTCATTATTCGACGCTTAGGCAAGTTAGGAGTCAATCAAATACAGATATTGAATGCACTTATAATTCAATCATTCAATTTAATGTCATAAAATTTATACTGGCGTTAAAACTAACAGCTAGCTATCGTTTGAGTAGAAGTCCTGTTGAAAGTTCCTCTAACGACTTATCCTTATAGAAAGATGCTAAGCTGCTCACACCTTCGCTACAAATAAAATAGGGAGATTTTTACAGAAGGTGGTAAGTAATGACAGACAAACTTAATGAAGACACAGAGGATACAAAACCAAATAATAATATACTTGCGTCCGAAACCAAACAAAAAAAGCCATCCTTGTTAGAAACCGTTGCTGAAACAGTAGGTTGTGTTTTTGGAACGGCTGTGGGCGTAGGAACCGCTGCTGGTAACACCGCTATAGAAGCTGGTAAAGTCGTTGCAGAAACAGCAGTTGATGTGGGAGAAGCTGCAGCAAAACAAACTCATAACCTGATTTCACAAGCAACTCACACAGCAGGAGAAGTTGCAGAACGTATTGGCGAAAATTGGCTGATCCGAAAGCTGGCTGGGTTTTTAAATCTGAATTGGGTTTTTGGTGCTGTTGATAGTGTGAATTTAGATAAAGCAGAAGCAGAAGTCAAAAAGCTCAAGCAAAAATATCCGAATGAATCACCTAGACAAATTGCCCACCGTATTATGCTTGACAAAGCAACAAAAGCAGGAGGAATTGGATTAGCAAGTAGTGTTTTGCCGGGAGTCGCAGCGGCTTTGTTGGCAATTGATTTAGCAGCTACGACAGAGTTGCAGTCAGAAATGGTTTATCAAATTGCATCCCTCTACGGATTGAATTTAAAAGATCCTGCCCGAAAAGGAGAAGTATTGGCGATTTTTGGTTTAGCCTTGGGTGGCGGTCGTCTTTTAAAAGCAGCAGGTTTAGGTTTACTAAGAAATATACCTTTTGCTGGCGCAGTGATTGGTGCTAGCTCTAATGCTACAATGATTTATTCATTGGGGTATGCGGCTTGTCGATTTTATGAAGCGAAGCTAGATGAATCAAAGTCGCTCAATTCTGAGGAGACACTGAATACTTTAAAACAACAAAGCGATAATTATCTGGAAAAAGCAATGGCTCAAGAAGCCGCAATGGATCAAGTTTTAATTCATTTTATCCTTGCTAACTATCCAGAAAAAAAATGGGAAGAAATCTCGACAGAGTTACAAGGTTTGAACCTCAGTTCAACTTCCTTGAAAGTCATATCCGAAAATCTTAAATCACCTCAGCCTTTGGATACACCTCTCAATCAACTCAACCGAGATTTTGCTGTACCACTATTGGCTCAATGTTATAAAATTGCCCGAGTAAAAGGTGAGATGACTCCAGTGGCACAGCATATTATTGATACTATTGCTGCGAAATTTGATATTGATCTCAGTGTTGTTCAGTCTACTGTTGATTCATCGGAAAATTTAGTAAATACAAAATAATTGATTGATCTGATGGCAGACAATAAATAAGAAAGCCGGCTTCTTAGAGAAACCGGCTTTCTTATTTATAGAAACATATCATACTTAAGAAATCTATCTCAAGGTTATTCCACAGACGTTATGATCAGTCTAATGGTAGACTATAGTAAGAGTTCCAGCATTTGTGATCTGGCAAAAAAAGTTGAAAAATTTTTCTGCAATGATTATTGTATGAAAAGTATTATAAAACAGAATCCTAAAGTTGGAGTCAAGGCTTATGCCTAACTTCACTGTTACAAAAAATATTTCACAAGCTGCAAGTGTCTTTCTAATTATCGGCTGGTTAATTCTTTTGGGGCTAAGGGTTAAACAATATGACTCAGCTTTGGGCATATCGCTGCTCATGGTGTCGCTAGGGATCATGTTTTTGGCACTGATTTGGTGGAACGCTGAGTTCCTTAATCCCGTAGATAGCAAGGGCAAACAAGAGTCAGCCGCACTAAGGGAAAGTGAACAACGCTATCGGCTGCTTGCCGAAAACATTCCCCAGATGGTTTGGATGAGCAACCCAGATGGCTTTGTAGAATACTACAATCAGCGTTGGGTAGAGTACACAGGACTCGAACCTCAAGAAACTTCTTTGCCCCAAGACACTTTGGAGTCGAATTGGCAGCAAGTTGTTCATCCTGACGATTTATCACAAGCTTTGGAAAAATGGACAACTGGACTCAAAACAGGAAATCGCTATGAGGTACAGTACCGCCTAAAACGATTTGATGGGGTTTATCGTTGGCATGTAGCACAGGCTTTACCATTACGTGATGAGGACGGTACAATTGTTAAGTGGTTTGGTAGTTGTACTGATATCGACGACCAAAAACGCACAGAAGAAGCGTTGCGTCAAAGCGAATCACGGCTGCGGCTATTTGTCAACTCAGATATTATTGGCATTCAGTTTGGCGATGTGTATGGAGGAGTAGGTGAGGTTAACGACGCCTACCTCCACATTCTCGGTTATACCCGTAAAGATTTTCTACAAGATAAAGTGCGCTGGAGTGAGATAACTCCAAGCGAGTATCTACCGCTTGATGAAGCGGCGATCGCCGAGGCGAAGCTCAAGGGATTTTGTACTCCTTACGAGAAAGAATATATCCGTAAAGATGGTTCTCGTGTTCCAGTGATCATTGGTTTCGCCTTAATTGATGAGCAACGCGAAGAGGCGATCGCCTTCATTTTGGATATTAGCGAACGCAAGCGAGCAGAAGCAGAACGCGATCGCTTCTTTATGATTTCACCCGATATGTTCTGCACTGCCGGATTGGATGGCTACTTTAAGTGTATAAATCCGGCTTTTGAGAAAATTCTCGGCTACACTCAAGCAGAATTGCTGAGCACGCCATTTATTGAGTTTGTACATCCAGATGACAGAGCAAAAACCTTGGCTGAAGTCGAGAAGCTAACAAAGCCAACTGTCACTCTCAATTTCGAGAACCGCTACCGCTGTAAAGATGGTTCCTACAAATGGCTGGTTTGGAATTCTGTTCCTGATGTTGAGTCAGGATTGCGGTATGCAGTCGCCCATGATATCACAGAGCGCAAACAGATAGAACAAACGCTGCGAGAGCAGGCAGAAGCTTTGCAAATTAGTAGAGAACGTCTGGATTTGGTTATTCAGGAAGTAGAAGTCGGTTTGTGGTACTGCGACTTACCACTGGACACACTCGTTTGGAACGAGCAGTGCAAAGCGCATTTTGGTTTACCACCTGATGCTGAAGTCACGATTGATTTATATTATCAACTGCTGCATGATGATGACCGCGAACGCACACGGCAGGCAGTTCAGCACGCTATTGAACAGGCGACTGGTTATGACGTGGATTACCGCACAGTAGCCCCAAATGGATGTATACGCTGGATCAGGGCAATTGGACACACCTTCTGTGATGCTGCTGGTATACCAAAGCGCTTTGACGGCATTACTATTGACATCACTGAGCGTAAACGGGGAGAAGCCGCCCTCAGTGAAAGTGAGCAGCGTTTTCGCCATGTTACAGACACTGCTCCAATTATGGTTTGGATGTCTGGTACAGATCGGCACTGTACTTACTTCAATAAACGTTGGCTAGATTTTACCGGACGGACGATTGAGCAAGAACTAGGCAATGGTTGGGCAGAAGGTGTACATCCTGATGATTTGCAGCATTATCTGGAAATATATACGAATTCTTTTGATGCCCGCCAAGATTTTCAAATGGAGTATCGTCTGCGACGGTTTGATGGGGAATATCGTTGGATTTTAAATATTGGTGTGCCTCGGTTTACCCCAGAAGCAGAATTTTTGGGTTACATCGGTTCTTGTGTAGATATTGAAGACCGTAAGCAAGCCGAAGCTCAAATTCAACAACTCAACGAAACTTTAGAAGAACGGGTAAAACAGCGCACAGTTCAATTAGAAGCAGCCAACAAAGAACTAGAATCCTTTTGTTACTCCGTCTCTCATGACCTGCGAGCACCATTGCGCCACATCACCGGATTCGTTGAGTTGCTGCAAAAACGTCTTGTGTCAACAGCGGTGGATGACACCAGTAGACGATACTTCAACATTATCACCGAAGCAACTAAACAAGCGGGTAAATTAATTGATGATTTGTTAAGTTTTTCTCGTGTGGGGCGTTCTCAAATGCGTTCTACCACCATTGACATGAAACTACTGCTGCACGAGGTGCAACGCGATTTAGAACTGGAAACCAGGAATCGTCAGGTTTCCTGGCAAATAGAACCATTACCTCTGGTACAAGGAGATCCCGACTTGTTGCGGCTCGTTCTCCGTAACCTCTTGGAAAATGCCCTCAAGTATAGCAAAACTCGCCCTTTAACACAAATTACCGTAGGTAGTACCACCAATGAGCAAGAAGTGGTATTCTTCGTGCGAGATAACGGCATTGGTTTTGATATGAAATATGTTCACAAGTTGTTTGGCGTTTTTCAACGCCTGCACAGTGATCCACAATTTGAAGGTACAGGTGTGGGATTGGCAAATGTCCAACGCATTATTCACCGTCATGGCGGGCGCGTTTGGGCAGAAAGTGAAATAGATAAGGTCGCGACTTTTTATTTTTCGCTACCAAAGGGGTTTGGAGTGGGAAGTGGAGAGTAGAGAGTATACGATGGAACTAAAGCGCATTCTCCTAGTCGAAGACAGCATTAACGATGTTGAGTTAATCCTGACTTCACTGGCAGAAAACCATTTGGGCAATGAAGTCGTCGTCGTTCGTGACGGCGAAGAAGCATTGGATTACCTTTATCGTCGAGGTTTGTATCGTTTGCGTCGCGAAGGTCATCCTGTCGTGGTGCTACTCGATCTAAAGTTACCAAAAATTGATGGTTTAGAAGTTTTGACGCAACTCAAAGCTGATCCAGAATTGAGAGTAGTACCAGTCGTGGTGTTGACTTCTTCCCGAGAAGAACAAGATCTCGCTCGCTGTTACGAACTTGGCAGCAATGGTTATGTGGTCAAGCCAATCGATTTTCTTGAATTTGTTCAAGTCATCAAAGGTTTGGGATTATTTTGGGCAATAATTAATGAACCCCCTCCCGGTTCCATACCTCCGGCACGCAGTAATCAAGGAGTAGCAGGGATATAGCCATGTCAGGTCTAAAATTTGTCTTGCTGGAAGATAATTTGCTGGATGCAGAACTGATCCATGCCTTGTTGACCGAAAACGGTATTGCTTGCGAACAAGTGCACGTAAAAACGCAAGCAGAATACCAGACGGCGCTAGAGCAAGATAACTTTGACCTGATTCTTTCAGATTACGCCTTGCCTGGGTTTGATGGTATTACGGCTTTAAAGATGGCGCAACATCACTGCCCAAACGTACCTTTTATTTTTGTGACCGCAACAATGGGGGAGGAAGTCGCAATTGAAACCCTCAAAAGTGGTGCCATTGATTATGTTCTCAAACAAAGATTAGAGCGTCTTGTGCCTTCGGTACGTAGGGCACTACGGGAAGCCGAGTATCGACGCGCCTGCAAAATAGCAGAAACAGAACTGTATCGCCGCGAGCAGGAGTTTAGAGCTTTAGCGGAAAACTCACCAGACGCGATCAGCCGCATTGATAGAGAACTCCGCTATAGCTATGTAAATCCCGCAACAGAAATGGCAACAGGAATACCATTAGAAATGTGGATTGGCAAAACTGTTGCCGAAATGGGTTCTGCGGAGGAAGTTTCCACTTGGCAAGCAAGATTACGCCAAGTACTTAGCACAGGAATCGGGTGCTGGATGGAGTTTGATGTTTCCTCACATAAGGGACGCATTTACTACCAGGCACGGATTGTGCCAGAATACGCTGCCGATGGTTCCGTACAATCATTACTGAGCATTGCTCGTGACGTAACAGAGTATAAACTGGCAGAACAGGCATTACGGGAAGGCGAGGCTCAGTTACGCCAACAAAAGGAAGAATTGGAACGGGCAAATAAAATTAAGGATGAGTTTTTGGCTGTGCTTTCCCATGAATTGCGATCGCCACTCAACGCTATCCTCGGCTGGTCAAAAATATTACGTACCCGTAACTTAGAACCAAAAAACTTGAATCGCGCGTTAGAAACAATTGAGCGCAACGCCAAGTTACAAACACAACTGATTGAAGATTTGCTGGATGTATCCCGGATTCTTCGTGGCAAGTTGACTCTGCGTCCCTACCCAACAAACTTAATTCCAGCAATCGAAGCTGCAATAGACACAATGCGTCTGGCAGCTCAAGCCAAATCAATTGACTTGCAATTTCTCATTATAGACTCTGGATTGGAAACACAGGACAAATCAATTCTAAATTCCAAATCACTGAAGATTAGAGAAGAGGTCTCCTGCGATACAACTTCTGTGCAAATTCCAAATTCGGAATCTCCTCCAATTGCACTCCAGTCGTCACCTTTATGGGAAGTCGCAGCGCATCCACAACAGCACGAACCTCTACAGGCGCAAAGCTCTTCTGTGGAAAACCGTGGATCTCAATCTCAAATTTGCGAACAAAAATTCCACGTTTTAGGCGATCCTAGCCGATTACAGCAAATCGTCTGGAATCTGGTTTCTAACGCTATCAAGTTTACCCCACAGGGAGGACGAGTGGAAGTGCTGCTTGAAAGAGTTGGGACAGATGAAAAACATGAGGGAGGAACATCTCCCTTATTATCCCTACTCCCCATTCGCCACTCCTCAAACCATGCTAAAATTACTGTGAAAGATACAGGTATGGGTATCAAATCTGATTTTATTCCTTACGTGTTTGATTCTTTTCGTCAAGGAGATGGTTCTACCACTCGCAAACACGGGGGCTTGGGATTGGGTTTAGCAATTGTACGCCACTTGGTAGAATTGCATGGTGGAATTGTTACCGCAGAAAGTCCGGGAGAAGGAAAAGGTGCAACATTCGTAGTACAATTGCCTATTATTGAAGATATAAGAGCAAGGAAATTAATTTCCACTTCCTCATCTGCCCCATCTGCGTCATCTCCATTACAAGGTGTGCGCGTTTTAGTGGTAGATGATGATACTGATTCACGAGATTTTTTGGTATTTGCTTTAGAGGAATTTGGAGCGATCACCACTGCTGTCAGTTCTGCTTCTTCAGCGCTAGAGGTTCTGACAACATTCAAACCAGATGTGCTTATTAGTGATATAGGTATGCCGCAGCAAGACGGCTATAGCCTGATCCGTCAAATTAGAGGATTATCAGCTCAACAAGGAGGAGACATCCCGGCGATCGCCCTGACGGCATATGCTGGAGAAAGGGATCGTCAACTGGCGATTTCAGCCGGTTTTCAAAAACATCTTTCTAAGCCTGTGATGCCAGATCAAATAGCGAATGTCGTTGCCGATCTCGTGAGACATTAACTCAGTTATCAGTTATCAGTTATCAGTTACCAGTTATCAGTTATCAGTTAAAAATTATTTGATAACTGTTCCCTGTTCCCTGTTCCCTGTTCCCTGTTCCCTGATTTAATCACGAACTCTGAAAGCTCTCAAAAGCATAAAGTGCATATTTTGCGCAATACTGGTACAAGAAGTTTTACACAGAAGACAAGAGTATGGAAATTCTTGCCACTGATACCCCCCTTCTAGAGTGGACGGGGGACGGTTTAGCAATTGGATTATTTGAAGATGCTGTAGAGTTAACTGGCGAACAGGTAACTTTAGATGAAAAGTTGGCTGGTAGTATAAAAGAGCTGATTGCCGAAGAGGAATTTAAGGGTAAGCAAGGCAGCACTGCTGTAACGCGAGTGGGTGGTGGTAGCGCCGTTCGTAAAATTATACTCGTAGGTTTAGGCAAACCCGACGCTCTAAAGCTAGAAACCTTGCGGCGATCTGTAGCCAACGTTGCTCGCTTAGCGAAAAAGCAGAAGTGCAAAACTCTGGGAATCAGCCTGCCTATTTGGAACAACGACCCAACACAAACAGCACAAGCACTAGCTGAAGGCGTTCAATTAGGACTATATCAGGATAATCGCTTTAAATCTGAACCAGAGGATAAAGGAGCACAAATTGAGAAAGTCGATTTATTGGGACTGGGTGGACAAGAAGCAGCAATTAGCCGCGCCAATCAAATTGCCTCTGGTGTATTTTTAGCACGGCAGTTGGTCGCAGCGCCAGCTAACTCTGTGACACCGATTACTATGGCAGACACCGCCGCTGATATTGCCTCAGAACACGGTTTACAAATAGAAATCTTGGAACAGGAAGACTGTGAAAAGTTAGGCATGGGAGCTTTTTTGGGAGTTGCAAAAGCTTCTGATTTGCCACCTAAGTTTATTCACCTGACTTACAAACCAGAAGGAACACCCAAACGTAAGCTAGCGATTATTGGTAAAGGTTTAACCTTCGACTCTGGTGGACTCAACATCAAAGGAGCAGGCAGTGGTATTGAAACCATGAAAATTGACATGGGTGGTGCTGCGGCTACTTTAGGTGCAGCCAAAGCGATCGCTCAACTTAAACCAGATGTTGAAGTTCACTTTATTTCCGCTGTCACAGAAAATATGATCAGCGGTCGTGCTATGCGCCCAGGTGACATTCTCACTGCATCCAATGGCAAAACCATTGAAGTAAATAATACCGATGCAGAAGGACGTTTGACCTTAGCAGATGCCTTAGTATTTGCTGAAAAGCTAGAAGTGGATGCAATTGTTGACTTAGCGACTCTCACGGGTGCTTGTGTGATTGCCTTGGGAGATGACATTGCTGGTTTGTTCTCTCCCGATGATGCTTTAGCAGCACAGATAGAAAAAGCTTCCCAAACTTCTGGAGAAAAGTTTTGGCGACTTCCAATGGAAGAAAAATACTTTGAAGGGCTCAAGTCTGGCATCGCGGACATGAAGAATACAGGACCACGTCCTGGTGGTTCAATCACCGCTGCATTGTTCCTCAAGGAGTTTGTCAAACAAACTCCTTGGGCGCACCTAGATGTTGCAGGTCCGGTTTGGGCAGACAAAGAAAATGGTTACAACGGTCCCGGTGCGACTGGCTTTGGCGTTCGTACTTTAGTCAGTTGGGTGCTAAGCGATAGCTGATGCAGTAATAGGGACATGAAGGAGTGAGGGCTTTGTTCCCTCTTTCCTTCTCTCCTTTTCACGAAATCCCTGATACAAATGATTGGTTTCTAATTCTTTCCCCTTATTCCCTGCCTCCTGCTCCCTGCGCCCCATTTGTATCAACCTTAAAGTGAAACGGTATAACGCGTAGCGTCTCTGTAGGACATACCCGGAGGGCTTCGGTGCAGGGTAGCATCTGGTGAGTCCAGCGCTCTTGGTAGGGTTTCCAACGCCAGATACCTACGGAGGGAGACCCTCATCAAGTACTGGCTCCTCCGCAGGCGACTGGCGTTCGCGTAGCGTGTCCGTTCGGCGCAGCCGTGCCGCAGGCTCAGGACTCAGCGTCTCCGTTCGCGTAGCGTGCCCGCAGGGCTTAGGAGATACCCGAAGGGCGTTGGGCACTGCTTTCAACGTTAAAATCAGGATTTTCTCTTGAAATGAGCAGTGCCCACCCTAAAAAAATAGCTCTTTTCCCTGTTAAGCGTTCCCTCTTAAAAATTTATAAAGGACTAATTGGAATTTCAATAAAAAATTCTGCACCTTGTCCAGGTACTGAGTGGCAATATAGCTTCCCACCATGCTTGTCTACTATAATCTGGTAACTGATAGACAGCCCAAGTCCTGTACCTTTACCCACAGGTTTAGTAGTAAAGAAAGGGTCAAATAGCTTTGAACGAATTTTTTCTGGAATACCAGGACCATTGTCAATGATTTGGATTCCAATCCAGTTTTTTGAAATCACCTCAGTGCGAATGCGAATATAACTGGGGTTAGCTTTGATTTCATCAGATGTGCGCTGTAAGTTGTACTCATCCAAAGCTTCAATTGCATTGGCAAGGATATTCATAAATACCTGGTTCAGTAAACCAGGGTTGCACTCGATCAGCGGCAACAAACCATACTCTTTAATAACAGAAATTTCAAAATGTTTTTCGGTTACCTTGAGGCGGTGGTGCAAAATCATTAATGTACTATCAATACCTTCATGAATATCAACTGTCTTTACAGCAGCCTCATCTAAACGAGAAAATGTCTGAAGAGATTTAACAATTTCCTGAATCCGTTCTGTTCCCATCTTCATAGATTTGAGCAGCTGAGTGAAATCTTGTTTCAAGTAATCCAAGTCCATAGCATCAATTTCAGTTTGAACTACTTGTGAAAAATTGGGATACTCCTGCTGATACAGTTCTACAACTTTTAATAAGTTTTGGGTATATTCCTCAGCGTAAATAAGATTGCCAGAAACAAAAGTGATGGGATTGTTAATTTCATGGGCAATACCAGCCATCATCTGCCCCAAACTAGACATTTTTTCAGTTTGAATCAATTGTACTTGAGTTTGTTGTAGTTGTTGTAGCGTTTGTTGTTGTTGGATATTTTTTCGTCTTAATTCTTTTGTCCTTGTTGCAACTCTAATTTCCAATTCCTGATTAGTTTTTTCTAATGCAGCTTGAGCAATTTTTCGAGCTTTTAAGTATTCTTTTAATAATCGCAACACCATCAGCCATGCTGGAATGAGCATTACTAAACTAAGAATTGATGCCAAAATTGACCAAAATACTTTGTTGCGATATTCAGTAATTTTTTGATGCAACTGAAGGGAGATAATACGGCTTCTTTGACCAACATTATCGGCGTAGAAGCGTTTTTGCTTTTTATATTCTTGACTTGATAATATTACTTGTGCAATTTCCTTTTTTCCCTTATTTACCCAATCAAACGATTGATATTCCATTGCAATCAAACGCTGATTTACAGCATAAATTTTTTGGTAATTATCATCTACTTTTGGAATCAGTTTAATGGATTCCTGAATCGCAACATTTAGTTTTGGTTCAAATTGATGATACCGTTGTTCCCAAGTCGGGTCACCTGTAGCAGCATTCATACTTGCTGACATAGTTAAAACTTCATCGAAATAAGTGATTTCCTCATTGATAATTTTTAGTTTGAATTCATTTTTTATAATACTATTGAAGTTGTAGTATGCTTCCCAACTGATCCAAGTATGAGGCAAAAATAATAACAACGTTAGCACTACTGTTACAGTTACTAGTTGAGATGGAATAAATCTCAATTTCGAGTATAAGTACATTTTTATGCTGCTTCTATAAATGTTTTAGAATCAGGATAAAACCAAAATAAAAAGTGAAACTTTATTCAGATTAATATCAAGTTTGCTTAATCGCTTATAAATCGCGTATACACCCCAACCACCCTTCCCTGGTAGTACAAGTTAATTAGGTTCAAAGCACCGGGTAAGGGAAGGTATACCAAATGGGAGCTAAGCGCAAAGTGTGCCGCTGTTCCCTATGCGTAGCGTTTTTGCAGAAGATAGCGACTCAGTAATCTCTCCTAACTAACCACAAAGTACTACAACAGAACGCAACTGGCTATGACGTAGATTACAGAATGTCGTGGCTTTTTGTGGGAATAAGCGACAGCGAAATTCCCATAAAAAGCTAGGAGAGTGTCAAAAGTTATAGCAGTGGACAGAAATCTTAGGACATCTGGGAAAAGCTATCGCAAAGGATAAGCCAACAACCTTTATATCACTCAAACTTGATATTATCCAAACCCCCTACTTCCTTTCTGGATGCGCCTTTTCTTCTGCTGAAGGAGTCCCCATGCGGTTAATCACTGCGATCAGCTGGTATAATCGCCCTAAATCTCTTTGATTAAAGTATAAAACCAGACGCGGTAGCTCAAAGGTCTCATCTTGAGCCTCTTGGGGTAAAGCCTGACTTTTTTCAATGCGTCCAGTCACAAGAATGTCGCTGAAATCAGCATTGAGTTGTTCTACATCAACATCCGATAACTCTGCTTTGAGACGGATAACCAAGAGGCGATCGCCCACATAGCGGCTAGAGTGATAAACTTGGTAAAAACTGGTAATAGCATTGCAAGCGACATCCAAGTTGTCTGTCACCGTGTAAAGACTTGGGTCATCAGGACTAACCAGACCTTTTTGCACCAATTGTTTGTCAATATATTCGCTCCAAGATCGCCAATAATCGCCACCAGGGTGGTCAATTAAAACCAAGGGTACTGGACCAAACTTACCTGTCTGGCTTAAAGTCATGCACTCAAAAGCTTCGTCTTGGGTGCCAAAACCACCTGGAAACAAAGCTATCGCATCACTCTCCTTGAGGAGAAACAGCTTCCGCGTGAAGAAATATTTAAAGTGAATTAGCTTAGGATCTCCCTCAATAATCGGGTTTGCCTGTTGCTCAAAGGGCAGCTGAATATTTAAGCCAAAAGAATTTTCCCGTCCAGCACCTTCATTACCTGCTTGCATAATTCCGCCACCGCCACCTGTCATCACCATAAATCCTAATCGACAGACATCGCGAGCAAATTCATACGCCATGCGATATTCTGGTGTTTCTGGCGATAAGCGAGCTGAACCAAAAATAGCGACTTTGCGAACATGTCGGTAAGCATAAAACAGCTGGAAACCCCGCTCCATGTCTGTTAAAGAAGACGACAATATTTTCCAATCGAGGCGCTCAATTTCTTCACTCTTGTGAGCCAAACGCACTATAGTCGCTAGTGCTTGGATAATATACTGCCGATGCTTTGACATCGGTAAGTCTTCAAATAATTTAGCGATATCCGCTTGAAGAGACTCTAATGTGTCAAACGACGCAGATGAGGTCATGAGAACTGCTGCCAAAATGGCATTACATTGTATCTAAATTTAATGTGGAATGATAAATCGTTACCTGGAGTCCAAAGTCTAAAGTTTTTTGACTATTGACTTTTAGGGATTTTTCTGCTATTAAGAGCACCTTTGGTTAAAGATAATCCAAGGCGCTGTTGAGAGCTATCGTCGCCAACCTATAGACAAGGTTGCAAAAGTTAATTTTGCACTTTTGTGGGGAAAGGGGAAAGGTTAAAAGGCAAAGGTTTTTTATATTTTTTCCCCTTATCTCACAACTGACACGAAGTCTTATCTTGATGAGAGCAAACGGTTCGATATGGGGTTGTATTTACAACAGACGTAGCAAACTACATCCCTACAATAATTTAACATTTATTTTATAAATAACTGCTGACAACAAACAAGCTCGCCAAACATTGGCCTCTCCAAAAATTTCATAAATTTGTGGAGAGGCGATTGTCGCCCCTCCACTGTTTACAAATCTTTACTTTAGACCATTTGAAATCAAATACTCTGTAGCAGTTTTCCGGCGGTTGTATTTAAAGATATTTTTCCAAAGTGTTAGATAGTGTAGTTTTCGGTACGGCACCGACCACCATATCAACTCTTTGCCCACCTTTAAAAATCATTAGTGTGGGAATGCTGCGAATGCCATACTGGCTCGCAACATTCGGATTTTCATCGGTGTTAAGTTTCACTACCTTAACTTGGTCTTTGTACTGGATAGCAATTTCATCGACAACAGGGCCAACCATCCGGCAAGGTCCGCACCAGGGTGCCCAAAAGTCAACTAAAACAGGAATCGCGCTATCGAGTACTTCCTGTTTAAAGGTAGAGTCTGTAACTTGATCGGCTTCTGACATGCCTATAAACCTTCGCCTATTAATATGTTTGACTTTGCTGAAAATTCTACCACAGCGAAAACCACTGCTAAGCAGTGGTACACAGACTTTTGCATATGGATTTTGAACTTATTCAAAAATAATTTAATTATTAAGGAACCGCCCGAAACATGTCCGGGCGGAGTGTGGTGTGAGGAGTGAACGGAAACATGCGTCTCCGCTATCTCTATTCTAGGCGACATATGCGATTTTTCCAGTAAGAGTTTAAGAGTCGAGAAAAATTTCATTAACTTATCCCCCAGCTGTAATAGTATCACTCTGTTTGAGTATTACAGATGGGAGATAAAGAGTCATTAGTAAACCGGCTCTATGAAGGAGGGTTTCGGTGCGCCTTAGGGACTGGTTAGGCAGCGCGCCCAGGCGTTGTCTCATGCTCTGGCTTCGTTTGAAGTCTGAGCCTCGCCTGACGTGGATCACAACTTCGGTGTCTGATCCAAACTTCTGCGAGCGTAACTCCCAAAGCAGGCAACTTAGGTAAGCGCAAAGCACACGCCAGTTGCAAAGACTGTCGGGAAAACCTTCATTTACCCATACCTAATTGTTGTGCTTTTTGATAAACTTTACCTTCGGTTAACAAAGAAGGAGCAATCACAACTTCCACTTGTTGCATTTGTTTAATGTTTTTTGCCCCCAAAGTGCCCATACTCGTTTTCAAGGCTCCCAAAAGATTATGAGTTCCGTCATCAAGTTGTGCTGGTCCAGTGAGGATTTGCTCTAAGGTACCAGTCGTGCTGACACGAATGCGCGTACCACGTGGCAAAACTGGACTGGGAGTTGCCATCCCCCAATGATATCCGCGTCCGGGAGCTTCAGCAGCTCTTGCAAAGGGAGAACCAATCATCACTCCATCTGCACCACAAGCAATGCACTTACAAATGTCGCCACCCGTGATTAAACCCCCATCAGCAATCACTGGAATGTATTTGCCCGTTTCTTGGTAATAATCATCCCGTGCGGCTGCACAGTCGGCGATCGCCGTTGCTTGTGGTACACCAACACCCAGCACGCCACGAGAGGTACACGCTGCACCAGGACCAATTCCTACCAGTACGGCTGCTGCGCCTGCTTTGAGCAAATTCAGAGTCACCTCATAAGTCACGCAATTTCCCAGTATCACGGGTATAGGCATTTCTTGACAAAACTTTGCCAAATCGAGTGGTACAACAGATTCTGGAGAAAGGTGTGCAGTAGAAACCACAGTTGCTTGTATAAAGAATAAATCAGCACCAGCTTTTGCTACTACAGAACCAAATTTGCTTGCTCCTACCGGAGTCGCACTCACGGCGGCGATACCACCTTGTTGTTTAATTTCTTTGATTCGTTGTTCAATTAATTCTGCTTTTATCGGTTCAGCATAAAGTTCTTGCATCAAGGGAACAAATTCTTCTTTCCCGACAGAGGCAATACGGTCTAAAATTGGCTCTGGATTTGCATAGCGAGTGTAAATTCCTTCTAAGTTCAAAACACCCAATGCTCCTAGCTGTGACAAAAGCACAGCCATACGGACATCAACTACGCTATCCATCGCACTCGCAATAATTGGGATTTTGCGCTCAATATTGCCGATACGCCACTGAGTATCTGCCAAACTTGGATCGAGTGTTCCATTACCGGGGGCGAGAGCAATTTCATCTATACCGTAGGCCCTGCGAGCTGTTTTACCCCGCCCAATTTGAATATCCACGCTTGATGCTCCCAAATCTGTTTTAGATAGGGTATCAAAATTATGGGGGGATTTGCAGGGGTTTTTTGGATCAAACCGCACTAGGCAACAGAGAACGCACACGACGAGAGATAAACACAGTTGCAATCGTCTGTCAAATATTTTATCCAGTCAATCTTGTAAGGCTTTCGGCTTTAGTGTAACTTTCTGCACGGTTACTCATTTATAGCAGGGAACAGGGAACAGGGAACAGGGAACAGACTTGAAAGTCTCTTGGTGAGCGTGTTTTCTCATTAGTTCGTGTCCTAATCTACCTGGCGACTGCTATAAATTCGTAGCCAGTGGTAGCGTTAAATGCAAAGTGAGTATCACAAGCGATCGTCCTTTGGGCTGCTCCCTGCTGGAGCATCGCTATAAAAATTTGTTCAATTAATAAGTTATAAAAAAATATTCACTTAAGTAGTTATCCTGATTTTACCTTTGAATACTTGAATATTGATGCTAAAGTTAGATTTTTAAACTAACTAGGACTTACGCAGAAGAGATCCCCCAACCCCCTTAAAAAGGGGGCTTTTAAGATTCCCCCCTTTTCAAGAGGGGCTAGGGGGGATCAAGTTTTCGGGTTTTCAGTGCGTAAGTCCTGCTAACAAGTCTTGTACTTATTCAAACTCAGAGTAAGCAAATGGATATAGTAACTTTGACGACTTTCTTGACCCCATTTTTACCGTACCTACTGAAAGTAGGAGAGAAAGCAGCTGAAGAAACTGGTAAAGAACTGGGTAAAGGGTTTGGTGCTAATGCTTGGGAAAAAGCCAAGGCTTTGTGGAGTAAGCTGCAACCAAAAGTAGATGCAAAGCCAATAGCAAAAGCTGCAGCAGAAGAATTGGCTAATTCTCCTGATGATGCAGAAACGAAAGAAACGCTCCAGAAGCAACTCAAGAAATTGCTTGATGAAGATAAAAATTTGGCTGCTGAGATTGCCCGTTTGATGCAGGAAGATTCGGAGGCTATTTCTAAAGTTGTAAATAGCTTTAATCAAACAATATCTGGGAAGAACAACACAGTGCAGAATACTACGGGTGATGGGAATAAGGTTTTTGGCAGAATCGGAGATGGTGCAACTATCTATTAAGTAAAAAAGCTAACTCAAAAAGCCAGGAAATAGGGAGTTAAAACAGTGCGGAAAAGACGCTTGAAAAGGTTATGGAAGCGGATAATACTTTTTCTGTCCAAGTTAGCTGGCTTTTTGAGAGGGAATCGTCGGAGATTAAAACGTAAGCGACATTTACTCACAGATGAAGTTGCTCAAAGCCGTTTAGCTCCCCATATTCAGTCTCAGGTTGAACAACCAGTTTTAGGTAACTCACAAAAGGCTGAAGCTTCTGTAACCAGTTTAGCTCCCCATATTCAGTCTCAGGTTGAACAAACAATTTCAGGGAACGAAAATGTTCTCCAAAAGATCAAGGGCAACAATAATATTAATGTAGGTCGGGTAGAAGGCAGCCTCACTATTAATTATCGTCGCCCAATTGACAGACCTTTTCAAGCACCGAGTTTACCTGCCAATTTTGTTGATCGCCCACAAGTTACTGTAGAAATCAAAGCACGTCTACTGGCAAATACATCTAATGCTGGTGCTTTGCTCATTAGTGCAATTCACGGTTTAGGGGGCATTGGCAAGACAACTTTAGTTACTGCCCTTGCCCATGATCAAGATATCCAAAAACGTTTTTCTGGTGGTGTGCTTTGGGCAACTTTGGGACAAGAACCAGATGTTCTGGCGCGGCTGACTAGCTGGGTGCGAGCCTTGGGAGACTACGAATTTCCTGCCATTAATATAGAAGCAACTTCAGACCATTTACGAAGCTTACTACATGATAAAGCAGTTTTACTGGTAGTTGATGATGCTTGGGAACCAGATAAAGTTAAACCCTTTCTGGTAGCAAGTTCCCAATCCCAGCTATTAATCACTTCTCGGCGTGCTAATGTGGCTGGTGGTGTAGGTGCTTCTTTGCAAGAATTGAATTTGATGACACCAGAAGAATCTCTGGAATTACTTTCTAAATCTTTAGAACGAGAAATAGAAGATGTAGAGAAACAAGAGGCTTTGAGAGTAGCCAAGATTGTGGGATACCTACCCATCGCACTGAATTTGGTAGCAGCTAGAATTAAATGGGGAATAACATGGGTGGATCTGGAAACGGATTTGAAACAAGAGGTTACAAATTTACAATTATTAGACTTAGAAGTATTAGACGCGCCGCATCAAGAAAACTCTTTAGAAGCAATTTTTAATTTGAGCTTGAAAGCTTTGCGGGATTATAACAAACAAGCTTGGGAAAATTTTATTTGGTTGGGAGTTTTACCAGAGGATGTAACAATCGCCGCACCAATGGCAGTGACACTCTGGGATATGGAATCGCAAAAAAAAGCTGATAAGCGTTTAGAGCTACTTTGGAATGATGCCTTACTTCAGTCTGATTCACCTGTATTTATTGGGGGTGTTAAGTGGAAAGGCTACAGGATACATGACTTATTGCATGATGTAGCTCGTGGTAGATTAATGAAATCTCCGCCTACGGGAATGGGTTTGAATTTACTTGATGCTCAGACTCAACTGCTAGAACGGTATCGGAGAAAGACTCAAAAAAACTTTTGGCATACCCTGCCTAATGATGGTTACATTTATCAATATTTAGTTTGGCATTTAGAGAAAGCTGAACAAATAGAAGAAATTCACTCCTTATTGCGGGAGGAGTCACACAAAGCAAGCAATGGCTGGTTTGAAGCGCGAGAAAAATTAGGACAAGCTGGGGGTTACATAACAGATATTTCTCGTGCTTGGGAATTAGCAGAAGCGAATTGGAATGAATCAACCCTGCCCCAAGTTGTGAGTTTGCAGTGTCGCTATGCTTTGATTAGTGCATCCGTGACTAGTTTGGCAGGTAATTTACCAGTAGAACTGCTGGTTGCATTAGTCAAAAATAATGTGTGGACTCATGAACAAGGACTAGCTTACGCTCTACAAAACCCAAACCCAGAGCAGAAAGTCAACTCGTTGATAGAATTAGTCAATTATTTGCCACTAAATCTTCAAGAACTAGCACTGCAAAAAGCACTCGCTGTTGCCAGGGAAATTCAGTCTGAGGATTCTCGCGCCAAAGCTTTGAGTGCAATAGCCGAAAAACTGCTAAGCGAGCGGTTGCCAGAAGCACTCGCTGTTGCCAGGGAAATTCAGTCTGAGGGGTATCGCGCCAAAGCTTTGAGTGCAATAGCCGAAAAACTGCCAAGCGAGCGGTTGCCAGAAGCACTCGTTGTTGCCAGGGAAATTCAGTCTGAGGGGTATCGCGCCAAAGCTTTGAGTGCAATAGCCGAAAAACTGCCAAGCGAGCGGTTGCCAGAAGCACTCGCTGTTGCCAGGGAAATTCAGTCTGAGGATTCTCGCGCCAATGCTTTGAGTGCAATAGCCGAAAAACTGCCAAGCGAGCGGTTGCCAGAAGCACTCGCTGTTGCCAGGGAAATTCAGTCTGAGGATTCTCGCGCCAATGCTTTGAGTGCAATAGCAAAAAAACTGCCAAGCGAGCGGTTGCCAGAAGCACTCGTTGTTGCCAGGGAAATTCAGCATGAGTATTATCGCGCCAATGCTTTGAGTGCAATAGCCGAAAAACTGCCAAGCGAGCGGTTGCCAGAAGCACTCGCTGTTGCCAGGGAAATTCAGGATCACTATTCTCACACCAAAGCTTTGAGTGCAATAGCCGAAAAACTGCCAAGCGAGCGATTGCCAGAAGCACTCGCTGTTGCCAGGGAAATTCAGTATCATGAGGATAATCGCGCCAAAGCTTTGAGTGCAATAGCCGAAAAACTGCCAAGCGAGCGGTTGCCAGAAGCACTCGCTGTTGTCAGGGAAATTCAGCATGAGTATTATCGCGCCAATGCTTTGAGTGCAATAGCCGAAAAACTGCCAAGCGAGCGGTTGCCAGAAGTACTCGCTGTTGCCAGGGAAATTCAGGATGAGGATGATCGCGCCAAAGCTTTGAGTGCAATAGCCGAAAAACTGCCAAGCGAGCGGTTGCCAGAAGCCCTCGCTGTTGCCAGGGAAATTCAGCATGAGTATTATCGTGCCAATGCTTTGAGTGCTTTAGCTTCCGGTTTGTCACAAATGCCATCTACTGAACTTTTTCCCCTCTGGCGAGATACACTTCATAAACTATCTCTTCGCACGCGCCCTAACTTGCTGCGAGATATCAAGATATTGTTTCCAGTTATCTTTGCATTAGGTGGTGAAGCCGCAACGGCAGAAATTGCCCATGCGATTGTGGATGTGGCGCGATGGTGGCGGTGAACAGACGCGGGGATTTAGTATTTATTGACAATCTTCATTTTTTGTGCATTCTGGCATGAAAGCCCAGTTCGTTGCTCAATTTCAGCCGCAAAGGTTAAGCCGCTTAGAGAAAAGAATTGTTACAATAATTTCAGAATCCATGTCAGATTAGCAGTCCTTGATCCAATCTGAAACTCTAGAATTACTTGAATGGTCACGCCTGTGCCAGCATTTGTCTACCTTCGCGGCAACAAAGCTGGGGACTATCGCTGCACGCCATCTACAAATTCCTGCCTCGCAATCCCAAAGTGAGCAGTTGTTAGCGCAAACAAAAGAAATTTACGAACTGGAAAACCGCCTAGGTACGGGGCTTTCGTTTGATGGAATCCAAGATATTGGTGATTCCCTAGAACGCGCCGAACTGCAAGGAATTTTGCAGGGAGATGAATTGCTGGCGATCGCCACCACTCTTGCAGGCACCAGAAATGTACGTCGTGTAATCGACAAACACCCAGATTTAACAGTACTCAATGATTTAATTACTGATTTACGAACTTATCCAGAATTAGAACAAGAAATTCACAGATGTATAGACGAAAGGGGTCAAGTAACTGACCGCGCCAGCCAAAAACTTGGTGAAATTCGCACTTCCTTACGGCAATCACGCAGTCAAATCACCCAAAAACTGCAAAATATATTACAGGTAAAAGCGAATGCCGTCCAAGAACAGATTATAACTCAAAGGGGCGATCGCTTTGTTATTCCCGTGAAAGCGCCTCAAAAAGACGCCATACCGGGTATTGTCCACGATACTTCCACCAGCGGCGCAACGTTGTATGTGGAACCGAATTCTATCGTCCCAATGGGAAACCAGTTGCGGCAGTTGCTCAGAAGAGAGCAAATAGAAGAAGAAGCAATTCGTCGTACATTAACAGAGCAAGTCGCGGCTGTCAAGCCAGATTTGGAACAGTTGTTAGCAATTGTTACTACCTTGGACTTGGCATTGGCAAAAGCGCGTTATAGTTTGTGGCTAAAAGCAAATCCCCCACGCTTCATTAACCTAGACGAAAACGAGAGCATTACCTTACGGAAGTTACGTCATCCACTTTTGGAGTGGCAGCATTACCACGAACAAGGACATTCCGTAATTCCCGTTGATTTGCTGATTCAGCCACAAATTCGGGTAGTCACAATTACCGGACCAAATACTGGCGGAAAAACTGTGACGTTGAAAACCCTAGCTTTGGCAGCATTGATGGCGAAAGTCGGCTTATATGTGCCTGCACGGGAACCAGTGGAATTGCCGTGGTTTGATAAGGTGCTGGCAGATATAGGTGATGAACAATCCCTCCAGCAAAGTTTATCGACTTTTTCTGGTCACATCCGCCGCATTAGTCGGATTTTGTCAGCGCTAGACGAGGAGAAGGAAGCAGGGGAAGCTAGGGAAGTAGGGGGAGAAAAGACTATCCCATCTTCCCTAATCCTCCTGGACGAAGTGGGTGCAGGAACAGACCCCGTTGAAGGGAGTGCTTTGGCAATATCGCTCCTACAATATCTCGCAGACCATGCTCTGTTGACAATTGCAACCACTCACTTTGGTGAACTCAAAGCGCTAAAATACGAAGATGAGCGATTTGAAAATGCCTCTGTAGAATTTGACGAAAGTACGCTTTCACCAACTTACCGTCTACTTTGGGGTATTCCTGGACGTTCTAACGCCTTAACAATTGCCCAACGCCTGGGGTTGAAATCAGCAGTTGTGGAAAGTGCGAAAACGCAACTGGGAGGAGCAACGGATGAAGTCAATCAGGTGATTGCTGGGTTGGAAGCGCAACGCCGCCGTCAGGAAACCAAAGCAGAACAAGCACAGGATTTGTTGCAGCAAGCAGAACGTTTATACAAAGAAGTATCCGAAAAAGCCACAGCATTGCAGGAAAGAGAGCGTGCTTTACGTGTCTCTCAGGAGGTAGCAGTACAGCAGGCGATCGCCCAAGCTAAAGGCGAAATAGCTCAAGTGATTCGCCGCTTGCAGCAAGGTAAACCAACAGGACAAGATGCTCAAAGCGCAACAAAAGCTTTAGGTGAAATAGCAACCAAATTTATACCAGAACAGCCTCCAAAACCAAAAGTGGGATTTGTTCCTAAAGTGGGCGATCGCATCCGTATACCCAAACTCGGGCAAACAGCCGAAGTTTTAACCGCCCCAGATCAGGATAGGCAGTTGACTGTCCGCTTTGGAATCATGAAGATGATGGTGAAACTGGAAGACGTAGAATCTTTAGATGGTCAAAAAGTTGAACCAGTTGTCAAGGAGGTGACGAGGAGCAAACCAGAGCCAAAAATCACAACCTTGCCAGAAACTCCTGCAATTCGCACGTCTAAAAATACGGTAGATATACGCGGGCGTAGAGTACCTGATGCGGAAATCATTTTAGACAAAGCAATTTCAGAAGCCACAGGACCAATATGGATTATTCATGGACATGGCACGGGTAAGCTACGGCAAGGAGTTCACGCTTTCTTAAAGCAACATCCAAGAGTCAGCCGTTATGAAGCAGCAGAACAAGCTGATGGCGGTACTGGTGTGACAATTGCTTACATAGGTTAAAACTAAGATCAGGAAACAGAGAAACCCCTCCGGGAACGTCCGTCGCCTGCAAAGGAGCCAGTACTTTAGGAGGAGAGCCAGTGCGTTGGGCGGCTCAGCCGACTTGTAGTACCTGGCGTTCTCCCTCTCAGTAGCGGAGACGCTACGCTAACACGCTTGTTCTGGCGTTGGAAACGCTACCAAGAGCGCTGGTCTCACCGGTTTTTGAAAAAATCCGGGTTTTTATTATGGTACATAGTATAACTAAGATAATCACAAGTGAACAATTGGGCTATTTTGAACAGCGATTGGATACTAGCGATGATCTACATACCAATATTTCTTGTTACTAAAAAATAAAAAAAGTTATTTGTGTTTGACAGATAAAGCACAATTGATTAAGATTATACTTTTTTCAAAACAGTTTTTCATCATAGAGTAAAGACAAAGACCTCTGCTGTTTACCAAAGTAATAGAAGCTGTAGCTCCCGGCTTCGGCTGATACTGATTGGAAACCAACCTTAATCCTTAAGAGTCTGGTTTCAAAATGGGTAACAGCAACAGCCCTCACCAGCCTGATCACCTATGCTAAAAGTTATGCACTCTGCCGCCGATTCACCCGCTCCGACTTCTCAGTGGGAGGATTTAATAAAGCTTCCAGCCCCAAACTCAGTTCATTGGGACAATATCAAAACTCAGCTGGACTTAGTGCTGTTAGCTTTAGAAACATTGACTGGCATTGGCTCCGAGGCAATGCTACAAGCGGCAATTAGTCTGAATTTAGAGTCAAGAGTGCCAGACCGTGTAGCGTTATGGCGGCTGCGCCAATCAAATCCGCTACGTAAAGGTCAAGGAGGACGAAAAAAACTTGATGTGGAGGAAGCTAGGGCACTTGTTCTGATTACTTGTTACCTTACCAAACAGCACCAAGAATTAATTCGCCGTGCTGTTGGTCTTTTAGAACAAATGGCGGAAGACAACCGCGAACCTCATCAGGCTGCTTTACTTGGAGATTATATTGATGCTTTCTGCAACACTTATCAAGAGCGGATGGAGGAAGATGCAACAATCTCCACAAATGAACTAACCCACCTGGCACTGAAACTGCTTATAGATTTACTTTTTTACAGTGGCCCTGGTGGACATCGCCGTCTGTGGCTAGCACTTATCGACCGTTCAACCAAATTCTAGATTTGAGATTTGAGATTCTGTGATCAAAAATCAAAAATCAAAAATCAAAAATTAAAAATATCCTGCTCGCAGTTCCTGCCATGCCTGTATCAAATTCTGTGATCCGTCGGTATACACCGCCCACCTGCACGCTAGAAGTCTTAGCGCAGAGTTCAGCTTTATCTCAGTGGATGGGTAAATCCGTCCTCAAGCAGCTACAGTTTGAACTTCGCTTTGATGATCCGCGATTGCCAGAGGAAAAGAGAATCGCAATTAGAGGCGACAGCGACCAGCTGGAGACTTTGTGTGCAGTAGTGACAGGTTACGTCCAAGAATTCCTGGAAATGTCTCCTGAAAGGTTTTGGACAAATTTCTCAGGAACAAACTTTTCAGGAACACAGGACGTAACTGTAGTATCTGACGAGACTGAACAAACAAATTTTTACA
Organism: Brasilonema angustatum HA4187-MV1; assembly: GCA_019359695.1. GTDB lineage: Bacteria > Cyanobacteriota > Cyanobacteriia > Cyanobacteriales > Nostocaceae > Brasilonema > Brasilonema angustatum. The sequence continues at coordinate 154,693 of JAHHGV010000014.1, forward strand.
ACCCCCCTTCACAAAAAATTCCCACGAGAAACTCCTTTACTCACCCACCAGATGCAGATATAAAAATCAAGCCTAGCGATCACTTAACTCACAATTTGTTTCTTGGTTCTTTAGCAAATCCAGCATCTGGCCCGGTTATTCAACTGAGTCTGCTGCAATTATTCGATTTAGCAACAGCCTTGGATGAATATTCTGCTGATGTCGTGGCGCTACCAAATCTCACGCCTCGTTCTACAAGGAGGAGTGGCATACCCGCTTGGGCACCTGTTGCAGCAGTTCTAGTCATAGCTGTGGGTTTAGCGCCAGTAACTTGGCAATATGCTAACCGTGTCAGACAACAGCAGACAGCCAGAAAACCAACTTCGGCACAACAAAAGATTGCTCTACAAACCTCGCCTTCACAGGACTTGTCCGCATCTACTGCTGTTCCTACACTCCCTCCCTCAAGTAGTAGTTTATCTTCACCGCCACTCCCACCCTTTGGATCTACCTTAGGAGTGCCCAATTCCAAAGCTTCTCCATCGATCGCTCAAACATTGCCTAGTGTACCTGTTACACCTCAAACATCTGCAAACTCTACATTCCCTTCTGTGCCCCAAACGTCTGCAAAGTCCACATTTCCTTCTGTGCCCCAGACATCTCCTAGTATTGGGAATGTCGCCAAAGCACCTCTACCACCTTTAGGAAATCCGCTGAGTATATCTGGAACAACAAATCTACCTGGAACAACAAAAACTCCAAGCATTTCAACCTTTCCACAAAACACAGCACCAAAGCAACAAATTGCTCTTTTACCCAAATCACAGCCCAACACTACAGCATTAACGTCGAAGAGTGAGCTTCCTTCTACATTGGCTCAAAAAAATTCGACACCTAACAATTTGCCTAGCACAAATAACACTTCCAGTACCCCAACAGGAGCCTCACTCCTGCGGGGCACTTCCTCCAAAGACGCTACGCGAACAGCAGCAGTTCCTGGGAAAAATCTCCCCAACGGACAGGCTGCCCAAGACGGTGGTGTCTCATCACTTCCAACCTCACCTTTGTCCAGTACAGGTGCTGGCCGTGAACCAGTTTCCTCACAACCAGGTACATCTACACCAAGTGGTACTGATGCATTAATTTCTAGATTGCGCCAAGCTCGCGCAAACAGGGCTAATATTCCTACAGAAGTTGCTACTAATAGTACAACTCGTCGAGCCACGTTGTTTGATACACCTCAAGTATCTGAGGCTAGAGACGTATTAAAAAAACGCTGGCAACCGCCTTCTGGATTAAGCCAAAGCATTGAGTATAGTTTGTCAGTGGGTGTTGATGGCACAATTGAGCGCATTTTACCAATGGGAAAAGCTGCAAGAGATTATGTAGATCGTACAGGGATGCCTCTGATTGGTGAACCTTTTGTCTCTCCTAATAAAAATGGACAATCAGTAAAAATCAGAGCTATTTTTCGTCCTGACGGCAAGGTGCAAACTTTTCCAGAAACTGAGTAAGTCAGATAAAGCTATGCAACGCCGGCTTCCTATGCGCCTTAGCACCTGGTATATCTCATCCGCAAGACATGTAGCGTCTTGTGGAGGAGATACCCCAAGAGTGAAAAATAGGAGGGTTGGTTTGACCAACCCTCCTATGTAATATGAAATTAATTTTAATAACGGGGTTTTTTACGGGTTAATCTTTGCTTTTTGCGTCGCCGTTCGGCAGTAACAACTGCTCCGTCCACTGGGTATCCAATTAAGGGTATGACCTGATATTTGCGCTCTTCTTCTAACTTTTTCAACTCGGTGTACTTCACCCAGTGGATGCAATCCACGGGACAGGTGTCAATCGCCTCTTGAATGACCTCATGTGAATCGCCATCTTGACGTATAACACGCGATCGCCCATAATCTGCTTCAATATAAAACGTATTACGGGCGACATGGGCACAGTGTTTGCAGCCAATACAGGTAATTTCGTCTACATAAACACCTTTTTGCCGCAACACACCCCCTAATTCCGGCTCAAAACCAGAGCGTTCTGGAGCGTCTCGCAAAAAACCGCCCAATTCTGGTTCAAAACCAGAGCGTTCATCCTCGTTTTGTTCCGGCGACGGCAAAAAATCAGACATTACGCACTCCAGCGCTGTACAAGTAAGCGAATGGAACCATCTTCATTTTTTTGTTGTTCAGCAACTTGAAATCCAACACGGGCAGTTTCTTTGACGACTGTATGATACGCGTATCGCTGTGTTACTTGCCGTAAGAAACCTTCTACTGATAAATTTTGTTGCCAATATTGTAAGTCAGCAACCAGTTCGTATTCTTTGCCATTCCATTTAAAGCCGATATCGTAACCATTTTCCTGTTCAATGGTAACTTCGGCATTATGAGTTTGACCGCGATAACCACGTACCTCACGTGGACCGTGCTTCCAATCTACACCTAAATCGCTCAGTGCATCCTTCAAGGAATCAACGTTACGGATTTGGGTCTTAATCTGGCTAAAGTGTGACATGGCGGTTGTAAATGAATGAACTAAACAATGAATGAAAACTTACCAATCGCTAAACGTGGTTTGCGTATTCACCACACTGGATTGCTGCACAATGGTCGCAAAATATTCTGAGCTTGGCTCGTGAGTTAGTACCTGTCCTAGCTGTGCCTCTATAGCTGCTGTAACTTCAGCGCAGGAAGCACCTATGATGCCAGTTACTTTTTCTTGTACCCTACCGTCTGGATAAATTACGAACTCTAATGTCTCCATGCTCTTTGCCAACCAAAATACTAGGCTTGGACAGTACTGCTGTAGCAACTGACTACAAATGCAGCCCTCTGAAACAGCATTTTTCCTTAGCTACAAATTTGCCATTTGTTAACTAATGTTCCATCTCTCAAAATATATATCTCAGAAACTTAACAAAACTTATTACTCTTATTAGTTGTTACACCTGTTATTTGTAAGTTTCCCTTAACCATATCAATTTAGTCAAGCTAAAAATTCAACTTTTCATTTCAGTGGGGAAACGGCTAAAAACCAGCATTATTCAGAGAAAAAGGTGTAAAAACAGTGAGATTTGTTGAATATTTTTTTCATTATTCTCGGAATCATCCAATTCTCAGGTACAAAACTAGCCAAACCAGGACTGCTATCGGTTAAACGGTAGGATAAGCTGTTATCTAATTCTAAAAATTTCACCATGAATGCAGAGCAAGTGACAGGTTCTACTCATCTCCCGAAAGCGATGCGCGTAGGAGTACTGGGGTTTGGCGGACTGGGGCAAGCAGCTGCCAAGGTACTCGCCCCAAAACGTGAAATGCTTTTAGTAGCGGCAGCAGACAAACAAGGCTATGCCTACGCCGCTGATGGTTTAAATGCTCAAAAATGCATTGCAACTTATCAATCTCAAGGTTCGGTGGGTTATCTAGAACCCATTGGAACTTTAACAAATCAAAGTGTTGAGGATTTAATAGAAAAATCTTATCCTGTAGACGGGTATTTTCTGGCGTTACCCAATCTCCCCAATGATTTCATTGCCTCTGTCGCTCGCCAGTTTATCAAATCTGGATGGCGCGGGGTACTGGTGGATGCCATTAAACGCACCAGTGCTGTGGAACAACTGCTGGCGATGAAAGAAGAACTAAAAGCCGCAGGAATTACCTACATGACAGGATGTGGCGCAACACCAGGACTGTTAACAGCTGCAGCAGCTTTGGCTGCCCAAAGCTACGCCGAAATCCATCAAGTAGAAATTACCTTTGGGGTAGGAATAGCAAATTGGGAGGCTTACCGCGCCACCATCCGCGAAGATATTGCCCATATGCCGGGTTACACTGTGGAAACTGCTAGGGTGATGACGGATGAGGAAGTAGAAGCACTTCTAGATAAAACCAATGGCGTACTGACTTTAGAAAACATGGAACACGCCGATGATGTGATGCTAGAGTTAGCAGGAATTGTGGGGCGCGATCGCGTCACCGTTGGTGGCATAGTTGATACCCGCAATCCCAAAAAGCCCATTAGCACCAACGTTAAAATCACTGGTCGCACCTTTGAAGGTAAAATTTCCACCCATACCTTCACTTTAGGAGATGAAACCAGCATGGCAGCCAACGTTTGTGGACCAGCGTTTGGTTATTTAAAAGCTGGTATTGGATTGCACCAGCGGGGTATTTACGGATTATTCACCGCTGCTGAAATTATGCCCCAGTTTGTTAGGTAGTTATTAGCTATCAACTTGAGTATTTAATTTATTTATATTAGCTGGGTTTGGTTTTTCAACCCAGCTTATTTTTGGAATAGTTATAATCACTATGACTACTGGTTCAATGAATGGTATCGGTAAAACCGCATTACCGATGACCAGATTTTTTGTGAACTCTTTGCAAAATTTCTAATCGGTTCAATAGTGAGGAAAGTGTTAATGGAAACCCGCAAACTCGGCAATCAAGGATTTGTGGTTTCAGAACTGGGGCTGGGCTGTATGGGGATGTCCGACTTTTATGGTGAACGGGATGATCAAGAGGCGATCGCCACCATTCAGTAGGGACTGGATCTTGGCATTACCCCTACTGGACACTGCTGACATGTATGATCCGTTTACGAACGAACAGTATCACTCAGAAAACGTGGCTTAATTACAGATGCCTCACGAGGCTTTGAGGCTGAGATTGCAAAGGCGGTTATGGGCGGGTCATACCGTTTCACTTTATAGTTGATACAAGTAGGCTGCACCTGGTGCACCCGGTGCAGGGGAAAAAAATTAAAGACCAATCATTTGTACCAAGTATTTCGTGAAAATATGACATCCTTACTCATGAAAAGGAGATAAAAAGATGAGTACGATCGCCACGAAAGACGGCACGCAGATCTTTTACAAAGACTGGGGCACAGGACAAAGCGTCGTCTTCAGTCATGGTTGGCCGCTCAATGCTGATGCCTGGGATGAGCAATTGGTTTTTCTGGCTTCCAACGGCTATCGGGCGATCGCTCATGATCGTCGCGGACATGGACGCTCAAACCAACCCTGGAACGGCAATGACATGGATACCTACGCGGACGACCTGGCGACGCTGATTGAGACCCTGGACTTAAAAGACGTGGTTCTAGTCGGTCACTCGACGGGCGGCGGCGAAGTCACCCGTTATATCGGTCGCCACGGCACAAATCGCGTCGCCAAAACTGTGCTGGTGGGCGCTGTGCCACCGCTGATGCTGAAAACCGAAGCTAATCCCGGCGGACTGCCGATTGAAGTTTTTGACGATATCCGCGCGGGCGTCGCCAACGACCGTTCCCAGTTTTACAAGGACTTGAGCGAGCCATTCTACGGTGCTAACAGACCAGGTGCCAAGGTCTCACAAGGTCTGCGGGAGCAGTTCTGGCTCCAGAGTATGCAAGTTGGTCTCAAGGGCGCACTCGACTGCATCAAGGCGTTTTCGGAAACCGACTTCACCGAGGATCTCAAGAAAATCGACGTGCCGACGCTGATCATTCACGGTGACGACGACCAAATCGTGCCGATTGATAATTCAGGTCGTCTCTCCTCGCAGATTGTCAAAAATTCGACTCTGAAGGTCTATCCGGGCGCAAGCCACGGATTGTACAGCACGCATCGGGAGCAATTTAACGCCGATTTGCTGGCATTCCTCAAGAACTGAATTCGCCCATGCCAGTGCCGCTACAAATCGCCGCAAAAGCAGCGTTTATAGCGGCTATTCCATCAGGGCAAACGCATCTAAATGTCGCACACCTCTAGAACCTGGAACCGAGTCTATTAGTAAGTCTGTTGTAGATTCTCAATTGTCAGATATTCTTCTTCATCAGCTACTTGACTCTTGTAATCAATGTTAATTTGAGTTGGGTAGCCTAGTGTTGGATTATACTTTACATCCAAGTTGTATGCATTCCTGTTGATCGCATCCTTAATTAAATTAAAAAGCCTAGGAACAGTATCGTATTTTTGGAATAGTTCTGGATTAACTGGTTGACCAGTGGCGACAGAAGTCACAGAAGTTGTTCTGCCGTTACGCACTTCAATGATGACTGGTCCTCTTGCTTCAGCTGTGCAGAAGCAACTTCGGCTAAGTGTATACCGATAGTTGGAAATATTTTTCTGATTCCACAAACGCTGATTAGTTTTTAATTGCTGTGAATCATTTTGACTTTTGGCTGATGATTGTGCTACGACTATAGGGGATTTCGATATTACTGGTGTGTGCAAACTTAGAGACATTAGTAATCCTGCACCAATAACAATCGGTAAGCGTATAGGCATTGATTTCATATTCAAGGTTCTAAGCATTTATCAAACTCCCGGGAATTTTTTTCGCTCTCGCTTCATTTTGCGAAATACCTACAACTTAGGGTATAACTAATTTCTTTGTCAAGTTGCCTTCACAGATATTAGGTAAGTGAATTAAATAGCCTTTACCTAATTTTTTAAAGTATACAAATTGATCAGTATAAATAATTTGTACGAGATGCTTTGAAATCTGGAAAAACCTGATCTCCTAATGTAGTTACTATAAGACTCATCTTTGATTTTTGACGAAGCTAAGTACACTTTCTGTTCCCAGTTAAGCGTTCCCTACCTCTACGAGTCAATTCACCCTTCGGGTTCGCCAGATGCCTACGGAGGGAAACCCTCTTGCAGCACTGGTCTCACCAAATAAAACCGGATTCCTATATGCATTTTACAAATATCTATCTTTATGACGTTTTTATAAAAAAATTACATTTATTTACACACCAATTTTTACAAATAAATAACATGAATAAAAGTGTTTATTAACAAACATGTTTTTGACTCTTATTTAAGCGTCTACCAGTCATCAGCAGTTAAATTATCCATTCCTAAAAAAACAAAGAACGTGGAGTATTATGAAGAGACGCAAAATTGTTAGCCTCATTTCTAATAAAGTGGGTATTCCAGGAGATGTAATTCTGATAATTTTGAGCGTTATCATAGTGTTAATAGCTACACTTTACCCGTTTAATTTTCATTTTCCAAAAAGTTTTTCGCTACCAGCCCTTGTTGCCAGTTTTGATAACACCAGTTTTTTTAAAGACCAGGTAAACAATATTTTACTATTTGCGCCTTTCGGTTTCGGTTTGGCTAGTCTGTTACAGAGAAGAAAGATGAAGCCAATCAATCAATTTATAATAGTGATACTTCTGAGTGCTGGCTTATCATTAACAGTTGAAGCACTGCAAGTGTTTCTCCCTTCTAGAACACCGACTCCTGCTGATATTTTTAACAATACTATAGGTGGATTAGTGGGTCTAATCTGCTTTTGTCTGTGGAATTCGGAAAGCTTTCTCTACACCTTAATACGTTTAGAAAATAGTAGAAAGAACAATTCTATTAAAAAACTTACTGTATTCTTTATTGGATATATACTTGTATCATTTCTTATTTCTGTTCTCTGGCAGAATACAACTAATCTGAGTAATTGGTCTTTGAACTATCCACTCTTGATTGGCAATGAGAGAACAGGTGATAGACCTTGGCAGGGCCAGGTTTCAGATGTTTATATTGCTGATAAAGCCATTTCTAAGCATGAAGTATCAGAACTTTTTAGTCAGAAGAATTACAGTGAAATTTTTGGTAAGTCTTTGCTAGCTTCTTATTCATTGAGTGGAACAGGAACTTATCAGGATCGTACTGGTCAACTCCCCGAACTATTATCCCAAGGTCAGTCACCAGATATCAAAGATGAAAAAGGTGTTGTTTTAAGTTCCAACCATTGGTTGAAAACAACAGAACCTGTAAGTTTCTTGAGTAAAAGCATACGTGAAACTTCTCAATTTACAATAATTACTACCGTTGCTACTGCTGATACCGCTCAGGTTGGACCTGCACGCATCATCTCACTTTCCGGTGATTCTCTTCATCGCAATTTTACACTAGGACAGCAGGGAACTGACTTAGACTTGCGAATACGAACACCAATGACTGGAGCAAACGGGGCTGATACAAAATTAACTATTCCTAATGTTTTTGCAGATACTAATCCCCATCATATAGTCATCACCTATTCTGGAGCGACTGTTCAAGTTTATATAGATAAATCAAATTCTTATTCTTTGAATCTCTTGGAATGGTTTCCGAAAGAGCAGAAATTATTTTACTATGCACTAACTTTTATCCCTCTAGGGCTTTGCTTAGCGCTCTTAACGACTTTAGCGAAAAGAAAGTTAACTTTTAATAGGTTGTTGCTTCCGAGTGGGATATTATTACCTTCTGTGATACTGGAAAGTATTTTGGTAACTGACGGCGGTAAAAGTCTCAGCCTAAAAGGTCTGTTGCTTGGTATATTATTAACAGCCGGGACAACACTGATATTAAGATGGCGAGCTTCGATGGTACTTAAAACAGTGAACAGTGAACAGTGAACAGTAAACAGGGAACAGGGAACAAGGGGTGGACTTTGTCCGTTTCCTACCTGATAACTGATAACTGATAACTGATAACTGGTAACTGATAACTGATAACTGATAGCTCTGTCCTGTTATACAAACTAATGTAGTGGGAGACGACTGTTGTGTCACTTCACCCTGAGATAAGTCAAGATTCAATTGTTGAATTACTTACGGCTCAAGGCTTAAAGATTGTTCCCCCAAATCTTATTGAAGAACATCCAACAGCAAAATTACCCTTAGTTCGTTTAACAGGTTCTCCAGAACAGATCGGAGCAGAACATGGAACTAAGCTGTGCGATCGCATTGAAAAAGCTTTTGAACTTTACAGAGCAAAACTTTTTGCCCAATGGACTGATGCTTCGCTCAAGGCGACTTCGTTAGCGTTTTTTGAGCGGATTCAAGAATTTTCACAGGAGTATGCTGTCGAACTAGAGGCGATCGCATCTCACGCAGGGCGATCGCTTTGGGAAGTCGTCATGCTGATGTCCCGAACCGAAATACTTCGCTCTAGTACACCTAATGAATGTACGTCTCTTTACTTCAAACAAAGTCGTATTCTCGGGCAAAATTGGGATTGGGTAGAAGAATTTGAAAACTTAGCTGTCATTTTTGACGTGACACGACAGGATGGTTTCCGCTTTGTTGCTTTAGGAGAGCCAGGTTTTGTCAAAATCGGCTTAAATGCTGCAGGTATTGGGGTTTGTCTCAACATTCTTAAATGTCGAGCAAGTACAGGAGGAATTCCTGTACATATACTTTTGCGAAAAGTTTTAGATTCTACCTCACTCAGTCAAGCGTATCATGCAATCACTGCTGCTGAGCGAGCAACGATGAGTAACATTCTGATCGCTGATGATTCAGGTAGGTATGTCAATCTCGAACTTGCTGGGAACCAATTATTTACTCTCAATGAAAACGAAGTTGAAGTGAATAATGTTGTTGTTCACACCAATGGATTTATCACTTCAAAAACAGAAAAGATTGACTTACCCGAAGAAACTGAAAGTTCAGCAGCGCGAATTGTTCGAGCAAAGTTTCTTACGTCCACTCAATGGGGACGACATGAAGCTGATATGTTAAACATTCTTCTTGATCAGGAAGGAAACTTACCGATATGTCGCCAGTCAGAGAGAAATATTTTTGATGGACTCACCTATGGAACAGTATCAACGGTTGTGATGAATTTAAGGGAAAGAAAACTGATTTTTTCACAAGGTAATCCTCGTAATGGAATGTTTTCTTGTGTGTCAATAAGTAGCGAAATCTAATTAATGCGTGCAAAAATCTCTTTTGAGAGGGACAATTTAAAAATATTGGGAATATGTGGAAAGATGAAATTTTAGAAGAAATTTATAAATATAGAGAAGAACACGCTAAGAGGATGTTTGAAAAGTATTGGGCGAATAGAATTCGCTACTACACAAGCAAAGTCCACCTACGTGGACTAATGGAAAATTAAAGGTTTTTAACCCACGAAGGTGGGTTTTGTCTGTATAGCCGCGACTTCCAGTCGCCAAGTGAAGTATGAAATAAGACTTCTCAAACATCCTATAAGTCTTTTAACTACGACTTACACGCAATTGTTGAAGATTTACGAAAAAAACAAGCGGCTAGAGTCAAACAAATCATTTCAAAACCTCTGAAGGAGTCTAAAAAACCAATGCAACCAACTTAACTACCCGACTTATTACACCTCTTGCATAAATACTTAAAATGTCATGTTGAGCGGAGCGAAACATCTCGCGAGATTCTTCACTGCACTACGTTTCGTACCCTGCGGGAAGCCGCAAAGCGTCTACAGAATGACATCCCCAAGTTTTGGACTTTTGCAAGAGGTCTATTTTCTGAAGCGATCGCCTTCTCGCAAACACAAAACACGCCCCAGGTAATGTTGTTGTTGCGGTGTCAGCAAGATTTGTTCTTACAGCTAGAACCAATAACAATTATCTTTGGTGATAGATAATAGCTGTATAATTGAAATCGCGTTATCAGCGCGTAAGCTTTGATTCACCCGAAAAATAGGCGGCGTCACGATGGGAGACAGTGCAGATCAGTTGTTGACATCAGCGCAAGAAGAGTTCGATACGCTTACCGAAGCGGAGGAGAAATTATTTCGTGCTGTGGTTGAAGGTAAAGCGGCTGACTTTAGCAGCGACGCTGATGAACTCAACGATCCTGCCAAATCTGATCAGTGGAATCATGAGCGCACCTTGTCTGCTGAGCGAATTATCTGGCTCTGTACGAATACAAAAGCGCGAGAACTGTTGAGCTACCGGGGTATACATATTATCGGCGCAAAAATTGAGGGAGAACTGGATCTAAGTTTTGCGACGATAGAGATGCCCCTCAAGTTTATTAAATGTGCTTTGTCAAACTCCATTTCTCTTGAGGAAGCCAAATTACGCTTTTTGAGCCTAGAAGGAACCCATGTTATCTCTATCGATGCTACTTGGATGCAAGTTGAGGGTTCTGTCTACCTGAGAAATGGCTTTGAGGCGAAAGGGGAAGTGCGACTCCTGGGAGTTCGCATTGGCGGTGAACTTGACTGCGTCGGAGGTCATTTCTTCAATGAGGGAGGAAATGCCTTAATTGCCCATAGCGCAAATATCACCGGTCCTGTCTCCCTGAGCGATGGCTTTGAGGCGAAAGGCGTAGTGCAACTGATGGAAACTTCTATTGGCGGTCAACTCGACTGCCACGGCGGTCATTTCTTCAACGAGGGAGGAAATGCTCTGGATGCCGATGGCGCAAATATCACGGGTCATGTCTTCCTGTGCTATGGCTTTGAGGCGAAAGGCGCAGTGCGACTGCCCGGAGCCTCCATTGGCGGTTACCTCTACTGCACAGGAGGTCATTTCTTCAACGAGGGAGGAAATGCTCTGGATGCCGATGGCGCAAATATTACGAGTGCTGTCTTCCTGAGGGATGGCTTTGAAGCGAAAGGCGCAGTGCGACTGCCTGGAGCTTCCATTGGCGTTCAACTCGACTGTAGTGGAGGTCATTTCTTCAACGAGGGAGGATATGCCTTGGTTGCCGATGCCGCAAAGATCACGGGTTCTGTCCTCCTGAGCGATGGCTTTGAGGCGAAAGGCGCAGTGCGACTGCTCGGAGCCTCCATTGGCAGTCAACTCAACTGCAGTGGAGGTCATTTCTTCAACGACGGAGGAAATGCTCTGTCTGCCGATGGCGCAAATATTACGAGTGCTGTCTTTCTGAGCGATGGCTTTGAGGCGAAAGGCGCAGTGCGACTGCTCGGAGCCTCCATTGGCAGTCAACTCAACTGCAGCGGCGGTCATTTCTTCAACGAGGGAGGAGATGCCTTAATTGCCGATAGCGCAAATATCACCAGTTCTGTCTTCCTCAGTGATCGCTTTGAGGCGAAAGGCGCAGTGCAACTGTCCGGAGCCTGCATTGGCGGTGATTTGAACTGCAGTGGCGGTCGTTTCTTCAACTATGGTTCTTTGGTTCCTAGTATCCTTAGATGGCTGTTGAATTCTGCTGTTAAAATTCTAGAATCCTCACAAAAAGTAAGTTCCCGGAAGTCTAGAAATTTGAAGTTTTTAGCATATAAAATTTTGAAGGAACAGAGGTATGCTCTGTTGATTAATGGAGCAAATATTGAAGGGGATGTGTACTTTACCAATAGCTTTACAGCTCGAGGGCGAGTCAGCCTAGTGAGTACGAGAATCGATGACACCCTTTATCTTAAAGAAATAAATAATCCTGATAAAATGACATTGGATCTTAGTTTTGCCAGAGTCAATACGCTGGCTGATGAGGAAAATAGCTGGCCTGGTGAAGATAGCTTACATCTCAATGGGTTTACTTACAATACAATCAGCGACTCATCTCCACCTGATAGCAAACAGCGGCTAAAGTGGCTACGGCTTCAACCCAAAGAAGAATTTGCACTGCAGCCTTATGAGCACTTAGCTGGAGTGTTGCGAAATAATGGTGATGAAGATGCTGCCATAAAGATTTTAATTGGTAAACAGCATGACCGATTAGATTATGGTGACTTGAAGGGATGGAAACTGTTCTGGAATCGTTTCCTAGGAAAAACTATTGCTTATGGCTATCGACCGGAACGTGCTTTGTGGTATTCATTGGCAGTTGTGTTTTTAGGCACACTCTTGTTCTGGCGTGGTTACGAAGCGGGGCTAATTTCACCCGTTTCTAATTTTGCACCATTCGACGAATCAAAGCCTAACTCTCAGGTTTCAGAAAATTATCCTGTTTTCAATCCATTGCTTTATTCTGTTGATGTCTTTCTGCCAGTTGTTGATTTTCATCAAGAGAGTCATTGGTTGCCAAATAGCAAAAAACGAAGTGACAAAATTTTGCCCTTCCCCTTTAAAACCCGTTCAGACATTATATTGCACTGGTATTTCTGGCTGCACATTCTTCTTGGGTGGGTGTTCACGTCTTTGTGGATTGCTGGGTTTACAGGACTCATCCGCAGTCAGAACAAATAGTTTTGTTGTTCTTGTGAGTGCAATACAAGTCGATTGTCTGGGAATTAGCGTGGTAGAGTCGATGGCGGGTATTATCCCGCGCACCTCTGTGTTAGATCCGAGCGTGCGACTTTCGCCGCACTCGGCTCCCGATGTTCTAGGATTTCTCCTTGCTCATGTGGATATAATCGTGACAG
>JAHHGV010000015.1 GCA_019359695.1 Brasilonema angustatum HA4187-MV1
CATTGATGGCATTCAAAGAAGAGGAGAAAAGGGAAACTACAGTATACAACGTGTCAGATTTGACTCTAATTTTTCTGCTTAACCCTTTGTTACATACTTGTAATTTTTCTCCCTGACTTACTTAATAGATAATTATCTACTTTTTTTACTGTGAGTAAGTAAAACGGCATAAATAATTCATACGATAGAATCGCAATGGTGCTCTGTAATCCATCGCGAATTTGATGAAAGCCGATCGCAAACCAACTCCTGAAATGACTTTGCCTACCTTTAATCGCCCTGAACTACTCGCCCCCGCAGGTTACTGGGACTGTGCTAAAGCTGCTGTGGAAAATGGGGCAGATGCTATTTATTTTGGGTTGGATCGGTTTAATGCGCGAATGCGGGCGCAAAACTTCACGGAGGCAGATTTGCCCAAGTTGATGGAATTTCTGCACCGTCGGGGTGTCAAGGGCTATGTCACCCTGAATACACTGATTTTTCCCCAAGAACTTAGAGAAGCAGAGCAATATCTTCGTACGATTATCACTGCTGGCGTGGATGCAGTCATTGTCCAAGATATTGGAATTTGTCGTCTTATTCGTCACCTTTCTCCAGATTTTCCCATCCATGCTTCCACGCAAATGACTATCACCAGTGCAGCAGGAGTGGAATTTGCCAAATCCTTGGGGTGTCAGTTGGTAGTACTTGCTCGTGAATGCTCTTTGAAGGAAATTGAGAAAATCCAGCGCCAGCTTCCAGAACAAACCTCACTTCCTCTGGAAGTTTTTGTTCATGGTGCCCTGTGTGTAGCATATTCTGGTCAATGCTTGACGAGTGAAGCCTTAGGGGGACGTTCTGCCAACCGTGGCGAATGTGCCCAAGCTTGCCGAATGCCCTACGAGTTAATCTCAGATGGCAAAAGTGTAAATTTAGGAAATCGCAAATATTTACTCAGTCCTCAAGACTTGGCTGGCTTAGAAGTACTGCCAGAATTGGTGAAAGCGGGGGTGAGTTGTCTCAAGATTGAAGGTCGCTTGAAAACTCCTGAGTATGTCGCTAATGTGACCCGCGTTTATCGTGAAGCTTTGGATCGGGTAATGTCTCAGTTGGATGGAGGAGACAAGGAGAAATTCTCCACATCTTTTCAAGAACACTACAACCTAGAGATGGCGTTTTCTCGCGGACAGTATACGGGTTGGTTTGGCGGTGTTAACAATCAAGAACTCGTTCATGCTCACTTTGGCAAAAAGCGCGGGGTTTACTTGGGCGAAGTCATCCGTATCAGTAACGAAAAAGTAATAGTACGCTTACAAGCCCCAGTCAAACCAGGTGATGGTGTTGTTTTTGACTGCGGTCACCCAGAAGCGCAGGAACAAGGGGGTCGAGTTTATGCGGTGGAACAGAAGGGAAAAGAAACAGCGCTAACTTTTAGTCGCCGTGATCTCAACTTGCGACGAATACACGTAGGAGACAAGATTTGGAAAACCAGCGATCCAGAACTTGATAAGCAACTACGTCAGAGTTTTGCTGGAGAAAATCCGCAGTTTCAGCGTCCGATTCACATAGAGATGTATGGAGAAGTTGGTCAGTCAGTAACTGCGATCGCCCGCGACGAACTAGGTCACATTGTCCAGGTAGAATCTACAATCCCCCTTGAGGAAGCTCACACCAAACCCCTCACCCCAGAACGTTTACACGAACAATTTGGTCGTCTGGGCAATACTCCCTTTTATCTAGGAAGTTTGACAAATTACCTCAATGGTGCAGTCATGGTACCCGTGAGTGAGTTGAACCGTTTACGACGAGAGATTGTGGCGCAATTGGAAGAGTTGCGTTCCCAACCCAAACGTTGGCAACTCGGTCCTGAAGCCTCCCTCTCAGACTTACTTGCTTCCCCCTCCCTCCTTCCCTCCCTCCCTCCTTCATCCCACTCCCTGATTGTACTAGTGCGAAACTTCAAGCAACTACAAGCTGCACTAGAAGCGGGAATCGAAACACTCTACTGTGAATTTGAAGATCCCCGCGCTTATCGGGAAGCAGTGCAGATCGTACGCCAAGCAAACAAAGGAAATACTCAGCACTCCATCTGGGTTGCACCTCCGAGAATTACCAAACCTGGGGAAAATTGGATTTTGCAACAGGTGCGTTCCTGCGAGGCAGATGGCTATCTGATACGCAACTATGACCATCTCCAGTTTTTTGCCAATGAGCGTTGCATAGGGGATTTTTCTCTCAACGTTGCTAATCCCTTAACAGCAGATTATTTTAAGAATCAACTTGGTTTAGAACGGGTAAGTGCATCTTACGATTTGAACATTACTCAGTTGGAAGACTTGCTGACAAGTTGTCCACCCCAGTGGTTTGAGGTGACAATTCATCAACATATGCCCATGTTTCATATGGAGCATTGTGTCTTTTGTGCGTTTCTATCTCAAGGAACTGACTATACCAACTGCGGACGCCCCTGTGAGAAGCATGAAGTGAAATTGCGGGACAGGGTGGGGACAGAACACATTCTCCAAGCTGATGCAGGTTGTCGAAATACTGTCTTTAATGGCACTGCTCAAACCGGAGCCGAATACGTACAACACCTGATAGAGCTTGGTGTACGCAATTTTCGGATTGAATTTGTCAATGAGACTCATGAAAAAGTGACGCAAACGATACATCGTTATCAACAACTGCTGCAAGGTGAAATGACTGGCTCTCAACTGTGGCGGGAGTTAAAGTTACAAAATCAGCTTGGTGTGACTCGTGGTCCAATGGGAGTGAATCCAAGTCGGTGAGTCAACCTGCTTGCTCAAAATCCCTTGTCTTGCTAGATTTCTACAGCAAGACAAGGGCGACTTTTCATGCAGAGTGAAATAAATCTTTATGAGTTGAAACCGGAATAACACTAGATGAAAATGTAGCAGATAGTAATTGAACTTAAGTGTGCTACTGATTATGAGTGATACATTTAAACCTGGCGATCGCGTATTTGTGAAGAGCGGATCATACAAAGATCAACATGGCAAGGTGACTGGTGAGACGCAAGGTCTTTTTTTTAAAAAAGTGTCAGTAAAATTAGATAAATCTGGGAAGGAGGAGATTCTAGAGGGTGATTTACTCCATGAAAACTTAGAAACAGACGAAGTGGATGCCACAATAAAAAATGTTGAGAAACACTTTAACGAAGTTCTTCCCAAACTACCCGAACCAACGGGAGGACAAATGAAAAAAGAGATACCTACTCATCTGGGATATCTCAAAAATGCTCTAAATTCCAAACATAAACATCGAGCTAATCAAGAATCTACCTACCTTGTCGGAGCAATTCCAAGCATACGCGAAACCGAATCAATACCAAAAGAGTGGGGGAAGGATCTAGAAATTGGGCTGGATAGAATACAACACTGGATTAAAAAAAATCTGTGAGCCAACCTGGCATAGATCTTGTTTTTTTGATTAAACTCAGCAAGGCTGAGTTTAATTGCTTCTTTTTTTTTCAGATTCCGGATAGTTCTAATTTAAAGTCCCTAATTTACTTGAACAATAGTATCAGTCACACACTTAACAATTCAGCTATTCAATAAGACAAATTATTTCAAAAGTTCCAGAGTGAATTCCTAAGAGCTTCTCTTATAACGGGTAACCTTTCAACATTATATTCCAGTAGAGATAGGGAAAGCCATATTTTTTTAGCAGCCACATACTGTACCGTTCTCTAGTTGGATCAATTGGGAATGTGGGGAAAAGCTTGTTGTCATAACCAAATTCAGCAAGTACTACCTTGCCATATCCTGTAGTTATTGGACAGGAACTATAGCCGTTGTATTTTTGAGTGAGGTTTTTTGAGTTGATTAAAGCCAGTAAGTTATGAACAAGAACTGGCGCTTGTTTTCTCACAGCAGCCGCTGTTTTCGATGTTGGGAGACTCGCCGCATCACCCAAGCTAAAAACGTTGGGGTAAACATTGTGCTGTAGCGTATATTTGTTTACATTAACCCAGCCTTGACTTGCTCCATCTGGTACAGCTAATTTACTCTGTTTTATAAAATCTGGTGCGCTCATAGGTGGTGTGACATGGAGTAAGTCATATTGGATAGCTACTTCTTCGACACCTGAATCTGTTAAAACATCAAAAATTGCTGTTTTGGTATCTGCTTTAATTTCTTTGAGATTGTGTTTGTATCTTACGTCTATCTGTTTACGCTCAACTACAGAAAGCAGTGTTTGCGCAAATTCTTTAACGCCGAAAATTACTCCCATAGCTGTGCAAAACATGATTTTTGACTGAGGGCGTATCCCTTGTTTCCTGAAGGCATCATCAGCCAAATACATAATTTTCTGTGGTGCTCCTCCACATTTCACCGGAGTATTAGGGTAAGTGAATATAGCATTACCATCTTTGAAATTCTTGATGAGTTCCCAAGTGTAAGGGGCGTATTCATAAGCATAATTACTACAAACGCCATCTTGCCCAATTGTTTCTTTTAGCCCTTTAATTAAATGCCAATCAATTTGAATACCTGGAGCTAATACTAGATATTCATAACAAATACGCTTTCCTTCCTGAGTAATAACTGTATTGTTGTCTGGATCTAACTTAGCTACATAATCTTTGATCCAAGTAGCACTATCAGGAATATAGTCTTTTTCATCCCTTACAGTATCAAGAGCTTTGTAAACACCACCGCCAACTAGAGTCCAAGCTGGTTGGTAATAGTGCTTGTCTGTTGGTTCAATAATGGCAACATCAAGCTGTTTATTTTTTTTCAGCAGTTGGGCGGCAACTGTGATGCCTGCGGCTCCACCCCCGACGACTACGACTTGGTGCTGCACACTCACTGCGTCACTTGGAATGGCTGATTCACCATCTAATGGCTTAACTAGTGCTGAGGACATGATGTTTTTATTTGCTTTAAAAATCAAAACTTCTCGTTTTATTGATTTTATAAGTGTGAAAGCGCTTGCCTAAATCTTGTCAAGAACCAAATATTAATGAAATGTACTAAAGCTTTCTTCACAAGATGCGCTTACCCTGATACACGACTCGTGAGCTTACTTTAGGTAGTTGATACTTTTAAATATTATATTTTTTGAAAAAAAATTATGTTACTCTCCTACTTTTTGTAAAATAGACCTCTTGCAAAAGTCAGATTTTACGAGATTTTGTTAAGAGTTAAGCGTTCAGAATTCCCTGTTCCCTGCGATGCCTGTTCCCTACAACTGCCACGAAGTCTAATGACCAAATTGCAGACTAGAGATTCTGGAAAAGTTCTATAAGTCAATACGCTTGCTGTTTAGGGTTGATCCTCCCTAGCCCTCCTTAAAAAGGAGGGAACTAAGCCCAATCATTTCATGAATGGTGAAGCACAACTACCTCTAAGTCAGACCACCGTTCAGATAGGACTCCAGCAAGCGATCGTAAACCCCATACTTCACCTCGACGATGACCAACGGCGATCGCACTAATTTTTGTTTCTAGCAATGCTTGTTCAGCAGGCTGTCGCAACTGTCCGGTTATGTAAACATTCGCACCACGAGTTGCTGCTTCACGCACAAGCGAGTCAGTCATTGCACCAACAACAGCAACTCGTGTGACTTCAGTGGTTTGGGCTGCACGTACCTGCTCGTATTCACCAAATATTTGATTGACAATATCAGACAAACGGGCAAAGCTTTGAGTCGGAATATCTCCTATCATACCGATTGCTCTGCCGTCTTTGTTTCCCAACACTTCTAAACCACACATTCCCAAGACTTGAGCCAACCTAGAATTGAAAGAAAAAGTTAAGCGCTCATCAAATGGTAAATGATAAAATATAACACCAATATCTGGTGCTAGTTGTCCTGGTTCAAGTTTCCAAGGACGATGTAAGAACAGTGCATCTATATCTTGAGTGCTTGCCCATTCCTGTAATTGCGCCCCAGGTTCTAGTACCAAGCCGAAACGTTTAATAGGACGTGTTGAAGGCAAATATACACCTCCTCTTTCCTCTTGAGAGTATCGCTCAACAGCAAAGAATTGGTCTAGAAATTCTGTTATTTCTTGTAAAAGAATCAAGTTGCTTCCAGTCATCATTTATAAGCTATTTTTATGAAGAAACATAATTATAATTTATAAAAAATATTTGATGGAACGGCTGGCACAGATAAATTTCATAAATATTAATACCATTTTTCTATAAAATTGAGCTTAATTTAACTCCATTGTAGTTCCTCCTTAACTAGGGGACACAAGGGAAGGAGTGGATAATTATGAAACGCATTTTTACAAAGAATTGGTATTACAATTAGACAATACTAAGCAAACAGTTAATCAAAAATAAGTAGCTCAACCTAATTAAACGTGAAATGTCATTGCGTTAGCGCAGCGTGCCCGGAGGACAGCGGAACGCAGTGAAGCGAAGCAATCGCAAGAATCGTATCTTATGTTTTTTTGTTTTGACCTACTTAGTGCCAGTCATCTAACATTTAATTTTATGAGAAATGCTTAATAATCTGACAATTGGTAAAAAAATAGGTGCAAGCGTTGGATTTGGGTTAACGATGCTTGCCGCTATTGGAGTTGTTTCATACCAAGCGACAAACAATCTTATTGAAACCTCTCGCTGGCAAACCCATACTTATCAAGTACTTGATCAATTGAATAATTTAACATTTCAGCTAAAAGATGCTGAAAAATTACAACGTAATTATCTAATAACAGGAGATAAAAGTTCTTTACAACCTTATAACACTGCAATATCCGGGGTTAAGCAGAGTTTAGAATTACTAAAAAAATTAACTGAAGATAACCCAAATCAACAGCGTAGAATAGACGAAATAGAACCAGAAATTCAACAAAAAATAACGACAATGCAAAGCTCTGTTTATTTGCGCAATAGTCAGAAATTAGATGCTATACGGAAACAAGTCTTGACGGAAAATAGTAAAAATTCTAGCAATGAAATCCGTCGTATTCTGTTAAATATAGAAAGAGAAGAGCGGAATTTATTAGAACAGCGCTCTCGGCAAACTAAAGCAGCAACGGATAAGGTAATTAATACTATAATTTATGGTATTCCTCTAGCTTTTTTACTCTTAACTTTAATTGGTATTTATTTAACTAGAAATATTTCTAAACCTCTTCAAGAACTTTCTAAAGTCACAGAAAAGTTGGCAATGGGAGACTTATCTGTAAATACAACTGCTGACAATCGCCAGGACGAAATTGGTACGTTAGCGCAGGCGTTTAACCAGATGGTTGCCAATTTACGCCAGACAAGTAAGATAAATAATGAACAAAACTGGTTAAAGTCTAACATAGCTAAACTTAGCCAGATGCTGCAAGGTCAGAGAAGTTTAGAAACTGTCGCTAGTATGATTCTCTCTGAACTTGCCCCATTAGTTAATGCACAACATGGTGTTTTCTACATCATGGACTCTGTTGATGAACAGCCAATCCTCAAGCTTATCGGTAGCTATGCATATCAACAGCGTAAACATCTGTCGAACCGATTCTCCTTAGGTGAAGGACTGGTGGGACAATGCGCTCTAGAAAAGCAAAAAATTATACTTACAGATGTACCAAGTGACTACATTCATATCAGTTCTGGTTTAGGCGAAGCCAAACCATTAAATATTATTGTGTTACCTGTGTTGTTTGAAAATCAGGTTACAGCAGTGATTGAGTTAGCTTCTTTTCAACGCTTTGGAGAGATTTATCTGATTTTCCTAGAGCAAGTTACACAAACCATAGGTGTGGTACTGAATATAATTGCAGCCGATATCCGCACTCAAGAACTACTCCAACAATCCCAAGCTTTGACACAACAGCTACAAGTTCAGCAAGAAGAACTTAAGCACAGTAATAAGATATTAGAACAACAGGCTCAGACCTTGCAAGCATCAGAAGAACTTTTGAAGCTGCAGCAGGAAGAGTTGCAGCAATCTAACGAAGAATTGGAGGAGTTAACCGCCAATTTAGAAGAAAAAGCGGAGCTACTATCAACGCAAAAAAAGGAAGTTGAACGCAAAAATCAGCAACTTGAAGAAACAAGGCAATCATTGGAAGAGAAAGCAGAGCAACTAGCGCTATCGTCAAAATACAAATCAGAATTTCTGGCGAATATGTCCCATGAATTACGGACACCGCTCAATAGCTTATTAATTTTGGCGAACTTGTTAGCAGATAACGTTGAGGGGAACCTGAGTGCAAAACAAGTAGAATATAGCCGTACAATTCACTCAGCAGGTCGTGATCTTCTGGCGTTAATCAATGACATTTTAGATTTGGCAAAAATTGAATCTGGAACTATGTCAATTAACATTAACCAGATGCTGTTGCTCGAATTGCGCGACAACATAGAAGGTACATTTAGGCAAGTCGCAATTGACAAAAAACTTTCTTTCACCATTGAATTAGCTCCAGAACTGCCAACAACAATTGAAACCGATGTAAAATGCTTACAACAAGTGTTGAAAAATCTGTTAGCAAACGCCTTTAAATTTACAGAGCGAGGAGAAGTCAGCTTACGGATGTTTGTGGCAAAGCAGGGGTGGAGTTCCGACCAGGAAACTTTGAATTGTGCCCCTATGGTTATAGGCTTTGCTGTAAAAGATACAGGCATAGGTATTGCCTCACAAAAGCAAAAGATTATTTTTGAGGCATTTCAACAAGCAGATGGTAGTACGAGTCGTAAGTATGAGGGTACAGGGCTAGGCTTGTCAATCAGCCGTAAAATCACTGAAATGTTGGGTGGCGAAATCAAGCTTGAGAGTCACTTAGGTCAAGGAAGCACGTTTACGCTTTACTTACCCCAAATAGGAGGGGGGAGAGAAGAAGAGAAGGAGAGAGGGAGAGAGGGAGAGAGGGAAATTTCTCTGAGTTTGTCGCTGACTCCTTCAATCATTCCAAACTTTGAAGCACAGACACGAACACCCGATCTGCCCAGTCCCTTAATTGACGATAGAGGTAACATCCAACAAGGCGATCGCCTGCTTGTAATTGTGGAAGATGATCTGATGTTTGCGCGTATCCTTTTAGATATGGCACGCCAAAAAGGATTTAAGGTCATCCTCGCCCACAATGGCAGTACCGGTTTGAGATTGGTACAGGAATTTCAACCTTCAGCAATCATCCTGGATATCCGCTTACCAGAAATGGATGGTTGGACAGTGCTGGATCGCCTCAAGCATGATCCTTCTGTGCGTCATATCCCAGTGCATATCATGACAGTTGAGGAGGGGCGACAGCGCGGTTTGCAACAAGGGGCGATCGCCTATCTACAAAAGCCAGTTAGTAATGAAACGTTACAGCAAGCATTGACAAAAATGAGGGGTTTTGTGGATCGCAGTGTGAAGAATCTGCTAATCGTGGAAGATGACTCCACTCAGCGGTACAGCATTGTGGAACTGATAGGTAACGGCGATGTTGAAACGACTGGTGTTGCAACGGGAGCAGAAGCACTAGCGGCGATTCGCTCACAGCATTATGACTGTATGGTGCTGGATTTAGGACTACCAGACATGAGTGGGTTTGAACTGATTGAACAAATTAAGCAGCAACCAAATGGTGAAGCATTGCCCATCATCATCTATACTGCCAGAGAACTGACCAGAGCCGAAGATACTCAACTGCGACGCATTGCAGAAACGATTATTGTCAAAGATGTGCGCTCACCCGAACGTCTGCTGGACGAAACCGCTTTATTCTTGCATCGAGTACAGGCAAACTTGCCAATACCTAAACGACAAATGCTTGAACAATTGCAATCGTCTGATCCTGTACTCGCAGGCAAAAAAGTGCTGATTGTTGATGATGATGTGCGTAATATCTTTGCTCTGACAAGTATGCTTGAACGTTATCAAATGCAGGTTCTGTATGCCGAGAACGGTAAGGATGGCATTGAAGTCTTACAAAACAATTCAGACATTGATATGGTTTTGATGGATATGATGATGCCAGAATTGGATGGTTACCAAACCACTCGTCTGATTCGGCAAAATAATCAATTCAAATCCTTGCCGATAATTGCTCTGACTGCCAAAGCTATGCAAAGCGATCGCGACAAGTGTATTGAAGCTGGTGCCTCCGATTATATTTCTAAACCTGTTGACACCGAGCAGTTGCTTTCTCTTTTGCGCGTTTGGCTATATCGATAGTTTTCCGTATCCCTCTCACTTCCTCATTACCCCTTCATTTTGGCAAATAAAGATGCATACTGAGCCATTGTTTGCTGGGATAAAGGAAGTAAAAATTCACTTTTATTAAAAACTTCAGGTTTCATAAATAACAAGCTGCGTAAAGGTTCTTGAAAATCAGACTCAGCAATATTTTTAGAAATTGGTGAATTTGTTTTAGTTAGTAAAGAGATTTTTTTAGCAACACCAGGATTTAAACAAAAGTCTATCCATTGATATAACAAAGATTGCTTATCTTGGTCTACGGGAGTTACCCATACATCTGCCGAGAGTGCTGTTCCTGACTGAGGAACTACCACCTCTAGGTGTGGATAGCGCCCAATGACTGATACAACATCGCTTGACCAGCCAATTGCTAACCAAGTATCACCAATAATTAGAGGTTCCAAGTATCTAGTAGAATCGTAAAATTTCACCTGTTGATTTAATAGTTGTAATTCCTTTTCTAAATTTGGAACTGTATTTAAGTTTTCTGTGTTGTAAGATTTTTCTAACTTCTTTAAAACTAGACCAATCACTTCCCGTGGTTGATTTAAAAGAGAAATGCGTCCTCGCAGTTTCTCATTCCATAAATCACCCCAATCTCTGGGCGGGGTCAAACCTAATTCTTGGAACTTATCTCGGCGATAAATCATCACCGTACTACCCCAACGGTAAGGAACAGCCCAAACGTTTCCTTTGGAATCCACCAAACCTTTGTCGTTACGTGTTACCAATTCTTGCCATTTTTTGGGCAAACCAGACCACTGTTCTATCTTTGTCACATCCAGTGGTTGTATAAGTTTCTTCTCAATTGCATAACTTATCCAGTAATCTCCCAAAGTGACTAAGTCAGCTTTAGTAACTTTTTGAGATTTAGCAAATGGTAAGAAGCGACGCCATCCTTCCTCATCAGTACTATTCGTTTTTTTCTGCCAAGTTTGCAATTGTTGAAATAAATCCTGTAATTGCTCTACAGGAGTAAACTTTAATTGCACTTTTGGCTGCAAGCTGCTGAATTGATTAACCACCTGACCAGGGATAGAACCTTTCAACAGTTGCACGTTTAGCACCTGTTTGTTGTTAGCACACCCAACAAGCAGTTGTGAAAGCGCGAGTGTACTTGTACCTAGCAAAAAAGACCGTCGCTCCATTAATTTTGACTTTTAGCTTGGAAAAGCGTTAAGATTAGCAGTTTTACAAACCTAAGTCTAGCAAGAATTAAGTTAGACGATTAAAAGATACAGCAGCAATTCCTGAGTCACGCTCGTCACTAAGTCAGAAGTAAAATGTGCTCTATATCTGCCTCTTGAATTGAAAAGGCGTACCTCATTAGCTTGCAATCTGCTATAGCAGTGCTAAATGAGATTGCAAATTGTCTCATGAGGGCTCTTAACAGGGAGCAGGGAACAGGAATTGTTTATAAATGATTTAGGATTGCTATATATCTCTGTCGCTTGATTTATATTTTTTATTTTTAGATAAACAATATTTATTTTTAGATCATACTAGTCAACATAACTAATTGTCAGAGTTTTTTGACAATTAGATTTGGAATTTCCTTTTTCAACTTGATACCGATGTCAGCTATCAGTAATATTTTACTAAGTAATTATTCAGATAAGCAGTCAGTATTGAGTATGGAGTGTCTGACTTTTTGTTTTACAGTCTCTAAAATTAAAAGCGCTGAGGGAAAGGTTTTACGTCGAAAATTTATTTATGGGACAAAATAGACTCAGGTCGCTGAATCCAAAGGATTTATCTGGAGGAATTTACTGAGAACTTCGGACGACATAAGGGTTTAGGTTCCTATGCACTCAGCACCAAGAAAACGTTAAGCGCAAGCATTTTTCAAAAAAAAATCACTAATTTAATTTTTGTAAATAAAAAAAGTGACTAAGACTTGTAGATAATATATAGAAATATTTATAATTGAAAATTTAAGTATTGCATTTCAACAGAATATATTAAAAGTTAAAAAAATCATAAGTATAGTTAACATGGTCAATAGATTGAATACTATAGAAAAAGTAAGCGGATGAGGGTATTAAATGGAGCCATTACAAAAGCAGGTCCTAACTCTGGGTAATAAACTGGATGCCCTCTCTGAGGTGATTTCGCAGCTTGACAGTAAAGTTTCTCAAGCTTTATCAGAAGGCTGCTTAGTGAAAACACAACAGGCTCAGGATAATTTACTGGAGAATAGCGAAGCAAGGCGCTATCAGTTCAAATGCCAAAGCAGTTTCAGTTCAGAGCTTGAACATAAGGACGTGATCACAGATGGCATTTATCCAGACACCACGAATTTTCAAGGCGGAGACAAAAGTATAACACCAGAAATTCAAATCCAACGGCTGACAGCGCAATTAACAGCAGCATACAATCGCATTGCTGCTTTGGAAGAACAATTACTGCTCAAAAGAATTCATTCTTAACCAACCAAGAACATTAGAACTCCTGTCATAGCAACTCAGGTTGAACATTTCTACACAGTTTTTAGCTAATTTCATTGCATTCTTGTTCGATTAACATATTAACCAAATGCAAAATTCTTTTAAAGCTTGACAAGAGCGTGTTTTGTGCTTGACTATATTCTGAATTCTGACCCCTGCCTTCTAGACATGGGATCATTGTTAATTCTGATTTCTGCATTTTGACTCCTTTTCATATTGCTCTAATTGGTATTCAATTGCTTGCAAAAGTTGATGTTGCTGCCAACCTTGGACTAGATGAGCAGCTATACAAGCGCCCCCAGCGCCGACACCTTCTTTGACAAAACCCTGCTCGTAGGCTCTCAGTTGGGGATAACGGGAATTAGCAAAACTCAGTTCAGTCGCTAGTAGCGGTGGAGTCACTCCGTTAGGAGTTATGCTGCTCTTGCCAACTAGCTGCGCTAGTTCAATTGTGCCCCCCGTAAGGTCTTGTGCTACCCAACGGGTTGTTGCGATAAGAACTTCTTCTGGTCGCCAGGATAAAGCATAAACTTGAGCAATGGCACTGATCAGTGCATATACTGCTAGCATTTGTGTTCCACCAGCAAGCAAAACACCACAACTGCGGCTAAGAGCGATCGCCATGCCAGCAACTACAACTTGCATGGGATCGCCCACTGCAGCAACTAGATTAAGGGGATCAATGGAAGCAGGGGATGAGGATAGCGGAGTGTTAGCGTTTGCGCAGCGCCCCCTTAGGGACCAGCGAGCCGTAGGCTGGGAGTGTGGGAGTGTGGGAGTGTGGGAGTGTGGGAAAATATCCTTCCTTCCTTCCTTCCCTCCTTCCCTCCTTTCCTCCTCTGCTTGTCCTCGACTCCTCATCTTCTCCAGCCCAGCCTGCACCACTGTCCATTTTTGCGCGTGATTGCAAACTGGGTGAGAACTGTTTACCTTTCCGACTGCTGGTATGCCTAAGCCAGTTAAAATTGCTAAGGCGGTTGTCGTTCCTCCTACGACACACTCGCTCAAAATAAAATATCGATTTTGGATTTCTTTACCCAGTCGTTCTCCCCAAAGCAACCCCTGCTTGAACAAGTGGTGTACCGTTGCAAGTTCCATAGCAGCGCCTTGACTTAAACACCTAGCTGAAGAACCACCTAAATCAATAGCTGGGACAGCAGGGGACTGAGGTAAACCAGCATTAAATAAATAAACCGGAATATTTAGCGCCTCAACCACAGCGCGGGAAATAATCACGGGAGACGCCCCAGCCGCTAATGGTGGTAAAGAATATTTGGGTTTATGTTTTGCACCATAATATAAAAACTCAGCATCTGCACAAGCGGTGTATTTCCTATCCTCACAAGTACGACCAGCTGCGGAAATTCCAGGAATCAAACCAGTTTCAGTAAATCCTAAAACACAGGCAAATACGGGTAAACAACCGCGATATTTTGTTATCCATTCCTCTGCCTGATCAGTCTGAGTATAAATACGAATAAAGTCATTGGTCATTAGTCATTAGTTATTAGTACTCTGAAGAAACACAGGGAGTGTAGGGGTTCCCTGTTCCCTGTTAAGCGTTCCCTGTTAAGCGTTCCCTGTTCCCTGTTAAGCGTTCCCTGTTAAGCGTTCCCTGTTCCCTGTTAAGCGTTGTATCATTCATAATCCATTATGACTTGCACCCAGTGTGGGGGGCGGGGGATGGGGTTACCAAGGCGATCCAACAGCAGCCATGCTGCTAAGTGTACTGTAAATAAGTAGATAAAATTGTTGAAGATAATTAAGGCGATCGCCCCCACTTGAATCCAAAATACACTGGGATTCACCAAAATTCCCAGTTTGAGAACAACCCACTCTATAAAGTCCATCACTTGGTTGATGACATAAATCCAAAGGTCTTCATTAGTCAGCACAGACATCAACCATATACGAAAAAAGACTCCTATAGTCCCCAATAGTGCACCCAAGGTGATGGAAACAATCCAAGGAACCCGACGATTCCATGTTGCTCCCAAAAGTACGCCCATAAAGGCAAAGGGGATGACAAACAATAGACTGCGGACTGGTCCCATCAGCACCGCAAGCAGCAATCCACATGTGACTGCCGCCATCCATGCCGCTCGTTTGCCCCAGCGAAGGTATACTAGGGCGATCGGCACGGGAAAAAATATTCGTAACACAGGTCCTAAAGGAAAGTAGAAATTAATAAACCAAATCAAGCTAGCGGTGCTTGCTAAAAACGCTGTTTCCACCATTCTTAACGGCACTTCCAGCTTCATTGAGTTTTTGTTAGAGTCTTTTGTTTGCCTGACCATGAATTTCCAAGGAGTTAAGATGAGAAGAACGAACAACTGCTAAACGATCATTTTTTCTAAGGCTGACATATCGGGAATACAAATCACCTCTTGCTCTCGTTTAATCAGTCCTTTTTTTTCGAGTCTTGTCAAGACTCGTGTAACTGTTTCCCTTGCCAGCCCACTTAAACTACTCAATTCCCTGTGAGGTAAATTAGGAATTTTGATTCCCTCTTCTCCTTTCTTTCCCTGTCCCTCTGCTAAAAACAATAACGTATCTGCTACCCGCGATTGACTGTCAGATTCTCTTAACCGCAATCGCCGGTTTATTTGCCGCAAACGACGTGCCATCAGTTGCGCCAGTCGGACTCCCGCCATTGGTTCTGTTTGAAGTAACTTGACGAAATCTTGTGCTGGCATACTACCAATGACCGTAGAAGTCAGCGTAATGACATCAGTGGAACGAGGCACTTCATCAAGAGCTGCCATTTCACCAAATAATTCTCCTTTACCGAGAATATTCAGTGTTACCTCTTTGCCTTCCAAGTTATAAGTCCGTATTTTTACCCAACCCTCTACAATAAAATATACGGATCCACCCCAGTCATTTTCTAACAAAATCACTTGATTTGCTGGATGAGTGCGGGTTACTAGATGAGTAAGTGCTTGTTCTACAACGGTTTCAGGTAACCCTTGGAAAAAGGGTGCCAAGTACCTTAAGGGATTGGTAAGTGCTTGCACGCTATACCGGTCTTCCATTACGACATTTTGTTGATAAAAGCTGTAATATACACAAAAAATAACGCTACTTTTATAAGCCTAGGCTATTAAAGTACAGGCATTAAAATTTAAGAATAAACTATGTTACACAATAAAGCGAGCCAAGTTTTTTTTAGCAAAAGTATTGCCTTGTAGCAAAAAATTTCGCAAAAGTATGGCAATAATAAATAGTCTACAGCTTACAGTTCCCTGGTTGAAGACTAGCACCACTGTAAACATCAATACTTATAACTCAAAACTATAGGCAAGCTAAATAAATAATACTCATGGTCATTAATTTTTGCTACCCTATAATTTTTAGCTGTTTTGCTGCAAACTACAATAATATTGCCGGATGCCCGTCTAATGCCTAACATAGTTGCAACAGTTAAAAAAATTTCTATAGCCACCTGAGTTAAAATTCTAGATAAGGTAAATTAACGTGACTTCCCGCGCAACAGAAACTGAACAACTGATTGCAGAGATTGACCGCTTACTCACCAACAAGCGTCTACCTAGGCTTTTCTCTAATCAAGCATCAGAACTACGGCAAGTTTTAGAACGAATTCGCGACTTTTTAGTCAATTTATCAGAAAGTTATCCTCAAATTCCAATCCAGGAGGAGCTACAATCACAACAATCTTTACCACAGCAGCAATCTTTACAGCAACAGGAAAATATTAATGTTGTGGCAGGACAAGAAAACAATCCATTTGCCGTAGTGCTGGCACCGTTACAAGAAGAAATCAAAGCACTGTTGCAACAACGATCAAATCTTGCCGAGGAAATCAGGCAATTAGAACAAAAGCGGCTGCATAACTACTCCTTAGCACAGCAATTAGCGAATCAGGAGCAGATAATTTCAGAATTTTTGCAGGTGGTCAAAAGCCGCATTGTGTCTGATATTACACCACAAATAACAGAAACTGCGACCAATTCTCAAATCCAGCATTTGGTCACAAGTTACCAAGATCATACAGAACCTGCAACTTCTTCGACTTTACCCGTAGTGGAGTCACCAGAGCAAGTGGAGCGGTTGTCAAGGCTTGCGAACAAGTTAGATCAAAAGTTACTCGCCCTTGATGGAACTGTGAATGTTGTTTTTGAGGCATTACAAGGCAATATTCACACTTATCACGAGTCTTTGTCTCAGGCGCTGGCAAAAATGCACAGCAAAGGAGTGCAAGGGGAACAGTTACTGGCAAGTTTCATCGGCAATTTTACGCAGCAGTTGCAACAACAAACTTCCATCAATCAACTATCTGTTGAAAATGTAAAAGATGAAACTCCACAGTTAGTAGAATCTAAGCAATTAGCTTCAGAGTTACCTGAAGTGACACCAAATAATCAAGTACTCAGCTTGGAAACACAACAGGAGAGTGCGAATGCATCAGATTTGAATGCAGTCGTTTCTCAGGACAGGCAAGACACACAAAACTTTGTAGAGACTGCTGATATTATTGCTGTACACCAGGGTAGTTCTCCATTGAGTGACCAAGTAGACCAACTATATGCCAGTCTGTTTGGTGTTGACGTGACAGATGTGCCAACACATTCCGTCACCGATATCACGGATGACTTCTTTGATGAGCCAATAGCAACTGTATCCGCGCCCAGTGAAGTCACGGTTATCACAGAGACGACAACGACAACATCCTCTACTCCCACATTCCCTGAATTTACAGATGAGTTATTTGAGCAAACCATAACCACACCTGCTGAAAGTCAAGTTACAGATTTCACAGATGTCACAAATAAATTATCTGAACTTGATGACATTGATCTGACAACTTTTATAGATGAATTTTTTGAGGGGCAAACGACAACCAGACCGACGGTGACAACAGACGATGACAAAGATGTGACGGATGAGACAACAGTGAATGTCACAAATGTCAAAAATGAGTTATTAGACCAACCAACACTTACTTCATCTGCCAACACTTCACCAGCAACTGTAACTCATCAACCACAATCAGAGTTCCTGTATGAGATAACTTTTGAAGCACCGCAAGTACCAACAAAGCCGGTTACAGATGTCACAACTCCTTCAGTAGTGTCGAATCTCTCAGAAACTTCTCCAGACGCTCGAACAAATCAAGAACAACAAGTTGATTCTGTTGTTGAGATTCCAGATCCTTGGTTGGAAGAACTAGAAGCGGATCTTGTGAAACTCACTACTGATGACGCGAAACAGACACAAGATCTGAGCTTGGAAACCACAGAACAATCATCGATTCCTCTGGAACATATATTGGCAGAATTACCGCCTGTGGCAGAGTACACCCAGGTTGTTTCTTTGGACAGTACCCGCCCAGTGAGTCCAACAACTGAAAATATAATTACAATGTTGACTGACTTATTGGCTGATATCAACCGCGAGCAGTCACTGACAGTAACCACAGCACCTATCACTTCAGAAACCCTAGAAACTCCCCCACACAATATTGCTGAATCTTCAGCCGCCGAGATTCAAAATCGTGATACACAAGAGTCTTCAGATAACAACCTTCCTGCTTCACCAGACAAGAATGTGCTGTCTCAAGAAGAAAATCAATCTACAGAAATGGTTGATATTTCCTTAGAAGAAGCGCAGTTGGAGCAGTTGGAACAGGATTTAGCGAGTTTTGATGGGGAGATAAATGCCCTGTTGCACCCTTTTACTCAAACCGAAAATCAAGCACAAGCAGAGACTGAGCCAAACTTAAGCACAATAGAACCACAAGCAAAACTCGAAAAAAATGTGGTCACAGAAGAAATCGACGCTTCTTCTGTCTTTATTTCTGGTTCAACAAATAACGACGCTCGTAAATCTATTTGGTATTTAGGAATTGATTTGGGTACAACCGGAATTTCTGCTGCTTTGTTAAATCGCTCCACAACACAGGTGTATCCTCTGTATTGGTCAGCAACACAAACCCAAGAGGAAGCAACTTCTATAAAACGGTCGTTTCGTTTACCAGCAGAAGTTTATCTGCCAACTGCTTCGGTGAGTGGTGGCGAAACAGAAAGCTCATTTCCACAAGAGAACACAGCACCAGCGGTTGTAGCTGAAGAAAAAGTATCTGAGAATATAACTACGGGTTCTGGATCACCTCACTCAGGTGTAGCAACGCATAACTTATTCTCAGCGCAGTTGAAACCCTATCTGCAAATTGCTTTACCTTACAAGAGTGAGGGACAAAAATGGGAACCAGTTTTGCAGTTAAATGAATCTTTTAGTGTTCCATTGGTTTGGGTTGTGCGATCGCTCTCGAAATTGCTGTTAACATTCACCTCGGATCGCAGCAGCACGACGTTGGGTTTAACTGCCGCTGCTGTTGGTCTAGAGCAAGAAACCTTCCGTGATATTATCAATGAAATTACTGGTGTTATTTGCACTTGCCCATCCAACTGGTCGGAACAATATCGCTTTAACATCCGAGAAGCTATACTTATCAGCAAATTAGTGCAGCATCCGGAACAAGTCTTTTTCTTGGAGGAAGGGATTGCTTGTTTGCTGTCAGAACTTGACGGCGCTGAAGGTGAAATCGTCAAAATTACAGATCATCAGGGGACTCGTTCTGCAAGAACCAGCGATCGCCCTCTTGTGGGTAATACTTTCGTCCTTAATATCGGTGCTGCTGCAACAGAAATGGCGTTAGTTGATTTGCCGCAAAACCTGGAAGACCTCACTCATAGTGATTTTATGCTTCACGGTTTTGCTTATGCTGGCAAAGAATTAGAGCAAGACATTATTTGTCAATTGCTATTGCCATCTAAATGGCGACAACCACGCACGATTTCTCAAGAAGATACCAAAACAACTAGCACAAAATCCAAGAATTGGCAACCAGCAATTCCTGGTTTAGATCAGATGTCCTTTTCTAGTTTAGGCTTGGAAGAATTGAATTTGCCTCGGGCTGGGGAACCAGATGTTGGAGAACGCATTCGCCTACAGCAACGGCTAGAAAGTTCACTTTTAGGAAAGGCGATTATTGAGGCGGCGATCGCTCTCAAGCTGATTTTGCAACACCAAGAATCTTTTACTCTAGAACTGGCAGATCAGCAATGGGTTTTGCAGCGACGAGACTTAGAAAGTCAAGTGTTTGTCCCATTTGTTCGACGTCTCAACCGAGAAATCAATCGGTTACTTGTTGCCAAAGGCATACCAACAGAAGTAATAAATCAAGCTATCCTCACAGGCGGGGTTGCTTGTGTTGCGGCGGTGAGTCGTTGGCTGCGGCAAAAACTGCCCAACGCTAAGATTATCCAAGATTTGTATCTTGGTGAAAATGGATCTCCCAATTGCAGTCGGGCTGCATATGGTTTAGCAGTACTCCCTCTGCATCCTCAAGTCTTAGACGTTCCTAGACAACAGTACACCGACTATTTCCTGTTCACAGAATTGCTGCAAATTCTGCCATCAAGAGCCATATCCTTTAGCGAAGTTATCCAGTTATTTGAGAATCGTGGCATTAATACCCGCAGTTGTGAGCAACGTCTGCTGGCTTTCTTGGAAGGTGAGTTACCTTCTGGCTTGATCCCCACCAGTATAGATGCGATTTGGCTCACCCAAGGTTCGTGTGAAAATTCTAACTATAAGGCGATAACAGCCACACCACTTTTTGAAAAACAAGGAAGTCTCACTTTTCGTCCCAATACCGAACAACTCCAAGCTGTTGCTCGTTATCTCGACGCCATTAAACCTAGTATTCAGCAATCCCTAGAGGAACCTTACACAGTTAATTTCGCCTTGGGAATCGTTGATTAGCAATTTGTCCCCTTATCTCCAGAGGGGACTTTAAAGCCTACCGTTGTAGCGGCGCTAGCGTTAGGCACTGCCCACAACGTAAAAAAAAGTTTTGAGCGAACAATAGATATAGCAGTAGCCAAGTTGATTAGGACGAAGGTTGTTGGCTTATCCTTTGCGATAGCTTTTCCCATATGTCCTAAGATTTCTGTCCACTGCTATAGTATCCACTTTACAAATATTGCAATAACGCAATTGGTGTATTCCGGTGATTTTCCACATCTTTTTGTATCATTTCTAGTTGCTGAAAGCAAGATGTGATAATCTCATATATCTATAGGAAATCAAAGTGGGTTAATTGCTAACACCTATCGAAAGCATTTACCAAGTCAAACTCTTGGAACAAAAAAGCGTGCATATACCTCTCTGGAGAGTGGCTTTTCGGACAAAATCATAGTTTTCAACTTGACCTAAATTTTGTTTTTTAGAAAAAATATTTCTGTATAGATCTGGGCGAAAAATACTAATCTTATAAATAACAGCCATATTAATACTGAAATATTTATTTACAACGATTCAGGGTAAGCAATTCATTCTGCTTGACATTTCCAGCCAAGGAAAAACAACAGTCTGCAAGCTCGACTTGAAAAAGGTCGAGGAGGCAAGTGCTAACAGCGGGTAATGCCCGACAGTCGTGTAACTGCCCTGGCAGATGGCAGATGCCAGAAGGGAAGAAAAGTTTTTTCATCCCTTCTGGTGTACGGAAGTACATGATGGCTACTTAATACTCTCAGATTCTCCCTAAAAGGGTTTATAAAAAATTATGGACAATACAAACCGAAAAAAAATCGTCATTCAAGGAGAAATGGCACTCCTTCTGCGAGGCTTAATTATTGGCAAAGTCTTGACACTTGTGGTTATTGGTGGACTGTTCTGGTGGCTCGTGCGCCCACGCTTGTTGATTACCGATAACATTAACTCTTCGCCTAGTCAAAGTGTCAACACTACCTCTACCTCTAGTCCTAAATTAGCCTTTGGGACAGGTGCTGATATTCCTATCGGTTCCTTCAAATACGGTGGCAGTACAGCCTGGGCACCTATTCGACAATTAATAGATTCTCAAATTCAAAATTCTCATCCAGAATTGCAATTAAATTACGTAAAACCGACAAACGGCAGTCCTGGTTCCGGTTCAGGCATTCGTATGTTGCTTAACGGGCAATTGGATTTTGCACAGTCTTCTCGTCCGGTAACAGTTGAAGAGTTGAACACAGCCAAGCAGCGAGGTTTCACGCTTGAACAACGTCAAGTTGGTATTGATGGAATAGCGGTAGTCGTGAACCCATCACTCACGGTACCCGGTTTAACAATTGACCAATTGCAACAAATTTATCACGGTGACATTACAAACTGGAAACAAGTTGATGGACCAGACTTACCCATCACTCCTTTTGCCCAACGTCCAGAGGACGCAGATACACTAACATTTGTAAACAACCAATCAAGCGGCACATCAAGCAAAAAAAACTTAAACAATCAAGGATTTCGGTCTAACATCCAGTATGTCAACTCTACTACACAAGCACTGCGCTATATCAGTAAAACCCCAGGGAGTTTGTATTATGCTTCTGCTCGTACACTAGTCCCTCAATGTAGTGTGAGGCTTTTGCCAGTTGGTCGGACTCCGACTTCGCTCATCCCCCCTTACCGTGAACCCAAAGTGCCAAACGAGGAGTGCCTACACAAGCGCAATCAGATTAATACCGAAGCGATCAAAAATGGCAGCTATCCACTCACCACAAATCTGTTTGTGATTATTAAGCATAACAACGGTCGCGAAGAACGGGCAGGAGAAGCCTATGCCAAACTTTTACTGACAGAGCAAGGGCAACAAGCAATTGAGCAGGCTGGATTCGTTAGAGTTCCTTAAATTTGTATGATTCCTTTGTGTATACAGTTACATTAGATATCAAGCAGGATGCATACTTCACAAGACACAAAGGAAGAATATATTAACCTCCGCAATGAATCCTATTAAACATGGATTTGCCTATCAATGTACTAGTTTATACTAAATTTACTAATGTGGGCTTTGAGTTGCTTACCAGTAAGCAGGTTTCCTTAGACATTCAGCAAACGTTCCTTAAAAAGGTGGTTTTCCGCCACTGGAACGCCTTTGAGTGTAGAAATCATAGTGACAGAGCTGCTTATCTTCTTCAGGTTAGTCTAGAGGATTGGTTGTTTGGCTGGCTGTACAACGATGAGTGGGATAACACTAATTACAGCTACATACCGTACTTTATTTGCTACCACCTAACGAAACCACTACACTCTTTCCAGGTTGAAAAAGTTTGTGCTTGCCTGCAAAAGGGACCATTAGCACTGGTAGATCGCCACAACTTTTCAAATTCCTTAAAATCCCTGAT
Source organism: Brasilonema angustatum HA4187-MV1 (assembly GCA_019359695.1). Classification (GTDB taxonomy): domain Bacteria; phylum Cyanobacteriota; class Cyanobacteriia; order Cyanobacteriales; family Nostocaceae; genus Brasilonema; species Brasilonema angustatum. Next base: position 22,778 of record JAHHGV010000015.1, read on the forward strand.
TCTAAAAGACGTGAGTAGTTACCAGGAGGCGAAGCCAGGAGTGTTGATTTCCTGGGAAACCCGTCAGCAAATTCATATTAACCTTAAGCAGGGAAAATTCATAGATTTATTTATCCCGGCGAAGGAACACGAACGGGTTATCGAACTATCGTTACCAGTCGAATCTCAAGAACTATTTACTGCTGACAAAAGCGCTGAAAACCCTACTTTGCTCCCTTTGATTCCAGTTACAGAAAAACGAAGGATTAGGGAAGTGTCGTTACCAGTCGAATCTCAAGAACTATTTGCTGCTGACAAAAGCGCTGAGAATAATCTTTTGGTACTTCATAGAAATTTTATTTTGCTGTTGGGAATAGGCTTTGGCGTAATCACGAGTTTGGCAGTGATAGTTTTTATCTACGTATTTTTTCAGATGACATCGTCTGAGAAATCACTCTTACAAAATACTTCACCTCCAACGACTCCACTACCACACAATTTTGGCAATTTTGTACGTTAATTATTTTTATGCCAAGAGGAGCTTAACAGTTATCAGTTATCAGTTACCAGTTAATCTCCATGAATGAATTGCTGAGGATTTTAATAAGGAATGAATAATTTTTCTTTTTCCACTCAATTTGGGGGCTTGCACCATCTTTTAAGAAGTGAAAAGTGCATAGTTTTTTAATAACTGTTCACTGTTCACTGTACACTGATTCGGTCAACCTTTGACACCGCTAGCAGTTTCTGTAGGGACAATGTAGCGTTGTAAAAACAGGAATAGTAATAGTACTGGAGCGATAGAAATGACTGAACCTGCGGCGACTAACCGCCAGTTCAAGGAAAATGTACCCGCAAGCTTGGCGACTCCTAAAGGAAGAGTGTATAAGTTTTCATCTTGAATAACTATTAAAGGCCATAGAAAGTCGCTCCAAGAACCAATAAATACGAAAATTGACAGAGTGACGAGTGCTGGACGAATTGCCGGAATCATAACGTACCACCAGATGCCTAACTCCGAACAGCCATCCATGCGTGCTGCTTCTTCCATCTCTTTGGGGACACTCATAAAAGCTTGTCGCAACAGAAAAATCCCAAAAGCAGAAGCTAAATCAGGAAAAATGATTCCCAAATAAGTATTTCTTAAACCCAATTGAACTGTCAAAATGTACAGCGGAATCATCACGATTTGAAAAGGAATCATAATCGTGCAAACAATGGCAAGAAAAATCCAGTCTCTGCCTGGAAAAGACAATCTTGCCAGTGGGTAAGCAGCTAAAGCGCAAAAAATTAGATTTAAGCATACAGTCAGCACCGCCACCAAAGTACTGTTGAATAGATATTGCCCAAAGGGATTTGTCTGCCAAACATTGATAAAATTCTCGATGGTTGGTTGACTTGGCAATAACTGCGGGGGGGATTGAAAAATATTTTCGGTTGAGGATTTTAACGCTGTACTGATTAGCCAAAACAGGGGAAATAGCGTTAAAACTGCTATAACCAGTAATGGTACGTACATTAATAAACGATTTTGGATTTTCCAATTACTCATTTGCCAAGAAGTTTATGTCTGGTTGTTCTATTCTCATGTTCGCAGACGGCAACCCATTCCTCTATGCAACGCCAAAATTGGCATAATCATAGCTATGGTGAGATATCCGGAACAGGATATGTCGCATTATTGTCTAAGGTTTAATCCAAGAACGACAAAATGCTGAATACAAGATTAAGACCCTGTTGGTTAAATTAATATGTTTGATGTTGTCAAGCGAACTTTACTTTTATTTTCGTGTATGCACAAGCCTAATTACTTATACCAAAGAAAAGTTAAAAATAAGGCAAGTCAACTTTTGGTATCTTTTGTTATAGCAGTTCTTCTTTGGTGGGAATTACTACCGGGAGTTGCTTTAGCACAAACTCAGACTCCAGCGCCTACTGAAAATTCGATTCAACCTTATTTGAATCGGGTGATCAAGCAGTTGAGTGAGTTCCGCCTTGACAATGGTATGAAGTTCATTGTCTTGGAAAGACATCAAGCGCCAATAGTTTCTTTTCTGACTTATGCTGATGTCGGTGGTGTGGATGAGCCAGATGGAAAGACTGGTGTAGCTCACTTTCTGGAACATTTGGCTTTTAAAGGTACGACGCGCATCGGTACTTCTAATTACCAAGCGGAAAAACCATTACTTGAACGTTTGGATCAATTGGCAGAGCAAATTATAGCAGCAAAAGCGGCTAATAAAAAAGATGAAGTTACTAAGTTAGAAGCCCAATTCAAGAAAATAGAAGCACAAGCAACTAAACTCGCCAAGCAAAACGAATTAGGACGAATTGTGGAACAGGCGGGAGGCGTGGGTTTAAATGCTAATACCTCCACAGAAGCGACTCGTTATTTTTATAGTTTTCCTTCTAATAAATTAGAACTGTGGATGTCTTTGGAATCAGAAAGATTTCTTGATCCTGTGTTTCGGGAGTTTTACAAGGAAAAAGATGTCATTTTAGAAGAGCGACGTATGCGGGTGGAAAATTCTCCCATCGGAATCATGATGGAAAAGTTGATTGATACATCTTTCAAAGTCCATCCTTACAAGCGTCCAGTGATTGGTTACGACCAAGATATCCGTAACTTAACACGCGAAGATGTGCAGAAGTTTTTCAATGCGTACTATGTTCCCAATAATTTGACTATTGCCGTTGTTGGTGATGTCAACGCCGAACAGGTAAGAAAACTAGCACAAATTTACTTTGGGCGTTATAAGGCAAAAGAAAAAGCAGTTGCTCAAATCTCTGTAGAACCAAAGCAAACACAAACACGGGAAGTGAGTGTTGAACTACGTTCTCAACCCTGGTATCTGGAAGGTTACCATCGTCCCGCAATGACTCATCCAGATCACGCTGTTTATGAAATTATTGGTAGCTTGCTCAGTAGTGGGCGTACGTCCCGACTGTATAAGTCTTTAGTGGAAAAGCAGCAGTTAGCGCTCTCGGCACAGGGTTTCAGCGGATTCCCTGGAGATAAGTATCCAAATTTGATGTTGTTCTATACTCTCACAGCTCCGGGTCATACGGTTGATGAAGTGGCTGTGGCTCTGCGCCAGGAAATTGATAGGTTAAAGACTGAGCCAGTGTCTGATACTGAGTTACAGCGCGTAAAAACACAAGCGCGGGCGGGTTTGTTACGCATACTTGATTCCAATATGGGAATGGCACAGCAGTTGTTGGAGTATGAAGTGAAAACTGGCTCTTGGCGGAATTTGTTTAAGCAGTTGGATGAAATTATAGCTGTGACACCTGCTGATATTCAGCGGGTGGCGACAGCGACGTTTACAACGGAAAATCGTACAGTTGGTAAGATCTTGTCGAAGCAGGGTTGATTAACAAATAAGAGGAATGAACCGCGAAGACGAGCCAGCGCTGCAGGAGGGTTTCCCTCCGTAGGCGACTGGCATAGCCAAGGGCACGAAGGAAGAGATATGAAGAGATTTAGGGGCAGAAGGGATAACAAAAGGATGAGACGTCTTTACTCGTTGCTGGTTTGTTTTGTGTTGGTTGGATTGTTATGCTTTGGAGTATACAACACATCTTGGGCGGCGACGGCGGCAAAGCATTATACAGAGTTGCAGCTTCCACCACTACCTCAGGTGAAGATACCGAAGTATGAACGGTATGTGATGAACAATGGTATGGTTGTGTATTTGATGGAGGATCATGAGCTACCGTTGGTGAGTGGTTCGGCTATAGTGCGTACGGGCGATCGCTTTGAACCCGCACAGAAGGTTGGTTTGGCTCTGTTGACGGGTGTTGTGATGCGCTCTGGAGGAACGATCAAGCATACACCCGATCAACTCAATGAGATTTTGGAACAACGCGCGGCAATGGTTGAAACTGGCATTGGTGAAACTGCTGGTAATGCTAGTTTTCAGTCACTCAGTGAAGATTTAGAAACGGTTTTTGGCTTGTTTGGTGAAGTTCTCCGGGAGCCAGTTTTCGCCCAGGAAAAGTTGGATTTAGCGAAAACGCAGTTGCGGGGTGCGATCGCTCGTCGCAATGATGATCCAGATGATATTGCAAGTCGGGAATTTCAGAAATTGATTTATGGCAAAGACAGTCCTTATGCTCGCACTCAGGAGTATGCAACGCTGAATAATATTTCCCGTGAGGATTTGGTGAAGTTTAAACAGCAGTCTTTTTATCCCAATAATATGATTATGGGAATTGTGGGGGATTTTGACTCAAAGAAAATGCGATCGCTCATTCAAGCTCAGTTTGCTGACTGGAAACCCAATCCCAATTTGGTTAAACCTCAGTTACCCAAAGTGTCCCAAAATAAACAAAGTGGTGTGTTTTTTGTCAATCAGCCACAACTGACTCAAAGCAATATCTTGATTGGGCATTTGGGAGGACAGTTTAATAGTCCTGATTATCCAGCGCTGGATGTGTTGAACGGAGTGTTAAATGGCTTTGGTGGACGCTTGTTTAATGAAGTGCGATCGCGTCAAGGTTTAGCTTACTCAGTTTCCGGTGCTTGGAGTCCCCGATACGACTACCCTGGAATGTTCATCGCTGGTGGACAAACACGCTCTGATGCGACAGTGCAATTCGTTAGAGCGCTACAGCAAGAAATCAAGCGTATACAAACTCAAAACGTCATGCCTAAAGAGTTAGCTTTTGCAAAAGACTCTACCCTCAACTCGTTTGTTTTCAATTTTGAAGATCCTGGGCAAACTTTATCACGCTTGATGCGGTATGAATATTATGGCTATCCGTCTGATTTTCTGTTTCGCTACCAAAAAGCAGTAGCCGCAACAACAACCGCTGATGTCAGGCGGGTAGCGCGGAAATACCTCAAACCAGATAATTTGGTGACTTTGATAGTCGGAAATCAAAGCGCTATTAAACCACCACTCACGCAGTTGGCAACGCAAGTAACCCCAATAGATGTGACAATTCCTGGTTCACCAACACAAGCAACAACAAATTAAAAAAGAATTCAGAATTCAGAATATGTCCTGCGGACACGCTGTGCGTTACCCCTTTGGGCGTGCGCTTTGCGCATACAGAAGTCAGAATCAGGAATATGAGGATTTAAATCCCTACTCAATCGAGAATCGCACAGAAGTTTAACTCAGAACGTAGTTGAAGGTTTCATTGTGACTTCTGGCGATTGACGCCTCTGTTGTTCTGTTAATACGTAGTAGTCTATCTCATTAATTTTTATGCTTTGTAGAGACGTTGCGTGCAACGTCTCTACAAGATTTTTCTAATTTCAAAACCGTTCACAATTAATGACATCAACCAGTAATAGCGTGTCTAATTCTATTTGAAAACTCAGAAGCAACATCATCAAGGATGATCACTTAGGAGTCGCAACAGCTATCAACGTCAAAAATAACATAGCAAGTGCAAGAATTGGAACTGCAAATATCACCTTTCGATAAACAGAAGCACTTTTATCTGCCACGCCATAATAAAAAGGTCGCAGTTGACCAGTTTTTTGCATTTGCTTAAGGTAGTTATCATCGTAGCGTGCCATACGGGCAAAGGGAAGTTCGCCTTTTGCTCGCTGCGGTAAAATTCGTCGTCGTTGATAAGGAACGGTGGAAAACCCAAAGTTGTTTAGATATTCTTCACTATTTAATAACTCATTAGTAAAACCCCGCAGTCCTTTGGTTGCTAAAACAATTGACCAAGCTAATTTTTCACGGTTGTCATACACATTTCGTCCCAACAAACGTTGAATGCACATTTCAACAAAGCGGTAGTTATTGTTTGTCTCGTAGTTCAACCGACGAAAAGAATCAGATAAAACTAACCCTCGAATAAAGTCCCGGACAGTAATTTGATTGGCGTGAAATTGAGATTCCAAAGCAATTTGGCGATGACTTGCAATTTGTTGTTGCTCATTGAAAACTTGCCGATATGCTGCCCGGATAATTTCATCTACTTCCGTACCTTTGGGCAAATTATCCGTAGTATATACCCTAGGTTGTTCATCACCCGGAACTTCATAGCCATTTACACGTTGATTTTGACTCGATAACGGATAACTCAGGAGAGAAATAGTCATGGTTAAAATCTTTGTTAATTAATGAACTTTTTTAATTGGATTGGGGATTGGGAATTAGGAATTGGGAATTGGGAATTACTCTCTTCAGTGCTCTAAAATTACCTCTGCCAAAGCGTTGCGTATGTTTTCTGCGTTTTCTGCGTCTGGAGCGGTTTTAAAATCGGTCATCTTTTGGCAAGAAGGGAGTAGGAATTAGAACTTCTTCCTATGATTTAATTACCCAATACCCAATACCCATTACTTACGAGCCAATACCTGCTCGTGCAACTTCAAGTAGAATGAAGCCAGCAAAAATCACACCTCCGATCCCACCAACGAGAAAGCCAGAAGAAAAGAAGCTCCAACCCCTTTTGGTTTGGAGGTTATCGGGTAAAACCCCAACAGGTTTTTGTCTTTTGCCAAACACGGAAAGACCGTAAGAATACAGGCAAAGACTTAAAACCACCACTAACCCGGATGCAGAGGCTAATCCGGCTGGAAGTGCAATGTCTGTATCGCGCAGGGGACCAAGTTTCAAGAATGGACCTAGTAAGAAATAACCATGCGCCATACCAATCTCTAGCCCGCGTGTAATTGGTGACAACCCATCACGGTAAATCGGTAAATTTTTGAGCCAACCGAGGCTGACACTGCTGTTGTTGAGGGGAGTAGCCAAGTTTCCTTGATGAAAGTCGCCTTGGTACGGCTGTACAATCCCTTCAAACACGGCGCGATCGCTAAATTGAATATCCCCAAACAAAGCATCAGCATTAAATTTCATCTCGCTGAATACAAATCCAGCGGCGATCGCTCTTGCTCTCAGGGCGTGCCAAAAATGTCCCGCTAGCAACAAGCTTGCAAAGATAACATGGAACAACATCAACCAGGTACGGACAGTGATAATCCCGTCTACAGTTGTCGTTCCAACCGGACCATAAAACACACTTGGATAAACGGTGTCATTTACCCAAACGAAAAAGGCTGCAAAGAATCCCATATAAGCAAGAGCCGCTTGACTATAGGATAAATATGCTTCACCCGACCAAACAAATAACCCTTTCGTCCATTCCTTTGGTGCGGTGTTGATATGCCAAATTCCGCCCAAGATACACATTGTTCCAACCCAGATGTGACCACCAACCACATCTTCTAGGTTATTAACACTAGCCATTCCCTTGAGTGTCCAGCCATCACGACTAAAGCCAACTAAATAGCCAAAAATCACCGCTGGATTCAAGGTTGGATGAGAAATGAGCCGGACTTGCTGGGCGACTGGGTCGTACAATCCACCAAACAACACAGCTTTGGCAACTAATAACAGCGCTCCCAGACCGAGCAATACTAAGTGGATACCGAGAATCGTTGTCATTTTGTTACCATCTTCCCAACGGTAACCAAAACCCTTCTCATCTAACTTATCTGGACCTAGCACCGCATGGTAAATACCACCTGCTCCTAACACAGCAGAACTAATCAAATGCAAAATCCCAACTACAAAATAGGGATAAGTATCGACTATTTGACCGCCTGCACCAACACCCAAACCTAATGTTGCGAGATGGGGCAACAAAATTAACCCCTGTTGGTACATTGGTACATTTGGATCGAAACGGGAGAGTTCAAACAAGGTCATTCCACCCGCCCACAGTACTATCAATCCAGCGTGGGCAACGTGGGCACCCAGGAGTTTACCTGAAAGATTGACAAAGCGGAGGTTCCCAGCCCACCAGGAATAAGGATCTTGGGACTGTGCAACGTAGTTAACAGCGACTGTTGGATCGTCAGAAAATCCAAGAGTTTTCAAAGGACTTACATTCGTTGATGTCATATTATTTCACCTGTCCGCGTGTGGATGCGATGACTTTACCTTCTGTGAAGCTGTAACCTCCAGCCCGCAGTGCATGGAACAGATGTCCTTGCAAAAAGAAGAAGCCCAACCAAAAATGAGCATTCGCGAGCCAGACTCGACTAGTTAATGCTCCATCTGTACTAGCAAAGAGGGGGAAGCGATCGAATATCAATGTTAAAGTTGGTCCATAGAACTCTGTTGGGAATACTATTGTATTCACTGAAACAAACAGTGTTGCCACAAATGCCATCAAGCTTACGGCTCCAATGCTGTAGGATAAATAGGCTTCACCGGACCAGACAAATAAGTTCTTTGCCCATCGGAATGGTTGAGTGCGAATATGCCACAATCCACCCAACACACACATCGCACCAACCCAAATATGACCACCGATCACATCCTCCAGGTTATTGACACTCGCTAACCAAAGCTTGCCATGCGTACCGAATAAATAGCCAAAAATTACTCCTGGATCCAAAGTCGGGTTTGTGATCAAGCGAACGCTTTTCGTGAGTGGGTCGTAAATTCCCCCAAAAGCCATTGCTTTGGCAACTAACAAGAATGCACCTATCCCCAACACGATCAAATGAATGCCAAGAATACTTGTCATTTTGTTGGCATCATCCCATCTGTAGCCAAAACTTGGAAATTTTGTTTCCAGCTGTTTGGGGCCTACGAACGTATGGAAAAGTCCGCCCGCTCCCAAAAACGCAGAGCTAATCAGATGAATCACACCAACTACAAAGTATAGGTAGGTATCTACAATTTGACCACCTTCACCAACACCAAGCCCTAAGCGAGCCAAGTTTGGCAGTAGAATCAAACCCTGCTCATACATTGGGCGTGTTACGTCGAAATTAGCAACTTCAAATAGCGTCATCGCTCCTGCCCAGAGTACAATCAACCCTGCATGGGCAACATGAGCACCGAGTAATTGTCCGGAGAGGTTAACTAAACGGGCATTCCCGGCTCTCCAGGGAATCTCCTCGGTTCTTCCATCTACAGTTGTTACTGTTGTTGCAGTTGTTGCTGTCATCGTCTGAATTGCTCCTTGAAAAATTTAATTTTGTCGTACTGAGTTTTCAGCGCTGAGTTGGTGAGTAAAGAAGTTAGGACTTACACACGCGCTACTTCCCGCATAGCGGCAAGGGTATTACTTGTACGCATGATTGCGCACAGATGAGACCACAAATCGTAGAGTGGGCATTGTCCATACAGCGGTTTTCATATGAATAGATCACAAATCGTAGGGTGGGCATTGCTCAGAAAAGCCTATGTGATAGACATTTGAGATCTTGGTGAGCAATGCCCACCTTACAGAAAACCGCTGTAAAAGCCATACCATTCTCTACTCCTTCACTCCCTCACTCTCTGTCTGAGACAGGGAGTGAGAATTGCTGTAACTTTGCTGAGGTTATGAGGTGAATTGGAATTTATATACTTCTCACTTCGGACTCCCAACTCAAGCAGTCGGATTGACAACGTTTGTAATCACAGCAGGTCTCACATCCTTGGCGATGAAGTCAAAGAAAGTATTGAAGTAAATACCACGGGCTGCTTTACGTGCTCGATAAGCGTGCCAGATATGACCGACTAATGCGAGAAATCCGAAAGCAGCATGAACGCTCGACAAAGCTGCACGCACCGATACACTTGCGCCATTGATAGATCCATAAAACACGTTTGGGTAAGCAATCTCGTTTACTGAGACAAAACAAGCAACACTAAAACCAGCGATCGCCAAAGCTCCTAAACTATACGAAAGATAAGCTTCACCCGACCACACCAAAGCTCGTTTAGCCCAATCAAGAGGCTGTGAGACGATGTGAAAGATTCCGCCAGCTATGCAAAGAACGCTAACCCATACATGTCCCCCAATCACATCTTCTAAATTATCCACGCTAGCCATGCCAGTTATCGTCCAGCCATTCGGACTGAACCCAAATAGATAGCCAAATATTTGAGTAGGGTCTAAATTCGGCTGAATCAGGCGTACCTGCTCTGCTATAGGGTCATATATTCCTCCATAACGCGTGGCTTTCAAGACCAGCAGCAATGCTCCCAAACCCAGCATGATGAGATTAATTCCTAATATACTGGTAATCTTGTTGCCGTTTTGCCAGTTATAGCCAAACCCTTTCTCATCCAGAACTTCCGATCCTAATACGGCGTGATAAATTCCCCCTGCACCTAAAACGGCTGAACTGATAAGGTGCAGCATTCCAATAACATAGTAGGGATAAATATCCACGATTTGACCGCCGTCACCCACCCCAAAACCCAGCGTTGCAAGATGTGGTAGTAGAATCAAACCCTGCTCGTACATCGGTTTGGCAAGATCAAAGCGCGAAATCTCAAACAGAGTCATCGCGCCTGCCCACAAGACAATTAGCCCAGCATGGGCGACATGTGCCCCTAATAATCGCCCAGAAAGATTAATAAACCGAGCATTACCAGCCAATAGCGGTGCGCCCGATTCCCCCTCGGCTTTTTCATCAGAAGACCAGCCCAGAGTCCGAAACACAGGCTTCCAAAAAATTGAAACGGTCATGCAGTATTCCTTTTTGATGAGCATCAAAAACAGCCGATTGGAATGACCAACCGTTGCTTTTTTTAACTGGTTCCGTCTCTTAAAGGATCGTGTGTTCTCACTGGTGTCACTCGCTCTCTCCCAGATATTTAGATATCAGAAGATATCAGACATCAAGTATTTAGATATCAGACATCAAGAAAATAAAATTATCTAATGAGATTTTATAGCGATAAATTTCATTATGCAGGTTGAGAGGATTTGCACAATACAAATTCAAAATTTCGTTACATTAATTTGGATTTTGTTACTTAATCTAGATTTTATGGGTGCAAAACGCTCTTAGCTTTGCGATTAGACAATACGTCACCATCCTTCTTCTGCTCTTTACGTTAAACACCTTGCCAAAATCATCATCAAAATCTGGCAAGAGCCACTAATTGAGTGAAATGCCATCACATTTCTTTCGTTGGCATTTGCGAGCAGCATTAGAGTTAGCGGTTTTTGGTTCAAAATCTCGACAAGTTATCGCTTCTTCCGAGCAAGCAATCATAGGGTTTACCGTACACTTAAGGCGGTGATCATTCGTAAAAAAATCACAGCGGTGGCAAGGAATTTGATGCATTCTTTTTACTTGAGCAGTTCCTTGTTTGAAAGCTAGGACAACACTACAAGCAAATCCGATCAGGATTGAAACCCAGAGGCAGATAAAAAATATAGCTAGCATTATTCATCCTCAAAAAATATTGCAAACAATGACCAAGCCCTCTTCAGGGAGTGGGTGTAAAAGTGTAAAGTCAATAAATCTCCTGCTTTTTTACACCCCTATACCCTTTTCATAACCCGCAGTTAATGAGTTTCAACGATAGGGATCACAGTGAAAAACTCTTAGCTCACCAAAGCAGTTAAATAAACTCTATTTAAATAAAATTGTTTAATAAATACACACAAACTTAGAGTTCAACAAAAGCTATATTAATGTCAGAAAGCTTAATATAGGACTAATATTTGATTTTTGAAAAAAACTCCGTACGCTTTTATTGCTTCTTAAGCGTTGCCTGTTCCCTGTTAAGCGTTCCCTGCCTCTACGAGTCAATTCAGAAATCAAATCGGATTCCTATAGTTTATGAGTAATAGAAGGGGTAGAGTCGGTATGAAAAAAGAACTCGTAACTGCTGGATTTGTCTTTTTATCTTTGAGTTTACCACTAAAAGCTTCGGCTGCAGGTTTTAGTCAATTTAACGTATTTGGTGATAGTCTCTCGGATACAGGTAATGTGTTCACTGTTTCTCAGCAAAACTCACCTACAGGTCCGATTCCCCCAGATCCACCTTACTTTCAAGGACGGTTATCCAATAATAAGATTTGGGTGGACTATTTTGGACAAGATATAGGATTGACTCCTACATTATTTGCTAATCTAAGTACTCAAACTCCAACTCAAGGTATTAACTTTGCCTTCGTAGGTTCTCTCTCTGGTGAAGACAATGCTTTCGTTCCAGGCGCACCAGGAGTGCTCAAGCAAGTCGCCTCCTTTGTAGGAAATAACCAGAAGGTAGATCCCAATGCACTCTATGCTGTATGGGGAGGTGGAAATGATTACTTGTTTGGTCAGAATCCTAATGTTAATCAAACAGTTAGTAATTTATCAAATGCGGTAGGAGCACTTGCCCAAGCTGGTGCGAAAAATATTTTGGTCTTTAACTTGCCAGATTTAGGGAAGATTCCGCTTGCAGTCAGAACTGGAAATTCCAGCAGTTTAACGACTTTAACAAATATTCACAATGCTGCATTGGCATCAGCTTTGGGTCAATTCAGCAACATTCCTGGCGTCAATATCATCCCTGTTGATATTAATTCTTTGTTTAATAGGGTAATCGCCAATCCAGGAGAATTTGGGTTCAAAGATGTCAACACTTCTTGTGTAGTGTATGACATCAGAAGCAACCAAGTATTGAAAACCTGTAATAACCCTAATGATTATTTGTTTTTTGATGAGGTTCATCCCACTACAAATGCTCATAAGCTTGTAGCAGAAACAGCACTGGCGGCGATTAGGGCTAAGTCCGTTCCTGAATCCTCCACAGGATTAGCTCTATTACCGCTTGGTGTTTTGGGCGCAGCAGCAATGCTCAAACGCAGACAAAAAACAGTTAGCCCTGAGTTCAGTAGCAAGTCAAATTTTGTCACCAAGTGACGTATTATACGCAGCCGAAGTGAGCCGTGATTCTGAGGAATAACGGCTATGTTTTTCATCAACTTCAGTCAAGACTCAACTATTTCTCGGGAGATTTCAGAGCCTCATCTAGAACTTGTCGAGCTTGTTCTGCTTTTGCTCTTGCTTCTTGATAACGCAGATTAGCTTGAGCATAATTTTTGAGAATTTTAAAACCTTCTTTCAGGCGAGTAATTTCCTCCTCAGTCACAGCATTATCCGAAAATAAAACGTCAACTGCCTTACGAACTTCCATAGCTTCAGTGCGTGATTCCTGCACTTTCAACTTGAGCGTAGCTAAGTTGCTCAAAACTTGGACAGCCTGGGTAATGGCGTCTTCATCGCCAGCAGTATCTGTTGATGTTTCTTTGACTTCAATGAGTTGTTTGGGGCCAAATCCATCTTCCAGTTCCGTAGGTAATTTCCCTTCATCCATCAGTTTCATTAACTGATCCATTGCTTTGTCGCGGGCTTTGGCTGAATCTCTACCAGGAACGTCGAAGATAATTTCTGGACTTTGAGCAAGAGTGTACTTAACCATAATTAGGCAGAAAATTTGCAACTAAACCAAGCCAGGGTAATAATCTTAACGCGAAATCAAGCTTTAAGACCATTAAATGATCCACTGTGCAATAATAGTTCTTTATTGAACAGGATCGGTATCATTTTATTCAAAAAAATAAAATTAGCAGGGGGATGTAAAGGTTTTTCTTTATCGCCAATAGTACGATCTTTCCAAGTTCTGAAAAATGAAACTTTATACTGGAAGAAGAGTTTTTTCGCTATGAGGGAAGAGCAATGGCTCCAAATCCCACCATCATGCAAGCTGTGGAACAATTGGGTTACCGCGTCACTGTTGGAGATGTGGCAACTCAGGCAGGATTAAATGTCGCTGAATCAAGTCAAGGGTTATTAGCTCTTGCGTCTGATGCAGGCGGACATATGCAAGTGAGTGATACGGGTGACATTATTTATTTATTTCCAAAAGACTTCCGGTCAATATTACGGAATAAGTATTTGCAATTACAATTACAGGAGTGGTGGAAAAAAGTTTGGGGTATTGTATTTTACCTAATTCGGATATCCTTTGGAATTCTCTTAATTGTTTCCATCGCTTTAATAACTATTAGCATCATTTTAATCCTCTCATCGTTGAACTCAGACCGTGATAACAACGATAGAGGTGGCGATTTTAGTGGTGGCTTCTTCTATTTCCCAGATTTGTTCTGGTATCTCAGTCCAGATTACAACGCCCGTCAGAGGGAAAGACGCCGCGAGAAAAGCGATCTCAATTTCTTTGAAGCCGTATTTTCGTTTTTGTTTGGCGATGGTAACCCCAATATCAAATTAGAAGAACGCCGTTGGCAAGAAATTGCTGCGGTGATTCGTCATAACCGGGGTGCGATCGCCGCAGAACAAATTGCACCGTATCTTGATGATATAGGAGAAGGTTCTGCAAGAGAGTACGAAGACTATATGCTACCTGTTCTGACTCGCTTCAATGGACAACCCAAAGTCAGCCCTGAAGGAGAGATTGTTTATGACTTTCCAGAGTTGCAGGTGAGTGCAGCCAAAAAATACCGTCAGTCTGTGTCAGCTTATTTGGAAGAATTTTCTTGGCGCTTTAGTGCGGCGAGTTCAGGACAAATTATGCTGAGTGCAGGGTTGGGTGTTGCAAATTTTGTTGGCGCATTAGTGCTAGGAAGTTTGTTGAGGAATGGCGCAATAGCTGCCCAAATAGGTGGACTCGTTGCTTTTGCACATGGAATTTATTGGTTATTATTGGCTTACGGAACAGGTTTTTTAGTTGTTCCGTTAATACGGTATTTTTGGATTCAATGGCGCAATAGCAAAATTGCTGAACGTAACGGCGATCGCCTGTCCCGCGCCAGACAAGTAGCAGATCCAGACTCTGCGTTGCAGCAGAAAATAGCTTATGCTCAGCAGTTTGCAGCAGAAAAAGTTCTTGGTGATCAAGATTTGGTCTACTCTACTGAAACTGATTTATTAGAACAGGAAGTTGAACGTTCTCAAAAAACTGACGCTGAGTGGCAAAAGCGCTTGCAGCGAGAGAGTGGGGAGTAGGGGAGAGTGTGGGAGTGTGGGAGTGTGGGAAAATATCTTTCCCAGGACTTACGCAAACAAACCCGGTTTATACCAAAAATTGTCTGTTTGTCAACCAAATACGAACGAAGAAACCGGGTTTCTAGCAGATAGTGCGTAAGTCCTATTTTCTTCTTTCCTTCCCTCCTTCCCTTCCTCCTCCTGATCTACTTAACCCGAATAGGTGCTAAAGCAACACCTTTGTAATAGTAATTCAAAATTTGCAGGTGGTTGTATCCACGCGATGCTAGATTATAAGCCCCCCACTGACTCATGCCTAAAGCATGACCATAGCCAAGCCCTGTGAATGTAAAGCTTCCATTCGCATTGCTGACGGTAAAGCGGGTGCTTTTTAGCTTAAGAACTGTACGCACATCCTCACCTGTTAGCACTTTCTCACCCTTGTCACCAACTATTTTCAAAGCTTTCACGCTTCCGAAAGGCGATGTACTTCCAGGAATAATTTGCTTGACATTTCCAACTTCTGGAACTAAAACGCTAATTTCTGCCGGGGAAAAAGTTCTGCTCCAGTTACATTCCTTGATATTTTGGTCAAAGTCTGGAACAGCACGCAGGTATGGTTGAGTGCTTCCCCAAACATCTTCCGAGTTTTCAGTGTGTCCGCCAGAACATGCGTGGAAGACAGAGAGAATAACTCTATTTTTGTAAGTTAGTACTTCGCCAGCTGTAGCATCAACTGCAGCGTAAGTAGTAGGAGATTCACTGCTAACGCCTTGGTAAATTTGCCAACGATCTGGTGAAGCACCCAAATCATAAAGGGGATTATTGCGCTGTCTCTGACGCTCATAAAGAGCATATGTACGAGCGGCGATCGCCTGAGCTTTCAAAGCTTCACTGGGCCACCGGGGGTCCATTTCGCCACCGATAACGCTGTAGAGATATTCGTCCAAAGCAACCCAGTTAACAACAGATAAACCTTTTTGTGAAGGAACAACAAGAGTTCTGCCGCGATACCAGCGATCGCCAATATAAACGAATCCCTTACCTGTTGGCTCAACCCAAAACAGATTAGAACGCCACTTATCCAAAGCAATTCCACCAGGAACCGCTTGAACAGAGTAAGGACTCATTGCTGGTAACTCTCCTAGAGTACGACCACTACTATCCTTGATAACTGCAGTGGTAGAACTACCGACTTTCACCTGATTGACGTCCCTTTGAATTGCCACACGCAGGATGACAGACGATGCTTGAGATGGGGCAACCATAGCTATCCATATGAGGATACCAAGCCACCAATGGCGTCCTTTGACGTTGGAAAAGAAAGAGGCTAGGAACACTTGGGATTTCATGCTGAGAATTATAGTTACACCTATATTTGGTTTGACGCTTGCTTTTACAGTAGTTTCCTTTCAAGTAGGATTTTAACTCTACCAAATGATAGATGAACTATCACAAGCTCTCAACACTATTTGTATAGTATTTGGTTTTTTGAGCGTTCAAACTTTTAGAACTTATGCATTGACAAAAGAGGAAATCTATGTATCGTGTAAGAAGAAGGAAATTTTCAAGGGATTGCGCGGAGCGCACAGGCCAAGGGCGTATCGGGAATTTACAAGGACTTACTTAAAGACTTAACCGTGATTGACATTGCAAGAACAAAAAGCTTCCGTTGCTAGCAGGGATACTTTCAATCCTTGCTAACAGCGAAAGCTGGTAGATACACACAACTATTTCTAACAAATCAATCCGAATTTTACCCCGACACGTAACCTTGAGTACCATTACTATTTTCCATATTTGGTGTGACTTTATTACTAGTGGACTCGACCAAGTACCAAATAATCACGATTCCAAAGCCCAAGCCTTGACTTCAGGTATGGGTACTGTTGCGATTGCCCAAAGGGCAGACGCAATCATGCGTCTCGCCACGGTGTTGTTGTGTTTCGCGTCTGTTGCTGATAGTCATTGTGACCTCCTCCGAAGCGATAGCTAGCCCCTAAGGGGGCGCTGCGCAAACGCAGCTGCGCAAAGCGCAGATCGCAACCGACTGTTTTTAGTAGCGCGTGCGTAAGTCCTACTAAAATTAGTTGGAAATCAGCGGTTTGTTAGCAAAATCACCTAAGCCGATACTAGAAAGCAAATCCTGCCACTCTTGCTCAAGAGTCACATCTTGGGGATTTTTTTGACGCAATTGTGCCACAGTTGTTAATGCTTCATACCATATTCCATTGCTCGCATAGATAGCAACTTGCTGTCTTGGCTGTGCCTGCTTGATTTGTTGGATGATCCCCGCCTTTAAGTTAACTCGTTGTATGACTCCTTCAACATAAATTGGGCTTTGTTGCTTTTGGCGATGTTCCCTAAGGGAGCCGCCCAAAGGGCTATCGCAGTACACATTTAAGAACCAGCGGTACTGTTTTCCTGTAGTGAGTGGAGAAACACTAGCAGGTAAAGAAACGCTCATGACTCCAGGTTCACTTGGTAAGGTAATATCCTGTCGGTAGACTAGATTTGATTCTGCATCAACCAACACAAAATTAGCGGGGTAGGCAGAACCTTTGACATAAGGTGTGTAGAACCAGAAAGTTGGGCGTTCTGCTGTGGTTTGTCCCCAAACATTCATCACCGAAGTTGGTTGTTCAATCAAAGGAACTAAAGCCGTGAGTCCAGGTTTAGCAACTGGACATTGACCGCGACTAGCTCCCCCATACCGACGACCACCAGGAGGTTGTCCTGGCGGAAGTGGAGGTAAGACAAGGCGCAGAGGCTGCTTGCGAGAATAAGTCGTTGTTAAGGGTTTTGATTGTGATGCAGACTGAGCGATCACCGATATTGTGCTAGGGAGCAAACTTAAGTACCCCAGCACAACTGCCAACAACAGTTTCATCGGTTGTAAAATCATTTTCATAAATCACTGTTAACTATCGAGTGTTAACTGTTGAGTGTTAACTATGAATCATCTTGAATTTTGAAACAAAACAATACTCATTGTTCCGACAAGTGCCAACGCTGAAGGTACAAATGGCACCCAATATCCTTGGATGAGTAGACCAAAGCATACGACAAAGACGTAGAGAACTCCAGAATAGACAAAGACAAAAAGTGTCAATCTGGGGAGTAAACGCACCCGCCAAGCCAGAACTGCTCCTACCACAGAAGCGCCACAAATCCAGATCACCTCACCCCACAATGACCAAACTTGCAACAAAGGACGTTTATCGAGGACAGCGCTGAGGAGTTGGCTGACCATTTGTGCTTGTACAAGCAATCCTGACATTCGCTGATCAAACTGATTTTCATATGGTGTGCCCCAATAGTCACGAGACTCTCCTATAGATACAACACCAATTAGGACAATTCGGTTTTTGATCGCATCTGGATTAACCTGATTTGATAAAACTTGTGTCAGCGTCACTTGTTCTGCAATGTTCTGTGAGGAACGATAGTTCAGCAAAATTTGACCACCATTAGCATCAATGCCTTGATATCCGCCACTGTGAGAGTTCAAACCAGGAAAAACAGTATTGCCAAGCTGCAAATCCCCTTGTGTGGTGAACTTTGGTTGAATTCTCTTCTCAGCAAGCAAATAACGAAATGCTAGCTGTGTACTGAATGCATAATCAGCAGTACACCCAGAGACAGCCTCCTGTTCCATAAACAACAGATGTCGCCGTACCACGCCATCAGGATCATGAATAAAGTCGCTAAATCCCAGACGTTCTTTTGGGATTTCCGGTGGCGGCGCAGTACTCTTAACAGGTATTGCAGCATCACTGTGCTTACAAACCCCAATCAAATTTTCAGTTTGTTTGAGACGAGGAATTAAATTTGGGTCTTGCGCTTTAAAATCTCGGTAGATATCTAAGCCAATAGCGCGGGGTTCGTACTGCTGAAGTTTATCCAAAAGTTTATTGAGAGAGATATCTGAGAGAGATTTTCCATTTACATCCTCGCCCCTTTGCCGTTGAGCATCAATATCTGCATCATCAATTGCTACCACCAGCAGGCGTGGATCGCTTTCCTCGTGGAAGATGAGGGAACGTAGACGCATCATCTGGTCAAAAGCTTGGAGTTCAGTCATTTGCAGTAACCCCAAAAACCTTAGTCCACAAACTAGGGCAGTGATCACCACTGAGGACAACAACGCTACTGCAAATCTGGGTGGAATCTGTGGCGGAACAGGCGATCGCTCTAATGGTTCTGGTGGTTCCACCTCAACCTTACCCGTAATCTCGGACCAAGTAGGAGGAATTTGTGCTAGATTTTGACAAATGACTGGTAACCAAGTCGCGCAGGGAAACTTGTCCTCAAGACCTTGCAACCGTTCCCGTGCTTCCCGCACTGCTTGATAAAAGGACTCACCTCTAGCAAACCCTTGTAGAAAAGACTTCAAAAATTCCTGTGCAACTAAGTCTGGAACGGGTTCGCGCATAACAATTATCTGCGGAATTTGCAAATCAGCCAGTTCTCGCGCCAGTCCCAGTCCATCGCAGGAGTTGAAGATTGCCAGTTGCAGTCCACGTTGCACAGTTTTTCTCAGGGCATAGCGTAATTCGCTGATGGTGAGACTATCGGTTTTATTTAAGTAGATTCGCCCAGATCCATCTTTGTCATGACTCGAACTGTGTCCAGCAAAGAAAAGAATATCCCAGCTGTTACCCCACAGAAAGTCAGTCAATTCTTTGCGTTGAGGTTCCACCAAAAACGTAACATCTGCATCTGTTAGCTCTTGCAGCAAAGCACGGTCAACTTCTGTGTCAATCCCCTGACTATTGCCAACAATAGCTAAAATACGAACTTTTTTATTAAGTGTTTTCTGAGAAAATATCTTTTCGTATGTAGGCGATGCTAAGGCAAATTCAGCTTTTGGATATCGTTCTAGCAAATCCCACAAATGCCAAGGCAAAAGTTGCAACTGAGTATTTTCAGTTTGTAAAATCACCCGAACTTCATCCGTAGGCAATAATTTTTCTAGCCATTTTTCGCGGATGGGGCGAAATTCTTCTGTTCGTAGCCACGTGTTGAAGCGCGATCGCAAAATATGAGCAATATTGTCACAGTCTTGGGTGATGGACACATTTGTCACCTGCATTTTATCAGCAGACAAACGATAACTATTCCCCAATCTGAGATAGCTAGACTGCCAGTGGCTATAGTACAGTGGCATTTCTCCAGCAGCAGGTAACTTACCCGTGATTTCAGTTGAGGGACGCTCACCTTCTTCACCGATTTGTAGCGTTACAGCAAACCCCTGCTCAAAGCTACCTTCTGCAAATTTCAGAACCACAAGCTTGCCCATAATTAAAGCAAAAGTACACGAAGTTGGGAAGCAGAATAATTTTTAACAATTGAAGCCTTAAGTCTTGACTATTGAGCTTTAACTAAATGATAAAGTTCTGTGTGACACTTGCATCATTCAATGATACTTTAACGCTAAACTGCTCTGCAGGTTCGCCTCTAAACTGTAATTGCAGGTAATTATCTGCACTTCTGGCTTGAGTTTCCAGAAAAACGGTTCCAGACTGATCTAGCACTGTCAGTTGTACTCCTGGTATAAGGTAAATTTTATTACCTGTAGGATGCAACTGAAGACGAATGCCTGTTTGTTGGTCAGTTTTCGGTCGAATTTCGACAATTAATATGACGGGTTGATTGGCAATTTGGATTCCTAAATCAATCAACTTTGCGCGTTTGGTAAATGCTTGTGTTTTATTAGTATCGTTTTGCACAAGCGTCTCACCATTACGAAAAGCATAACCTGGTCTAATTTCCGGCTGATTCCACAAAGATTCTACTGTTTGCCAACTAGCATCGAAGATTCCAACCAACCACTGGCTCAAATTCACCAATGTCCTAACCGGTGTTTGTCGCAGCTGTGCGATATATTCGATAAAATCTTCTAAAGGTTGCAGTTGACTTAAAGGTAACTCTTCAGTTGCGACATTACGAACAAACCCTAGTAACTTTGCTTGCTGAAGCGATTCATCTATTTGGACGACGACATAACCCACTCGTTCTTCCCAAGTTTCTGGGGGAATGTAACATGTCTCTTGCCCCAAACGCATGGGACGACACTCTAAACGCCCGATTCCCGGCAACTCTAAGTCTGCCACATCACTACATAAACGGATAATAGAGTTCCAACTGTCACATTCTGTTAACTGAGTGGGAATATCCATCATTTCCAAGTATTCATTTACCACCCATACACAAAGCGTATTTAGTCGGACTTGTTCGGCTTTTTCAGGAGTTGGTTGCTGATTGGCGAACTGCTGGGCAGTTCTACACGCTGCTTGAGTCATAGGCAACGTTAAAGCTAAATCGTCTAAATTGTGGTTGGTGCGCCTCATATGAAATCCCCAGTGAAGAACGCTGCTACATACATATCGTTCAAAGGTATGTTATTTACGCAAGAGTAAAAAAAGCAATATTTCAATATAAAAGCTAAATTAAGCGTCTTACCAATAGAGTTGGGCAAAAGATTGTAATCATTTTTAACAATTTATGACAAAAAAATCCCCCATATCTGTACCGACAAACACAGGATTAATACTCAAGTGTTGACAGATGTGGGGGAGTAATCTACTCGGATTTTGGTTAATCAACTATAGGAAGCAAAGAACCTTATTTAGTATTCCCATCGGAAATTGAAAAACGATCTGCGATTTCTGATGACACGCCAGTCGCGTGGCTGTCGGGAGATCCCCCCAACCCCCCTTAAAAAGCAGGGCGGCTATTTTACCCATTTACCCCCTTTTTAAGGGGTCGCCGCAGGCGGGGGGATCTTATCACCAAGCCTATTGAGAAGTCGGGGATCTTCTTTCTCGTGCCTGTAGGGCTTATGATTTAGGAGATATTCCCCAGGTAATTGACTAAATCGCTGGGATTAGAGAAATCCAACAGCGCCACAGAGATTTTACAGGCTAACCAAGATTTACTTGATGCTGAGTTATTGCAGATGCTGGAAGGCGTGGCAGAATTTGCATCACAGCAAGGAGATAAAAATACAGCGAATTGGTTGACAAATCTGGCAATTCAGTTGAGGAAAGCTTTGAATTTACCCCCATCAACTATTGCGAACACTTCAGAAGAGGACTTACACGCTCATCTAGAATTCTTGATGAATATACTTCGAGCAACAGCAGAAAGCAAAGGTGAGGCGCGGGTAGTTTACCCGTTGTTTTTAGAAAATAGACAATATCTCAACTATACTTTAGCGGAACTCTTGTGGCGTTGGGCGACAACGACCTTGCCAGAAATGGAGACAGATGTAGCACAATCCATCGCCGTAGATATTGGCAAATTTAGTAAGCTGATTCAGGAATTTCCCTTGGGTGACAAAGCCAGCAACATGGAAATTGCGATAAGTGGTTATGAAGTCGTGTTAAGCGTGTTTACTCGTGATACCTTCCCCCAAAATTGGGCAATGGTGCAAAATAGTCTAGCAAACGTCTACTGTGACAGAATATGGGGGGATAAAGCACAGAATCTTGAAGATGCAATCGCTGCTTACACCAGTGCGTTGAAAGTTTATACTCATAACGCCTTCCCTCAAGATTGGGCAACTACACAAAATAATCTGGGGACAGCCTATCGTAGCAGAACACGCGGGGATAAAGCACAGAATCTTGAACATGCAATCGCTGCTTTCACCGCCGCATTGGAAGTTTTAACCCACCACACCTTCCCCCAATTATGGGCGATGACGCAAAATAATCTGGGGAATGCCTACTTTGACAGAATCAGTGGGGATAAAGCACAGAATCTTGAAGATGCGATCACTGCTTATACAGCCGCGTTAGAAGTTTATACCCGTGATGCTTTCCCTCAACAATGGGCAATGACACAAAATAATCTGGGGAATGCTTACTCTGAGAGAATACGCGGGGATAAAGCACAAAATCTTGAAGATGCAATCACAGCGTATACCTGCGCGTTGAAAGTTAGAACCTGCAACGCTTTACCTCAAGATTGGGCTACGACACAAAATAATCTGGGAAGTGCCTATCTTAAGAGAATCAATGGGGATAGACCACAGAATCTTGAGGATGCGATCGCATTCTACTCTGCGGCTTTGGAAGTCAGAACCCGTGACGCTTTCCCGCAAGATTGGGCGATGACACAAAATAACCTGGCAGGTGCTTATCTTAACAGAATCTATGGGGATAGAACACAGAATCTTGAGGACGCGATCGCATTCAACTCTGCTGCTTTGGAAGTTTATACCCGCAACAGCTTTCCTCAACAATGGACAATGACGCAAAATAATCTGGGGAGTGCTTACTGTAACAGAATCAAGGGTGACAAAGCACAGAATTCTTCTAGAGAATTGTTGATTAATTGTATTAAGAAAAACTCCCCTTTATCTGACTACCCACCTGACAAGAAGCCGTGAATAATTTCACTCTTAGTCTCTATGCGTTTCATCTACGCCACACCCTCACTGATGCTCCCGATGAAGTTGCCAGTGATACCAAACTTTTGTGGGAAAATCTGGTAAAACTGGGTGAAGGTTCACTACCGTTTTCTGGCTTGAAAGATTTACGCTCAAAGCTCATTTGCTACCAAAACGGCAAATACGATTCTAAGCTTGAACAAGGGCGACAAACTGACTGGTTGACAGATTCTGGAAGTTTAGATTTAGGAAGTATTGATGCAACAAAAAAATTTAACATTAACGCCAATCTTCAGCCTTTCCTACTTAACGATACTTATGCAGCTGACCTCACTCTTGTCCCAGAACCGTCAAATATCTCGATTAGCGTAGACGAACTGCAATACTTCAAGCCAAGCTATCTACTACCATCTCATATTCAAGCATCTCTAGGACAAACTTTATGGATTTATGGGGAAGTAGATGCAACTAAAGACGAGTGTCACAAACTTGCTTATGAATATGTAGACAAGTTGCTAGCAGGAACGAACTTCAACCCAGTTTCAGTGAATGAAGACAAACTATTTGGTAGTCTTTTATTTGAATATCAGGCAGCTGACCCCAATGAACCCTACAGTTATGCTAAACAATGTCAAATTTACGTCTTCCTAAATAATAGTAATGCTCAAACAGCAGAACTGGCGGGAAAAAGCTACGACTGGCTGCTAAATTTACTCTGTTGCTATCATAAAATTCTCTATATTTCTCAGGAAGCTCGTAACTGTTCCTCAGAAGCACGAGCAATTTACAGCGATTTAGAGAAGAAAACAGAAGAATTTTCAAAACTGATGGCTGACTCTCAAATACAGCTATCAAAACTCAAAAAATTGCTGGCACAAATCCCACAAAAAAACCTTGACTATGCCCGTTGTCTGCGAGACTTGCAAGCTCATCATACAGCCATTACTACAAATATTAGTAATTACGGTATTTGCTTAAAAAAAATCACTGATATTGCAGGAGACAGCCCTAAATTATGGCAAGATTTTTTCAATCGCTTCTGTCAGCAATGGCAACAACAAATACAAACCGATATTAACTACCTTACCCCTGCTCAAGAGTTGTTCGGACGGATGATTGATACTATCCGAGGTATTGTAGAAACAGAACAAGCCGAGAGCGATCGCTCTTTGGAAAACACGATCCAAATCGTCGGTGTCGGCTTAGGTGCAGGTGCGATCGTCTCTGGCGTTGTCACTCAACATATAGACAAAATTAACCAACCCCTAAGTACCATACTTCCTAAAAACCCGCTTTACGCATCCTTATTATTGAGTCTTTTGGCTACCTTGTTTTTTGGCTGTTTGGCTTGGCTTTGGACTCAAAGAAATAAGAGGACAAGTTAAAGCCAATTACCAATTAAAACATAAGCAGACCAAAAGCTGGGAGAACTGTAGTTAGGATGTTTCAATAGTTGTAGCTGAGCAACACGCAGAGCTTGTGCTTTAGTCATATTGGCGTTCTTCAACTGTGTATAAAAAGCACCAACAAACTGTGCTGTTGATTCATCATCAATTTGCCACAAGGATGCTAGTGTACTGCGTGCGCCTGCTTTGAAGGCTGCACCAGCTAAACCTAAAGCTGCACGGTTGTCTCCGGCTGCTGTTTGACAAGCACTTAAAACCAACAGTTGCACACCTTCTGGTTTCTTTTCATCCCGCGTACGCAGGATATTGTCGAAATCTATAACGTTAATTGGACCATTAGCAGCTAAGATAAAAGTCTGATCAGCACGTGAACTAAACTGACCGTGTGTTGCCAGATGTAAAATGTTGAAGCGAGTAGCATTCACTTTGCTCATCCAAGCTTGTTTGGTGAATTGCTGATCCAAAAGGCTGGTTGTTGATATTCCAGCTTGGGCTATCAGGTTTAACTCTGTCTTAATTGCAGGTAAGGGTGAAAATTGGCTATATCCCAGTGGCGGTTGAGTCAGCCCTGCGGTGAGAGCGTTCAGCCGCCCCCGCGCTAGGGGTTTGGGATTTTGAAGTTGCAAACCTATGCTTAGGGCGATCGCATATTTCTCCACTAAATATTGCTTGCCATCGTAAAGTGCAGATGGCGGTATATTGCGCAACGCTCCATCCGGTATAAACACGAGGGTATTCACGCCACTCTTTTGCAGTTGAGACTCAATTGGTTTGATCAACCAATTATACACCTGTTGCGACTGGGTTTTGAATGCTTTAATCGCATATGGTTGGACAAGATTCTGCCGCAGTTCGCCGACAATTTTTTCCACTTCGGCTTGGCTAATCTTGGTGCTATAGTGTTGCAAGGGTTGTTTAGGGATTTTGACAATAACTTGAAGTTCGTCTTCAAGAATAATCGGGTAAAGAATAGCAGCGGTGGGGTTATCTCGATCTACCACTTTGTCGAGTAGAACTTTTTGACCGAGTAAGCAAGCTTGCCGAAAGAAATTGTCTAATTCTGCTAATTGTAATGCTTCAATTTGCTGACGAGCTTTTTCTAAATTTTTGTTTGATGGTTGTCTTTGTTGCTCTTTTAGCAGTAATCCTACTGATTGCCGATAAACAGGTTCTACACTATCTCGAAAAGAGAATTGTACATCTTGTGTCACTGCTGCTAAGTCACTGCGCAAAGATTGGAGAGTGTCCACAGCAGTATCGTAGGCTGCGATCGCTTTCTTTATATCTCCTTTTGCCTTGAGTAATCTTCCTAGTTGCCATTGCCAGCGATAAGCAATTTCTGGTGCGTGACTTGCCTGTGCTAATAGTAACGCTTGTTGCGTTAAATTTTGCGCCTCGAACCACTGCCCAGTTTTTTCGTAGAAACCACCCAAACTTCCCAAAGCATATGCCTCTGATTGCTTGTCACCCAAATCGCGGGCTTGTTGAACAGCAGTAGTCAGCAGTTGAGTAGAGAAAGATGGCGTGAGTGTTTGTCCTCCTAACTTCCCGAGACTATGAGCAAAGTTAATCCGAGCGTAGATAGCAGAACGAGTCAGGGGGAGTGTGTCGAGTTGGGGTTGAATCAATGGTATCAGAGTTTGCGCTTGTGCTAATTGTTGATTCTCAATCAGAAGAGTCAACTGATTGAGTTGCGCTTGGACTTTTGTCAGAGGTGAGGGAGATACTTTAACTGTTTTTTGATAAAATTCTATTGCTTGTTGTGTTTGCTGCTGTGTAGTGGCGTTATTTCCTAAACTAAAAAGACTTGCGCCGATCTGGGCTGGAGATTTCAGGCGTTGGGCAATTTCCAGACTTTGTTGTAAAGCATCTTGAGAATCTTTCAGTTTACCTACTACCTGAAGGACATCACCAAGCGATCGCAACCCAACTGTCTTTTCTATAGAGTCTGGCTGTGATTGTAAAATTTTAGAAACATCTTCCAGGGTTTTTTCTGCACGACGGTAAAAACCTTGAGTTCGCAATGCTTCTGCTTGATTGATGCGCGATCGCACGACGCCATTTTTATCATCAATATTGCTATAAACCTTTTGCGCGTCCTGCCAAGTTACCAAAGCCTCTTGTGGTTGTCCTGTTACGAGTTGCAAACGACCTAGTATATCAAGACTTTGGGCAAGAACTTTAAGTTTCGGGTGTGCTTGTCCTTTTATCTGCTGCTGCGGATATCCTAAAATATTTAAGCTTTGTGCGATCGCCTGCTTTGCATCATTCCACGCACCAAGTTGTTGGTAAGCCAAACAAAGGTTACTCAAAGTTGCAGCAAGTCTGAGATTATCTCCTTGCGATCGGTATTGCAAAGCTTGTTGCTGCAATACCTGCACAGTTTCAGCATACCGTCCATTATCATACAGCACTTTTCCCTCTTGCTGTAAAGAAGTAGGAGGAGCAGGTGAGGCAGGAAGTTTTGCCAACACAGGTGAACCAAGGACACACAACAAAGCGGTTATAAAAGCCAAAACCAAGTAATACCGGATGAAATTGTGTCTGTTCATATACTTCTTTCTGCTTAGGAGCAGTACAAGAAAACTAATGAGTAAATTAAATCAGTGAACAGTGAACAGTGAACAGTGAACAAGGAATGGAAGAGTACGTTTCCTACCTGATAACTGATAACTGATAACTGATAACTGTTAAAAAGGATTAACAATGATAGAAAAATACAAACCGTTTTCCTGCCATGTATTTTTCTCCCCTGGTATAGAAATTATCGGAATACCCCAGTCCAAGCGGGCAGTCAGCCAGTTTTCAAGTTGTAGACGCAACCCTAACCCCCCAGAAACAAGTGTATTATCTTCTAGCTGCAAATTAGTACCCTGTCTACCAGAACGGTTCCAGCCTGTGCCAACATCAAAGAAGGGGGTGACTTGCAAAAGGTTATTGCGTCCAGAGAAGCGAACAATGGGAATTCGCACTTCAGCAGAAGCAAATATACCATTGTCTGTTAATAAAGCATCTTGGCGGTAGCCTCGGACACTTTCTATACCACCTAAGCTAAATTGTTCAAATGGAACAAGCGGTCGGTCTGCAAATTGTACGTCTCCTCTCAGTAATAGCACGGTATCGCGAGCCAATAAGCGCACCCACTGTGCTTGTCCTCTCCAAGCGAAGAAACTATTGGCATCAAAAGCGTCAAGTCCCAAACTGAACTGAGAACGAAAGGCAAGAACTTCCTGACTGCTGCGCTGGGTCCATTCTTGAAAAAAACGCACAGCTGTGACTCGCGTCTTTCCTTCCTCATCTGCGCCAAAAGCTGGAAAGGGAATCTTCTCACCCTCTGGGTTTAGACTTGCTTCGCTTTCCCGCCGACTTGCACTCACACCTAATGCTAATTCCTGAGTTGGAGATTGGATGATGGGCTGGCGTAGTGTGAGTTCGTAGTAGGTAGAGTCGGATTGAATATCAAGCACACTAAAAGGTCTTTCGATGATATCGCTATCAGAAAAACCAAAGCTAAAGCTAACAGTACCATTGTGGGCATTAAAAGGAACAGAGTAGCTAAAATCAAAAGCATTGCTACCATCAGTATTAGTATAACTAGCAACAACGCCATCGCCCCATCCAAAAAGATTGGCTTCACTGACTTGGATTTGCCGACGGAAACTACCTACAGCCGGAGAACGCCCATTATCTAGGGCAATTTGTACGTTAAAAGTATCTGCCTCTTTAACCTTCACTTCTAACAAATTTACCCCCGGACGCGAACCTGCAGATAGTTCAGCAGACAGGTTGCTAATCAGGGGATTGAGTTGCAAAAGTTGCAATGCTTCCAGTAGACGTTCTCGGTTCAAAGGTTTGCCTGTCGCTAGGGCAATGCGACTTCGCACGTAGCCAGGATTGAGTCTCCGTGTTCCTGATACTTTTATGTTCTCCAGATAACCCTCAACCACTCGGATTTCTACGATTCCTTCTTGAAGCTTCTGTGGTGGAATAAAGGCTCCAGATGTGATGTATCCTTTCTCAAGATACAGTTGTGTGATTTTCGTTCGTATCTCGAATAATTCTGCAAGTGTAATTGGGCGGTTGATGTATGGTGTCGTAATTTTGGCAAAATCTTTAGGGCTAAAGACTGTACTACCTGTGACTTCAAATTTTTTAACAGTGATGGTTTGAGAAACATCATTAGGTATTGGCTGTTCGGGAGTGGCGGGTGTTGTGGTGGGTGGAGGAAGTAATTGATCTGGTGGTGGTAAGGGGGAGGGAGGCGCTTGTTCTGGAATTGGCTGGGTAGAAGGCGGCTGATTATCCCGTTGTAGAGGCGCTTGGGGTGGAGTTTGTATTGGCGTTGTATTGATAACTTGTGCTTGTAGTGATTGTGAGATGGGCTTTGCCTTGCTAGGTGCGATACTCCCAAAGGCAGCCGCCCAAGGGGCGATAAGCCAAAGGCTTGACGCTACGCGTATCGCAACGATGATTGGAACCAAGTTCAAACTATAGCAGTATTTATAGAACCCTAAATTTTTGCAACTTTTAGCGAGCATGACAACAGGGAAGTGATATGGGGTAACAAACAGAATTTAGTGCTAGTTTTTAGGCATCAACAATCAATGTTTGTGATTCGATAATTTTAGAGGAATCGGAGTTCTAGGGCACAAAGTTGGATTATTATTTTCTGTGATGAATAGCTAGAATTGGCGCTATTTTTCGTCTCTTTCCGACAAAAATGAAACAAGATGACTTTTGCAATCTTGTGGGAGTACGTCACAGCATGCTTGAAAGGGAGGTTAGCAGTATCTGAAACTCCCAATTCTTGGATAGAATACAAAAAAGATTGATGGAGGTAAGGAGACTCGAACTCCTGACATCCTGCTTGCAAAGCAGGCGCTCTACCAACTGAGCTATACCCCCTTAATAGGTCAATGAATGGTCATTTATCTGACGTTGTTATTTTAACCTAATATTATTGTTTTGCGAAAGGGGATTAACAAAAAAATGACCATAGTTGTTGCAGCACTATATAAATTTGTTAAGTTGCAAGACTTTGCACAGAAACAATACCCTCTGCTTTCTTTATGCCAAGCCCATAACGTTAAGGGAACAATTCTATTAGCACCAGAAGGCATTAACGCTACAGTGGCAGGTTCTCGTCAAGCAATTGACTGCCTTCTCTCCTTTTTGCGATCAGACTCTCGCTTAGCAGACTTGGAACACAAAGAGTCTTATGCTGATGATCCACCATTTGACCGGATGAAAGTGCGTTTGAAAAAAGAAATTGTTACTATCGGATTACCAGGGGTTGATCCCAATCAACAAGTGGGTACTTATGTCAACCCCAAAGATTGGAATACTCTGATTTCGGATCCACAAGTCACCGTGATTGACACCCGCAACGATTATGAGGTGAGTATCGGAACCTTCAAAAAAGCGCAAAATCCTCAAACTGAATCATTCGCTGAATTTCCAGAGTATGTTCACAACCACCTCGATCCCAACAAGCATAAAAAGGTTGCCCTGTTTTGTACTGGGGGAATTCGCTGCGAAAAAGCTTCTTCCTTTATGCTGTCCCAAGGGTTTCAAGAAGTTTATCACCTCAAAGGTGGGATTCTCAAATATTTAGAAGAAGTCCCAGAGTCTGAGAGTTTCTGGGATGGTGAGTGTTTTGTCTTTGATCAACGCATCGCTGTGCGTCATGGGTTAGAACCAGGTAGTTATGATATGTGCCCAAGTTGCGGACATCCCATTTCTGAGGCTGATAAATCATCTTCCAAGTACCAAGAAGGCGTTTCTTGTCCATCTTGTTTTGATACTCTTTCGGAAGATAAAAAGGCGCGTCAACAGGAGAAAAAACGACAGTTGGATTTGGCTAGAAAGAAGATCGGGGATTTGTAGATTAATTCAAAACCTCAAATGTCTGGAATTTTGAATTTTGTTAGCGCAGCAGGACGCAGTCCATTTTTAATTGTTAATTACACCAATTTGAAAAAAGAATGCGACAGATACACAGTCTCAAACCTCGTTATATCTGGCTTTCTTAATTTTGCGAAAAGTTTGCGCGTCCGGGTTTCCCGGCGCAAAACTTTTCAAGACGAATTTTGTTAGCGCAACGGGACGCAGTCCATTTTGAATTTTGAATTGGTATTACCTCACCATTCCCAACTTCCGGGTTCACCTTTAAAAGGTCCAACAATATCACTCGTTATCCAACCACCGTAAAAATTCCCTGGTTGCGGTTGCACTTTTTCTCCATTAACGTAACAAGCATCCATAACATGAGCATACAAAGCAACATAGTCTTTAATTGACGCAAAGGCAGGTGTAGGATTGGGATAGAACCATGCAACGTTCTGGAGTTCTTTCTCAGCGACACGAATTGTGTAGTAACCAGCGCGTCCCTTCCACTCACAAAAACTAGATTGTGGTGTGAGTAAGAAGTATTCCATTTTGATATCCTCAGGCGGGATGTAGTAACTAGGTGGATGGCTGGTTTCTAAAACACGCTTAGCACGGTGAGTGTCTGCAATACTGACACCGTTAAAAATGATTTGGATATGTTTATCAGTATCCTCAAGCCGAGGTGGACGAGGATAGTCCCACACTGACTCTTGTCCAGGACTAGGTTCAATGCGTTGGGGTCTAAACATTTTGGATTATATAATGCGATGTCGAATCACAGATTAACACGAGATCAATCATTATTAATCTGTGATTTTCTTTTCAAGCGAGCCTTGTACGGGAAAATCGAACAACCAAGCATGAAAAAGATTTCTTCCCTTCCTTGTTCTGAGTTCTATTTTCAAGCTAGGTTTATTTTGAATGGCTCAACGAACTTCTTTAAGACTGTCAACTTCCTTGGTAAACAATTCAGTAAATAAACTCATGACTGTCCGTTCTTCTCGTACTTTAATATTCGCGTTAATTGACATACCTGATTGCAAAGATATTTTTCTACCTTTAGCATTCAAAGATTGTTGGTTTAAATGAATTTTGACAGGAAAACGATAATATTGGTGTGTTTGATCTGGTGGTAATGCATCAGAACCAACAGAAACGACATCTCCTTTTATGTCACCAAACTCGCTGTAAGGAAATGAATCAACTCTCACATCAACTTTCATTCCTTCCTTAACAAAACCAATATCTTTGTTCGTGACAAAAGCTTCTGCAATAAAGTTCTCGTTTGGCACAATTGTCAAGAGCTTCTGACTGTTGTTTGCCACAAAACCAGGGTTTTTAGCTTGCAGATCAAAAACAACCCCAGAGACAGGAGCGTGAATCTCTTGGTATTTAATATTTGTTTGCGCTTGTAATATCTTGCTATTCAAATCAGCTAGTTGCTTCTCATTCTCAAGCAGAATTCTAGAAATTTGGCTATCAATCTCGGCAACACGCTTGTTGTTATCAGCTATCTTTTCCTGGACGTTTTTACCAGAAACAGCGACTGTATTTGTTGTCTCTTGTTGTCCCTGTTGAATTTCATACTTCAGGCGTTGATCTTCTTTAACAGATTGTGCTGCTTGTGCTGCCAGATTTTGGACTTTTTTCTTTTGTTGTAGATATTGAAGCTGAGCGATCGCTCCTTCTTCTGATAGGAGCTTCATTCTATCTAAAATTAACTGTTCAATTGCTAAACTTGCTTTAGCGTCGCTAAGTTGAACTTCATTTTGAGCGAGTTTCTGTTTGCTCTGTTCGACTTTGAATTGCGCCGCAGCAGAGCGAGAATCTAATTCTTTTTTCGCCATTGCTAGACGTTCTTGTTCCTCTGTATTAAAACCTGCAACAGCGCCAGTGTTTTTCAATTCCTTACGCAACAATTCATTTTCTGCAACTAGTGCTGCTCGATTTTTTAAAAGAAAAGCAGCTTCTCTAGATAGGTTACCTCGTAAAAATTCCATTTCAGCCGCAGTACCAGAACCAACCTGCATCAAACGGCGGTAAAGCTGATTTTCTTGCATCAAGGAAGTACGAACTTTTCTCAAAGAATTTAATTCACCATTAGTTGTGACAGAATCGAAAATTAGCAGTAAATCTCCAGGCTTGACTTTTTGCCCGTCTTTAACATAAACTGCTTTGACCACTCCACTAACTGAAGCTTGGATGTCTTTAACTGTTCCTTGCGGCTTCAATTGACCTTGTGCAGGAACAACTTGCTCTATTTTGGCAAAGTATGCCCAACCAATTCCAAAACAGGCTAACACCATTAATGTCATCATGATAGTCCGTGACCAAAATGGAGATTGGCGTAGCACAACAGATTCTTCTAATGGCCCAAAGTTGTGCCGCTTTATATCTGTTTCAGATGTTCTAGGGGGCTTAAATTGGGCAGTAAGTATTTTTGAACTTGAAGACTTTTTACTTTTTTGAGACGTTCCGTTACCGTTATGACCATTAAAGCGATCATCAAAATCAGTCATGGTATTTACCTGGGAATGAGGATACAGATGACGAAAATGAGAAACAATGAATTTTCAGAATTATGAATCAAAGGTATTTTCTAGTTTCATAATTTCTGATTTTTTTACAGTTGGACTTCTTGTTGATTATAGAGGTAGAAATAATGACCTCTCAAAGCCATCAATTTATCATGGCTTCCTTGTTCTATAACTTTACCACCATCCATCACCACAATAATATCTGCATTTTTAATAGTGTTAAGACGGTGGGTGATAAAAAACACTGTGTTCCCCTTAAATGCATCTGCTAAATTGAGACAAACTTGCCGTTCTGTAGGGTAATCTAAAGCGCTCGTTGCTTCGTCTAAAACTAATAATTTTGGTCTTTGTAAGACAGAACGAGCAATAGCTATTCTTTGTCTTTGTCCACCAGAAAGTCCAGCCCCTCTTTCGCCCACTCGCGTATTGTAGCCATTGGGCAAACTCATGATAAATTCGTGCGCTACTGCAACTTTTGCAGCTTCAATAATTTCCTCAGTTGAAGCTTCAGGATTGGTGAGAGCAATATTTTCCTGAACCGTTCCATCAAACAACAGTGTCTCTTGAGGAACGACACCAAGCTGTCGTCGTAGAGAATAAAGTTCTACTTTGGCAATGTCGTAATCATCAATTAAAATTCTACCAGCTTCGGGTTCGTAAAGTCGCAGCAGCAGCTTCATCATTGTACTTTTACCCGAACCGCTTTGCCCGACTATTCCAACAAATTTACCTGCCGGAAAATTAATAGTAACATTGCAAAGTTGTAATGGACCATTGTTTGTAAAGCGGAAGGCAACATTGTCATATTTCACTGATCCAACAACCGGAGGTAATGTGATATTGTCACGGTCTTTCTCTGCTTCTTGTGGCGTATCGACAATATCGCTTAAACGCTCTAAAGATAAGGCAGTTTCTTGGAAGTTTTGCCAGAGTTGAGCTAATCGTAATATGGGGCTTGTAACGTAACCTGAAATTATCCTAAAAGCAATTAATTCTCCTAAGCTCAACTCTCCTTGAAGTACCAAATACGATCCCACCCATAAAACAAGTAAGCTGCTGAGTTTATTGAAAAAGTTACTTGTTGAATTGGCAAGAGTGGAAGTGACCACAGTTTTAAAGCCAGCCCCCACATACCGAGCATAACGCTCTTGCCAAGAAAAACGCGCTCGTAACTCAATATTTTGCGCTTTTACTGTTTGAATTCCTGACATCACCTCAACCAAATAAGATTGAGTTTCGGCATTGCGTTCGGCTTTGCCCCGTAGTTGTCTGCTGACCGTGGGAGATGCAACCATAGTAATAGCAATAAACACTGGAATTGTTATCAAACCAACAAAGGTTAATTTCCAGCTATAAATTAACATCACGATGATATAAACCACCGAGAAAAGTGCATCTAAACCTACGGTTAAAGCAGTCCCAGTCAGAAACTGACGAATATTTTCCAATTCATTGATGCGAGTGGAAAGTTCCCCCACAGGTCTGCGTTCAAAATAACGTAGCGGTAGACGCAGCATATGGTCGATAATTTCCGATCCCAAACCCATATCAATGCGGTTTGTGGTATCCACAAATAAGTAAGTCCGCAAAGTAGTAAGCACTGCTTCAAACAGACCGACGACTAATAACAAAACACCCAAAACATGCAGAGTACTAATACTGTTTTGGGCAATAACTTTGTCGATAATCATCTGAACAACTAGGGGGTTCGCCAGCGCAGCCAGTTGTACGAACAAGGAAGCAACAAAGACTTCTATCAGGACTCGGCGATAACGCGACAAATAAGGAAGAAACCACTGTACACCAAAGCGTTGGCGAGGGGTTGCTGGCGTGGGAGACAGGAGTAAGACTCTAAACTGGGGCGGGTAAGTGCTTTCTTCTACTTCCAACTGGCTAATAAACTCAGCTGGTTTGAAGCGTAGAATTCCCTTCGATGGGACACCAACAACAATATTGCGCTCACTTGTTTCATAGAGAACGGCATAGCTGTCACCATAACGAATCAAGGCTGGTGTGGGTATGCGCGTAACAGCAGAGGTGGGGACATCCACCAACTGTACTTTTAATCCTGTTAACTCTGCTAAGTAAGCACATAGCTGAAACGATATCACACCCTGACGGTTAATCTGCTCGTTGAAAATCCGGCGAACCACTTCCCGTCGAAACGGCATTTCCAAGTGTTTGGCTAACATTTGAAAACAGGCGATCGCCGAATTGAGTTGTCCCCTACCCCCAAAAAAAGGATATTTTCTTGTTTTTTGTTTCTCTTGCGCCTGCGAGGGTTGTGGTGGTATCTCTTCGTCCGCTGCGTATGGAATCTCTAAGTCTGTTGTCTCTGGCTCACTCTCGTCTATTGGATACTGTTGTCTGTCTATACTGTCTAGCAGTAACATATCAGATCTGAGCATTCCCAACAACCGCGCCGGAGTATTCCCCTGTACCTCAACTGTTTGATGCAAATCACTCAATTCCAATCTCGAACCCACAGAGAAGCCCTTGAGTGTTCCTCCGCCACTGACAAACCAAATATAATCGTTATCTGGTTGATTTAATAAACTTTTTCCTGGTGGCAGGTTATGTACTTTTGCTCCAGCCCAAGCGTCTTGAGTCAGTTCTTTGAGTTTGGTACTGCCTAAAGCTTGCACTTGCTTTTGGAGACTAAGGATATCAAAAACTTCCATCAAATGACAGTGGTTTTGACGAGCCTCCGCAAAAGCTGGATACATCGCAAGTAAGCGTAAATACTCCGCTGCACTAAATGTTATACAGATAACTTCGTTGGAAGCAATTGTGATCTCGCACGCAATTTGCCGTAATAGACTAATTTCGCCCAAAACTGCGCCTGGTTCGAGCAAGTTCAACGTCGTTGGCATATTTGTACGTGGATCATATGCCAACAGACGAGCTTTGCCTTCATAAATGATTGTGACTCGATCAGGAACTTGTTCTTTACCGATAATCTTTTGACCTATACGGTAGCGCAAAGGTTGGAGTTGTTGTGATAAAGAGGCCAGAACTTCAGGTGGTAACCGATCAAAACCCTCTAGAGTGGCGATAAATTCTTGGAAAGCAGAGCTCTTAATATAGGTCATATCAGAAAAACTACTTAGGAGTTAATTTATTTAAGAATCAATACATTTTTAAGTATATACACTCAAAAAATGCCATTAATAATGCTTGTTTCGTAGAAAAATAGCAACTAAGCATACTTGTATGCCTAGAGGGCACCTTTCCACTTATTATATTATGAGCATGTTTGTAAAGTATCCAGCGAATGAAATTTACACGCCAGTTGCACTCAACGAGGGAACCTCCAAGGTCGCACTGGCTTGACTACACAAACAAAGTACACCCTTTTTCATACCAGCATTAGTTGATTCACAACTTTTTAATATTGAGTTTGATCACATCAGCAAAACTCACACTTTATATATGAATTTTTATGAAAAAACCGAACTTTTTTACAAAAAAGTTACAATTAATACAAAAATATTTTTATGAAAACAACAAGCAAGAATTTTTTCTTCAGTGATAGCGCTTGTAAAGGGTTCGCAATCGACACTCACCGTCAAGACTGCGATCCCCAAACCCGGAGGGCTTCCCACTTTCTTAGCAACTGCCGAACCCGAAGGGTGAGTTAAGCCAAAACTTATCTCACCATATCCGTCATAATTTAGAACATCACCTACTAGTAGCCAAAGAAAAAGGGGATCAACAGCTCATTTATCTACTATCTGACGATTTATCCAAATGCCTCTTAGCCCAGCTCCCCTCGCTCCGTGATAATCTTCTGTGAGACTGTCACCAATGTGCCATGCAGCCTCTGATGAACACTTATGTTTTTCCAAAGCTATGGCAAAGATTTTGCTATCAGGTTTGGCAGCACCTGCTTGAGTGCAAATAGTAATAGACTCGAAAAACTCTCTGAGTTCCAAACTTTGTAACACTGAGTAAATACGGGAATCGAAATTCGATAGTATTCCCAGTTCAATTCCCATCCGCCGCCAGCTAACCAAAGCTGGCAAGACATCGGGATAGATAAACCACGGATTAGCTGTACCAAAGTGAATATAGAGTTCACTAAAAAAAGTCGAAAAATCAGAAAACTTCTGGATAACACCTGCTTGTTCAAAAGTGTTTCGCGCAATGTCAAGCCACCAATCAAACTCGCGTTGGGGAATGTCTTGTTCCTCTGCATCTGGAAATACAGGTGGTGGCGCAGCTTTAAAACTCTGTATAAATGTTTCGTTTAAGGTATCAGCCCAAACTTCGACTCCAAACTCCTGCGCTATCTGACTGTATATTTCTCCCACACTGCCTTTCACCCCAAAAAGTGTGCCAACAGCATCTAAAAAGATAACTCGCGGTTTTTCCTTCATAAACTATCACTGACTCGCTATTAGCTATCTACTTATCTCCACTGACTCAAACAGTCCTGTATGCCAAATGTAGTAATTTTTATTTTCTGTAAAGTGTCTCTACAATCGGACGAGAAAGCCAGTTAAAACCAACTTTGAGTTTGTGATCTAAGGTTGGTAGCCGATAAAGATAGGCAAGACGACGCGCGACGTATGCTAACGAACCTTCTAGTTTGATGCCTAAACCAGTCAGGGTGGCACTGTCTATTCCCAATGCCATCATTTCACCTAAGAACTGATAGCGGAAGGGAAGCAAAGGGCGATTTGTCAAAGTTGCCCAAATGTTCCAACCAACGTAATCTGCTTGTTGGAAAGCAGCCTGTGCTGTTCCAGGGACTTGCTTACCTTCAGCATCAAGGCAATCTGCTAAATCTCCCAAGGCAAAAATCTCGGGATGATCGTGCACTTGGAGAGTTGATGTGGTGCTAATTTGACCACGTTGATTTTGTTTGACAGGCAGGTTTCGTACCACGGGTGATACCCGCGTTCCCACTGTCCAAATCACCAAATCCACAGGAATTGTGTCTACTTGATTTTTATACTCTAATGAGATGCTGTCTTGAGCAATTGCTTCTACCTTAGTTTCTAAATCGAGAAACACACCCCGTGCTTCTATTGCTTTGTTAGCTGCTTGTCTGTTGAAGTCTGGCGAGGTTCGCAAAATTTGGTCAGATATTTCAATCAGCCGAAATCGTCCTCTTTCCCCAAGTCTATCTGCTAGTTTGCAAGCTAACTCTACACCACTGTAACCAGCACCAACTATAGCTACCCTAATTTTATCTGCATTCGATTCTTCTAAAACTCGCAGGCGTTCTTCCAAACGATATGCATCTGCAATAGTCCGAAACGAATGGGCGTAAGATGTTGCTCCAGGGACCATATCCAATGGTGTTTCGCCACCTAGCGCCAACACCAATTGATCATAGGAAATTTCTGGTCCATCCTGCAAATGTACACGTTGCTGGTTTATGTCAATTTCTGATACAAAACCTTGATAAAAACGGACACCTGTGCATAACAAAAGTTCTTGATAAGGTGGGGCAATTTCCCAGGTTTGCAATTCCCCAGTCAGAAGTTCGTACAGAAGAGGAGAGAAAACAAAGCGATCGCTGTGATCCACCAGAACTATTTCGGGTTTTTGCGAAGGTTCCCAAGGAAGCTGGCTCAAGCGCAGGGCAGTATGGAGACCACCAAAGCCTCCACCAAGGATACAGATTCTAGCAGGTTGTTGAGTCATTGGTAAGCGCGGAAGGTCAATCCCAGCGGGGTAATTTCTTTCAGTGTACTGATTTCTTGTGGTTTGTTGCCATCAACCAGGAATCCCAGTGCTTTCCCTCGTGCAGTTCGTGTGCGGGCAATCTTTCTACAAATTTATGTCTTTTAAACTGAAGAAAGCAGATTCAAATCAGCGCAGCAATTAGATTAATACTCATAGCCAAAATACTAGTATTAAAAAAGAAGGATAAAACTCCGTGTAACAGAGTCAAACGCCTCATTGAACGTGATATTGTCTGTACATCTGAAACTTGACTAGTCATGCCAATAACGAAAGAAAAATATAGAAAATCCCAATAATCTGGTTCTTCGTCATTCGGAAAATCTAGACCACCAGCGATTTGCTCTGTATTACTATTGCTAACTTGATAATAAGTACGTGCGTATTGCATGGCAAAGATAGTATGTACTAATAACCAAGAACTGATAATCGTCATCACAGCAAGTGTGACGTGTAGGGTTAATAAAATCGTTGACAAACTTTTTGTATTACCAGTGAGCAAGAACCCAATCGCTAAAACACTTGCACAAGCAGAAGCGATAATTAAGGTTAAAATAGCTACACGTCCTTGATATTCAAGTTGCGCGAAACGGCGCATTTTTTGTGGAGTTGCCCTGAACATTATCCACCAAGTCAAGGCTAAGAAACAGTCAGCGCCTAAGTTCCAAGCACAGATAGTGCGCGTAGGTAAGCGTAGCCAAGACGGCAATAGTACACAGACTAATACTCCAATAGCAACAGAGATAATCAGTCGATGCCGAGAATCAGAGTTTTTTAACAATTTTTTAAGTCCAACCCAAAAATGATTATTGGTAATTGAATCCTACCAAGTCAGTTGATTTAAAAAAGTACTTGAGTTAGAGGATGTTTCAAAAGTCTGATTTCAGACTTTATCTTGGTAACTATAAGTCGCATGAGAGTTGCAGCAGATTGCACACAAGCCCTATTCCTTACGCAGTGGCGATCGCCCGTATCACGCCCGGAGGGTTTTCCTCCAGAAAACCCTCCCCCTGTGCTTTCAGCACAGGGCAATCCGGCGCAGCCGGATTGGGGCGTAGGGCGCGCCAAGGGCGATCGCCGTGGGAAACGTCGGTGCATTACAAAGGCTCAGGTATTCCTTACTCGTCGGCTGCTCGGGTGCTCCTCCTAATCCTGATTCGCTTTGAGAATTCGCCATCCACACGTTAAGCTGAATAAAAGTAGCATTTTGTTGCGCTTTGTATATTAAGATTGCGATTTGTGGTAGTTTATGATTTTTGCTCTTTAATAAAACTGGAATGCTAGATAGAATATTCGATTACCTTCAGTTCCATTTCAGCATTGAAGCACCTATAGTGCTGCTGGTGCTCGTGTTTTTAGAGGCAATACTGTCTGCTGATAACGCGATCGCTCTCGCTGCGATCGCCCAAGGACTAGAAGACAAGGAGCTCGAAGATCGGGCACTGAACATTGGTTTAGTATTTGCTTATGTCCTGCGAATCACTTTACTTCTAACAGCCACCTGGGTGCAACAGTTCTGGCAGTTTGAGTTACTAGGTGGAGCTTACCTTCTGTGGCTAGTATTTCAACATTTTACTTCCGAACAAGCCGATGACAATCAACACCATGAACCCAGGTTTAGTTCTCTGTGGCAAGCGATCCCCATCATTGCTTTTACAGATTTAGCATTTTCTCTTGATAGCGTTACGACTGCGATCGCTGTTTCTAATGAACAGTGGCTTCTGATTACAGGCACAACCATTGGTGTTGTGACTCTGCGCTTTATGGCAGGTTTATTTATTCGTTGGTTAGATGAATTTGTCCACTTGGAGGATGCAGGTTATATAACTGTGGCATTAGTGGGCTTGCGATTGCTACTTAAAGTGGTGAACGATTCTTTGGTACCGCCAGAATGGTTCATGATTACTGCGATCGCCCTCATTTTGGCTTGGGGATTTTCTAAGCGAACCCACTCAGAAGAAATAATAGAAGAACAAAAGAAACCCGAAGTGATGGAAGGGAGTAGAGAGTAGAAGGGAGATGAGGGAGTCAGAAAGTGAAGGAAAATATCCTTCGATCCTTCGCACTTTGGCTTCTCATCTCCTCTGCCTTCCTAAATTACTCGTGTAACCAAGGTGTTATGGTTGGTTGCCAAGAGACTAATTCTTCTTCTTTAAACCACAGAGAGACTTCCTGTTGTGCTGTTTCGATAGCATCGGAACCGTGGATCAGGTTGCGACCAATATTAATGCCTAAATCACCTCGAATTGTGCCTGGTTCTGCTGAAAGTGGGTTTGTTGCCCCAATGATTTTTCTGGCAGATGCGACAACGCCTTCGCCTTCCCAAACCATCGCTACCACTGGACCAGAAGTGATAAAATCAACTAACCCAGCAAAAAAAGGTCTTTCCCGGTGAACGTCGTAGTGCTGTTGAGCCAATTCCTGACTAACTTTTAATAATTTCAAACCAACAAGGGTAAAGCCTTTCTCTTCAAAGCGACGGATAATTTCACCTACCAATCCACGTTGCACGCCATCGGGCTTAATTGCTAAAAATGTACGTTCCAAAACTATCTCCTCAAATTTACAGAATTCGTCTTTTGTGAGCCAGCGCTATGCAGGACGATCTCCTGCGCCTTGGCGATTGGTGAGACAGCGCGAATGACGGCTCTCCCGACCTACTAGGCGACTGCGCTCTTCGCAGCGGAACCTGAGGTTCTCCCCGATAGCCGTAAGGCGTGGCGTTAGCCATAGGGCTCTCCCGTTAGGCGTTCACCAATAGTGTGCCACAGGCATACCAGAAGGGTCGTTTGTCTTCTTTAATTTGTCAAGAATTAATGACAAACTTTGAGTGAGTTATGACCAATATTGAGAATATCTCAGAAAGTATCTTTAAGTGCATGTGCGCGTAGAGAGGAATACGCTAAATTGTATTTTCGTGGGTCTAACATCGAGGTCAGCGAAGAAATGCATGTTGAGTCAACAGAGAAATTAGAAGGGGTGCTGAAACTGCCGTCCGATGGACAAAAAGCGGAATTGAAAAATAATAAACAAAAAAAGCTGCTACCACCAGCCACATCAGCAGATGTACCTCGCCCGTGGACAATAGAACAGAGTGAAGAACTTTACCGAATAGAAGGTTGGGGGCAGCCTTACTTTTCTATAAACGCAGCAGGTCATATCACTGTTTCTCCTAAAGGCGATCGCGGCGGTTCTTTGGACTTATATGAACTCGTCAACGCCCTCAAGCAGCGTAGCTTAGGACTGCCCCTACTGATTCGTTTCTCAGATATTTTGGAAGACAGGATTGAGCGGTTAAACGCTTGTTTTGCCAAAGCGATCGCCCGCTATAACTACCCTGGTGTTTACCGTGGCGTATTTCCTGTCAAGTGCAATCAGCAACGGCACTTAATTGAAGACTTGGTGAAGTTCGGCAAACCCCATCAATTTGGCTTAGAAGCTGGTTCTAAGCCAGAGTTGATGATAGCCCTAGCTTTGTTGGATACACCAGGAGCGCTGCTCATTTGTAACGGCTATAAAGACCGAGAATACATCGAGACAGCGATGCTGGCACAGAAACTAGGTCAAAAGCCGATTATCGTTCTAGAACAAATCGAAGAAGTTGATTTGGTAATCGAGGTCAGCCAACAATTGGGGATCGAGCCAATTGTCGGTGTGAGAGCTAAACTAAGTACCCAAGGCATGGGACGCTGGGGAACTTCTACAGGCGATCGCGCTAAATTTGGTCTTACCATCCCTGAAATTATTCGGGCAGTTGACAAGTTACGCGAAGCTAATCTATTGGGTTCCTTGCAGCTTTTACACTTCCACATTGGCTCGCAAATCTCAGCGATCAATGTGATCAAAGATGCTATCCAAGAAGCCAGCCGTATTTATGTGGAGCTAGCAGCATTGGGGGCAAAAATGAAGTATCTCGATGTTGGTGGTGGCTTGGGTGTGGATTATGACGGTTCGCAAACCAACTTCTATGCCTCGAAAAACTACAATATGCAGAACTATGCCAACGATATCGTGGCAGAGTTAAAAGATACCTGTGCGGAGCGAAAATTACCAGTACCAACACTTATAAGCGAAAGCGGACGGGCGATCGCTTCCCATCAATCGGTACTGATTTTTGACGTTCTTAGTAGCAGTGTTGTCCCGCTTGACTCACCAGAACAGCCAAAAGAGGGTGAATCCCCGGTGATTACTTACCTGTGGGAAACTTACCAATCTGTTAACGAGGAGAACTACCAAGAACTCTACCATGATGCTACCCAATTCAAAGAAGAAGCCATCAGTCGTTTCAACTTAGGAATTTTAAGTCTTACAGAACGGGCTAAAGCTGAAAGGCTTTACTGGACTTGTTGTCAAAAAATTCTTGAAATAACTAGAAAGCAGGAATACGTACCGGACGAGATGGAAGACCTAGAACAAATCATGGCTTCTATCTACTACGTCAATCTTTCTGTGTTTCAATCTGCACCTGACTGTTGGGCTATTGACCAGCTTTTTCCTATCATGCCAATTCACCGTTTGGATCAAGAACCAACACGGCGAGGAATTTTGGCAGATCTGACATGCGATAGTGATGGCAAAATCGACAGGTTTATTGATCTGCGGGATGTGAAATCAGTTTTAGAACTGCATCCACTCAAATCTGGAGAACCCTACTATCTCGGAATGTTCCTCAACGGAGCTTATCAAGAAATTATGGGCAATTTGCACAATCTCTTTGGCGATACCAACACAGTTCACATTCAACTGACTCCAAAAGGTTACCAAATTGAACACGTTGTTAAAGGTGATACCATGAGCGAAGTGGTAAGCTATGTGCAGTATGACTCTGAAGATATGGTGGAAAGCATTCGCCAACGTTGTGAGCATGCTTTAGAAGAAAATCACATCACTTTAGCGGAAGCTCAAAGGCTGTTACAAACCTATGAACAAAGTTTGCGACGCTACACTTACCTAAATAGTTAAAAGTTAAAAGTCATTAGTCATCAATGAGTGACTAATGACTAATAACTAAGTCGCGTGATTTCCCAACAATTCAGCAATAGCTTGCCGTTCCACTGGCGTATGCGATGGTGGATCTCGGCGAGCATCAGTAATGAGCCAGTCTAGCGCTGCTGCTTGGACATCTATCGTTGCT
Organism: Brasilonema angustatum HA4187-MV1; assembly: GCA_019359695.1. Classification (GTDB taxonomy): domain Bacteria; phylum Cyanobacteriota; class Cyanobacteriia; order Cyanobacteriales; family Nostocaceae; genus Brasilonema; species Brasilonema angustatum. The sequence continues at coordinate 66,519 of JAHHGV010000015.1, forward strand.
CCAGTCTTGTCTACGCAGTGACGACCAAATACCAACTTGTCCACAAGCCGTACTCCCGGTCCCAATCGCGACCACTCAAAAATCACACTGTTTTCTACCGTAGCACCACTGCATACCCAGCAGTTTGGACCTATCATCGTAGGGCCAACAATTTTGGCTCCGTCTTCAATCTTGGTCATGCCGCCGATGTAAACTGGACCTGTAATATCCACTTTGTCCCAATTGACCGCAACATTCATGCCAGTGTAAATACCAGGTGCGACTTGTTGTCCGGGGATTTGCACGTTCTTAATTTGCCCTGAAAGCACACCACGAATTGCCCGCCAGTAGTCTGGAACTTTTCCAATATCCACCCATTCAAAGTCCATTGGGATAGCGTAGAAGGGCGCACCGATTTCTACCAGTTTGGGGAAAAGCTGGCTACCAATGTCATACTCTACCCCAGAAGGGATATAATTAAAGACCTCTGGTTCAAAAATATAAATACCTGTGTTGATATTAGTGCTCAGAGCTTCCTCAACCTTAGGTTTTTCTTGGAAAGCTTTGACACGACCATCCTCGTTAGTGACGACTACACCATAGCTAGAAACTTCTTCCTTGGGCACGGATTTCATGATGATGGTCGCAAGAGATCCTTTAGATTTGTGCCACTTCACGGCTGCTGTCAAATCTAGGTCAATCAGAGCATCACCGCACAACACCACAAAGGTATCATCAAAGAATGGATAAAAGTCTTGGATCTTCCGCATTCCCCCAGCAGATCCAACAGCCTCCCCAACAAGGCTACCTTCAACAATGCGACCTTCAAAAGAGTAGGCAATTTGCACGCCAAACCGCTGACCATCACGGAAATAACTTTCAATTTCTTCTGCTAAATGGCTTACATTGACCATAATCTGGTCAAACCCGTGTTTGCGTAAAAGTTCCAGTAAAAATTCCATTACTGGCTTCTGCAAAATGGGCATCATCGGTTTGGGCGTTGTGTAAGTAATCGGACGTACACGAGTACCTTTACCAGCTGCGAGAATCATCGCCTTCATATGTCTTTATTCCTCAACCACAAGCGAGTTTACTGTTATGAAGTCATATTTCATCGTGAGTTTATTTCTGATTGAAGTCACCCCGTAAAGCACGGATCACAGATATCAAGAGACTTTGGCGCAGTCATCTGCATAACCTGCCTAATAGTGTCAAGTATAAAGCATGAATAAAATATAAAATATTAAGTATAAAGTATAAAATTTTCATACCTAGCTTTCAACATTCACACTTCATGACTTTATATCATTCTTTATCCTACTCTAACCTATCCTGCATAAAGCCCATTGAGCTTTACGAGAAGCCCTATGCCTGCGGCACGGCTACACCGTAAGTCTTGCGTAGGCTTGCGCCAACAATAGAACAGTCTGGAGGAGGAGATATGAATATACCTCCAGCACACCTGTGTCCTAAGCCGTTTCGACATGCTATGCCACAGAGTGCCTGTTCACCGGACTTACGGACATGCGCTCTGTGGTAAAACACACGCACGCTTTGTATGCCCTCTGGGGACGCTCTTCCAACGCCACAAGCTGAGGAGTTGCGCCAACAGTGAACCCAGTCACCAAGATCCACAAAACTTTGATCTAGAGAGCACTGTTTGGTCACCATCCAGAGTAGGTAACTTGTACACAAAGGTTTTCCGGACTTAGCAAAATGTCTGTTGGTGTCTAAATTTTTTCATTCATTATCTTTATCAATTTAATCGGATTTTGGAACCTACTGAAGCCAAACTCTGATAATCTTGAATATTCCTATGTTGCAAACTCTGAATTCAGCGGAGTCTCTATGGATTCATGATTAGCTGAATCAGTCAGTAACCTGATTTTAATTTCCTGATAAAACTCCTCCTGAAATAGCTCCACTTTCGATTGAGCACAAAGCAGTAATAAAGCCCAGAAAACACTAACAACTATATGACTATGTTGCGATGTGTGTGTATTATTTTGTTGTGGTTGCTTTGTTTGCGTCCACAACTCCACCAGTTGTTCAAGATTGAGCCAACTGTTCTGTAAACTCAATTGTGTTGCCACACTTTGCAATAGCTGCTCTAGTTCAAAAGCTACCTCTGTAAGATTTTCCTGGTGAGCCAACTCTAATGCTGCCCGCATACTTTGCAAACTAGGTTGCCGTTTCTGACGGACAGGTTTATCGGCTTTTTCTACCAGTTTCAATTGTTGTGCCATGATTTGCAATTGCGAAATCAGTTCTTGCAAAGTCACGCGACGCTTTGATGGTGGCATTGCTGTTGGACGACGACGCAAGTGCCGCTCTAATGGCAAGCGCTGAGCTTGATGAATGATCCCGTCTTCACTCGTAAGCAATTCATCATCAACGGCCGCTTCTTGATCTTGTGCTGCTGATTGCAATTCCACCAAAGTATTTGCTTTAAATAACACAAGTTTGGATGCCGACAAAAAAGCTTGTCCTGATTTCAACAAGTCAGTTTCATAGCCTTTGGTGGTTGCCTCCAATCCCATTAGTTCCAAATAACGATCAATCACCGAAATCACCTTGACATCCCAAGGATCTATTTCCCCAAGTTCAGCCTGATGAATCAGGAGTGTAATGTTTTCCAATAACTCGGAAGCATCCATTAATTGTTTGGATATTGGATTTACTGGTTTTGTATGAGAAATTACGATTTCTTATGAGTTGTTCTTTGTTGTGTTAGTAGTCGATAGTGGAACGACTAACGACTACTAACTATCCACTCACCAATTCTTTTATTGACTGATGACTTGTGCTTCTTTTGCTACAGAATCATTCACTGGCGGTAGAACAGGTTTCAAAGATTGAACTTCTGCTTGATATTGTTCAACCTTCCTTTCTAATTCCTTAATTTGGACATTTTTTTGTCGCACTTGTTGACCAGAAAGTACAAGTCGCAGAAGATGTGTCCACATACTATACAACCAAGCCAGAACTGCTCCTATCCCACTTGCCAAAAGCAATTCAATTGCAATTGGTGCTTGCACCTGTAGTTCTGGAACGATATTGATTGTTCCAGGTTGGGTGTTCTCGAGGGCAAATAAAGCCAAGGCTAAACAAAAGATAAAGATTATTACAAAGTTAATTTGTCTCATTGAAAATCAAAGACTAGATAATTGTTTTTGCCCAATGCTTCCCTGAAAATTGTGGCTAATACCATTTTGAATCGTGCTTCAACATAGCGCAACTTGCTATCCAAAAAAGTTTGAAAACGTTAAGGTTGAACATCTACAGTACTCCTATTTGAGTTGTCAAACAACTTTTGGGGTTACTCAGTACTTTTAGGAACTAGTACGTCTTCGTAGCTTAGGCTCAACTGAGAGTTTCCTGAACCACAAGCCACAGGCAGTAAACGCGTCTATGGCACTTCAGTCATTTGTACAAACAAATAAAAAACATTGGACAATTGACTTAGGACAACCTTCCAGAAGAATTTCACAAACTATTTAGGATTGCTAGAAAACAATATGCTATGAGAAGGAATCTAACTCGTAGAGTATAACATATGATATTTTTATACACCTACTAATGTGACAAAAATGCCTCGAACAAATCATAATATAAATCTTTACATTTCCCTCTGTATATGAAATTTTTATCAATCATTTCCAAGACTCCTACTCAGTTACACTGTTTCTTATGTTACCGCCTTTTATAGCATCGAAGGTAACTTTTATGGTACCAGCAATAGGAACTGCAACCAGTGTTCCTAATAAACCAGCAATCTCAAATCCCATGAGAATGGCCACAAAAATCCAGATGGGATTAACACCAATAAAATTACCAAGTAACTTGGGACCTAATAGATTATCTTTGATTTGCTGCATGAAAATGGCAGCTACAGCGACTTGAATTGCCAACCACCAATTTTGTAGCAATATTAAAAAAGTAACCAAACCAATACCTAAAGTCGCCCCGATGAAGGGGATGAGTTGAGATATACCTATGACTATGGCAAATAACAAGGCAAAAGGTACTTTCAGAACTAAGAAAATAGGAATGAGGCTAATTACCATAAACAATGCTAGCAAAATCTGGCTGAGGAAAAAGTAGTGGAAATTAAGTCGTAAAGATGTGGTTAAGGGGAATCGAATATGAGGTGGTAAGAAGTTGAATAAGCCAGACCATACTCGATCGCCATACACTAGCATATAAAATGCCAGCACTACCACCAATATCAGATCAACTAAACCCGATAACAGTGTTCCCGCAAATCCCACAACAACCGAAGCCAACTGTTGCAGCAAACTCTGAATGTTTGCATTTATTTGATTGCTGACTACCGTCAAATCTAGGGGAAAACGCCGCTTTTTAGCTAAAGCTTCAATATGCTCCAAGTTTGCTTGACTGGTGGCTAGCCAATCTGGAATTTTATTTAAAAGTTGTATTGTTTGGTCAATAACTATAGGTACGAGCGTGACGCCAAGAATGACCAAAAGCGTTAAAGTTAGCAGCAATACAATAATAACTGCTTGAGCACGGGTCAAGGCAATGCGTTCAAAGAACTTGACTGGGTAGTTCAGTAAAAAAGCCAGAATTGCTGCAATGCTCACAATGGTGATAGGGTGCTGGAATAAGCGAAAAATCACATACAGCAACCAGAGATTGAGAGCGATAATCGGACCGCTCAGGCCGTATATTAACAGACGTTGAACTGAGGCTGAACGGTACATCTTATGTTATTTGTGTTAAAACGCCTTGATACATTAAGTACAACTTGGTGAAAGCTGATGACTATATAGATTAGATAGATATAGGACTTACGCACGCGCTATTAAAAACAGTGGGTTGTGATTGCTTCCCAGAGGTCGCAATGACTATGGTTACGTTGTTCGTGCGTAAGTCCTGAGATATTTTGCAAATACACGCATAAAGTACTGAAATACGTACTTAATAATAGGAAAGTAAACGAAAATGGACAAAACGATCGCTGACCTTCGCAAAGACTACACCTTGCAAAGTTTGAGCGAAAAGGATGTAAACTCTAATCCTTTTATACAGTTTAGACAATGGTTTGACCAAGCATTAGCAGCCCAACTCCCTGAACCGAACGCGATGACTGTAGCCACCGCTACACTAAACGGTATGCCGTCAGCAAGAATTGTGCTGCTCAAAGGTTTTGACCAACGAGGCTTCATCTTTTATACCAACTACAACAGTCATAAAGGACAGGAGTTAGCAGAAAATCCTCAAGCTTCGTTAGTTTTCTGGTGGGCGGAACTAGAACGCCAAGTCCGTATTTCTGGGAGTGTAGAAAAAGTTTCCGAAAATGAGTCAGATGAGTATTTTTATAGCCGTCCTTTGAACAGTCGCCTAGGTGCATGGGCGTCTGAGCAAAGTCAGGTTATAAAGAGCCGAGAACTACTGGAACAACGGATGCAGGAGTTGCAAATTCAATATCAAAAGCAAGATGTTAAGCGACCACCACACTGGGGAGGTTTGCGAGTGATCCCCACAGAAATTGAATTTTGGCAAGGACGTTCTAACCGTCTGCACGATCGCTTGTTTTATACTCGTGTAGATGATGGCAGTTGGAAAATTCAGCGTTTGTCGCCGTAATGAAAAAACTCGCACTTTTGTATTTAGTCACATTCTTGAGCTTTGTTGTTTGCCTGTCCATCAACGCAGCACAGCCGCGTCCTGTACCTCCTCTATGGCAGGTTTATCAGCAGTCACTTCAAACAGCCAAGTATGTTGACCTCACTCATACTATTGCTCCTGCAATTCCTGTTTGGGCAGGGTTTGGTTCGTCGAAGTTTGAAGCGACTGTTAACCCAGAGACGGGCAAGGCATACACCTATCAAAAGGATGGCTTTGAGGCAACCCATTACGACTTATCTACTGACCAGCTTGGAACTCAGTTAGATCCACCTGCTCATTGGAACCCTGATTATCCAGCTATTGATGAGTTACCTGCAACCTTTGCTGTTCGTCCCTTAGTAGTCATTCCCATCCAAGATAAAGTCGCTGGTGATCCCAACTATCACCTCACAGTTAAAGATATTCAGGATTGGGAAACTCGTCATGGCAGGATTCCTGAAGGTTCAGTTGTGTTTGTCCGCTCTGACTGGTCTAAAGAATGGCCAAACCCTGAACTTGCTAAAAGAAAGAAGTTTCCTGGCGTCTCACTGCAAGCTCTTCAGTTCCTGCACTTGCAGCGTAAGATTCTGTTCCACGGACACGAACCCCTGGATACAGATAGTACACCGACTTTTGAAGGAGAAGCTTGGCTGTTGAAAAACGGATACACCCAAGCAGAAGGTGTCGCGAATTTAGATCAAGCGCCAGAGACCGGCGCACTGGTAGCAATTGGTTATCCCAAATTTCAAGGCGGTACAGGAGGTTACGCACGCTATATTGCTATCTGTCCGCCAGACTGGAAGTATGGCGTGTCGGTCGGTCAGATACCAGAATCTCCTCTGCAAAAAGCAAATAAACCACTGCGTTGGGATCAACAACTGAATGTACGAGTCAGATAGCAGATAACAGGACATTTAGGACGAGGAAAAGAGCAGTATTTACTTGACTTTTTTCAAAATTATGGATGTATAAAAATGTTACAAAAAGATTGTAATAATAACCACAAATATCTGATATATGTACTACAAGTACAAGAATCAGAACCTTTTCCTAACACTTAGGAAACCCAGTACCAAGCCCAGAAATTTAACAAACCCAGGAGAACTGTTATGAACCATCCCTTTGGTCTAGATGTTTCAGATTTAGAAGCAATAGAACTCAATTTTGAAGAGGAGCTCAATGACGAAGAGGCTGCTCAAGTCTTAGGTGGATCGGGTAAATTCACCACTGAAGCTGTTGGTGAAGAAGGAGGGACAGTCACCAGTCTATCTATAGGTGAAGAAGGAGGAGGAGGGATACAATGTATTTCTGCCCCCTGTCCAGGAAGTGAAGGAGGAGGCAATCCACCCACAAAGCCTCCAGTGACCAAAGCTCGGTTTTTTGAAAGTGGTGGTTCCATTTTTTGGTAGCCTCGTTAATTTGAAGTTTAAAGGCACGACTGGCTGAAAACTCAACGCAATCACTGCACGCCTAAGACAAAAGGCACTTTAGTAATTGACTGAAAAACGATTTCAGTTCAAATTTACATACCGTATAGTTTCAGCACTTTGCTCGAAAGTGCTGAAACTTATTGCTGTGAAATCTATTTGATTTTCGGACTTATTAAAACCGCAAATTTAAAATGAACATTTTAATCTTGGGCAATTCTTTAGATGCTCATGCTGCCCATCTGAAGAATGCCCTTACAGATGCTGGTGCGACGGTAAATTATTTCGATACTCAGCTATTTCCAACACAATTAAGGATGTCTTGGAGACCTGATACAAAGGTGGGATCTTTAGCTCTATCTGAAGAATATCAATTAAATTTCCAAGATATTCATAGTATATTTTGGCGTAACTTTTCCGGCATTCACGTTCCACAGTTAAAAGACTCAAATCAACAGTATGTTGCATTTAATGATTCAATGAGTACACTGCGCTCATTAATCCAGGCTTGTCCATGTCATTGGGTTAATTCTTGGCAAGCATACCAGTTTCATAAAGAAAAACCTCTACAACTTAGCAAAGCCCAAGAAATAGGAGTGACAATTCCAGCTACTTTGATTAGTAATCATCCAGGAGAAATTACAGAATTTGTTCAAACACATGAAAAAGTTATTTTTAAACCAGTTTATGGTGGTGCTCATACCCAGTTTTTGACACAAGAACATTTAGAACCAAAGAGATTGAACTTAGCTTTGAGTCTTTCTCCAGTCACACTACAAGAGTATATTCCTGGGACAAATATTCGTAGCTATGTTATTGGAGAATCAGTTTATTCTGCTGAAATTCGCAGTCATGCTGTAGATTTTCGCGAAGATTTGGATGCTGAGTTAATTCCGAAAGAGTTGCCAGAATCAATTCAACAACAATGTTTAGCAATAGCAAAGGCATTTATGTTAGAGTGGACTGCGATTGACTGGCGTTGTAAACCAAACGGTGAGTATATATTTTTAGAAGCAAACCCCAGTCCGATGTTTATACATTTTGAAAATCAGACTGGTTTTCCTATTACACAAAAATTAGTCAATATCTTGATGAATTAAAATCAAGCAGTTTGAGCAAAACTAAAGAATGTGGACATAATTAAAAGTAACTATGTCCGCCAGGAGTAGAATACAGCGTAATGAAGCACAGGACTATTCTGTGACTGTTCCTTGTGAAACAAATCGAATTCTGGGATCTGGCATAAAAGTGTATCTCAGATAAAAACCTGCCCAGACAAACAGAATAATGAATAAAGTACCAAAACCTAGGGGACTAGGAAGCCAAAAGACCACTTCTATATGGTTCAGTTCTCCAGTTTTGAGCTTCCACATCAACTGATTTCCATTTTTTTCTGGAAGAATGACATTTTCAGTATTTTCCACATTCCGTGCACCCCAAGGTGTGTTCAAGCCAAATTCTAAATCGAGAATTGAACCAGGATTAGCCAAAACATTTCCTTTGCTGGAAAGTATAGCAAGCGATCGCAAATCCAAGTCATAAATCAATCGATTTCGCACTAAAAGCAGGAAGTTATTCTGAAACAAGAGTAAATTAGAATCAATTTGCGGCAATTGCGAGTCAGTTTCATTTCTTACGGACTCAAGTGTTTGAGTGGTACTAGGATGGAAAAATTCATTAAACTTGGTTTGTAATTCCCGACCGTTACTAAAAGGAATTGAAACAATAACCTCTTGATTAGAAACCCTTCGTGTCTTGCCTTCCAATTTGCGAGCGCGACGCTCTATACTATTCAACCATTCATACACAGAATCACCACTAAAACTGGTTAGTCGCTCTTCCAACTTAATGTGCTGTACAAACTCGCCGGCATTTGCATTGTCAAAATTGACACCTACATCATATTTGACACAACCAGACAGTAACAGAGAAACCACAAGCACAATCCACAAAACAGGATTTTGAATTTTAGATTTGGAGCCTTCGCGCTTGCTAGAACGTCCTACGGCTGTAAGTACACGCACAAAATCTTTTGCTAAAGCATACAAACTCATTGTCAAAAAACCCCCCAAAGTCAATTACAAACTCAACCAAAACAAACCACCTAACGTTAAACCAATAACAATCAACGCCATCCAAATAAATCGATTATCTCTGGTATTGACCTGAGTGAGGTCAACAAATTCTCGTTCAGGAGGCATCTGCTTTTTGGAAGATTTGGTATTCTTTACACTCAGAGGAAGTTTGGTTTGATTGTCAGCCATTGCACCCAAATCGGGAATTTCGGTCATCCATTCCCTTGGTCGTTCTAATCTTGGTGCTTTGAGGATATAGTGTAGTTCCTTTGCTTGTTTACTCGTTTCTGAATGGGGATGGCGCTTGAGTTGTTCGCAAAGGGCGATCGCGTCTTCTGTGCGCCCTGCTGCTTCATAAGCTGTGGCTAGCCATATTTGTACCTCACCACCAAGGCGAGAATTAGGACTCAACTGGGTTCTTGCCTTTTCCAGTTGTTCAACAGCTTTTCGGTACTGCCCCTTTTCAAAGGCAACTTTACCACTTTGGTACGTAGCTTTGGCAATTTCTAGACTTTCTGAACTCACGTTTTGCACAAAAATCAGCACTGCTTTCATTGTGCCAATGCCTGTAATACTTTGGGAGTCCTTTTTTGGATTCGTGAATAAATAAAAAGACGGATGACTGGGGCTACCAAGTCATCCTACGCCGCTATCGAGAAACTGAATTAGTGACAGTGGCTATTGGGACACGGGCTTATCGCTATCAATCAGCCTCTGCTGTTCTAAAGGATTTAACTTAAATGTCCGCACTCTTTCTTGCAACTGTTGGGAAATATCTACTGTTGTTTGTAGAGAAGTGGAAACTTGGTGAGATGAGTTGCTAGTTATTTCAGAGACTTTAGCGATATCTTGCATCAGCAGGGAAACCTCTTGGGAGGTTTGCACTTGAGAGACTGTAGCGTTAGAAATCGACTGTACGAATTGGTCAATTTGACGACAGACTTCCAGAATATCATTCAAGCTGTGTTTGGTATTTTGAACCAGAGTCGTTCCTTCAACAACCTGTGTGGTTCCCAACTCCATAGCTTTGACAACTTCGCTGATTTCCAGTTGGATATTGGCAACAATTTCTTCAATTTCTGAAGTGGCTTCCCTACTTTGAGCTGCCAGCAAACCAACTTCTTCAGCAATAACAGCAAAACCTTGCGCTTGTTCACCAGCATGCGCCGCTTCAATACTACTGTTGATAGCTAGCAAGTTGGTTTGCTTGGCAATTTCATTAATCAATGCCACCATGCGCGAAATTTGTTGGGAAGATTCTCCAAGACGCTTGACTTTTTTCCCTGTTTCCCCCATTGTGTCCCGCAATTTGAGAATATTTTCGACTGTCAAGTCGATAGCTGTGTCTCCTGTTTTGGCGGCGTGATATGCTGTACGGGAAACTTCTGCGGCTTGTTGGGCATTTTTTGCCACAGTTTTAATCGATTGCCTCATTTGGTCAATAGCATCTAAACTCTGGCTAATTTCCTGTGCTTGTTTGAGTGCGTTAATTGCCAGTTCACCCATTGCTCCTGAGTTGTCTGCAACTGCAGCATTCACTTGAGTGGCTGCTAGCTTGACTTGAATAACAATCTCCTGCAAACTTTCCAATAAGGAGTTGAAAAAGTCAGCAACAGTGCCTATTTCCCCACCGGTGACTTCAGCACGCACTGTTAGGTCACCTTGAGATGCTTCTTCTAAACAGAATATCAATCTTAGCAATTGCATTTGCAGCGTTTCTTTCTGCTGGCGTTGCTGCATTGAACCTTGTTCTGCAATTTGGCGTCCTTGTTCAGCTTGCTCTAAAAGATTAGACCGTTCTAAAGCTAGCCCAACAATTCTGGCAAATTGCTCAAACAAATCAATTTCCGACTGTTCCCATAGACGTGATTGAGAACACTGATGGACAATTAACAAACCGAGCAAGTTGTTATCTATCAAAATCGGTGCGATTAAATTTGCTTTGACTGCAAACGCTTCTAGTTGTTTGATATAACACTCGTTGAGCTGGGCTTGGTAAATATCATTGATGGCGACAACACGACCCTGACGATACTTGTCAACATAATCTTTTAAACAAGGATCGTTAACTTCTGCACCTAAACAACAAGCCCAACCTGTGACTACTGATTCTGCAACGACGCTTCCATGCAAATTTTCGTCTATTTTGTAAATGACTGCTCGCTCTACTTTCAAGGCTTTACGGATGCTTTGAACCGCTAAATTGCATACATCTTGCGAGTTATGGGTTTTAGACAAGTCGATGGCAAGGTCTTTTTGTGTCTGTGCCATCTCAAGTAAACTGACACGTTCCAAGGTTAACCCAACTTGAAGCCCCAACTGCCGCAAGAAATTGATTTCACTGAACTCCCAATTATGAATTTCCTGACAGTGATGAGCAATCAAAAGACCTATGAGTTGATTTTCTTTGAAAATAGGGGTTACTAACTTCGCTTTGACTTGCAATTTTTCCATCAAATTGTGGTATTTGGGCGGAAAGCCAGCTTCCAAAAGATTGTTAATAACCATAACCCGACCTTCTCTGTAAGCCTCTATCATGTCCTGACTTATAGAGGCATCTTCAATGTTCTCCCCAAGAGCAACAGGAAAATTAGAAGCAACGGATTCGGCTACAACTTGTCCACCTCCTTGAGCATTAAAGTGATAAATAACAACCCGATCCGCTTTAAGTGCTTGTCTTGCTTCTGTAACTGTAACGTTGAATAATTCTTCACTACTCAAAGAGGAACGAATTGAGAGGAAGATATTTGTCAGTAACTTTAAGAAATGAGCTTCTGTAGCTTGTTTTTGTAGTAGATCTTGCACTTGGTCTGCCATTTTGTTGATGTTAGAAACCAAGATTGCAAGTTCGTCTTCGCCTTTAATCGCAATCCGAGTATCAAGATTGCCTTTACCCAATTTTTGAACTGCCATTGTCGCAACCAAAATTGGTCGCACGAGACTGTTAGCAACAATTGCTGCAAAGCCACCAACTAACAATTCTGTGATGAACGTCCCCATTTGCAATGCCAGCAATAATTGTCTCTGTGTTGCAAATGCAGTTGCTGTATCTACATCTAGAACTAATGCCCATTTTAATTGTGGCAACCCTTCTACTTTTGGCAAAGGCGCATAAGTTATTAATTCCTCGGTATTTTCCTTTTGGTTTGAAAATATGCCAGAAACTACCTGCTGTTGTGCTTGCAGTTTATCCCATCCCGGAATTTCTTCTTTAGCATCTTTACCTAAGTTATATCCTGCCTTGCTCAGAAAAATTTTTCTGGAATCATCTATCAAATAGTAATTTTCTTGACTTGTTTTCGATGTTGAGACTACCTTTTCTAAAGATTTGAAAAGCGTAGCTGTTTGGATAATATAAATTGTTTCACCCGTATCAATATCTTTGACAGGAGCAGATATGTAAAATTTAGCTTTATCTTTGTTTTGTGCTGCTGAAGGTAGACTGATTTCAGGTGTATTAGTTTTGAGTATTTTTTTAAAATAGTCTTCATTTTTTTGATTAGGAATGGATTGTCCTTGAGACTCAGCAAGTAAATTACCTTGAATGTCAAACACAGCAATGCTTTCATAGTTGTTTTGAGGATTTAAGTTACTTAGCTGTGCTTGCATCTGTTCACGACTCAAGACTTGCCTTAATTTGCGATTTTGCAAAAATGAGAGTTTAGAGAAAACTTCAATATCTCCATACCGTCTCAGGATGAAACTGTTTATGTTGTCCGCCAAGAAATTAGCTCTATCTTGTTTCGCATTGGTGATTTCCTTTGTAGTCGAATGGTTTACTATATTATAAGTAAACACCCCTACTAATATAATTGGTAAAGTACCGAAGGCAAAGGCAAAGGCAACTGCTTTTCTACGTAAGCTTGCTCGTCTTAACCAGGTAATAACACCCTTTTTGCGTGAATTGTGAAGATCATCAGCATACTGTATAACAGTACTTTGTTGCAACGAGTTTATGAATAAACTGTTTGGGAAATCTTTATTTTCGGTTGTGGAATGATTCTTACTTGTGTCAATCATTGTAACTTTCTACCAATTTTTTCCAATAATGTACTGGAACCAATCAAGGTTGATTTTTTTGGTAGATGCAATTTACTAGATACAAAATACTGAACAATAGCCGAGCAATTTCAGTCTAATATAGGAATTCAGTTTGATTTATGAAGTTACTCGTGAAGACGCTTAACGCTTAACAGGGAACTCTTAAGATCGAAAATACTGTTGGGGAATTAGGAGTCCTATAGTATTGGTTTATTTAATTAGATGTATTAACATCGATAGGAAAATCGACTATATCTCACTAGTCAATGAGTACATGAAATAGCATCATTAACTATTTCTATAGTCTTTGTTTTTGTCAGAAGTAACTAGTCGTTATCAACTACGTAAATTAGGGCGCAGAAAAGTTTTTCCATACTGCTTTGTTGACTCATAAACTGTCATTTTCAAGTCAAGTCAACAAAAAAGTGGTACATCATCCTGTCTACAAGAATTGTTAAATTCTTTTCTGTTGAGACACTCACTTTTGCTGTCAGCAAGAACATCAGAGCTAATTTTCCAAATTGTTGCTCACTACGCTTTTGGTACTCTACTGAAACGATAGTAGCCTATGGTGTATACAAGTTAGGTTAAATGATAATTCTCCTTAAACTTTCTAAAAGTGTATCAAGCTATTTTGCTTCTCCTTAATTCACCAGAAAATTAAGTAGAAGCACATTTGCTAAGAACACACTTTCTTAACGCATCTGTATAGATAGTCACCCTGAATACCAGCAGCTGTCACTTTCTTGAACTACCAACAATATGTTGTGATTTTAGCATTAAGACGTGGTAGTAACAGTATATCTAGATAATACTCAATATTGTTATAAAGTTTTGTCGAAGTTTTTTCAAAATCATCCAAAAGTCGCTATTTCAGACATTTCAAGCGGAAAAAGGGATAAAAACTCCACTTGTCAAGATATAGCTTCTTTAAAGACAAACACAAGCATGGCGATCGCTCTCATATTTTATCAAGATTTTTTAGCCATATAGACTTTCTGTCTATCTCCAGTCGAGGTCTACACGACAAAATGAAGGTAACAATCGAGCACAGGTTTTCTGTATCTGACAATGATTTTTTTACAATTCTTTTTCACAATTTATGGTACTTTTTGTCTTTATTTTTTCTCTGAAAAAATGTTTTGACGTTACTTTATATGAAAACATAGTTAAATTAGGAAGGTTTTACAACCACTTATGTAATTGTATTAACCATTACATGTTATTTCTATTAAACTTACAATTATCAAGCTGATAAATTGATATCTAGCTAATAGATGGATGATGAAAATAGCACACTGTTTCAAAAAGTTCTTTTATTATACATCATAACTAACTATGAACCAAGGGCAACAAACTGCTATTGAAGGCATCTACGAAGTGTGTATCGGCGTCAAAGAAGCAATTTCTGCTATTCAATACTGGGAACTCTTTGGCTATCGCGTTGGTCAAGTCGGTGAGTTATCACAAGCAGGAGCATATCAACTGTATGGTGTCAATTCGTCCTTACGTTCGATTCGCCTTTACCATCAATATATAGATCATGGTTTGCTTCGCCTGATGATTTGGGAAAATCCCACAAATCAGGGATTAGGGATGGGGTCAATGAAAGTGAAGGGAAATCGTTGGGCAACGACCTTAACAGACGATGTGTTGAACATTTTAAATCATGTGGAGGAGGCAAAAGCAGCCGGTTGGGAAATTAAAAATACATTCCCTCGCTGGGAAGTGATTTACAACAAAGAGAAAAAAAGCCGTCCTTTCATCGAACCAGTGATCGGAGTGCGAGAAATGCTCTTATTGCAACCTTTAATGCGACAGGTTTTCTTTGAGAGATTTGGTTATACTTTACCATATTATGGGAACATTAACATAAATTCTCCCCTGAAGACAAGCCAGTTTACTCATATGGGGATGATCATTCAGGATGACAGCAAAGAAACTCTAAAGTTTTATGACGAAGTTTTAGGTTTGCTGCGCGTGCGTGACGATGTAGAGACAAGCTACGAATCTTCTCTCGCAGGTCGAGAAATTTTCGATCTTCAAAAGGGGGAAAAGTTTTATCTTACCGCCTTTGATGATCCCCGGTCTTCTCAAACAAATATATTTGCTGCACGTTCCGGGAGACTTTATATGATTCGCTTTCCAGATTTAATCGAATTAGATTCTAGGTTTGAACTTGCACAACCGGGTTGCTTGGGAGTTTGTCTTTACACCTACCGGGTGCGAGGACTAGATATGTATTGCGATCGCATCAAAGCAAGTCCTGTGCAGAAGTATACAAATATCGTTCCCAACGAGTTTGGAGAAATGAGTTTTTCTTTTGTTGCACCAGATGGTTACTTTTGGACGTTGTTAGAAGCTTCGTAAAGTTGTTAAAAGATAGATGAAGTGTTGTAAATTTTAACTTTGGAGATATCAACAATGCCCAGTTATCAAACCAACACACAATGGCTAGCTTTGGTCATACTTGGGATTATGTCTGCACTTCTAGTGGTTATTGCAGTCACAGCATTCAGCATATACTTTTACGGTAGGGCTAACCGTGTTGTCAGAACTGATGCTGCAATAGTACTGGGAGCAGCAGTTTGGGGAAATGAACCATCTCCAGTTTTCAGAGAAAGAATTAACCACGCCATTCATCTCTACAAAAGAGGAGTTGTACGCACCATCATTTTTACTGGCGGTGTTGGTAGAAACGATGATATATCTGAAGCCGTTGTTGGCAAACGCTATGCAATGGCGCGGGGAGTTAAAGAAACTGATGTTCTTATCGAAACAGAATCTCACACCACTCACCAAAACCTTCAGAATGCTCAAAAGGTGGCTGACAAATACCATTTGTCCAAATTTCTTGTTGTCAGCGATCCCTTGCATCTTAAGCGAGCCGTGTTAATGGCACAAGACATGGGAATGGATGCTTATCCATCCCCTACGCCCACAACTCGCTACCGCAGTTTCAAAAGCCAGTTTGAGTTTTTAATGCGAGAGACATATTTTTACTTTGTCTACCTGGTGTTAAAGTACTAACTCGTATTATGTCTTTGCTTTGTTGTTCTCTACACAACAAAGCTAAACATCCTCCGCTTCTGGCACTGGAAAGGTTTCACCAGCTAAGTAGGCATCAAAGTGCTGTTGGAAATAAAGCCAAGAACTTATATCTTCTACATCAAGAAGCGATTTGGGCGCATTCTTGTACAAAGGAACGCGGGTATTGATTTCATCTTGCAGCAGTTGCGGTAACTCGCCCAAGCTATTCACTTTGCTCCCATAAGCACTATAGATCAGATGACCAAGGCGTGCACCCATCTTCATCCAAGGAAGCCACGGACCAATTCTATCCCAACTTAGCTTGAGTTCAGTTACTGAGGGAAGTTCAGAGTTTAATAAATCTGCTGTTGGTACAGTTAATTTAAACAATTCCGCTGCTTGATAAATTGTGTGTGGGCTATACTCAGCAAACTTGGGATTGTCCGCCAGAGGATTAGGGTAAGTAGGAAATATATCAAACACAAAAGTTGTGGAGTCTCCCTCCACAGGTGCTGGAAACTTACCTTTAAAATGACCCTGCACGGGACTATTTGCAACGTGTACCACTGGAACTGTTTCGTCAGTCCAAGGATTATGCCACTTATGCAAAATTTCTCCTGTTTGTGGATCAAGGTAGTAAGTCAGTTCTCTTGAGGTAAAATCCCAGGATCCTTCTTCTGTAGGAATACACCTACTCACGCTGTAACCCATTATTTGAAACAGCAGTTTTCTCTTCTCACCTGGGACAAAAGCATAAATCTTGCCCTGCCAAACGAGAAAGGTTGATTCATCGGGATTAAGGGATGAACGAGTTTTTACCCAATGTTGAGCTTCAAATTCTTTGATTTCGGCAACCATCGACAGTATCTCTGAGTTCAATTCTCTATTATCCTAAGTTGATTCCAAAGATTGACTGTCAAGACGGCGAAATAGAAACACCCATAATGGTAGAGAACTGTTAATAGCAATTAATCGTACCAAATGACCAGCCGTGACAATTTCAACATTATGATCCAATGCCAGGGCAACTAAAATCATTTCCGCCGAACCTCCTGGTGCTGTAACCAGCAAACAGGTTAGCCAGTCCCAAGAAGTTAATTCCATAGCAAGGATAGAAGCCAGTCCCCCAGCAACCAGCGTCATTCCAACAGACATTAAAGCGCAGGCTATAATCCTTTTTGTGAAAGTTGGTTTGTTACCCCAATACTCACCAATGGTAATTCCCAAAAGCATTTGCCCTACTATATTGACCAGAGGCGGTAAAATAAAGTTTACATCACCCACGAAAGGCAGCCATTCACACAAAGGATTAAACGCTATCCCAGCGACTATTGCACCAAAAAACTCACCAGCCGGAATTTTGCTTAACAGAGCAAGATATACTGCTAATCCACCAAATAACAGCGCCAATAATAGTAATCCTAATTGGGATGGTTCGAGACTGAACAAGACACCTTTGACTGGGAGTGCTTGCGGATAAATTTGCTGACCAGATGATACTCTAGCAACCAGGGGAATCAAAAAAACTACAGTTGTGACGCGAATTGCTTGCACAAGTGCCACAAGCGTAACATTTTTGCCGTAGTCTGCAGCGATCGCCGACATCGGTCCCACACCACCCGGTACTGTAGCCAGCATCGCTGTTAAAATATTTGTTTTGCTGATGCGCGAGTAAATGTAGCCAATTCCTGTACCACACAGCAACAAAAAGAACGTGATCAAAGCGAAAATAGGAAGACAAGAAGCAACATCAGCTAGATGACCGTGAGCTACAGAAAAGCCGACATTCAGTCCTACAAGTGCCATTCCTGTCTTTCTAGCAGTCCGGTTAGGTTTGAGGGTGTAGCTATATAAAACCCGATACGTCTGAAGCACCACTGCACCAGAGACAATACCACCAAATATCCAGGCAATTCCTCCAATGTGAAATCTTGCCAAAATCAAACCTATGGGTAATGCCAGAAGCATTTCCCACCCCAAGACAATTAACGGCTTTACAAGAATTTGGTTGGGCTTTAGAGCTTGCTGTTGAGTAGTAACCTGTTTAGGAGGCGCTACACTTAAAATCTGATTCATCAACTTGCTTTTTGGAAATTTTAAAATTAATTTACCAAAAAGCGCTCAAAGCCCCATCCTTCTAAAAGAAGGGGCAAAGAAAAAATTTATACTAAAACTTTGAGCAAATAATTAATCAAGTACTTAAAGTACGCCCTCAACTGTTGAGCTGCTTCCGTTGACACTTGTGCTGATTGTTCCCAAGACTTTATATATTTATTTTGAATCAACTTGAACCCATTCACATATACCTCAACTGCCGGCTGTTCATGAGTGATGATTCCTTTGTGAAGTAAACGAGGTTGAATCCCGTTTTCCAAGCAGCTTCCAAGCAGTTTCAAATATTTACTAAGGTTCTGACGAAAGACTTGTGTTTGTGCATCTTGGGAACCCAATAACTCATCCGCCACTTGTTGTGTTATTTCTTCTCGATGAGCTAAAAGCCACAATCCTGCTTCTAAAGAAGCAGCTGATTGTCCTTGTGCAAGTGGAAGTGACGCAGTGAACTCTATAAGATGTTCTGAAAATTCTTCAATTTTGTGATGTTTGACTTGATTAAGTGCTTCGCTGATACTTTCTTGTGAACGTTTCTTTTCCTCTTGCTCGCGTATCAAATCTTCCACGATCGGTTTGATGTTTTGAGTTATCAAATCAGTCTGCTCGTTCACCACGTCCAGCACTTGTTGAGGCAAATCGTACTCTAATAACTTGTCTAATCGATTTGTTGTACTGTCTTGGAGAATGTTGAACTGGCGTTGCAGTTGCTGAATGAGCGACCCCAAACGTTGTTCTGTATTAGGTAGATCTTGACATAAACGTCGTTCTAGATAATCGACTCGTTTTTGCAGAGATTTGACAGATGCTCTCTCTAACCAAGGGGTGATGATAAATATAGCTAAATCGTGCAAAATTTTAGTAGACTTCTGTATTATTCCTAATCTGTTGATATTTTGCGCCATAAGATTTCTCCAAAAGAGGTGATGTATTAATCCGTGGATTCCCTGTGTTGCTTTGCCCTATATATGGGTTATTGTCTAAAGGAGTTCAATAATTGAAGAAAAATTCAGAAGTCAAAACTCACAATTGAGTAACTTTTAGTGGGAGATTGGAATCGCCGCATTTAAGGGTGTACACAAAATCTGCCTGCATACCATTGGCTCAATAAATATTTGATTTGGTGCCAACAGAGGAGTTACAAGTGTTGTATTCGTCTGCCGGATGTAATTCGCTACAATGGAACCGCAGATGCGGCAGATTGTACGAAAGCCGTTCTATCGGCATCTACAAGGGGGGTAACATCCCAAGGGCGCACAGCCTCAGGGGTTGCCGGTAAGTCTGGGTAAGTCATTTGACCAATTTCTTACAAAGTCAGGATAAGGATAGTACCTGAACTGGTAACCACTTAGTTAGCAACACATAGCTTCTTACTCCTTTGCAATAGCTTGACATTTTTTAGATTTCACTGTTTTATCCGATTCAAGTTGTAGTCGTAGGCAAAAATATTTTTTATTTTTCCAGCTTCAGTAAATCCACTTATTGCTCCACGTAATGACTTCTCCTTGAGAATAAAATAAAGCGTAGTCTTAACTAGAAATCCTGAATGGAGTAATAGTACCATAATAGCGCTTCAAAACTCCGCCTTTTGCGTAGTTGTCTCGATACAGCCTTGTATGTAAAAGTTTAGGACGAGTGAGCATTATGAACAAACTCCTTGTTAAGCGACATTCTTTACGAGCGTGAGCAGCACGAGTATTCGAGGTATCGAAAGCCTTGTCTTTAATGAAAGCAGACGATAATGACGCGATAGTCTCATCAAGGCTTTGTGAATGAGCATCGCTACTGCTCAAAGTCGCTCACCGCCAAAAAATAAACCAAGTCGTATTGTACGTATTTGCGTTTATGCATGAGATTTCTTGAACTGGAATGACTAATGATGCTAGATAATGAAAAAGCTTTAACATGGACTTGAATTCTCTAGCTCGGTTATTAAGAACTAAGACTTATGCGAACTTACTATTGCGGCGAACTCCGAAAAGAACACATTGGAGAAACTGTTACCTTGTACGGATGGGTAGACCGTCGCCGCGATCATGGAGGTGTGATATTTATAGATTTACGCGATCGCACTGGCATTGTCCAAGTCGTCAGCGATCCCCAGCGTACCCCTAATTCCTATGAACTGGCAAATAGCCTACGAAATGAATACGTTGTTGAAATCACAGGTAGAGTGACGCAACGTCCCGAAGAATCCCTAAACCCCCGCATACCTACAGGCGAAATTGAAATCTACGCCGATACAATTAAACTTCTCAACTCAGTCCGTAAACAGTTACCATTTCAAGTTTCCACCGCAGACGCCGATCCGGTGCGGGAAGAGTTGCGGCTGAAGTATCGTTATTTAGATTTGCGGCGCGATCGCATGGCAAACAATTTGCAACTACGCCATCAAGTCGTCAAAGCTATCCGCCGTTACCTAGAAGACGTAGAAAGTTTCATCGAAGTCGAAACCCCCGTCCTCACACGTTCCACTCCCGAAGGTGCGCGAGATTATATCCTACCCAGCCGCGTCAACCTTGGTGAGTGGTTTGCTTTACCGCAATCACCGCAGCTATTCAAACAATTGCTGATGGTATCCGGCTTAGACCGATACTATCAAATTGCTCGTTGCTTCCGCGATGAAGACTTACGCGCCGACAGACAACCAGAATTTACCCAGTTGGACATGGAAATGAGCTTTATGTCCCAAGAAGAAATTATCGAACTCAATGAAAAGTTAGTTCGTCATATCTTCAAAACAGTTCAAGGCATTGAAATACAGCTTCCCTTTCCGCGTCTCACCTATGCTGAGGCGATGGAACGTTATGGTAGTGATAAACCAGATACACGTTATGGTTTAGAACTGATTAATGTCTCAGATGTTGTCAAAGACTGTGGCTTTAAAGTTTTTCGTGAAGCTGTTACCAAAGGAGGAATTGTCAAAATTCTTCCCATCCCCAACGGGAACGATTCAATTTCTAACGTCCGTATCAAACCAGGCGGTGATTTATTCAACGAAGCTACTGATGCAGGTGCTAAAGGTTTAGCTTATATCCGAGTCAGGGATGATGGAGAAATCGACACTATTGGTGCGATTAAAGACAACCTCACCACAGAGCAAAAACAGGAAATCTTACGCCGGACAGATGCAAAACCCGGTCATTTACTGCTTTTCGCGGCTGCTGACACTGCCACTGTTAATAAAACGTTAGATAGGTTGCGACAAGCGATCGCTAGAGAGTTTGGGTTAATAGATCCACAAAAAATTAACTTGCTTTGGGTTACAGACTTTCCCATGTTTGAATGGAATCCACAGGAAAATCGCCTAGAAGCACTGCATCACCCGTTTACAGCACCTCATCCCGATGATTTATGCAACTTAAAAACTGCAAGAGCACAAGCTTATGATTTGGTGTTCAATGGTTTTGAAGTAGGCGGCGGTAGTCTGCGGATTTATCAGCGGGAAATTCAGGAGCAGGTTTTTGAGGCAATTGGACTTTTGCCAGAAGAAGCATATAATAAGTTTGGCTTTTTGTTGGAAGCGTTTGAATATGGTACTCCACCTCACGGTGGGATCGCCTATGGTTTAGATCGCTTGGTGATGTTGCTAGCTAAAGAAGAATCAATTCGCGATGTCATAGCTTTTCCAAAGACGCAACAAGCACGTTGTTTGTTAACAGATGCACCTTCAGCAGTAGATGCAAAGCAATTAAAAGAGTTGCATGTTGCTTCAACATATAAGCCTAAGTCTTAGTGCGACGAAAGCAGCCAAAGATGAACTATATTTTTTGACGGTTCTCAGTTGAACAAAACACAACTATTGATATTCCTCGTCCTGTACTCTACGTTGAGGGCGGGGAATATTCGGTTTTCTTTCATCGGGTGAGCAGTTCCTACCCTGCACGAAGGTGTTCCGCATACAACGAGGGGCTTCGGGGTTGCTTCTAGGATTCGGGGGAGAGCCTGCTCTGTGGATGACTATACTCAGAGGGCACGCTACGCTAACGCTGGGTGGTTCACCAGTCGCCTAGTACAAGGACTCAGAAGTCATGAGTCAGAAGTCAGAAGAAAAATACATATATAAACTAGGTTTTATCCTGTTTCTAACTGTCTGATTATTTCTGTCGCGCTCTACTGGGTTGGGAAATCCTCCTGCATAGCGCTGAATTCACGCCTGGGCGGATTGGTCATGAATATCTCAAATGTACATCACATAGCTTTTATGGACAATACCCACCCTACTAGCGCGTCCACACCAAAATGTTGGGTTGAGGCAGCAGTTCTTGGCAGGGGGCAGGGGCGCAAGGGAGAAGGAAAACAGACAAAGTGCGCCGATTAACCTCTACCCAACAAAATAGACTAGACGTGCTACCACGCTTTGTGCTCTAATGATTTCAGGACTTAGGCGGTTTTCACAAGCGTTCGACACTTTTGAACTAGATACTAATACCAAGTTGCAATCAAACGTAGCATCTGTCATTGCGTTAGCGTAGCGTGCCCGGAGGGCATACGAAACGAAGTGGAGCGTAGACGCCCGGAGGGCGGCTTCTCGATAGCCCTCCGGGTTCGCCAGTCACCTGCGGAGGGAGACCCTCCCGCAGCGCTGGACTCACCGTAAGGCGTGGCGTCAGCCATAGGGTAGCAATCTCCCCTAACCACAAATTAATACAACAGAACGCAACTTAGTATAAACATGGCGATCGCAGAGCGCGCCCCATGTTTTAGATGTTCAATTAAATAATTGCAGAGCAATCCGTACTTTTATGGATAAATAGTTTGACCAGTTGGGGTTGAAACCATGTAGAGGGGGTGTTTTTCTAATTCCTTGACTATCTCACTCTCCCCCTGCTCTTGGGATCATTCAATATAGGATGTAAATAACACTATAATTAATGTCTGATTCAACCAGTATCTTCACTGTGTTTTTTATTTTTATATAAAGGTAATTTTTAATACATATTATGCTCAGAAATTTCAATTTTATAAAAGTATTGGTAAGCCGCGTTTGCGAGTGTTATGTATCACTTAAGTACTCAGTAATTACCCTTTCTGTGAATTTACATATTTAAAATTATCCTTATTTATACTGTTCCAATTCATATTTTTTTAAAACGAAAGTTCAAAAACTTGAAAAATCAGAAACATATTTTTGTCATATTTTTATATGGGTAAGTATAATTTCCTGCTAACATACATAGAGTTAGTAAAAAAATTAAACTTCATGACTAGGGAATATATAACAGTCATAGCGATAAATTGCCCAACAGTTCTATCAATTGTTCAAATATTAGAGCTAACTAACCTAGTTGCAAAGCAATATGTAGTACGATACAATTACTGATGACAATTACTACTGGCTGAAACTACAGAAAAATTTTGGCAACCCATTTGGTAAACTTTTTGTCAATGAAATCAGGCTTATGCTGGTCAAAATGTATACTATATCTAGAATTGGCGAGTGAATTTCAAACAAAGTTATGCTTACAATAAAATGACAACAGAGATTTGTTATACTCTACAAAGATGTTGATTACACGTTAAACATATCTGGTGATCAACTTTATTTAGCTCATGCAGTATTTAGGGCTTAGTTTATGTAGAGTATCAGAAAAATAGTAGCAATCTCTATAGATTATCTGGCATCGATTTACTGGATATATCGCTGTGCTTAAATATCTAATGACTAATGTGCGGAGTTGGACTTTGATGGTCTTTTTGATCTCAGTTCCTCCAACGTAGCCTTCCTCACAAGGCCGAATCAGAGATATAGTGTAACTAAAATCAGAAGCGTTCAACCTCATAGTCTATCCAGTTAATTCCATGTTTTAAATGATACATAAAATCTCTCGTTTATTACCTCGTTAACAGGTTAATTTCTTGGTAATTGAGTGTATTTTTCAATTTCATTAAGTGAGTCACGAATGGTCACCTATGATATAAATTTTCTATTGCCCTAATGAAAACATTCTTAGAAGGTCACTGCTGATTTCTAAACTGTTTGTAGGTAACTATTGATTTGACTTTAATGACACAGGTGATTTTAAAGTAGTAGGTGTTGGGTGAAACGGTTTTTCTAACCCTAGTTTTTCCAATGTAAGCTTCTTTTGTTATGTGGTGTATTTACCGATGCTGGAGGTCAAATTGCATAGAAGGTGTGAGCGAAATCGAAACCGTTCAAAAAGACGAGCTATCTACTGTCCAATTCATGGGTGCTATCTTGAAAGCGTCAGTCAAAAGTATTCTCTGTTTGCCGATCGTGCAGGACAACTACAGCAACGGGGATTTAGCCGACAGAATGCTTTGATTTTGATTGCAGCAAAGACTGCGGTTTCTTTAGAAGGTGAGTGGTTGGAGGCTTTTTGGTGTGATAAGTGCCAACAAACTAAATGGTATCACGTTAAAAAGCGTGTTAACAAAGCTCAAAACAAGGAAATTTGTATCTATGAGGTATCGATAGTATCTCCAGAACTTTGGCAACAAGCGATAGGGATCATTCATCCAGAGGGAAATCCTTCCGTAGGCGAGTTTACTCGCAGACATGCAAAGATGCTTAGCCATAACGGAAGTAAAGATTTCCACTTTGGAGATTGAGTGCGTCAGACAGTAACAATCATAAAATGCAATAGGAAAATCAATGTCTGCTATGGAGCCTGTACCAAACTCTGAAGAAATAGATTTTCAAAAATACTGGCTGATCTTGCAAAGACGCTGGCTGCCTGCAGTAGGAGTTTGTGGAGTTGTTGTGATCGTTGCATCCTTACTTGCATTCTCATCAAAACCCACGTACAAGGCAGAGGGAAGCCTGTTGATTAAGACAAATCGTACCTCCTCTCTCACAGGTTTGGGGGAAGCTATTGGACGGCTTGAGACTTTAACTACTGAAAGCAATCCGTCTGAGACTCAAGCAAAGATAGTGGCATCTGTTCCAGTTATTCAGGAAACCATTGCAGAACTTAATCTTAAAGATGATAAAGGCAAATACATCACAATTGAACAATTAACCAATACACTTAAAATCACCAGTCTAAAAGGAACTGAAATCCTGCAAGTTTCCTATACTGACAAAGACCCAAAACTGGCTGCCAGAGTTGTCAATAAGGTCATGCAGGCTTACATCAAAAATAACATTGAAGCGAATCGGCAAGAGGCGGTCTCAGCCCGCAAGTTTATTCAAAAACAACTACCAACAACAGAGGTATCTGTAAAAGAAGCTGAATCAGCGCTGCGCAAATTTAAAGAGAACAATCAAATCATCACCCTGCAAGAAGAAGCCACTGCTGCAGTTGAGGCGATCGCCAAGTTAGATGATCAAATTTCTCAAGCCCAGGCTCAACTAGAAGATGCCACTGCTAAATCAGAAAAATTACAGGCTCAAGCAAAAATTGATTCGCAGCAAACCGTGATCAATTCCTCATTGACTCAGGCATCTGGGATTCAGCAAGTGCTGACTCAACTCCAGGAAGCACAAAGCCAGCTTGCGGTTGAGCGTACTCGTTTGAAGCCAGAACACCCTATTATCGTCAACTTGGAAGAAAAAGTTGCTGCTCTCAACAGCGTGCTACAACAGCGCATGAAGCAGGTTACTGGTAGCAATCAGCAAATTTCTCTGAAGAATTTACAGAATGGCTCTCTGCGACAAAAGCTACTGGAAGATTATGCTGGCATAGAAACACAACGCGTTGGTTTCGTCAAACAAATAGCTACATTGTCAAACCAACGAACTCTCTACAAAGAGCGAGCAAATATCTTGCCCAAGCTAGAACAGACTCAGCGGGAACTTGAGCGGAAACTGAAAGCGGCTCAAACGACTTACGAAACACTCTTGACAAGACTGCAAGAGGTTCAAGTAGCAGAAAATCAAAATATTGGAAATGCTCGTGTCATCTCCCCTGCCTTGATACCTGATAAATCTACCGGAAGTGGAAAAATCCTGATTATAGGGGCTGGAGGAGTTTTAGGTGTCTTGTTTGGTGCCATTGCTGCCTTTGCTTTAGATACAATTGACCCATCACTTAAGACAGTTAAACAAGCCAAGGAATTGTTCAAATACACCTTACTCGGGGTCATACCTTTAACAGGTAAAAATCAGAAGAAGAGTTTTAAAAAGCCAAAGGTGGATCAACCAATTCCCAGAGTGATTGGCAGAGACATTCCGCACTTCCCTA
Organism: Brasilonema angustatum HA4187-MV1; assembly: GCA_019359695.1. Classification (GTDB taxonomy): domain Bacteria; phylum Cyanobacteriota; class Cyanobacteriia; order Cyanobacteriales; family Nostocaceae; genus Brasilonema; species Brasilonema angustatum. Next base: position 92,958 of record JAHHGV010000015.1, read on the forward strand.
TTGGTGACGCGTACCAAATGCTACAAGCCAACTTGAAGTTTCTAAGTTCGGATAGAGAACCAAGAGTCATTGTGGTGACGAGTTCCGTTTCTGGTGAGGGTAGATCTGAGGTTGCAGCAAATTTAGCGATGGCGATGACTCAAGTGGGACATCGGGTTTTGCTGGTCGATGCCGATATGCGTCATCCAGTCCAGCATCATATTTGGAATTTGACGAATGCTGTAGGTCTAAGTCATGTCATAGTTAATCCCGATACCCTTGATCTAGCTTTACAGGAAGTCATGCCTAACCTACACGTTATTCCTGCTGGAGTTGTACCTCCAAATCCAGTAGCACTATTGGACTCTAAGTGTATGGCTGCACTTGTTAGCTCGTTTGCAGAGGAATATGATTTTGTCATATTTGATACTGCCCCTTTAGGGGGAGTCGCAGATGCTGCGGTGTTAGGCAATCTAGTTGACGGTATACTATGGGTCGTTCGTCCAGGAGTGGTTGATTTTCCGAGTGCCAATGCAGCTAGAGACTTTTTGAAACAGTCAGGACACAATGTGTTGGGTATGGTAATTAATGGTGTGAATGTGAAGGGTGAGCCTGACAGCTATTTTTACTACACGAAAGAAGCAGTTGAGTCGAGTCGTAACGTATCTCGAAATCCTATAGTTGTAAGACGAAATTGATGAAGAACCATTGGTAGATGCAATATTTTTTGAAAAGCAGTCTACCAATTGCTATTGAGGTAATGACTTAAACAATCATAAAACATATAGAAATCCGGTTTGATTTCTGAACAGTTCGTCAGGGCAGGGAACAGGGAAAAAGCAATATAGGTATACTGAGTTTTTTTCAAAAATCACATAGGAGTCCTATATCAAAATTTATGAATAGTACTAACTGATTAGTCATCGTTGTTTAGTTAGCTTTTTCCTGAAGCTTTTGGATAAAGCTGTGATAAATCTTAAGCTGCTTATAATTTTTTCGGTAGTTTTTTTTGCCAAAAACGAAAGTAAAATATTGAATCGTTAAGACAATTCATTAATTAACTAATTAAGATGAAAACATATCTTTCAAAGTTTTTATACGTCATATCGGCAAAAAAAAGAACGATTTTTGTTTTATTATTTTTGTTTTTATTAACTTCTGTATTGGATGCTTTAGGTATTGGACTAGTAGGACCGTTCATGAGTTTAGCCACAAATCCAGATTTAGTTTTTAAAAGCTCGTGGTTAAATTGGGGCTACGTCAATTCAGGTTTAAAATCTACTAGTCAATATATTGCTTTATTAGGGTTGGGAATTATTTTTGTTTTTGGGATTAAGTCATTATTATACTTCCAAGTTCAAAGATATATTTTTAATTTCAGCCTAACTCAGCAGGGATTACTTAGACTTCGCTTACTGCACGGTTATTTAACAGTTAATTATACTTATCACTTAAGTAAAAATAGTGCTTCATTAATTCAAAATATTATTCACGAAACTTTTCTTTTCTGTTACTCTGTCACGCTTCCTCTTCTAAGTTCTGCTGCAAACTCTGTTGTTGTATTTGCTTTAATAATTCTGTTACTTAAAACAGATTTTTCGGCAACAGCCAGCATTTTGCTAATGCTGATATTGGCATTTGCTTTTTATAATAGATTTAAAGACAAGATGGCTTATTGGGGTAAAGAAGGAAGTGAATCAGATACTGAAATGATTCGGATTATAAATCATAGTGTAGGAGGATTAAAAGAAACAAGAGTTATAGGTTGCGAATCGTACTTTGAGAGCCAGATGAACATACAAGCTCAGAGACACGCACTGACAGGTAGTTTATTTCAAGTTTTTCAAAATTTACCACGTATTGCAATTGAGGCACTTCTAGTTACATTTATAGTATGTTTCATTTCTATATCTTTAGTATTTAATCAAAATCCACAAAATTTAATCTCAATTTTAAGTATTTTTGCTGTAGCCTCTATTCGATTAATTCCAGCGGCTAGTCAATTTATGTCCGCAATTGGTACATTAAGAAATTCCAGTTATTCACTCAATAAATTATATTTTGATTTACAAGAGTTAGAAGTTAATAAATTACATTCTATCAAGTACATCGACGTTTTATATAAATCAAAGCCAGAAGTATTTATCGAGAAATCAAATAAGCTGAAAAAACTCAATTTTCTTAATGAGATAAGTATTAAAACTCTTAGTTACTCTTATCCAAATGTATCAAAAAATGCTTTAAGCAATCTTGATTTGACTATTAAAAAGGGTGAATCTATTGCTCTCATTGGTAAATCTGGGGCAGGTAAAACAACTTTGGTGGATGTAATTTTAGGTCTATTGGTACCTAATCATGGAGACATTACAGTTGATGGAGTATCGATATATAATGAAAACAATGACAACTTACGATCTTGGCAAAATATGATTGGCTATATTCCTCAATCTATTTTCCTAATGGACGACACGATTGAGAGGAATATTGCTTTTGGTGTTCCAGATAATCAAATTGATTCACAACAATTGCAAAAAGCAATTCAAACTGCTCAACTTGAAGAATTAATTTTGCAACTCCCTGATGGAATGAAAACTTCTGTTGGAGAGCGTGGGGTGCGGTTGTCTGGTGGTCAGCGTCAACGGATAGGAATTGCTCGAGCGCTTTACCACCAAAGAGACATTTTGATTTTAGATGAAGCTACATCAGCATTAGATAATGAAACAGAAAACCTGATTTCTGAGGCAATCCGGTCATTAAGTCGTACAAAAACGTTAATCCTTATTGCTCATAGACTTTCCACTGTCGAACATTGCGATCGCATCTATGTACTTGAACATGGAAGGGTAGTCAAGTCAGGAAGTTATCGAGAAGTGGTTTTGGGACAAACGATTTCATCTTGAATTTTTATTTAAATAATCTTTAAATTTGGAGTTTAGACTAATTTTGGCTCTCAAACCGCTAAAGCCTTATCCACCACAGGCTTTCCCAATTTATGACTGCTTTAGGATTCCGAAATCTAAAATGCTTGCTATACAAGGGTCGTAGTCTAAACTCCAATTAAATAATAAATACTGAAAATTCCATGAAATCACATTCTGACTATGTGCTTCTGATTCCATTCTGTATGAGTAAAGACTTTTACCAAATTTTATAGAAATGTTTACCTGGATTTAATGTAAGTAGTCATTTTGAGTATGCTGCGAAATAGTAATTTAGGATTAATTCTCAATAAAAACCACTTTATAGTGAGTATAAATGCTTTAAATACTGTTTATCCAAAGCCATAACTCTTAGCTAGACTTTATTTCAATCGAATAACGTAATGTAAGATTTTGAAAAAAATTATTGCTAACTTATGAGGATTTCTATTGAGATAAAAAAACTTAATTCCACCGATGATAAATAAGGGTTTAGGTATATACGTTTGCAATTGTTGAAAAATGCATAAAGATTGACTATTAGCTGTGTTTTTAAATAACACTAGTGGTATTATCAATTACCTACACTCAACTTGAATGAATCATGATCGAACAAATCATCTACCAGGATCAGTTACTCGCTGTGATTATTTCCCATAAATTTGACAAACCAGGGATTCACTTCTTCACACCCAACGAACTTTCCCAGCAATTAGCATATATGCGCCATCCAAAAGGAAAAGTTATTCAACCTCACGTCCATAATGCTGTACCTCGTGAAGTGCTTTATACTCAAGAAGTCCTCTTTATCAAAAGAGGTAAGTTGCGTGTTGACTTTTACAACGACCAACAGAAGTATCTAGAAAGCCGTATGTTAGAAGGCAGTGATGTTATTCTTCTAGTCACTGGTGGGCATGGTTTTGAGGTGCTTGAAGAAATCGAGATGATTGAGGTTAAACAAGGTCCCTATTTGGGAGAGCAGGATAAAACCCGGTTTGTGGGCATTTCTGCACAGGAAGCTAAGATACTAGAGTTGAGTCAGCTATGAAGCCAATTCCAGTCAACGAACCATTGCTAGACGGAAACGAGAAGAAATACTTGTTTGAGTGTATCGAAACTGGTTGGATTTCTTCTGAAGGATCCTTTGTTAAACAATTTGAAGAACAATTTGCTGCCAGTGTGGGATGCAAATATGCAATAGCTGTCTGCAACGGTTCTGTTGCTCTTGATGCAGCAGTAGTAGCATTAGGAATTGGCTCTGGGGATGAAGTCATTATGCCCACATTCACGATTATTTCTTGTGCGGCTGCGATTGTCCGTGCTGGTGCTGTACCAGTAATCGTAGATTGTGATCCCCACACCTGGAATATGGATGTTAACCAGATTGAGGACAAAATTACAGCCAGGACAAAAGCCATTATGGTTGTTCATATCTATGGGCTACCCGTAGATATGGATCAAGTGTTGAACTTAGCCGACAAGTATGGGCTGCATATTATAGAAGATGCGGCCGAAATGCACGGTCAAACTTATAAAGGACGCCCTTGTGGTAGCTTCGGCACTATCAGTACCTTCAGTTTTTACCCTAACAAGCACATAACCACAGGCGAGGGGGGAATGCTGCTAACTAATGATCAGAAGTTGGCAGAACGTTGCCGTTCTTTACGCAATTTGTGCTTTCAACCCCAAAAACGCTTTGTGCATGAAGAGTTGGGTTGGAATATGCGAATGACTAATCTACAAGCAGCGATTGGGGTTGCTCAGTTAGAGCGTTTGGATGAGTTTGTAGCACGTAAGCGACGGATGGGACAAATTTACACGGAGTTACTTGCAACTGTGCCTGACATACAGTTACCATTGCCGCGTACTACATATGCAACAAATATATACTGGGTGTACGGTCTAGTTCTGAAAGATAATATAGCGTTTGAGGCTCAAGAAGCGATGCAGTATCTTGCTCAGCACAAGATTGGTACTCGTCCTTTCTTTTGGTGTATGCATGAACAACCTGTGTTCATAAAGATGGGATTATTTGAGAAAGAATCTTGCCCAGTAGCAGAAAAAATCGCTCGTAGGGGTTTCTATATTCCTAGTGGACTGGCACTTACGGATGAACAAATGACACAGGTGGCATTAGCAGTTAAGGACATATTGAAATAAGGAAGATTATCAAGCAAATTCAATTTGCTAAACAGATATACTAACTATTTCAATAAAGCCAATATATGAAAACCTAAGCATATATTGCTCGATCGTTTACCGTTATACAACGGTAAACAGTATGTGACTTGAAAAAATAAAAGTAAAATATTTAACCTACAATACATGTTTAATTACACAGAATGTATAGAACAATTTAGTAGGATTGGCTATAAGTTAATTGATATTTGAGAAGATAGAGTTGACTTTTCTATCATTCTCTCTCATTAAGATAAGTCCGTTCCCTTTTATCACGAATCTCACAAAGAACTTAAGTTTTGATCATTATGAGTATTTTTAACAACTATGCCCGTTACTATGATATTCTCTACCGAGATAAAGATTATGTTGGAGAAACAAAGTTTATTCAACAGTTAATTCAAACTCATGCACCTAATGCACAGAATATTCTAGAGTTAGGCTGTGGTACAGGAAATCATGCAGTTCTCCTAGCAAAGGAAGGGTACCAAATTCATGGGGTGGATTTGAGCCAGGAGATGTTACAAAAAGCTGACAGCCGCCTGTCCCAACTCGATCCAGAATTAGCTTCTCAACTGAAATTTACCCACGGAGATATTCGTCACCTCAGGCTAAATCAGACATTTGATGTCATCATCTCTCTTTTTCATGTCATCAGCTACCAAACTACGAATGAGGATTTACTAGCAGCCTTTACTACTGTCAAGGAACATTTAAAGCCAGGTGGAATTTTTGTTTTTGATATATGGTATGGACCAGCGGTGTTGACTGAACGTCCGACAGTTAGAGTCAAACGTCTAGAAGATGAAAAAATACTAGTAACCAGAATTGCAGAGCCAGTAGTGCATGCAAATGAGAATTTAGTAGATGTCAATTACCAAGTCTTTATTAAGGACAAAAACAGCAATTTGGTTAATGAGCTTCGAGAAACTCACCGAATGCGTTATCTGTTTAAGCCAGAAATAGAATTGGTGTCGCAGAAATTTCAGATGACAATACTCGAATATCAGGAGTGGATGACCAATCGAGAACCAGGGTTTGACAGTTGGGGCGTTTACTTTGTAATTCGTGGATGAGAGGAACCTAAACCATGAATAGATCATGCTGCATATTTTTTTACGAAGGATATAAGTAGGTCGGCGTAAATAATTCTTCTTGGAATAAAGCAGGGAGGAGGGAGCAGGGAGAGAAAGAGTTTGAGCCTTATTTACTTTTCTTCACACAGTTTGGTTTTATTACACCGACTTACTTATAAGCATTGCTCCAACCATCATTAGCTTAGTACACGTCACCGCAAAAAGGGGTCGAAAATAAAAATTGTGATCAGCCCAAGGCTTAAGGGCTTCGCCCTATCGCACTAGACACTGCTCATTCCAAAACTGAATTCCATACCTCATTTATGGTGATCTGTACTTAGTCAACTCTCTTAGTGAGCAAGGATACCGTGTATTCATTAAAAAAATCCGCTACTGAAAGTTTAATGCCGGCTAGGTGCAACACGATGAAAGATCACAAACCGCTGGTTTCTGTCATCATGAACTTTTTAAATGCCGAAAAGTTCATTGAGGAAGCAATAGAGAGCGTACTTGCCCAGACGTATAACAAATGGGAACTCTTGCTCATAGACGATGGTTCAACTGACAGTAGCACTTTCATTGCCTTGCGGTATGCACAAAAAAATCCGGATCAGGTGATTTATCTAGAGCATGAGGCTCACCAAAATCTTGGCAAGAGCACCTCGCGCAATCTGGGTATCCGTAAAGCAAAAGGTGACTATATTGCTTTTCTAGACGCAGATGACATTTGGTTACCACAAAAACTGGAGCGGCAGATCGCAATCTTGGTAGCACAACCTGAGGTTGGTATGGTTTGTGGATCGACTCTAATGTGGTTTAGCTGGACGGGCAAACCTGATGATCTTCAACGCGATTACAAACGAGAGCTTGGTGTCCCGCTTAATACTTTAATCCAACCGCCAAAATTGTTAACTCTGTTGCTACAACGCAAAGCTTCCACGCCTACTACCTGTGGTGTCTTATTGCGACGTGAGGTCGTAGAAGATGTCGGTGGCTTTGACGAGTCAATTCAATTCATATACGAAGATCAAGTTTTTTTTATAAAAGTATATCTCAAAGCACCTGTTTTCGTTGAAAGTGGATGTTGGGATAGGTATCGGCAACACCCAGATAGCTGCTGTCATGTTGCTCAAAAGGCAGGGCAATACGATCCCTATGGACTCAATCCTGCCGAACTGACTTTCTTAAAATGGGTAGAAAAGTATTTGTCCGAACAAGAACTTGAAGATGCGCAAATCTGGCAAGCGCTTAAAGAAGCACTTCGTCCATATCAGCATCCAATCTTGTATCAAGTAATAAAACGTACTCAAAAATTTAAATCATTTATGAAAAATCAACTAAAGACAATAACCAAAAAAACACTGCCTGTCTTTTTACAGCGTTTGCTGGTGCGATCGCTCGGGAAAACATACTATCCTCCTGTAGGGCATGTCCAATTTGGTGATCTGCGACGACCGAAACCAATCAGTTGCCACTTTGGCTATGATCGGGGACTACCAATCGACCGTTACTATATTGAAAAATTTCTTGCCTGTCAATCTGATGATATTCATGGACGGGTTATGGAAATAGGGGATAACTTCTACACTCGGCAATTTGGAGGCGACAGTGTTACAAAAAGCGATGTCCTTCACGTCAAACAAGGAAACCCAGATGCAACAATCGTTGGGGATCTCAGTAAGAGTGACAATATTCCATCAGATAGCTTTGACTGTCTTATCCTGACGCAAACACTTCAATATCTTTACGATCTGCGCAGTGGCTTACAGACCATATACCGCATCCTCAAGCCTGGCGGAGTTGCATTAGTCACTGTTCCAGGCATTACTGTACTCAACGACAAAGAATGGAATTATTGCTGGTGTTGGGGGTTCACAACTGTATCAGCACAAGTACTGTTTGAAGAAGTTTTCCCTAAGGAAAATGTAAATGTCGAGACTCATGGAAATGTGCTAACAGCAACTTCCTTTTTACAGGGCTTGGCAACAGAAGAATTGAAAAAGAAAGAGATGGATAACTGTGATCCTGCTTATCCGGTTTTAATCACTGTCAGGGCGGTTAAACCAGAGGTCAACTCATGAAAGTCCCTGGAATTGGCCAATTGAGGCATAAAGTTAAACGAGTGAGGAATCTATTAGCACCAGGGGGACTTATCTTACTTTATCACCGTGTTGCTCAGTTGCCATCAGATCCCTTTAAGCTGTGCGTAACACCTGACCATTTTGCGGAACAGCTTGCTGTTTTACGAAAATATACTCACCCTATGTCCTTACAGCAAATGGTGCAGTCTATTCAAGAAGGGAAGCAGCCTCATCGCTGGGTGGTCGTCACTTTTGACGATGGTTATGCGGATAATCTCTATGCAGCTAAACCCTTATTAGAGCAACACGACGTGCCTGCAACGGTATTTGTTGGTACTGGAAACATTGGAAATAAACGCGAGTTCTGGTCTGATGAACTAGAACGACTTCTATTACAACCAGGGACATTACCTGAAACTCTTTGCCTGAGTATTAACGGTAGCACTTACACATGGGATCTTGGAGAAGCAGCTACTTACAGCGAAGAAGCTTACCAGCGTCATTGCAGTTGGAATTGGTATCTTCCAGAGGAAGCTGACCCCAGTCCACGCCAGCGTCTCTATCGTTCTGTCTATCAATGGTTGCACTCTTTGTCAATAGAAGAACGCCAACAAGTATTAGATCAGCTACTAACTTGGTCTAAGGCAGATACCACATGCCGTCCAACACACCGTTTTCTTTCAGCTTCGGAAGTACATGCTCTTGCACAAGGAAACCTGATTGAGATTGGTTCTCATACTGTCAACCATCCTTTTCTCTCTACCCTGCCAGTGGCTAAACAGCAGTACGAACTACAGCAGAGTAAAACTTGCTTAGAAGAGATTACAGAACATACAGTAAAGAGCTTTGCTTATCCACATGGTGATTACACCACAGAAACAGTCGCTCTTGCTCGAAAGGAGGGATTTGCTTGTGCCTGCTCGATCATTCCTAAGAAAGTTTGGCGAAATGCTGACTATTTTCAGTTACCTCGTGTTCCAATATACGATTGGGATGGTGAGGAATTTGCTAGGCAATTGTCAAATTGGTTCTAAAACTAAAGATTAACCAGTATCTTATTTTATAGTTTTCTAACCTTGGCTTTGGTACTCGTTGACATTCTGCGTTGAATCATTAGCTATTAATTGGTCATAAAAATTCCCAATGAGTGAACAAGATCTATATCAGTGTCTAATTACACCAATTCCAGAGGGCACTCCACGACCTTTATGGTCCGTCATGATTCCCACCTATAACTGTGCTGATTATTTGCGGAAGACATTAGCAAGTGTGTTAGCCCAAGATCCAGGACCAGAAATCATGCAGATTGAAGTAGTTGATGACTACTCCATGAAGGATGATCCCAAAGCTGTGATTGAGGAACTAGGTCGTGATCGTGTTGGGTTCTATCGACAACAAGAAAATGTTGGACATGTTAAGAATTTTAATACTTGCATCCAACGAGCACAGGGAAAACTGATTCATCTACTGCACGGAGATGATTGCATAGGCTATGGTTTCTACCAAAAGATGCAAAGTACTTTTGATGCACATCCAGAACTAGGTGCAGCTTTCTGTCGCCATATTCTCATGGATGAGCATGGTCATTGGCAATCTATTTCTGAGCTTCTACAACCTGAAAGCGGCATTATCGACAATTGGTTAGAACGAATTGTTATGAAACAATATATCCAAACACCATCTATTGTCGTGCGACGTGACGTGTATGAAAAACTTGGAGGATTTGACCATCGCTTTGCTTATTACTATGAAGACTGGGAAATGTGGGTAAGAATAGCTACGCAATACCGAGTATGGTATGAGGTTGAGCCGTTAGCAATGTATCGACAACGCTCAGCATCCAACAGTGGACATACCGTGCGCACTGGTGAAAATATGCAAGAGGTACGAAAAGGTTTAGATATTGTTCAATCTTATCTACCTGCTTACATGCCCAAAACGACTGTTAGCAAACTTTTAAATGCAAATAGGAAGTATTCTGCACAATCTGCCCTGAAAATTGCATCCCAAATGCTTGTGATAGGTGATATATCTACGGCTATTGTACAAATTCGAGAAGCATTAAAATGTAATTTGTCATTAGAAGTCATTGGATGGCTAGTTTATCTTGTTTCCAAAGGATTGATACGTCGAGTGTTGCAAACAGCAAAGTAATTATATGTGGAATTGAGGAAAGAACTTAGCAATGAATTCAATAACACCACTTAAGACACCTGTTACTTTTTTAATTTTTAACCGTCCCGATCTGACAGAGATTGTATTTAAAGCGATCGCTCAAGCTAAACCCCAAAAGCTATTTGTTATAGCTGATGGACCGCGCTTTCCAGAAGAAGTGGAAAAGTGTGAGAAAACGAGAGCAATTATTGAGAAAGTAGATTGGGATTGTGAGGTTATCACTAACTATTCTGAGAAGAATTTAGGCTGCGGTCGGCGCGAAGCAAGTGGATTCGATTGGGTTTTTTCTCAAGTTGAAGAAGCAATTTTTTTAGAGGATGATACACTCCCAGCTCCTTCTTTCTTTAATTTTTGCCAGATTATGCTAGACCGTTATCGTTATGATGAACGAGTTATGCATATCAACGGCGATAACTCTGTTAATCAGGATAGAACTAGTGATAGTTATTACTTTTCCAAATATATGCATGGTTGGGGTTGGGCTTCTTGGCGAAGAGCCTGGCAGCACTATGACTACTATATGAAGACTTGGCCTGAGTTTAAGAAAGCAGCTTTACTAAAATATATATGTGAAAATCAAAACGAGCAAAAGTACTGGACAGGTTTATTTGACCAAATGCATGAAGATCCACAAATATTGGATACCTGGGATGTTCAGTGGATGTATACAGTTTGGTCTCAAGGCGGTTTAGTTATTGCACCAAATAAAAATCTTATTTCAAATCTAGGTTTTAACCGCCCAGATGCCGTTCATACATTTGGTAATGATCCAAGATCAAGATTAACAACAACAGACATTTGGGAGGTCAGTCATCCTTCGTTTGTTGTGGAAGATCGAGAGGCTGATCAACACACCTTTAAGCATATTTTTCAAGTTCAAGTTGATCCATTGATGAAAATTTATCGTCGTTTTTCTTTAATTAAGAAAAAGTCTAGCTTTATCTCTAAACTACCTAAATTTTCCGTTTGCGACTAAGGGTAATAAAATTCTTTACAAAATCAGTCTTTCTCTGCAGTAGTCTTTCTCTGCAGTAAAAGATGCACAATTGTTCAACAGTTCCTTTTTAAATCCTTGCATAAATAGAGTTGGAACGACGAAAGAGAAAGCATAATGAAAAAGAGAAAATGGTGACTAATTCCACAAAAAAAACTATTTCTGTTGTTTGTGCTGCCGATGATAGATATGCCATGTCTTTGAATGAAAAATAGAAAGTGGTACTTACTTCAGCAAAAGGATCTATATGCAAACTCCAGTAGCATTTATCATCTTCAAAAGACCTCATACAACTGAAAAAGTATTTGAAGCAATTCGCCAAGCTAAACCACCAAAACTTTTTGTCATCGCAGATGGAGCCCGTGCTGAACGTCCTGGTGAGGCAGAAAAGTGCGAAGCTACTCGTGCAATTATAGAGCGAGTTGATTGGAATTGCGAAGTTATCAAAAACTACTCTGATACCAACTTGGGCTGTGCCAAACGTGTATCCAGTGGTATTGATTGGGTTTTTAGCAATGTTGAAGAGGCAATTATTTTAGAGGACGATTGCGTACCTCATCCTACATTTTTCCCATTTTGTGAAGAATTACTTGAGAAATATAGATATGATTCCCGAGTTGCCTCCATTTCTGGGTCAAATTATCAGTTTGGGCATAGACGAACAAATTATAGTTACTACTTTTCTATCTACAACCACTGCTGGGGTTGGGCAAGCTGGAGACGTGCTTGGCAGCACTTTGATATTTATATGAAGCTTTGGCCACAGATTCAAGCGGAAGGTTATCTGAACGATATTTTAAGAGACTATAAGGCAGTCAAATATTGGAGTAATCTTTTTCAGTCTGTTTTTGAAAATCCTTCAGATAGAATTTGGGATTATCAATGGACATTTGCTTGTTGGATACAGAGTAGTCTAAGTATTATTCCCAATACAAATTTAATTTCTAACATTGGCTTTGGTCTAGAATCGACTCATTTCACTTCTAAAAAAGTAAGCCCTTATATCAATATGCCTATAGAGGCAATGCAATTTCCTCTCAAGGATCCACCCTTCATGGTTAGCAATGTAAACGCAGATAATTTCACACAAAAAACGTTGTTTAAGCAAACTGTACTCCAAGTTATTAAACAGAGGATAAAAAAAATAATAAAAGCCAACTAACGTCTGGGATAAAAGTGTAAACAGTATTTTTGAAGTATAGATGTTTGCTTTAGATGCATAAAATTAATCTACTAATCATCAAATATTTATGTATATAAATATTTGGAAATAAGCTGGATTAATCTGAACTTCCCCTCAAGCAAAAAGAGCTAACTGTTAACCAGAGCGATTTTCAACGTTTTTCGATTCGCCCTTACGCTCTTACAAATTGTCAAAGGGTCTAGATGAGCGAATTTGAGGCGTTGACCCGCCAATTCTTGGTTTACCACAGATGTGCCAATAGTTCTATCGTTTACATGGGTACACAAATCTATGCGTCAAGATCTAGGTTTATTGCTTAGCAAGGGTTTAAGGCTTGTTTAGTACATTGGCACCAAGTAAGTTCAGATTAATATTGACTTCAATTGAAAAATATGTGATTTTCTTATGATGAAAAATGAAAATTAAAATTTTTTACATACCTACATTTTTAGTAGTGACTGACCTTATCTTATCGCTTCCTCAACTTAACTTAGGTGTAATTGGAGCAACCAGACTGGTTTTTCTTCCACTTTTAGTCCTTGTTTTGATTGAGCAATTAAGGAAAGTTGATGAAAAGAGAATAAAATTTGCAATTAGTATGAGCTGGCCATTGCTGCTACTTCCGATACTTTTTTTGTTCCAAATCGTAGCAATTCCTCCAGCCGCTGTGCCAATTCATCTTTCTGGTTGTACAAAGTATATTTTCTGGTCTCTGCTGTATCTATCTACAGTACTGAGTTTAAATAGTCAAACAATCCATTTAATTAGGAAGATTTTGTTCTTTACATTACTATTAGTCTTTCTCGCAACTATTGTTCAGTATCCAATAGTCATTCAGCGTTCATCTCAGAGTTTATCTAATATCATTGCCTCCTATGGTACTCAGGAAAAGGATATTTTCGGTCTATTTGCCTCTGCTAACGAAGATGCTAATAGCTTAATGACTTTATTTCCGCTTGCCTTATTTTATATCAGACAAAAATCAGGTCTTAAAAGACTGGTATTAAAGGTTATTTTATTACTCTATATTCCTCCGCTCTTGTTTCTCAATGGAACAAGAACAGCGCTGTTTATAACATTTCCAATTATTTTGTTTTTATTTCATTTTACTTTCTCTATTAAGAATTTTACGAGACTTGTTCCATTCCTTGTTATCTTTATTTTGATATACAATGTGTATGTTGTTAGCTTTGCTGAATCCTCTTTTTCTAAGGAGTCTGAAGGTGAAGGAACTTGGGGATTTCGTGTAGAAAGAGTATGGACTCCTACTAGTAATTATACATCTGAAAATTCACCTATTTTCGGTTTTGGTTCCCGTGGTTGGGAATATGTTTGTCGTATCAATGGAATTGTCAGAGGTGCTGGCGAAGATAATCCATTTGAAGTTATTCCCGCACATAATGTATATGTTTGGACTTATGTGTCGTGGGGAATAGTTGGATTTTCGATATATTTAGGATTTCTTCTTACTCTCTTGAAAGAATCTTTTCAGTTATCAATATTTCCACAGCAGGAGGTTTCACTGTTTGGCAAAACATTATTTTGTTGTATTGTTGCATATTGTATTTGGGCATTTATCTCTAATGCCTACATTGAAGCAGGATGGGATATTCTGTTTGTGATTGGAATTCTAATTGCCTCAGTGAAAATGACAGCTTTACTCACTCGATACAGAATTAATCTACCTAGTAACCAAAAAGATATTCAGGAACAATCATGTTAGAAGATTTTCCATTTTATTCCGAAAACTCATAAATAATTTAATGCAAAATTAAGATTTTTTAAGTATGTCTTGAAAGATAGAAAATAAGAATAATTTAGAGCAAAGAGGAAATTAATCTATGAAAGTTTTACAGATGAGTACTTACGATAACGGAGGAGCAGGTCGGGCTGTATACCGACTTCATCAAGGTTTACACAGTATAGGCATCAATTCCCAACTTTTAGTACAAGCCAAAAATAGTGATGATAAAACAGTTATTGCTCAACACACTAAGTTAGAAAAGGGAATTGCCAAGCTTAGACCATCTTTAAGTAGACTGCTACTAAATTTTTATCCCCAGCGAGAACTGACTGACTATTATTTATCTTGGCTTCCAGATAGAGTCCGTCCTCAAGTTAAACAACTCAATCCTGATATCGTGAATCTGCACTGGATTTGTAATGGTTATTTAGAGGTTGAAACCATTGCAAAGTTAAATAAGCCTATAGTCTGGACTCTTCATGATATGTGGGCATTTACGGGGGGCTGTCATTATAGCCAGAACTGCGATCGCTACATAAATTCTTGTGGCGCTTGTCCCCAACTTAATAGTCAAAAAGAAAAAGATTTATCTCGCTGGCAATGGCAACGTAAAGCCAAAGCTTGGCAAGAAGCTGATATCACACTCGTCTCTCCTAGCTCATGGCTTGCTAAATGTGCTCAAGCCAGTTCTATTTTCCGAAATACGCGAGTAGAAGTCATTCCTAATGGTCTTGATACTAAAAAATACAAGCCAGTCAATAAACATATAGCAAGAGAGTTACTCAATCTACCTCAAGATAAGCAACTTATTGTTTTCGGAGCAGTTAATGCAACACAACATAAGAGAAAAGGATTTAGTTTATTACAGGCAGCACTGCAAGATTTAAGTAAATCTGTCTGGCAGGATAAATTAGAACTAGTTATATTTGGCTCTTCACAATCTGAAAATCAGATTGACTTAGGCTTTCGCACTCATTACACAGGTAAATTAGGAGATGATGTTTCATTATCTTTAGTTTATTCGGCAGCAGATGTTTTCATTGCACCTTCAATTGAGGATAACTTGCCTAACACTGTGATGGAAGCTATTGCTTGTGGTACTCCTTGCATTGCTTTTCATATTGGTGGTATGCCTGATATGATTGAGCACCAGAAAAATGGTTATTTAGCTCAACCCTACAAGATAGAAGATTTGGGTTATGGAATTGCTTGGGTCTTAGAAAACACAGAGCGATATCAAAAACTTTGTCATCATGCTCGTGAGAAAGCAGAACAAGAATTTACTATACAAATCCAAGCCCAACGGTATCTATCTTTGTACACTGAGATTTTAAGTAGAGCAAGCCGAAAAAAATATATCTCTTGAAAAAAATCAAAAATAATGTGTCTGTGGTTTCTCATTTCAATCTCGTCATTTCTATCAACTTTCCATTAAGCTAATTTATCATGACTCATCAAATGTATCCTAAAATATCCATCATTACCCCCTCTTACAATCAAGGTAATTATATAGACTTCGCTATCCAAAGCGTAATAGAACAAAAATATCCCAACTTTGAACATATCATTCTAGATAATTGTTCAACAGATAAAACTATTGAATATCTCAAAAAATACGACCATCTAATTTGGAAATCTGAGCGTGATAGGGGTCAAAGTGACGCTCTTAACAAAGGCTTTAGTATGGCGACAGGGGACATAGTAGGTTGGCTCAATGCAGACGACAAATATCTTCCTGGATGCTTTCAAAAGATAGCAAACTGCTTCGCAGAAGCTCCTGAAAGTGATATTGCTTATGGAGACTATCGTTGGATAAATGAAAAGGGAGATGTTTTTCAATCCCGAAGAGAAATCGATTTTGACCATTTCATACTGAAATATCTTCATGTTTTATATATACCCAGTACTTCTACATTCTTTAAACGAAGGATATTTGATGAAGGAAACTTTTTAGATGATTCTTTTCAGTATGCTATGGATTACGAATTCTTTCTGAGATTAGCTCTGAAAAGATACAAATTTATTCACGTTCATTCTTATCTAGCAGATTTTAGATGGCATACAGAAAATAAATCTGTAGTTTCATTGAAGAAACAAATTAATGAACAAGAAATTGCTTTACTACGTCATGATGAATTATTGCAAAAAATACCATCATCTGCGCGACCGTCTTTACGACAAATGTTGAAATTAATGGCACGTGGCAAGCGTTACCTTCTCAAAGGAATGAAAGGTTATTACTTTAATCAATGGCAACACCAAGCTGTTGATTAAAATACAGGAGTCAGACAATTGTGCGCATCTTAATTTTACATAATCGCTATCAAATTGGTGGTGGCGAAGATGTCACCATGCAAACAGAAAAAGCCCTTCTAGAGGCAAATGGTCACACTATAGCTTTACTGGAAGTCAATAATGACAATATTACGAGTTCTTTAGAAAAACTTAAGGCAGCTGTCAGTGCCATTTATTCCCTCTCATCAAAACAGTTAGTACTTGCAGAAATTGCCAGGTTTCAACCTGACGTTGTGCATATACATAACTTTTTCCCACTGCTTTCGCCTTCCGTTCACTATGCCTGTCAGGAGGTAGGTATACCAGTCGTACAAACGCTGCATAACTATCGTTTATTTTGTCTCAATTCCTATTTCTTTCGAGAGGGCAAGGTGTGTGAAGACTGTCTTGGAAAATCTTTTCCTTGGCCTGGTATTTTTCACGGTTGTTATCGGGATAGTAAAACAGGGGCAAGTGTCGTTGCAACGATGCAATTTGTACATCGATTTCTAGAAACCTGGGAAAACAATGTAGACCAATACATCACCATTACAGAGTTTGCTCGCAAAAAATTTATTCAAGCAAACTTGCCTCCATCAAAGCTTACTGTCAAACCAAATTTTATCTATCCTGACCCTGGTGAAGGTAATGGAAAAGGTAAATATGCGCTGTTTGTGGGTCGCCTGTCGCCTGAAAAAGGAATAAAAACACTTATAAAAGCTTGGGAAAAACTTGGCAGACAAATTCCTTTGAAGATTGTGGGAGATGGTCCGTTAGCCGATCAAGTAAAACAAGCAGCTAATAAATTTTCCCAAGTGGAATACCTTGGACGTAGATCGGTACAAGAAGTGCATTCTTTGATGGGTGAAGCCATGTTTTTAGTCTTTCCGTCAGAATGGTATGAAACCTTTGGTCTTGTAGCTATTGAGGCTTTTGCTAAAGGTACTCCTGTGCTCGCGGCAAATATCGGTGCAATAGCAGAGATTGTAGATCCTGGTAGAACTGGGTTTTACTTCCGTCCTGGTGATGCGGATGATTTAATAGCCAAGGTGGAGTGGATTTTAGCGAATCCAGGAAAGCTCACTCATATGCGGCGAGAAGCTAGATCTGAGTTTGAAGCAAAGTACACGGCACAAAAAAATTACCAGATGTTGATGGATATTTATAACCGAGTTGTCAACTGTAAGAGGTGAGTTAATGATGACCTAGCAAACGTGATCAAACTTATCTTGAAATTAAATATGCGTGTTGCAATTATAGCGGGTTCAGGCAGATTCATCTGTTCTGAACCCGTAACTTTTTTAGCAACTCCAGTATGCGTAATGTACGTCCTGACACGGAGATACTAATACTACATGAAACTCACAAATCGTCAACGGAATCTTCTTAAGCACCGCTATATAGTGGGCATGCGAGTAGACATTACCAGTTACCAAGACGCTACACAGAGGATTTTGGACTGGGCCCAAGCGAGAAAAAGTTGCTACATCTGTGTCGCTAACGTGCACATGACTATGGAAGTTTACGACAATCCTGCATTTGCTAGTGTAGTTAATACTGCTGCCCTAGTAACACCCGATGGTATGCCCTTAGTTTGGGCTTTGACTGCGCTTGGTGTCAAAAATGCCTCCCGAGTTTACGGTCCTACCCTGACGCTGTACGTATGCGAAGCTGCAGCAAAAGCTGGTATACCAATTGGGCTTTATGGTGGAACATCAGAAAGCTTAAGTGCATTTGTAAAATTTTTGCATCAGCGTTTTCCAGACCTTCAGATTGCCTGTAAAATTTCCCCACCTTTTCGCCCGTTAACACCCCAAGAAGATGATGCTTACACCCAGCAAATTGTAGAGTCAGGCGCACGAATTTTATTTGTGGGCATCGGTTGTCCTAGACAAGAATTGTGGATGGCAGCCCACAAAAACCGGATTCCTGCCGTTACACTCGGTGTCGGTGCCGCCTTCGATTTTCATTCAGGCCGTGTTAAGCAAGCCCCTAGCTGGATGCAGAAAAGGGGTATGGAGTGGCTCTTTAGGCTGATCATGGAACCAAAACGTTTATGGAAACGTTACTTTAAGCACAATCCACGGTTTTTGCTGTTTTTTGTGATCCAATGGCTAGCAAGCAAGTTCGGCTGGAGACTGTTTGAAACAAATTCCCTAGATTAACTTTTCATGATAGTCATTATGCAGCCTCATTGCAAAACGACGAGATGATAGCACACTTATTAGAAACACACAAAAGCAATGAAACTAGCTTATGTAACCAGGCATGATGCTACCAACATTAAAGCGTGGTCGGGTACTGTTTACCACATGCTGCAGACGCTGCGCCAACAAGACACTAAGGTTGATTACATCTCTTCTTTAAAACAGAAAAATGTTTTATTATTTAAAGGAAAGCAACTTGCATACCGTGCCTTCCCTAAAAAGAGATACTTACGAGATAGAGAACCGTTCATTTTGAAGCATTATGCAAAGCAGGTTGCTAGCAAGTTATCTCACCTGAATTGTGACATTGTATTCAGCGAAGGAACTATTCCCATCTCCTATCTTGATTGCAATCAACCAATTGCCTTTTGGACCGATGCCACTTTCGCAGGCATGGTTGATTTTTATCCGCAATTCAGTAATTTGTGCCAAGAAACTATTCAAAGTGGTCATGCAGCAGAAAGATCTGCTCTCGAACGATGTCAATTAGCAATCTATTCATCAGAATGGGCTGCTAAAACAGCGATTGATAACTATCAAATTGATCCAGCAAAGGTAAAAATTGTCCCCTTCGGTGCTAACATAGAATCCGAGCAAACTCTTGATGATATTAAAGCACTTATAGATTCAAGACCCTCAAATCAATGTAATCTTGTCTTCTTAGGTGTTGATTGGTATAGAAAGGGTGGTAATGTTGCTCTTGAAGTGGCCAAAGAATTAAATCAGTCAGGTTTAAGTACAGAGTTGTCAGTTGTAGGCTGTCTACCTATTGTTGATCAACAGCTACCCAGTTATGTAAAGGTATTTGATTTTATTAGCAAATCTACTGTGGAGGGTAGAAAGCAGCTTGATTCACTCTTATCTACTGCACATTTCCTCATTGTGCCTTCTAAAGCAGAGTGCTTTGGAGTAGTGTTTTGTGAAGCAAACTCCTTTGGTGTTCCTTGTCTTGCAACGAATGTTGGTGGAATTGGAACAATTATCAAAGATAATGTGAACGGTAAAACCTTTTCCAAAGAAGCCAGCATTAAAGAATATTGTGACTACATTTCTGATTTATTTATTGAGTACTCAAGGTACAAACAACTAGCATTATCCTCATTTCATGAATATCAGTCTCGTCTTAACTGGTCAGTGGCTGGTAAAACTGTGAAAACGTTGTTAGCAGAGTTAATGTACTAACAATTAATCAAAATGCGATTTTTGATCAAACGGCGTGAACTTCTACTAGGATTAGGAACTTTAGCAAGCACGGTTCCTTTTGCTTGTGCCAATAGATTCAAGAACTACAATCAAGTTAAAGCTCTATATAACCCAAAGAGACGTTTTTCTGTGGTCGGTAATACCTCTTTACGCAAACGGGCTGCTCTTAAAGGATTAATCTATGGAGCATTTCCGTCTTTCGGTTACGAAAATTTATCCAAGAATAAGCAATTACAGTCTGCTTTCATTCGGGAGTGTGGTCTTCTAGTAGGGGGGTTTTATTGGGGTGTAACTCGCCCTAGTATCAATAATTTCAACTTTCATGATACTGATTCTTTTGCCCAATTTGCGTCTGAACATGGGATGCTTTTCCGGGGACATCCTTTAGTTTGGCATCAAGTCATTCCTGATTGGTTAACTAGTAAATTTCAAGACCACAAAACGACTTCTAAAGAAATTGAGAACATTCTAACAAACCATGTTTCAACAATTGTTAAACGGTATGCTGGACGAATTCACTCATGGGATGTGGTAAACGAGGCAATTGAGCCGAAACACGGACGACCTGATGGTTTACAAAACACACCTTGGCTAAAGTTTTTGGGTCCAGATTATATCGACATTGCCTTTCGCACTGCTAGAGATGCTGATCCCAAGGCGCTGTTGGTATATAACGATGCTTTATTGGATCATGATATACCCGAGCATGAAGCAAGAAGAATTGCTACACTGAAATTACTAGAAACTTTGAAGTCTAAAGGTACACCTGTTCAAGCCTTAGGCATACAAGCTCACTTGTTCGCAGATAAACCATTCAATCCAAAAAAGCTGAGAGCTTTTCTACGTGATGTTGCCAGTCTTGGTCTAAAAATTCTGATTACTGAGCTAGATGTAGCAGACAATGACTTGCCTAAAGATATAGATGTCCGCGATCGCATTGTTGCAAGTGTCTACGAAGACTATCTTTCTGTTGTTCTAAATGAACCTGCTGTCATTGCAGTCATAACTTGGGGATTTACTGATAGCGACACATGGCTTTCGAGGTTTCCCCGCTCAGATAGAGCGCCATTACGACCTTTACCTTTCGATTTCAATATGAAACCTAAATTGGCATGGAATGCTATGGCAAGAGCCTTTGACAAAGCTCCAAAGCGTTAATTTCAATTCCCGATCAAATTAATTAAGAATAACTCTTGCCTTTAACGGTAAGACCCTATGGTTGCATACACCAAATGTATTCGACTCGAATAAAAATCGCCATAACGGCACAAATATAAGGAGGGATACGAATTGTGGCTTCCAGAAGTGAATCAAAAGTAAATTTCAAACCCGATATACGTTCACCCAAAGGTACAAAGATACAGAGAGGATTAGCTATCCGATTTTGGCGGGTCTTAATACTTATCTTTTTGGATGTTATTTCCCTAATCCTTGCATGGAAGTTGTCAGTATCTTTTGGGATTCAACTAAAATCTCTTTGGACACAACAAATATCTCAACTACCGCTAGTTTTAACAATTGAGATAGGAATTATTGCAGGTAAAGGACTCTATAAAGCAGGCATAAATCGTCGTAACTATTATAAGCTGATTAAAGCAGTATCTTTGTCACAAATATTCCTCTTGGTGATTGATATTTTCTACGAATCAGAGAGTTATTTTTCTCGTTCCTTTTTTCTACTATTGTGGTTTTTCTCTGTAGCCTTTATCTGTCTCGGGCGTTGTATCTTTGATGTTACCACTACACTTCTTCGCAACAAAGGAGCAATTTGTTATCCCGTTTTTCTGATTTCAGAGACAGAAGAGCAAGAGAGTCATCTTAAGTTAATACAACATGAAAAATGCTATATTGTACAGGGAACTTCTAACTCTAAGTGTCTCGACAGGCCTAACAGAGAACAAACCTTGAAATATCTTCGCAATCAAGGAATAGTAGAGGTTTTTGTTTCTTGGAATGCAATTAAAAATCGTCTGTTTATTTGCTGGCATTTTTACACAGCTGGTATTACCCTGAGAATACTCCCTACACAAGCCACAGCTTTCCATCCTAAATCCGTATTATGGGTCATAGGTGGAGTCCCTTGTATGAGTATTCCAGCACCCATTATTGCAGGCACTGATTTTTGGGTAAAGCGGTCTTTTGACCTTTGTTGTTCCATTATTTTGTTACTAATACTCTCACCTGTTTTTGCGTTAATTGCTCTGGTGATTAAGCTCGATTCTCCAGGACCAATCTTGTTCAGGCAGGATCGAATTGGTCTACATTGTAAGAAGTTTCAAATTTGTAAGTTCCGCACAATGATAACCGATGCGGAAAAGATGCAAAAAGCCTTAGAAACAAACAATGAAATCAAAGATGGTGTCTTGTTTAAGATGAAGGATGACCCTCGGATCACAAAAGTTGGTAAATTTCTGCGCCGTTATAGTCTAGATGAATTGCCCCAACTTTTTAATGTTTTACTCGGACAAATGAGTTTGGTTGGTCCGCGTCCTCTTCCTCTAAGAGATGTAGAAAAATTCAAAACAGGACACTATATCCGTCAAGAAGTGTTGCCCGGTATTACTGGATGGTGGCAAATTTCTGGACGTTCCAATATCGATAACTTTGAAGACGCAGTCAAGTTAGATCTATCTTACATTGAAAATTGGTCAATCTGGCTAGATGTGAAAATTTTGTTCAAAACTGTTCAAGTTGTTCTGAACAAAACAGGTGCTTATTAAATTGGCAAATAAAATGCAGAAGTTTTATCCACCTGCTTCTTAACTTTTTTTATCATTTTTGAAGGTTGAGCCTGTCAAAGTAGAGATTTTCTATTCTAGATTTCTGCTCTTTCTCAGGCTCAGATTACAATTTGTAAAAACTAGTTAAGCGACTGAAGTGATTGAATTATTGCTCTTGAACCCGAATATTTTCACTCAGTCGCTAAATTAAAGGTTTGATTTTCTCTGTGTTAGTCCTAGTTATGGGCAACTGGACAAATATGATCTATCTGTAGGCGACTTGTGGACCAGCCCAGACGTCTGTTATCCTTTGACCATAAATAACTGGCTGCTCTGTAGTTGTAGCAGCTGTAGTTTTGCCATCGTAAGCAACTGTCATCAAGGGCCATTGTTCTTCACCCAATTCGCCGGCACGAAATACCACTTGGTCAGGGTGAGTTTTACTCCAACCTAACAACACAGCTATGTCGTGTTTGTATTGTTCTTGTGAAGGAGTGACATTCTCAGAGCGATTTTGTTCCCGATCCCATATGACTGCATAATCTGTGACATCAGAAGTGTTCATCGCTCCTTCAAACTTGCGTGCTAAAAAGCGATCGCCTTTTTGTGACCAGCTAACAGGAACCAATACCGCAATAGTTCCTTGTGAATCACTTGGTGAAGAAACCTGAACCTTTAATAGGGGATCGTTAATGGGAGCAGTTGAGCTAACCACTCGCAAGTTCTTAGTTTGCCTATCTTCTACAAATAGAACGCTAGTCACGCGGCTATTGTACATTTGTGGTTTGACTTCCAGTTGTACCCGGCTGTACATAGCATATCTACCATCTGCAGAAATAACAGGCATACTGCGGTAGTAACGCACTCCAGCAACACCTCTAGAACTAATAGCATCTTGAGTCGCCTGTATCCAAGTCCAAGGAATAGGATGAGGACTTCCTATAGGATCTTGCTGTGCGCCTTGAGCTTGTTCTCCTGGTTGTTCTACAACAGGCACTGCTGTTGACTTTTGTTGTCCTTTTTTGAAAGGGTCAATCTTAACTGTTTCCAATGTTTTAGCAGCAAGCACTTCCCCAGATGCAGACACATTGTTTGTTGCCAACGCTATAACTTTAGAGGCTTTCAATCGTTGCACTAAATTGTGTTGACTAGCTGCCATCTCGTTTGATGCCGACTCAGATTCTTTTGGTGGTGACGCTAGATCAACTAGTACCAATGAATTATTATCGGGCTTCTCAACTGATCCAGAACTATCTTTTACTGTTAAAGTATCAATCTGATTTGTTTGTTCATCTATTATTTGTGTTTGCGGTTGAGAAACCGCACCTACAGACTTTGCTATAGAGTCAGATTTTTCTGTAAAGGAGTTGATTGGCGCTGCTTTTGGTACTGAAATGAAGTTAGCTTGATCAACTGCAGCCGTTGCCTTTAACAGGGAGTGAACCGCTACAGAGTCTGGCTGTGTTGTTACAGAAGGAACTTTAGCGACTTGTATTTGTTGTGCCGAAGTCATGTGTTCTGATGCTGCAGTCAAGGGCGCGATCAGCATCACAAAAATGAGGTACTTAACGAATGGTTGCGCACGGAACCATCCAGACAGCATAAGGTGTTTAAGCATTTGTTGACTTCCTAGAGGGCGGTTGCTGTGTGAGGAGCAGACAGGGATGCAGCAATAGAGCAAGCTATCATTATATGTATAACAAGGAACTAGCAGTTTTAACGATATAGTTTACTCAAATTTCGCATACTTTTACAAAACTGAGTCATTAGTAGTACCCGTTCTGCCTACAGGATTTTTCGGAACGGTAGTAAACCAAAAAATTGGAAACCATCACTCAGGCGGATCTTAAGAGGTTTAACAAAACCAACAAATTAGGACGACTGATAAACCCGCTCCGTAAATCGCTTGTACAACATCTTAGAGAATTCCCCAATATTTTTGGGGTAGGGATACACAAATGTTAATTGACCCATTAAAGCATAAAGGGTGATCGCAAAAATGATCGAAGATGAAAAGAATACAACGCTTGATGAATTATCTAGGACTTACGCATTGTCAAAAAATTGATTATGTGGATTGAGTCAAATCTTCGGTTTGAACTTTTTTTAAGAGGCATGATTTCGGCTTAATGAGAATTGTCATTTCCAACATATATATGAAATATGAGGATTTTGTGAGGATTTTGTAAATTCTTTTAAAGAAAAACGTCATTAAGGTTGTACTTTAGTTAATCCACATTATTTTCTCTTAGGACTTACGCATGAAAACGAGAAATAAGCGGGTTTGGGCAAGGGTATAGGGGTATAGGGAAGCCACGGGTGTAGGTGTTTCAAACCCTTACACCCCTAAACCCTTACCCCCTTACACCCTCCCAAACTGCTGGATCTCGTTGCGTAAGTTCTGTCTGTTTGTACAGTGCGTAAGTCCTATTATCTTAACAACTCTAGGAAAAAACAGGATATCAAGTCAGTTGGAGTACGATATAACGCAGTGGCTCCTAATGAAGGGCAGGTGACGCGCTTGTGTTTTAAGTCGGCAAAGCGTTTCCCTTCGCACATGTCCAGTAGCCTGACCGAACCCGTTTTCGAGCACTGCCTCCTAATAACTGATTACTGATGAAAATCGTATTCTTTGGCACTCCTAGTTTTGCTGTACCAACTCTGGAAAAACTACTGAATCATCCAGAATTTGATGTCTTGGCAGTTGTAACACAGCCTGATAAACGTCGGGGACGTGGAAATCAACTGATACCCTCACCAGTAAAAGCTGTCGCCACCTCTGCTAATGTCCCTGTATGGCAACCTCAGCGGGTGAAAAAAGACATTGAAACTTTAACGAAACTCAAAGACTCAGACGCTGATGTGTTTGTCGTCGTTGCCTATGGGCAAATTCTCTCTCAAGAAATTTTAGATATGCCTAAATTGGGTTGTGTTAATGTGCATGGCTCAATTTTACCTAAGTATCGAGGTGCTGCTCCGATTCAGTGGTGTTTGTATAACAGCGAGATTGCAACCGGTATCACAACAATGTTAATGGATGCAGGAATGGATACTGGTGCAATGCTTCTCAAAGCCACAACACCGATAGAATTACTAGATAATGCTCATAATTTGGCAGAAAAACTTGCGGTTTTGGGTGCAGATTTGTTGGTAGAGACTTTGTGCAAGCTGGAACACCAGGAAATTCAGCCAATTCCTCAAGATAATTCTCAAGCGACTTATGCGCCTTTGATTAAGAAAGAGGATTATCAATTAGATTGGTCAAAGAGCGCTATACAATTACACAATCAAATCAGAGGGTTTTTTCCAGACTGTATCACTACCTTCCGCAACCAACCACTGAAAATTACTGCCACTGCTCCCCTTGATGATGCTGATGGTTATGAACTACCAGCAGATCTCCAAGACATAATGCATCAATTACCTAATTTGTCAACTGTATCGGGTAGTCCAGGGGAAGTTGTAAGCATCATCAAGGGGATGGGAGCAATTGTCCAAACTGGAAAGGGTTTATTGCTCTTGCGAGAAGTTCAAAGTGCAGGCAAACGTCCCCAGTCAGGATGGGATTTTGTTAATGGTTCGCGTTTAGCTGTGACAGAGGTATTTGGGAATGCTGAGTGATGAGTGATGAGTGATTGTTTCCAAATTTCCTTTATTTTTCTCAGCACTAAGCACTCTCGTAGTAGCGGCATGTTTCACATGGTCCATCTGGGTTAACCGCACAGCGCATGATTTCTGAACAAGCATTGTAGCGGCAGGTGGCATCGCCGATCACCCAGCGTCCTGCTACAAGACTTTTTTCACTTGGTCTTATAGCGGACTGTACGTATAAAGCAATTTTTTGCAAACGATAGCGCCCTGCCTTGAATTGATAACGGTGGCGGCGCTCTAAAACTGCATATGTTTTGCCTTCAAAGTCAAGATAATTTCCAGGTTGTGGTGCCCAATCAAGTTTCATACTCCCGAGGGACTGACGCGAATGCGTCAGAATCACCTCAGTTGGTAGAGAATCTGGTTCCATAAGCTTTGTGTAATGTGATTTACATTAATAGGATGTTAACGCACCTGCCTGTGTTGACTTGGATAGTTTATGCTATTGTTAACTATTTGCTAATATTTTTTAAAACACTCACACATAGAAGCTGTGAGATTCATGCATAGAAGCGTATGGGCTTATTAAACAGGACTTACGCAAACAAACCCGGTTCATACCAAAAATCCTATGTTTCGCAAGCAAATACGAACGGAGAAATCGGTTTGGTGGCAAATGGTGCGTAAGTCCTATTAAAAACTCAACTCCCTTCTTTTCTCAGGAGGGGAGATGTCAAACCATGAAGTAAGATTTTACTAGCTCATGTTTTCTCATGTTTTAGCAGTTTGAGATTCCAAGCTAAAAAGTATTCAAAGTTACAAAATGCCTCGTATTGATTCTCAAAACCAGAAAACCTTTACTTATTCTCGCAGCACCCTAGAACGAGCCGAACGAGCCTTAGTGTGTTCTCCCTTCAATCCTTGCTTGTTTGAAACAATGCGCTCTCGTCGAGTAGC
Organism: Brasilonema angustatum HA4187-MV1; assembly: GCA_019359695.1. GTDB lineage: Bacteria > Cyanobacteriota > Cyanobacteriia > Cyanobacteriales > Nostocaceae > Brasilonema > Brasilonema angustatum. Next base: position 120,238 of record JAHHGV010000015.1, read on the forward strand.
ATTAAGTGAAATGACTGCTAGTGCTGGTGTGCAAAATGGCTACACTAAACATTCTATCTCCGAGTTAGTAGCAGATAATGCACTTGTGTGGCTGATCCAAGTGGGTGTTCTGCGGCGCGAAGTAGATGGTCAAGGAATTACAGATAGTTTTCGCCTCACTCCTGTTGGTCGTCAGATAGTAGAACAATTTCAAACAAAATCTTGGCGGGCTCCTACATTGAGTGATAACCTATACAATGCTGTTATTCGTTGGTTTAGGTTACCCTTTTAGAATTAAGAGTATATAGCGGTTCTCATTTATATACCGAATTAAGCGGGGGTCTCCTGGAGGTTTGAAATGAAAGCAATTATGATAGTGGGAACAACATCCCACGCCGGGAAATCACTGTTAACGGCAGCTATTTGTCGTATACTATCGCGTCGTGGCTGGCGAGTGGCTCCCTTCAAAGGTCAAAATATGGCTTTAAATGCTTATGTGACCGCAAATGGTGGAGAAATTGGCTACGCCCAGGCGGTACAAGCTTGGGCTGCGGGAGTTATTCCTTGGGTAGAAATGAATCCTATTTTACTCAAACCACAAGGAGATATGACTTCTCAAGTCATAATCAAGGGAAAACCTATGGGTAGAGTCGGCGCTGTAGAGTACTACGAACAATATTTTGAGCTAGGGTGGCGGGCAATTGAAGAATCTCTACAGCATTTGAGTACAGAATTTGATTTGTTGGTTTGCGAAGGTGCTGGTAGCCCTGCGGAGATTAACATCAAGCACCGAGATTTAACCAATATGCGGGTAGCAAAATACTTGAATGCATCAACTCTATTGGTTGTTGATATTGATAGAGGTGGTGCTTTTGCCCATATCATAGGAACCCTGGAGTTACTCGAACCAGAAGAACGTGCTTTAATTCGCGGTATTGTAATTAATAAATTCCGTGGACAGCGATCGCTCCTAGAACCCGGAATAAAATGGTTGGAAGAACGCACTGGTATTCCTGTTGTCGGTGTTATCCCTTACTTGGAAGAGTTATATCCTGCGGAAGATTCCCTCGACCTGTTAGAACGGAGAGTACAAAAGATACAAACTGAACTCAGTATTAGTGTGATTCGCTTACCGAGAATTTCTAACTTTACTGACTTTGATCCACTAGAATCAGAACCTACAGTAGGGGTAAAATATATTAGTCCCAAGCAAGAATTGGGACATCCTGATGCACTGATTATTCCTGGTACAAAAACAACAATTCCTGACTTGATATTGCTGCAAAAAAGTGGTATGGCAGAAGCAATTCAACACTATGCAGCAGCAGGCGGTACAGTTTTGGGTATCTGTGGTGGGTACCAAATATTAGGTCAGATGATAGCCGATCCAGAGGGACTTGAAGGACAAGCAGGCAGATATCAAGGATTAGGGTTATTACCGATAAAAACTGTGATCACAGGACAGAAAGTCGCTCGTCAACGCCAAGTCAACTCGCATTTTCCACAAATGGGCTTACCTGTGATCGGATTTGAAATTCATCAAGGGCGATCGCGTATAGAAATTCCTCCAACAGAAACCGAAAACTACCATACTTTATTCGATGATGCTAATTTAGGTTTGGTGGATAATTGCTTATCGGTCTGGGGTACTTATCTCCACGGTATTTTTGACAATGGTCCTTGGAGACGTGCTTGGTTAAATCGTCTACGTCAACAGCGGGGTTTAAAATCTTTGCCAACAGGAGTTGCCAATTACCGGGAACAAAGAGAGCATATTTTAGACTCTGTCGCTGCTGAAGTTGAACGCCATTTGGACTTAACACCGTTTTTACCTTGAGGGTAGTTTTCATGACTGTTCGCGTCCGCTTCCTACCAGATGATGTTACAGTTGATGCTGAAGTGGGAGAACCCCTGCTCGACGTAGCAGACCGAGCGGGTGTGTTTATTCCCACTGGGTGTCTAATGGGATCATGTCACGCTTGCAGTGTGGAAGTTGAGGATGGACACACCATTCGTGCCTGCATTACAGCAGTACCGCCAAGACGCGAAGAGTTGACGATAAATTTGTTTAGTGACCCAACTTGGTGATTGAAATAATAGCTAATAATAGCTATTAGTTAGGAGTTATAAGTTTTGAACTGATCACTCCTAACTCTTGTGTCCTATCCTCATTAGCGATCGCCGTGGAGTAACGATCAATCTCCGAAAATTTGCTAGGTTATCATCAAATAAGTGATATCCTCTAGCAGAACAAAACATATAGCGAATCATGAATATAGATGAGATTAAGGCAATTTTAAAAAAATTTGCTAGTAGTATGATGGGCTTTCAGGGTACAGCACTCGTGAATTCTGAGGGTAAGCCGATCACAACAATTGGGATGAATGATGATTCCGCATTGATTATGGCGGGAACAATGATTTATTTGGCTAACCGCACCCGTAAGGAAGTGCAATGGGAGGGGATTGAGCAGATTTCGGTTAAAGGTGCAGACGGTTATGTGATTTTAACCACCTGTAGCCCTGATGTTTTCTTACTAGTCATTGCCAGTAATATTCCAGAAGGGATGCTACTTGTAGATATCAATCGCACTGTAGAGAAGTTGAACGCTGTACTCAAAGATGAGGAGTCTCAGAGCACAGACTCGAATCAGACAAAATTGCAAGAATCTGTATCAAAACTTACTAATAAGCCTGGTAAATTTTCCAATCCTTTAATGTATAGAGGAAGTAAGATACCTGAGTAAGCAGTGAAGATTTGCTATACCTGTTTTTTCTCAAATCCGTGGTAACCATCCATGTCATGCTCACTAATATCCAAACCATCAAGTTCTGCTTGGGCTGAAACTCGCAGACCAACTATAGCTTGAATTCCCGACCAAGCAAGCCAGGAGAACACAAACGTGAAAATACCCACTGAGATAATACCAAGTAACTGAATCAATAATTGTTCTAAACCCCCACCATAGAATAATCCTGGTTTTGGACCAGGCGCGAATAGCACAGCATTACTGCGTAGTTTATCTTCTATACCGACGCTAAATAAGCCCACAGCTAATGTTCCCCAGATACCATTGACAAGGTGAACTGAGATAGCACCCACTGGGTCATCAATTTTTAAGTTTGCGTCTATAAAAAGTACTGAGAAGAACACAAGGATTCCTGCAATCAGACCAATCCAAAACGCACTGCGAATGCTAACGAAGGCAGAGGAAGCTGTAATGGATACCAAACCTGCCAAGACTCCATTGAGGATCATGCTAAGTTCAGGTTTACCAAAGCGCCTCCAGGAAATCAGGGTTGCTGCAATACCACCCGTTGCAGCTGCCATGTTGGTTGTGAGGAAAATATGAGCGATCGCACCAGGATCAGCTTTGAGCGTTGAGCCTGCATTAAAGCCAAACCAACCCAACCAAAGAATAAAGCCCCCCAGAGTAGCCATACTCTGATTATGCCCAGGCATGGCAATGTTGCTACCGTTTTTTAGATAGCGATAAATCGGTGCACCACGTGATTCAAGTTTGTACAACCGTGGTCCCAACAGCCAAGCTCCCACTAAAGCCGCCCAACCACCAACCGAATGAACCACAGTCGAACCAGCAAAATCGTAGAAGCCTAATTTGGCTAGCCAACCACCTCCCCAAATCCAGTGACCAGTAATTGGGTAGGAAATAGCAATCAGTAAAAAGCCAAAGATAAAAAATGCAATAAACTTAATCCGTTCAGCAACCGCTCCAGTAAAAATAGTTCCTGCGGTGCCTGCAAAAACGAGTTGAAAGAAAAATAGAGCTGACTGAGGTACATCAGACTTGAGGGATTTAAACATCTGTTGGTCTGTTCCATCAAAAAACCAACCTTTTGTTCCAAACAATGGGTTTGTGTTGTCCCCAAACATAAGCGCACAGCCAATTACCCAGAAAGCCACTGTTGCCAGTGCAAATATAATGAAGTTTTGAGCTAATATATTGACGGCATTCTTGTGGCGACACAAGCCTGTTTCCAACATTGCAAAGCCAGCATTCATAAAGAACACTAAACAGGCAGTGAACAGCACCCATACCGTGTCCACAGCCACTTGTAAGTTTAGAGAGGGTTGTACTGGGGATGTGGAAGTTTGGGCAACTGCAGCGTAATTCAAAATCAGCACAATGATAGCTGCCAAGGGTAAGCTGAATTTCCAATTCAGTGACAGCCAGCTTTTTTTGCACTTTAATTCTTTGAGTTTTGGTTTGTCTAATTTCATATTCTGTCAAGTTTCACAATATATCATCCTTATCATCCTCATACATACGTGGCAAGCCGTAGCGCTCATACAGTTCTTGATCTATCTCTCGCAGTTTGCTCACTACTTTGTTAGTTCCTCCCTTGAGTGCTTCTTGAAATTCTGGTTCTCGTCGTTCTTTTTCTTGGACAAAAGCCTGCTGGGCTTGTTCAATAGTGCTGTCTTGCTCAATAAAGTAGCGAATCGCCGCTTCACCAATTGCCAATGTCGTAGACAAAGGTGATTTCATATCAGCTTGTTGAACACCTAATTGTCTTAATAATTTTTCCGCTTCATTGCTTTGATCTGCGTTAGTAGCAATTTGGGCAATCATACTGACCAAGCGACTTTGTATGGACAATACTCCCTTTTCGTTACCAAAAGGAAACCAACCAGTAAGAAATGCCAAACATGCTGCGACAAATGTATAGTCCCGAGCAACAGCTTTTTTGAGTGCGATCGCAGCGGTTGCTCCTCCAAAGCCCTGTTTACCGGCTTCGTCAGGAATACACTTATATATTCGTAGAGCGAGTTCTTCTATGTTGTACCGTTTATCGTCGTATTCATCCCATAAAGTACAAATATAAACATAAATTGAACTCAGAGTTTTGTACTCGGTGATTCTCGCCATAACGCAATCACGAATATTTGCTTCCTTTGCTTGCTGTCTGGCTGTTTTGAATTTAGTGTCACGAATTTGGGAGTCAAAAACGTTGTAGGGCGGATTCCACTCTGAGGTAGGTTGAATTCGATCAATCTTATTTAAAACCAAAATAACTGGTAGTTCAATTCCATGTTTTCGCTTGTGCGTTGATTTCAGTTCAGTGAGAAAATCAATATCGCTAGGCACATATGCTCGCTCATCAGCTGGAATCACAAATAACAGGATGTCTACTTTGTTTTGGACGACATCGTTAATGGCTTGTTCAAAGGCTGCATGATCGCGTGAGTCACCTACACCACGTGAGTCTACAAATCTTAATTTCCACCCATTGCGCTCATAATCGTATATTTCAGTAATTTGTGTTGTTGCTTTGGCTAAACCAATCTCGGTAACACTCCGTCCTAAAATGGCATTAATCAGAGATGATTTACCCGCTCCAGAACGCCCGTAAAGAGCTATTTTAGGAATTCTACTTTGCTTGGCCAACCGCTGAAGTTTATTTTTGAGAATTTGTTCAGTAAAAAATTTTAGCGGTTGAGGCAGTTGTGACAAACTTGAATGAATTGATGACTCTATAGCTTGCATCAATTCATCAGTTTCGCGACTAATCTTTTCTAGTCTTTGCAAAATAAGCCGCGTATTTTCAGGTCTGTGATTTGGAGACAAAGCCATCAGGGAATCAATTAAATCTGCCAATGGCTTTGAGATCCCAGGAGCGCTATCTCGCCAAATCAACTGACCTGTTGTCGAATCCTCAGCAAATGCACTTGGAGGGTAGCCCGTTATTAAGTTGACAAATGTCCGTCCTAGTGCATAAAAATCTGATTGCTTGACAGCTTTGCCTTTGATTTGTTCTGGCGGCGTATAACCAGATGACAATATAATCGTACCTTCAAAACCCTTACGTATACTAGTTAAATAAGCTTTTGTACCATATTTAACAGAACCAAAGTCAATTAACACAAGTTGGCCATCAGGTTTGAGCATGATGTTAGATGGCTTGATATCCCGATGGAAAAGCTTGTTCTCATGCACTAAAGCTAGAATCTCTATAACTTGTTGCAACCAAACCAGAGCTTGCCTTTGAGAAATTGGTTGATTTTGCTCTAACCACTGCCATAAATTTTGCCCCTCAATTTTCTCAAGCACTAAACAGTGCAATATCCTAGAACCGTAGCCAAGGTTTAAGGTTAAGGTAAAGTATCCATCCGGGTCGATTCTAGGAATTCCTGGGTGCTTGAGAGTGCTTAAGACGCTTGCCTCTCGCTGCAACATTTCGATCAACTTCGGATCATCTTCTTTGAGAACTTTTAGGACTTTTCGTGTGCCCCGATCATCTACCTCAAAGACTTCAGTATATTGTTGTTGGCGCAATTCGCGCAACGGTTTTACTAACTGATATCGCTCATTTACAAATAAGCTATTCCCACAGCTTTGACAACGCTCCACATAATTAGGATTTTGGCGCTGTTGACACCAGGGGTTAATGCAGTAGCTCACAATATTTTTGTTTTAGCAAAGATTTTAACTTATATCTAATTATGAACTGAGTTTCGTAATACCAATTCTGGAGTAAACTTTTACTTAATATTTGGTGACAAACAACTACAGTGTGTAAGTTTTCCAGACAAAGTTATTAAGAAGCATTAAACTCATCTATAGGAATCCGGTTTGATTTGGTCAGACCAGTGCTGGTCTCACCGTAAGGCGTGGCGTTAGCCATAGGGTGAATTACAAAGTAGAGACGCTTAACAGGGAACAGGGAACGCTTAAGAAGCAATAAAAGTGTACCTAGCTTCGTCAAAAATCAAACACGAGTCCTATATGGCTACGCCACGCAAGCTATCATGGGGAATTGGTATAAGTAGATACTGTATATTAGCTTAGCCTAGTCCAGATGCCCACGTCTATATAGTCAAACGGTTTCATCTTCTAGGAAAGTTTTTCTGTAAGTGAGCGCCGCAATAAAGAATCCATCATGTCTGGAACTCCTTGTACTGTAAAATATGCTTGCAAGTTTATACAAGTTTTGAGGTATATATAGCAATCCTATTTCATTTGTAAGAAATAAAGTACAAATGTACTTTATTCTTTCCTGTTAAGCGTTAAGCGTTCCCTGCCTCAACGAGTAATTTCACAACTCCGGCATGGATTGCTATATAGCTTTTGTCGAACACAAGAGCGTTAAGCGTAGCTTTCCGTCCGAGAGTGCCGCCCCTCTTAGGGGCTAGAAATCGCCTTTTGAGAGAGAAGATCCCTTTTTCTTGCAGGATCGACGCTGCAAAGCAGCCGCTACGCGAACACCTCTTTCATCATTGAGCTAGTCCTGATATTATAAATTGCCATGATACTTAATCAACTGATAGTTCGCTCACTAAATTCTTCTATATAAAAATTATGTATGTGAGCTTTTCATTGTTTCTATGATAATGATATTGTTTAGTTATGATGACTAAGTTTTGTCTTTTTTATAAAAATACAAGAATTTTCTTTTTTATATTTATAATCGTTATTGGTTTTTTAGCTGGCTGTCAATATATTAACTTCAATGCATCAAGTGAAGCCTCCCAAACTTGTTTAGGAGAAAATTCTGAATTCAGTATTGCTTTCTTCAAAACCAATAATCAGGGCGAAAGATATACAAAAGGTATTAACCATGTCATTATTTTTCACCCAAAATCAGAATCCTTAGACTTTAAAGTCAATTTGGGTTTGTCTCATCCGCTTTATGCAAAAGACAATAAAGGTAAATTTCGTCAAGAATATATACCAAAATTATTTCATGAACTCGTAAGTAATGAAAACGCAAAATTAAACGGCCAACTACCAATTGCGGCAATTAATGCCGATTACATCGATACTAATAATAAACCTCAAGGCTTAAATATTTCTCGGGGAGTTGAATATTCAGGAGATTTTAAGAATAAACGCTCTTCTTTCGGTATATCAGCAGCTAAACCAAGGCAGCGTCAAGCAACTCTTCAAGTAGGAAGAAGAAGGGATCATATTCTTAACTATAATTTAGTGGGAGGCAATGGCAGATTTTATCGTAACGGCAGGTTTAAAGATATTTGTCAAGATTTAGGAGAACTTGCTTGTAAACAAGCTAGAAATCGCTCTCTTGTAGCTATATCTGAAAAAGGATATGTCATTTTACTAGTTAATGACATTAAGGCAAATTCCGATATTCAAGTGTCTCAACTTAATCAAGAGCTTTTACCAGATATGTTTGATGATGTTCTTGAAGGAATTGCTCGTAATAACTGTTTAGGCAAGATTCAAGAAGGAATGTTATTTGATGGAGGAATGTCCCCAGGACTATACTATAATAATAAAATTTATGTGGAAAACCCAGGATCAATTGGTTCAGTTTTTTTAATTTATAAGAAACATTTAAAGAATTAATTAAGCTCTTAAGTCAATCAAATAAAAAAATAGCAATTAATGAAAAGACAGCTACGTCAAAAGAAAGACTTATGAGTAAAGCAGATAATATTGCTAGCTGAAAAAGGTACGCTAGAAACTGAAGCAAAAAAAAAAGACTATGACACCCTCGCAAATCGCGGATACGCTCAAAGAATTATTTAGTGCAGCGTCTGTCAATGCTATTGCACCAGGTTACTGGCAAGTACAAACTCCCAAGTTCCGACTGCTAGTTTTGCTATCGGATGATGAAAGCGGGTTACGCATTTTATTACCCATTATGCCAATCTCTGAGGCTCTACCTTTTGTAGAACAGTTTTTAGAAGCAAACTTTGAAGAAACTCAGGATGTACGTTATGCCTTGCAGGAAGGGGCTTTATGGGGGGTATTTCAGCACAACTGCAAGAGTTTAACGCCAGAAGATTTTGCAGATGCGATCGCCCTACTGATTTCTCTCTATCAAAATGGTTTAGATAGTGTTTTTAACCGGCTGATTGAAAAACGCATTCGGCAGATTGTTATAGCGGCTAAACAGCAGAATCAGTCTTTTGAAGCCACTATGCAAAACTTAGAACGCTTTTATGCAGAAGGATTGATGGGTGAACTAGATCAAAGTGCACAAGCCAGAGAGGAAGTTTTAGCTGCATGGCGTTATCAGTTACAGCGGCTGTGGAATGAAGTTGATTCTAATTCTGTGTAAAAATTTTAGAAACTTCATTTCATCAGCATTGACACTTAAACATGAATTTTAAAATGTCTCAACTTCTATTTTGGAGCCCTCTGGAGACTTGCGAACCTTAACTTGTGTGGGCAATCGCTCTCGGAGTGCTTTAACATGAGTAATTACTCCTATCAATTTGTCTTGTTGTCGTAAGGATTCCAGAATTTGGGTAACGTTTAAGAGCGTATCTCAATCCAGAGTTCCAAATCCTTCATCAAAAAACAAACTACCTAATTCTGCACCCATCGAAAGTTTTTCTGAGAGTGCCAATGCCATTGATAAGGAAGTAGCAAATGTTTCACCACCCGAAAGGATCTGCACTCGCCTTGACTCAACCCGCCTGAAGAATACTGAGTAAGTTGTTGTTCAGCATCTTCTGCTTGCTTGGTAGCTGCTTGTAGCTTATTTTGAACATCATTTAAGGCTTGTGCTGCCGAAGTTAGATTCTTTTTGCTTGATACATAAATTTACTGTTCTTGACATCTTGCACCTGTGGAAAGGAAGCATGAATTGGCAGAACAGTGGAAATGACTTCATGTGTTGAGCATCGATTATTCTTTATAAGATATATAAGATATTCATTCTTTAAGTTTTTTCAGTTTGTCTTTTGGATTATTTCATTATGGATCTCATTGAAATTCTCAAACAAGACTATCAAAGATTTCCTGATAATCAGACATACAGCGTCTACGCTCAAGATGTTTATTTTCAAGACCCGCTCAACAAATTTCGTGGTGTTGAACGATACAAGCAGATGATTAAATTCATCGACACTTGGTTTTTAAATCCCAAAATGGACTTGCACGATATTCGCACAGAGGGAGACACAATCAAAACTGAGTGGACACTCAGCTGGAATACCCCCCTTCCTTGGAAGCCACGTATTTCTATCCCAGGCTGGAGTGAATTGCGTTTCAACCCTCAAGGGTTAATTGTGTCTCACATAGATTATTGGCATTGTTCGCGCCTAGATGTACTGAAACAGCATTTATTTCCCTTAAAGAGTTCATAATGTAAATAAATGTAAATACTTCTCATCTTGGACCAAACTATCCATGCGTGTAATTCTAATGACAGGCAAAGGCGGCGTAGGAAAAACCTCCGTAGCCGCCGCCACTGGACTTCGTTGTGCAGAACTGGGTTATCGTACACTTGTTTTGAGTACAGATCCTGCTCATTCTCTGGCAGACAGTTTTGATCTAGAACTGGGACACGCACCGAAACAAATTCGCGCCAATTTGTGGGGTGCGGAACTGGATGCACTATTAGAACTAGAGGGAAACTGGGGTGCTGTAAAGCGCTACATTACTCAAGTTTTACAAGCACGCGGTTTAGAGGGGGTGCAGGCAGAGGAATTAGCTATTTTACCAGGCATGGATGAGATTTTTGGCTTGGTTAGAATGAAACGCCATTACGATGAGGGGGAGTTTGATGTTTTGATTATTGACTCAGCCCCTACTGGCACCGCACTACGTCTGTTGAGTTTACCAGAAGTTAGTGGTTGGTATATGCGGCGTTTTTACAAACCTTTTCAAAACATTTCTGTTGCACTTAGACCTTTGGTTGAACCTTTTTTTAAACCAATTGCTGGTTTTTCTTTACCAGACAAAGAGGTGATGGACGCACCTTATGAATTCTATCAACAAATAGAAGCTTTGGAAAAAGTATTAACAGATAACACTCAAACCTCTGTACGCCTTGTCACCAATCCTGAAAAAATGGTGATTAAAGAATCTCTTCGTGCTCATGCGTATTTGAGCTTATATAACGTTGCAACAGATTTAGTCGTCGCAAATCGAATTATTCCCGAAGCAGTACAAGACCCCTTTTTCCAACGCTGGAAAGAGAATCAAAAGCAGTATCGCCACGAAATTCATGAAAACTTCCACCCGTTACCTGTCAAGGAAGTTCCACTGTTTTCTGAAGAGATGTGTGGTTTGGCTGCTTTAGAACGTCTCAAAGAAACACTGTATAAAGATGAAGATCCAACTCAGGTTTATTACAAAGAAACCACAATTAGAGTTGTTCAAGAAAATAATCAATACAGTTTGGAATTATATTTACCAGGCATTCCTAAAAATCAAGTTCAACTCAGTAAAAGTGGAGATGAATTAAACATTACAATTGGTAATCATCGCCGAAATTTAGTTTTACCGCAAGCTTTGGCCGCACTGCAACCTGGAGGGGCAAAAATGGACGGAGACTATCTCAAAATCCGTTTTGCTGCAGTGTAATAGGCTCTGTTGTCCTTCTCGTTCCTTGTCTCTGGCAAGGAACGAGAAGGACACTAATAACGCCAAGGTTTTAACAGTTATGAGTTATCAATTTCATCATTGAGTAACGATCCCTCCACCATACGCCCTTGTTGACTATTAACTGTTAACTGTTAACTGTTCACTGATTTAATTCCTAAGTTGAACCGGCATCGCTAAATAAGTCATCTTAAAACCACCAACTGGAGTGAAAATCACTGGGGTCAAGTTTCCATTTAGCTGCACATGAATTTCAACAGATGGCAATGCTTTTAAACCTTCCATCAAATATTTAATATTAAAAGCAATATCTATATCTTCTCCTAATATCTGTGCTGACATTGATTCTCTACCATTGCCAACATCTTGAGCTTCACAGGATATAGTAATCTCCTGTTCTTCGCTATCCATGCTCACCTTAACAACATTATTCTTTTGATCTGCGAATACAGCAATTCGTTCTAAAGCGCTCAAGAATTGTCGCCTATCTAAAACCAATTCTCGCTCAAATTGTCGGGGAATGAGTAGACGGTAAGCAGGATATTGTCCTTCAAGAGTACGGCTTGTCAGTCTTTGATTTTGCCATTCAAAAATAACTTGGCCTTGGTCAAAATACAACGCTACAGGTTCCTCTTCTGAGTTCGCGTGAGCCAGCATCCGTTCTAATTCCCTTAAAGCTCTAGCTGGTACTGTCACTTCTAAACGAGTTTCCGTATTTGTATCTGGACTCTCATTAGTCGTCTGTACGACAGCTAAACGATGTCCGTCAGTTGCTGCAAATTCCAGTGTGTCTTGTTGAACTGTTAAATGTACGCCGGTAAGAACTTGTTTTGTTTCATCTGCACTAGTTGCAAATAAAGAACCTCGTAATCCTTCAATTAATGCACCAGCAGGAATATGTAGTGCTGGAGTATTTTCAATAACAGGGAGTTCTGGAAACTCTTGTGCTCCCATTGCGCGTACTTGATAACGCCCGCTTTTGGGTATCAGAGTCACAATTGAGCCTTCCCCTGCTAAGGGATCATCTGTAGAAGTTGATTCATTTTCTAGAGTAATTTCACCTTCTGGAAGGCGAGTAGTGATGTCATTAAGCAGCTTGGCGGGGATCGCAATTTCTCCAGAGTGCAATACTTCGGCGCTAAAACTTGTACGGATACCCAAACTCAGATCAAATGCTGTTAAGCTGACTTGGTTAGTTTCAGCATCCGCTTGTAGTAGTACGTTGGCAAGTACTGGATGTGTTGGGCGTGAAGGTACAGCACGGCTGGTGAGTGAGAGGTTAGTACTAAGGTCGCTTTGGGTGCAAACTAATTTCATGGTCAACTTTATTATTTTTAGTTATTCAGTCGTCGTACCTGTGGAAAATGTGGAAAACTTGTGGAAAACTAACCCTGTTTTTCCACAGAGTATTTATACTTAAGTAAGTTTTCCACAGATTTGTGGAAAGTTTTCCACAAAAAATAAAAAACTTTCCACAAAGCAATTTTATTTTAAAGATTCTTTATACTTAACTTAACACTTGAGGTAAGCGTTTCTTGTGGAAAACACAATAAGTTGGTTGGTACAAATAAAGTTTACTCGTCAAGGCAGTCATTAGTCATTGGTCATTGGTCATTGGTAATAGCTTGATTTGTTCGTGCTTTTTTACTTATTTTGTTTGTTTTTATCAAGATGATTTGTAGGGACGGCTAGCCATGTTAATGCGATCGCTCAATTGACGCAGTGTTTTCACTAAGTTTTGATCTGTTTGTCGCAGTTGGGTAATCTTTTCACAGCTGTACATGACCGTTGTATGGTCTTTTCCACCAAATTCTTCTCCTATTCTTGGTAAACTCAGGTCTGTGTGCTGTCGCATAAGATACATTCCTATTTGACGTGCCCAGCTAATCTCTCGTCGCCGCGAGTTTCCTTTAAGGTCTTCTATTGATACATCAAAAGCCTCAACTATCACTGATAAAATTGCTTCTGGTGTAGCTTCTACCTTCTGCGTTGGTGGTTCTAAAACGGGTGCAATATTTTCTACCGTCATTGGTAAACCCCAAATTGAAATATACGCTAATGCACGAATTAGTGCTCCTTCCAACTCTCGAATATTGGAAGTATAGCGAGAAGCAATATACTCAACAACGTCCCTGGGAAGACGAATATTTTCGTACTCAGCTTTTTTTTGTAAAATAGCCATTCTCGTTTCTAAATCTGGCGGTTGGATATCAGCAATTAATCCCATAGAAAATCGAGAACACAGACGTTGTTGTAAGCCAGGAATTTGATTGGGAGGACGGTCAGAAGCTAAGACGACTTGTTTACCAGCTTCATGTAAAGTATTAAAAGTATGGAAAAATTCTTCTTGAGTATATTCTTTACCTTCAATAAACTGAATATCATCCACTAAAAGGACATCAGCAGCACGGTAATGCTCTCGGAAACTTTGCATACTGTCGTTACGAATCGCAGCAATGAGATCATTCGTAAATTGCTCAGTAGAAACGTAAAATATTTTTGAATCTGGACTAATTTCCCATCGATAGTGACCAATCGCCTGCATCAGGTGAGTTTTGCCTAAACCCACACCACCACACAAAAATAAAGGATTAAACTCTCTTCCAGGATATTCAGCAACAGCTAATGCTGCAGCATGAGCCATACGATTGTTCGCACCAACTACAAATCGAGAGAAAACATACTTGAGGTTTAATTCTGTCGTTTTTAGTCGGTTTTGAGTCAGCGCATCTGTTGGACTGGTTTGAACCGGAGATCCCCAAGAAACTTCTTGTTCCTTAACATGATAAACTTCATCACCTTGAGTAACGGTGATATAAATATCTACAGGATAACCAAGAATATCTTGTACAACATTAGCAATCGTTTTTATGTAATATTTTTGTAACCAATTACGAGCAAACGGGTTAGCAGTAAAAATTACCAAGCAATTATTTTCCAATCGCTCAGCGCTCGCGGTTTTGATCCAAGTCTCAAAGGTGGGACGAGATAGCTCTAGTTGTAAGCGTTCTAGTACCTGACTCCACAGATTTTCTATGGGCATTTCCATAATTTACCACCAATGCTCGGCAATGGTCACAATAATAATGAAGATATGAGCAAGTACAAGGAAGTGCAAACAACATTTTAGACCTGAAACAAGCCGTTGAGTTGTCATCATTCTTGCTCTACCCCCGGTAGCCAAGATTTTATCACCCATAGATTCATACGGAGAAACAAAGACAAATGAAGACTACAGACTATGATTTTCAGCCGCGAAGAGAACAAAGAAAACAGAGCCGCAGGGGAGATGCTCTCTCCTCATCCTTCTCCCTACCTCACTCACCCCGTCTCCACGTTTCCGTGTCCCCAAAAGGGCATTTGTCCCAAAGGTGGTCAATAAATGGTATTTTGGTCGTGCTGCTTGGTAGTGGGGCAATGATGTCTATTGGGGGTTGTTCCATCCCTGCTGGTACCCTTAATGCTACAAAAACAGATGCTCAGGCTCAAACGTCAGTCCAAAAGACAACAGATAACACCCCCCCAAGTATTTTACCTGTTGTCTCCTCGTCCAATAATCCTAACTTTGTGGTTGGGGTTGTACAAAAAGTAGGACCCGCAGTTGTTCGCATTGATGCTGCAAGGACTATCGTTTCTCAAGTTCCTGAGGAATTTGACGATCCAGTTATTCGGCGGTTTTTTAGCTCACAGCCAAGAGAAAGAATCGAACAGGGTAGCGGTTCTGGGTTCATTATTAACGCTGGCGGTCAAATCTTGACCAATTCCCATGTGGTTAACGGTGCTCAAAGCGTGACAGTAAAACTGAAAGATGGTCGCTCTTTTAAGGGGCGCGTAATGGGTGAAGACCCAGTAACAGATGTCGCTGTGATTAAAATAGAGGCAAATAACCTGCCAACTGTTTCTATAGGTAACTCTGAATTATTACAACCAGGAGAAGCGGTGATTGCGATCGGTAATCCTCTTGGTTTGGACTATACAGTCACATCTGGCATTATCAGCGCGATAGGTCGTTCTAGCAGTGACATTGGTGTTACTGATAAACGTGTTGATTTCATTCAAACTGATGCTGCTATTAACCCTGGTAACTCTGGTGGACCACTGTTAAATGCTCGCGGGGATGTGATTGCGATGAACACAGCCATCATTCGCGGCGCTCAAGGGTTAGGATTTGCCATTCCTATTAATACCGCCCAGGGGATTGCTCAGCAATTAATAGCAAAAGGTAAGGTTGAACATCCTTATTTAGGTATTACAATGGCGACTTTGACTCCAGATATTAAAGAACAAGTGAATTCCAAATTTGGCATTAACTTGACAACAGATAAAGGAGTTTTATTAATTGATGTTGTCCCCCGTTCTCCCGCAGCCTCTGCTGGACTGAAAACAGGAGATGTGATTCAAAGCATTAGTAACGAGCCAGTCACTAAAATAGAACAAGTGCAAAAGATAGTCGAGAAGAGTAAAATTGGCTCTTCTTTAGAATTGCAAGTACTACGTAATGGGCAAATAACACAAATAGCTATTCAACCCGCACCTTTACCAGTTCGACGTGGAAGTTAGTACAGCGAAAAGCAGAATTCGCTTATTCGCTCATTTCAAACATGCTCTACGGGGACGCACTTAGTAGGTCGGCGTAAATAATTCTTGTTGGAATAAAGCAGGGAGCAGGGAGCAGGGAGTAGGGAGAGAAAGAGTTTGAGCCTTATTTACTTTTCTTTACACAGTTTGATTTTTTTGCACCGACTTACTTTTACAAGAAGCTCATCTTATAAGCTTTTCGCGCTCATTTGAATGGTATGTTTATTTATGCGCCCGCCATAATAATAGAGCAAAAATGATAAAGTATGAATGATGAATTCAAAAATATTCCTGATTCATATTTTCTCTTTCATAAATTTTTTCGATGAAAGCTATTATTAAGAGTTATCATGGGTGAATTATTATCAGTTCTTCAACTAGGCCAGCCAATACTACGTCAAAAAGCTTCCTTTGTTGAAAACATCAACGATGAGCATATTCAAAAACTGATTGACGATCTCATAGTGACAGTTGCTCAGGCTAACGGTGTTGGTATTGCTGCACCTCAAGTAGCCGAATCTTGTCGTTTATTTATTGTTGCCTCTCGCCCCAATCCCAGATATCCCAATGCTCCAGAAATGGAACCAACTGCGATGATTAATCCCAAAATCATTGCCCATTCGTCGGAGATAGTCAAAGGCTGGGAAGGTTGTTTGTGTGTTCCAGGAATTAGGGGGCTAGTTCCCAGATACCAAGAAATTGAAGTGGAATACACAGACCGACATGGCAAAACGCAAAAGCAGGAATTTACTGATTTTGTCGCTCGTATTTTCCAACATGAATATGACCACCTTGATGGTATAATCTTTCTGGATAGGCTGGAAAGTACTCTGGATATAATCACAGAACAGCAATATCAGAAACAACTTGTTAACAATACTTAACTATAAATCATTCTGAAGAATGAATATTCACCTAAGAAATTAAGGTACACTTAACCTATTGTTAACCATCTGGCTTGACGCAGTAATCGGGTAAATGGTCAAAACTCTCAGTAGTAGCGAGAGAGTAAGTCCTCAGGAAAAAGAGCCTGTGGATTTATTCTTGTCTCAGCAATTAAGCGATGAATCAAGTGAAACTATTAAGAAATCTGGTGCAGAGTCACTGATGCAGCCACCCATAGTTGAATTGCAAGTTGTTCATGCAACAACAGGACGTGTTAGAATCCGCGCTACTGACGGTAGTAATAACTCGATATTTGAAACCATCTCTCAACACTTACGAAAGCAAGACGGGGTGAGGGAAGTCTTTGTCAATGAGCAAACAGGCAGTTTAGTTGTTAACTTTGATGAGAAGAAACTGCCCTTGGCTCAAATGTTGGAACGACTCCAGCAATTGAATATATATCCATTGCAAGCTTCGCCTCAGACAGGAAGTCTGAAAGACCCTTTCGCGGCATGGAAATCTCCTAATTTTTGGAAAGAGCAAGGCATTTCGTTTATTCCCTTATTCACGGGATTGGCAGTCACTGGAGGACTCGGAATCAGTGGTTTGGCATCGATTCCAGTTTACTATGTGACAGCAAATGCGACTCGTCGGGTGATAGACGAACTCCAATCAAAATCACAAACAGGTGCAGCCCCTTCTTCGCAAAAACCAAAGGATAATAAGTCTTCGATAAAACCTAATACAACTGACCAACCTTCATTATCGAAAGTGGAGGATAAATCTATTGAACCAGCAGCACAGCCAGCAGAAATTGCTTACAGCGTAGTTCATGCGATTCCAGGACGTATTCGGTTGAATGTGCCTCGAATTGGACGCGATCGCGCCTATGCACGACGACTCGAAAGGTTACTCAAAACAGAACCCCAAGTGACAAACGTACGCGTCAGTTCGGATGCTGCATCTATTGCTATTACCTATAAATCAGAGATTCCAGTATCTCATTGGGTTGGTTTGATGCTATTGGCAGACAAGACAATTGCGCCAACAAACCCCATAAATATAGAAGAGCAAGCGCTGACACAACCAGTTGCTCAACACAGCGAAGAACCTGCCAAATCAACTGCGCAAACAAACGCTAGAAAGAGAAAAACAAACCACGCGCTGACACAACCAGTTGCTCAACAGGGCGAAGAACTTGCCAAATCAACTGCGCAAACAAACGCTAGAAAGAGAAAAACAAACCACGCGCTGACACAACCAATTGCTCAACAGGGCGAAGAACTTGCCAAATCAACTGCGCAAACAAACGCCAGAAAGAGAAAAACAAACCAAGCGTTGACACAACCAATTGATCAGCCCAGCCAAGAACCTCCGAAATCAACAACGCTAAAAGAGCAACCCATAGTAGAAACAGCTGGTCTGTGGTCTGATTTTAAATCTCCAGCTTTGAATACAGCTCTATCCTTCATGGCGAACTTTCCATTAGACCGTGTTTCAGACCAAGGAATACTGGAGGACATAAATGGCTGGTTTAACAACGCAATTAGCATCCCAATCATATAGAGAATCTCAGATCGTAGAACAACAGACTAGTTATCCAACAGCAAAGGCAAATTGTGTGATCGCTTACAGTATTGTCTATGCAACTTCTGGTAGCGTAGGCTTTTGTGTCCCTCAAATATCTGTAGATCCCACATATGTGCAGCGCTTGCTAACTTTGCTTGCTTGTGATCCTCGGGTTATAAGTCACAAAGTTAACAAGAACGCAGGATCTATTGTCATAGATTACCAACCTGGAGTGCCAGATGTGGAGATGCGTCTGTGTTTGGCTAGTATTATTGAGTTTGCAGGCAAACCAGAAGAAAAGCCAGCCAGTTCATCCTTCGTATCTCAAGCAGCTAGTTGTCCGAGTGTTGCACAAGAAAAAGAGAATGGTTATGAACCTGTGGGGGCAAACGTCTTATCTGATCCTGGACTTGTCAGGATGGAAACATCTTTGGACTCTAAATTAGAGACAGCGAAAGTATCCCCAAGCCCCCAATTAAAAGGAGTAGACAAGATACCGAAGTTGTCAAACCAGTCCAATCATACTCCTGAGAAGACTGACAACAAAACAAAGCAACCAGCAAAAGTAGCATATAGCATTGCTCATGCCATTCCAGGACGAGTACGTTTTCGTATACCTCGAATAGCCAAAGATTCAAAATACGTCCAACGGTTGGAGGCGTTGCTTAAAGGAGATCCTTTTGTCACTGGCGATAGCGCCTTCGGGGTGGGCGTTCTGCGCCATCGCGTGAATAGCGCCGCAGCCTCAATTGTCATTACCTACAAGTCCAGAACTTTGCCCAATTCCAAAAAACGTTCTTTAAACCTTTTGGAACAGGTCATATCATATTTATCCACTCTAATTGAATCTGCTGCTAGCGATGGTGTAGTTTCCATGAGTCAACCAGAAGAGACTCTTACTCACTTTTGCAAATAAGGCAGTCAAATTCAAGCCCCACCAAGTCTCAAGGCAGTTGTCTTTGAACTGCCTGAAGTACCCTGTCTTAATCTCAAAACAGCAGATTTTTAAAAGTCCGATTTGAACAAACTTTGTATAAGAGAGAAGAAATGGCAAAACTCAGTGTGCAACTACCAACTTCCAGAAGTGATGTATCCCAAGTAGCTGTAACAGCAAAAAATGGGATTTCTAGAGTTGAGAGTAATGGACACTCAAATGGACACCCACTGGTTAAGTCTTGCGAAGTTCCATACACTATTGTGCATAGGCTCCCGGAAAGACTGAGGTTGCGAGTACCTCGTTTGCTTTATGATGCGGATTATGCACAGCGTCTACAAGTGTTATTAGAAGCTGACACCCTTGTGGCAAGTGTTCGTATTAACCGTGCAGCGGCGTCACTAACAGTGACTTATAAATCCAGCAAAGTTTCAGATACTAAGATATATTCGCATCTGGATCATTTAATTCAAGCAGCTAGTGAAGTCGTCGTTGTTAAACCCTCCCAGCCACAACCTGCATCGGATGCAGAAGAAAAACCTTGGCCAGGAATGCAACTTTCGGCTTTGGCCACGACTTTAGCTGTATTGAGTGGACCGCTAGGATGGTCTATTCCGCCTGTTATGGTTGCAGGAAGCATAACCCTTGCCACATTACCTGTTTTTAAACGAGCTTGGGAGGGAATCAGGGATGAGCGAAAACTGAATATTGACTTTCTAGATTTTATTGCTATTGCCATTACCACAGTCCAGGGTCAATTTCTCACACCTGCGCTGATGTTGAGTTTGATTGAAATTGGCGAGAATATACGCGATCGCACGGCTCGTTCTTCAGCTCAACAAACTCTGGATCTACTCAGTTCTCTCGGACAGTTTGTCTGGGTGGAACGCGATGGCGAAAAGGTGCAAATTCCGATCCAAGATGTGGTGCGAGGCGATACAGTCATAGTTTACCCCGGCGAACAAGTTCCAGTTGATGGTACTATTCTACGAGGTAAAGCGCTACTGGATGAGCAGAAACTCACTGGTGAGTCTATGCCTGTCTTGAAGAAAAAGGGACAAACCGTTTACGCCTCAACTCTCATGCGCGAGGGACGAATTTATATTTCGGCGGAACGGCTAGGTAATGATACTTGTGCTGGACAGAGCATTCGGTTAATGCAAGAAGCTCCCGTCCACGATACCCGTATGGAAAATTATGCTCTGAATATTGCTCAAAAAGCAGTTGTGCCAACTTTGCTACTTGGCAGTGCAGTATTTGCCCTAACTCGTAACCCAGCACGAGCAGCCAGTATCTTCACTCTCGATTTATGCACGGGAATTCGTGTCTCAATACCAACAACGGTATTAGCAGCACTAACATACTCAGCGCGGCACGGTGTTCTGATTCGTAGCGGACGAGCACTAGAAAAACTTGCAGAAGTTGACACGATTGTGTTTGATAAAACAGGCACACTGACGAAAGGTGAAGTGGCTGTTGTTGGTGTCGAAAGTCGAAATCCTGCAACATCAACAACACGAGTGCTGGAACTTGCAGCAGCGGCTGAGCAGCGCCTGACTCACCCAGTGGCGGAGGCGATCGTCCGCTATGCTCAAGAACAAGGAATACAAACGCTTTCCCGTAGTAAGTGGGACTACCAACTTGGTCTAGGTGTCCGTGCAGATATTGACGGGGAAACTGTTTACGTGGGTAGTGAGCGGTATCTGCGTCAAGAAGGCGTTGAGATGGATCTCAATGGACATCAAAAGCAGGCAACTTCAGTCATTTATGTTGCTAGCAATGGTCAACTTCAAGGTATGATAGAGTATAGTGACGTACTCCGTTCAGAAAGCCGAGAAGTTATCACAGCGCTGTTGACAGTCGAAGGTGTGGAAGTCCACATGCTGACTGGGGATAACAAACGAACTGCTAGCGCTGTAGCCTCTCAATTGGGAATTCCTCCAACGCACACCCACGCAGAAGCTTTTCCTGAGCAGAAAGCAACTGTTGTCCGTGAGCTACACGAACAAGGTAAGACAGTTGCATTTGTTGGTGATGGAATCAATGATTCGCCAGCTTTAGCCTATGCTGATGTTTCTGTTTCCTTCGCCAATGGTTCTGAAATCGCTCGCGAAACAGCAGACGTAGTGCTGATGCAGAATGACTTGCATGGTTTGTTGGAGGCGATTGAAATTGCCCGCAATGCTAGGCAAATAATTCAGCAAAACACAGGTCTTATTGCTGTTCCTAACGTAGCAGCATTAGCGATCGCAGTTTTGTTTGGTCTTAACCCCCTAGCAGCAACTGTAGTTAACAATGGCTCAACAGTTGTTGCCGGAGTTAATGGTTTGCGCCCAATTCTTAAAAACCGCAAACAAAAAGCTCTACCATCAGCAAGATAAGATGATAGCTATCTTAACGATAGTAGACTAAACAACTTTATCAAATTTTTCCCGTTCACAGGAGGAAAATAATCATGGCACCTAAAATTACTGATTTTGTTGAAGACGCTGGCGCACCTGGTATTATAGCCGGTATTGGAGCAGTACTCCTCGCACCTGTCGTTATTCCGATTGTGACAGGTATTGGTAAACCCATTGCCAAATCAATCATCAAAGGCGGACTTGTTCTTTTTGAAAAAAGCAAGGGAGCCGTTGCAGAAGTTGGCGAAAGTTGGGAGGATATGGTAGCCGAAGCAAGAGCAGAACTTGCTGAAGGAAGACAGCTACCAGCAGTTGATGTTGCGGGTTCCCCTGTTGACCATACGCTCGATAATGGTGCATAGCTTTCGATTCATTTCGTGTTCCTTGGCTGAGCCAGGGAACACCAAGGAAATTCGTAGTTCTTGACAGTTATCAGTTATCAGGTAGGAAACGGACTCATCCACTCCTTGTTCCCTGTTCCCTGTTCCCTGTTATACGAATTACGAATTCCTGAATTAGGAGGATAATTACGTGTCAAAAAATGGTTATATTAATCTCACTGATATGCCAAAAGTTATTGAAGAAAAATCTATAAAAAAAGCTTTTCAACCAATATCTACGCGGGTTGTCAGTTCTACTCCAGGAAGACTGCGTTTGAGAGTTGCACAGCCACACCGTCAATCTGGTGACATGCAACGGATTGCCAATGCGCTGCAAGCAAATCCTAATATTAACCAAGTACGGACTAATATTCAAAATGGCAGTATCGTCATCAATCATGATGGTGACGATGCAAGTCTTGACAATCTTTACGCGACATTACGTGATTTAGGAATTATTTTTGGTGATGTTGCATT
This sequence comes from Brasilonema angustatum HA4187-MV1, assembly GCA_019359695.1. GTDB lineage: Bacteria > Cyanobacteriota > Cyanobacteriia > Cyanobacteriales > Nostocaceae > Brasilonema > Brasilonema angustatum. The sequence goes on from JAHHGV010000015.1 coordinate 142,762, forward strand.
AGGAAAATCTGAGGCAGCAGCAGAAGTATCAAATGCGGTTGTTGACTTGAATAAGCGAGTTAGACAAGCGACGAATAATGCTGTTGATTTGCGCTTGCTTTTTCCTTTGGGGCTGGGTGTGTTTTCTATTCGGCAGTTATTGACAAAGGGATTGCAATTGGAAACTATTCCTTGGTATGTGTTAGGTTGGTACGCTTTTGATAGTTTTCTTAAATTGCACGCTACGAGTCAAGCACAGTCAAGTAAAGAGTAAAAGGTGGGTAGCCTTAAGTAATTCAAAATTCAAAATATGCCCTATATCCAGAGGACACGCTGCGCGAACGGGCAGGCTGCGCGAACAAAATTCAAAAAACCAGTTAATTTGTAGGGGAGCCAGTGCTGCAGGAGGGAAACCCTCCTGCAGCACTGGCGTTGGGCACTGTACATCAATCACAAAGACAATTGCAAGGTGAGTAGAGTGCCCACCCTACTGCCGTGTTATTTGTAGGGGCAAAGGCTAGCCGTGCTCTGGTCATTGCAAATCTTGGGTATAATGGCGGAAATCTATGAAAACGTGCTAACTGGATAAAGTTAAATAAATTATGCAACCTGCTTTACACATTACAACCCATGTTTTACCAGGAAACAAAATAGAAATTCAAATTCCAGAAGCAAAAGAAGGTGACACAGTTGATATCTTTGTCCTCTTGCCTGACAAACCACCATCAAAACGAAGTTCTGTTCTAGAGTTAATAGAACAAATCCGTAGTAAACGTCCGTTTAGAACTACGGAGAATATAGATAGATAACTGCAAGAGGAACGAGATTCATGGGAAAGCTAGTACTTCCCAAATCTGGTATTGTCTATGTAGACACATCAGTCTTGATTTATACTATAAAAGGTCATCCTGATTATTATTCATTACTCCAACCCTTATGGTTGAAATTTCAATTAGGTGAAATTGAAATTGTTAGCAGCGAAATCATAATTATGGAAGTATTAGTCTTGCCATTGAGAAATGTAGATACATCTCTCATTGCAGACTATGAACAACTGCTTTTTTCATCAAAAATACAATTAATTCCTATCAGGAAACCTGTGCTAAGAGAAACTGCAAATCTCCGGGCAACCACTAATCTTAAAACACCCGATGCCATTCATGCTGCTACAGCTTTGTCTGTAAATTGTACCCAATTTCTGAGTAACGATAAAGGCTTCCGTCATATTGTTGATTTACCCGTTGTTGTCCTCAGTGAAGTTTTGGCATCTTGAACCTTTTGATCCCTCGTTCCTATGCTCTGTATGGGAATGCCTCAAAGGAGGCTGCGCCTCCGAATGATTATATTGAGGCGAAGCCTCAAGTTATGCATTCCTTGGCAGAGCCAAGGAACGAGGAAAGTGGGTAAAGTCCTCACCCTACGTTGGATTCGCGTTCATTACTATCTCACCGCAGCACAGTTACTAGTAGGTGCTGGCTGCGATCGTTGTGGACCAGTCTTGGTAGGATCATAAGCTACCAAGACCACCTCACCTTTTTCGTTATATATCCAACCCTGTGCTGGTATTATCTCTTTGACTGGTGGCTTTTGAGATGGCTGCTTTTGTGTTGTACTTGTTGAACTTACCGTACTGGCGACAGGTTTAATTAAATCAACGCGCACATTGTCACTACTAAGGATTTTATTTGGATCAGTTGGAAGTCCCCCGCGTCCGGTTATGGTGAAAGTACTACCAAAACCTTTTATGCAGGGATTTTGGGCAACCTGCTGTGCCGGATCAACCACAGTTTCTGTCAATTCAAATAACCCTTGGGTGGGGTCAATATCAACTACATTAATTTGCACATTACCACTCGACTGGCTATTTACCCCTGTGGCGGTGATATCACTTGTGTTTGGGGAAGTAGGATTGCGAGACTGAAAGCCAAAAATACCTCGGCTATTGATTTTAATATTACCACCACGGGAATTAGCAGAGTTAGCAGTGATGTCGCTATTGTCAAAGCCAACCAGGACACCGGTATTAATATTGATGTTGCCACCAATAACGTTTTCTCCTGTGGCGTTGGTAGTGATGTTACTGTTGCGACGCAATACCAAATCCTTAGAGTTTATAAGAATGTTACCTTGTCCGCCGGTTGTATTGGCACTAATTGCTCCCTTATTGTCCAGTCGAATAGAATCCGCTGTAATTCCTAGGTTACCTGCATCTCCCGACCCTTCCGTACCTACACTGACTATACCGCCATTTCTCACATTCAACTTTCCTACGTCAATTGTTAAGTTTCCCCCTTTACCTATGCTATTTCCGCCCACTCCTGCAGCTATTTCTGCTGGATAGTTTTGATTTTGGGCTATACCTATCCCAGAAACGTCTATTTGATTTGCTTTAATTGCTAAATTGCCCCCTTGTCCTTCTCCTAGTGTACGAACTGATATTCGCCCACCATCTTGCACAAGCAAGCGTCGAGTTTCAAGATATACATCACCAGCATTTCCTACCCCTACATTAGTGACAGGTGCACCTATCAAACTTTGATCTGTGTATTTATCTACACCTATTATTTCTATTGAATCCGAAGCACGAATTGTTAATTTGCCTGCATTTCCTATACCGTAACTAGATGTATCTATCTTTCCTCCATTTCTTACTTTTAACGTTTCAGTTGCAATAGTTACGCTTCCCCCTGCACCTCTATTGACTTCTGTATTCCTAGGATCTAATTGAATACCCGAAAATATACCCGTAGTAAAGAAATTATTCGCATCTGGTGTATTGAAAATATCAATATCCGAGGCACGAATGATTACATTTCCTGCATCTCCTCTTCCAAAAGTCGCAGTCTGTACTTTGCTACCGTTACTAATACTCAAATGCTTTGTTTCAACTGTCAGTGTGCCTCCTCTTGCTGGTTCTTGACTTCCTAAGTCAGCTTGAGCAAATAAACCACCAGGAGCACCTGTACTACTATCTGGTATTATCGGTATATCTCCGCTCAATTCTACTGAATCAGAAGCCTTTACTGTGAGGTTTCCAGCAATTCCCTTGCCAAAAGTTGAAGCAGATACTCGTGAATTTTGGACAACCAAACGCTTAGTGTTGATGGTTAAATCTCCTCCTTTTCCCGTGCCTCCTGGTCCCACATCAGTGGTCACAAAAGTGTCCCCTTCAATTTTTCCCCTAGTATCTACTACTTCTACTAATTCATCGACTTTAATAAACAAATTGCCTGCGTTTCCTTCTCCATATGTGTTGGCAGTCAGTTGAGCGCCATTCCTTAAAGACAAGGAGCCAGAAGAAATAGTAATGTTACCCCCATTACCCGTCGTCCCCGTGTCCACATAGCTGAAAATCCCACTGGAAAATCCGCCACCAACTCCAGCAATCGTCACTGGTCCTGTAACATTCACTGTGACATTGCCTGCATTCCCCCTTCCAGCTGGCTGGGTAGAAGATTTTTCGCGAACTAGGGTTATCAGTTGAGCACCATCCTTGAGTGAAAGTGAAGCAGCATTAATGTTGATATTGCCACCATTGCCCACACCTCCTGCTTCCACAGTGGTGAGGATGTAACTGTTACTGCCTGCAAGCTCAACAGCATCAGACGCTCGCACCGACACATTGCCTGCATTTCCTCGTCCATAGGTGCTGGCAAGCAATTGCGCGCCATCGCTTAAAGAGAAGGAGCCAGTTGTAATATTGATATTGCCACCATTGCCTTGTGATGTTGCCAGTACATCATTGGTCACAGCTGCACCCGATAAAGCGTTATAAGATTTGCTGTTGATGAAAATATTACCTGCATTGCCAGAAGCACCAGCAATTGTCTGGTTGGCTACACCAGCGCTTCTTTGACTCAGCCCAACACCAGAGATATTAAAATTATTTGCATTAACAGTAATATCCCCTGCATTTTCCACTCCCTCAGTTCCAGCTACCAAGCGTCCACCATTGGTGGCACTAAAAGTATTTGCATTAACTACAATGTCTCCTCCTCCATTCCCCCGTACAGCCACTCGTGCATCATTCGCCAGGGTGATATTCGACAGCAAACTACCATTAGGGAAATTAAGTTTAAAAGTATTACCATTAACATCTAGTCCAACTGTTCCTACTCCAGCTAATCCTCCTAACTCCACTCGTCCGCCTGGTACTGTGATTTTTCCATTATCTGAGTTGATGTCACCACCAACTAATACCAAAGAGTTTCCAGAAGGAACAGCAAGACCAATAGGATTACCATTATTATCAACAATTGTCGGCTGATTGGACTGATTAGTGATATTTCCCGGATTATCCCGAAACCTCAACCCAATCGGAACATTTATAGTTAACAACGGCGGTGCTTGCGGATCAGTTGCACTAAACTCAAACCCATTGTCAAACAGGAAACTGTGCGCTGTGGTCCCCAAAAAGGAACCACCAATATTCAAACTGGCATTTGGTCCAAAAATAATCCCGGCAGGATTGAGTAAAAATAAGTTTGCCTTGCCTAGTGCTCTAATCACACCATCAATATTAGAAATAGAACCACCTGTCACTCGACCGATAATGTTTCGCACATCAGCTGCATTATTAAAGTTAGCCGAACCACCTGTAGGTACAGAAAATTCTTTGAAGCTGTGAAAAAGGTTTCCTTGCCTTGTTGTCCCATCATTGATATTGAAGTTTTTGCCATCAGGAGTGGTAACTGTAGTAGATACAGTTCCATCAGAAGTCACCTGTTGGGCTGTGACGCTGTTTATAGAAGTAGTCAAACCCCCTATGGCGCATAGGGGTAAAGTGATTAAAAAGAGCGAATATGCTTGACAAATGCTACGCGATGCTCCATTGCAGCTGCTAAGCGATGCTACCAAGGGGAGCCGCGCAGGGTGCGATGCTGCAAAGCAGCCGCTACGCGAACGCCTATCATATTTCATAAATTTAAAATGGTTGTATGTTACAGCAATTTTAGGGTAAATAGACCACACTGTAGGGGCGCAAGGCATTGCGCCCCAACGATTGATTGTGGTTCAAATAGATGAAAAACGCTGTAATAAAAATGATTTTAATTGAAAGGCTGTTTTTTAAAAAATCAAAGTTAATGAATTAACACAATTAGCAGGCGTGAGGATGATTGCAGGTTGGGCATCAAATTACTCAAAACTCCCTCTCTACGAGACGCTACGCTAACAAAACCTCACCCTGCCCTATCGGGCAGGGTGAGGTTTTGGTAAGAGCCAAAACCCGGTTGGGGTGACGACTGTGGTGTCACAAGAACCGTTTACCGGCTACTTTTCAAAACAGTTGTGCCAACAGAATTTTCTAATTCTATATCCTCCAAAAACATTTCGTTGATGGTTTTTTGGCGGTCAATCATCATCTGTCGCACCCAAGAAGAATGACCTTGCTCAATGTATTTACCAATGCAGTAGGCAGAATACTCAATATGTTTCGTTTCGTCGTAAATTAACAAATCGGACATCCGAGTTACCTTTGGTAAATCCTCAGGTGTGGCATAGGCTTGCAGTACAGGGCGCAGCAAAAGTTGCAAGATTAATGCCCGTATTTCCAAAAAATTAATTTGGATAATTTCATCCATCACCAATAATTCGTCCATAGTCTTCTCAGGAGAAGGTGTTTCTATGGGCGGATGTTTGTGGTGATAGTATTTAGGCGAAAAAGCTTGCAACTTAGCTCGGAAATCCGCCTCTATTTGTGTAGGAAACAGAATATTGAGTAGCGCTACAAACATGAGGGAATGGCGCGACTCATCAATGGAGTGATTGCGAACCAACTCAGCAAACTCCTGATTTTCGATCCCCTGCGAAAATTGCCAAACTTCTTTTGATCCAGTTCCTTCTTCAGCCGCATTCACCATTAAGGAGTTAGTGAACCACTCAGGATTACGGGCGAACTGACGATATAAATTACCGTACCATGCCATGCCGTGCGGTGGTGGGTGAATCTCACACGCTTCAATGAGAACAGTTTTATAATCCCCAAAAATTTGGCAGTCATAACGTTGGAGGTAATTTAACGCTAACTCACTGACAATATTCATAACTCTCCTTAAGCAATGCCAACAGCAAATCGTCTCCTTTAAGAGTGACTAACTCCCACTTGATTCAAGGCTATGAGCTCTTAGGAATAGCGACAATGAGAATTTGGAAAGGACGTTTTGGAGGAATAGCGACAATCCGAATTGGAAAGTGGGTTTTCTCCCCATTAGAGATTTTATCTGTGGTAGTACTACCACCTTTTATTGATTGCAAGTCTTCTTCAGTTAAATCAAAACTAATTGGCTCGTTATCTAAATCTTCTACTTTGATACTTTCCATTTGTTCTACCTGGGTTTAATCTATGTCTATCTAGAATAATCTATTGATACGCAAGTCTGTTTTTTCATTTGAATGATTTTAAAAATGCTTTTCTATTTCTAGTACGCACTCATCACATACTTCGTTATCTGATGTTTATTCGAGATAGACTATTGTTTTGAATAATAGCATCCTAACAATACATTTTTATATATTTTTATGAATCTTAAATTATGTAAGAACGATAGAAATATTTGATTTTTGAGAGAATATTAAGGACACCGAAATCACGAGCATAAAAAGGCAGATTAAAAGCTTAATGTAGAGAAGTTGCATCAACGTCTCTACACCTGTGGAATTTATAGCACATTCGTGCCACGCTGAGTCCCAAGAGATCCTGTTGAGCGATCGCTTGAGGGGGGTTCCGACTCTATGACAACAAAGCCAGAAGCTCTATAAAAAACCTCAACGTGACGTTGCTCTAGCGTCTCTGAATCTTTGATAACGCGGTTGTCTGTCTTGGGGAACCGTCATCAATAAAACTTTTTCCAATAGCCAAGGAGCAATGCGGTTACACCACACGGCTACATGACTTTGCCATCCTACTAAGATTTCAGGTGAATTTCTTTGTAGTCCTTTAATCAATGCCTGAGCGACTTTCTGGGGAGTTATGGGTACTACCCAGCGAAACCACTCTAATTCTCGCACCATATCAGTATCGGTCAGGGATGGTAACAAGGCTACAATTCGGATGTTGTGTTTGGCTAGCTCACCGCGTAGGGCTTGAGTAAATCCTACAATTGCAAACTTGGTGGCTGAATAAGTCGCCATTGTTGGTGCAGCCACTTTGCCCATCAAGCTAGATACGTTAACGATTGTCCCTGAGCCTTGTGCTACCATGCGTCGGGCAACTAGACGAGTCATGGTATACATTCCGATTAAATTGACGTTAATCTCTACCTGCACATTTGGTAGTCGAGACTTTAAGAAGGGTGTTTGGTGGGCAACTCCAGCACAGTTAACAAGTAGATCTATTGGTCCATAATCTCGCCAAGCTTGGGCGATCGCAATATTCACTTCCACCACTTCAGACAAATCCAAAGGTAGGGTAATAGCCTCCACACCAAGCATCTCTATCTCAGAGGCTACTTCAGCTAAACAAGCACTGTCTCGTGCAACTAACAACAAGCGTTTTATTCCTTGTCTTGCTAATTCAAAGGCGATCGCTCGCCCAATACCACGTGAGGCTCCGGTAACAAGAGCCGTCTTTCCTTGAATATTCATCACTAAAACCTCGTGAGTTAAATCAGTGAACAGTGAACAGTTATCAAAATTTCAAATGACAACAACTACTGATAACTGGTAACTGATAGCTGACAACTGGTAACTGGTAACTGGTTGAACCAAATCCTTGGCAGTAAGAAAGCTTCTCTTACCGCATTCTTCGAGAAAAACTTTGGGTATATATTTAGTCAGATTTCAGTAAACTTTGAGTTGGACTGGCAATATGTAACAATCAAGCAAATTAACAACTGTCTCAAGTCGTCTTTAGTGTAGCCAAACGAGCAACAGAAATATCTCTTAGCTGTCTTACCGGAAAATTGGTGTAAACCAGTTAGAGAAATACCTTTCGGACAACACTACAATCAGTGAATCAGTGAAAAGCCAACAATTACGTGTAGCATAGATGGCACCTCTTTTAGATATAAGTGTCTACCAGAACCAACTGTCTTTGCATACGCTAGCAAGGGGATCAAGTACTTGCAACATTTCTTAACAACAATCATTAAGTTTTACTTAACTTTACAAAGCTCTCAGAAATGACGAAGGAGCAACAGTGCTTTATTCTTGGTTTTAGTAACTTCTAAATGAGGAGCGACAAGACTATGAAAAAGCTTATTAATAAACCTGAAGACTTTATACGCGAAAATTTAGAGGGTATGGCTGCGGCTCACCCCGATTTGATTAAAGTACATTATGAGCCTGCTTTTGTTTATCGAGCCGATGCACCAATACTAGGTAAGGTAGCAATTATTTCTGGTGGTGGGAGCGGTCATGAGCCAATGCACGCTGGATTTGTGGGGATGGGAATGCTGGATGCCGCCTGTCCAGGAGAGGTTTTCACTTCTCCTACCCCAGACCAAATGTTGGAGGCTGCAAAGAGAGTAGATGGTGGGGCTGGTATCCTTTATATCGTCAAGAATTACAGCGGCGATGTGATGAACTTTGAGATGGCAACGGAGTTAGCCCGTAGCGAGAGTATCCATGTATTAAGTATTCTGATTGATGATGATGTGGCAGTCAAGGACAGCCTCTATACTCAGGGACGCCGTGGTGTAGGCACAACAGTCCTAGCAGAAAAAATTTGTGGTGCGGCGGCACAGCAGGGGTATGATTTGCACAAGATTGCAGATTTATGTCGTTATATTAATAAAAATGGTCGAAGTATGGGAATGGCGCTGACTTCCTGCACAGTACCCGCGCGGATGACACCTACCTTTGAATTAGGCGATCGCGAAATCGAAATGGGCATCGGTATCCACGGTGAACCAGGACGCAAACGCATTAACCTCAAATCAGCCGATGAGATAACTGAGATGCTGGCGCTATCAATTATCGAGGATGCACCCTATACCCGGACAGTGCGCGAGTGGGATGAAGAAAAAGGCGAGTGGATGGATGTGGAACTGATTGATCCGGTTTTTCAGCAAGGTGATAAAGTACTAGCTTTCGTTAATAGTATGGGGGGTACTCCGATTTCTGAACTTTATATCATCTACCGCAAACTGGCTGAAATCTGCGAAAAGAAGGGACTGCAGATTGTGCGAAACCTGATTGGTCCTTATATCACTTCTTTGGATATGCAAGGTTGTTCGATAACACTGCTAAAGTTGGATGATGAGATGATTCGGTTATGGGATGCACCTGTAAAAACACCAAGTCTGCGATGGGGAGTTTGATGTATGGTGACAAAACAGCAGATTTTACGATGGTTGCAAACATTTGCAACCCAGATAGAGCAAAATAAAGATTATTTGACAGAATTAGATGCGGCGATTGGAGATGCTGATCACGGGATCAATATGGATCGCGGTTTCAAAAAGGCGATCGCTCAGTTACCGACTGTTGCAGATAAAGACATCGGTAGCATTTTGAAAACGGTGAGCATGACTCTCATTTCCTCAATCGGCGGTGCAAGTGGTCCTCTTTATGGGACTTTCTTTCTACGAGCAAGTACAGCCGTAGCTGGAAAGGAAGAACTCACTGCTGAAAATGTACTTCAAATGCTCAAAGCAGGATTAGATGGTGTCCTTGGGCGTGGTAAAGCACAAGTTGGCGACAAAACGATGATAGATGTCCTAACTCCGGCAGTTATCGCTTTTCAAGAAGCTGTTAGTCAGGGGGAGGGTACATTGGAAGCAATGCAACGTGCTGTAGCAGCAGCAGAACAGGGGGTGAAATATACTGCGCCGATGATTGCCAAAAAAGGACGAGCGAGTTATTTGGGAGAACGCAGCATAGGACATGAAGATCCAGGGGCGACTTCTTGTTATTGGATGCTGAAGAGTTTGTCGGAAGTGCTGGAAAGTTCTGGTGTATGAAGCAAAAGACTTCACCGCGTTTCATTCTGGAGATTCACCTAACTGCAAAGCCTCCCACTTAAAGGAGGCAAACTCAGCAGACAAGCGTAATAATTTTTTACTACACTTGTCTTGTAATGTTGAAATTACAGCTATTCGCCTAATTCAGCCCTATATTGATGGATGATTTCCTGTATTAATCCAAGAGATTTTACACTCTCGATAGCTTCAGTCAATTGAGAAAATTCATTCGGTGGCGGTAATTCCCCTCTTTTAATTTTATATTCGCTTTGTAATCTCTCTAAATGTGATTCTAAATACTTTTGAATCGGTTCTAGATATTGTGACACTTCTACATATTGTGGCACTTCTAGATATTGCGGAAATTTTTCTGCAATTGGCATTTGAACAGCTCCTAAGAAAAGTATAATGTTATTACATATTTCTTTTTTACAAAAAAGACATAATATACCCGGAAACTATCCGTAAATTTTTAGTGTCATTCTGCGATACGCCATTTGACGTCTGCGCTCCGCGCAATTGCTACTTGTAGATGCTGGTTTATTATATTTTTATATAAGACAATATTTAGCCGTATTATCTCGTACTCTTTTTTCTAAATAAAATATGATTCCTATAGCAGGTAAGCTTAGCTGAAGCTCAAATTATAGTACAATTGAACCATGAAAATTATATGGTTTCGACGAGATTTACGATTAACTGATAATGAATGCGTAGCAGAAGCATCAGCCAATGACGCCCCCGTATTGCCCTGTTTTATAATCGACCCGTGGTTTTATCAAAAATGGACAGACGTGGGTAAAGCACGGGTAAGATTTTTGTTTGAATCTTTAGAGAACCTTGACCAAAATTTACGCTCTTTAGGTAGTCATCTGTACTTCTTTGAAGGGGACTCCGTAAATATTCTGCAAGAAATGACTCAACAATTGATCCAGCAAGGACACAAACCGAAACTTTACTTCAACCGTGATGTACAGGTTGAATACGGAATTGAACGCGATAGCACTATCGTTAATTTCTACCAACAACTTAACCTTGACTACCACATTGGTCTAAACAACTTTGTGCAAATCGACGATGATCACCGCGACCAATGGTTTGACGAATACTATACCTACGTTAGACAAACATCTCACCCAACTCCTATTCACATTAACACCCCACAGATATCTTTCAACCTACCCCAACTTACTTTTACTGAACTCAAACACAAGTACCACGCTTTTTACGAAACGAAGAAAGTGTACTTCAAAGGTGGAGAAACGCAAGCGCAAAAAACTTTAGACTCATTTCTTACCAAAAGATTTTATGGGTATCATTGGAAACTCTCCCGCCCGTGGGCGGCACAACAGAAGGCAACGTCCCATCTTTCCCCTCATTTAACATTTGGTACAATCTCTGTGAGAAATGTGTACCAGCGTACAAAGGCACGAGCTACAGAATTTGCGGATACACCCAAAGCAGAATTTTCCTTAAAAGCATTTCGCGATCGCCTGCGTTGGCACGATAGTTTTACGCAGCGGTTGTATTTTCATCCAGAAATAGCACATACAAACTTTTATCCGGAGTTTGATGAGTATTACCGACTAGATGAACTTACTCAACAGCAGCAAGAATTATTTCATGCTTGGCAAGAGGGTATAACTGGTTTTCCAATGCTTGATGCGAGTATGCGTCAACTTAAAGCAATGGGCTGGATGAATTTCCGCATGCGAGCGATGTGTGCTACTTTCCTGACTATTAATTGCGGTATCTCTTGGCATCATGGAGCAAAACATTACATGAACTGCTTGGTAGATGGCGATTTAGCTATTAACAATTGGCAATGGCAGATGCAAGCTGGTATTACTAATCCCCTCAGTGACACTTTCCGCATATATAATCCCAATAAGAATATTGAAGAAAAAGACTCAGATTTGCGCTTCATTTACCACTGGATACCGAAGTTACTCGGATATAGTTTACCTGAAATTCTTGAAGGCAAGTATATAGAGCATGGTTTATACCCATCACCAATTTTAGATTGGGCGCAGACCAGGCTGGTTAATGGCAAGATTGTTTCAGATATTCGTAAGCGTGTGAAACAACGACTACTGATTGAAGGTGGCAAGGAGTGCGAAAACGCTTTAGCAACTAAAACAGCAGTAAATAAATACGTTGAATCCAAAGATAAACAGTACCAACAATTTAAGAAATTGGAATCACAATTTGGGCACTAAGGGAGTGCGCTTCCTTAGAACTTTCTCCCAATTACTCCCTTCCTACCATAAGATTACCGTTCTTCTTCTCTTCTTTCTTTGTGTGCTTCGCGTCTATGTCCTGCGGACACGCTGCGCTAACGCGGTTCATTCAAATAGGTATTCTTCGAGCGATAACGCAGTAGCACTCTAACACTAGAGGTGAGAAGCATGTGCATAAGTTAATTTTTCTGCACCTAATAAAAGGCAGGTGAGTACATCACTACCCGCCCTAACCATCGGGTTTCTTAATTCCTCTCGTCTTCTATGCCCCTCGCCTTTGATGGTGAGGGATTTTATTTTATAACATAGCAAGCATTCGTAACACCCTAGGATGCTCTAGCAGAACACCGAGATAATGCTTGCTATGTAGCGGTTACGGATGTTTTTTCTAAAACTAACTGACCACCGCAAAAGCTAGATTTTTTGTACATCCGGATACTGCACAAAAAACTCTACCATCCTTTAGAGGCCATCGTTTTGGTGCATTTGTTCCTGCCAAAGGGAAGAACTTTTGGTTCCTTTATGCTGCTTGTCTTTTTTCTTTAATTCCATGTAAACATTAATCTCGTTAACTTCTATATCATGCTCAATTCTGGTTACTATCCAGTTCTCCTTTTTTAGGTAAATTTCCTCTCCTATTCTGGGAATAAACTCTAGATCATAGAATTTTTTTAGAAAATCCTTTTGGTTTTCTTCCCATAAGATTACTTTGACTGCTTCTTTGCTCATTGATTCAGTAGTTTAAGGAAATAAGGGAGCAAGTTTATCTTAAGTAATTAATTTCTGAATTACTGCTTATCTCAAACCAACTTTTGTCTTATTCATGTAATACGCTAATTCACTTGAGATAGCAATCAATTTTAGAGTGATGCGTTACGCCTGAAGGCGTCTCTTGCTACGCGCGATCTGCAGCTTTGCTGCAGCGCTAGTCCCGCAATGAGCATAGCGTGCCGCAGGCATAGGGGGCGCACTCAAAGGACGCTATCGCCTCTGGTTGACTGTCAACTAGTTAATTCCTTACAATAAAGTAGGAATTTTTATAAAAGTAAGGAAAATTCATGTCCATTGCTACAATTACTAGTAAAGGTCAGACAACTATCCCAAAGGAAATTCGGGAGAAACTAAACTTGCGTCCAGGCGATCGCATTAATTTCATTATTGAACCAGACGGCAAAGTCTACATTCAGCCGGTGAATATTCAAGTTGAGGAATTGTCTGGTATCCTCCATAAGCCAGAAAGGAAACCAGTCTCTTTCGAGGAAATGAATGAAGCAATTGAGCAATGTGCTAATAACTTGTCATGAATGGACTAGATACTAACGTTCTAGTTCGTTATCTAGTTCAAGATGACATCGAACAAGGTAGACTTGCGGCGGAGTACATCAAGCACGTTAAGGCAAGTGGTGAAACCTGTTTCATCAACAACATCGTTCTTTGTGAACTCGTTTGGGTACTCAAAAGTTCCTATAAACTCAGCAGAAGTGAAATTATCGACGTTCTTGAAAAAATACTGAGAACGGATGCATTTGACTTTGAAAACAGAGAAACGGCTTGGTTATCGGTACAGGACATGAAAAAGGGAAAAGCTGATTTCTCGGACTATCTTATTGTGAAGTTAAACAAGCAAGCAAGCTGTACTGAAACCGCTACATTTGACACAAAATTCCAAGAAGTTGAGCAAATCCGGTTACTTTCTACTTACAAAAATGCTTAAAGAATCTCTGATAAGTCACATGGCTGGAGATTCACCTAACTGCAAAGCCTCCCACTGCGCCGAAGCAAACTGGGAGCATCCCAAATGTTTAAATTGCCCTCAGACTATAAGTCTGGGGCTACACAAACAAAGCCTGCCTCCGCAGGCTAGAATCAGTCCACGTAGGTGGACTTCGCCTGTGTAGCCGAGCCAGTGCGTTGCGGGGGTTCCCCCCGTTGTAGCAACTGGCGTGCGATTTCTAATCGCCAGGTCTTTTTGCTTTAGCTGTGATTAGGAAGCTATGGTTGGATGGCAAAATTACCATAGACAATCTGGAGCAACTTTATCAAGACCTGGTAGCAATCAATTTTAGAGTGAGGCGATCGCTCTTCCATGAAATATTTGAGCACTAAACCACAGTGAAATGACCAGGCGTTAACATAAAAGTAAGCAAGATAAAAATTTCCCTTTTCTACAAAAAGTACCTGTGATACCGATTAATCTTGACTCGCTCATCAGCGCAATTACTGGTATTGCCAACCCAATCATTAAAGAAAAGCTTCTGCGTAACGAAATAGTCATCAAATTATTAAAGCAATTTAACCTTGATCCTGAGCATCCTCCCGCTGATTTCAGTGGTGTTTACGCCTATACCTTGGTAGAATACGGCGTTGGTAAACCCAAGGCATTCCTGGAACTTTTCCGCGAAGAAAAAATCAAACAAGCTTTCCGTAAAGCACTAGACCACAACAACCCCTCAATTCTTCTGTCTGAAGTTGATGTTTTTCTCGATACCTATGCCTTGGGTGATGAAATCAAAACCTTGGGAATTAACATCAGGCGAGAAATCGCCGCATTTGCCACGGTTTTTATCGAAGTTGCCAAGCGCAGCCGGACACCTGCTGATGTTTTGATGAACCAGCAGATAGGTTCTCTACATAAAAGGATAGCGAGTATCCAAGAACAACTCGAAAGGTTGCCGACACTGGAAGGCATTAGAACAGAGATGGCGCGGTTAGCAGCACAGAGTGTAAAGACGTCGAATGCAACGTCTCTAAATGAAAAGAAATGTAAAGCCATAGCCTTAGCCCAGCAGATGCAAGGCTGGTTTGAAACCTTGGGCTACCGCTTTGAAAAGTATGAAGTTTGGGAAGACAATTATTTTGAGTGGATTATTGACGTTCCGGCACGACGTAATCGATATGACCGGATTCTTGTACGTGGAATTGAAGGTGAGGCGGGATTGAGTGATGTCATGGCTTTGCGTGAGTCGGTGGAGGCGCAAAGAACTGATGAAGGTTGGTTGGTAACGGCAAGGCGAATTTCACGGGCGGCGCGTGATGAAGTGGAGAAACCAGAAAATCGCCAGCTTGATTGTTATACTTTTGACGAACTGATAGATCAGGATGCTGACTTCGGTGATTATCTCGACTGGCTAGAAGCGGAAGTTAAACGACGAGAAATCGACAAAAAATATGTGCCGTTGGCTTGTACTAAAGAAGAATTTGACTCACTTAGCAAGCGCAGGATAGGAGTCAGTCGTTACGATGAACGCGACGGCTGGATTGATGGTTATCTTGATGTGTGGTTAGATGACCCTGCTAAGGAGCATATCTCTATTTTAGGGGAATTTGGCACTGGAAAAACTTGGTTTGCTTTTCATTATGCGTGGATTGCACTACAACGTTATCGGGATGCGCAAAAACGCGGCGTTGAACGTCCTCGGCTTCCTCTGATAATTACGCTGCGCGACTATGCCAAAGCACTCAATGTTGAGAATGTTCTGGCAGGTTTCTTTTTTACGCAACATAATATTCGCTTAAATAGCGAGGTGTTTGACCAGCTTAACAGCATGGGTAAGTTGCTGCTGATTTTCGATGGCTTTGATGAAATGGCAGCAAAGTGCGATCGCCAACAAATGATCAACAACTTTTGGGAATTGGCGAAAGTCGTCGTTCCCGGTGCTAAAGTTATCCTGACTTGTCGCACCGAACATTTTCCAGAAGCAAAAGAAGGACGTGCTTTACTCAACGCGGAATTGCAAGCTTCTACCGCCAACCTGACAGGTGAAACGCCCCAGTTTGAAGTGCTGGAATTAGAAAAATTCAACGACGAGCAAATCCGGCAGGTGTTGTCATTCCAAGCAGAATCTACCACAGTTGACCATGTGATGGACAATCCACAACTGTTGGACTTGGCACGTCGTCCGGTGATGACAGAGTTAATTTTGGAAGCATTGCCAGATATTGAAGCAGGTAAGCCCGTTGATATGTCGCGGGTTTATCTGTATGCAGTGCGGCGGAAGATGGAACGAGACATCAAAGCAGAGCGAACTTTTACTTCTTTGGCAGATAAGCTTTACTTTTTATCTGAACTTTCCTGGGAAATGCTGTCTACTGACCAGATGAGTTTAAATTATCGCCTTTTTCCCGATAGAATTCGTCGCTTATTTGGTGATGTTGTTCAGGAGGAGAAAGATTTAGACCACTGGCATTATGACATGATGGGGCAGACAATGCTGATTCGTAATGCCGATGGTGATTATACTCCCGCGCATCGTTCGCTGTTAGAGTTTTTTGTCGCGTACAAGTTTGCGGCTGAGTTGGGGGCGTTGGCTGATGATTTTATTGAATTGGCGCAGGCGCAGTCACATATAAATAATGATGCATCACCAGTTGATTACACTTGGTCATCTTATTTTCGTCGCCAGGTGGATGAGGCGGGGAAGATTTTGCCAAGTGCACCATTGAGGAGATTTGCAGGTGAGTCGTTCGAGAAGTTGAGGGAGAGTTTTGGGAAAGCGCCTTTAACAAAAGCGGTGATAGATCTGCTTTTGCCGATGCTGGATATTAATACCTCCATCACATCACCCTATCACCCAATGATCAAAATTCTTGAAGCGACACGCGGCAAAACCGAAGCTCAAGTGGATTACACCGGAGGAAATGCGGCGACGCTGTTGGTGAAGGTTCATAAAGCTGCTTTGGAAGATAAAGACCTCAACTGTGCTGTGCTTAAAGGTGCTGATTTTAGTAATGCTAGCCTGCGTCGTGTCAATTTTGCTGAGGCGAATCTAGTTAAATCTGTTTTTCCCAAAGTTTTCGGTGCAGTTTTTTGTGTGGCGTTTAGTCCTGATGGCAAGCTGTTTGCTACAGGTGATGCTAATTGCGAGATTAGCTTGTGGCAAGTTGCAGATTGTAAAAAAATTTTGCTCTGTAAAGGGCATACCGATTGGATACGATCAGTCGCCTTCAGTTCCGACGGTGTAACTTTAGCCAGTGCTAGTTTTGACGATACATTGAAGCTTTGGGATATCCGTACGGGAAAATGTCTAAAAACCTTGCAGGGACATACCAATCGGGTAAATTCAGTAGCAATCAATCCCAATGGTACAATCCTAGCCAGTGCCAGTGATGACCAAACAGTTAAGCTTTGGGATATTCACACTGGGAAATGCTTAAAAACTTTGCAAGGGCATACTGGTTCGGTAGAGTCAGTGGCTATTAGTGCTGATGGTACAACCTTAGCTAGTAGCAGTGATGACCAAACAGTTAAGCTTTGGGATATCCGCACAGGAGAATGTTTCAAAACCTTGCAGGGACATACCAACTGGGTACGATCAGTAGCAATAAGTTCAGATGGTACAACCTTAGCCAGTAGCAGTGATGACCAAACAGTCAAGCTTTGGGATATCCGCACAGGAGAATGTCTGAAAACTTTGCAGGGGCATACCAGTCGAGTAAATTCAGTAGCAATCAGTCCTGATGGTACAACCTTAGCTAGTGTCAGTTATGACAAAACAGTGAAGCTGTGGAATATTCATACTGGAGAGTGTTTAAAAACTTTACAGGGACATACCAACTGGGTACGGTCAGTAACATTCAGTCCTGACGGTGCAACTCTAATTAGTGGTAGCGATGACCAAACAGTGAAGCAATGGAGTATCAACACTGGTGAATGTTTGAAAACCTTACAGGGTATTATTTGTCCGATAAGGTCAATAGCAATAAGTTCAGATAGTACAACCATAGCCAGTAGCAGTGAAGACCCAACAGTAAAGCTTTGGGATACGACTACAGGAGAATGCCTGAAAACCTTGCAGGGACATACCAGTCGAGTAAATTCAGTAGCAATCAGTCCTGATGGTAGAATCCTAGCCAGTAGCGGTTATGACCAAACAATAAAGCTATGGGATATCCGCACAGGAAAATGCCTGAAAACTTTGCAGGGATCTAGAAGATGCGTAAATTCAGTGGCTTTCAGTCCTGACGGTACAACCCTAGCTAGTGGCAGTGCAGACAGAACAATAAAGCTATGGGATATCCATACTGGAGAATGTCTCAAAACTTTGCAAGGACATACCGACTGGTTATGGTCAGTAGCATTCAGTCCTAACAGTAAATTTTTAGCTAGTGGAAGTTATGACAAAACAGTGAAGCTATGGGACATCCACACAGGAGAGTGTCTCAAAACCTTACAAGGACATACCATTAGGAATAATTCAGTAGCAATCAGCCCTGATGGTAAAACCTTAGCCACTGGTGGTGAAGACCAAATGGTAAAGCTATGGGATATCCACAGTGGTGAATGCCTAATTACCTTGCAAGGACATACCAGTTGGATACCCTCCGTTGCTTTTAGTCCTGATGGTAAGACTTTTGCCAGTGCAAGTAACGATAAAACAGTCAGATTATGGGATATTCACAGTGGGAAATGCCTGAAAATTTTGCAGGGACACACACATTGGGTAAATTCAGTCATTTTCAGCACGAATGGTCAAACTCTTGTAAGTGGGAGTTGGGATGAAACAATAAAGCTTTGGGATGTTAACACGGGTGAGTGCCTAAAAACTCTGATAGATAGACCATATGAGCATATGAATATCACAGGCGTTAAAGGTTTAACCGAAGCCGAGAAAGCTACACTCAAAGCTTTAGGCGCAGTGGAAGAAGCAGAAATGTAAAATTAAAATATTCACACAATCTGAAAACGCAACTAGCCAGAAAACAATGACAACGAAAGAAAGTCTTAAACAAGAAATAGACAAGCTTAGTGAAGAACAATTTGAACTTGTAGCTGATTTTATTGAATTTATCAAATTCCGTACTCAAAAAGTTGATACAAATCCCAAAAAAAGACTTAGCGAATTTTACGGTGCATTAAAAACAACTCAACCCTATCCAGGAAAGGAGGAAAATCGTAAAAGAGTGGGCGAATCTTTGGCGCAATAAATAATTAACAAACAATATTAAACGGATAAAATAGGAGCCAAATAAAATGTCCTCAGAGAAAGTTAATATAGTGATTGAAAAGAACGAGTCAGGATACCTTATATCTTGTCCGGAACTAGAAGAATATCAATTTCAGGATAATTCTCTTGATAGTGCGTTTGCACGACTTCAAGAAGCAATCACTATTTATATGAAAAAAGCTGATGCTTCAAACAATAATACAGGTGAATCTATACTAAAAATGGTTGAAAGTTTTACAAATTATATGAGCGATGAGGAGCTAAGCCAACTCCCGACGGATGCAGCTGAACAACATGACCATTATCTTTATGGAACACCGAAAAAATTCTAATGAAGCTTGTTTTTGCAGATACTTTCTATTGGGTAGCATTAATAAATTCAAGAGATAATTGGCATGGAAAAGCGATAGAGATGACCAGAACCTTAGAACTGGTTCAAATTGTGACCACAGATGAAGTTTTGACTGAAGTGCTGAACTTCCTGTGCACTTATGGAAACCGAATGCGACAACGCAACGTTCAATTAATTAAAGATATCATTGCTAATCCTAATATTCAGGTGATGCAACAAACTCGTGAATCTTTTTTACAGGGTTTGGAGTTGTACGAAAGTCGTCTTGACAAAGAATACAGCCTTACAGACTGTATTTCTATGCAAACGATGAAGCAATTAGGAATTATCGATGTATTGACCCACGATAGGCATTTTGCTCAAGAGGGTTTTAGAATTTTGTTTCAAGATACATAGGTGTAACAACAAAGCCACTGTTGCACAAATGAGTGGAAAAAGGGAATAGGGGGGAGAAAAAGAGCGATCGCACTCAGTCCACCTACATTCTTTCCACAACCCTGATTCCCAGCAATGAAAGTCCCAACTTCAGAGCTCTAGCCGTTAAATCACACAGTATTAGGCGCGATGTCCGCACAGGTTCTTCGGCTTTGAGAACAGGGCAATTTTCGTAGAACTTATTAAACTTATCACTCAGTTGATACAAATACTCGCACAAGCGATTTGGTAGTAAATCTTTTTCGACTTCACTGATAATTTCATCAAGTTGTAACAAGTGCTTCGCCAGAGTTAACTCTGTTTCTTGCCGCAGAACAATTGGAGCGTCTGCTCCCAGTTTTTCAAAATCAATATTACCTTCACGACTAATGCCCTGAGTTCTAACATAAGCATAAACCATATATGGTGCAGTGTTGCCTTTAAGCGCTAGCATTTTGTCGTAGCTAAAAATGTAGTTGCTGGTACGATTTTGGCTTAAGTCGGCGTATTTAACCGCACTAACGCCAATCACCTGTGCAAGATTGCTGACAAACTCTTCAGTTTCTTGACGCGCTTCTTCTTTTATTCTGTTTTCTATATCTGCACGGGCGTGGGCGATCGCACCATTTAATAAATCTCCCAACCGCACAGCTTCCCCAGAACGAGTTTTCAATTTTTGACCATTTTCCCCTAGCACCAACCCAAATGGGGCATGCACAAATTCTACATCGTCTGTAATCCAGCCTGCCTTTCTTCCTACCTGAAAAATCTGAGCGAAGTGATTTATTTGTTCTATACCAACTGGGTAAATCACCCGCTGCACTTTATCTACTTGTACTCGATAGCGAATTGTCGCTAAATCTGTAGCAGCGTAGTTATATCCTCCATCTGATTTTTGCACAATCAAGGGTAAAGGCTCACCTTCCCTGTTAGTAAAGCCTTCCAAAAAAACGCACTTTGCACCCTGATTTTCCACTAGCAGACCTTTTTTATCTAATTCCTCTACGACTTCAGGCAGTAAAGCATTATAAAACGATTCACCTCGTTCAACAAAAGGAGCAATTTCCAATAAGTCGTAAATAACTTGGTAGGCTCGACTGGAGAGTTGACAAACTATCTTCCATGCTAGTAGTGTCTTTTGATCTCCTGCCTGTAGTTTTACCACAGCCTGACGTGCTGCTTGTTGGAAATTTGCATCTGCATCAAATCGTGCCTTTGCTTGACGGTAAAATGAAGATAAGTCACCCAAATTTAAAGTTTCAGTAGTGGTTAAAGCTTCTGGGTACGCTTCTTCTAAATAAGCGATAAGCATTCCAAATGGCGTTCCCCAATCTCCGACATGGCTAATCCGCTCGACTTTATGACCAACAAATTCTACAATTCGAGACAGACAATCTCCAATCACTGCTGGACGTAAATGTCCTACGTGCATTTCTTTGGCGATGTTTGGGCTGGGGTAATCTACAATAACTCGCTTGGGATTGTTAGTTTGTGCGACTCCTAACCTTGGATCTCCTTGAATTGCCTTGAGTTGTGCTTCTAGGTATTCTGTTTTTAGCTTCAAATTGATAAAGCCAGGACCAGCAACTTCTGGTGGCTTGCAAATATCAGATACATCAAGTTTATCAACAATTTGTTGTGCGATCGCCCTTGGTTGCTGTCCCAATTGCTTTGCTAGCGCTAAAGCTACGTTTGCTTGATAATCACCAAATTTAGGATTGCTCGCAGCAACCAAGACTGGATCTACCTTACTGTAATCACTGCCAAAAGCTGCATCCAAAGCTTCCTGTAACTTAAGTTTTAGCTGTTCTTGTGTATCCTTCATATTTATTTTTTTAGTTATGATAACCTGTCAGAAATTTTTATTTATCAACAAACATACAAATTCTTCCATAATCAAACCATTATCTCTAATGATTCCTCGTAGAGTTCCTATAGTTAATTTTTAATTATCTGGAACGACAACTTGAGCTAATGGTTCATCTGTACGAATAATAATCTAGCTGCTTTCTGGTGCGCTTGTGCGAAAAACTAACCTTGCTGAGTGCTCTTGCTACAAAATGACTTGCCTGGTGATTCTGGTTTTTGCTGAAACTGCAATGCTTTGAGCCAACCGGATAATCATTCAATCCTCATACTTAAATCTAACCAAGAGGATTTCGTAATTGGTGCACTACTAGAAATGTAATCCACTCCTGTCTCAGCAACAGCACGAATAGTGTCTAAAGTAATGTTGCCAGAAGCTTCAATTTTAACGTGACTATCGTGTTGACGAATTATGTCCACAGCCTGACGCATCAAATCAACAGGCATATTGTCCAACATGATAATGTCAGATCGATGCTGCAAAGCTTCTTGTACCTGCTCTAAACTTTCCGTTTCTACTTCTATAGTTAAGGGATAAGGAATTGAGGAGCGAATTTGAACAATAGCCTTCCCAATTCCCCCAGCAGCTGCGATGTGATTATCCTTAATCATAACTGCATCATCTAATCCCATTCGGTGATTGACTGCCCCTCCTACTGTAGTTGCGTACTTTTCCAACAACCTTAACCCAGGAGTGGTTTTGCGCGTGTCCACCAGTTTTGCAGGTAAATCAGCAATTTGCTCTACATAGTTTTGGGTGAGCTTGGCGACGCCACTGAGTCGCATAACTATATTGAGAGCAACGCGTTCTCCCATCAGGAGGGCATCTAGCGGACCATCGATTTGGGCCACCACTTCTCCCACCTCACAAGAACTACCCTCAGCTACAACAGGAATAAAGCTAACTTTTTCATCTAAAAGTTGAAACACTCTTGCCGCGATTGGTAAACCTGCTATAACTCCAGATGCTTTCGCCATCCACTTCGCTTGTCGTACTTCCTTAGTTATCAAGGCTTGGGTTGTGCGATCGCCCCGACCGATATCTTCCAACAACCAATCGTGCAACAACCTATCTAAAACAAGCCTGGGTGGCAAAACACCAAAATGACTCATAGTTTTATTGTTCCCTTCTCAACTTCCAGAATTACTATAGCCTACAGTGCTTGCTATATATACTTTCCAGAAGACAGCAAAAAATTCTCAAAAAAAGTTTCAGAAAATAGTTGACAGGCAAGAGCGGGTTCGCTATATTGAATAAGTGCCTGAAGCGCGGACACAAAAACAAGTCACCGCCGAGGGCGACGAACCTTGAAAATACTATAGTTTGAAAGCTAGTATACACTACAAGCCTTGCGATAGTAAACA